>NZ_LJYG01000062.1:0-26717 GCF_001440035.1 Bradyrhizobium manausense | reverse complement strand
CCGCGGAAGCTTCGCCGAGCGCAGTTCTCAGCGATGGCGAAGTGCTTTGACTATTTCGCGGAGGTCTCCGCTGTCGCTGGCCGCTTCCTCCATCAAGCCGAACTCCGTTCTCGCACTGCCGAGCTGATCGGCTGGGCGAAGCAGGTGCTGGAAGCGCTTAGGCTGCGACTGTTCTCGGATCAACAACGGGCCGGCGAGCACTATGACGAGCCGGGCTCCGAGATCTCATCGGTCTTGCGTTCTTGCCGTCTGGTCTTTTGGGCGCTGGCGGCGTTCAGCGGCATGAGCAATCTGTTGATGCTGACCGGATCGTTTTTCATGCTCCAGGTTTACGATCGGGTGCTTCCCGGCCGCAGCATCCCGACCTTGATTGCACTCATAGCGCTGGCAATCACCCTTTATCTGTTTCAGGGCGGGCTCGATCTCGTGAGGAGCCGCATCAGTGTCCGCGTCGGCCGCTACCTGGATGAGCGTCTGGGCATCCGCGTGTTTGATGCGATTGTGCGGCTTCCTCTTCGAACCAAGGCGGACGCCGATGGTTTGCAGCCGCTGCGGGATCTCGATCAGGTGCGCAGCTTCCTATCCGGGGGCGGTCCGACTGCGCTGTTCGACTTGCCCTGGATGCCCCTTTATCTCGGCATCTGCTTTCTCTTCCATTTTTGGATCGGCGTGACCGCTCTGATCGGAGCGTTCGTTCTGGTCGGCATTACCGTGGCCACCGAGACGCGGACGCGGGGACCGGCCAAAGCATTTTCGCGTCTGGCGGTCTCGCGCAGTGCCTTGGCTCTGGAGGGCCGACGAAATGCCGAGGTTCTGCAGGCCATGGGAATGCGCCGGCAGGCAGCGCTGCGATGGCAAGACGTCAATGCGAAGTATCTTGCGGCTCACGAGCGGGCGAGCGACATTGCTGCCGGCCTCGGAGGCGCCTCCAAGATCTTTCGTGCGATCTTGCAATCATCGGTTCTCGCTGTCGGCGCCGTGCTGGTTATCAATCAGGAATCGACGGCCGGCATTATCATCGCGGGATCCATCCTCACGGCTCGGGCGCTTGCGCCTGTCGAAACAGCGATTGCGAATTGGAAGGGATTTGTCGCGGCACGTCAGTCGGGACATCGGCTGGACGGCCTGCTGAAGCTTCTTCCGGCCGAGGAAGAGCGACTGGCTTTGCCGGCGCCGACCGGAACACTCACGGTCGAGCACCTCTATGTGGCCCCGCCAAATTCCGAGAGGGCAACTCTCAGTGAAATTTCATTCCAGCTGCGAAGTGGAGAGGCGGTCGGTATCATCGGTCCAAGCGGATCGGGAAAATCGACCCTGGCCCGGGCATTGGTCGGGGTGTGGCCGTCTCTTCGCGGCCGGGTCAAGCTCGATAATGCCGCGCTCGAGCACTGGTCAGCCGAGGCGCTTGGCAAGCACATCGGTTATTTGCCCCAGGACGTTGAACTTTTTGACGGAAGCATTGCGATGAACATCGCCCGGTTCGATCCGCAAGCGACTGCCGCGGCGGTCCTGGAAGCGTCGCGCGCGGCAGGCGTGCATGATCTCGTCCTCTCGCTTTCCGACGCCTACAGCACGAAAATCGGGCAGGGCGGCATGGCACTGTCGGCTGGTCAGCGACAGCGTATTGGACTTGCACGCGCGTTCTATGGAAATCCCTTCCTGGTCGTGCTCGACGAGCCATCCTCGAATCTGGATTCGGACGGTGAAGAGGCGCTGAGCAAAGCAATTATGAACGTTCGTCTGCGCGGCGGCATTGTCGTGATTGTCGCGCATCGTCCGAAGGCGCTCGAGGCCGTTGACCATGTGCTCGCGGTCGGCGAGGGACGGCTCCAATCTTTTGGAAAGCGAGAAGAGGTTCTCAGGAAGGTGCTGCGAACACCTATACCTCTCAAGGTCGTCGCCGAGGGGCATGGGAGATAGGTGATGAGCAGCCAGATCGCTCCTGCGATGCAATCAATGCAGCGTTACATGATTCTGGGCGCGGTCATGTTCGGCTGCGTGATCTTCGGTATGGGTGGCTGGGCAACGACCACCCAGTTGTCGGGCGCGGTCATTGCCCAGGGACTTGTGGTGGTCGATTCCAGCGTGAAAAAAGTTCAGCACGCGACGGGCGGCATTGTCGGCGAGTTGCGCGTTCGGGAGGGAGATCGCGTCAACGCTGGAGACATCCTGATCCGGCTTGACGAGACCCAAACCCTGGCAAATGCGACCATTGTCACGAAAAGCCTGGACGAACTCCTTGCGCGCCAGGCGCGACTGGAAGCCGAGCGCGATGGTGCCGATCAGATCGTCTTTCCCAAAGTGCTCCTCGATCGGACCAAAGAGAGCAGTTCCGAAGCAAGTCGTGCGATCGCAGCGGAGCGTACGCTGTTCAATCTGCGGCGTCAGGCGAGAGGCGGCCAGAGGGCCCAGTTGGAGGAGAAGAGCTCCCAGCTGGAAAATGAGATCAAAGGCTATTCCGGACAGGCTGAGGCCAAGCAGAAGGAGGTCGATCTGATCCGCCAGGAGCTGGAAGGCGTACGCTCGCTTTGGCAGAAGAATCTGGTCCCGATCACGCGGCTCAACTCGCTCGAGCGGGATAGCGCCCGTCTCGAAGGCGAGCGCAGCCAGCTGGCGGGAATGATTGCCCAGTCGAAAGGCAAGATTGCGGAGATCGGACTGCAGATCATCCAGATCGATCAAGACTTGCGAACAGAGGTCGGCAAAGACCTGATCGATACCCGCTCGAAACTATCGGAGCTTTCGGAACGCAAGACGGCAGCGGTCGATCAGCTCAATCGCATTGATATTCGGGCACCGCAGTCCGGCCGTGTTCACGAGCTCAGCGTGCACACCGTTGGCGGCGTCATCGGCCCGGGCGAGCAAATCATGCTGATTGTTCCGGACGCCGATACACTCGCGGTCGAGGTCAGGATTGCTCCACGCGACATCGACCAAGTCTATGTCGGCCAAATGGCCACGATGCGCTTTGCTGCATTCAATCAGAAGACCACGCCGGAAATTGATGGGGAAGTCAGTCTGGTGTCTGCCGATATCACCCAGGACCAGCGCAGCGGGACCAGCTACTACACTGGCCGGGTGCTGCTCAAGCCGGAGGAAGTGGCGAAATTGGGATCCGCCAAGTTGCTGCCTGGCATGCCGGTTGAGGTGTTCATCAAGACGCCGGGAAGGACCGCGTTGTCTTACCTCTTGAAACCATTGCGGGACCAGGCCGAACACGCCCTGAAGGAACGATAACCGAACATGGCAGGGTGAGCCGCCGGTGCCGCAATTGGCTAGACCTTGCCGACCCGGTGGGCGCGGGCCCTTTCCATGATGAACCGAAAGGTTTCGCGCTTGGGCATCGCCCAAGTGCCATTACCGGATTGGCCGGCTCCCCGATATTCAGCGCCTAGCCCGCAGCGATAGTTGCGGTAGTCAAGCACGGCGGCGGCAAGAAGCGGCCAGCGCGCCAGCGGGAAACGTGCTTGCATGATTCGCCTTTTGAACTGCAGGCGCGGAATGCGCCGGCCGCGCATCGAAGCGGGAACGTCGACGCCTAACAACTCGGTCAAGGCGATGAGCTGGGTCTCGAGCGCGTTTCGCGCCAGTTTCCCTGGTACATAGCCGGCGAGCCGGATCCAATCGAGCCCGTCCGGCGAGTTGACCAAGTCGCGAAGCTGCAGGAGGTGCCTTAGATCAATTCCGCCTACCCAATAGTCGTAATCCTGGAATTGATCATGCATGGTCAGCAACAGAGCCTGGTAAGCTGCTGTTGGCACGTACGCTGACCCTGAACCAATCGATGTGAGCTTGCTATTCTCCAGGATGTCGCCCGCCGGGCGGTAAAAATACGCGGGGCCCGGCAGGGTCCGGTGCAGGTCGATCATTCCCACATCCTGAGGCCGCTTGAGATCAGTGCACCATTTTTCACTCGCGGCAGGAGTTTGGAAGTGCACGACGTAGCCGATGTCAGCGAGTGCCTGCAGAGAGATCTGCGTCTGCTCCGGCGGGACCAGAAGATCAATGTCGGCCATGAGCCTCATTGAGGCTTGCGCGCGTGAGGCTGTAACAAGGGTGGCGGCGCCCTTGAGCAGCACGGGCGTCACTTCTCTATTATTAAGCGCAACGACGGCTTCGGTCAGCTGGGCAGTGAGCCGTTGATTCCGAACCTCATTGCGGCGATGGATCTCTCGCACATAGGCACATACTTCGTCCGGCAGGCTTTGCTGGAACCGGTGCACGAAATCGATCAGGGCTGGCGTCGTTAGCGTCTCGTTCGCAAGTCCCAGAATGGCGAACCAATCGGGATCAGATGGCAGTACACCTCGCAGGCAACGGCACAAATTGAGCAGCGCAGAGCTATGAATCGCCATGACAAAGTCCGGTGAGCACACGCGCGGCATCTGCGGCATCCGAATAGATGAGCTCGAAGCATTCGGCCTCCGCGAGCATCCTCTTCAGTGCGATGAATCGTCTCCGTGATAGCTTACCGTCCGCCGCGAACGAGCCCTCCAGGATTCTACCGATTGCATCGATTTGGCCGATCCGGACTGGCTTGGTCGACAGACCTTCACTCCGCTGCAGGAAGACGATCCATTTGGCTGCAAATCTTCCATGATGCACGTTTACGGCGGGGAGATAGCGCACGCGAGCTTCGTCTGACCGGCGATGGACGGACTGATCCCTGAGATCGCTGCGCAATCTCGAGACGATGTCCCAAGCCCCCGATTTTACCGTGAGCGGAAACGGCAGTCCCTCGGCCTCTCCGTCTGGTGCAATAAGCACCACGTCATCGCCGCCATATTGAAATCCGGCGTGGCATAAATGCACAGAGAGCGTTGATTTGCCGACGCCGGGATTGCCACAGACGAGCAGCCCGTTGCCCTGTCGTATGAGCGAAGCCGCATGAAGCGCGACATCCGCCCGATCGCTCAGGATGAGGCGCTCGGTCAAACACGCCTTGATCGCCGGTGCCAACTGATCAAATTCGCAGCGGAAGGTCCTGCCCCCGTTGAGGCGAAAAAATGCCTGATCAGCGTTCTCGACCGCCTCTATGAGGATGTCACTCGGACCGTGACCGCGCGTGGAATGTCCAAAGAGCGGCTCCAATAGACCGAGCAACCGCTCGTTTGAGCATTGAACGGCAATCGTGCGCTGAGCAAAGCGGGTGTGTAGCGTCCAGTCGCTCGAGGGCTCCCACTCCAGATCGACCAGTCCCAGTTCAAGCCATTGATTTAGGGCCTGCTGCACCAACCGAGAGGCCGCGGCGCCGTCCATTCCGCAATTGCTCAGTTCCTTCGTAATCGCCTCGGTTTTCGCTCTCTCAAGCAATTTGCACCAGATGAAAGCGGCGATGCCGTTGAGTTCGAAGATTTGCTGATTACGCTCGCTGAAGACCAGGGGCCGATTGTCCATCAATGTGAACGAGCTATCTGCGGCCGGGCGGAAAGCTACGGTTGGGCAGGAAACGAGGCCAGCCATAGGGGTTGGGGTTGTGCTTACCATCGAGGTCCTCAGATTCATCATCTCGCTGCTCCGCGCTCAAACGCAATAATACCCCTCGACAAAATAAAATAAATATTTAAATTTAAATTTTTAAATCAACGAGGGGCGGACATGTCAATCGAGTTCGTCGGCGACATTGAATGGGACGGCAAGGCTCTCTGCGCGCGGGTCGCTACCGGGTTCGGAGAGGTGCTCTGCAGGGTTCCGCGAGAAACAATTCACGCGCTTCCGGTCTATTCGGACGCGATCGAGCGGGAGATTCGCTCACAGCGGCACGCGATCATGGAAAGGCTTGCTCCGGCTCTCAGAGCAAAGCTTGCCATTGCGGACAGGGATCGGGCGATCGAACTGCTTCCCTCGGAAGTTCACTAGCGGCAGCGCACGAGCTCCGCGAGCGCGCATCGCGCCTTGCTTGAAAAGATAATTAAAAATAATGCGCTAAATTAAATCGATCGATCGGGACAATCGTTGGGCGGCAGCGTGCATGACGGCGAGTATCTCATTGCGAGAGCCAATTGGCGAAGGCGCTGCAATTGCGATACCATGCTGGCAAGTGCCAAAGCGGTCGCAGAGAGCTCTTCATCGCGCCGGATCATTTCAGCCAATCGATTTACAACGTCGGGATTTGTGATCATCCGTAACTCGCATGCAAGAGGCGTGCAACTGAATTGGCCGGGCGGACCAATGGTGCCTGGGACCCCTCAAGTAGTACAGCGATAACTTAGCCGGAACCAAATTCGGGCGGTGTGAGGCAATTCACATTTGCAATCTGCAGGACAGCACAGGAAATGCGCAGCAAGAGGAAGCCAGGCGGCGCCATGGCTATTCTGGCTTGCTCCCGATGAACGAGCGGTGCTGACTGCACCCACTGTGCTGACAGTTCACCAATGTCGAGTTGCCGAGGATATCAGCTGCGCCATCCTCGTCGGAGCTATGCCACGCTAAGACTGCAAAGTGGAGCGTGAGTAGCAGGCTGCCGATCATCAATAGTCCAAGCAAGACGCGATCCACTTGCTATCCCCGCCCTGGTCTGCACCGGAACAGAAGAAACGGTTCTGCTGAGTCGAAAAATGCAGCACGGCTTACCTTGCTTGCATTCTCCCCGAATTTCACTGGCGAGGTGCGAAGCGGGAGGCGTGATTGAAAGCGGGATGCGTTTTGGATTAAATGGCTTAAAATGCCGGCGCCTCATCAATAATCTTGCTGGTTAATTTGGGGAGGAGATATGAGAGAGCGTGAGAGGGGCTTGTTCGAGCCGTCGGGCAGTCTACACGATCGACGGAGCATCGAGAGAACGGGACTGTCGCTGATCCAGCCTGGCAATCGCGTCACGATGAGCAACCTTGGACGTCGTCGCCACCCGAGCTACGCGGGTCTTGAAGGGACGATCGTAGGTCGGAGCGCCTATCCGAGTAGCGTTCGCGTGAAATTCGACCGCCGAATTCAGGTGGAGACCTTCCATCGCGACTACCTCGAGCTCGTGGACCCGACTGCCGCCGGGGCTGCTAGCGAGGTTGTAACTTGTGGGGATCGTTGACGTTGATTGCCGACCCCGCACATCGGCAAATCAGGTCCGCGCGAGGGATGCGGGCGGAGCGGTGCGCCATGCGCCCGATCTTCCCAGGTCTTACGTCTTCTGACGGCGCTTTCGTTGCGTCGATCGGGCGATCAAAAGATCGTCAAGCTTCTTGCCCGCCCGCAGTTGCGCCCTGAGCCAGCGGGGCTGCTTGCCGCGGCCCGACCAAGTCTCGTCCGGATTCTTGGGGTTCCGATATTTCGGCAGCACCGGTGGGTACGGACGGCGTGTGCGCTCCGTTCGAGGATTGCCCTCCCCACCTTCAATCTTGCGCAGTCGTGCCTCGAGCTTGGCCTTTTCCGCGGCCATTCGTCGACTGAGCACTGAGGTCACTTGGTCATAGAGTTCCCACAGCTCAGCCGTGGTCATCGAACCCCAGTCGCCCGTCTCCATGAAGCCGTCCCCAACTACCCCGCTAGGCGCGCAGGGATTTAACAGTCGGGCCGCCTTCGAGCAAGGGCGATGCAGGTCCGATATCGCTAGGGCCGGCTAGGGCGATACCTCCGGGCGGCCTGTCTCTTCCCGATGGACCGTCTGGTTGACCGTCGCCTGCCGAGCATTCTCTGCTCCGCCTCGAGCACGCGATTTCGTAGGCTCTGCAATTCCGTAAATTGTACAACAAGGGACTGATGAGTTTCCCGTAAAGCACCTAAAGGATACATGGGCCACCTACTGGTTACAAACACTGACCCGACCGGCATCGATGATCTGTGAGCAGCCATCTTTCCGGTCGCAGGCACCGACTAATTAGTATGACTATTTATGAAGGGCGCCGCAGCGCTGTTTTGCTAATCTCCCCCTTTGGCGTGCGGATTATGCTCGACCTTAAATGCCAACAGCAGTAGCCCCTATATATCGTTGGTTATACTCGCGATTCGAGAATGTGAGATCTCGGCCCTCGCCGGCAAACCGATGGAACCTTGAGCGTGCCTGCAGCTTGCAGGCGAATATCATAATGTTTACTACCGATTAAAAAGGGTTTTCCCCAGTTTTTCTTGATCCACTTGCGTAGGCGGTACGTTGTACTATTCCGGAGGGCTCTTCACTCAGGGGAAGATATGCGCTAACATAGCTATCGAAGGTTGTTGGCTTGGCAGGCACCGAGCGCGACATTTTTGTCTAATGAAAGTTAATGTGTGGGCCGAAGTTTTGAAGAAGATGCCGACGGACGGGACTAAATTGGTTCGGTGCGGGGTTTGGCAATAACAAGGTCGAGGACCGCATGCGGCGCACGACGGTAGTCATTGCAGACCGGCAGCCGATCGTACGTGAAGGGATCACCAGCATCCTTACGGCGCAACCTGACTTTGCAATCGTGGCTGCCTGCCGGGACGGAACTAGCTGCATCGAAGCGATCCGGCGCTTTGTGCCTGACATTGCCGTTTTGGAGCTTTCGATGCCCGATCTCAGCGGGCCGGACATTCTGGCGATGGTAAAAGGCGACCGCCTCGCCACTCGAGTGGTATTCTTCACGGCCTCTATCGCGGAGCGGGAGCTGGGCGCGGTGATGGCGGAGGGGGCATACGGTGCGCTCACTAAGGATGCCGAGCCTGAGATATTGGTCCGAATGTTGCGACAGGTTGCGCACGGTCACGCTGTATCGCCGGTGTCCTCGCCTGAACCGGAGGGATATCAGGACGAAACGCCAAATCGCGAGAAGCCCTTACGGCTGCTGACCGATCGCGAACGCCAGATCATGACTCTGGTATCGGAAGGGTTGTCCAACAAGGAGATTGGGCGGCGTCTTAATGTTGCTGATGGAACGATCAAGGTCCACCTGCATCACATTTTTCAGAAGCTTGAAATTGCCAACCGGACAGTACTGGCGGCGCTCGCGATCTCGCAGCAGGAGGCACGTATTGCGCCCGTGGAGATCGATCCGTCCAATACGTCGCTAGAGGATGAGGCCGACGTCAAGTAAGGATTCCATTCGCGGCCCTCCCGGTACCAGATCCTGCCCGCAGCTGCTTCGCAGCAATCGGCGGTGAAGAGCCAGCATCCAACGACCACTTGAAACCACCGAAGCCGCTAATTTCCAGTCTGCGCTCAATCTGCAAGGCTGCAGCGCTCACCCGGTGAGCCTGCTCTCACGCGCAGTCTTAGCATGTTGACGCCGGCTGAGGGGCCCCGCATAGAAATTCGAAAAAATAGATGGCGGTCGCTGCGCCCCGGTGCCGTCTTTGAAGAGCGCCGCTCAACCAGCGGGCGATTAATCCTGAAGCAACCCGTTGCACAAACTTCATCGTCCTCTGACAAAAGTTTCAGCGACGGCCATCTTGAACTCGTCACATCTGCACGATGAAATGTGATGGGAGGAGCGTTCCGAGTACTTAGGAACAGTCCAATGACAGCAATTCTGGTTTTGGCATCGATTTTTGCGGCTGGTTTTGGCTGCGGCTATGGCGTGCGAGCATGGCGCTCACGCAGGCGGTCGGCACGGTATCGACTCTACGCGCCCTATACTCCTGCTTCAATCGGTGCTGGCCGAAGCCCGCCCACCTCGTAACGATCATCGGTTAGGTTAGCTCATCTCTTTCCTTGAGAGCCACCGGATCAGGAGTTTAGAGCTTACGAGCCTGTCGCGAGATTTGAAAGACGTCTGCAATTGCGAGGCGTGCGTAAGGAATCGTAGATGGCGTATCTTATTGCGTTGCTGGGCCTGCCTGCTGGCGCGGTCTCATTGATTGCTTTTGTGTGCATTTATAGTCCGCGGCTCGAAGGACTCTCCGGCCCCTGGATCCTCCGTGAGGGTCGTCGTAATGATTGAGCAAAAGCGCCATGCGCCGCGAAGATATTTCGTTGATGCGCAGGGGCATCGCGTTCTGATCGGCCTGTCGTCGGACGAAACGGCGGAATTTGAGGCCTTGGATCTGTCGCCGGTCGAAGGTGTCGTGCCGCCGGCGACCAGTGACATCAGCGACGGGGTCGCCGGTGAAAACGAGGTGAGGTGGCTCGAACTCTACCTCAAGCATGAGGGGGCGTGGCGGACCTGGATCACGCAAAGTCGAGCCGAGCAGGCGACAGCGTTCAAACTTTGTTAACCGTATTTGACCGATGGTGGCCGCTTCAAATCCGAACGTGGGATGGCCCAAATGTTCCAGCTATTCCTGAGGGCACGCGCGCACAACCTCCTCAATTCCCGGCGTGAGGACAAGGGCTTCAAAGCCCGCTCGGCCGAGCGCGACGCCGAGACTGATCGCGTCCGGATCGAGGCGATCATGACAGCGCTCGATACTGCGCTGCAGGAGGCGGAGAGGGAGCAGGCCGGCCTCAATCGGCGTGTCGATGACGCGCTTGCGCGCGCCTCGGTCACCATTGGCAACGGCACTGACGAATATCTGGAGCGAGAGCCGCTGGACAATCATCATCAAGACCTTTTCGCCGCCGATATCTCCAACGGCCAGCGCAGGCTCAAAGAGCTGAGCAGCACGATTGCGCACCTGAAATTCGTCAAGGCGGCAATGCTGACCCGCTTCCCGGATTTCAAGCCGCCGCAGCTCAACAGCTAGTCGGCATCTGTTTCACAGAAGAGCGTCCAGCACTCGAATCGACGCGCTGTGGCGCGATGATCCGGGCTTCTTTGCGGTTGGGCGTTTCGGCCGTCTTTGATATGGTCCCTGTCACGCGGCGTGGATCAAAGGAGTGAGAAAGGTGCCCGTCAGAGATATCCGGAGGTTGTTGGGACTAGCGTGCTTGTTTGCGCTGATTGCTCCCGCGACGGCGTCTGCCATCACCGCCGAAGTGGCGCGCACATGTGACGCGGCGGCCGCAAAGGCTTTCCCGCCAAAGCAGGTTGGCAATCCGGCCGCCGGCAGTTCCAAGGGCTCTGCCAAGGAGCGGCGTGACTATTTCAACAAGTGTGTCGCGAACAACGGCAAGGTTGACGACGCGCCGGCCGATGCGCCCCAGGATAGCAAAGCCAAAAATTAGGCAGGCAACCCGGCAAGCTGGTCGTCCTCGCGCTTAACGGGGTGGGGGGCAGGGGGAATAAAACGCACCATTAGTCGCGTTGATGCGTTCGACGCATTGATTGGGATCGGTGACTGTCCCTGCGACCGTGAAGTCGTAGCCCATGCCCTTGACGACCACGATGTAGCGTCCCGGGGCAAGCGCGAAGCCCTCCTCCTCGGGCTGCAGCAACAGCATTCTAGGCTGGTCCTCAACGGGGCCCACTTTATAGGGGTAGGACATGCTGCGGATGACCCAGGCATCGCCGGCGCTGACCATGGCCGCCTTCCCGGTGGCGTCCACGCCCATCGCGCGGGAGACCTTGGCGACGACCCGAACCTCGGTCACGCTTGTATCCATCCCTCCATCCGGGCGGAACACGATGAATTTGACATCTCCGCTCGTCAGATTGGTTGCGCTTGGCGTGTTGATGGCCGCCGATATCGCGACGCGCCGGTCCGGGATCTTTCCAGGGACCGCCTTGAGCTCCTGGAGTTGGCCGCCGCTGAGGGCGTAGACTCCGAACGTTGTCGGCAACGGCATCGAGGGTTGTGCCGGCGGCGCCGGCTCTTTTTGGCTATCCGGCCTCCGTTCCGCGGTCTCGCCTGGGTTCGGCGGCGCCGCTGGCTGCGGCTGAGCATCCCGGGACGCGGCCTGTCGCTGTGCGAGCTGCGAGAGGGCGGCGAAGTGTGTCTTGAGCCGCGGCCAATAGGCCACTCCGATTCCAACCGCCAGGATCAACAGGAGCAGGACGGCCAATCGAATGGCAGATGTGAAGGCGCGGCTTCGCTTGGGGCGGTCTGGGGACTTGGACGGTGATTCTGCCGGCTGAGGAGCGGCCGCTACGGTCAAATCAGGAGGCGCTGCCGGAATGGGCGGCGGGCTCGGGGAAGCGACTGAGGGAGGAACAGCAGCGGATGTTTCCGCGACGTTTTGCGGCGTTGCTGCGACGCTGCGTTTGAAGGAACGCTCGACCTCTTCGATGGCGCGTTCGAGGATTTGCAGGAGATCACGGGATTCCCGCGCGTCGGCGTGGGTAAATTGCTCGCGCAGCTTGACGCGGGCGAGCTCGTAGACGATTTCCCGCAGCTGCTTGGGATCGGCGGAGGTCTCTCCGATGCGATCCGACAAAAGGCGGACAAAGCCGGCCTTGATCTCTCGCGTGTTAGGAGCGTTGGCCGCAGTGTCGCCGGGATCGGTCATTACGGTCGATCAAGTAGCTCGGATGAGGCTGTTTCGCTAGGCTTTTCCACATCAGGCCCGCCTCTCCGAGAGCGGTCGCTCCATGGTCAAGCTTGCAAGAGCCTCTTCAGGCCGTCCCAAGGAGCTTGCTTTTGGACGAAAACCTGTGACATTCCGGCGAGCTTCTCATTCAGGTGTTTGATCATGCGCAACGGTTTAATGGCACTCACGTTTGTGGCCCTTTTGGTGCCGCCTTCCTTTGCACAAGGGGTCAAGGACAAGGCCAATCTGACCAGCACCAGCATCATCACCACGACCACCACCAAGAAGACCCAGACGACCGAGGCTTCTCGCCCCACTGCGATCCGGAATTTGGCGCCGGGTACCCTGCCCAGCGGAACAGCGGCCCAGGGCGTTTGGAGGGATGGCAAGCTCGTTGCGGTGCCGCGGCGGTAAAACCCCAAGGAACCGTGAAGCAGCCGTGAAGGAACGGTGATCGCCACCCTAACGTTGCTGATCGGGAGATATCGCATGCAACGTTTAGCTTTGATCGCGGTCGCGCTGTTCGTGCCCGCAGCCGTCGGGGCGCAGGGGGTCAATGACCCCTCGACGCCTGATCGTAACGTCATTATCGTCAATCCGTCGCAGCCATCACCGAGCACGGCGACGCCGAATATCCCTAGCCAAATTCAGCCGCCGATCACCAGAGGCGGGCGGGCCCAGCCTTATTACGGCAACAGAACACGGGGTAGCGGCTCAGCTCGGCGTTAATCGCTGGCCGATGCGATAATGCGCTTGTTTTGCCCGAAGGGTCAAGTGCATTTCGGGAAAACAGTAGACCTCCGTCCGGCTGTTGCCGCTACTGTGCATGGGGTTGTTTTTCGATTTTTGAGGACGGCCGGGCTACTGGGCCGGTCATTGCCCGCTTGACGTCACCCCTCCGCCGGCCGGGAAATTGCTGGCGTTGAGGACCATCAGCAAGGGTATAAGCTTGAGACAGGTAGGTGATCAGTCCCTTTTTGTGACCAGTCCCTTTTATGTTCAGTCCTTGGAGACGTTACGGTGCATACCCCTCGACGTGATCTGTTGTTAAATGGCGCGCTCCGCAGCGTCATGCTTGGCGCCCTCGTTGCGGCATCAGGAGGTCTTGGAGCTTGCCTTGTTGACCCAACGCCTTGCCTTGCGGAAGACGAGCCGGCACCGACCATCAACGATTATCTTCCGCCCAGCGAGCCCGAGTTGACGCGCGATCAATGGCGGCAGCGGATCGACGAGGCCAGGCAGCGCGCCAAGGAAGCCTCGCGCGAGCGTCGCGAGCATCCCGAACTCTACAAGCCTGTCCCGGAAGATCCTGATCTTGTCGCGACTGAACGTATTCTCAATGACGAAAGTCTGCAGCGAGGCGACATCGTCACCACGAAAAAGGGCACGTTCATTTACCAGGGAAGGTCCGACCTGCCGCGCCGCGAGCAGGACTTCGTGCCCGTGGCCCCGAAACCGGGGCGCTGAGAGGCACCCGATCAAGCCGCGTTCGGTGTCAGTACCGAAGCAGGATATCCTTGAATTTGGGATCGATCATTTGTGCTGATTCCGTCAGGAGCGATTTGCCCTGAGGGGTTGCCTGCACATAAGCAGCAATCAGAAGAGGGGCGTAGCGCCCGCGGTTGGCGAGCGCCGAGCGGATGTCGGATTGTGCCAGCAGCCTGATCTCATCGTCGGCCGCAGCCACGCTCGATGTCACGGTCTGGACGCGGGAAAAGGCAACATCAACCGGCACTGCCCCGGTCAGGTAGGACATTTTCAATGCGGGCGTCGTCGGCTCCCCCACTTGCGCCTTGACCGTACTGAGCGTGAGCCACAATGCGGGACGGATCGGCGAGACCTTCAGCGCGGACATGACGGCATCCTGGGCCGCCTTGTTTTCTTCGGTTCTCTTCGTCGTATCGGATGCCGGACGATGCAGAACGTTCGCAGCCGTCGCAGCGGCATAATTCGCAAACGAGTCGCCGTCGAAGGAGACACGGGCTGCGAGCCGGGCGATGGTCAGATTGGCGTTGTCGGGCGGAAGCACGCCTGAGAATAAATCCTCCGCTCGAAAGCCCGGCCGCACCAGATCGCTGAAGAAGGTGAAGCCTGCA
The DNA here is from genome assembly GCF_001440035.1 of Bradyrhizobium manausense. GTDB lineage: Bacteria > Pseudomonadota > Alphaproteobacteria > Rhizobiales > Xanthobacteraceae > Bradyrhizobium > Bradyrhizobium manausense. The sequence continues at coordinate 12,386 of NZ_LJYG01000062.1, read as the reverse complement.
TAAAGCGCAAGGACAAGCGAGACACAAATTCCGATGATACGAAGCGGGACAATGCGGTTCACAAATCGAATCCGAAAACCAGGTGATGCCGGAAGGCTGAACCAGCCGCGCGGCGACCATTATTAAATTGCGAGCAGACTATCGCCCTGGATGGTCAGCAGCGTCAAGTTGCCGGTCGCGTAGGCGCCGGTGTCGATATTGATGCGGTTGGGGCGGATGTCGGGAGTGCTGACCGGTGTATGTCCGTGCACGACATATTTGCCGAAGCGCCGCTCGGATTCGAGAAATTCCTCGCGGATCCAAAGCAGATCCTCGTCCTTTTGCCGATCGAGGGCAATGCCCGGCTTGACGCCGGCGTGGACGAAGAAAAAGTCGCCGCACGTGAAGGACGAGGGCAATTGCTGAAGGAAGGCGAGGTGCTCCGGTGGGATCGCCAGGTTCAGCGCCTCGATCAGCTCGGCCTGCTGTTCTGGCGTAGGGTTCATCGTCGGTGTGATGCCGTAGGACACCAGCGTCAGAAGTCCGCCATAGTGGCGCCACTCCTGCAGGCGCGATGGATCCTTCAAGACCTCGAGCAGGAAGACCTCGTGGTTGCCCTTCAGGCACACCGTCTCGTGCGATTTCGAGCGTTCGATCAACAGATCAAGGACGGCGCGAGAGTCCGGACCGCGATCGACATAGTCGCCAAGAAAGACCTGAATTGCGCGGCGAGGCTTAGACCGGGCAAGGTCGGCGTCGATGACGGTTAACAGCGACTGAAGCAGATCCGCGCGGCCATGCACGTCTCCGATCGCATAGATTCTCACGCCGTCGGGGAGCCGCGGCTTGATCTTCTTGCGTAAGCGTGTGGATAGGCCCATCAGGTCGGTCGAATCGCCTTTTGCGTCGCGAGCGGACGCCGAAACGCTCTTAGCAGAACAAGTCTGGGATCGGTATTCTTAATTGTTTCTGACGGACACATCCGCATTTTGATTAAAGGATCGTGCGGCCTTTGAGCCGTATTTCAAGAGGTCTCGCGTAGCGTTTCCCCGACAAGAATGGGGAGCGCGACATGCGCAAAGTTGTAAAGTTCCTGGCGGCCGCGGCCGCTGTTGCGGTGGCTGTCGGGGTCCAGCACAGCGCGAAGGCCGCTTTCGTTGGCGCGCCGTCGGCGCTGCGGGGCGCCATCCAGCACATCAAGTTCGACCAGCCCACGCTGGCGCCGATGGCCTTCACGATCTTTTGCCTCAAGTACAAGGACGAGTGTAAGCCGACAACGCAGCGCATCGTGTTCCGGGGCGGTCGCCTCAAGCTGACGCCGGAGCGCCTGGCGCTGCTTCAGCAGGTCAATCGGGACGTCAACGACTCGATCCGTCCTGAGCCGAACCTGGAAGGGCTGCGCGGGGAGAAGTGGCTGCTGCATCCTGCGAGCGGCGACTGCAACGACTATGCTGTGACAAAACGCCACGATCTGATCGCCAAGGGATTCCCGGCGCGCTCGGTGCTGCTCAGCGAGGTCGTGGTGCCCTGGGGTGAGCATCATCTGGTGGTCGTGGTGCGCACCACGGCCGGCGATCTCGTGCTGGACAACCTTACCGGCCATATCCTGCCATGGTCGAAGAAGTCCTATCGCTGGGTCCGGATCCAGACGCCGAAGAACCCATACTTCTGGGCCTCACTAAGCGGCGATCGCGACGCCTAACGATCTTGGCCTATCGTGAGCTGACGCTCTGCGAGAGCCCCAGTCCCAGGATCACTGAAAAGCACAGGATTGCTGCCGGGTGCAGCAATCCTGGACCTGCAAAGCTCTGAACCAGCGCAAACAACACACAGGCTGCGGCGGCCGTCGGAAAGAACGAGTCGCGCCCGCGCTGCAAGGCGCCAAAGAACAAGCGGATCAAGGCCAGCACGCACGCCACACCTGCGACCGCAAGACCAATCCATCCCATGTCGGCGAAGATGGCTGTCGCTGTCGAGGGGGCCAATAGGACCTCACTTGCGTCGCTCTGATAGATCCGCCCGAGGGCCGAAAAAGTCCCGGCCCCCGCACCGAACCATCGCGTGTCGGCCAACATCCGCTCCAGCGCGGCCTTGGTTTCGGTCCCGACGTCAGGGACGAGGCGCAGGAGGGCAAGCCCGGAGCTTTGTTCGAACAGGAATGTCAGGACAATCGCCGTGCCAATCAGCCCGGCTGCAGCCAAGGCGCCGGCGGCCAATGGCGACAGGTCAAGTCTGCGGATCACCAGGACCAACAGGATCAACACGATGCCGAAGCCGGCTGCGACCGCACTGTTGGCGCTGGAGAAACCGAAGATCGCAAGCGCGCTCACCAATGCACCGAGCAGGCCGTAAAGACCGATCGTGATGGAGCGCAGCAGCGAGTGACGCGTCTCGGCGCGCTCGGCGGCAAGCTGCATGACGGCCATATTGAGCATGATGCCAAGGCCCGCCATGGTGGTGGCCAGATCGGCAGGCGTCGCCGCCATCAATCCGGGCAAGATCCGATGAAGGTCCATGGCCAGGGCCGCGATGGCGGTCGTTCCGCCCAGCACCAAGAGCACCAGTTCAGCGCGGCTGCGGTCGCGGACCACCACGATCGTGACGCCGAGCAGCGAGACCGCCGCTACGGCTTGCAGCAGGGCATTGAGCGTCAAGCCGATGTCGGCCGTGATCGGCCCGAGCGGCACGCCGCCCAGGGCATCATGGGTGCTGGCCCAGATCGGATGCGCCAAGCCGAGCCAAACCGGCGCGAGTTGGAGCGCAATGCCGAGCGGAATGGCAACGAGAATCCACCAGCCGAAATGCGTGGCGCGCAGATAGTGCTCGTAGTCGGCTTTGTGCGCGTTTGCGGCGGTCGCCAATAGGCCCAGCGCCGCAGCCATCATCCCGAGCTGCGCACCAAACTTGGCACCGGCAATTTCGAGAACGGAAGCGGAAACAATTGCAATGATGAGGGCAAAATAAGCGAGGGACAAACGGCGCGCTCGACGAGGAATCCTGAACCTGTCAGGTCACCATACAAGCCGTCGATCCGTTTTGAAACACCAGGTCTGCCCCTTGCGAACAGCTTCGCCTCAAGCCTATGGCGCGCTCGCAGAAGATTTATCGGTGCCCGTCAGGTCGTGAAGACCAACCAAGGGAGATCGATCGTGGAGCTCAGTTAACGGAATCAGCGCGCTGCTTTGGCCGGGCGGGCGAACACGCGGGCGGCCCTGCTGGCTGCGAGAGCGAAGCGCGCGCCGGAGCCGAAGAGATAGCCGGCCTGCAAAGCAATTGCTGCGAACACCGCGGCCTCCAAACCTGCGAGGAAGCCGAGGCTGGTCATCAGGCCGACGGGGAGCACGGTCAGCACCAGGAAGAAGGTCACCGGCAGCAGCATCAGGACGCGAAAGCGTTGGCCCAGGACGGCGCCTGCGAGAAAGCTGAAAATCAAAAGCTCGGTCATCCGAAGCACTCCCCTGCTTCGGACCTTAGGTTCCCCAACCTAAAAGGACCCTTAAGTGTTATGGCTAAATTTGGCCTATTGGCCGCAATTGGCCACCAGCGAATTATAGGCCTCGCGCAAGCCCGTTAGGCTAACCACGCCCTTGATTTCGCCGTCGCTTTCCTTGACCGTCACCGCCAATGAGGGCGTCGTCTGCCATTTCCCTGATGCAAAGGCCGAGACCTCATCGGGCAACAGGACAGCGGCCCCGGCGGCGGCCATGCTGGCCTCGACCGTCAGCGTCCCGCCATTGCTCGCGGCGATCGTGACCTGGGGGTGGCTCCGCGGCGGGAAGGGCCGAATCAGGGCCACCAGCACATCGACCTTGCCCTTGGGCGCACAGCGGACGATTAGGCCGGCGAAGTCCGGGTCGGATTGGGTGGTGTCGGCCGTCTTGGTGATGGCGGCAAAGCTCTCGCCCTCCTTGGTGCCTTGGGTCCTGCTGAACTTCCAGACCGAGGACGACAGTGAGGGAGGCGAGGAGGGGCCCGCGATCCGAAGGATCGGAGCGCCTAGGCAGGCGGATGGGCTCCTCGCAACGCCAAGAGACTTGGCACAAAGGGCCGTCGTCCAGGCGGGATTCTTGCCTGGGGTGCCCGGCCCAACTTTGGGGCTCGGATCAAGAATCGATCCAGCCAGAAGCGCGACAAAGATGGAAAGGGGCACGCGGACAAGTTCCTTGGGATGGTGCGAATCCTATCAGAAGCATCCGCGTTCCGAGAAGTCTCGCCCTTCGGGTGAGCGGCCTGCTCGCAGATCGAGCACACGAAATACAACAAATGGTCACAAAGGGTTAAACTGGGCCCCAAACAGTGGCCCGCACGCAACAGTAGCGGACTCATTGGGCGTTCCCGGCCCCGGAACCCTTGTCGCACCATCCACTCCGCCGTACCAATCAAGAGTAATTGGGGACTATGGGGCGCGTTGATGCATTCCTTTGCCAAGACCTATCTATTCAAGCCGGCGTTTCTGGCGGCCGTTTTGGCGCTTGGGGCGTGCTCGACCAACCCGGGCTCGGGTCCGCTGATCGACGATGTTAACAATCACGTCCAGACGGAGAACGCTCCGGCCTATGAGCTGGTGCCGCTCAACCCGGCTACGGTTAACATTCTGCATACGCATGAGCCGAAGGGGCTCGCCGGTGCGTTTACGGACAAGCGGCCTCCGGCCAGCATCGTGTTCGGCATCGGCGACGTGGTCAGCGTTACCATTTTCGAAGCCGCGGCAGGCGGTCTGTTCATTCCGGCCGAAGCCGGCGTCCGTCCGGGCAACTTCGTGACGATCCCGGACCAGTCGGTCGACAATGACGGCTTCATCACGGTGCCCTATGCCGGCCAGGTCAAGGCGGCGGGCCTCACCGCGGTGCAAATCCAGCGCGCGATCGTCGAGAAAATCTCCAATCGCGCCATCGAGCCGCAGGTCGTGGTGGCCATGGCCAGCCAGCGGACGCAGCTCATCAGCGTGCTCGGCGAGGTCAATACGCCGGCGCGTTATCCGGCCAGCGCGGCGGGTGCCAAGGACAAGGTGCTCGATGCGATCACCCGGGCCGGCGGCATCAAGGGCCAGGGCTTCGAGACCTGGGTCATGCTGGAGCGTGGCGGCAGGCGGGCGACCGTGCCATTCGAGAATCTCGTGATGACGCCTGAGAACAACATCTTTGTTCGTCCGGATGACAGCATCTATGTCTACCGCGAACAGCAGAAGTTCCTGGCGTTCGGCGCCAGTGGCCAGAGCGGTGAATTCAACTTCGACGCCTGGCGCATCAACCTTGGCGAGGCGGTCGGCAAGGCCGGCGGTCTCCTCGATGGTCAGGCTGAACCGGCTGGCGTGTTCCTCTATCGCCGCGAGCCGCGCGAGGTCGCTGCCCAGCTCGGCATCGACATCAACAAGTACACCACCGAGACCATCCCGGTCATCTTCAGCATCAACCTGCGCGATCCCGGCGGCTTCTTCCTCGCCACCAAGGTCATGATGAAGAACGGCGACGTCATCTACGTCTCGAACTCGCGCAACGTCGAAGTTGCTAAGTTCCTGACCTACCTGCGGGTGATCATGGCGACCGGCGCTGATGCGATTAACCTCGGCAACGATGCGCTGATCTTCCGCAACAACATCAAGCTGGCGCCGTAAGACGCCTTCTTGATCCACCACGATCGATGGCACCGGGCTTTGTCCCGGTGCCATTTTCGTTAAGGGATCCGGGGTTCGTTCGAAGATCCAGGGCCTCGCGTTCACTTATGACGTGAACGGATCGAGGAGATCCGGATCAAGGCGCCACCGCGTAAGGCGCACCCGTCATCGGTCACCCTGCAGGGTCGCAAGAGGCATCATGCGCTTTCGAGCAGTCTCGCGTTGTCTGGCACTCGTCCCATTTGCCGTGGGGCTTGCGCCATTGGGGAAGGCTTTTGGCGCACCTGGTGAGCTCGGCATCCGCCACCGGATCGACGTAGTGGTCTCTGCGGAGCCCGACGCGCCAATCTTCCAGCACTTCAGAAGCGCCAAGGGGGAGCTCACATTCACCGTCCGATTGTCGGCCAACTCGAGGGAGAGCAAGTTCTTCGGGATGCTGCACCCGTCATTCCCGGACATCACTATCCCCGAGGGTTCAGGCAAGCCGCTCGTCCAACAAACCAAGCTTTGGGAGGAGGAGGTCTGCCACCAGCGGCGCGGCCTGCCCAAGGTCACCGTCACCCAGCTCAGCGGCCATTTTGGCGAGGGGGAGGAGCGGATCGAGATCTCCGCAATCAACCGGCACATCGGCCTTCTGGTCCCGCCCGATGAATTAACCCCTGGAATAAAACTCGATCAGGGGAGCGATGATCTTGGAGTATTCTACGCTTTCCGGGCGCAAACCCGGAACAGCCGCCTGAATGTGGATCTGAAGATCTATCCGATCGATTGTTTCTTTTAAGAGGCCTTGCGGACAAGGATGCGATTTGCATCGCTGGACATCCGGTGGTCGTGGAGTTTCCCGGCCACCTTCATCCTCTACTTTGTGATGGCGGGCGCACCGTTCCCATTCGGCTCGACCAACGATCTCTCGATTGCGTTCTGGTGCCTGTGCTTAGGGCTGGCGTTGATCGTGGCGCCCACGCGCGATTTGCGGCGTCCGCATCTTTGGATGATCGGCGGCATCTTCGTGATCGTCGCCGGATACGCTTTCGTACTGCATGAGCAGCTCTCCGATGATCCCTGGATTGCACCGTTCAATCCGATCTGGAGGCAGGCTTCGGATCTGCTGGGCACGCCGATCACACCATCCGCATCGATCGTCAAGAACCAGGCGTTCTTCGCGCTGGGAGCACCGCTTGCGAACATTCTCTCGCTGCTGCTCGGCATCACCGTCGGCGCCAAGCGCGAGCGGGCGCGGCAGATGCTCTGGGTGCTCGCAATCTCGGGGAGCATCTACGCTTTCTATGGCGTCTCTTCGTTTCTGATCGAGCCGACCATGATCCTGTGGCGGGACAAGACGGCGTATCTCGGCAGCGTCACCGGCACCTTCATCAACCGCAACACCGCGGCGGCGTATTTTGGCTCCTGCGCGGTCATCTGGATGCTTTTGATCGTGGAAGACGTTCGAAAGCGGATCCCCGAGCGGCACATCGAATGGAAGCGCCTCTCCATGGACCTTCGATCGATCCCGCCGCGGGATATCATGCCGCAGCTTGTGGCGCTCCTGATCTGCCTGATGGCGATGTTCATGACCGGCTCGCGTGCAGGCGTCGCGCTGTCGCTGCTCGCCATGATCGTCTCGTTTACGGTTTACTTGCGCAAGGATCTGCCGCCGCGGACCGGCATCTGGATATCGCTCGGTTCGGGGATCGCGGTGGCGCTCGGCCTGATGCAACTGCTTGGCGGCCGCGTCTCCAGCCGCTTCGACAGTCAGGGCCTGGTCGACGAGGGACGCATCGAAGCGTGGAAATCCACGCTCAGAATCATCGCGGACAATCCCTGGTTCGGCACCGGCATGGGCACCTTCCAATGGGCGTTCCCGCCGTATCGCAGCCCCAACATCTCGATTCGCGGTATCTGGGACATCGCGCATTCCACGCCCCTGGAGCTTGCCTCGGATGTCGGCATTCCCTTGGCGCTGCTGGTGGCAATCGCCTGGGCGATCATGTTCATCATCCTGGCGCGCGGCGTGTTCGGCCGGCGGCGCGACGTCATCATTCCGCTCGCCGCAAGCGCCACCGCGACCTTGTCGCTGCTGCACTCCTGCCTCGACTTCACACTGCAGATCCCCGGTTATGCTATTCCGTTTTTTGCGCTTTTCGGCGCCGGCCTGGCGCAATCCTTCCGCTCCGGCGGGGCGTCCTCGGAGCTTGAGCCGCCGGTTGCAGAGGGCGCCAAGAAAAGGCGGGAAGAGGAAGCGAAAAGAGCCTCCGTGCGCAGCCGTGAGCTTAACAAAACTGTCTACTTTTGAAGCAGTTGCGCCTGTTTACGAAGTTTTCAGCATGAGTAGACAGGCGAGGGTTGTTCGGCTACTTTCCCACCATCGTTCGCGTCATTGCCCGAGCAGGGGGCAAGCCGATATTTTGGAGGTTAATTATGCGCGCCATTCGTTTTGCGCTTCGCTTGGCTGCGGCCGCGGCTCTGGCCGCTACCATTTCGACGGCCGCCAGCGCTGCCATCTATCCGCCGCAGCGCCAGCTGCCGCCACAGGTCATCGCCGATTTCAAGGCGACGCCCGCCACGCTTCTCGCACAATATCCCGCCGGCGCGCAGCTCATCTCGCGCGTCCGCGATCTCGGCGCCTCCGATCCCACGACCCTGCCGGCGTTGATCGGCCTGCTCAAGGATCCCGCGACCACCTCGGACCAGATCCGCGCGATCGTCGCCGGCCTTGCCCAGGTCGCCCGCATGGCCGCGCAAACCGACCAGGCCTTCGCCAATGAGATCCAGACCGCGATCGCCGGCACCGGCAAGCCTGACGTGATCGCCGCCTACCAGGCCGCGACCGGCGACGTTGCGATCGCCGCGGCCGGCGGCGGCGGCGCAGGCGGCAGCTCCGGCGCGGGCGGGCCGATCGGCAATCCCGGCAACACCGGTGGGTCGAACAACGGTGCTCCGACCTTTGGCGGTCTGCACTATGCGACTACGATTACCCAGGGCGCCTCGGCCGGTGTGGGCGGCACGTCCAACGCCGCGCAGCGGATCAGCTCGCATTGACCGTAATTGCCCGGAGGCCTTGAGCCTCCCGGCTGCCTCATTCGCTAGATACCAAAGCGGCGCCTCAACGCGCCGCTTTCTCGTTTTGCCGTTAAGCTTCCTGCAAAATGTCGCGCAAGAAGTGCTGTGCGGTGCATCGAGCGCGTTCAATTGCAGGCCGGCTTGTGCTAGAGATGCGCGCAGCGCGGGTTTTGGCATCGGGTTGCTCCAGACGCATTCTGGCTTTTGGCGCCCATTGATCCCAACAAGACACATCGATTCATTTTCAGGAATTGCTAGATGTTGCAGGTGAATAAGCCGACCTCGGAGATCAACCGTGATTTCGCCGAGGCCGATGGCTCTCCGTCGCAGACGCTGACTTCCTACCTGGAAATCGCCCGCCGCCAGTTCCCGACCATGGTCGCGATCGTATCGGCCTGCGTCATCCTGGCACTGCTCTATCTCTTCACCGCCGCGCCGCAATTCACCTCCACCGCCTCGATGGTGATCGACACCCGCAAGGTGCAGCTGTTTCAGCAGCAATCAGTACTTGGAGATATCGCGGTTGATTCCGCCACGGTGGAAACCCAAGTCGAGATTCTGAAATCCGAGAACATCAGCCTCGCAGTCATCCGCGATCTGCACCTGATCGATGATCCCGAGTTCACCGGCAGCGGTGGCGGTCTGCTTGGGTCCATTATTGGGTTCGTGTCCGGTCTGTTTTCAAGCGGGCAGCCGTCGTCCGAATTCGAGCAGACGCGCAAGGCGCTGGAGCACTTCGAGAAGAACCGCACTATCAAGCGGCTCGGCCTGACCTATGTTATGGAGATCGGTTACACTTCCAAGGATCCCGTCAAAGCCGCCAAGATCGCCAATTCGATCGCGGACGCCTATATCGTCGACCAGCTCGAGGCGAAGTACCAGGCGACGCGGCGCGCTAGCGTCTGGCTGCAGGACCGCATCAAGGAGCTGCGTACCCAGGCCTCGGCCGCGCAGAAGGCGGTGGTGGATTTCAAGATTGCCAACAACATCGTCGATACCGGCGGGCGGCTGATGAACGAGCAGCAGCTTGCGGAAGTGAACAGCCAGCTCGTTCTGGCGCATGCGGCGACCGCCGAGGCCAAGGCGCGGCTCGATCGCATGAACGACATCCAGAAGCAGGATATTCCGGACGCCAACGTTGCGGACGCGCTGAAGAACGACACCATCGTCAAGCTGCGCGGCCAATATGTCGACATGGCCTCCAAGGAATCGATCTGGTCAGCCAAATACGGCTCGGATCATTTGGCCGCGGTCAATCTCCGGCGTCAGATGGCGGAGATCAAGAAGAACATCCAGGATGAGCTGAGGCGCATCCAGGAATCTTACAAGAGCGAATACGACATCGCGGTGACGCGCGAGGAGGCGATCAAGTCGAGCTTGAACAACGTCATCTCGGAATCGCAGCTCACCAACCAGGCGCAGATCCAGCTCACCGAGCTGCAGAGCAACGCGCAGAGCTACCAGGCGATGTACGACAATTTTCTGCAGCGCTACATGGAAAGCGTGCAGCAGCAGTCCTTCCCAATCACCGAAGCTCGTGTGATCAGCGCGGCAACTACTCCACTCAAGAAGAGCTATCCGAAGACGCTGGTTATCCTTGCGGCAGCTCTGTTGGGCGGCCTAATGCTCAGCTTTGGGGTGGCCGTGGCCCGCGAATTTACAGATAAAGTGTTTCGTACTACGGGACAGGTAGAAGAAATGCTAGGCGCAAACTGTATATCGATTTTGCCGGCTCTTAGTGAGCCCGCGGTAGCACTTGGGCTTTCAGGCAAGCTCGGTAGGAGTGGGAACAATCCAGAGCCGAATCTTCTTCGCTATGTCGTCGAAAATCCGTTGTCGCGCTTCTCCGAGGCAGTGCGTTCTCTGAAGGTCGCGGTAGACCTCAATTCCATCGTGCGCGAGAACCGCGTACTCGCCATCACCTCCACCCTCCCCAACGAGGGCAAGAGCACGCTGTCGACGAACCTGGCGCAGCTGATCGCACATGGTGGCGCGCGGGTAATCCTAGTCGACTCCGACCTGCGGAATCCCTCGCTGTCGCGAGCGCTCGTGCCAAATGCTCAAACTGGTCTGGTCGATGTCGTAGCCCAAAAAGCGCAGCTTGACGATGCGGTGATCATCGACCCTGAGACTAAGCTCTCGATCCTTCCGGCAGGTTCCACCTCGAAGTTGCTGCATACGAACGAAATTCTTGCCTCTAAGGCGATGCACGGGCTAATTACTTTGCTGCGGTCAAAGTACGATTACGTGGTACTAGATATGCCGCCGATGGCACCGGTGGTTGACGTCCGGGTTACCTCGTCATTTGTCGACTCATTTGTATTCGTGGTGGAGTGGGGCAAGACAAAGATCGACGTGGTTCGTCACAACTTGCGAGGTTCGCCTGAGATTCAAGACAAATTGTTAGGAGTTGTGTTGAATAAGGCGGACACGAAAGCGCTTGCGCGTTACGAATCGTATCACGGTCGCTACTACTATCAAAAGTACTATGCCCGTTACGGGTATGTGGATTAGCGCTCGCTTTCCACTACGGGCCTTGTTGCGTGGCTTGTTGCTGCTGCTAGGTCTTCTCAGTGTATTCTGGCCGCTTGCTGCATTGCCTTCGTTCTGGCGAACTTCGCCCGCACGCGATACCAGCGCGCGCATTATTGCCGATGAGCGCTTTAAGGCTGGCATTCTCCCGCATATGCTGGCACGCATTGAAGCCGACCCGGTACCCTCAATTCAACAACCAGAACTTCCGCTGGCCGACGTCCTCATTAGGCTCCGCACCGCCGAGGAAGCGACGCAGCGAAAGGCCTCGCAGGATGTAGATCGCGCGATCGAAGCGGTCGAACTCCGATTGTTTGATGCACTCCGCGTAAGTCCAAGCGACTCGTTTCTCTGGCTTATGCTTTATTCGGTCGAGACGACTCGCAATGGCTTCGATCCTAAGGCCATTCGGTATCTAGACCGCTCCTATTTGGCCGGTCCCTACGAGGGATGGATCGCTCTTCGGCGCAATCGGCTCGCGCTCGCTATCTTTCCTATGCTCCAAGATCGGATGCAGCAGGTTGTCGTGTCTGAGTTCTCGCAAATAGTAGATGCGGACTTCACAGAAGAAGGGGCGACGATCTTGATGGGAGTAGGGTGGGTTCAGAGAGAGCGACTGTTGGCTGCACTAAAAGATGTCGATGTCTCCTCCAAGAAAATCCTTTCGAAGCGACTTCTCACAGATGGGATTAACCTGAAGATGCCCGGAATTGAATATAACGAGAGGCCGTGGTGATGATGTATCGTTTGGGTATCCTATTCGCAGCTGCACTGATCGGAAGTGTTGCCGTTGCTCACTGTCAGTCTGTACCGCGCAACACGGGTTTGACGATTCAAGGTCCAGCTGATCAAGCCAGTGGCGCCATCGTGAAGGATGCGCTTGGTCGACCGTGTATTGATATAGAAGCCGTCTCAAGGCCCGAAACGATCAACCCAAACATGCAGGATCATATCGTAAGCTTGAAGAATAACTGCCCCAAGCTCATCAAAGCGAAGGTATGCTACTTCAATAGTGATCGCTGCAGGGATGTTGTCCTGGAGCCATACAAGCGGGTCGATTCGCTATTGGGCACGATGCGAGGGATCCAGTTTTTCAGATATACGGTTATTACGAAGTAACTTAGTCGTCCGTGAAGAGCGGCTAAGCGATTGAGCTGGGATCGCAATATTCGTTGTGGCCTGTTTTGGGATTGCAGGGTTT
>NZ_LJYG01000061.1 GCF_001440035.1 Bradyrhizobium manausense | reverse complement strand
TGGTGCCTGATCCTCACCACCCTCATCGCGCCCGCCAGCGACTGCTCACCGCTCAAATCGGTTTCTTAACGGACGACTCCTCAAGGCGTCAATCACATGCTTTCGATCGTACGAATTGTCTCCGGCATTGGCGCGGAAAGACTGCTTGCGCCGGCGAGGCGGAGGCGAATCCGCTTGTCGGACTGTCGAAGGCGGATATTTTCCGACAGGCGCAGAACATATTCCTTTGATTTCCACGCAAACCGAGCCGCCCTGTCAAACGCAGTAGGCTCGCGGACCGACTCCGCCGCCTTTGCGATCGAAGATGTCAGCGTCAGCTCAAGGCACGGAAAAGGAAACAAGGCATAATTGTGGAGGCCATTTGCCCAGAAGCGGTCCATCTCCCAGTCGATCGGCCGATGAATAGTTGTCACGCTGTCGATGAACCGACGCGCGGCATGGCCGGAGATCAGATAGGCCTGCGTTCCCATTGGCGCACGCTCAAACCGCACCAATTCCCGCTGATCCAGCCAGACCACGTGCTTGCACGGCGCCATGTGTCGCCCATACAGCCGGAGATAGCCGATCTCGGCAGCCTTGCAGATGTCCGGAAGCGATCGGAAGCTGAACCCGGCATCGAGAATGACGTCGTCTTCGATCACAAGTGTCCATGAATTGTCGGCATCTGAAGCTGCCACTTGCGCCATGACACTCATATGACTGGCTGCGCAGCCGATTTCGGCACGTGAAAGGCCCCTGCCCCAAAAGCGGATGGCCAGCGCCTCATCATATTGCGGGAGCCCCTTGGCTGGCACACGCAACGCATCAAAGAAGGTCCATGGAATCTCAAGCGACTCCAGATTTGCACTCGCGCGCTCGCGGCGCGCGGAACAGGCCAAGCTAATCGCCACAATTTTGAGATTGCTGCCCATTGATTGACCAGTCCGACGCGTTGATTGGGAACTGTATTGCACGTGATCTCCAAAACGATTACCGCGAACTTGTCGCTGCTGACAAGGACGCGGCACGCGCCCAGTGGCTGCCATGCTGGTGGCCATTTAACGGTCATGTTTCGTAACGCACGGCGAAATCTGCGGCTACACCTAAAGCGACCGGCATTTGGGACGCCTTGCACCGAACCGACGGTTCCTCAGCGAGGAGTGACTATGTACCTGCCGAAACTCGCGGCGGTCTCGAGTAAGAGAGGCGTGGATGTCATCGAAGCGTCGAATGAACAGCACTATTGCAGCACTGTTCGTCGCATCACTGACTGTCATTCGCTCAGCCCTTTATCTTGGCCTGAGCAACGATGGTTTGCGACAGCGCCTGCAATTCATCCTGCCGTTTGAGGAACGCAGCCAAATCGTCGGCGGCGCCGTCATCGGCCAGAATGGCAGTGGGTTCTATGCGGGCTATACGCTGTCGTGGGGAGATGAATTCAACTCTCTCGATATCGTGGGTCCGGCAAACGCTCGCGGCAAGTTCTTCCCGACTGGCGCCTATCATCCGGGTATCCGCGGCAATACCACGTCGCTCGGGACAGCTTTTGATGCCGACCCGCTGACTACAGGCTACAAGGACCGCAACCGCGGCGTCGCGGTTGGCTTCGACAATATGTCGGTCTCCGGCTCGGTCCTGCGCCTCGCCGCGCGCAATGCAACAGCGCGCGAGCAGGCGTTTCTTACGCCGACCGACCGATCCATCAACGGAGGCGTGCGGCCGCACCTCTCCGCGATGATTCATACCGCCGGGGCGTTTGCATACTACCCGACCACCAACGCCGTCATCATCGAGATGCGTGCCCGGTTCAGCCCCAGGCTTACAAATCCGGCCGGCTTTCATCCCGCGTTCTGGACCTATTCGGTCGCACCCGTGCTCAATCCAACCGGCAACGAGTGGGATCTGGAATGCAACTCCCAAGGGATGCACTTCAGCAATATTGTCCATACCTCGGGGGCAATCTCGACCGACAACACCGCCGGACCATTCGACTATATGGACGGCGCGTTCCACGTCTTCAGCTTTGTCTTTCGAAACGGTGGAAACACCCAACTCTACGTCGATGGCGCGCTTCGATCCCAGTTTGCCGGCGTGGACTCCAATACCAAGGATATGCCGTCATTTGTGCTGCTGACGTCGCACATATTCAATAACACGTTCGCGGGCGAGGCGTATGACGCCGCAGCGTGGGCCAGGTCGGCGACCGGCGCCTATCTCGATGTCGACTGGATCCGCGGCTGGCGGACGACAGGCGTCAAGCATTGGAAGCCGCTGGTTTCGGTCGCAGACCTCAATGTTGACTACGACGGCAATGGCAAGATTGTGCTCCCGGACGCGAGGGTCCTCTGGGGTGATGCAAGCGTTACCGAATTCGTCCAAGTCATACCCTATGACAGCTCCGAACCGGACATGACGGAGCAGACAACCTTTACGCAATTCCCGGAAGGAATTTCCTACGATGCGGCGTCGCGCACGATCAAGGCGGACTTCACCGCCGGCAAGGGCAATGCCGGACGGTCTCATGTCGTCGTTTATGGCTACAAACCTGACGGCTCAACGATGGAGCCAGTGCGATTCTCCATCAATCGCGGTCCGCGCGTGACGACCGGCCCCCTTTCAGCCGCCGCAAGCGACAGCTACCACCACGATGTCTACGGGGAGTGCGATGTCGGGGTCATGATGCCGAAGATCTTGTCCGTCAAAGGATTGCCGCGGGGGCTCTCCTTTGACCGATCCACCGGACTGATCAGCGGCGGCCCAACGGCAACAGGGGTCAGCAAGCTGACAATATCCTGCGCAAACAATGCGGGCCAGACAACAGAGAGGACGACGACGTTCACCGTCCACGCGCACGATGCGGCGAGCCGCCCGGACGGAGGATGATGCTCGACCTTCAACCTTGATCCCTCGGGGCGGAACTGCCAAGAAATTTTGCGAGGGCCTCGGCCACACTCGTGCTCAATGGCCGGCTCAACTTTTCGAAGGGCTTGCTCCAGGCATCGACAAAGGTGCTGATTTTCCCATAATTGTTATCAAGGACCGAGTGCGGCACATTCAACAACACGCAAAAAATGTGCGTGTGAAGCCGGTCCGTGATCACATAGGCCGACGATCCAACTTGTCTCATTCCGCGGGCTACACGGTTCGACGCCAGAAGGTGAAACCAGCGAATACGCACGTCGAGCCCTGACGGCTTCCTGCCCTTGAGCACGAGGGGCGCCGTCTCAAGCAGCGCCTTCACAAACAACCACTTTCCCAAGCCTCGTTGTTCGACGAGCCAGTCCTCGACAACTGCAACGTTTGGGAGCGGAGGGAAACCTTTTCGCTCCACCTTCTCGTGATCGGTTCGGAGCAGCAGCAACAATTTCCTGGTTATTGCTGCTGGCGAGCTCTGCGCCCCCAGACAGAACGCCATGTCCGGACAGAGATCGACGGGAGCCGTAAATTCCTTTGTCGCGATCTTCAAACTTTGCACATCGCGGACTAGAATCCGGAACTTTTTATGCGAGTTGATGATGTCCGCGGCGCGCTTGAGACTTGCCGCCGAGGAGAAGTGTATGGTTTGCGGCATTTGGATGATCTGGCGATCCGGAAACTCCGATAGAAGCCTGAGCCGAAACTCCTGATGGCTGGGCCACAGGTCGCCGAAATTGCCCCCACCATGGATAAGGATAGGTCCGGCAGGAACGGCTCTTTCAAACTCTTCCTTTGACCAGGTGTCATAGGTGCAGACGTAGGACGGTGCTCTGCCTAGCTTCTTCTGCAGATAGGTCTCTTCACCCAACCATATGGCGCTGTCGCCCACATTTGAGTGGTTGGGGAAATCCACCAGCGCAAAATCCTCGACGCCCTCCAGATGAGGCCCGATGACCCTGTCGATTTCATTCTGTAACTCGGTAATAAGGGAACGAGAGTCCTTCATGGGCTTTTCGGCCATCGTTCTGAGCTCTTCGGCGCCACCGGTCGCATCACAGCATCGAACCGCTTCTGATGCATCACCCAAACTTCGCATTCGACAAACCCACTTCTGCCATTGCGCGCGGCACTCGCTACGGTTGCGAAAGATTTGACCGCAACGCGGGACCTTTGCGCTGCCGAGCTTCCAGCGCCGGTCATTCGATCTTTCGCACTCAGCCGGCTTCTGCCTCTAACACGCGTGCTCCCTCGGCGTCCCTGACGATGCGGAAGCTGACCGGGTTCCAGAGCACGGAATAGATCGGCTTAGCAGCCAAAAGGCAAGTCTCGGCAACGCCCCCTTAGCGACAACACCGCACATATTCGTGACAAAAATCGAATCTATTGAAGTCCTAAGGCAGGCTAATGTGTTCATCGCAACGAACATAGGCATCGAGCCTACGGGAGTGCCGCTTCTTGCAGCCAGCCCGCGCCCAGATGCGTTGGCGAGTTCGGAGTGAACTGCATGATTGGTTTGTTGAAAGACTACGTAAAGGCACGCCTGCTCGATAACGACTTTATGATATCCGGCACCTCAAAGGAGGAGGAGCTCAGGGAGTTCTTCCGGGACCTTTTCCCTGTCGTGACGGACAAGAAGTTGATTCGACTGGGCGGATTGGCTGATGGCGGCTATCTGGTTCCGGACGACCTGGATGGATGCGTCGGCTGCTTTTCACCGGGCGTCTACAACGTCTCTGACTTCGAGCTCGGCCTTGCCGAACGCGGCATCCCATGTTTCCTCGCTGACTTCTCGGTGGATGCACCCGCGATCCACAATGACCTCCTCGATTTCGAAAAGAAATTCCTCGGAAACGAAAACAATGCCAAGTTCATGACTCTCGAGAACTGGATGTCGAGAAAGGGCCCTCACATCGGCGACCTCATCCTTCAGATGGATATTGAAGGCGGCGAGTACGAAGTTCTCATTGAAACGAGCTGGGAGTACTTGAAGCGCTTCAGGATCATAATCATCGAGTTCCATTCCTTGGACAGAATTCTCAATCCGATCGGACTCAAGCTGATCGGCGCTGTTTTCAAGAAGATCACCAAGCACTTCGACGTCGTACACATTCATCCAAACAATTACTTCAAACCCATCGAATACAGGAACTTCAAGGTCCCGCCGACCATGGAATTCTCGTTCTTGCGCAAGGATCGCGCTTCTCGCCGGACGCCTGCGAGAAGGTTTCCTCACGACCTCGATAGGAGAAACGTCGCAAACAGGGATGATGTCGTGCTGCCGAAATGCTGGTTCGCTCCGGAGTGATCGCCCCCGTGGCCGCGCCGATGAATCGCGCCAGCCGCTGACATTGGGCGCGCGGATGCGCGACCGTTGGCTCGCAATTGCGAGGCGCGGTCCCTACTCCCCCACCTGCCGGTTTTCGCTGAGATATGCCTGATAGGCCAACTTGAGCCCATCCTCGAGCGAGGTCTTGGCCCGCCAACCCAGCTTCGCCAACCGATTGACGTCAAGCAATTTGCGTGGAGTGCCGTCGGGGCGCGAGGTATCAAAGCTGATCTCGCCGGAATAGCCGACGGTCGCCGCGACTAGGCGTGCAAATTCGGCGATCGCAATGTCCACGCCGGTGCCGATGTTGACGAGCTCGCCGCTCGAATAGGTCTTCATCAGGTGGATGCAGGCGTCCGCCAGATCGTCGACAAAGAGGAATTCGCGCCGCGGCGTGCCGGTGCCCCACACCAGGACATTCTTCGTCCCCGACGTCTTGGCCTCATGGAAGCGGCGGATCAACGCCGCGACGACGTGGCTGTATTCGGGATGATAGTTGTCGCCGCGACCGTAAAGGTTGGTCGGCATCACACTGATGAAGTTTGAATCATACTGGTTGCGATAGGCCTCGACCATCTTGATGCCGGCGATCTTTGCGATCGCGTAGGGTTCGTTGGTTGGCTCCAGCGGGCCAGTCAGCATCGACTCTTCGCGCAGCGGCTGGACTGCCAGTTTGGGGTAGATGCAGGAGGAGCCAAAGAACATCAGCTTCTCGCATCGATTGACATGCGCAGCGTGAATGACGTTGGCCGCTATCGCAAGATTTTCGTAGAGGAACTCGGCGCGCAGCGTATTGTTGGCGACGATGCCGCCGACCTTGGCGGCAGCAAGGAACACCGCCTGCGGACGCCTTGCAGCGAACCATCTATCGACGGCGGCCTGGTCACGCAGATCAACCTCGCTCCGCGACACCGTCAGCAGCTCGACATTTTCCGTCGCAAGCCGCCTCACCAACGCGGAGCCAACCATGCCGCGATGGCCGGCAACTAAGACGGTCTTGCCGGCAAGTTCAAATGGCTTGCTTGCCATTGGCAACCTCTCGCCTGGCCTCGAACAAATCGGAAGCCACCATTTCCTTGACCAGTTGCGCGAACGGGGTCCTGGATTTCCAGCCGAGCTTCTCGCGCGCCTTGCTGGGGTCGCCGATCAGGAGATCGACCTCGGTAGGTCGGAAATAGGTCGGATCGATTCGCACGACGATCCTGCCTGACTTCTTGTCGATACCGGTTTCCTCGACGCCCTTGCCCCGCCATTCGACTTTGCGGCCGACTTCGGCAAAGGCGAGCTCCACGAACTCGCGCACCGAGCGGGTCTCCCCGGTTGCCAGCACGAAATCGTCGGGCCGGTCGGCCTGCAGGACCATGTGCATGCCTTCGACATAATCCCTGGCGTGGCCCCAGTCGCGCTTGGCCTCGAGATTCCCGAGATACAACGTCTCTTCGAGGCCCGTCTCGATGCGGGCAACGGCGCGCGTGATCTTGCGGGTGACGAAGGTTTCGCCGCGGATCGGGCTCTCGTGGTTGAAGAGAATGCCGTTCGAGGCGAACATGCCGTAGGCCTCGCGGTAGTTCACCGTGATCCAATAGGCGTAGAGCTTCGCCACCGCGTAAGGGGAGCGCGGGTAAAAGGGAGTCGTTTCCTTCTGCGGCACTTCCTGCACGAGGCCGTAGAGCTCGGAGGTGGACGCCTGATAGAACCGCGTCTCCTTTTCCATGCCAAGAATGCGGATCGCCTCCAATAGCCGCAGCGTTCCTATCGCGTCAGCATTCGCGGTGTACTCCGGGCTCTCGAAACTGACCGCCACATGGCTCTGTGCAGCCAGATTGTAGATCTCGGTTGGCCGGATCTGCTGCATCAGGCGGATCAGGTTTGTCGAATCCGTCATGTCGCCGTAATGCATCAGGAACGGCACATCGCCGACATGCGGATCATGATAGAGATGATCGACACGGGCGGTGTTGAAGGAGGACGACCGCCGCTTGATGCCGTGGACGATGTAGCCCAGGCCAACCAGATACTCAGCGAGATAGGCACCGTCCTGACCGGTGACGCCCGTAATCAGCGCGACGCGGCGCTTCGACCTTTCATTCATATTGCTCACCCGACTGCTTAATTATCATCGACGATTTTCCCATTTTCCGGAACCTGTTGGCGATTGCGCCGAGGATTCGCAGGATCTCACGCTCGGGCCCGGCCGGCGAGCCTGTCGCTCGCCAGACTCCAAAGAGTGACCCGACATAGGCAAGCGCGCTCACGAGAACAACAGCGATCAACCGAGCATAGACGTGAGACTCATGGCCAACAGATGTGATGAAGGCCAAATTGGTCAGAAGACCGACAATGATCATCGTGCAGGTGGACAAAGCGGTCCTCAGATTCACGAGAAATTGCCGGGAGACAGAAGTGTCGATCAATTCGCGGACCAGGACCATGTTGTAGACGACACCGCCGAGCGTAACCGCCACGCGAGCCACCAGCAGGCCAAGTAACCCTCCCACCCACAGGCCCGCAACAATGACAGGCAGCCTCACGATTAGGATCGCAACGTCGCGATGAAATAACCTGCGCGTCTGCCCAAGAGCCAGACCAAGGGGTTGGACGGTCGCGCTGAGCGTATGCAACGCAATTGCACCGCCGAGGAGCTGGATCACGATTGTCGCGCCTGCCCAGGCCTCACCCAGCACAAGCGGAACGAATTGATCGGCGATCAACGCGAAACCGAACCCGGCCGGAAAGGCGATCGCACACAGCATTGCTTGCGCCGACAGATAAGCTCGTTGAAGGGCGGCTTTTTCGTCCCTCAGCCTCACGAACACGGGAAACAGCGTCCCGGCAAGCGGATTTGTTGCTTCTCGTGTCGGCGTCGCGGCCAGGTCGCTGCCCAGCACATATCCACCCAGGGCGGCTTTCCCGAGAAAATATCCAATGATGATCTGGTCGAAACGCCAGTTCAGCGTGCTGACGGCCTGTCCGAGCGATAGCCACACAGAGAACGAGAATAGAGAGCGGCTACCCTTTATCCGGAATTTGGGTCGGAACGGCTGGATCAGATAAGAGGCGACGACATCGATGAAGTTGGCGACGACAGCCCCGGCGATCAGCGCCCAGTAGCTCCTGAAGCAAATGGCGATCCCGGAGGAGACGAGGATGGTAGCGAGCGCCCGGCTGCTGCTCGTCACAAATTCCTGCCAGAAGACGAGTTGACGCTGCATCATCGCTAGCATCGGATTTCGAAGGCCGGATATCACGATCGAACAGCTCAGGACCAACAGGATCGGAATCAAACGTCCATCGCCGTAGGACAAAGACACCGGATAAGCGAGCAACGACAGCAAGAGTGCGAGCAAGCAGGCGCGAGCCAGGCTCAACGTCCATGCGGCGTGGAATTGATCTTCACTTGGATCCCTATGGTGAATGAGCGCCGATGCCAGGGACAGTTCAGTCATCGACGTCAGAACAGCAATGATGGCCGTCGCGACGGCAACCAGGCCGAAATCCTCCGGCGTGAGCATCCTTGCCAATATGAGCATGTTCAGGAAGCCGAGACTGGCAACCACCAGCCGGCTCACACCGATCCAGGCAGCTCCGATGGCGATTGAATTTTTCGACAAAGGGTGCGCCGTACGGGCACTAATAGCGACCATTTTCAATGCTCGTTCATTGACAGATGGCCTCCAGTGCGCGCTCGAAGATGTCAGGCGCAACCTCGAAATCGAATGGACTGGGCCCAAACGCTCCCTGCGGGCGCGTTCCGTGGCTATCCCCCACGATGTAAGAATAGTCCGCGCCGGCGGACGTTGCGATCGTGTAGTAGTAGGGATGAACGTGGTCTGAAGGGATCAGCTCCAGGACTTTCGTTCCAGGCGAGCAGAATACGAGATTGGTCAGCCCCGCACCATGTGGGCCAACGACAATCGAGCATTCCGAGAAAAACGCCGCTTCATCCTCAACGTCATCAAAGTCGTAGATCTCGAAGCCGAACTTTTTCAGTGCAGGCATCAGCTCTTCTTCGTTGGCAATCTTCCTTTGTCCTTTGCGCGGAACGTATACGCGCCTGTCGTGACGAAGCGGCGACTTGGCTACCTGTAAGCGGAAGAACTCCGTAAGCCATCGCGCATAGTTCCGTCGCAAGCCTGGAAACGAAGTGCCGATTACGAGGTCGGCCTGGATATCCTCCTGGGCTGCCCACACGCACTTGTGCATTGGAATTCCAAGCCGGCGAACGAGTTTGGCTGCCGTTTCGGACGCAGGCTTGGGCAAATAGACCCAATCGACATGATCGAGCGACAGGCCACTTTTCTGAAATAGCGCCAAGCGTCCCAGGCAGTCGAGCAGGAAGTGCCCATAGTTTCCTCCGGCGAAATCACTCGCCAGCGAGAGACAGGTGCCGCTTAGCGGCAGCGGCGTCCCGTAGGCAATTGATCGCGGATGGCGCGAGAACGACGATCCGTACCAGGTGCTCTCGTAAAGCAGCGTTCCATCCTCCGTCACGAGCCAGCCGTCGGGACCGAGGATGCGGGCCTTGTCCAGGCGGAGAATGCCTAGCTCGGGCATTCTGTTGTCAACGCTTTCACCGAAACCTGCGTCGCGGCTGCCGAATCGAACCGGCGCCTTCCGCGCCAGTACCTCTTCCTCGACGGCAGTCAGCCAAGTATGCGGATGTTCACTTCGCCACGTGCGATGATCACAAAGCCGGCTCGGGCTGCCGCGCAATGCACCACGGAGGATTTGCCTGACGGCGCGAACCTTTGAGTTCATGGACGACTACCATTGCAAGAGACACTGACCGTGGCAGGCAAGCCCGCATGACGGCTCACCTGCCACGGCCAAAGCAAAATTCAGACCGACCTTCGGACAGCGTGCCGATCGCAATCAGCGGTACTCGGCTTGATCCAGATCAGACGGAGCTTGATGCCACCTTTGGATGCACCCCTCCGATCAGCGGCGCACATGCAGCGACAATAGACGGCAAGATCTGGCTTTTTTTGGTTGGATCACCGTGGTGTCGCAAGCAACTGGGACTTCTTTGGGGCCGACCTCGCCGGCGACTTCAGCCGTCAGTTTGCTGCCCAGCAGATAGTTCCCTTCACGCGGCACGGCCGGCAGCGCAAATTCGATCACGCTGACGCCATCTTCCCCTTCCTTGCGAGAGACCTGTTGCAGCGGCTTCTTTGCCGATGCGACCATGACGCCGGTTGTTTCATCGAAGACGTAGGCATGAAGCGTTCGATTTGTCGGATAGTCGTTCGGAATCTTGATCGGAATTTCGATCTTGAGCGGATCGGTTGTGCTCAGTGACAATACCCCCGCATCCGGCTTCTTATCCGCTACCACATTCGTAACGTTAAGGAATGTCGGCTTCGGCATGTCGTTGAGCGCCGCCCTATATCCAAATTCATTCGGATCCGGCGTCACGTCGCTCGGGCCGCATTTTCGGCTTCCCCGCTCAGAGGACGTGAACTGGCAGACGCGAACGTAGTCGATCTTGAACGTCTGCGGAAAAGCCGCGTCATCGATCCCGTGCCGGCCGGCCCAGGCTGCTCCGCCGATGGCGAAATTGAGATCGATGTGCGCCGGCGGCCCCAACTGGCCGTCCTTCCTGAGCCACTGATACATGCGCGTGTAGACGAGACGGCCGTCCCAGAAGAACGAAATGCGGTCAGGCGCCCAAACGAAGCCAGCAATATGCCAGTCCTTGTTCAGATCCTCCTTGCTGACCATATCCTGAAACCTGAGCACGAACGAGCTGTCCAGATACGTGTAGGACTGCGGCGTCCACTTATCTTTACTCATGGCATTCGAGTGCAGCATGTTCGGCTTGTCTTCCACGCCATTGATGACGTACTCGAAAATGTCGATCTCCGGCGGATGCCAGAACTTTCCATCGATGTCGTAATCGGCTTCGAGCCAGAATGCCGGCCACGATCCCCGCGCATTCGGAAGAAAGACCCGCGCTTCGTAGTAGCCATAGTAGAATGTCTGATGGCTGCGGATCATCGCGGAATCGAAGGTGTCCGCCCCCTCATTCTTTTTTGCAGTAAGATTCAGCACACCTTCGGACACCACGTGGTTGTCGCGGTAGCGCTGCTTTTCATCGTTGAAACGATCCATCGTTTCGTTGTTGTAGATGTATCGGGTAGCCCATTTGGTTCGATCAAGCTTGTCGCCATTGAACTCATCCGAAAAGACCAGCTCCCAGCCAGCGCACCAGGCCGGCGTTGCGGATCCGAGTGCAACGATTATCGAGGCGACACAAAGGACTTGCCTGCGCACGGCTGCGATCATCAACGAGGTCCTTTCGGTTCGGCTGTTAGCCCGGCCGGGAAACGCTGTGCCGGTCCAATGCGCAAAGACGATGGCAACGGTGACGCTGCCACGTCGCAAGCCGGCACAATCAAGCGCACGGCTCTGCGGCTTTT
Organism: Bradyrhizobium manausense; assembly: GCF_001440035.1. Lineage (GTDB taxonomy): Bacteria > Pseudomonadota > Alphaproteobacteria > Rhizobiales > Xanthobacteraceae > Bradyrhizobium > Bradyrhizobium manausense. The sequence goes on along the minus strand of NZ_LJYG01000061.1, from coordinate 41,462 downwards.
TCCCGAATAGACAATCAACTTGCGATCGTTTTGGGGCGCTGACTGGTCGAACAATCAAGAACATTTGACTGTTCCTCGATCAGGTTCCCTCCCTGAGGGCCGTTGAGTGCTTGAATGATCGGCCGGACGGCCGGTTTCGCTTTCGAAGCCCTATCGAGCCGTTTTCGAATCTGTCCCGTCACCTTCACTTCAAGGACGCGATGGCTGATCGTTGCAACGATAAGCGACGGCGGAAGCGAGACCAGGAGGAAAAACAGCTGCGATCCGCTCCCCAATGCATCGACCATGCCCGTTCGATACATGATCAGCTTGACCCCGGCCATGACGATCGGCGGCCAGAGATAAAAACTGAAGCTGACCGTTCCCAGCCACTGCATCACCTGCCAACGCAACATTCTTCCGAACAGACCGTTTCCTCGGGACATGCCCAGTAGGAAAATAGTCCCGAAGACGCCACCTAGAACAACAAATGGAAAAGCAGAGATCCAGTCATGGAATGACAAATATGCTGGCGTGACAAAGCCAACGTAGTCTGTTGCGCTGGCAAGCTCTAGGCCTCTCCAGACCGTGAGGAACAGCACGAAGAAGATCGCCGGGTACTTCGCCAGGGATTGCAACAAGGTCGACGATAGGTACTTCTCGGCGATGAGCACGCCACCAATCATCAGGAGCGCGCGGGGATAGTACACGAGCAAGATTAGCGAACTGACGGCTAATGCCAGGGCCAGCGGCCGACTGACGCCGCTGGTCAGGAAAACGACAGCACATACTGCATAGAACAGGAATTCGTATCCGAGCGACCACGCGGCGGGATTGATGGGGATGATGTCAATAAATGGAGGCGGCGCCAATAGATTTGCACCAACCAGCAGCAGACTTGGACCCTTTCCTGAAAGCCAGCCAAAAATCGCGATTGCGAACACGGTCGCCCAGAGCACAGGAAGAATCCTCGCATAGCGATCAAGAATAAAGGTCACGACCGAGGATGCCCGATAGAGGCTTGGCAGAATCACGATTCCACTGATTCCGAAGAAGAACTCGACACCGAATTTTCCGGTCTGCAGCGCTTCTCCCAACAGGCCCCTGGCAGACAGATCGAACGTGGGTAGTCCGGAATGAACGACGTGATAGACGAATACCATGAGGCAAAACAAACCTCTGGCACCATGAACGTAAGGGTTAAATCTTGCGCTCGTGTCGTGTTCCATGTGGGAAGTCACTACAGGCTCAAGTATAGAGGGTGAATAGCCTCACGAGCGAGACCAAGATCGACCGCGATCGTTGCCCTGCGCTCAGACGTACCCGCCAACCGAGGCGCCAAGAAGCAGTAATCGACGAGTCCTAACATGGTGAGCCTCGACACATTCCCAGCCAGAACCTCGTCTAACAAGCGCCCTGCAGCAGCGTCAAGCGACGAGACCAACAGCGTCATTTTCGCGCATATCGCCTTCATTCTGTGCATTTGCATGCAGCGCTTCGGACTCCTCATCGGAACCGGACAGATCTTCTTTTCGCTGTTCGGATTCTTCGCGCTCGTCGCGTGGGGATGGTGGGTTGGTCTGGTGAGCATTCGCGGGCCGCAGACTCTCGCATTCGGACTCGTCGTCGTCTGGTTTCTCTTCAGCGCGGTCGCCGCAGCCGAATCTCCCGATCGCGGTGTCGAGACCAGTGCGGCATCACTTGCGATGGTTCTTGTCACGAATTCGATCTTCCTGTTCGGACCCTCGACGAGCTTCTCGAACGAGGCGGTCCTTCCCGTCTTCCTGTTCTATGTTCGCCTGTGCGCCGTTCTGGCAATCGTCCAGATCGTTCTTCAATTCGGCGGAATACGCATCTTCTCGTTCAAGGATGCAATCCCGGCGCTCGATCCGGTCCTCGTCGAGTCCGCCTACAATCAAAATGCGGTGGAATTTTATGGGTCTTTGAATCGGCGCGCGAACGGGTTTTTCCCGATGGAGCCAGGAGCACTATCCCAATTGCTCGCTATAGGTGTGATCGTCGATGTGTTCATTTTGCGGCGACTTGCCTATCTTCCGCTATATGCCATCTCGTACGTGCTCACTCGGTCCGGATCGGGCCTCCTGGTGCTCGTCGTGTCCCTCGGTGCCTATCCCCTGATTGCTCCGCTCAAATCACTGCGCGTTATCGCCATCGGGGCGGCCGTTGCCTTGGTGATCGGCACAACGTATCTCGTTGCACCGGAACCTTTTGATCCCATCGTTAGTAGGCTTGATGAATTCAGTTCAACCAAGTCGAGCGGCTATGCTCGCTACGTTGCACAACTACAGACCTGGGACTATCTCTTTCAGACCGACAGAGTGCTTATCGGCTCCGGGCCCGGCGGGTTGGAACGGTCGCCCGCCTACTTTGGCGGCAGCGGAAATCCCGTTCTCAAGCTCGTCGCGGATTACGGAATTATCGGGCTACTGATTTTCCTGTTCTATCTCGTCCTCTCGATATTCAGGAAAGACAACTCGATGCTCGCATTAACAATGCTGGCCTGCTATCAGCTCGGCGGCGGCAACCTCGCGATGGCTCCATTCCTGATCATGATGGCAATGCTGTGCGTATGGTCGCAGCCGCCAGGCGGCGCCGGCCTGAGGTCGATCCGTCCCAAAGCTGCGTCTGCCCGAAGTGTCCCAGCCCTGCCCTGATCATCGAATGATCCGGAGTCGGCCGAGTAACGCGCGCAACCATTTCGGCCGCTGGGCCGGCACGTAGCGCAAACTCACCAGGGCACGACGGAAGTACTGCGGACTGATCAGGATGCAGAAGATCCAGGCCAGCAGCGATATGCGCTGCGATCTTGAGAAACCTTGCGGCGACGCTGCCGCTCCAAGCGCATCGACAGCGATGCTCAATGAACTATCCGCCGCGATTGGATGAAGGTCCGGCCGCAGCTTGAACGACGCTATCCGCAAACAAAGAAATAGCAAATTGCTCTTGAGCGCATCGGGCGCAACCGGCAGCTTTTCCGTGCGCGCGATCTCGGAAAAGAACTTGTACCGCCTCCGCGTGAGGTCGATCTCTCTTGCAAAGCGGGTATCGTCGAGTTGAAGGAAAGCCCCGTGATTGAGGCCGTGCACGCGATAGTCCGCCAACGGTTTGGTGATCGTCACGATCTCGCCACATGCAGGAGCGGCCGCCAAAAGATAACTGTCCGGAGCTCGATCAATGAAGTCGGACTCAAAGCCGAAGACACGCTCGACAAACCATTTCGGGTAGGCGTTTCCTGACCCGGGCGGCGTCGGATAAGCGCCGGTTGTTGCCATCCATTTGCGGACGTCCTCCGAGGACGGACAGGAGAAGTACTGCGGCAGGACATTTCCGGTCGGCTTCCCCTCGGCATCGATCACACGCATCTGAAACTGATATTTGCTCGCGGCTTTGGACCAAACGGATACGATCTCCGTCATCACATCAGGATGCAGGGCATCGTCCGAGTCGAGAAATATGATGATATCGCCGGACGACCTGCGAAAGCCGTTCACACAGGATATCATCTGCCCGGCGTTCGCCTGGCTGATGATTGTGACTTCGTCTGCAAATTCGTTGATGACGTCAAGTGAATGGTCCGTCGACCCGTCATCGACGACGATCACTTCGATGTTTGGCCATCGTATGTCCAGCGCGCTGCGGATCGCGGATCCCACGTAAGCTGCGTAATTGTGGTTCGGAATGACGACCGAGAGGCGCGGCAGGGTCGCCAGTTCGACTTCCTGCAACTCAGCATGTCCTGGTATCTTCTTCAACATTCGCCGCTCAGAATACTCGCGTTGTAAGTACGTCGCATGACCGCCGACAGAACATCACCGTGGACGGACGTCAGACACCCAATCCAGGAAGGTGCAGCCTCTAGCACGTGTTTTCAAGCGCAAGGAAGAGGCACGATTCCTCCTGCAATCCGGGAACCATTTTGCCTGTCATTCTGTTGCCGCAACTGCAAATCTATGCTGCCGCCGACAATCGCGGCTTCTTCGGGAGTTGGTCCCAACTCATGGATGTGCAGAGCAGTGAAGATACATGATAACCGATCTAGGCGCTCAGACGGTTATGCGGCGATATGTGTAGCTATCGCTTCATCGCTCCTCGCAACGATGGCAAATGCTCAAATTTCCGGCTTCGGTCGCACATCTCCTCCGATGTATGGCGGCTCCGGCATTTCCACTCGGCCTTCGAGTTCGATTCGACCTATGGAAGGTACTTTCGCTCCAAATCACACGACAGTGGACGGGAAGCTTTGCATATCGGTCAATCCGTTGACGCACCCCCAAGCCAACAATCCCAAGATCATCGAGCAGATCGTGCTGGTTCAAAACATTTGCGGTCAGTCGATCAGGGTTCGGGTTTGCTACGCGGGAAGTTCCGACTGCATTGTCGTTCCGCTCGAAGGCTACCAGAAACTGCAGAGACTATTGGGGATTGCGGCCGGATCAACGAACTTTCAATTTGAGTATCGCGAGCTCTATTGAGTCGTCGATTCAGACTAGAACCCCTGGTTGTACGCAAGAAATGTGCGCGTTGCCGCTTGAACCAACGCCGCCGCATTCGGGATCGCCAAGATGGAACTGAAGTTTCCGCGTTCACACGCGCTGCCTCTAATGATCTTGTTATCGCCGCATCAAAAGCGCACGACTAACCAATTGCTGCCCCGATTTGCTCGCTTCATTGATATCCAGCAGCGAAAGCGCTCGTGGTCGCGAGCGGGCGTACCGCGTGTCAAGCGATGCTGGACTGTACAGGCACAACTCTTGCAACGGCGGTCGTGCAGTTTTCCAATGCGCGCGCTCCATCGTCAGCAAGCCTTGAACCAAAGTTCGTCGCAGTTGATTCAGCACATTCACTCACGTTGACCTCGCGCACATGTCCCATCCCACCCAGGCTATTGTATTTGGAGGCGCAGGCTTCATCGGTACACATCTGATGACGCGAATGCTCGCTTCCGGCCGCTACGACCGAATCGTCTCAGTGGATATCGCGAAGCCCAGGGCGCACGTCGAAGGCATCGAATATATCCATCATGATGTCCGTGAGCCAATCGACCCGAAACTCGGTGGCGGGGTGCCTGCCGATATCTTCAACCTCGCCGCGATCCATGTCACCCCGGGTCATCCGGACGGCGACTATTATTATACAAACGTGCTGGGTGCGGTGCACGTCTGCCGATTTGCGAGAGACACTGGCAGCCGGAACGTCATCTTTACCAGCTCGATATCGGTCTACGGTCCGACGGAAACCCCACTTACCGAAGATGCGACGCCAGTCCCCGTCAGTGCTTATGGGCGTTCCAAACTCTCGGCCGAAGCAATCCATCGCCTATGGCAGTCGGAGGACCCGGACAGGCGGCTCACCATCGTGCGCCCCGCAGTTATCTATGGGCGCTACGAGCGAGGCAATTTCACGCGATTGTCGAGGCTTCTCGAAAGGCGGGCCTTCATCTATCCCGGCCGAACCGACACCATCAAGTCGTGCGGCTACGTGAAGGACCTGGTCTCGTCGATGCTCTTCATGGCGTCTCGCAACGACAGTTTGTCGATCTACAATTTCTGCTATGAGCACCGTTACACCATCAGCGAGATTTGCTCCGCCTTCTCTGAAGCTGCCGAATACCCAAAGCCGACGATAACGATTCCGGTATGGCTCATGAATCTCGCCGTGCTTCCATTCGAAGTGCTGCAAGCTGTCGGCATCAAGACCGGCATCAATCGTGACCGCATCAAGAAGTTGTGGTTTTCTACGAACATTCTGCCGAAGCACCTGATCGCAAGCGGGTTCAAGTTCGACTACGATCTGGCAAGCTCGCTTGTGGATTGGAATCGGGAATCCTCCATCAAGGATTTTGATTGAGGTCTCGTCGGCTTGATCATTCAAGTGCCCGGAGATCGGAGATTCACCGGTGGAACTTCAAAGCCGACCCTCGCCACCATAGCGGACGAAACCAGACTCGTTCGCATTCCGGCGCCTCATTCGGTCGTAACCCTGAGACCGGGTTCGCCTCGCCTGCCGCAGCTGCTGGATCCCCATCCTTGTCCGTCACACTCAGGCCGATATTGCATCGCAGAATTCGTGGCCGGTCGGGCGCTGTTCCACCGGGTCGGCACGCGGGATTCGGGCAACCTGCCCAATTCATGGGCGAACAATGATCTTCTCAGGCGGCGTAAATTGCCTCGATCTTGAAAGTCGCTTTTTGGCGGAGTTGACGGAGATGGCATTATGACGATTTTGCGGCGAGCGGCACCGACATGGCCCGGCAGCGTTGCCGACACTTCTCTGACCAACAACGTGTCTGACCAACAACGTGCCGAACTATCCGGCTAGGTGTTCTCGCCGAGGCCTCATGCCAGTGCTCAACTCTCGAGCGCCGCGATCTCGATCACCCGGCGTGTCGAATTCTACCAACGTGCAACTTCTACGTGGTACTTTGCAATTCACGAATTCAGCGCGGCGGCAAGGCCAGCCTGATGCCGCATTCACAGAGATTTAGGTAGGCGGGCCGGATGCTTCAAAAGATCACATCTCGCGAGATTGAAACCACCGCGCCGGAGGCTCCATCGCTGGAGCAGACCATCTCCTCTGCGCTTGCGCTGGTGAGCCGCCAGTATCCAGTAATGATTTTCACGCTGCTCCTGTGCATCTGCCTTGCCGGCTTTTACGTGTTCACGGCACCGAAGCGATATACCGGAACGGCCATCCTGATGATCGACAGCCGCAAGATGCAGGGCCTGCAGACGCAAGCGCCCGCGAGCGGCGCAGACAACCCGATCGACTCGGCGATGGTCGACAGTCAGGTCGAACTTCTCAAGTCCGAAGCGATCGCCTCCAAAGTCATCAAGGACCTGAAACTTGCGGAGTCGGCAGACTTCATGAGCGACGGTGGCGGATTGCTCAGCAGCATCAGTAACGCGATTACCAGAATTTTCTCCGAGTCGACCCCGCCCACGGAAGAGCAAATACTGCGCGCAGCACTCGCTCGCTTTGCGAGCGGCCTCAGCATCAAGCGCGTCGGCGTGAGCTATGTTATCGAGATCTCCTTTCAGGCATTATCGCAGGACCTGGCAGCGCGGATCGCCAACGCGGTCGCCGAAGGCTATATCGTGGACTCGTTGGAATCGAAATATCAGGCCTCGAGACGGGCGGCGGTCTGGCTGCAGGACCGATTGAAGGAATTGCGGTCGCAGGCGTCCTCCGCCGAACGCACCGTTGCGGATTTCAAGGCCAAGAACAACATCGTCGACGCCGGCGGGCGACTGCTCACCGAGCAGCAACTCGCTGAAATCAATACTTCGTTGACGACTGCGCGTAGCCAACGTGCGGAGGCACAAGCTAAGCTCGAACGCATCACCACGATATTGAATGCGGACAGCGAAGATTCCAAGGTCATTCTGAATGAACTGGCAACTGTGAGCGAGACGATGGCCAACCCGGTCATCACCAAGTTGCGCCAGACCTATCTCGAGTACGCGGCCAAGCAGGCCGATTGGTCGAACCGGTATGGATCGACACATCTGGCGGTTGTCAATTTACGCAACCAGATGCGAGAAATTCGACGCTCGATCATTGACGAACTGCGACGCACGGCCGAGGTCTACAAGAGTGACCTTGAAATTGCTAAGGCGCGCGAGGAGTCCAGCCAGAAGAGCTTGAACGATACGATCGCGGTCTCGAATAATACCAGCCAGGCCCAGATCGTCCTGAGAGATCTGGAAAGCAACGCTCAGAGCGCTCGCGCATTGTCGGACAACTTTCTGCAACTGTACATGGTCTCGGTTCAGCAGCAATCGTTTCCCGTTACTGAAGCGAGGGTGATCAGTCAGGCCGCGTCGACTCTTCCCAACAAGACGTCGCCAAGAACGACACTCATTCTGCTTGCGGCGATCGTGGGTGGGTCGATTCTCGCGGCTCTCGTCGCAATTCTACTTGATTTGATGGATCGCGTCTTCCGCACCGTTTCGCAGGTCGAGCAGTTCGTGGATACCCGCTGTCTCGCTTCGATTCCGGTCATCGAGCAGGGTGCCGTCAAAGCGATTTCCGCTGAATCCGGCAAGGCCGCCTGGAGATTCGGTAAACGAGACAAGCCCAAACCGCAGCAGGCACCGCCGAGATACGGAGCATCTGGCACGACGTTGCCACTACATGGGTCCGCGCCCGGGTTCAGCCACCAGCAGTCGCATCGCGACCGTCTGCTTTCAACCAAGGAGAGCGTCGGGCGGCACGTGATCAATGCCCCGTTTTCACGCTTCGCAGAGGGATTTCGGTCAATCAAGCTAGCCAGCGATTTTGCAAATTTCGGTGCAGGGTCCAACAAGGTCCTGGGGATTACCTCCGCACTTCCGAACGAGGGAAAGTCAACCGTCAGCGAAGCGCTGGCGCAGACCCTGGCGCAAAGCGGGTGCCGTACGCTGCTGATCGATGGCGACATCCGCAACCCAAGCCTCACCGCAAGGCTTACACCGGCTGCTCAGGATGGCTTGATCCATGTCGTCATCGGCCAAGCCGACTGGAGGAACGTGGTCTGGATAGACCCGCAGACGAATCTACATTTTCTTCCTTGTGCCATCACATCCCGCTTCTCGAATTCGAGCGACGTTCTGGCCTCGCAACAGATGGAAGACCTGTTCCAGCAACTACGGCAGCACTTTGATCGCATCGTTCTCGATCTTAGCCCGCTGGCGCCGGTCGTCGACGTTCGGGCGACCAGGGGGTTGGCTGATTCCTATATCCTTGTCATCGAATGGGCGAAGTCGAAAATCGATATCGTCGAGCGCGTGCTAGACGAAACGCCGGTTGTGCGCGAGCGGATGCTCGGTGCGGTTCTTAACAAGGTGAACGTGTCGGTGATGAGCCGCTACGATACGTACGGCGCAGCCTACTATCGCAATCGATACTACAAGAGGTATGGTTACGTCGATTGACGTCAGATGCCTGATCCGGACCGGTGGGCAGCGCTTGCCCGATTTTTGACAGGGCCCTTGGATACAACATGAATGATTTGGCGCTAGCGCATGTCAGGTCGGCGCTTCTCATGGCGCTCTCAGTTCTGCTCGGTACCGGTCTGTTGATGACGACGACTCCCGGTCGAGCCGAGCCGGTGCGTCCGGGCATTCTGAACTGCGGGTCTGGCATCAGCGCCGAGCAGCGTCGACGTTGCGACGAAGAGGCATTCAAGCAGATCGAGTCCGGCAGCCAATCGACACAGCTTGAGGGCGGATGGCGCCTAGTGAAGAGCAAGAATCCAGACGGCGGCGACGATGCCATTTCAGTGATGCATGTCGTCGATAGTGCCAAGTCGGATACACGCCTTGCTGGTCTGAGCCTGCAATGCGGGAAGGGCGGCATCGAAATTGTACTCATTGTACTCGAGCCACTGTCCCGCTCGGCGCGACCGAACGTAGCCCTCATGGCAGGAGAGAAGCGCGCAGAGTTCCAGGCATCTGTAATCCAGGGCGGCGTGGCGCTCCTACTACCCGCCGACGCCTCGAAGCTTGCTGCCAGCAACTGGCAAACCGCAAACGAGCTTGCGGTCGAAATCGGGACTACACCGAGCGCGATCCGCGGCGCGGTGCCGATGGCTGGACTGGCGACGGCTCTCCGTTACTTGTCGCAGTACTGTTATGCTCGATAGTTTAGCTGGTCACGGAAACTGTCATGCCGGGCGAATCCCGTAAATCGACTGCATGTGACGAGTTGACAGGCCGCGTTGTGATGATGCGTCATAGTGGCAACTATCCGGCCATCCATCACCGAGACGACGGTGGCGTCGCGTGCTCGGCTATGCGACGCGTATCAATGTCTCACTCGCGCAATGCTGCGCTCCATTCCCGCTTCCACGTCTCACGGTTCTCCGATTGCTTATCGCTTCCTGGCTTTTGATCACATTGCTGGCCGCGAGTCCGATCTTGGCCATCATAAGTGGCTCCTTCGCACAGCATGTGATTTCACTTGCTACTGCCTTGATGATGGCAATGGCAACAAGAGGTCCGGAGGCGCAAATCGCGTCTGCGGCGCAGTTGCTGAAGCAGTTTCTCATTATATTCTTGCTTCCGGTCGTCTGGATGACGTTGCAAATCTTTCCGATGTCTTCGCTTGCGAACCCGATCTGGTCGGCGACTTCGATCGCATTGAATCAGCCATCGCTGCAGGGAAGCATTAGCGTTGATACGGGCGCAACGCTGCAAAGCCTGTTCCTCTATCTGGTCAATGTGTCGCTGCTGGTGTCGACCGTCATCATCACAAGGGATCGCCGTATGGCCGAAACGATCCTGTTCGTATTGAGCGCAGTGACGACCCTTATGTCAGTCGAGTTCCTACTCGGCCGGCTCGATTTATTCGCCGGAATCATTCCCCAGTCCGGCGCAGCTAAGAATCTGTTTCCGGCAGCTGCGGCTCTTGCGATATTGACAAATGGCGCGCTGGTCGCTCGGGCACTCGAACGCCACCTGCACCAGCAGAACATCCACAATCTGGCCTCCCCCCAACTGTGGGTCGGCGTTTTCTGCGGCCTGTTAGGAATTGCCGTAGCCTTCGCCGCACTTGCGGCCCTCGAACAACACACATTGGTGGCGGTTACTGGCTGCGGATTGATGGTCCTCGTGTTCATAGCCGCTGTCCGGCGCTTGGGATTTCGCTTTTGGCCCTCGGCTCTATTGTTCTTGGTCCTTGCAGCGATCGCGAGCGCGATGGTTGTGCCGCACTCGCTATCCGGAGGCTTGGGTCTCGTTGGATTCGTCAGCCTCCCCCCGGAAGCAGTTGCGCCGGCAAGGCACCTGCTCTCTGATGCACCGACGTGGGGGAATGGTCTCGGAACCTTTAGGTTGACTTCGAGAGCCTATCAGGAGTTCGGAGCTGCGCTGGCAGACCCTCCCTCTACCGCAGTCTTGATGGCTGTCGAGGCGGGAAGATTGCCGAGCGCCCTCCTGGCAGCGTTCGCCGCCCAGTTCTTCCTCGTTAGCTTTCGCGGCGCCGTCCGGCGAGGACGTGATTCCTTTTTCGCGGCCACCGCGGCCGCCGGCGTCGTCGTTGTACTCTGCGAGAGCTTTCTTGACTCAAGCCTCTCAAACCCCACGATTCAAGCGATTGTCGCGATGATGGTTGGAGTTGGACTTGCACAATCAGTGGGACGGACCAGTGGCGCCAACCACTCGGCGCCATCCGCGCACCGCAATACTAGCTTTATATTGAACTAATGCATCGACAATGAGTTCATCGGGCTCCTTTCGCATTCTTTTGATGGCCTTGGCCGTGACGGTCGGATGCTATACCATTGCGTCGGCCGTGACGGCGCTAGGGCGGACAACATTTCCCGCAGATGCGGCCGAGATTGGGGCGCGGTGGACTGGAGATGCGACCTCAGTGTTGGGAACGCGCTCGCCGTTTGGATCGGAGCTGGAGAGCAATCATTCCTTGATCGGCGCGCTGCAGAAAATTGAGTCCGGTCAGCTAGGGCCCACGATCCTACGATCAATAGCGCATACCGACGCTCTCAACCGGGTCCGGCGGACGCTGTCGACTTCTCCTTACAATCCTGAACTATGGATGGCGCTGGCGCTGCTTCAGGTCCAGCGCGACCCGCACGATCCGGTCGTGGTCGAGGCCCTGAAGATGGCATATTTCGTCGCACCAAACGACGCGCGATTGATGCCGGTGCGGATCGACATGGTGGCGCACTTCGACCCACTCGCCCTTCCCGATGTCAAGGACCTCGTACGCAATGACATTCGGCTCATCCTGATACGCCGATCTGGGTCGAGATCGGCACTCGTGTCCGCTTATCGGAGGGCATCAAAACTGGGCAAAGCTTTCCTGGAGGATGCCGTTGAATCGATCGACCCGTCCTTCCTGGCGACACTGCGCGGTTGAATTCGGACAGGACACTCCTGATGAAGTGCGGGGAGCCATCGCCACCGGGTGATGCCGGAGTTGACCGCTTCGTTCATAGGTTACAGATCTTCGATCGTTCAGAAAAAGCGCGCGCTGCCGCGCGTTTTTCTTTTCACGATCAATTCTCTTGCGCTATACGGGGCGGTTCCCGCCGCCGGCGAACTCACCTAGCGCTCGCGCGATCCATAAGTCCAGCGCCAACCGTAGTGGTGCGGAGTCCACAAACGACGGTCATTGTCGTAGCCGATGTTTGCGGGGATTGACGAAGGCGGTCGTGGGGTGATCGAGACAATCTCGGGAACTCGTCGGCTGAAAGGAGCCAGCTGACGCTGCAACAGCGCTGCGCACCCTTTCCTTCCGAGGTTCCGACGGTTAACTTGATCCCATACTGCTGCATTTCGGTGGGACTGGATGACGATACTTGCCATATTAAGCATCTGGCTGCTGCTCAACGTTTTATTCGTGCTCATCGTGGTTCCTCCCCGCGGGTCGCGATCGCGGCTCAACAGGTCGGGAACAATCCTTGCGCCGGTCCCGATCGAAAAGAATCAAGACCAGCTCGATAGCAACGAAACATTCTCCCTTCGCCACGCTCTCGGATCACTCGCGACGGGAGTCTTTTTCGTCCTGATGCCCCGGCTGATCGCAATACGGGAGGTCATCGTGCGGCTATGGAACAGGACGCGTAGGTATAAGGCCTAAAACTTGGTGATGAGCGCGACGACCTGCTTCAAAGGCTCCAAAAGGAGCTCTCGCGTCAATCCACATCTAGCTCGGCGCATATGAATGAGTCCGCGCCGCGCCCCGCCAAGGCGCCCGCGCTGACCTAGTACGCCTCCTGGGAAATGACGGTAGCCGCCGTGCGCGCCATGATTTTCAGATCGAGCCAAATGCTCCAATTCCTTACGTACCAAACGTCATATTCTACCCGCTTTTCCATCAGATCGATGGTCGGCGTCTCGCCCCGGAAGCCGTTAACCTGAGCCCAGCCCGTGAGGCCAGGCTTCATGTGGTGGCGGTATACGTAATTGCTGATGAGCTCGTCATAATAATTGTCGTGGGCAAGCGCATGTGGGCGTGGTCCGACCAACGACATGTCGCCGCGCAGCACGTTCCAGAGCTGGGGCAACTCGTCAATGCTGGTCATGCGCAGGAAGCGCCCAATCCTCGTGACGCGCGCGTCCCTCTTGGTTGCCTGAGTAATCGAGTTACCATTCTCGCACACGTACATGCTGCGAAATTTCCAGATGTCAAACGGCTTGCCGTTGAAGCCGCGGCGCGACTGTCGAAAGATCACGCTCCCAGGCGACTCCAGCTTGATCAGAATGGAGACGGTGATCAGCACCGGCGCCAGGGCCACTAGCGAAAACAACGCCAGACCGATGTCGAGGCAGCGCTTTTGGAGACGTTCAAACACGCTGAGCGGTGGTCGCTGAATCTCGATTGCCACCGTGCCGCTGACCGGCAAAAACGGGCGCGATACCAAATCAGCGATCGAATTATCCGGCAAGAGACGGATCGGCTGTGGTACAGCGCGCAAGTGCAGTTCGAGTTGCTGCAACAACGGCAGCTCATTCCAATCAACCGCCAACAGGTACTCCTCGACATCCGCTGCACGGGATTGGAGAATGACATCGCGAATTTGCCTCTCCCAGCTGCCGCCATGGTTGTTAGCGGGAAGCACGAAATGGCGAACCACGTCGAATCCGTTCTTGCGCAGGTCCTTGAAACGGCTCGAGGTGAAATCAAGCGGCTTCAGGCTGAGCAAGGCAACCTTGCGATCGACCAATCGGCCCTTAGCAAAGTTCGTGCCGAGCACCCATTGCCACGCAAAGCGCAGGCTGAGCAACCCAAGGCCGCCAATTCCGGTGAAGACGAGGAACGTGCCGCGGGAGAGATTGTCCGACGATTTCAATAGAAACGCCGCGACCGCAAGGATCGTCAGTGACACCAGCCAGATGATCACCGCTTTGCGCAATTGCCAGACCAGACTAAGCAAACGGTGCGTTGCATACACACCCTGAAAATAGGCGATTGCAACGAACACTGCGCTGACGATCAGTCCGGCGCCGATGGGCGCTCCGTCTCCAGATGACGGCGCGGCGACGCTATAGAGTTCCGACGCCAGCGCGTAGCAGAGCAAGATCAGCAAAAGGTCGGCCGCGATGACGAGGAGCTGAAAAGGCTTCTGAAGAGCCGTGCCCCGTGCGGAGGACGTGGCATAGGTGCTGTCAGAACCATAAGTGGCAACAACCATTCGATCCTCTACGTGTGGAGAGTGCCTGGCGGTCATTGTGATGCTGAAGATTTACCGCTTCCAAACGAAGGGTGTTAAGTGATCGCAGCGACATTGTGGCGCTGCATGCAAAACTTTTGCGATGCACGAATGATGTGTCGCGTCAAAATGCGCATCGACAATTCGACGCGCACTGAAGATCTCGTCACGGTGCTGACATATCGGCGACGCGCTGCCGCATTTTGAATCAAGTTCCATATCCTCCGCGTGCTTTAACGGTCACGCGAGCGCGTCTTCGCTCATCTTTGAGGCGCTCACCTGTCGCGAGGCCGCGAGGAGTCACTTGCGGGAATACAGATGAATTTCAATCTGCGGATGCATCATGAAATGAGGCATGCATCTTTGCCGCGCTATGCAGTTCAGCGCTGCAATTTCCACGGACTGGTGGAACCCGTCGCAAGGGTAGGCAAGAAGTTCCGCCCTTCTTTTGGCGTGATCAAGCCGGAGAACGAGGACCTACTCCATCATCCGCGCATTGTTCGTATCAGATGGGGAGTTCTCAGGTGCCGGCGACTTGGGGAAATTTCTCGACCACCTGATCGATTTTGCCCCATGATATCTTTCGCCCGACCACGTCGGCCAATCCACAAGCCGCGCTTGCCCGACGGGCTTCGCATCTATGCGATCTCGGATATTCACGGCTGTGCGCATCTGCTGCAGCCGATGTTGCGGGTGATCGACGCCGACGTGGCTCGCAGCCGCCCGCACTATGCGATCGAGGTTTTCATGGGCGATTACATCGATCGCGGCCCGGACACGCGCGCCACCCTCGACATCCTGGTCGAGCGTAGTCGCCGGGGCAATGCGGTCTTCCTCAAGGGTAATCACGAGGCATTTCTGGTGAGCGTGTTCGAAGACCCTTCACTGTTCGCGGACTGGATTGCGGTCGGGGGGGCCCAGACATTGATGTCTTACGGGCTCGCCCCGCCGGATTTGAAGCGCGAGGAGCCGACGTCGATCCTGCGCGATTTGATTCGCGCAATGCCGACTGAGCATCTGGAATTCCTCGACAATCTGCGGCTTAGCTTTACGTGCGGGGATTTCTTCTTTGTGCATGCGGGCGTTCGACCCGGCGTGGCGCTATCCGAACAGCAAGAGAACGATCTTTTGTGGATTCGTAAGGAGTTCTTGGAGAGCAAAAAGCATTTTGGAAAATATGTCGTGCACGGTCACACGCCGGTGCGCAGCGCCGACGTACGATATAACCGCGCCAACATCGACACCGGCGCCTATGCTACCGGCAATCTCACTCTGATGAGCATCCAGGGAAGCAGAATGCTGGCGGTGTGAGATCGAATGCGAACGAGTCGATGGACTAGTTGAGCATGTGAGGCGTCAGCCGAGTGCGGGTCTCGGCCATCCAATTGCTCCAGGCCTGCTCGTGTTTGACGTAGAGTTCGAGCCAACGCTCGTTATGCTTGTGCTGACGGATCCCAGGCTCACCGGCGAGCAAGTCAGCGCCCGGGCGGGCTTGCCCACTCTCGAGAGTCTCGAATTCGATTGTCTCGGAAATCGTCAGGCCGACCAGAACACGTTGGCCGGCACCGTCCTTGATGTAGCGCCGCGGAGCATCCTTCTTTGGCTCGCTCATGTCGTCGTCCCCTCTAAAGTGATACGATGCCCATCTACAGCATGACCGGACGAAGGCTAGAAAGCCCGTCGCGTATGTCCGAAAGTCGATGTCCGGGCAGGTCTTGCTGAAGGACGCGAGGCGGAGAGGAACAAGTTTGCCACCTTCCGTCGGACACGCCAGGCGCGCAATGCGTATCCCAAGGCGAGCCCGGAGCAGAAGAACGATGCGGAGACAGAGGCAGAAACCATTGAACGCGTCCTGAGGAATCTGACAGTCATCAAGAGTGAGTAGTGTGTCGACATCATGATTCCTGGCGCCGAAAAATTGATCACGTGAGATCTTTGGTGTGCAGCGTCGGACTCGATCTTCACCGCACACCTGTCCGGCCGATCACGACTGCGCACGGACTCCATGCCCCGAAAACGATTGTCCGCGGCATTTGGTGCGACCGGACGCCCTTGCAACCTTTCGGAACCCGTAGCATTATTGCCCGTCTCATTTTAATAGGGATTCCATGCAATGAGCCTCCGTGCCCTTGTTCCGTCGATTGCCCTTTCCGTACTGGGCATCGCCATGACAACAACCATGGCTCCGGCCGCAGAACTGGCGCTTGCCCCATCGCACCATCGCGCGGCCTACGTCCAGACCGGCTATGTGTTTTGGGACGACGTCTATCCCCCCGCGGTCTATGGCCCGCAGCTTCGTCCCGTCGAAGAGGTCCAGGCCATGAAGGCACAGGCCCAGCCGATCCCTCGTCGTGGTTGGTGGCCATTTTGGTTTCGGTAAGCACCGGAGTGATTAGCTAAGCCAAGTCACGCTCGAACAACGACCGCCGCTACATCGGGGCAACCGAGCAGCGGCGGTTTGCGTTGCAAGCTCGAGCTTTTTCGCTGATGGGACTGCCGCGGAGCGCTTTTCAACTGCGTAAGTTGGGCTATGCGTACGCATGCGGGGAAGGCCCCGGCTAGACTAGACGCGCATCGCCGCGCGCCTCGGCTGGTAAAAATACGAAAACAACCGCATGCATAGTAGAGTAATTAATTAGCTCGACCCAAGCCACTTGGCTGTTGGAGAGTCCGGCTGTTGCCGATACCACTCAGCCCGCCCCGCCGCGCGGACAATCTGGAACCGATCATGCCGTTTGAAAGCTACAAGAACAGCCGCATCCTCGTAACCGGAGGCGCCGGCTTCATCGGATCGCACATCTGCGAGCGACTGCTCGATGCCGGCGCCGAGGTAGTTTCTGCGGACAATTATTTCACCGGCAGCCGGCGCAACATTGCCCATTTGATCGCAAATCCCCTATTCGAGGCGGTCAGGCACGACGTCACCTTCCCGCTCTACATCGAGGTCGACGCGATCTTCAACCTAGCCTGCCCGGCCTCGCCGATCCACTACCAGCGCGACCCCGTGCAGACTACCAAGACCTCGGTGCACGGCGCCATCAACATGCTCGGCCTCGCCAAGCGGCTGAAGGCGCGTATCTTCCAAGCCTCGACCAGCGAGGTCTACGGCGATCCGCTGATCCATCCCCAGACGGAAGATTACTGGGGCAACGTCAATCCGATCGGCATCCGTTCCTGCTACGACGAGGGCAAGCGCTGTGCGGAGACGTTGTTCTTTGACTATTGGCGCCAGCACGGCCTGGCGATCAAGGTCGCGCGCATCTTCAACACCTATGGTCCGCGTATGCAGCCCAATGACGGTCGCGTGGTATCGTCCTTCATCGTTCAGGCGCTGAAGGGCGAGCCGATCAGCGTGTTCGGCGACGGCGGGCAGACCCGCTCGTTCTGCTATGTCGACGATCTCGTCGAGGCGATCATGCGGCTAATGGTGACGGGCGAAGACGTCACCGGCCCGATCAACCTCGGCAACAATTCCGAGTTCACCATCCGCGAGCTCGCCGAGAAGATCATCGAGCTCACGGGATCGCGCTCAAGGCTGGAGTTCAACCCCTTGCCTCAGGACGATCCGCGCCAGCGCCAGCCCGACCTCACCAAGGCCAAGGTCGCCCTGAACTGGGAGCCGAAGGTGGCGCTCGAGGACGGCCTGAAGGAGACCATCGCCTATTTCAAGCACTCGCTCGAAATGGTCTGAGCCCGCTCGCGCCTTCCATCTTCTCGTCCGCTGCTGGCATGCCGGACGTGAGCGTGCAGTCGGGCCGCTGTCTACTGATCTGAAATGACCTCTGCAATCGAATCCACGGCGCGCAGTAGCTCGAGCGAGATCCAAGCCACCACTAATCGACAATTTGACTCTCGCCGGCGCCGCGCTTCGAGTATCCGTTTGGCGTAGGCCGCAGCGTCTTCTCCGACGCCATAGACCCAGATGACGCCATCCTCGATCTCCACCTCGTTGGCGATGTCCCACAGCCAATCTTCATCTTCGCCGAGGTCTTTGGCGACCTTGGCGAGGGTGGTGACGTGATGGACCTTGTTGATGTGCGTGGTCATGCTGCTTGAGCGGAGAATGTTGATGCCGGCGTTACTGTCCTAATGGACAGTGATGGGCGCACCATCGGCAGTAATGAGGGACTCCGTTGATAGTGCTGATACGCGAGCAAGCAGCCCCTCGTGGCCCCGCTTGGCGCGAGGCGCGAGGATGACGAGCGAAGGCACGAGGCCTTATCCGCTCCTGCGTCGGCCTTCGCCGCGTGGACGGTCAATCAGGAAGTCCTCCAGCCTATTTCCAGCCATAAGCTGTGCTTTGAGCCACAGAGGTGTCTTGCCACGGCCTGACCAACTTTGCACCAGATTATCTGGATTGTGATACTTGGCGAAAACTGGCGGGTACGAGCGGCGTTTTCGCACACCCCTCATCCTCTCGGCAGTGTCGAGTTCACAAAGGCGCAATTCTAATGCGGCTTTCTTGGCGACTATCTTTTCAGCCAGCACATCCGTGATTTCTTGATACAAAATCCACAGATCATCTGTGCACATGGATCCAAAGTCGTCACTTGTCATGACCCCCCCAAAGCAAGACACCGTGTTTGCGCCGCAAGCGGCAATCTAATCTACTGCGGGTGACCGGCAAGAGTTGGGCGATATAATCCACATTATTATCATTATCGGACCTGGGTTTTCGCCGCCGAATACAGGCTGGTCCATCTGCCGCGTGGTTCAATCGTCAGCAATGATCAGCCCGAGCGTCCTTGAACAGATCATCGAGCAGCGCAATTCAAATGGATGCAGGTCTTCGTTTTAAATATGATCTTGCCAGCACTCTCGTTTTGAATACAACCACCATATTGCTGAGCTTCTGCGATGCCACTGCATTTCCGTGGCTCTGTCACGCACATGGACATATGGAGTGCAAGCACTCACGGCCTTTCTTTTGTAGTCAGCGTCGAGAGCATCGATGGTCCCAGTTTTTATGATCGCCCTGGCTATATGGCGCGTTGGAGGCCGCTTTACGAAAGCACCGGCACCATCGAGCTCGATGCATCGCCATTCACGGCGTTTGCGGTGGCCGAGAAGGCCTTGGTCTGCTCAGACGTATAGAACGAGATGAGCAGAACTCGATGGCAGCACCTATTTCTCCAACCTCTCAGGTTCGCGATAGCCGTCAAGCCTCGACTGGCCGGACTGCTTTGGCGGCGCTCACAACCGGACTTGAGCGGGACCTGGCACGGGCACCCGGCCAGTTTAGGATCCCCCTCCCCGCGCCGGAGCATCTCCAGCGGAAATTCCCGGGCCTGCGCGGTTGATGCTGCTACTCCGCTTCTACGAAGCGGTGACAGATGCGGGCGAACTCCGGCAAGTTCGCACCGAAGGATTCTCGAGCCGGGGAGACCACACCAACTGATGATTGGCCCAAAGCCCTTGGCATCATTCTCCGGGCTGCGCCAACGTTGGACCGCGGGCGGGGCTACCGCCACATAGTAGGAGCGTCACTCAGCGCTTTCCGGCCGACCTGGATCAGGCCATCGGCCGATGTTTCGCCTTTCGTCGCGGCCTCGAGAATTTTGGATGCCACATGCGCACGGGCACCGGTTTCGTGAGGCGAAACGCCATCGCAGATCTCGTTCAGAACTGCACGTAGCAGGGCAGTGGTAGCGGCATCAAACATCGTGCCCCCGGAGAATGAAAGATACAAGGATCGGATCGAGAGACGTATTCAAAGAAATTATTCGTCAGTTTAGCAAAACAATCCAAGGGTTCAATCGGATATATTTCAAGCCAGGGAATTTTGTGCATTTTTTAAAGTCGCTAGACTAGACTGCCCTTTTTCATCCTCGGGATTTTTAGGGAAAGCTTAAGTTCTCGCGCCTTCGAGATGACGGCAGCTGGACTGCGTTCAAGCCTCGACGCAAGTTCTCGGGTGGGCAATTCTCGCGCTAGTGTCCTCAATAAGGCCAGATCTTGATAGCTCCACGGTCTCACGACGTGTCGTCGCATCGCTGTCTCCAACTCGGTTAATAAAAAAATCTACTGGCAAAAATTCGTTCGGGTGCCGGATACAATGAAAATAGCGCGGGTTAGGCGATGTCGAAGCAGGCGAACCGCCCGGAGCTGACAGGCTTCCGGAATTATTACGAACTGAGCGCTTTCGGTTTTAATTAACAAACCTGGTCGCATGCCAACGGCAAGGCTCACGATCGGAGTTTGGCTCGGGGGGCTGCACGCTTTCTTGGGTCGTTCGTGGACAATTTGCGAGCCTGTATCGCGAGATTTTGGGCCACGAGCCAGGAGCCGCCTAGTGCAGACGACGCCAGCGACGCCGCTTGATAGCCTCCTCTCCGACCCGGACGGTGATTTTGTCCGATACGACTGGAGGATCGAATGGGTAGTGCTTGGCGTCGCCCAGAACGAGCTGGAGAGTGTGCCTTCCAGGCGGAAGTTCGAGATACGTTTCGGTCTGTCCGGCGCCGAAGTGCAAGTGAGATTTGTCTTGCGGGATTGGCTCCTTGGGATCGACCGGCTCGTCAACGTCCACCAAGAGATGGTGATGACCGCTGTTCGCGTAGTCGTCGCCCGCGTGCGTCACGCCCATGTTTCGCAGCCCGAACCGGGCCCAAAAGCCGCTTTTGATTTTCTGGCCATCCACGGGCGAGATAAAGTACAGCTTCGCGTCATTCGGAGCCGATTTACCTTGCCCATGCGCCATTTCTGTCAGCAAGAGCGGCGCTACAAGGACAACCATACCCACAATCCTCATCCGGTACCTCCTTGCCAGTTCTCAGGGACCTAGGGCCACGCGCAGGCCGTGCGTCGGATATCTGACACCAGTGTCATAGCTGTCTCGGTTCGAGGGACGCACGTATCTGGCATCGTTTTTCCAAGAGCCGGACCGAATGACGCGCGAGGTGCAGTCCCCTGTAATCCAGGGTGAGCCATCTGTCGGCGCGCCCTGATAATTTTTATGCCAGCAGTCATCGGTCCATTGATCGACCGTCCCTCCCATGTCGTACAGACCGAACCGATTTTGCGGATAGTTTCCCACCTTGACCGGAGCCGCCGACGAGGACGGTTCGCAATCCTTGCATCCCGCCATCCCTGGCATCATCCGATCGCCCCACCAATACTTGGACTGAGTGCCTGCGCGCGCCGCATATTCCCACTCCGCTTCACTCGGCAGCCGATATGGCTTGCCGGTGACCTTGGCCAGCCACGTCACATATTGTCGTGCATCCGTCCAACTCAGGTTGCCCGCTGGCGCCTCGTCGTCTCCGGCTGCGGCAACGGTGCACGCCTTGGCGGCGGCGCATTCATTCCATTCTCGAACGGTCACCGGGTATTTGCCAATTGAGAAGGGTCGCACCGTCACCTGATGGATCGGCCGTTCCGTCGGATCATCATTGCTGCCCATTGCAAACGCACCACCGGGAATCGGGACCATCTCGGGCTCGCGCGGAGTAGGCTCATGAGGCGCCTGCGGAACGGGTGTGCTCGGCTTCGCCACGATGGTTGGCGCGTTGACGCCTGACGATGCCGGCGCCTCAGGGCTCTGCTGAGACTGAGTCAGACTGGGAGTTGTCGGCGTGAGTGGAGCGACGGGGGTCGAAGACGGCACCGAAACTTGCCGCCCCGCTCCAGCCTTCGGCTGCTGGACCAGGTACCACAGCACACTGCTCGCCAAGACCAGACTTGTGACGCCCAGCAGCAAGATCAGGATCGTCTCGCGACGATTCCGCCGACCTGCAACCGCCTGTGCATCGGGGAGCACCCGATAAATCGTCACAGGATCGGTGATGTTCTTGACGCGCCGGTCTCCCAACGCTTCATAGCCGCAGACCAGCTTGTGTTTGATCTGCTCGTAGATTGCACCGGAGATGAATACCTGCCCTGGTTCAGCAAGACCTTCGATGCGCGTGGCGATGTTGACGCCGTCGCCGTAAATGTCGTCCGGCTCGACGATGACGTCACCCAGGTTGACGCCAATCCGATACTCGATTCTTGAATGCTTCGGCAAAGGGACGTTGCGGCCAAGCAGGTTCTGCTGAATCACGATTGCGCAACGCACCGCTTCAACCGGACTGTCAAAAATCGCGATAAAGCCGTCTCCGGTCGTCTTAACGAGCCTCCCCTCGTGTTCGCTTATGCTCGGCTCAACCAAATCGCGCTGAATGCGTTTGACACGCTTGTGGGTCCCCTCCTCGTCCAACTGCATGAGATGGCTATAGGAGGCGATATCACCGACGATGATCGCTGCGAGGCGGCGCGGCGCGCTACTGTCCCCACCTCCCTCCCGCTCTCCCGACCTGAAATTGCGTATCTCGGCCATCATTAAGCTCCAGGGCTGCGGACAATTCTTGGGTCGCCATGCAGCTTTCGATTGGCGTGATCAAAATAATATTAAATAGACCACATTTAAATGGGAGGTCAATGTCTATCATCGGACCTATTACCTGACTTCAATGTAGTGATCTCCTGGTGTATCCTCTGACCGTTGCAGGCTCTCGCGCTGCGACAAGCGATCAATTGCTTAGATGGTTCCGCGGGGTCGAGCGGGCCTCTCGCCGATTACCTCGTGCAACGAACTTTGGTCACCGGCCCTGCTCTTTTTCATGAACAGCAAGGACGATCGGTTGGCTTGCGGGAAAGCAGCCGCCGCTGTGAACGGGGTCACAACGGAATTGAAACGAGAGCGCTAAGGTGCGTCGCCGCACTTGCCGGAATATCCCATAGGTGCGCACTCCAAGGATGGAGGCGACCATGCTCGTCATATTCGACCTGCTCTATCGCGAATATTGCCGCGCCCGCCTTGCTGAAATGCAAAGACTGCTTTTGCTCGCCGGCGAAAGCGCCAAGCCTTCAAAAGCAGGTCATGGCGCGGCTGATCAGACTCACGACGAGAAAGACTCCCAGCAACAACGCAGCTGGCACGCCGCCGATTGAGGAGGCCGGCCGCGGCGCACCCCTGTTGCCGCAGCACACGTCGCCGACAACAAGATCCGCATTTATTTCGGCCAATTCGCAGTCCAATCCTGACGAATTCCACCTTCCGGTTCGCACTGCGTGACTAAATTTGGTCAAATTGGCACTGGTCTTTATCTCCGGGGCAGGACCCATTAACCCCGGAGTCTTGCATGTTTAAACAAATAATTGTTGCGTCCCTGCTTGTTTCGATTGAGCCCATCTCCTCGCAGGCTCGTCCGTTCCGCACGAGCCGGCCGCCAGAATGCAATGTGACAATGCCGTGCGATTTTTCCTATTCCCTGCCAGGTGCGGCACGATTGTCTCGATCTTCCTATGGACTGCATGTTCTTGAGCGAAGGCCGTTTGCCGGACTCGCTATGTCCGCGGGCAGAGTAGACGTCCCAGCCGCTCGTATCGTTGGAGGTCGCCCTGCGGGCTGTCCTCAATCCTTCTGCGGCTGCGGTGCGGCCATGCGTGTCTTTGGCCGCATCGTGCCAGAACTGAATCTCGCAGCCAATTGGCTGCGCTTCCCGCGGACGTCGCCAGCGCCCGGTATGGTGGCAGCGCGACACGGACACGTTTTCGTCTTGGAACAGCACATCGGTGGCGATATTTGGCTGGCGTATGATGCAAACTCGGGAGGCCACGCGACGAGGATTCACGCGCGTTCGCTGCGAGGCTACACAGTGGTCAATCCGCACGCAGCATGACGTACCCCGCTCCCGGATTTCGCCCACCCTGACGCGCGACGAGCCTGCGTGGCATTAGCCGCCCGCAGAGCTTGAAGATGCGCGCGCGACAAAATCGAAGCGGCTGACAGCCATCGCGATCGGGATCCAAGGGGGGATCGCGTGACTACTGTCCGCGACCAGGTGTAGGCGCGCGAGACAAGGAGCACTGCCGAGCGCTGTTCGTTAGGCGGGTCGAACAAGTCATGCATCCAGCCTGAACTTCGACAATCCACCCGGTATGAATATTGAATAGAGGGAGCTAACGAATCATTTCGTCAAAATCAGCAGATCAGACGAGCGCCGAAGCATGAAGCTGCCGCGGCGCTGCGTTCGGAATGCTCAATTGATGGTGGCGCACCCCGTTTCGCATTGCTCTGGTCGCGCAAGAAGTACGCCATCGGCCAAATGCTCCCAATACTCGGCCTCAGCGAGCAACTTCCAACTTCGATCGGGATGATGAGCCGCAGTTTGTCGGCACAGCTGTGCCATCGCGCGCAAGCGGCGTACGGTGTCCATCCACTCCTCCCTTGGTATTATTTTCTCGAAGTCTAATTCCATTTTTACGTCCTAGCCATTACGATTACATTTAATAACTATTTTATATAGGCAAAGGGTACTTTATTCTGATTTTCAGCGAGCATAGCAGTCGGCTGGAGAGCGCCGCTTTAAGCGGTCGCCAACGCGACCGCTCGAAGCAAATCTTCCCTCGGGATGGTCCGCCCACCGGGAAGGGAGTGACCCGGCGGGTATTCAGGGCGTGGCATATTTTGGCGTCTCGCTGGTTGGGTCTGATCGGGGGCAGCGGGCCAACACCCTCGCCAGCTTGCCTGAGCAGAGATCGCGGGGTGGTTCGGCTCGAGGTGTAGAAGAAACTCTGCATTGGCGCGACAGTCGGCCTTGCGGATCATCGATGCGGCGAGGCTGGTCTCGGGCCGCTGTTGGCGGCGGGCGACCTTCGGCGCAAGGAGGCGAGTTCGACTCGCATATAATGGGCGCATCACCCCACACAGAGAGTGTTTACGTTCCGCCTCAATGTCTCGCCGCTCTCTCCAAGAATTCCAGCAGCGCCGGAGTCACTTCGTCGATCTCGACAAAGCGGCGACGCAGCTCATCTGCGATGTCAGTGGTGACATCACGGGACCATCCTTCCGCCGTGTTGAACGCCACGATGCGGCTGGGATGCTCGTACTGACCATCGATCAAACGCCGCACCAGTGTCGCGCGGGAGGTGTCCTCTTCGGCCGTCTCGCACCAAGCTCTCCCAAGTCGGCTCCCGAAATCCTCCAGCACAAGATAGACGTCCTGATCTGCCGCCACGAGAGGCACTATGGATGGGGAGCGGGTCATGCCAGAACCTCTAAAGGACTTCGATAGCTGCATCATTTCGACTGTTGCGCCATTTACTCATGCGGTCGTTTTATAATCAAGTTTAAATCGACATTAATCGTGGACACGATTTTAATTTGAGGTAGGATTGGTGGTCGCTGGCGCCGGATGGACGCGCCAAGGACCTGCGAGAAACGGCCCCGGCATCCTCCTGCCCCCCTGCTTACGCCCCCAAGGGTGCCGGGCCGTTTCCTTGCCGCTCGGTGCTTCGTGCGGAGCGGCTGTCAGCGCGATTGAGCGCGGCTGAGCACAATCGGTTCGGTCACAATCGGTTCGGTAAGGATTACTTCTGGCGAGAAGGGCGATCTCGAGGTCCTTTGCGCCGACACAGTCGATCAGGACAGGGCTTGCGAAGGACTGCTTCGAACATCTGGAGTTCGAGGGCATCGGCGGTTCTGGGATGGCTTTGTCGCGGCACCGTTAGCTCTGAGCAGGCGCCGGTCTTGCCAACTGTCGGCTCTCGATCGCTCTCGTTTCCCCCGTTGCCGCGTTGTGTCGTTTGCCGAGTGGGTTGAGGCGCCGCTGCTTTTACCAGGACTTGCCAGGACCACCGGTCCGGCAAACGCTGTTTGTGATTTAAGAAGCATCTTGGGAGTCGCGCTATGCCCAGAACGTTAGAAGCCCTGCTGTGGTGCTCAGCTCTCGCGACTTGGTTGATGCTTCTCTTCGTCGTCATGGAGAAGCGGATGAAATCGCTTACAAGGACCGTTGGTCGCATGGTCGCTGAAGTATTCAGGATCAAGACTAACTAGTTCGCCTTACGCCGGGCCCTTGCAGAAAAGACCAAAAACGCTTCCATTGCGCAACATCATCCGCTTGCTGGCGAGCGGACTGCTAATGCAGCTTCAAGGCACCCGCTCATGGACTCTTCGCGGGAGAGAACGCGGCCGGACAATAGCCATTCCGAAGGTTTAGTCCCGCAGCATTGCGTGTATTTGCGTGAAATGAGTGGACACCTGCATTGGACCAAGAGAGGCGGGCCGTGTCATTCCAGCGGCTGCTCATATGATAGACGCGCCTCGCTACCACGGCGCATTGGTTCGTGGGATGCCCGACTCGAGCTTGCTTTTAATTAAATATTGCTTTAATTCTATATGGATATAATAATTAAATTTGGATTGGGTTTTTACGGCTGCAGGTTCGAAAGGCCTTGAACGCGCCAGCCGTGCCTCTTCTGGCTCGGGCATTGTGGCCCAGCCCCATCCAGCCGGAGCCATTTTCACGGCTTGGATACGAGGCTGCACATTGGAGTGGAAAGCCATTGAACGACAGATCGATGAATTGTCCATACCGCACACACTTCCGATGGAGCTTCATTGGCATGAGGCGACCCATTTCACGGGCTTATCCGACGCAATCCAGGAACTGCCCTGCTGTCCCGATGGTCCTCAGATGTTTCGCTCAAGTCCTTTAGCAATAACGCTTCTGCTGCCAGCGCTGGTCGTCCCTGCTTCTTACGTGGTTGCCGACGACCAGCCAATTCCGCCGGCGGAGCCGAAATCACAACAAGAGTGCACCACCTATCAGCGGCAGCAGATCGACTACGCCCATGCAGCAGCGCAGAGGAGCCGGGAGTGCTCCGAAAAACATCGAACAGCCAAGAGCGACGACATCGTGCTTTACCAGTCCTCGTGCGGAGGCAACATATTGAGCGCCTTCAAATCTTGTAGGGCACTGTCCGATGAGGCTTGGTGTGCTCTTGCAGGCGTGAGCGAAAAAGTAAGCGCATGTCTTGCAAAGGCCGGTGCGGCAGAACAGAAGCGCCTGACAGAGATGCTCGCTCAGAGTGAGAAACAGAAAAAGGTTGAGACCGAAAAGGTCCCAAGAAGAAATGATGCGGCGCGAGACAGCGGCTCTGGCACCTCCGATTCCGCACCACAAGAACAGGAGCATGTCGGGCCACTGGAACGGCATTTGACAACGGGCAGCGGCAACGCCGAGGGGCAGACGGCATCATCCGCAAAGGGGATGGACGACGCCAGCGGAGCCAAGCAGGTCATGGACGACACCACTGCGGAGCTTCGCAAAGTCGTGCAACACGAACAAGAGCGCGCAAGCCGCTTGGAGGCAGCCTTGGCAGCGGCCCGGCGTGAGGTGGAAGCTCAAACGGCACTGGCAACCAAAGCGATCGATGAAGCAAACCGGATGAAGCAGACAGCGGAGCAGAGCTCTGCGGAGCTCAAGCTGACGTTGGAGAAAGAGCACGAGCGGGCCGAGGCTTTCGAGAACGATCTGTCGATGGCGCACGCCACAATCTACGCGTATGAGGCTCAGGCCCGCAGGGTCGCTGATCGGGCGGCTGCCCCCCAGGAGGCGTCAGAGACCGGCGCCGCGGAGTTGCGGAGGTCCTTGCAACAAGAGCAAGAACGCGGCGAGCGGCTGGCGCATGATCTCGAGGCGGCCCGGCTGGAAATTGAGTTGCAGGCCGCCCAGGCGAGCGCCGAAGCTACTCGGCTGAAGCAGGTTGTCGCGGACACGTCGGCGGTCTCCTTGAGATTGCTTCAGCAGGAGCGCGAAAAGACCGCACAGCTGGAACGGGAGCTTGCATCGCAGCGGAACGCTGCATCCGGGGATACCACGAAGCGTCGGGGCGTGCAGGACAAACGGCCCGAGGCTGACGCGATCAGGCCTGTTGCGACGTCCCAGACAACCCTAGGCGCCACGCGAACGAACGCCAGGCCTGATTCGGGGAATGCTGCAGAGGTGGCAAGACTCGTAGCCCGGGCAAGTGTCTTGCTTGGTCAGGGTGATATCGCCTCGGCGCGCGCGGTGCTCGAGCGTGCCGCCGAGATCGGGGATGCGCATGCAAGCTTCGCACTTGCGGAGACCTATGACCCGATCGTCCTTCGCAAATGGGGGGCGTATGGGACGGTCGGCGACGCGGCGAAAGCGCGCGATCTCTACGCAAGAGCACGGGCCGGCGGCATCAAGGAAGCAGAAGAGCGGCTCGACTCGTCGCGGCGCTGACCCGCGATTGAGGAGAGGCGGCGCAGACAGAAATTTGATCCATCGGAGGGCCTGGCAAATGAACTCTTCTTTCGGTCGATGGACGCTGTTTGCTTTCGCTGCCTCAATTTCGCTATTGCTGACCTTACGGCCGGCTTGGGTTGAGGCGCGTGCCAAAACTTTCAAGGCTCAGGGCGTTAGCGTACATCAAGCGCCTAAGCCGCAAGATACCATGAACGCCTGGACGATCGGTCTTGCTGGAGGCCTCATCGAAGGCGCCCCCATCCGACTCGCCGCCGAGATGGCCCGCGTCGTCGATGACGGAGATAATCTCCACGTCCTGCCGATCGTGACGCGGGGACCGACCGAGAACGTCAATTCATTGCTCTACCTTCGCGGTGTCGACGCTGCGATCATCAATTCCGACGTACTCGAAGAGTACAGGAGCCAGGTGCCCGACATCCAGCGCAGGCTAGCCTACGTTCTCAACCTATTTCCATCCGAGCTACACATCTTCGTGCGACCGGAGGTTTCCAAGCTGAGCGATCTGGTCGGCAAGAAGGTGAATTTCAATACCCAGGGCACCGCCGCGGCCTATTCGGGACCGCTGATCTTCAGTCGTCTCGGCCTCGACGTTGAGCAGACATTCATTCCACATCAGGTCGCACTGGAGCAGATGCGCAAGGGCGATATCGCCGCAGTTGTATTCATCACATCGAAGCCGGTCGATGCGTTCGTGCGCGGTCACTGGGATCCAGGGTTCAAGTTCCTTCCCGTCCTCTATGATGGCAAGCTGGAGGATTATTATGTTCCTGCCTTTCTCGACGCGAGCGATTATCCCAGCCTGATCAAGCCAGGCGAGCGCGTGCCGACGATCGCAGTGCCGACGGCGCTGGTCGCCTTCAATTGGGCGCCGAAGTCGAACCGCTTCGGGCGCGTCGCGCGCTTTGTCGATCGACTGTTCTCGCGGATTGAGAGCTTGCAGGTCGCGGGTTTCGATCCGAAGTGGAAATCGATCAATCTTGCGGCGACGGTTCCTGGGCTTTCGCGTTTCCCTGCCGCACAAGCATGGCTGGACGCCCATCCGCCCGCGACACAGGCATCGCAATGAAACGGGCCGTCGCATTCGACTCAGCCGTTCTCGTGTTTGTGAGCGGCGTAGCCTTAGCGCAGGGGGAGGACCATCCGACAGCACAGCTTCGCGCCTGCTCCGGGATGGCAGGCGCGCAGCGGCTGAAATGCCTTGACGAACTCTCCCAGGCCATCACGTCTGCTATTCCTCTGGGGCGCAACGAGGATGGCTGGGTTGTCGGCCAAACGAGATCACCGGTCGATTTCTCACCGATCGCCACCGCGACGATATCATCGCGCCAAGATGTAGGCAGTGCGACGCGGCTCTCGATCCGATGCCGCGCAGGACGCACGGAACTCGTGGTCGCAGGATCTGATGTTTCGGGTCGCGGTGAGGACTACGCCATTTCCTATCGGGTTAATGGCGGCCAGGTCATACAGCTCCCTGCGGCTACTCCAGCATTTGGAGGCGGTGTCGCGTTCAAGACTGATGCAGCGGCCTTGATACAATCGCTTCCCAGCCAGGGTCAGCTTGACGTGCAACTTTCCCGGTCGACACAAGCATTTCTAGACGCCTCTTTCCTTTTGACCGGACTGGACAGGGTGCGCGCCAAGATCGCCGCTACATGCAAATGGCCGCAAGCGATCGCGAAGCCCAACAACTAGTGCGCGATAGAAGACTGTCTTTTCAGATAGGAGATTGGAACATGAGCAAGTTTCGATACATGCTAAGAATAGCCATCCTTTGCATCGCAGCACTCCTGCTTGGCGCGTCGTTCTCTGCAGGGCAAGAGTACGCCCGTCCGTGGCCGGCGCCAAAGCCGGCAGTTGCGGAAGGGACGCGCACCACAAGCACGCGTGCGACGTCGCCCGCGAGTGCGCGGACGCGCCATCAGGCGGCGTCTCCCCGGACGGATCGCCACGCCATGGCGAATAGCAAGCAGCACCATCTGGTCCTCCAGGTGAATACAAATGATCCCGCAGCAATGAACCTCACGCTCAACAATGCAATGAACGTCACGCAATATTACAAAGACACCGGCGACAAGGTGAAAATCGAAGTGATCGCGTTCGGTCCCGGGCTGCACATGTTCCGCGAAGACACCTCGCCAGTGAAAGCGCGGATCGAAACGATGGCGCTCAGCACGCCGGAGGTCTCATTCAAGGCCTGCGGCAACACCCAAGAGAACATGCGGAAGGCTGAGAACAAGGACATCCCGATTATCCCCCAGGCTGAAGTGGTCAAGTCCGGCGTCGTGCGGGTGATGGAGTTGGAAGAGCAGGGCTGGACCTATGTTAAGCCATAGGCGGGAGCATTCATCGTAGCGCTGCTTCTCGGTAAAGCGAGCCGGAAGAACATCGCTCAGTCTGTGACGTGCCGCCTCGCGCGCGATGCGATACGCCCCGAACGCGCATGCCGCATCGAAACCTGCTTGTGCTTTGAGTAGGGCGGTGACTGAAAAACAATTCTCGGTTTGTCCACAGTGCCTCTCGGCGGCACTTGAGGAAGACAAAGCCGCAGCGCACCATGAACATCGGCATCTGGCCCCTTAAGCCACCCCGTTGATCTCGCCAAGGGACGGCACTCGGCCGCGTCAATCGATGCACCCTATTCGGCCAAGAGACCACAATTTACAGCTTCTTAGCTCGGCGGCTCGTGCAGCCGGCATTTAAATACCGCCTCGGTCGTAAATCGCTAAGACTTGTCGCGATCGACTGATTATTCTTAATATAGAGAGCTTGGGCGGTGTTAAATTTTCGGGGCCAAATATGACTTTCTCGCCAGAGGATCGTAGTTACATTCGGCTGCTGCAACTTGGACCTTTTAACAAGCGCGTCCGCGGCGGCTGGCGGTTCGGGACCAAGCGGATCAGCGACGCGGTAGTTGATCGGCTCGTCGCAAGGGGCGTCGCAAGCCGCGAAGGTGATCGGGTAGAGCTGACCGGCTCTGAAGCTGCTGAGTGAGTTGCGAGGGCACGTTAGGATCCGCACGCAACGCTAGTGCACCCGGTCCGCGGTATCTTTTCTCCGATGCCTGTCGCTCGGCTTCGGAACGCTCGACCGCGCGAATCGGACTGCAATTTTCTCGTCGCCCTCCCATTTCAAATCATGTATTGTTTGATTTGATTTTCGAATTATCGATCGGGGCGGAGAGAATACTCATGGCCCAGCGAGCAACATTTCGCGCCGATTTCCGTGACTTTATTGCGCTATATTTGTTGGCTGTAGACCACAAAGAAAACCATTACGACGCATCTCGACTGCACAAGCTTTTTGTGCCCACTCGAAGCACTTGCGAAGACCTCCTCGATCCCGCATCAGATCCCGCCGGGGTGTATGATCCAATAAGTGGCGGCCGCGCGTTTGGCCCAAGCGGTCAGGCGGTCGATCGCGCGGCGAAGTATGACCACGCAAGCGCCTTTCTTCATGCAGTGCTCAAAGGGGTTGGACCAAAAACAGCACCGTAGACTACCGTTTCGTGGGCGGGCCCATCCGACGGAGCTAAGCACGCCTGTAGGCGAGCTTGAGCGCACGACACCAAAGCGCCGCCGACCGGCCATGGAATCGTGGTTCTCGTCAATATGCCGGGCAGCACAGGACCCGTTTATCATTCCGCAACGTCAAGTGTATCGAAATCAAAGCAAAACCGCAGCGACGAGATATTAGCGTTGCGGATGCACGTTGCTCGACTGTATAGCCGCGACCGGAAGCCCTCTCACATTCGGCGATGTCCGCCATCGCAGCGCACGCGGACATCTCCATCGAATGAAGAACCGTTCAACGACACGGACAGCTCGATCGGACGTGCCATGCATCGTCACTCACTGATCCCGCCTCAGCGATGAACTGCCTGCGTCAGCGCTCTCCGATCGAAGCTGTTTGAGCCGCGTCTCCAACGCGAGCTTTTTGGCAATCAGCCTTTCCGCAAGAATGGCATTGACCATGCTGTGGAGCTCCCACAGTTCGTCCATCGACATTCTCTCGAACTGGTCCTGATACATGATTCCCCGAATCACGACGTCGATAGGGTGGGCGGATACGATGAAAAGTGCAACCAATCGGCGGTAGCAAGACTATTGCTCCCTTGAGACCGCTGGGGAGCGACCGGGCGTACCTTTAGCTGCTCCGCCCTCTGACTGATAGCAGAGCCCTCTAAGCGGAATCGTCGGGCGCGTCGGTTTCGACACCTCAGGCAACCCGCGTTCTTCTGAACCGTGAACCGCAGCGCGGCTGCGGCTTAGACCTTGTTGAGACATTGGGGTTTTCGGGGCCTCAGCTTGAGGCAAGGCGCGGCTGCGGGGCGGATTTTTCCGAATGGCCTCGCTGCATAATTGAGACCAGCCGAGCAACTTCGACGATGTGTCTTCGAAGGCAGTCAGGCAAATGCGCATCGCACGGACGAAGACTGGCGACGCGCTGCCCGGGTCGAGACGAAATCGCATAACTATCGAGCGAACATTCCGACGGAGGCCCGAACGAACCAGACAGTCCGGCCAGGCACCCCCAGCTAGGCTGGCCCGCTCATGCGATCCTCGGGTTTTTTCGCGCCCTGCTTCTGCACCTGCTCCTCTACGAATATCACGATCGTACGCCGAGCAGCTGGGTCCGTTACTTTCTGAAATGCTCTGATCAAGCGGAGCATCTGTAGATCTTCGACGAAGTTTGACATTGAAAGCCCCCATTCACAATTGGGAAAGCTCAGTGTTAGGTTCGCGCGGCAGGCTGGCCTCTCGTCGTCGTGTCCACGTACCCCTTATCTCAGCGCGTGGTGTTCTCCTCGAAGTCCGAGATCCTGCCTCGAATAATTTGGAGTTCTGTCAGATGACAAGCAGGAGCCTCGCGGCCAGAGCTTCATCGACCTCTACGGGCAGCGTCCACGACTCAATCAATGAACCAATCCTCCAGTCGCTGCGGGTTCATGCTGCCCTCCTCCGCTGGCTTCTGACATCCGCACCATATCCAACGGCCAGGCCTGCTGCTTGCCGGGAGGTGTCGTTGGCCCGACAAGCCCACCGTCGGCTTTTGTCTTTAAATTTATAGTTTAATTTTTAATTATTATCAATTTAAATTTCGCCATATTAATATAAATAATGGCGCCATTTCCGATGCCACGACTCTAGGCGGAGACTCAGATTGCTCAGTTCGCTAGGCGACTTTTTCGGGAGAAGCGCCATGACCGGAGTAGCCGTTTGCGTAGTGTGCAGCCGCTGGAGTGCTCAAGGTCGGAATTACAGTCCTGCTGTTGCCCGCGGGATCATGACTGTCCCCACTGTTGGATCCGCGACATGCACGATGAGAAGCAGATTGCGCGCGCGGCAAGATACGAAAGAGGCGAAACCAGCCTTCAGACCAAGCCTGAACCATTTTGCCTGAACGGCTTAGCCGCCATTTTTGATCAATTTGCCTTCCAGCCTGCATGAGACTGCTTCGCCGCTTTAGCTTCGGCGATGGCGACGCTCTCGCGTAACTTCAACAGCTCGTCATACGCTGCTCGAAGTGGATCGTAATCCTCGACCGCAGGAGATCGCCTCGAGAAGTTTGTCGTGCCGTAGGATGAATATCTGATCATCGCAAACACGCAGCCATGATGCACCCAAAGCGTATCAGGGCATTGCCGTTGCGCAACCAGAGCCGCTCGTTAAGCTTGATGTTGGTGCAAAAAGTTAAGATCGGGACGAAGATGTGGTATTGGCGCGCATCGCGCAGGTCCTGCGAGGGATGGATTAAAGATGCGCTGCCAGCCGACGACGGCTAAGCGACAACCATAGCAGCTGATTTCGCAGGAGCGTACACAATTCACGTTCCAGACGAACAATGTAGCCGATGTCGCTCAGCGTCTAGTTGTCCCGACGTCCCCCAGGGGTTCGAAAGACCGCAATGAGCCGATCGCCTTCCCAAAGCTCAACATCGTGCTCGCTAGACATTTGCTCGGCCCGATATCTCGCGCTCTGCTCGTCGATGCAATCAAGCTTTGCGGCACAGATCGGGTGCCGGCTACTGTCCACCAGGAAGGCTTTGTACCGCATGGCGATCCCATCCAATGACTCCGCCATCCTAATCGAATGGCTGCCTGATGCAGCACCAAATCCATTTCAGCAGCTGCGGAACCTTTGTACGTGTGGCCATTTCGCTATAGACGCCTGAACTCGTGGCTTTCGATGCCGAGCCGCGTCGGGTCCGCCATGAAACGCCCGCGGTCTTTCCACCCTCCTATCGGCGCAGGATTTCCGAGCCGCATTTCGCCCCACCGATCCGAACCCTTTTGGTTTCTCGTCCGAAACGCTGAGGGCTGATTGGCAGGCGCTGTAACTGCAGGGTTCAGGTGAAACTCGATCCGAAACCAAAGCGAAAGGAGCGCACGCTCGTTCACACTACATTAGTAGGCCTTTTTAACCTTTTTGCCTTGCATCATGCGCCTACTTGCGATTGCATAGTTTTCCCGATAGCGCCGCGGTCATTTCGGCCATTGTTTCTAGGAACTGCTGATGAGTAGTCGAAGTCAGGTTTACAACTATTCGGCCATTCTGAGAGACCGAGTGCAGGGTCTAATCGCACTTGTTACAGAACTGGAAGGACTTCGTTTTCGGCTGCGTCAAGCGGAGGCAAGGACAATGCGGCGAAGAGGGAAGTTATCAACCCGGACTGCACGACGGCTGCTCGGTCGACGATAAGGGCAATACGCAATTCACCACGCGCGGTTACGCGCAATGGTGACACGCCCACAGCTCACTTGCAGCCAACGTCTTAGCCAGCCCTTCTTTCCACATCCTGCCGCCGGGACGCAATCTGGCGTGCAGCGTCGCTGTTATCAGCGTCTCCGCAATCGGCGAAGCCCTCGTAATGCTCCAGTCGATGTTGATCAATGAGATGGGTATCAGGCTCCGAATTATCGAAGGCGCTACCCTCTTGTGTGCTTGCTGCTCGACCCGTACGTAGAGGCCCAATCTGGGCACATTCCGACATCGTGCCAAATCGCTTCAGCGCTGCGTTGATCCTCTGAGCTAGCGTTCGATTGTGCTCCCGGAACATCGACAAATGATCTCCATTCACGGGTATGATTTCCAGACCCGAAAGAAACAGACCCTTCCAGCCAAGGCTGTCGTCCAAACCCCGCATACCGTCCCCCGATTCTGACCGAAAAAGAACCCCCCGAGTGTCAAGGAGGCGCGGGCGATAAGACCGCAGGATCCTCGTATACAATCGTTCTACGAGCCTCGTCGGCAACGGAGCCCCGTCCTCGTCGACCATGGTGGTAAAAGTGCTTCGTCCTCTCCAGATGCCTCGAAACCACTTCCGCGCTTCCTCATCGAGCATCCAGTGGACGGTTTGCCATGAGCGCTGCAAGCGCGATGCGATTGTTGGTGAAGACAGCTCGTTCGGAGCTTGCTTCCAAATTTGTCGGCATTTCCGCCAAGCAACTTCACGTGTAGTTGGATATGTCGCAGAGGTATCGAACAACATCACCAGATCTACCCGGCGACCTTGCTTTTGCATTTGATGAGCCATTTCAAAGGCAATGATCCCTGCGAAGGAGTGCCCCGCGAGCACACAGGATGACGACGTTAAATGTGCACTCAGGGCTGCTGCATATGGCGCAACTAATTGTTCGATTGTCGGGAAGGCGGATTTCCGGTTGTTTGCGACCGCGGCACGCCATTGCAGGGGCCAAGGACGCATATCGATCCCGAACACCTGGCTATCCAGCAATTCGGCGAGCCCGAATTCATCCGGCCCCGCGTAAACGAAATACACCGGGCGCTCCGCCTTGCCCTTCTGCATTTCAACTACCGGCGGTCGTGTCGCTAGCCCTCGGGTAGCAATGACCTTTGATAGCTCTTCCACTGTCGGATTTTTGTAGAGATCCGAAATCCCAAGGGTTGCGTTCGTTACTTGCTTGATCCGGTTGATCATCCGCACAGCCATTAACGAATGGCCGCCCAATTCGAAGAAATCGTCCTTGATCCCGATTTTCTTCAGCTCAAGTAATTCGCACCATATGCTGATAACCGCTTCTTCCATCGGAGTGCTTGGCGGCACATACAATTCCTCGGACTGAGATGACCTCACACCGGGCAATGGCAATGCCCCGCGGTCCAGTTTACCGTTAGGGGTCGTGGGAAATGCATCCAGGAAGACGAAGTCCGCAGGAATCATATAAGTCGGCAGTTGATCTCTGCACAGGCTCCGTAGTTCGGCGCCGAGGCCAGCCGACGAGATCGCCGGCCTCACATAAGCTATCAGTCTCTTGTCCCCCGCTGAGTTCTCTCGCGCTACAACCGCCGCTTCCTGCACCGCTGGATGCGTGGTCACGACCGTCTCAATCTCGCCGAGTTCAATGCGATGGCCACGAATTTTTACCTGATGATCCACTCGACCAAGAAACTGAAGCATGCCATTCGGCAGTCGTCGAACCATATCACCCGTTTTGTACAACCGCGCTCCCGGCACCTTGCTGAAAGGATCGCCAATGAATCGATCACGCGTCAATTCCGGCTGATTGTGGTAGCCCCGAGCTATCTGAATGCCACCCAGATATAACTCGCCAGGGACGCCGACCGGGACATGCCGCATATGAGCATCCAGCACGTGAGCCTGAGTGTTGGCTACTGGCAAGCCAATGGGAACAACATCGTCAGCGTGCTGACGCGGGACTGAGTAAAACAGCGAGGTGATTGTGGCCTCGGTTGGTCCGTAAAAATAATGCAACTCTGCGCCGACCATTCCAAAAAACTCTCCGGCGAGTTCTCCAGTCAATACGTCGCCCCCGCAGAACACATGCCGGAGGCTTCGGCAGGCCTTGAGTTCCGGTATCTTCAGAAGCAAGCGCAGCGTCGATGGCACGAGGTGCATGACAGTAATCCGGCATCGAATGATCGTCTGGACCAAATATGCTGGGTCACGATGTCCGCCCGGCTGTGCCAGGACCAGACGCGCGCCGACGAAGAGCGGTGCCAGGATTTCCAGGACCGCGGGATCGAAGCTAAATGAAATCTGCTGCAATACGCGATCGCCCTCGTTCAAGGGAAACGTCGATTGCATCCAGGCCATCAGATTCCTGACCGCTCGGTGAGGAATCATGACCCCCTTCGGATTTCCTGTAGATCCCGAGGTATAATTTACATAAGCAAGGCTCGAGTCGGTCGCAGCGCGGCTGGGGTTGCCGACGCTCCCCGCACAGACTGCAGGGTCATCCATGAAAATGACGGCGTTCGCTTTAAGATCGGGCAGAATTCGGCTCAGCTTGCGCTCCGTGAGTAGAACGGGCGCGTTGGCGTCCTTCAGCATAAATGCGATGCGTGCCGGTGGGTAGGCTGGATCTATTGGCACATAAGCGCCTCCAGCTTTGAGGACGCCGAACAAGCTGATGATCAACTCCGGCGACCGCTCCAAGCAGATAGCTACCAAAACCCCGGGACCGACCCCCAATTCGCGCAAATGATGGGCAAGCTGATTTGAATGATGGTTGAGGGCGCGATAAGTCAGGCGCTGCTCGCCGAATTCCACTGCCACGGCGTCCGGAGTTCGATCGACTTGCGCCTCGAAGAGTTCATGGATGCACCCATCCTTCGGGTAGTCTGCCAGTGTTTCATTCCACGCGACCAGCAGGTCGTGACGCTCAGCCGCTCCCAATAGCGGCAAATCACCGAGCCGTTGCTTCGGCTTCTCTGCCATCGCCTCAAGCAGTGTTTGTAAGTGGCCGAGCATTCGGCCAGCCGTCGCGCTATCCAGTCGACCGCGATCGAATCCAATTTTCAGGCATAGCTCGGTCCCGTCGTAAGCCGCCAAGGTGATCGGATAATTGGATTGCTCAAAGAGATGGAATTTCCGAGTCGACCAAGACCGTCCCCGCATTTGCAACAGGGAGTTCAGTTGATGATTCTCAAATACAACGATGCTTTCGAACAACGGCCTGCCCGCTGACACATCGCTCCAAGCCTGCACCTTCTCAAGCGGCGTATGCTCATGTTCGCGCATCGCCACAATTGCCGCGCGTACTTCCTTAAGCCAAGGAATGAGTGCGGCGTCGCGGTCCACGTACACGCGCAACGGCAATGTGTTGATGAACAAGCCGATCATGGCTTCAGCGCCCTCGATCGCGCTTCGGCGACAACTCCTGGTCACTCCGAACACGACGTCCGCCTCGCCGCTATACCGGCTTAGCAGCACCGACCAGGCCCCCTGGATGATCGTATTGAGAGTCAGCTCATTCTGCCCCGCAAGCGAACGAAGTGCGGAGGTGATCTCACGCGACAACAATATCTCCTTATTGCCGCCCTGGACGTCGACGTTCCGCTCGTTGGTCGGCAAGCGATCCACCACCAGCGGAGTGGGCGCCGTGAAGCCTTTAAGGGTGCTCCTCCAAAACGTTTCGGACTTGGAGAACTCCCGTGTTTGCAGCCACTTGATGTAGTCCCGATAAGGTCTGGGGCACTCTAGCGTTATTGCTGTGCCAGCGCGGAGAGCCTCGTAGTAGGAGAAGACTTCGCCAAGAATTGCCGGGAATGACCTGCCGTCCAACAGCGCGTGGTGAAACGTCCAGATGAGGCGGTACTTCGCCTCGCCACAACGTACCAGGGTTAGACGAAGCAGCGGCGCTCGCGCGAGATCGAATTCTCGACGACGGTCCGTCTCCAATAGATCAGCCATTCGTCGATCCTGTTCGGAATCTGGAATTCCGCGCCAGTCCTGTCGCTGCCAAGGGATCTCGACCTGTGCTTGCACCTGCTGTTGCGGCTCATTGACGTCGGTCCAGCGAAACTGGCTTCGCAAAGCCGGATGACGAGCGACCACGATTCTCCAGGCGCGCCGCAGAGAGGCTTCGTCAACTGCTTCGTGCAAGTCGCACAGCAGTTGCTCGGTGTAGACCCCTGTTCCGGGAGCCGACAAACTGTGGAACAGCATGCCTTGCTGTAGCGGCGACAGCGCGTACACGTCTTCAATCATGCTGATTGGTCGCTGAGGACAGGCTGTTAAACCTGTGTTGAACCTGCCGGTTGGATTGCCTTGCCGATGGTTTGCGATCTTCAATTGTCATTCCACTCGATTAAATATAATCTAGAGAAAATTCAATATATGATTTTGTTGAATTAATAAATCCCCAAGGTATTAATGTAAGGTGCTTTAAATCTGGCCGGGCACAGTACGCGGGGATTGAAGGAAAATGCGGAAGATTCAGAGCTTTGTGACGACTGAAGACGTTATCTCCGCCACTCGAGTTCTTGCCTGGGCCAGGAACTATCTTGCGCGGGAGGAAGAAAAGGTCAGACGTCCTTACCCGCCTCAGACGGTTTGTCCCTATGTGGAGGCCTCGATTAAAGCGAACTCCCTCTACATGGTGTTTCATAACGAATTGAACGGAGAAGATGCCGGGTCGATTGCCGACGTAATCTTGGGATACGTCAATCCCTTCAAGGAGGCGCCCCCCTTTGCGCGGCATGAGCAGGCGCTAAAAGCGCTGCTCATCGTATTCCCGAATATCGAGGAGAAATTCCTAGGGGCACTCGATGAGTGCCACCGGACCATCAAGCCGAAGATCGTCAAGTCTGGTTTGATGATTGGTCAGTTTCATCCGAGGTGCCGGGAAGAAGCGATCCACAATCCTGAGTGGAACGCAATCTCGCGATCTCCGGTTCCTCTGGTGGCGATCCGCAATATGACGTTACACGACATCATGTTTCTACATGACGATGAGCAAGCATTTCGAGCGTATGAAAGCAGGTTTGGAAGCCGATTCGCGCAGGGAGGTGCGTTTCTGTATCCGTATCACAAACACCTCATCACTTGCTATGAACGCGCAAAATCCGCTTATGCAGGTCACCAATAACCTAAATTGAATGGCTGTTTGTACCAGTCAACTCGGTCTGTTGAGCTTCAAATGCGGCTTCTGACGCACTTCCTTCATCTCTTGCTGGTGAACAATTGTGTCCCGCGGCGTGTACTCGATACCTCCACCACAAGGTGAGGCACGATCGATCGCCCATCCATTGAACCTTTCACCGAGCGGTTGGACCAACCCTCAAATCGGGGGGACCAGGAGGTCTCCTATGCGCACGATCTTGATCGCAGTGGCGGTCGCTGGCTGTCTCGGTACGACGTTTTTGCTGTCGTCCTATCCGTCAACAAACAAAGTTGATGTGGCGAACCTGGCGGTCGATCACTGTACCAATTTCCACAGCTTGGCTGCGCTCAAACTATCCGGACTAATGCGCAACGAGGCACAACCGGAAAGGCAGGGAGCACGGGGGCGGTTTGGCAAGCGGCTTTGGACAGCCTTTTGCATCCAAGACAAACGACCTCGGCTTGAGTCTGAGGTCGCCAACCCTGGGGAAGACCTACTCCCGACGCTAAGGCCTTTTGACTTGGGTATTTCTCGGGAGCTTGGATCCGCCAATGAATAAAGCGGCGGGGCCTCGCCATGCACTGTCGAGCGCGTAAGTCTCGGGGAGTTTTGGCTACCCTCGATGAGCGATAAAGGTCTCCGACCCGGACTGATCCAGCTACGGACGCCCCGAAGTCCAGAGTTAGGCGGGCGCCATATTTCCCTCTGCAGCGCGCCGGCGGCGGAACCAAGCTTTCAGCTTGAATGGCTATGCTCCAATGCTGCGACGACGAGCCAAGTGCCTTGGCTCCACGCCGCCCGCGTGCACTTAGCCGCCGGAAACTGAACAACCATGATTAATTTGATTTAATGCAGCAATAAAATTCTTTCATTTTGATCATTTAGAGGTAAAGTACTGTTGCGAGCGCAGGCACTCCGCGTGACGCGCCCTGCCCAACGGACCGTCGGCTCCGTTTGAA
Organism: Bradyrhizobium manausense; assembly: GCF_001440035.1. Classification (GTDB taxonomy): domain Bacteria; phylum Pseudomonadota; class Alphaproteobacteria; order Rhizobiales; family Xanthobacteraceae; genus Bradyrhizobium; species Bradyrhizobium manausense. The sequence goes on along the minus strand of NZ_LJYG01000061.1, from coordinate 425 downwards.
GTTTTTAGTCCCGGGCCGACGGTCCGAGGCAGTTCCGCGCTATTTCTGGGGAAAATTGAGCTTGGCCACCGGGATGGCGTAAGCTCTCACTTAAATCCCTAATCTGAAATGAGTCGGGGAGTTGCCGTGGGTATTTACTTGCTGTTACTGGCGGCATGCGTTGTTGGGGTTCTTCTGTTCCTGGCATTCCGCTTATAGGACCGACAGCGGCCACAACCGTTGCTTTGAATCCTCAGCCAATGGCCGAAATTGAAAAACTTCGGCTTGAGTTTTTGACTGTGCGCGGATGAGCGCGTTCAACTCCATCACTGGAGACGAACGTGATCACCTGGCTGCTGGTAGCTTTCCTCGTCGTCCGTGAAGAGCGGCTAAGCGATTGAGCTGGGATCGCAATATTCGTTGTGGCCTGTTTTGGGATTGCAGGG
>NZ_LJYG01000060.1 GCF_001440035.1 Bradyrhizobium manausense | reverse complement strand
CGTATCCTGCGGAGCAGTGCATCCAGGAGCTGTTCGAGGCGCAGGTGCGCAAGGCGCCGGAGGCGGTGGCGCTGGTCTATCAGGACCAGCGCGTAAGCTATGGCGCGCTCAATGCGCACGCCAACCAGCTGGCGCATCATCTGATCGCCCTCGGGGTCAAGCCGGATCAGCCGGTGGCAATCTGCGTTGCGCGCAGTCCGCTGATGGTGGTGGGGCTTTTGGCGATCCTGAAGGCCGGCGGGGCGTATGTGCCGCTGGACCCGGCCTATCCGTCGGCGCGGCTGCGCCAGGTGTTGGAGGATGCGGCGCCGCGGCTGCTGCTGACCGATGCGGCCGGCCGCGCCGCCTTGGGCGATGTGGGCCTCGATGCGAGCGTGGTGGAGCTCGATGCGGCGGCACCGGCCTGGGCCAGCCTGCCGGAATCGGATCCGGACCCGCGCGCGCTCGGCCTCACCTCCCGCCATCTCGCCTACGTGATCTACACCTCGGGATCCACCGGTACGCCCAAAGGGGCCCAGAACGAGCATCGGGCTATCGTCAATCGCCTGATCTGGATGCAGAACGCCTATGGTCTCAACGCAACTGATGTCGTGTTGCAGAAGACGCCATTTAGCTTCGATGTTTCGGCCTGGGAGTTCTTCTGGACCTTGCTTGAAGGGGCAACCCTGGTGCTGGCGCCGCCCGGTGCGCACAGAGATCCCGACGCATTGGTCGACTTGATCATCAGCCAGCGCATCACGACGGTTCACTTCGTGCCATCCATGCTGGTCAGCTTTATGGATGCGAAGAGTGTTGACCGCTGCACATCGCTGCGACGAGTTTTATGCAGCGGCGAGGCGCTCCCTGCCGCCAGTGTGCATAGGGTTCGGCGCGTATTGCCTTGGACGGGCCTGCACAATCTCTACGGTCCGACGGAGGCTGCGATCGACGTGACAGCCTGGAGTTGTCCTGCAGAGTTTGATGAGGCCATTGTGCCGATTGGCCGTCCGATTGCGAACACGCGTGTGTATCTGCTGGATGGTCATG
>NZ_LJYG01000059.1 GCF_001440035.1 Bradyrhizobium manausense | reverse complement strand
CGTATCCTGCGGAGCAGTGCATCCAGGAGCTGTTCGAGGCGCAGGTGCGCAAGGCGCCGGAGGCGGTGGCGCTGGTCTATCAGGACCAGCGCGTAAGCTATGGCGCGCTCAATGCGCACGCCAACCAGCTGGCGCATCATCTGATCGCCCTCGGGGTCAAGCCGGATCAGCCGGTGGCAATCTGCGTTGCGCGCAGTCCGCTGATGGTGGTGGGGCTTTTGGCGATCCTGAAGGCCGGCGGGGCGTATGTGCCGCTGGACCCGGCCTATCCGTCGGCGCGGCTGCGCCAGGTGTTGGAGGATGCGGCGCCGCGGCTGCTGCTGACCGATGCGGCCGGCCGCGCCGCCTTGGGCGATGTGGGCCTCGATGCGAGCGTGGTGGAGCTCGATGCGGCGGCACCGGCCTGGGCCAGCCTGCCGGAATCGGATCCGGACCCGCGCGCGCTCGGCCTCACCTCCCGCCATCTCGCCTACGTGATCTACACCTCGGGATCCACCGGTACGCCCAAGGGCGTCATGGTCGAGCATCGGAGCTTGGTCAATCTGGGGCTGGCTCAGATAATGCTTTTGGGCGTTTGTTCAAACAGCCGAATAGTGCAGTTTGCCTCCTTTGGTTTTGATGCGAGTGTTTGGGAAATTATAATGGCGTTTGGCTCGGGAGCCGCATTGCATTTGCCTGCGGATGAGCTCTGTCAAGCGAGCACCAAGCTATCGGATTATCTGCGAAGCGAAGCCATCACGCACGCGACGTTGCCCCCAGCCTTACTTCAGCAAAGCAAGCATGTGGAATATTTTGCGTCGCAAGCTCTCATTCTTGCCGGAGAGCTGCCGAAGGCTGAACTTATCCGATGCCTGCCTGCCGCATCCATTGTCAACGGCTATGGACCGACCGAAACGACAGTTTGTGCGACGACCTGGAGTTGCCCTGCAGAGTTTGATGAGGCCATTGTGCCGATTGGCCGTCCGATTGCGAACACGCGTGTGTATCTGCTGGATGGTCATGGGGAGCCGGTGCCGTTCGGGGCGGTGGGCGAGCTCTGCATTGGCGGTGCGGGGGTGGCGCGGGGCTACCTGAACCGCCCTGAGCTGACGGCGGAGCGGTTCATCGCCAGCCCCTTTGTGGACGGCGACCGGCTGTACCGGACCGGCGACCTGGCACGCTACCTGGCGGACGGCAATCTGGAGTTTTTGGGGCGCAACGACGAGCAGGTGAAGATCCGCGGCTTCCGGATCGAGCCGGGCGAGATCGCGGCGCGGCTCCTCGAGCATCCGGCGGTGGGTGATGCGGTGGTGGTGGCGCGCGAGGATGGCCGCGGCGAGCAGCGGCTCGTTGCGTATGTCGTCGCCCCCGAAGCTGAGGAATCTGATCTTGCCGGCGGTTTGCGCGCACACTTGAGTGCGCGGCTGCCGGACTACATGGTGCCGTCTGCGTTCGTGCGGCTGGCGAGGCTGCCGCTGACGGTGAACGGCAAGGTCGATCGGAACGCGCTGGCTGCGCCGGACGATGAGGCGTATGCGCATCGCGCC
>NZ_LJYG01000058.1 GCF_001440035.1 Bradyrhizobium manausense | reverse complement strand
GGCGCGATGCGCATACGCCTCATCGTCCGGCGCAGCCAGCGCGTTCCGATCGACCTTGCCGTTCACCGTCAGCGGCAGCCTCGCCAGCCGCACGAACGCAGACGGCACCATGTAGTCCGGCAGCCGCGCACTCAAGTGTGCGCGCAAACCGCCGGCAAGATCAGATTCCTCAGCTTCGGGGGCGACGACATACGCAACGAGCCGCTGCTCGCCGCGGCCATCCTCGCGCGCCACCACCACCGCATCACCCACCGCCGGATGCTCGAGGAGCCGCGCCGCGATCTCGCCCGGCTCGATCCGGAAGCCGCGGATCTTCACCTGCTCGTCGTTGCGCCCCAAAAACTCCAGATTGCCGTCCGCCAGGTAGCGTGCCAGGTCGCCGGTCCGGTACAGCCGGTCGCCGTCCACAAAGGGGCTGGCGATGAACCGCTCCGCCGTCAGCTCAGGGCGGTTCAGGTAGCCCCGCGCCACCCCCGCACCGCCAATGCAGAGCTCGCCCACCGCCCCGAACGGCACCGGCTCCCCATGACCATCCAGCAGATAGATCCGAAGATCGGGAATGCGCCTTCCGATCTGACTGCCCGAATCGGTGGTGTCAGACTGATCAAGAGACCGATAGGTGACATGCACGGTCGTTTCCGTAATACCGTACATGTTGATCAATTGTGGTGCACGATCTGAATGCCTTGCATACCACGGCTTCAGAATCGATGGCTCCAGAGCCTCTCCACCAAAAATAACGTAGCGAAGGCGGTTTCGAGCACCGCGCTGACGCTCCAGATCCACAAGAGCTTTAAAAGCCGAAGGGGTCTGATTCAGAACTGTAACGCCGGACTTGCAGATGAGATCATCGAAGTCAGGAGCAGAGCGAGCGGTGTCGCTCGGCACAAGAATCAAACGACCGCCATAACGCAGTGCGCCCCACAACTCCCACACTGAGAAGTCGAACGAGAAGGAATGGAACAGGCACCATACGTCCTGTTCAGTGAAACCATACCATTCCTGCGTCGCCTCGAACAAACGAACGATCTGAGCATGCTCGACCATGACGCCCTTGGGCGTACCGGTGGATCCCGAGGTGTAGATCACGTAGGCGAGATGGCGGGAGGTGAGGCCGAGCGCGCGCGGGTCCGGATCCGATTCCGGCAGGCTGGCCCAGGCCGGTGCCGCCGCATCGAGCTCCACCACGCTCGCATCGAGGCCCACATCGCCCAAGGCGGCGCGGCCGGCCGCATCGGTCAGCAGCAGCCGCGGCGCCGCATCCTCCAACACCTGGCGCAGCCGCGCCGACGGATAGGCCGGGTCCAGCGGCACATACGCCCCGCCGGCCTTCAGGATCGCCAAAAGCCCCACCACCATCAGCGGACTGCGCGCAACGCAGATTGCCACCGGCTGATCCGGCTTGACCCCGAGGGCGATCAGATGATGCGCCAGCTGGTTGGCGTGCGCATTGAGCGCGCCATAGCTTACGCGCTGGTCCTGATAGACCAGCGCCACCGCCTCCGGCGCCTTGCGCACCTGCGCCTCGAACAGCTCCTGGATGCACTGCTCCGCAGGATACG
>NZ_LJYG01000057.1 GCF_001440035.1 Bradyrhizobium manausense | reverse complement strand
GGCGCGATGCGCATACGCCTCATCGTCCGGCGCAGCCAGCGCGTTCCGATCGACCTTGCCGTTCACCGTCAGCGGCAGCCTCGCCAGCCGCACGAACGCAGACGGCACCATGTAGTCCGGCAGCCGCGCACTCAAGTGTGCGCGCAAACCGCCGGCAAGATCAGATTCCTCAGCTTCGGGGGCGACGACATACGCAACGAGCCGCTGCTCGCCGCGGCCATCCTCGCGCGCCACCACCACCGCATCACCCACCGCCGGATGCTCGAGGAGCCGCGCCGCGATCTCGCCCGGCTCGATCCGGAAGCCGCGGATCTTCACCTGCTCGTCGTTGCGCCCCAAAAACTCCAGATTGCCGTCCGCCAGGTAGCGTGCCAGGTCGCCGGTCCGGTACAGCCGGTCGCCGTCCACAAAGGGGCTGGCGATGAACCGCTCCGCCGTCAGCTCAGGGCGGTTCAGGTAGCCCCGCGCCACCCCCGCACCGCCAATGCAGAGCTCGCCCACCGCCCCGAACGGCACCGGCTCCCCATGACCATCCAGCAGATACACACGCGTGTTCGCAATCGGACGGCCAATCGGGACGTTGCTGGGTAGAGATGGCTCTCTCGGAATGTCATAGAAGATACAACCGACAACTGCTTCAGTTGGGCCGTACTCGTTCACCATTCTCACCGTGGGCTGGATCCTGCGCCACAACTCCACTGTCGAATGCGACAGCGCTTCACCGCCGATGATAAGCAATCCAACGCGGCTCGGCGCCGAGTCCGCCAGCATCTGTTGCCCAAGAGCATTCAGATGGCTCGGGGTAATATTGACGATCCCGCAGTCCGAGCGGACCGTCTCTTTGAGTCCTTCGACCTCATCTCTCTCCTTTATAAGGAATGCATGTCCACCACAGATCAGAGGCGCAAACAGGCTGTTGATTGTCGCATCGAAGACCAGAGGCGAGGAAATCACGGAGGATGATCTGGGAGCGTACGCATCGCGGGCCCAGGAGAGATAATTGACCAAGCTCCGATGCTCGACCATGACGCCCTTGGGCGTACCGGTGGATCCCGAGGTGTAGATCACGTAGGCGAGATGGCGGGAGGTGAGGCCGAGCGCGCGCGGGTCCGGATCCGATTCCGGCAGGCTGGCCCAGGCCGGTGCCGCCGCATCGAGCTCCACCACGCTCGCATCGAGGCCCACATCGCCCAAGGCGGCGCGGCCGGCCGCATCGGTCAGCAGCAGCCGCGGCGCCGCATCCTCCAACACCTGGCGCAGCCGCGCCGACGGATAGGCCGGGTCCAGCGGCACATACGCCCCGCCGGCCTTCAGGATCGCCAAAAGCCCCACCACCATCAGCGGACTGCGCGCAACGCAGATTGCCACCGGCTGATCCGGCTTGACCCCGAGGGCGATCAGATGATGCGCCAGCTGGTTGGCGTGCGCATTGAGCGCGCCATAGCTTACGCGCTGGTCCTGATAGACCAGCGCCACCGCCTCCGGCGCCTTGCGCACCTGCGCCTCGAACAGCTCCTGGATGCACTGCTCCGCAGGATACG
>NZ_LJYG01000056.1 GCF_001440035.1 Bradyrhizobium manausense | reverse complement strand
GGCGCGATGCGCATACGCCTCATCGTCCGGCGCAGCCAGCGCGTTCCGATCGACCTTGCCGTTCACCGTCAGCGGCAGCCTCGCCAGCCGCACGAACGCAGACGGCACCATGTAGTCCGGCAGCCGCGCACTCAAGTGTGCGCGCAAACCGCCGGCAAGATCAGATTCCTCAGCTTCGGGGGCGACGACATACGCAACGAGCCGCTGCTCGCCGCGGCCATCCTCGCGCGCCACCACCACCGCATCACCCACCGCCGGATGCTCGAGGAGCCGCGCCGCGATCTCGCCCGGCTCGATCCGGAAGCCGCGGATCTTCACCTGCTCGTCGTTGCGCCCCAAAAACTCCAGATTGCCGTCCGCCAGGTAGCGTGCCAGGTCGCCGGTCCGGTACAGCCGGTCGCCGTCCACAAAGGGGCTGGCGATGAACCGCTCCGCCGTCAGCTCAGGGCGGTTCAGGTAGCCCCGCGCCACCCCCGCACCGCCAATGCAGAGCTCGCCCACCGCCCCGAACGGCACCGGCTCCCCATGACCATCCAGCAGATACACACGCGTGTTCGCAATCGGACGGCCAATCGTTTCAACGACAACGTCCCCCCTTCGTATGCAAATCCAGGTCGAGTAGGTCGTTGTCTCGGAAGGACCGTACAGATTACAGATCTTCTCGACGCCACTGCTCTCAAATGCCTTCGCGATGAGATCCGCCTTCAGCCGCTCGCCGGCCAAATTGATGACGCTTGTCGAAGCCGGCACTGCTTTCTGATCGAGCAGAGCGGCGATCGCCGAAGGGACGGTGTTGATTAAGGAGACATCCGACTGCGTTTGCGCATTCTCGACAAGGTGCAGCCTGGTTCCTTGCGAGAGTGGAACGAAGCACTCGTAGATCGACAGATCAAAGCTGATCGAGGTGGCAAACAGCGTCCGGCTGATTTCTGATTCCGCAAACACGCCGCTGCTCCAATGCAGCAGGTTGACAGTGCTCCGATGCTCGACCATGACGCCCTTGGGCGTACCGGTGGATCCCGAGGTGTAGATCACGTAGGCGAGATGGCGGGAGGTGAGGCCGAGCGCGCGCGGGTCCGGATCCGATTCCGGCAGGCTGGCCCAGGCCGGTGCCGCCGCATCGAGCTCCACCACGCTCGCATCGAGGCCCACATCGCCCAAGGCGGCGCGGCCGGCCGCATCGGTCAGCAGCAGCCGCGGCGCCGCATCCTCCAACACCTGGCGCAGCCGCGCCGACGGATAGGCCGGGTCCAGCGGCACATACGCCCCGCCGGCCTTCAGGATCGCCAAAAGCCCCACCACCATCAGCGGACTGCGCGCAACGCAGATTGCCACCGGCTGATCCGGCTTGACCCCGAGGGCGATCAGATGATGCGCCAGCTGGTTGGCGTGCGCATTGAGCGCGCCATAGCTTACGCGCTGGTCCTGATAGACCAGCGCCACCGCCTCCGGCGCCTTGCGCACCTGCGCCTCGAACAGCTCCTGGATGCACTGCTCCGCAGGATACG
>NZ_LJYG01000055.1:95080-119066 GCF_001440035.1 Bradyrhizobium manausense | reverse complement strand
CAAGCAACTCGACCGCTTCCGGGATCGCTTCACGGTGGCCGGTGCCAAGGATGATCGCCGCGACGCTCATGTGCTCGGAAGCTCATTGCGTACGGACTGTGCGGCCTTCCGCCAGCTTGCGGCCGACAATCCGGTGGTGATCGAGCTGCGCGAGTGGTCGCGCATGGCGGAGGAGCTGCAGCAGGAGCGCACGCGGCTTGCCAATCGCCTGCGTCAGCAGTTGTGGCGGTACTATCCCCAAGCGGCCAAGCTGACCGACGATGTCGCCGACGACTGGTTCCTGGCACTTTGGCAAAAGGTGCCGACGCCGGACAGCGCGGCCAAGGCCAGCGACAAGGCGATCGCGCGCATCCTCAGCGCCTATCGTATCCGCCGCCTCGATGCGGCGACGGTGCTCAAGACTTTGCGCGAGACACCCCTGCTCGTGGCACCGGGCACGACGGAGGCTGCGTGCGTGCATATCCGCAGCCTCGCGGCCCGTCTGCGCCTGGTCAATCAGCAAATCAAGGAAGCGCAGCACAGCCTGGACCGCCTGTGCGCCAAGCTCGAAGAACAGGAGAGCCCCGCGGGGCAGAATCCCGAGCAGTGTGACGTGGCGATCCTTCGCTCCTGGCCGGGAATCGGCAGGATCGTTCTTGCCACACTGCTCGTCGAGGCCACCGAGCCTCTGCGCAGACGAGACTACCACGCCTTGCGCGCCTTGGCAGGGGTCGCACCGGTGACGCGGCAAAGCGGCAAGCAACGCTTCGTGATCCGCCGCCTGGCCTGCAACAGGCGGCTGCAAAGCGCCGTTCATCACTGGTCGCGCGGCGCGCTTCAATACGACGCCGCAGCCCGGCGACGCTATGATGCTTTGCGGCAGCGCGGACACGGCCATGCGCGTGCGCTGCGTGGTGTGGGAGATCGCCTGCTCTTTGCCTTGTGCGCGACGCTCAAGCACCAGACGCCCTACGACGCAGACCACAACAGCGCGAAGATCTCGGCAGCAGGCTGAGCCGTTCCTTTGTTCGGCCGCATGCGACCGTTCCTTCGTCCCGACCTGCCGAACGCAAGAGCGCCGCGCGCAGACGCTGTCCAGGATGCCATAGGCACCGGCAAAGCCGGCGCGAAGCGTCCTGGATAGCGTCGAGCACGGTGCTATAGTTATCTGTCAGGGACTCCCACCCTTGACGAAGGGTAGGAGGTCCTACGGCAGCGGAGATTTTGGCTACCGCCAGTGCAACAGCCGCACTTCCAGCCAGCCGATCACCTTGCCGACTGCGAGGCCAAACACCGACAGGATCACCACGCCCGCGAGCAGTTGATCCGTCTGCATCAGATTGCCGGCCTGGAGCACGAACGCGCCGATGCCGAATTGCGCGCCGATCATCTCGGCGCTGACGACGAGCAGCAGCGCCACCGACGCCGTGATGCGGAAGCCGGCGAGGACCGCGGGCAGGGCGCCGGGCCACACCACCTTGCGCACGATGGTGGCAAAGGGCACGTTGAAGCTTTGCGCCATGCGGATGAGATTGCGCGGCACCGCGTCGACACCGCTATAGACCGAGATCGCGGTCGAGAAGAACACCCCGAGCGCAATGGTCGCAATCTTCGGCTCTTCCCCGATGCCGAGCCAGAGGATCAGGAGAGGCAGCAGCGCGATCTTGGGAATCGGGAACAGCGCCGAGATGAAGGTGATGCCGACGCTGCGCGCGAGGCGCGACAGGCCGATGGCAAAGCCGACCACGACGCCAGCCGCCGTTCCCAGCAGCCAGCCGACGCCGATGCGCAGCAGCGAGGCCGAGAGATGCTGCCAGAGCGCGCCCGACATCGCGAGCTCGTAGATCGCCCGCACGATGGCCGAGGGCGCCGGCAGGAACAACGGATTGACGAGCCTGGCGCTGCCAGCCGCCTGCCAGATCGCGATCACGAGGGCGAGCGCGATCCAGCCGCCGAAACGGCTCGACGCAGGCACGAAGCCCGCGCCGCGGAAGCGCACGCGCCGCGTGGTTTCGTCGGCCGACGTCTCGGTCGCGCGATCAAGCATGCTGGACCTCGCGTTCGGCATCGATCGCCTCGTTGCGGATCAGCGACCAGATCTGGTTCTGCAGCGCGAGCAGCTGTTCACGTGCAGCGATGTCGCCGCGCTCAGTGCGGGTCATCGGCACCGCCACGACCTCGCGAATACGGCCGGGCCGCCGCGACAGCACCACAATGCGATCGGCAAGGCGCGCGGCCTCTTCGAGATTATGCGTGACATAGACCGCACCCATGCCGCCATCGGCGAGCAGGCGGACGAAATCTTCCATCAAAAGCTCGCGCGTCTGCGAGTCCAGCGCCGACAGCGGCTCGTCCATCAACAGAATCGCGGGCTTGACTGCGAGCGCGCGCGAAATGCCGACGCGCTGGCGCATGCCGCCGGACAGCTGCTTTGGATAGGTTTTGCGAAAATCGGTCAGCCCCGTGCGACGCAAGGCATCCTCGACCAGCGCGCGCCGCTGCGTGGCCGAAAGCTGGGTGTGCAGCAACGGGAATTCGACGTTCTCCTCCACCGTGGCCCAGGGCAGCAGAGCAAAGTCCTGGAACACGAAGGTGAGCGGATTGAGACTGTCCGCCGGCGGTGCGCCGCGCAACTCGGGCGAGCCTGAAGTCGGCAGCAACAGCCCGCCAAGTATCGACAGCAGCGTGCTCTTGCCGCAACCGGACGGACCCACGATCGCCACCACCTCGCCGGCGCCCACCGTGAAGGAGACATCGTCGAGCACGGCGAGATCGCCGAAGTGGTGCGAGATGTGGTTGGCGATCAGGTCCATGTTATCTTGCTTGTCTACTCCCTACTCCGTCGTTCCGGGATGGTCCGAGATTCCGGGTTCTCGCTTCGGGAGCCCCGGAATGACGAAGGGCTAGTCCGCCTTCACATAGTCCTTGGCGATGATCGCATCGGCATCATAGCCCTTGTCGGCAAAGCCCTGCTCCTGGAGCCATTTGATCTGGTTGTCGACATTCTTGACGTCGAGCTTGCCGTCGGGGTCGATATAGGCGCAGTTGCCGACCACCTGCTCGACCGGCAGGTTGGTGTATTTGGCGATGATCTCCAGCAGCGGTTTTGTCCGCTCGTTGATCGGCGCGACGCCGTCCTTCATCGACGCCAGGATCACGTCGTGATATTCGCGATCGGCCCTGGCGAGGACGGCAAGGAATTTCGTCACCAGCACCTTGTTGGCCAGCGTCTTCGGCGAGGCGAACACCGCGCCGAGCTGCCAGGGCGTTTCGTCACCGACCCAGCCCAGGAATTTCGCGCCGCCATCGTCCATCAATTTTCGCGCCGTCGAGATCGGCAATAGCGCCGCATCGACGGTCTCGCCCTTCAGCGCCGCGGCTGCGTTCGATAGCGATTGCAGCGGCACGATCTTCACGTCGGACAGCCTGAAGCCGTATTTGTCGGCGAGCAGGCCGAGCGAATAATGGAAGGATGAGCCGACCTGCGTCATCGCGATGCGCTTGCCCGCAAGGTCCTTTGGCGTCTTCAGGCCGGCGGCGTAGGCGTTGTTGCTGGCGAAATAACCGATCAGGGGATAGCCTGGTTTCTCGCGGCTCATGCCGCCGATCACCTTCAGCACGCCCTTGCCGGCGAGATTGTAGAGGCCCGCGGTGAAAGCGGTGACGCCGAAATCGACGTCGCCCGAGGTGGTGGCGACCGCGATCGGCTGCGCCGCATCGAAGAACTTCAACTCGATGTCGAGGCCGGCGTCGCGGAAATAGCCCTTGTCCTGCGCGATGAAGACGGGCGCGGAGGACGACAGGCGGAGCACGCCGACCTTGGCCTTCAGCGCATCCTCGGCCCTGGCCGTCGCCGTCGCCATCGCCATCGCCATCGCCATCGCCATCATAGCCAAAAGGCTGAGTGCCGCGACCCGCGCAATCCCGATCATCCCGCTTCCTCCAATAATTCTCTTTTTGCAGTCCGTTACAGGCCCTTGGGCACGGGCTCGTCCCGTCCGATGAAGGCGCCCTGTTGTTTCAATGTTTCCTGCAATTTTTCAACCGGTATGTCACGCGGTATCCGATTTCCGGACAGCGCCAGCGCAGCCGCGGAACCGGCCGCCTCCCCCATCACGAAGCAGGCTCCCGACACCCGCGCCGCCGACTGGCCCTCATGGGTCATGGAGGCGCAGCGGCCGGCGACGAGAAGGTTGTCTACGCCCTCCGGCACCAGCATGCGATACGGCAATTCGTTGTAGCCGCGCGATTCCGGGATCGGCGGGAAAGTGAAGACCACATCGCCTGGAACATGCGCCTCGATCGGCCAGCCATTGACGCCGATGGAGTCCTCGAACGAGGCGCAGCCAAGCACATCCTCGCCGCTGAGCTGGTAGCCGCCCTTGATGCGGCGGGTCTCGCGGATGCCGAGCTGCGGTGGCAGATCGACGATGTAGGATTTTTCAAAGCCCGGCACCGTGCGCAGGAATTCGAAGGCGGCAAGCGCCTGCTTGCGGCCCTCGATCTCGCCGCGGGTGAGATCATCGGGCTCAACACCGTTGATGGCGTGGCCGTCCTCGCGCGCCACCTGCGTGAAGTTCACCCGCCATTCGATGCCGGATTTCTGCGGCCGCACGATCGCGCTCTTGCGCGGGAATTTGTGGGTGCCGGCCGCGGTCGCCGCTTCCATCAATTGCGGGATGGTCCGCCAGGCATCGCCCGCCCTCACGGGATCGATGCCGTTGAGACGGAGCATCATCGACGGATACAAGGGATGACCATGCTCGTCGCCGATCTCGAACGGCGCGCCGGCCCAGACCGCGAGATCGCCGTCGCCGGAACAATCGATGAAGATCTCTGCGCGCACTGCCTGCCGGCCGGCCTTGGTCTCGACCATCAGCGCGTCGATGCGGTTGTCATCGCCCATCACGACGCCGGCGCCGAGGGCATGGAAGAGAATGTGCACCTTGTGGCTCGCCAGCAGTTGATCGGCCGCGATCTTGTAGGCCGCGGTGTCATAGGCCTGCGCGAAGACCTTGCCGAGGATCAGATGCGGCGCGTTGAGGCCGTTCAGATGATCGATCCGCGCCAGCAGATCGGACGCCATGCCCTGCACCAGCCTGATGGCCTCGCCGTAGACGTTGCCATGCAGGCCGCAGAAATTGGTGACGCCGGCCGCGGTGCCCATGCCACCAAGGAAGCCGTAGCGCTCGATCAGCAGCGTCTTGCGCCCGGCGCGCGCGGCTGAGGCCGCAGCGACGATGCCGGCCGGGCCGCCGCCGAGCACGACGACTTCATATTCGCCGTAGAGCGGCACCTGTCGTGCCGGTTCATTGATCGTCATGGCCCGCATGGCGCGTCCTTCCCAAAAATCCCTTGCTTGGGGCGGACTATGAATTAACGCGTGGAGGGCTACAATCTACCAAAATATGCGATCAGCTTTCTCGAATCGCGAAAGGTCGACATGGACATCCTGGTGAACCTTCAGGCCTTCCTCGCCACCGCTGATACGGCTGGATTTTCCGCCGCTGCGCGAAAACTCAACGTCTCGACCTCAGTGGTGGCAAAGCGCGTCACGCAGCTCGAGGCGCGGATCGGCACACCGCTGTTTCACCGCTCGACCCGGCAGTTGCGGCTGACCGAGGCCGGCCAGCGCTACGTGCATCGCGCCCGCGGCGTGGTGACTGATGCGACCGACCTGCTGTCGCGCATGGGCGAGAAGGGCCATGATCTCGTCGATCATCTCCGCATCAAGGCCCCGACCTCGATGACGGTGGCGCGGCTGGCCGATGCCTTCAGCGCCTTCCAGACACAAAACCCGCGGCTGAAGCTCGAGATCGTGCTGCTCGACCGCCCGGTCGATCCGGTCACCGAAGGATTTGACATCGCTATCGGCGCCTTCCCGCATTCCTTCGGCGGCGTGGTCGATGAGCCGCTGGTGCCGTTGAAGCGACTGCTTTGCGCCTCGGCGGCTTATTTGAAGAAGCACGGCACGCCAAAGCATCCGCGCGACCTCGTCGAGCATCGCTGCCTCAGCTTCATGCCAACAGGCCCCGAATGGGTCTTTGACGGGCCGCGCGGCCGCATCACCATCCAGGTCAGCCCACTGCTGTCCTCCAACGAGGGGCATGTGCTGGCGCGCAGCGCGATCGCCGGCAACGGCATCGCGCTGATCTCGCATTATCTCGTCGCGGATGCGCTGCGCGACGGCACGCTGAAGCCGGTGCTGCGCGACTTTCCGATTCCGGAATTGTGGGTGAAAGCCGCGATCCCGGAACGCCGGCGCAATGCGGCTGCGGTGCAGGCGCTGCTGACCTTGCTGAAAACGTCACTCGCACCGTCGCTGTAAATGATGGTGCCGTAGCCCGCATGGAGCGCAGCGGAATGCGGGACGCCGGCCCCGGATTGCGCTTCGCTCCATCCGGGCTACTTGCTGTCATCGCCCGGCTTGGCCGGGAGCGCTGCGGCGTACGGGGTCGCCCGGCCAAGCCGGGCGACGACGGCGGAGTGAAGCGTGCTCAGCCCTTCCCGCCGCCGCCCCACTTCGCCGGGCGCTTCTCGGTGAACGAGGCCAGCCCCTCCGCCGCCTCTGCGCTCTGGCGCTTGAGCGCGTGCAGCTGGACGAGCCGCGTATAGGCCGCATCGTCCACCGCCATGCCGCCGAACGAGCTTTCCAGCGCCAGCCGCTTGGTCTCGGCCATCGCCTCCGGGCCGTTGGCGAGCAGTTGCTCGACCACCTTGCTGCCTGCGGCTTCGAGATTTGCGAGCGGCACCACCTCATGGACGAGGCCGATGCGGCGGGCATCCTCGGCGCCGAAGCGTTCGCCGGTAAGTGCGTAACGGCGGACTTGCCGTACACCAATGGCGTCGCAGAGCTGGGGAATGATGATCGCGGCGGTCAGGCCCCAGCGCACCTCGGTGATGGAGAACAGGGCGTTGTCGGCGGCGATCACGACGTCGCAGGCCGCGATCACACCGGTGCCGCCACCGAAGCAGCCGCCCTGCACCAGCGCCACGGTCGGGATCGTCAGGGTGTTGAGCCGCTGCACGGTCTCGAACGTCGCCCGCGACGCCGCTTCGTTGGCCTCAGCCGACTGTGGCCGCACGCCGTTGATCCATTTGAGGTCGGCGCCGGCCTGGAAATGCTTGCCGTTGCCCTTGAGCACGACGATGCGAAGGTTGGGTTTCTTGCCCAGATCGTCCAGGGCCGCGAGCACGCCTGATATCAGGGCGCCGTCATAGGCGTTGTTGACCTCCGGCCGGTTCAACGTGACGGTCGCAACCCCACGCTCATCAAGGCTCCACAGCACAGGGTTGGCAGTCATCGGCGATCCTCCGGTCATTCTGATGGCGCGCACTATGGCCGAGGCAACGCATCCCGATCCATATCTTTCCAGCGTAGGGCGGCCGCGCCCATCGCATGGCGGCTTGTGTCATGCTGCCGCCGGGCGACGACCAAAGATCAGGGACGGGACATCATATGCGCATCTGCATTTTCGGCGCGGGCGCCGTCGGAAGCCATCTCGCGGTCAGGCTCGCCCGCGCCGGCCACGAGGTCTCGTGCGTCATGAGGGGCGCGCATCTGGAGGCGGTGCGCGCCAATGGCCTGAAGCTGCGCGTCGGCGATTCCGAGGTTGCGGCCAAGGTGAACGCATCGGGCGATCCGGCCCAGCTCGGCCCGCAGGACGTCGTGATCTCGACGCTGAAGGCCACGGCATTGACTGGCCTCGTCTCCAGCATCAAGCCGCTGCTCCGGGACGACACCGCCATTGTGTTCGCCCAGAATGGCATTCCCTGGTGGTACGGTATCGGCCTGCCGCCGCGGCACCCGACGCCGCCGGACATTTCCTTCCTCGATCCCGGCGGACGCCTGCGCGCCTGCATCCCGAAGGAGCGGATCATCGGAGGCGTCATCTTCTCTTCCAACGAGGTGGCGGCACCCGGCGTGGTGCAGAACCTCACCCCGGACCGCAACCGCCTCTTGATCGGCGAATGTGACGACCGCAATTGCGAGCGCATCACCAGGCTCCGCGGCGTCTTCAATGATGCGCGGCTGGAATCGCCGCCGGTGGCTGAGATCCGCGAGGCGATCTGGTCAAAGCTACTGACCAACATGTCGCTGTCGGTGCTCTGCCTGCTCACAGGTCAGACTGCGCGGGGCGTACGCGACGACCCTGCCTTCACCGAAGTCATTCCGCGGATGCTGAACGAGGCCAACGACATCGCGCAGCACTTCATTCCCGAGGTCAAGCGCGTGACCCGCAGCGGCCCCGCCCCCAACCACAAGCCGTCGCTGCTGCAGGATTACGAGCTCGGCCGTGCCATGGAGATCGACGTGCTGGTGAAGGCGCCCGCCGCCTTCGCGCGCACCGCCGGCCTGTCGACGCCGACGCTCGACCTGATCGCAGCGCTCGCGATCCAGAAGGCGCGCGACAAGGGGCTGTATTCCGCGTGAACGTTAGGCGAGATCGTCGATCCAGCCCGCGAGCGTGTCTAGCACTTCCGCCAGCGCCTCGTCGTTGGTGCGGCCGGACCTCTTCAACACCGCGAAGGAATGATCGCCGCCTTCGATCTCATGCAGCGTCGCCTTCGCCCCGAGCGCCGCGACGACGGGCCTGAGCAGGCTGAGATCGGCGAGGCCATCCCGCGTTCCCTGAAGAAACAACATGGGAATGGCGACGCCGGCAAGATGCTCGGCGCGCTCGGTGGATGGCTTCTTGTCGGCATGCAGGGGAAAGCCAAGAAAGGCGAGACCCTTCACACCAGGCAACGCTGCCTTGGACTGCGCCTGCGATGTCATGCGGCCGCCGAACGATTTACCACCGGCGACGAGCTTCAACCCCGGGCACAGCCGCGCCGCCTCCTCGACCGCGGCGCGGATGGTGGCATGCGCGACGGCCGGCTGGTCGGGACGGCCCTGTTTGTTCTCCGTGTAGGGAAAATTGAAGCGGAGCGTCGCAATGCCGCGCATCGAGAGGCCCACCGCAATCTTGTCCATCGACACATGCCGCATGTCGGTACCGGCGCCGTGCGCCAGTACGTAGCACGCACGCGCATTGTCCGGCTGCATCAGGATCGCGGAAACCGTGCCGATGCGTCCGATGTCGAGCTTGAGCTCAGTCGCCTTGGCCGTCATGACGCCTCACCCCCTGGATCTGCATTTAGCGGCTCGCCGGCCAGAGATAGTTCAGGACATGATTGAGTGTCGTCATGATCTCGCGGTAGCCGGCCTCGCTCTGCACTGAACCGAATTTGTCCTCGAGGGCCAGCTTGGCAAAACCGTGGACGGTGGACCAGGCGGCCGCGGCGGCGGTCTTCGCCTGCTTCGGTGGACCCCCGACAAGCTCGGCGATGATGATCTCGAACTCGTGCCCGGCCGCCCTGCTTGCCTGCCTGAGACGCGGATCGTCCGCAACCAGGCGCTTGTTGGCAAACATCATCTGGAAGCGGCCGGGATGCTTCAGCGCGAATTCGACATAAGCGAGGCCCTGAGCGTGGAGTTTTTCGCGCGCGCCCTGCTTGCGGGATGCGGCATCCCGCAGCGCGTCGGCCAGCGCCTCGTAGCCGCGGATCGCGACCTCGGTCAGCAAGCCCTGCGCATTGCCGAAATGATGCGACGGCGCGGCCGGAGACACGCCGGCGCGGCGGGCAGCTTCGCGCAAGGTAAAGCCTTCGGCGCCTTGCTCGGCGAGAATGGCCTCGCTGGCCGCGATCAGGGCCTCCTGAAGCTCACCATGATGATAGCCGGCTTCCGGCTTCGGAACCTTGCGGCTCGGCTTGGCGCGCGCGGGCGCGATCGGTTTCGTCATGCGTAACTTGACACTGTTTAGATTGGCGGCTATCTATCTTAACACTGTTTAGATTGACCGGCCGGGAGTTCGAAATGACCGAAACGGAGCATAGCACCGCGTCCTCCCCGATGAAACGGCGCCATCTGGTCGGCGGCGCCGTGCTGGGCATGCTGACGAGCGCCCTTGGCGGCCTTGTCGGCGGCGTGGCGCTCGGCCAGGGCGCGGCGCTGCCGCAGCAGAGACCGAGCGGCCGCCAGCGTTTCACCGACAAGGTCATCATCGTGACTGGCGGCACCTCCGGCATCGGCCGCGCCGCCGCACTGATGTTCGCCGCCGAAGGCGGCAAGGTGGTGTTCTGCGGACGCAATGTCGAGCGCGGCACGAAGGTGGAAGACGAGATCAAGGGCGGTGGCGGCGATGCCGCGTTCGTCCGCGCCGACGTTCGCAACGAGGCCGAGGTCAAGGCCCTGGTCGACAAGACGATCGAACTTCATGGCCGCCTCGACGTCGCTTTCGACAATGCCGGAATTTCCATCGAGAAGCCGCTGCATCAGTACAGCGCAGCCGAATTCGACGACGTGATCAATACCGATCTGCGCGGCGTGTTCCTGGCGATGAAGTACCAGATTCCGCACATGATGCAGAAGGGCGGATCGATCGTCGTCACCTCGTCATCCAACGCCATCGCCACGTCGGCGAAGCGCTCGGCCTATTCCGCGGCCAAGCGCGGGCTTGTCGGCATGGTCCAGGCCGCGGCGCTCGAATATGCCCAGTACGGCATCCGCATCAACACCCTGATCCCGGGCACGACCGATACGCCGTTCATTCGCCGGCTCGCCGGCATGGACAATCTGCCCGATGCAGCCTGGCACATCGCGGTTGCGCAATGGGCCAAATCGCACGTTCCGGGCATGCAACGTGTGGCAACACCCGAGGAGATCGCGGCCTTTGCGCTGGTGCTCGCCTCGGACGATCATCCCTATGCAACGGGCGGACAGTTCGTCGTCGACGGCGGCAAAACCGCGCAGGCGGGATAGCCGGCAGCCTGAAAACACTGGCATCGGCAGCCGGGGTTGGCGTACCACGGCGGGCGGGCTTGCGCCCGCTGTCACCGTTGTGGCACGCGTGATGCGTACGCGCCTGCGACAAGATCGACCGAGGGTGACCATGGCCTACCGCTCCTCCTGGATGACCGAAGAGCTCGACGTCTTCCGCGACCAGTTCCGGAAATATCTCGCCAAGGATCTGGCGCCGCATGCCGAAAAATGGCGCGAGCAGAAGATGGTCGACCGCTTCGCCTGGCGCGGGCTCGGCGAGATGGGCGCGCTGCTGGCAAGCGTGCCGGAGGAATATGGCGGGCTCGGCGCAACCTTCGCCTATGACGCCGCCGTGCTCGATGACCTCGAGAGCACGGTGCCGGAGCTGACCACCGGCGTCTCCGTGCACAGCGCCATCGTCGCCCACTACATCCTCAATTACGGCTCGGAGGAGCAGAAGAAGCGCTGGCTGCCGAAGATGGCCACGGGCGAGATGGTCGGCGCCATTGCCATGACCGAGCCCGGCACCGGCTCGGATTTGCAAGCCGTCAAGACCACAGCGAAGAAGCAGGGCAATTCCTACGTCATCAACGGCCAGAAGACCTTCATCACCAACGGCCAGGCCGCCGACCTCGTCATCGTGGTCGCCCGCACCGGCGAAGCGGGCGCGAAGGGGATCTCGCTGATCGTGGTCGAGACCGAAGGCGCCGAAGGTTACAAGCGCGGACGCAACCTCGACAAGATCGGCCTGCAGGCCTCCGACACGTCCGAATTGTTCTTCGACAACGTTACGGTCCCGCCGGAAAACTTGCTCGGCAAGGAGGAAGGCCAGGGCTTTGTGCAACTGATGCAGCAATTGCCGCAGGAGCGCCTCGCGCTCGCGGTCGGCGCCGTCGCCTCGATGGAGCGCGCCGTCAAGCTCACCACCGAGTACACCAAGGAGCGCAAGGCGTTCGGCAAGCCGCTGCTGGATTTCCAGAACACGGCCTTCACGCTGGCCGAACGCAAGACCGAAGCCATGATCGCGCGCGTCTTCGTCGACTGGTGCATCGAGCGCCTGGTCGCCGGGGATCTCGACACCGTCACGGCGTCGATGGCAAAATACTGGTGCTCGGACAAGCAGGTGCAAACCGCCGACGAATGCCTCCAGCTGTTCGGCGGCTATGGCTACATGCAGGAATATCCGATCTCGCGCATCTTCATCGATTCCCGCATCCAGAAGATCTACGGCGGTACCAACGAGATCATGAAGCTGCTGATCGCGAGATCGCTGTAGCGGGGCGCTACTTCATCCGCTTGTCGGCGGCAATGAAGTCGATGAAGGTCCTCACTTTCGCGGAGAGATATTTGCGGCTCGGATAGACTGCGAACAGCTTTCCGACGAAGACGATGTGCCCGGGCATGACGTGCTCGAGCCGTCCAGCCGCGATGTCCTCGGCGACCAGCCATTTCGGCAGGAAGGCGAGGCCCATGCCTTCCAGCGCCGCCATGTGCAGCAGCGTTTCGTTGCCACTGCGTAGCACCGGGTTGAACTTGATGGTTTCAGTTCCGTGTTCGCCCGCGAAGGAGAAACTCTCGCCGGGATAAAGCGCATAGTGCAATAGCGCCTGGCCGGCGATATCGCTCAGCTTCGTCGGGCGCCCGGCGCGTTTGAGGTAGGCAGGTGCTGCGACCATGTAAAAGGGCACGTTGGTGATGGGCCGCGCGATCAGCGCCTCATCGGGTGCGCCGGTCGCGCGCAAGGCGAGATCGAATCCCTCCTCGACCAGATTGACCAGCCGCCCGCTGAGATCAATGTCGAGATGCACCTCGGGATAGCGCGCCTGGTAGTCGGCCAGCATGCTCACGAAGATCGTGTTCGCCATCCACACCGGCGCGGTCAGCCGTAGCGTGCCGCGCGGCACTACGGTCGCCTTGCTGACGGCAGCCTCGACCTCGTCGAGCGAATCCAGCATCTGCCGCGCCGGCTCGAAATAGAGCGCACCGCTTTCGCTCAGGCTGACGCGCCGGCTGGTCCGGTTGAGCAGCCGCGTGCCCAGCCGCTTCTCGAGTTGCATCACATGCTTGCTCGCCATCGCGGGCGATATGCGCAGGCGCTGCGCCGCGGTCGCAAAGCTCTTCAGCTCCGCGACCAGGCAAAACACCCGCATGCTGACCAGGGAATCCATGAGATCATCAACATTCAGGAAAGGAATCGATCCTGGAACCGATAATGATCAAAAATAGTGAAACCATCAAATGGTGGCAGCCCTCACATTTGGAGAAGCCACCATGTCGACCACCACCTTCGAGACCGCTACACCCGGCCGAGCCCTTCGCATCGGCCTCTGGGCCGCGCAAATCCTCATCGCCTTCGCGTTTGTCGGGGCGGGGCTGGTCAAGCTGACCACGCCCATTCCGCAGCTGGCCGCCATGATGCCCTGGGCCGGCCAGTATTCCGAAACTTTCGTTCGCTCCATCGCACTTGTCGATCTCGCCGGCGGGATCGGCATTCTGCTGCCGGCGCTGACGCGAATCCTGCCGCGGCTGACGGTGCTCGCCGCGCTGGGCTGCTCGGTGTTGCAGGTGATTGCACTCGCCTTCCATCTCTCGCGCGGCGAGGCCGAGGTGACGCCGCTCAACATTGTCCTGCTCGCGCTCAGCCTGTTCGTGCTGTGGGGTCGCAACAGCACGGCGCCGATCGCGCCGCGTCGGTTCTAAACGGCCACGCCGCCGCCATGATCCCTGCCATCGGATGGTCCCGCAGGGGACTGCTTGCGGGCACCGCGATCCTCACGGCCGGCGGCGCAGCCGCGGCCAGGGAGGATCGCCTCGCCGACGGCGTCGTGATCCTGATCGACAGCAACGAGCCTTATGTCATCGGACACGCGATCAGCTATTCCGCCAATCTCGCCAAGCACTTTGCCGACAAGGGTACCCGCCTGCTGATCGAGGTCGTCGCCAATGGCAAGGGTATCGACGTCTTCAGGGCGGACAAGACCCCGCTGGCCGAGCCGCTGGCGACGCTACGCCGGTCGCTGCCTGATCTCACCTACAGCATGTGCGCTTCGTCCAAGGCGATCGCGGAAGCCAAGGAGCAGCTCTCGATCCCGCTGATCCCGGGCGCGAACCTCGTGCCCTTCGGCATCGGGCGCGTCGTGGATCTGCAACTGAGGGGTTGGGCCTATATCCATGCGTGAGACCCACCACGCGTTGTCGCGGCGATCGCTCCTGATCGCCGCGCCGGCGCTTCTTGCCTTTCTGCCTGCGGGCGGTGCGCAGGGAAGCTGGCCGCCGGTGTTCGAAGCCGGGCGCAGCCAGTTCACCGTGGTGCGGCCGCGCGCGCCGATGCCGCCGATACGGCTTCAGGACCTGCATGGAAAAGACGTGGTGGTGACGGCAAAGCCGGGACGCATCACCCTCGTCAACTTCTGGGCGACGTGGTGCGCGGCGTGCCGGCTTGACCTGCCCGTGCTGGCGAGCCTCGCCGGATCGCAACGCGATCGTCTGGATGTCGTCGCTGTCTGCACCGACACGAGAGATTTGCGCAAGATCACCGCGTTCCTCGCCGGCCTCGCCGTAAAGAACCTCGCCTGCTATGCCGATGCCTATGGCGCGGCCGCGCAAGTATCGACAGAGATGTTTCCCATCGTCGGCATGCCCATCACCTATCTCGTCGGGACGAGCGGCCATGTCGAAGGCTACATTGCCGGCGCGCCCGACTGGCTCTCACCGGCAGGCGCGCAATTGCTGCAATTCTATCGCGAGCAAACCTAGTTCGGATGCCACCAGCGGCCGCCGATGACGACGCCCTCCGAAACGATCTTCTTGTCGCCGATGAGGTGCTCGCCGACGACGTCCTCGTAGTGGAACTGGCCTTGCTTCACCGAGATCAGCGTGGCATCGCCGACGCTGCCCGCCTTGAGTGTGCCGAGCTCGAGCCGCCGCAGTGCCATCGCGGCATTCTCGGTCGAGGCCTTGATCACGTCCGACAGCGGCATGCCCATGCAGAGGAATTTGGACATGGTCGTCACCTGGTCGAACGCCGGGCCGTCGATACAGAGCTGGTGGATGTCGGATGAAATGGTGTCGGGATAGAAGCCGTTGGCGAGCATGGCGCGCGCGGTCTTGAACGCGAACGAGCCCTTGCCGTGGCCGATGTCGAACAGCACGCCGCGCTCGCGCGCGTCGAGCACCGCCTTCTTCACCGTGCCCTGCGCGGTCACCGGCGAATTCGGGAAGGGACGGAAGGCATGGGTCAGCACATCGCCGGGGCGCAGGCGCGCCAGCACCTCTTCATAGGTCGGCGGCGGATGATCGATATGCGCCATCAAGGGCATGCCGACCTCGTCGGCGACCTGGAGCGCGATATCGAGCGGCACGGCGCCTGATGTGCCCGAGGAGTGCAGCCCGACCCGCACCTTGATGCCGACGATGACGTCGCGGTTGGCGTCCGCCACCTTGGCCGCCTCGATCGGGTTCATCAGCCGCAATTCCTCGCTCTCGCCGACCATGATCCGGTGCGAGAAGCCGAAAATGCCGGCATGGGAGACGTGCAGATAGGCGAGGATGCGGACCTGGCTCGGCTCGATCACATGCTTGCGGAAGCCGGCGAAATTGCCGGGGCCGGCGCTGCCGGTGTCGACCGACGTGGTGACGCCGGAGTTGCGGCAGAACTCCTCGGCATCGATACCGAGCGAAGTGCCGCCCCAATAGACATGGGTGTGGAGATCGATCAGCCCGGGCGTCACGATGAACTGCGAGACGTCGCGAACTTGAGTGCCCGGATCCGCCCTGAGCCCGGAGCCGACCGCGGCGACCTTGCCACCCGAGAACGCGACATCCGTCACGGCATCGAGCTTCTGCGAGGGGTCGATCACCCGCCCGCCGCGCAGGATCAAATCGAAAGGCATCATCGTCTCCGGATCAGGCAAAACATGGACCGGGCTGGAAGGTGCGCTTCCAGCCCGGCCGCCTCTGCTAGCAATTTTCACACCAGCGAAGCAAATCAGCAGCGGACGATTTTCCATCAGGAAACATCGATTGCGACTGACCTAGCGGGTTTGGCCTGTCGATCTTCACTTCGGGATTCAACCCGCCCGCTCGCGCCCTTCACTTGATCTTGGCCACCGCCGCCTTGGTGGCGCTCGTGAGCAAGGCGCAGATGGCGGAGACGGATCTCGCTCCCGAGAGCATGCGAAAGGTCGCACAGCTGGTAAGGACGTAAATCAGATCGACAACATCGCGCTTGGCGTTGGTCGGCGTGTCTTCGGCAGCTATTCGTGCAATCAATTCTCCAATGAGAGGCCGGCGACGCTCGTTACGCGCCGCGAGCGCTTGGGCGAACTCCTGGTCAATCGCCATGGCGTCATGAAGGCGCGCCACCGCGGGGTCGCTGTCCCAAAATTCGCAGAAGATCCGAACCGCCATCTCAAGGCCCTTTTCAGGGTCGGGATAGGCGGCGGCGTCCTCCAGGCTAGCGAGCCCTCCCCGGCTGGCGATGTCATCAAACACTGCTTCGAGCAGCCCGCGCCGCGAGCCGAATTGGTTATAGACGGTCAAGCGCGTCACCTTTGCCGCTTTTGCGACTGC
Organism: Bradyrhizobium manausense; assembly: GCF_001440035.1. Taxonomy (GTDB): domain Bacteria; phylum Pseudomonadota; class Alphaproteobacteria; order Rhizobiales; family Xanthobacteraceae; genus Bradyrhizobium; species Bradyrhizobium manausense. The sequence continues at coordinate 102,709 of NZ_LJYG01000055.1, read as the reverse complement.
GTCGAGCGAAAAGGTGGTGATGCTGTCCTCCTCGCGAAGGAACCGCGCAGCGGCCTGAATGACCTGGTTCCGCTTCGCCGCGGCAGCTTGGGCCCGCGCCACGCTGACATACGCACGCTTAGGCACGCTCCGCCTCTTGAATTTCAATATACATTGTGTATATCCAAACTGCTTCGTGCAAAAGGGTCGAAATTCCTATGCAGCCGGTTCTGCTTATAGCCATTTCGCTCCACGTTCTCGCTGCCACGTTCTGGGCCGGCTCGACTTTCGCATGCGCCCGGACGACCGGGAATGATGGTCAGCAGCTGTTCGCTCCGCAGTTGGGCGCGGCAGCCGTGGCAGTGCTGTCGGGTGCCTACCTATGGAAAGCGTTGCATGAGGGTTCATTTGGGCCCACGGAGCAGCTTTTGAGCGCAGGCGCCGTGGCGGCAATCGTCGCGCTCGTCATTCAAATAACAATCATTCGTGGCGCGTTGCAGAGGCTGCGGACGTCCTCGGGCGACGACGCAAAGGTGCGATCGCAATTGGCCACGGGGTATCGCAGCGCGGCTATTCTTCTCGCGGTCGCAGTGCTCGCCATGGCCGCGTCACGCTACGCCTAGCCTCTTCCAAACAGAAGCGTGTGCAGAGGAAGCAATCGATGTCGCCATCACTCGGTTCAAGTCATGAAGCCTACGATGTCGTAGTTCTGGGAGCCGGATACGCGGGCATGATGGCGGCTCTTCGACTAGGTCGACGCCGGCTTGGGCTTCGCGTTGCACTGGTGAACGGCAATGAGCAGTTCGTCGAGCGCGTTCGACTGCAGGAGACGATGGTCGCCCCGGTAAAACCGCGGATCGCGTCCCTTTCAAGATATCTGCGCCGCACCAATGTCCAGTTCATACATGCTTGCGTGCTGTCGCTCGATCCAATTCGGAATACCGTCACGATCGATGAGGATGGTTCACCGCGTACGATTGCTTTCACGCAACTGATCTACGCGCTGGGCTCACATGTCGACACCGACAATGCCGCTGGCGCACCAGAGCATGCCTTTCGTCTTGATCCGGGTGAGGGTCCGCGGTCTGCCGCCGCGCTGCGAGCCGCGCTTCATGAAATTGCCGGGCGACCCGCTCGCGTGCTTGCTGTTGGCGGCGGACCGCTTTCGGTCGAGGCTGCAGGCGAAGCCAAGTCGACATGGCCCAATATGAGCGTGACGCTGCTCAGCCCCACGCGTGTTGGCGATTTCAGCAGCGCCGAGGTTCAATCCGTCATCAGACGCGACCTGACAAGATTGGGCGTCGAGCTTGTCGACAACGAACGAGTTACCGGGATTGAGAGGGACGCAGCGATGACCGCCAGCGGGCGGCGCATTCCCTTCGACATATGCATCTGGGCTGCAGGCATGCGCGCTCCCGCGCTTGCGAGGCTGGCTGGGCTGCAGGTCGATGCTCAAGATCGCGTGGTCGTCGGAACCGATTTGAGGTCGGTGTCTCATCCCGCGATTCTCGCCGCCGGCGACAGTGCGCACCCGAATGGACCGACCGGCGCGCCGTTTCGCGCATCTGCATTGGCGGCGGCTGTTTCCGGGGTCTATGCGGCAGAACAAGCCATCGCCCGGAGCCAGGGCCGACTCATCCGGCCATTTAGCTTCTCAACCTTCGCACAAGCCGTCGCCGTCGGTCGGTTCGCGGCACTCTTCCCCCTTGATGCCAACGATCACCAGATACTTTTCGTGGTGGGGGGACGCATTGCGAGTGTGTTGCGGAGCGTCCTGATCTGGCTTGTTCTTCATTTCATCACCTTCGAACGGCTGCTGCCGGGCGTTCAGACGTGGCCAGGACGAAAGCGAGCGGCCGCCCCACCCNAGCCCGGATCGGCTCGCGAGAAACTCTGAAAGAGCTTGACGATGCGTGATCAAGAAGAGGGCAGGGACAAGCGCGCGATCGTTGTCGACTACCGGCTTTCCGCAGCGCCACGCAAAGTCTGGCGTGCGTTGACGGAGCCGCGGTTGCTCGAAAGTTGGCTGATGCCCAACGACATCGAACCCGAGGTCGGGCGCCGCTTCACGTTTCGCACCACGCCGGCGCCGGGATTTGACGGTGTCGTCAAGTGCGAAGTCTTGAAGGTCGAGCCCGACTCGCGACTTGTCTACTCCTGGCGCGGAGGGCTTCTTGACACGATCGTGACCTGGACACTCAAGCTCTCGTCGACCGGCGGCACCGATCTCCGGCTCGAGCATACCGGCTTTGACCGCGAACATAGCGCGACCTACGACATGCTTGACGAAGGATGGCGGAAGAAAGCCGCGGGCTCGCTGGAGCGCGTCTCTTCATCGCTCGACTAGGTGAAGGCTGGCGATCCCGGCATGACTCGAACATGCGACCTACGGTTTAGGAAACCGCCGCTCTATCCGGCTGAGCTACGGGACCGCGGAACCTGCCGATGAGGCAGGTTGCCTGGAGCTGTACATATCAAAGCGAGCGCCGAATCGGAAGCCCTTCGCTTGGGCAACAAGCGGCCGGTCAGGACTTCCCGTAAGCCCCCTGGTAGCGGCCCTCGCAGATTGCCTTCAGGGTGTCGTCCTCGCGCTTGATCTGGACGCGCACCGCCTCCAGCAGGGCCGCGGCGCCGGCGGCGGGAAACGACACCACGCCGTCTTCGTCGCCGACCACGATGTCGCCGGGCGAGATCACGCTGCCGCCGATCGTGACGGGCACGTTGATCTCGCCGGGGCCGTTCTTGTAGGGGCCGCGATGAATCACCGCGCGGGCGAAGCAGGGGAAGTCGTCGGCGGCGAAGGCCGCGACATCGCGGATCGCGCCGTCGATCACATAGCCTTCGGCTTTGCGCCATTGCGCGATGTTTTTCATGATCTCGCCGACCAGCGCCCTCGTCTCGTCACCGCCGCCATCGACCACGATGACGTCGCCGCGGCCGACCAGCTCGAGCGCGCGGTGGATGGCGAGATTGTCGCCGGGCCGGGTGCGCACCGTGAAGGCCGCACCCACCAGCTTGCCGCTGCGATGATAGGGTTTCAGCCCGACCGCGCCCGGCAGCCGGCTGAGATTGTCGGAAATGATCGAGGTCGGCGCATTCCTGAAACCTTCGATGATATCGGCCGGCGGTTTCGGCACGCTGTTCGCTGCGATGGTAATCGTCATGGCGTTTGGTCCTTTTATGATCCTATTCGGCGTGCGCCCGTGCCAGCCTTCAAGACGTCCAGATCAGCGCTCCGCGCCGCAGCCCGGGATATCGAACAGCGCGGCGAGGCCGCATTTCGAGGTCAGCATCTTGTCGCCGTCATGGCCGACACCGGCGACGTCCCACACCCTGTGATTGGGCGTGGCGTGACCGCGCTTGGCCATCGCGTCGGCATAGGCATGACCGCGGACGTAGCGATTGGGGCCCTGTGCCTCGCCCATGCAGCTCTTGTCCGCCGCCGGCTTGGTGTCGAGCGTGCCGAGCAGATAGATCACGTCACGCTCGACATAGCGCTGCTCCAGCGCTTCAGGCGTTGCGTCCGCCAGATAAGGCGGCCGTCCGTCCATGCCGTATTTCCAGACATTGTAGCCCTGGCAGGACGCGGCAATCGCCGGCACCGGCCGTTCGCCGCTGAAATAAGCATAGGACGACGGATTGGCGACGACGTAGCGAACGCCGATATGCTGACGCGACAGCGCGGTCTCGCCCTTGCCGGCGATGGCGTAGCGTTGCGCGACCTGGCCACCGCCGGAATGACCCGAAATCACCACCTGCTTCAGGTTCGGGAAGATGCGGCGGTCGGAGAGCTTTGCCAGGATTGCATCGAGCGCCGCGAAGGAGGAAACCGGATTGGGCGCAAGCGCGGCTTCGCCGCCCTCCCAACCCGCCAGCGACCAGCGCAGCATATCGGCGGGCAGCTTGTGGGCGTCGACATCGACCTGCGCCAGGAACTGCGGCACGATCATGAGCGCGCTCTTGCCGTCGTCGCCGGCAGCGACCTGTGCGGTGTGGGCCGAGAGGTAGTATTCGTCGGCATTGCGCAGGCGGCCATGCAGCACGATGACGGCGCGCGAGATCGCAGGCAACGGCATCGACCAGTCACTGGAGAGATAGAGCGGCAACAGTCCCTGCCCGCCGACCGAGAGCCGCGCATCGGCCACGACCTTCACCGGCTTGTCGTGAGGGATCTCGTCCTCCGCGGCCAGCGCGCGGCCGCAAATCAGCACCAAAGCGATTGCGGCCATCCAGCTCAGCGCTCTCATGACGAACATGTCCCTGTCGCATCAAACCGATAAAATTCTAAGCGCATCATGTGCTGCGGGGCTGTGACTCCCGAGCCACGTCAAGCAAAAAATGTCAGCAACCCAGCCATGAATTTCCCTGGTTCCATGGGTGACAAGCCGGCGAGAAAGAGGCAAAAATCAGTCACGACTCAGTCTGGGTTGAGTTTGCGAGGAATACTCTCTTAGAATGTCTGACGTAGTTGCATCGCGTCGCGCGGCGCCGGTTCTCGTTGCCGCAGCAGGACTATTTCTGCTGACATTGCCGCATGCCCAGGCGCAATGGTGGAAGCGCGCGCCTGTCGATTTCGAGGAATGCGCCGACGCTGCCGAAAGATCCGCAAGCAAGGCCGAAAAGACCGCGGCGCTCGCCGACTGCAATGCAAAGTTCGCGGGCCGCCGCAAGGCAGGCGGCGGCTACACCTATTACGACTTCCTCCAGGATCGCAGCTTCGACATCGCAGGTCCCAACCCGACACCGGAGGAGCAGAAGAGGATCGACGAATCCTACACTGCCTATCTCGCCGATCAGCGCCGCAGCAATGAAGCGGCACGGGCGACCGCGCGGCAGCAGCACGAGCAGCAGGAACAGCAAGTGCAGCAGCTTCAGCAGGTCGCGCTGCGCACCGAGGTCGAGCGCGTGCCCGTTCCGGTCGAGCGGCCGAAGGTGTTGCGACAGAAGGGCGCGCCCTGCACCAAGGGCTCTTTCACCTGCGAATGGCCGCGCCTGTCGGAAGGTTTGAGCGAGTTGAAGAAGCTGTTCAGCCCGACGCCCAGCAAGCCGGCGAAGAAGGGCTGAGCTGTCTCCACATCCGTCATTGCAAGCGCAGCGAAGCAACCCAGAGTCTTTCCGCAGAGGGATTCTGGATTGCTTCGCTGCGCTCGCAATGACGGAGTGGGATGCAGGTCCGCACCAAATCCTAGTGCGTATGGATCTTCTTCGAGCGCTTAGGTTTGGACACCGGTGGAGTGGCGAGCTCGGGAGTTGTCGTCGAACCGTTCAGCGCCTTGCGGCTCTCCTGCAGGCGCGCGTCATAGCCGGGAGAATTCATGACGGTCGGCGGCCTCGCGTAAGCGAGCGTCGATGCCTCGCAGAGCGCGGTCAGCGCGAGCCCGATCCTAAGGCAATGCCTCATTGGTTCCTCCGTCGTTCTCAAACCACGCCGCGAATCTGCTGCGGCGAAAGCCGCGGCGGGCCTTTGCCTGATGTCTCCGCCTCCTTGATCAGCGCAACAATGCGGCGCATCAGCGGCACTTCGACATTGTTCTGCTCGGCAAGCGCGATGACCGCGCCTTGCAGATAGTCGATCTCGGTCTTGCGGCCCTGCTTCAGATCCTGCCACATCGAGGAGCGCGCCTGCGGATCGATCTTCATCGTGCGCCGGAGGATCGCGTTGAAGATCATGTCGGGCAGTCGCAGCAAGGTCGGCGTCCAGTTCGGCGGGATCGGCGTCGCCGAGGCCGGCGTGATGCCGGCGGCCTTGAGCACGGCGAGGCCCTCAGCCATCTGGTCGGCGAACAGCCGTCGCCAGTCACGGCTTGCCAATTGGGCCGCGAGCGGCATATCGGACAACGCGCTGAGCGCGTTGTTCAGATTGATGATCAGCTTGCCCCATTGCACGCCGGTGATGTCGCGGTTGGCACGCGTCGTCAGACCGGCTACCGAGAGCGCCGCCGCCGTGTTGTCCGCGTCCTCGCCGACAATAATGTCGCCCGAGGTCGAACGATGGAAACGTCCCTCGCCCATCGCGACCACGTTGAACGGCACCATGCCGGCGAGCACGCGGCGGCCGCCAAGACGTTCGTTCAGAATGGCAACGTTGCCGACGCCATTCTGCAACGACACGATCACGACATCCTGCGGCGCGTGCTGCGCGATCTGGTCCGCGACATCAGCCGTGTCGGCGCTCTTGACCGTGACAAGCACGATGCCGGCACTGTGGAGGATCGCAGGATCCTCCGACAGCGCCAGCTGTCCCGCACCGAGCTTTGTCTCGGAGCCGTCGAAATCCGTCAGCCGCAGGCCGAACCGCTCGATCTCGGTCTTCACCCGCGGCCGCACCAGCAGTGCGACACGGCGACCGGCAGCCGCGAGCTGACCTCCGACAAAACAGCCGATGGCGCCCGCGCCGGCCACAACGATCGGTCGATCCGTCACCACCTGACTTGCTCCCCGAATGACCCGTTCTCGATAGCAGAGGCGAGGCCGGCTGCCCATCGCGGCCACGGCGCAGCTGCCTTGTAACCGTCATGAGAGGCCCATATGTTTTCGCTCCGGGGGCGCTGTCAGCGGCGAGAGCTCGCCGAACGAGAACGCCAAAGGAGAGCACCATGGGTCTACTCGATGTCCTCAACGGCATGCAGAACGGGCCCCGTGGCCCGAGCACGCCGAGCTCACAATCCTCCTCCGGCGGCATGTCGCCGATGACCATGGCGATCCTCGGCCTGCTCGCCTGGAAGGCATTCAAGCATATGACCGCAAGCCAGCCGGGCGCCGTGCCGCAGCCGGCGCCGACTCCCGTGCCCCCACCCGCGAATGCGGGACCTGGTGGTGCTCTCGGCGGCGGTGGCGGTCTCGGTGATGTCCTCAAGGGCGGCCTCGGTGGCCTGCTCGCGGGCGGCGCGGCCGGCTCCGTGCTGAGCGGCGGCCTCGGCGATCTCCTCAACCAGCTCCAGCAAGGCGGCCATGGCGAGACCGCAAACAGTTGGGTCGGCAAGGGCGAGAACAAGCCGATCGCACCCGGCGATCTCGCCAATGCGCTCGGCGCTGACCAGATCCAGAGCTTGTCGGCCCAAAGCGGCCTGTCGCGCGATGAGCTGCTCTCCGGCCTCAGCCAGTATTTGCCGCAGGTGGTCGATCATCTGACGCCGGACGGACGGCTGCCGACCGAGAACGAGCTTTCGGGACGAATTTAATCGAACTCTGACCTCAAGCGCGACGAGATCAGGATGAATCACAATCGCGCTTTAGGTTATTGTTTGAGCATGATCTTTTCGGAACACCGCTGCACACTTTTCCGGATCATGCTGTTGGCAAGGGGAGCACTGACATGAGCATGGGCGGCCTGTTGTGGATCATCATCGTCGGCTTCGTTGCCGGCCTCATCGCGCGTTTTCTGGCACCGGGACCGAACAACCCGAGCGGCTTTATCCTCACCACCATCCTCGGCATCGCCGGCGCGTTTCTGGCGACCTTCATCGGCCAGGCCATCGGCCATTACGGCCCGGATCAGGGCGCGGGCTTCATCATGGCCACGATCGGCGCTGTGGTGGTGCTGTTCATCTGGCACCGGCTGGTGGCGAGTGGCGTGATCAAGGGGTAGCGCCTTAAAGCGCCGGAGGGCACATTGCGCATCGTCATGCCCGGGCTTGACCCGGGCATCCA
>NZ_LJYG01000055.1:72093-95069 GCF_001440035.1 Bradyrhizobium manausense | reverse complement strand
CCCGGCCATGACGCGGAGAGAGCGCGCCGAAAACTACGTAATCAAATGCATCCCGGCATCCATGCGCACGGCTTCGCCGGTCATGTTGCCGGAAGCCGGCAGCGCCAGGAAGCAGACGAGCTGCGCGATGTCCGCGGCGGACGAGGCGACCTTGAGCGGCACCCTCGCCAACACGGCGTCACGCACCTTTTTCGCGCCTTCCTCACCACGGCCCTTGGTGAACCAGGGCGTATCGATATAGCCCGGACAGACCGCGTTGACGCGGATCATCGGCGCAAGCGCGACGGCCAGCGACCGCGTCAGGGTGTTGAGTGCACCCTTGCTCGCGGCATAGGCCATCGAGGAGCCAACGCCGTTGATGCCGGCGACGGAGGACACGTTGACGACCGCCGACGTTCGCCCCGATGCCTTCGCACCGGCCTCGAGCAGGCTGCGTGCAGCACGCACCATCTGGAACGGTCCGACCGTATTGACGCCGTACAGGCGCTGGAAATCGTCCGCCGATAGTCCGTCGAGATCGCCATAAGCAACGTGCTTGGTGGTGCCGGCATTGTTGACGAGGATGTCGAGCTTGCCCCAGCCGCTCGCAGCCGCGACGATCCTGCGGCAATCGTCATCCTTGGAGACGTCGCCCTGCGCAACCAGCACTTCGGCGGCGCCCGCCTTGCGGCACGCTTCCGCCGTGGCCTCGGCTTCGGTCTTGCTCGACGAATAGTTGATGACGAGCCGCGCCCCGTTTCGGGCGAGGATTTCTGCGGTTGCAGCACCGAGGCCGGACGCGGACCCCGTCACGATTGCGCACAAACTGTCCTTGGCCATCCGGATGTCCTTCCCTCTGTAAGTTTCTGGCGCCCTGTTTAGCGAGTTTGCCGCGCCCTGCAAATCGAGCAAACTCCGCTAAGCGGAATTAGCTTATCGCCCATGCCCGCCCCGCAGGTTGACCTGCGATCAACGCTTGTCAGGGCCATGGCTTTTTCGGATCATCCGGCGCAAGAAGAGATCGCGCACCGCCCCTTGGGTCGACGCGCCAATGGCAAACACGGGGAACGCTGTGGCGGAGAGTGACAATATCGTCGTCGAGACCGCGGAGAAGATCTTCGCCGATCTTGCCGATCCGCAAACCATCAACAACGACAAGAACAATTCGTGGCAGGCGCCGCTGTGGCAGGCGCTGAGCGAAGCCGGCTTGCCGTTGTCCTGGGTCCCCGATGATCTCGGCGGCTCCGGCGCCAGTCTGGCCGACGGATTTGCGCTGCTGAACGCAGCGGGCCGCTTCGCGGTCGCGGTTCCCCTGGCCGAGACCATGCTGGCGGGCTGGCTGCTGGCGCAGGCGAAGATCGCCTCGCCCGAAGGCGAGATGACGGTGCTGCCGGCCTCGCCGAAGGATCGCATCACTGTCGATGCCGATGGCGCCGTCTCGGGCCGCTGCCGCGGCGTGCCGTTTGCGAAATCGGCCAAGCATTTTGTGGTGCTGGCGCACGGCAAGGACGGTGTCGCGATCGCCCTGGTCGACGCGAGCAAGGCGCGGATCGAGTCCGGCCTCAATGTCGGCTACGACCACAGCGATACCGTGACGCTGGACAAGCTGCAGCCCCTCACCATCAAGGCCGCGCCTGGTGGCTTTGACCAGACCGCGATGATGCTGATGGGCGGCGTCGCGCGCAGCCTGCAGATTGCAGGCGCACTGGAATCGATGCTCGACATCTCCGTGCGCTATTCCAATGAGCGCGTCGCCTTTGAGAAGAAGATCTCGAAATTCCAGGCGGTGCAGCACAATCTCGCCCGCCTCGCCGGCGAATCCGCCGCTGCGCTTGCCGCTGCAACCTCGGCAGCTGACGCGATCGCGAACGCAAAGTCGTTCGACGACGAGGTCTATCTCGAAGCAGCCGCCGCAAAGATCCGCTGCGCGGAAGCTGCGGAAAAGGGCGGTGGCATCGCGCACCAGGTTCATGGTGCGATCGGCTTCACCATCGAGCACATCCTGCACCGTTATTCGCTACGGGCGCTGGCATGGCGCGACGATTTCGGCTCGGAAAGCTACTGGGCCGTCGAGCTCGGCAAGCTCGTCGCTGCCAGAGGGGCCGATCAATTGTGGCCGCTGGTCGCCTCACGCTGAGAAGGAATGAGACACATGACCGCAGCGCTTCGTTTCGATCCGATTCGCCTGCCGCCCAAATGCGAAGAGCTGCGCAAGGAAGTGCGCGCGTTCCTCGCCGAGGAGATGGCTCGCGGCACCTTCAACCCGTTCAAGCCCAACCGCGAGGACACCGATGTGCCGGAATTCTGTCGCCGCGTCGGCGAGCGCGGCTGGATCGGCATGACCTGGCCGAAGAAATATGGCGGCCAGGAGCGCTCCTTCCTCGAGCGCTACGTCGTGACCGAGGAGATGCGCGTCGCCAACGCGCCGACGCGGCGCTTCTTCGTCGCCGACCGCCAGAGCGGGCCGGTGCTGCTGAAATACGCCCCCGAACATATCAAGATGGATATCCTGCCGCGCATCTGCCGCGGCGAGATCTGCTTTGCCATCGGCATGAGCGAGCCGAATTCCGGCTCGGACCTGTTCGCGGCGAAGACGCGCGCCACCAAGACCGACGGCGGCTATCTCATCAACGGCACCAAGATCTGGACGTCGTCGGCGCATATCGCCGACTACATGATCGCGATCTTCCGGACCTCGCCACCGACCAAGGAAAACCGCCGCCACGGCCTGACCCAGTTCCTGGTCAAGATGAAGCAGCCGGGCATCAAGGTGAATCCGATCGGCCAGATCACCGGGCAGTACGAATTCAACGAGGTCGTCTTCACCGACTTCTTCGTGCCCGATGATCACGTGCTCGGCGAAGTCGACGGCGCCTGGAAGCAGGCGACGAGCGAGCTCGCCTATGAGCGTTCAGGGCCCGAGCGCTTCCTCGAGACCTACTACGTGCTGACCGAGCTGGTCCGCGCGGTCGGTCCCACTCCCGATACGCGCAGCGCCGAAGGCATCGGCCGGCTCGTCGCGCAGCTTCACACCATGCGGCGCATGTCGGTGTCGGTCGCAGGCATGCTGCAAGCCGGCAAGGAGCCGGTGGTGGAAGCCTCCATCGTCAAGGACATCGGCACGGTCTGGGAGCAACAGCTTCCGCACCGCGTGCGCGATCTCGCCGCCTTCGTCGAGGAGACGGCGAGCAACCGCGAGACACTGGAGCGACAGCTCGACTTCGCCATCAAGACCGCACCGAAACTCACCATCCAGGGCGGCACCACCGAGGTGCTGCGCGGCATCATCGCCCGCGGACTTGGTTTGCGCTAACGCTTCGAGGACATCATGAGCACCTACAAAGATATCGGCGTCGAAAAAGTTGGCCACGTCGGCACCATCGAGATCCGCAGGCCGCCGCTGAACTTCTTCGACATCTCGCTGATCAACCAGATCGCAGACGCGCTCGACGAGTTCGATCGCGACATCGAGATCCGCGCCTCCGTTCTCTCGGCGCAAGGCAAGGCGTTCTGCGCCGGCGCAAATTTTGGCGATCCCGCGCGGCAGGCGCAGGAAGCGCAGGAAGCCGAGAAGAAGGCCAAGGGCGATCCGGCCGACAGTCTCGGCCCGATCAACCATCTCTATATCCAAGCCGTGCGCATCTTCCGCGCAAAGAAGCCGATCGTCGCCGCTGTGCAGGGCGCGGCCATCGGCGGCGGCCTTGGCCTCGCGGTTTCGGCGGATTTCCGCGTCACCTGCCCCGAAGCCCGCTTCTCCGCGAATTTCACCAAGCTCGGTTTCCATCCCGGCTTCGGCCTGACGACGACGCTGCCCGAATTGATCGGCAAGAACAACGCCGAGCTGATGTTCTACACCAGCCGCCGCGTCACCGGCGAAGAGGCGTATAGATGGGGCCTCGCCAATGAACTGGTGCCGCAGGACCAGGTGAAATCAGCCGCGATGAAGCTCGCCGGCGAGATTGCCGAATGCTCGCCACTCGGCCTGCTCTCCACCCGCGCCACGATGCGCGCCGGCCTCGCCGACCGCGTGATGGCCGCGACCAACCACGAGCTCGCCGAACAGACCCGCCTGCGCGCGACTGAGGATTTCAAGGAGGGTGTGAAGGCCACGGAAGAACGGCGGNGGGTGGCGAATTTTAAGGGAAGGTGATTGCGGCCGCGCTTCGCCGTATCACTCTCACGTCGCCACAACCTCAGCTGTCGTCCCGGCCTAGTGCGCACTTGGGCCGGGACGACAGCGGAATTTGTCGCAACAGCTCACGAATGAACGCGGAACGTGACGCCGCCCAGCAGGAATTCGTTGCCAGCGACCGCGAGCCCTTTCTCACGCGCCGCATGCAACACCCTCGCCGCATCAGCCACCCGAAACTCCAGACCGCTCATGATCTCGCTCGCGCCCTTCACGAAGCGGAAGGTCGCATTGGGCAGCTTCAGTTCGGCATCGCTATTCGCTGCAACCCCGATGATCTTGCCCCAATGCGCCGCCAGGCCGTGCGGATCCGGGCTCTGCATCTCCACCGCCGTCAACGCCTGCGTCACATCCTTGCGGATGAATTTTTGCCAGTCAGGCCCGGCCGGCGGATAGGCGCCTAAAATGTCGTCGCTGCCCTCGGTGTGGTTGAATTCGATGAAGGCGGCGCGGCAGTCGCGGGGATGGAGCTGGACGCCGTGATAGGGCGCGTGGTCGATCACGTTGGCGGTGCGCACGCCCATCGCATTGGCGTTGCGGCCTCGTTCGTCCGGATCATTGCAGCAAAAGATCGCCATGTAGCCGCCACGACCGCCGGTCTTCTCGATGAAGCGGCCGGCGGTGGTGCCGTCCTTGAACGGAGCGACCACCTCCAGCAGGATGGTGTCGACCGGAAGCAGCGCATTCTCCAGGCCATATTTGGCGACATTGCCGTCGCGGTAGCAGACGGAAAGCCCCATGATCTCGGCGATATCGGAGATGACAGGCGCGAGTTGCGGCGCGACCAGACAGATCTGCCGCAGCCGCAAATAGGGTGCCATGGTCATGCGCCCTTGAAAGCCGGCTTGCGCTTCTCGACGAAAGCCTTGGCGGCCTCCTTGTGATCCTCGGTGTCGCTGCAGCGAGTGTGGTGGATCGCCTCGCCGTCGAAGCAATCCTCCAGCGGAAGATGCTCTGCATTGTTGATGTTGCGCTTGATGAAGCCGAGCGCGATCGATGGCCCCTGCGCCAGCGACATCGCAAGCTCGTGCGCGGCGGCGTCGATCTCGGCGTCGGGCACGACCCTGGTCACCATGCCGATCGCATGCGCTTCCCTGGCGGTCAGCACGGGCGAAGTCAGGTAGAGCTCACGCGCCCGCGCGCTGCCGAGCAGCTGGGTCAGGAAATAGGTGCCGCCGTAATCGCCGGAGAAGCCGACCTTGGCGAAAGCGGTGGTGATCTTGCAGGATTCGGAGGCAACACGCAGATCGCACGACAGCGCCATCGACAGGCCGGCGCCGGCCGCGGCGCCGTCGAGCTGCGCCACCACGGGCTTGGGCATCTGATGCAGGATGCGCGACACCTCCATGCCACGGCGAAGATTCGCAAGCTTCTGCTCGAACGGCAGCGGTGCGCGGCCGGCCGCCATCGACTTGACGTCACCGCCGACGCAGAACGAGCCGCCGGCGCCCTTGAACAGCACCGCGCGCACCTCGGGATCGTCAGCCGCGCGCCGCGCCGCCTCGACCAGGCCCGCGACCATCTCGGGATTGAGCGCGTTCTTCCGCTCCGGGCGATTCATCGTGATGGTGAGCAGCCCGGCTTCGAGCTTTTGCAGGACCATGTCGTTCATGGTGTACGCCTCTGTTCGATGCTTCGATTTTGCTCCGTCATTCCGGGGCGCGCCTCTTGGCGCCAGCCCGGAATCCATTCCTCAACCGTCACTGCTGCGCGATGGATCCCGGGCTCTCGCTACGCGAGCCCCGGGATGACGACCTATTGTCAGGCACGACGACGTCACGACGTCACTTCTTCACCAGCGGGCAGCGCGACTGCTCCAGCGACTGGAACGCCTCGTTGCCCGGCACGGTGGCGAGCAGCTTGTAATCGTCCCAGCGGCCCTTCGATTCCGACGGCTTCTTGACCTCGAACAGGTACATGTCGTGCACCATGCGGCCGTCCTCGCGGATCTTGCCGTTGTGAGCGAAGAAGTCGTTGATCGGCGTGTCCTTCATCACCTTCATCACCGCCGCCGCATCGGTCGTGCCGGCCGCCTTCACGGCCTTCAGATAGTGCGTGACGGAGGAATAGACGCCGGCCTGGGCCGAGGTCGGCGGCCGCTTGACGCGTTCCTGAAAGCGCTTCGAGAAAGCGCGCGTCTCGTCGTTCATGTCCCAGTAGAAGGCTTCGGCCAGCAGCAGTCCCTGCGCGGTCTCAAGCCCGATCGAATCGATGTCCGTGACGAAGGCCAGCAGCGGCGAGACCTTCTGGCCGCCTTTCATGATGCCGAACTCGGCCGACTGCTTGATGGCATTGACGGTGTCGCCGCCGGCATTGGCGAGCCCGATCACCTTGGCTTTCGAGGCCTGCGCCTGAAGCAGGAACGAGGAGAAATCCGACGTATTGAGCGGATGGCGCACGCTGCCGAGCACCTTGCCGCCGGTCTTGGTGACGACGGCGCCGGTGTCCTTCTCCAGATCCTGGCCGAAGGCGTAATCGGCGGTGAGGAAGAACCAGGTGTCGAGGCCCGACTTCACGGCGGCAAGACCGGTCACGTTAGCCTGGCCGTAGGTGTCGAACACATAGTGGATCGTGGTGGGGCCGCAGGCCTCGTTGCTGAGACGGATCGAGCCCGGGCCGTTGAAGATGATGATCTTGCCCCGCGCCTTTGCGATCTCGCCGGCGGCAAGCGCGGTGGCGGAGGCCGCGACGTCGTAGATCATCTCGACGCCCTGATTGTCGAGCATGTCGCGCGCGATGTTGGCAGCGAGGTCGGCCTTGTTCTGATGGTCGGCCGCCAGCACCTCGATCTTGCGTCCCAGCACCTCGCCGCCGAAATCTTCCACCGCCATCTTGGCCGCGGTCTCGCTGCCCGGACCGGTGATGTCGGCATAAAGGCTCGACATGTCGAGGATACCCCCGATCTTGAGAGGAGGCTTGTCCTGGGCCTGCACGGCGCTCGCGCTGAGGGCCAACGCGGCGGCAAAAATGCCCGACAAAATAGGCTTCATTGAAAACAACCTCCCTTGATCGCCTTGCTCTGAATGGCGGCTTGATTATTGCTTTTGTCGCGATCATGCCGCATGCGCGAGAGCGCAGCAAGCAGAAGCGCGTCACGAGCGCACGATTGCCGCTCGTGTTTTCCGCAAAGCGGAATGGTGAGGCGTGGATCGATATCTCCGCGTCGTTGCGAGCGCAGCGACTTGTCCGCCGAAGCCTTGGCGAAGGCGGAAGCAATCCAGAATCTCACCGCGGAAAGACTCTGGATTGCTTCGTCGCTTCGCCCGTCGCAATGACGGAGTGTGAGGAAATGTCTTCACGACTCACTAAACTTGGGGTAAAGCTATAGCATAATACAACCTGTACGGGTCTCGTGACCGAACGGCTTCACCTCATCGTCGCATTCCTTCTCTCCGCAGGTCTCCCCGCGGTCGCAGCCCCGTGCCAATTCGAAGCACAAGGCGAAGCCCGCGTCGCCGCAATCACCGACGCGCGCAGCGTGCGTTTCGATGACGGCCGTGAGGTTCGCCTCACCGGCATCGAGGCGACAGCAACGACCAGACAGGCGCTGACCTCGCTGCTCGTCGGCCGCGACGTCATCCTGCGCGGCACCGACGACACACCCGACCGCTACGGCCGCCAAGGTGCGCTGCTGTTTATCGGCGAGAGCGACATCCCAGTTCAGTCGATGCTCCTCGCCCAGGGCGACGCCCTGGTCTCGGCCGAGATCACCGACAAGGACTGTTCAGCCGCCCTGATGTCGTCCGAGGCGGAGGCGCGGCGCCAAAAAAAGGGCAGTTGGGCTGACCCGTCGGCCATAAAAAACGCGGAAAGTCCGGACGATATTTTGGCCGGGATCGGGCGCTTTATGGTGGTCGAGGGCAAAGTCCTGTCGGTCCGGCAAGCTGGGGCAATGACCTACCTCAACTTCGGACGAAACTGGACACACGGCTTTGCTGTGACTATTTCAAAGCGCAACCTGCCGGCGTTCGAAAGCGCAGGAATATCCCTTAAGTCCTTGGAAACCAGGCGTATTCGTGTCCGGGGCTGGGTTGAAGGGACGACGGGGCCGCGTATCGACGTGCGTCTGTTGGGACAGGTTGAATTGCTGGGCGCAAACGAGCCTACTGGGGTAAGGCCTTAAGGCCGGGCACGGGTTAAGCGACGTGAATGGGGTGCTAGAACAGCGCAAAATTGGCGAGGGACGCCGCCTGCGGGCTGCGCCGGCCATGCTTTGCTTGCTGCTGGGCACAGGTCTGGCCGGTTGCGGCGATATGGGTCGGTTCCAGACTGTTGCGACCCCGGCAACGGTGGCGATGCCCAAGCCCAAGCCGGCCGTCGCCCAGACCCCCGCCACCGAAAAGGAACACGAGCGGATCCTGGCGAGCTATGGCGGCACATACGACGACCCCAAGCTCGAATCACTGGTCAGCAAGACTGTCGACCGCCTCGTCGCCGCATCCGACCGCCCCGATCAGGGCTACAAGGTCACCATCCTCAATTCCGGCGCAGTGAACGCCTTCGCCCTGCCGAACGGCCAGCTCTACGTCACCCGCGGGCTGATTGCGCTGGCCAGCGATACCTCGGAATTGTCCTCCGTGCTGAGCCACGAGATGGCGCATGTGCTGTCCAAGCACGCCGCGATGCGCGAGGACCAGGCCCGTCAGGCCGCGATCGTGACCCGTGTCGTCACCGATATGAGCAACGACCCCGATCTGACCGCGCTCGCGCTCGCCAAGACCAAGCTCACCATGGCGAGCTTTTCGCGCAACCAGGAATTCGAGGCTGACGGCATCGGCGTCGGCATCTCGGCCAAGGCGCATTTCGACCCTTACGGTGCCGCCCGCTTTCTCTCGGCGATGGAGCGCAATGCCGAGCTGAAGGCCGGCAAGAGCTCGCTCGATCCGCGCGCGCAGGATTTCACATCGTCGCATCCGGCAACGCCCGAGCGGGTGCAGAATGCGCAGACGATCGCGCGGCAATATGCGGCGCCCGAAGGCGCCGAGCGCGACCGCGAGAGCTATCTCGCCGCGATCGACAACCTCGTCTATGGCGAGGATCCGAGCGAAGGCTTCGTCCGCGGCCGCAGATTCCTGCATCCGAAGCTCGGCTTCACCTTCCAGGCGCCCGATAACTTTACACTCGACAACACCGCACAGGCGGTGATCGGCGTGCGCGAGGGCGGCTCGCAGGCGATGCGCTTCGATGTCGTGCGGGTGCCGGCCGAACAGTCGCTCGGCGACTACCTCAATTCCGGCTGGATGGAGGGCGTCGAGAAGGCCTCCACCGAAGACCTGACCATCAACGGATTCCCGGGCGCGTCCGCGACCGCCAAGGGCGACCAGTGGCAATTCAAGGTCTATGCGCTGCGCTTCGGCAGCGACGTCTACCGCTTCATCTTCGCCACGCGGCAGAAGTCGACCGAGAGCGAGCGCAATGCGCGCGAGACCGTCAATTCCTTCCGCCGCCTGACGCTCGAAGAGATCCAGGCCGCGCGTC
Source organism: Bradyrhizobium manausense (assembly GCF_001440035.1). Classification (GTDB taxonomy): domain Bacteria; phylum Pseudomonadota; class Alphaproteobacteria; order Rhizobiales; family Xanthobacteraceae; genus Bradyrhizobium; species Bradyrhizobium manausense. The sequence goes on along the minus strand of NZ_LJYG01000055.1, from coordinate 85,423 downwards.
CGCTACGCATCAAGGTCATCACCGTGCAGCCCGGCGACACCGTGGAATCGCTCTCGCACCGCATGGCCGGCGTCGATCATCCCGCCGAACGCTTTCGCGTGCTGAACGGGCTCGACCGCACCGCGCAGGTGAAGGTGCGTGACCGCGTGAAGATCGTGACGGATTGAGGCTGGCGCGGCTGCCGTAGGGTAGGCAAAGGCGCGCAGCGCCGTGCCCACCATTCATCAATTGTAGCGACAGATCGTGGGCACGCTTCGCTTTGCCCACCGCACGAGACTGCCGCCTTACCGCGCCTTCTCCTTCAAATACGCGATGATATCGGCGCGATCCTGCGCATCCGGCACGTCGAAGAACATCTTGGTTTCGGGCACCATGGCCTGCGGCCCGGTCAGCCATTTGTCGAGATTGTCCTCGGTCCAGACGATCCCGGAGTTCTTCAGGTCGGGCGAGTAGTCGTAGCCCGCGACGCTGCCCGCCTTGCGCCCGACCACACCCTTGTGCATCGGACCGACGCCGTTCTCGTTGATCGAGTGGCAGTCTGCACAGCCCTTGTAGAGCGTCTGACCCCGCGCGACATTGCCGGTCGCGCCGGCGGGCCCGCTAGCGCAAAGAAGCGTAATCGCGAAAGCCAGGCTTGTAGTGCTTCGCCGACCGGCGGAATTCGACCAGACGTTCATGGCATCTCCTGTTAGCGGTCCCGCCAACAGGATCGTCAGCCTCGAACTTTATTCCCGTCAGTTCGACGATTGACCCGCGTCCATGTCACCGGCTTCGCGCTGGCCACTGAGCCAGAGCGCAAGCAGGGTCCAGAACGCGCCGGACAGCAGGTACGCACCCGAGGCGATGACGCCGAGATTGGTGGCGAGCAACAGCGCGACCAGCGGGGCGAAGCCGGCGCCGAACAGCCAGGCCATGTCGGAGGTCAGGGCGGAGGCCGTGTAGCGATACATCTGCTTGAAGTTCGAGGCGATCGCGCCCGAGGACTGGCCGAAGGAGAGGCCAAGCAGGATGAAGCCGATCACCATGTAGATGGTCTCGCCGAACGCGCCGGCATCGAGCAGCTGCGGGGCAAAGCCGCTGTAGATCGCGATTGCGATTGCCGACCCCATCAACAACGATTTGCGGCCGACGCGGTCGGCGATGATGCCGGAGGCCACGATCGCAGCGACGCCGAACACGGCCGCCACGATCTCGATGATCAAGAAGCGCACCGGGCTTTCGCGGGTGAACAGGAACACCCAGGACAGCGGGAACACCGTGACCATGTGGAACAGCGCGAAGCTCGCCAGCGGCGCGAACGCGCCCAGCATGATGGTCTGGCCTTCGCGTGCAACGGTCTCCGAGATCCGCGCCGGCTGGAGTTCGCGAGTCTCGAACAGTGTGGCGTATTCTTCGGTCGTCACCATGCGCAGGCGGGCGAACAGCGCAACCACGTTGATGGCGAAGGCGACGAAGAACGGATAGCGCCAGCCCCAGTCGAAGAAATCATCGGCCGAGAGGAGACCGGCGAAATAGGCGAACAGCGCACTCGCCACGATCAGCCCGAGCGGGGCGCCGAGTTGCGGCACCATTGCGTACCAGCCGCGCTGGGACGCCGGCGCATTCAGCGCCAGCAGCGAGGCCATGCCGTCCCAGGCGCCGCCCCAGGCCAGACCCTGCGCAAGACGCGCCAGCGCCAGCAGCCAGATCGCGGCAACGCCGATCTCGGAATAGCCGGGCAGGAACGCCAGCGCCACCGTGGCGGTGCCGAGCAGGAACAGCGCCGAGACCAGCTTGGCGGTCTTGCCGTACTCGCGGTCGACAGTCATGAAAATGACGGTGCCAATCGGCCGGGCCATGAAGGCCAGCGCGAAGATCATGAAGGAATAGAGGGTGCCGGTCAGCTCGCTCGTGAACGGGAACACCAGGCGCGGAAACACGATCACGGAGGCGATCGCGTAGACGAAGAAGTCGAAGAATTCCGAGGTGCGGCCGATGATGACGCCGATGGCGATCTCGCCGGGACTGGCCTGGTCGTGGCCATGCTCGCCCGAGTGGATATCCGCCAGTGCGGGGGTCTGTGCCGTCGCCATGCGTGCGCCCTTAACGTCCTGAAAACCAAAGCCGACCGCCCGGCTTGACGCCAGGCAATCCAGACCTGTTTGACCCAACATCCCGCACTGCAACATTGGACAAATTGTCCAATGTCCGGATTGCTGCGCCGCAGCTACCCATTGGCCCCGCGAAGGAAACTCATTCTCATAAGGCTCGGCCCGTGTCCCGTCTCAAGATCCTGGCGCTGCTACCCCTGGCGGCCGCGCTCAGCGGCTGCAACTACATCGTGCTGGCGCCAGCCGGCGATATCGCTGCCCAACAGCGGGACCTCGTCATCATCTCCACCGTCCTGATGCTCCTGATCGTCGTCCCCGTGATGGCGCTGACGGTGCTGTTCGCCTGGCGCTACCGCCAGTCCAACACCTCGGCCCGCTACGAGCCGGATTGGGACCACTCGACCAAGCTCGAGCTGGTGATCTGGTCGGCGCCGCTGCTGATCATCGTTTGCCTGGGCGCTCTGACCTGGATGGGCACGCATCTCCTCGACCCCTATCGCACGCTCGGGCGCATCCATGCCGACCGTGCCATCGACCAGTCCAAGGCGCCGCTCGAGGTCGATGTCGTCGCGCTCGACTGGAAGTGGCTCTTTATCTATCCCGACTACGGCATCGCTACCGTCAACGACCTGGCAGCGCCCGTCGATCGTCCGATCAATTTCCGCATTACCGCCTCTTCGGTGATGAACTCGTTCTACATCCCCGCGCTCGCCGGCCAGATCTATGCGATGCCGGGCATGGAGACCAAGCTCCACGCCGTCGTGAATCACGCCGGCACCTATAAGGGCTTCTCGGCGAACTATAGCGGTGCCGGCTTCTCCGGCATGCACTTCAACTTCCAGGGCCTCGACGACAAGGGTTTTGACGCCTGGGTCGCACAGGCCAAGTCCGCCGGTGGCTCGCTTGGCCGCACTGAATATCTCCAGCTCGAAAAGCCCAGCGAGAACGAGCCGGTGCGCCGCTGGGGCTCGGTCGATTCCGATCTCTATCGCCTGATCCTCAACATGTGCGTCGAGACCGGCAAGATGTGCCAGAGCGAGATGATGGCGATCGACGCCAAGGGCGGTAACGGCCATGAGGGCCTGAACAACACCCTTCCGCTCTCCTACGACAAATACGCCCGCCGCGGCACCGTGCTCGGGCCGGAGCCTGTCTTCGTCGCCGGCACCTGCACCCCCGACGCACCGCAAGGCCGGACCACGTCCGCGATCAAGGCGCCGCTCGACACCGCGCCGCTCGTCGGTGCCGGCCTGAAGCGGCCGACCTTGGCGCCGCTGAAGTCCTCGTCCTTCTTCCTCGGACAACGTTCCAAGTCCGACTCCTAAAGAGATCCAGCATGTCTCCTGATCTTCTCAAGTTCATCTTCGGCCGTCTCGGCTTCGATTCGCTGCCGCTGCACGAGCCGATCCTTGTCGGCACCTTCGCTATGGTCGCGCTCGGCGGCGTCACGCTGCTCGCCGGCCTCACCTATTTCCGCCTCTGGGGCTATCTGTGGCGCGAGTGGTTCACCACCGTCGACCACAAGCGCATCGGCATCATGTACATGATCCTCGGCATCGTCATGCTGCTGCGCGGTTTCGCCGACGCGCTGATGATGCGCGCGCAGCAGGCGATGGCGTTCAACGGCTCGGAAGGCTTCCTGCCCGCCCATCACTACGACCAGGTCTTCACCGCTCACGGCGTGATCATGATCTTCTTCGTGGCGATGCCGCTGGTCACCGGCCTGATGAACTACGTCGTGCCGCTGCAGATCGGCGCCCGCGACGTGTCGTTCCCGTTCCTGAACAATTTCAGCTTCTGGATGACGGTCGGCGGCGCGGTGCTGGTGATGGCCTCGCTGTTCATCGGCGAATTCGCCCGCACCGGCTGGCTGGCTTATCCGCCGCTGTCGAACATCGGCTACAGTCCTGACGTCGGCGTCGACTATTACATCTGGGCGCTCCAGGTCGCCGGCGTCGGAACGACGCTATCGGGCATCAATCTGATCTGCACCATCGTCAAGCTGCGCTGCCCCGGCATGACCATGATGAAGATGCCGGTGTTCACCTGGACCTCGCTCTGCACCAACATCCTGATCGTCGCTTCCTTCCCGGTCCTGACCGTCGTGCTCGCGCTGCTCTCGCTCGATCGCTATGTCGGCACCAACTTCTTCACGAACGATTTCGGCGGCAGCCCGATGATGTACGTGAACCTGATCTGGATCTGGGGCCACCCTGAAGTCTACATCCTGGTTCTTCCCGCCTTCGGCATCTTCTCGGAAGTCACCTCGACCTTCTCCGGCAAGCGCCTGTTCGGCTACACCTCGATGGTCTACGCCACTGTCGTCATCACCATCCTGTCGTACCTGGTCTGGCTGCACCACTTCTTCACGATGGGCTCGGGCGCCAGCGTCAACTCGTTCTTCGGCATCACCACGATGATCATCTCGATCCCGACGGGCGCGAAGATGTTCAACTGGTTGTTCACGATGTATCGCGGCCGCATCCGCTACGAGCTGCCGATGCTGTGGACCATCGCCTTCATGCTCACCTTCGTGATCGGCGGCATGACCGGCGTGCTGCTCGCGGTGCCGCCGGCCGACTTCGTCCTGCACAACAGCCTGTTCCTGATCGCGCACTTCCACAACGTGATCATCGGCGGCGTGGTGTTCGGCGCGTTCGCCGGCATCAACTACTGGTTCCCGAAGGCGTTCGGCTTCAAGCTCGATCCGTTCTGGGGCAAGTGCTCGTTCTGGTTCTGGGTCACCGGCTTCTACATGGCCTTCATGCCGCTCTATGTGCTCGGCCTGATGGGCGTGACCCGCCGCCTGCGCGTGTTCGACGATGCCTCGCTGCAGGTCTGGTTCGTCATCGCCGCGATTGGCGCCGGCCTCGTCTTCCTCGGCATTCTCTCGATGCTGATGCAGTTCGCGGTCTCCTTCCTCAAGCGCGAGCAGCTCAAGGACGTCACCGGCGATCCCTGGGATGCGCGCACGCTGGAATGGGCAACGTCCTCGCCGCCGCCGGACTACAACTTCGCCTTCACGCCCGTCGTCCACGACAACGATGCCTGGTGGGACATGAAGAAGCGCGGTTACCAGCGTCCGCTGATGGGATTCAAATCGATCCATATGCCCAGCAGCACCGGCACCGGCATCATCCTCGCCGGCTTCGCCACCGCGATGGGTTTTGGCCTGATCTGGTACATGTGGTGGTTGGCCGCCTTGAGCTTCATCGCGTTGCTCGCCGTCGGGATCGGTCACACTTTCAACTATCACCGCGACTTCGACATTCCGGCTGACGACGTCATCCGGACCGAGGACGCGCGCACCAAACTGCTCGCCGGAGCCAAGTAAATGACTGTCGCTGTCAATCCCACCCAAACCGGCGAGCCGGTCTTCTATCTCGCCGACGAGCATCCGCATCCGGAAGGCTACAGCACCTCGCTCGGCTTCTGGATCTATCTGATGAGCGACTGCCTCATCTTCGCGATGCTGTTTGCCGCCTTCGGCGTGCTCGGCGCCAACTACGCCGCCGGCCCCGCGCCGAAGGACCTGTTCGACCTCAACCTGGTCGCGGTGAACACCTCGATGCTGCTGCTGTCGTCGATCACCTATGGTTTTGCCATGCTGACGATGCAGCAGAACAAGATCGCGCAGACACAGATGTGGCTCCTGATCACCGGCCTGTTCGGCGCCGCCTTCATCGGTATCGAGCTCACCGAGTTCGCCCACATGATCCATGAGGGCGCAACGCCGCAGCGCAGCGCCTTCCTGTCGGCCTTCTTCACCCTGGTCGGCACCCACGGCCTGCACGTCTCCTGCGGCCTGATCTGGCTGGTGACGCTGATGGTGCAGGTCTGGCGCTTCGGCCTCATCGAGGCCAACCGCCGCCGCCTGATGTGCCTGTCGATGTTCTGGCACTTCCTGGACGTGGTCTGGATCGGCGTCTTCACCTTCGTCTATCTCCTGGGAGTTCTGCGATGAGCACCGATACCCGCGCCGCCCACGCGGACGGCCATCACCACGACGACGGCCACGCCCACAGCACGTTCTCGGGCTACATGCTCGGCTTCGTGCTGTCGGTGGCGCTGACCGCGATCCCGTTCTGGCTGGTGATGAGCGGCACGCTGCCGAGCAAGCAGATCACCGCACTGGTCATCATGGCCTTCGCGGTCGTGCAGATCGTCGTGCACATGATCTACTTCCTGCATATGAGCCCCAAGTCCGAGAACGGCTGGAGCATGATGGCACTGATCTTCACCATCGTCATGGTGGTGATCGCGCTGTCGGGTTCGCTGTGGGTGATGAACCACCTCAACAGCAACATGATGCCGATCCACGAGATGACGGGAATGAAGTGAGCGATCCCGTGAGACCAGAGGATGACGAAACGCGCAGCCCCGCACGGGCTGCGCGTCCGTCCCTGTGGCTCACGGTTCTCTCACTCATCGCGTTTGTCGTTCTGGTGGCCCTCGGCGTCTGGCAGGTCGAGCGCCGCACCTGGAAGTTGGCGCTGATCGACCGGGTCGAGCAGCGCGTTCATGCCCGGGCGCAGCCGATCCCCTCGCGGGCGTCGTGGCCGGCGATCACCGCCGCAAGCGACGAATACCGGCATGTCAGCGTCGCCGGCCGCTTCCTGCACGACCGCGAGACGCTGGTTCAGGCCGTCACCGAGGAAGGCCCCGGCTATTGGGTGCTGACGCCGCTTGAGCGCGATGACGGCACGACTGTCCTGATCAACCGCGGCTTCGTGCCGTCGGAGCGGCGTGACCCATCGGCGCGCCAGGGTGGCAATCCGGACGGCCAGGTGGAGGTCAGGGGCCTTTTGCGCATCACCGAGCCGAAAGGCGGATTCCTCAGGGACAACGTGCCCCAGCACAACCGCTGGTATTCGCGGGATGTCTCCGCGATCGCGGCGGCCCGCGACCTCCACAACGTGGCCCCCTTTTTCATCGATGCCGATGCCGGATCACGATCCGGTCCCGGTCCAATCGGCGGATTGACCGTGGTCCGCTTTCCCAATAACCACCTGATCTACGCGCTGACGTGGTTTGCCCTGGCGTTCATGCTGGCCGGTAGACTTTTCGTCACATTTCGCGGCGGGCTGTTCCGCCGCCAACGCTTCGTCCACGAACCGGCCGGCGGCCTGGACGCCTCCGCCCGCAGGACGGGATCAGATGCTGGAACGATCGTCGAACCGACCTGACGATGGACGACATTTTGGCGAGCTGGCCGTCACGCTGCAATCGCAGGCGGACGCGCGCAGCGAGCTGATCGGCGCTGCCCCGACCGACGACGAGACCAATCGCAAGAACATGGCGCTGCTGATCCAGCTGCGCTGGACCGCGGTGGTCGGCCAGATCGTCACCATCGGCGGCGTGCACTTCTGGCTCGGCATTCCCCTGCCCCTCACCCGCATGGGCGCGGTGATCGGCGCGCTGGTGCTGCTCAACGTCTCCAGCCTGGTCTGGGTGCGCCATCGCGCCGCAATCACCAACAATGAGCTTCTGGTCGCGCTGATGCTCGACGTCGCCGCCCTGACCGCGCAGCTCTATCTCAGCGGAGGCGCCACCAATCCCTTCACCTCGTTGTTCCTGCTCCAGGTGACGCTGGGAGCGGTGCTGCTCGATTCCCGTTCGACCTGGTCGCTGGTGGCGCTGACCTGCGCGAGCTTCGTCTGGCTGACGATCGCCTATCGGCCGCTCGACCTGCCGCCAAATCCCCTCAGCGAGACCTACACGCTCACCGTCACAGGCATGCTGCTCGGCTTCGTTCTCAACGCCGTGCTGCTGGTCGTGTTCGTCACCCGCATCAACAGGAATTTGCGTCAGCGCGACGCGCATCTGGCGGCTTTGCGGCAGCACGCCGCCGAGCAGGACCACATCGTCCGCATGGGCCTGCTTGCCTCCGGCGCCGCGCATGAGCTCGGCACGCCGCTCGCCTCGCTCTCCGTCATCCTCAGCGACTGGCGCCGCATGCCCGATCTTGTCGCCGATCAGGAGCTTGCCGAGGACCTCACTGAGATGGAGACCTCGCTGCAACGCTGCAAAAGCATCGTAACAGGCATTCTGGTGTCGGCCGGCGAGGCGCGCGGCGAAGGATCCTCGCCGACGACGGTGACGGACTTCGTCACCGCGCTGGTCGAGGAATGGCGCGACGCCCGCTCGGCGCGGACGCTCTATTTCACCAACACCTTTGGCGAGGATGTCGCGATCGTCTCGGACATCGCGCTGAAGCAGGTGATCTTCAACGTGCTCGACAACGCCTATGAGGTCTCGCGCGAATGGGTGGAGTTGCTCGCCGAGCGCGAGGGCGACAATCTGGTGCTGTCGATCAGCGACCGCGGCCCGGGCTTTGCGCCGGAAATGCTGGCGCAGCTCGGAAAGCCCTATCAGTCGAGCAAGGGCCGCGCCGGTGGCGGGCTCGGCCTGTTCCTGGTCGTGAACGTGGTGCGCAAGTTGGGGGGCAGCGTGACCGCGGAGAACCACAGGAAGCGCGGCGCCACCGTCCGGCTCACCTTGCCGCTCGCCACGCTCGCGATCGGAGGCCGCTTTGACGCCTGACCGCTCGCTCATCGTCGTCGAGGACGACGAAGGCTTTGCGCGCACGCTGAAGCGCTCGTTCGAGCGCCGCGGCTATGAGGTCGTGCTCGCCGCGTCGATCGAGGATGTCCGAAAGGCTCTGGGGGATCGATCGTTCGGCTACGCCGTGGTCGACCTCAAGCTCGGGGGCGCCTCGGGGCTCGCCTGTGTCGAGCTGCTGCATGCCCATGACGAGGAGATGCTGATCGTGGTGCTGACGGGCTTTGCCAGCATCTCGACCGCCGTCGAGGCCATCAAGTTAGGGGCCTGCCACTACCTCGCAAAGCCTTCCAACACCGATGACATCGAAGCCGCCTTCACCAAGGCCGAAGGCAACGCCGAAGTCGCGCTGGACGTGCGGCCGACCTCGATCAAGACGCTGGAATGGGAGCGCATCCACCAGACGCTGATCGAGACCGATTTCAACATTTCGGAGGCGGCAAGGCGGCTGGGCATGCACCGCCGCACGCTGGCGCGGAAGCTCGAGAAGCGACCGGTGAAATGAGCGTTCGCCGCGTGGAGAGGAAAACACCCAGCCGAGCTGATGACCTCGCGGCCATGCATCACTAGACTACCGGATGCGTCGGCTGACGGCCGGCGCGGTGCTGCAACGGCCAAGCGAGGAGACCGCCCTGTGACAATGCTCGTCGAACGCCTCGGCGGGTCCGCCGCTCAGTCGCGCGCGCGCAGCCAGCGTGACACCGAAACCGTCCAGTTTGCCCAGGCGGCGCTCGAAGCAGGCAAGAGAGAGGGCCTGCAACTGGCCGTGCGGGCGCGCTATGTCGCGCTGGCCGTCATCGCCTGCCTGTTGCTGGCCATCAACCCGGCATGGGAGCAGCTCTATTACGTGGCGTTGCTGGGCCTGTTCGCTTTGATCGGCTGGGCCCAAGTCAGGGTCGGGCGGGTCGGCGTTTCGCGACCGGAATTGGCGCTTTTGTTCTGCGACCTGGCGCTGCTCACATTCGTCATCGTGGTCCCGAACCCGTTCGGCACGACACACTGGCCGGCGGCGATGCAATACCATTTCGGCAACTTCATCTACTTCTTCGTACTGCTCGCCGCGGGCACGCTGGCCTATTCCTGGCGAACCGTGATTGCGGTCGGCACATGGACCGCGGCGCTGTGGGCGATCGGCCTTGCCTGGGTGTGGTGGCAACCTGATCCTGATCCCGCGCTGACCGCCCGTATTGCTGAAGCGGTGGGCAGCGATCACAGGCTGCTCGCGTTGATTTCGCCCAGCGCGATCGGATTCGGCCTCCGCATCCAGGAAATCGTCGTCTTCCTAATCGTGGCCGTTACGCTGGCGCTCGCGGTTCGCCGCAGCAATGATCTGTTGGTTAGACATGCCGCGGTGGAGCGAGAACGCGGCAACCTTGCGCGCTACTTCTCACCCAACGTCGTCACGGAATTATCGAAGCACGACGAGCCGCTGAAGCAGGTGCGCACCCAGGACGTCGCGGTGCTGTTCGTGGACATCGTCGGCTTCACCGCCTTTGCCGATGTGCGCGCTCCGGACGAAGTGGTGCGGACGCTGCGCGAATTCCACGGATTGATGGAGCAGGAAGTCTTCCGCCACGAGGGCACGCTGGACAAATATCTGGGCGATGGATTGATGGCGACATTCGGCACGCCCTTCGCAGGCCCGCGCGACGCCAGCAACGCGTTGCGCTGTGCCCAGGCCATGATCGCGGCGGCAGACGGCTGGAACGCGCGACGAACGGCGGCCGGCGAGCCAGCCATGCGCGTCAGCTTTGGCCTGCATTACGGACCGGTGGTCCTCGGCGACATCGGGCACACCTGTCTGGAATTTGCCGTGATCGGCGCGACCGTCAATGCGGCCAGCCGACTCGAGGGGCTGACGCGCACGCTCGACTGCGCGCTGGTGGCAAGCAACGATCTCGTCAGCCGCGCCAAGCTGGAGCTCGGCAGCACAGCCGGAGCCTTTGCATCGTTGATCGCCTGCGATCCCCAACCGATCCGCGGGCTCGAGCGGCCGATCGCGATCTGGACCCAGCCGCGCGCGTGACCATGGCGAAGCTTCGGCCGCCGTTGGATCACGCGCCTCAACAAAAAGCCCGGCCGAGCGGCCGGGCTTTGAACTGTTGCGATCGAGGCGACGAGATGCTTACGCGGCCTCGTCGGCGACGGTGGTGTCGTCGCCATCGGTATCGTCGGTATCCCCCTCGGCATCCGTCTCACCTTCGCCGTCGGCGGCTTCTGCCTTGGCATTGGCGCGGCGCGGGCTCTTGGCAAGCTGGGCCTCGATCTCCTTGACCGCTTCGGTCTCGGTCGAGTGCTGCACCACCGCGATCTCGCGGGACAGACGATCGAGCGCCGCTTCGTAGAGCTGACGTTCGGAGTACGACTGCTCGGGCTGCGACTCCGAGCGATAGAGGTCGCGCACGACTTCCGCGATCGCAACGATGTCGCCCGAATTGATCTTTGCTTCGTATTCCTGGGCGCGGCGCGACCACATGGTGCGCTTGACGCGGGCGCGACCCTTGAGGGTCTCCAGCGCCTTCTTCACCAGCGCCGGCTCGGACAGCTTGCGCATGCCCACATTGGCGACCTTGGCGGTCGGAACGCGCAGCGTCATCTTGTCCTTGATGAAGTTGATGACGAACAGTTCGAGCTTCGCACCGGCGATCTCCTGCTCCTCGATGGCCAGAATCTGGCCGACGCCGTGAGCGGGATAGACGACGAATTCATTGGCCTTGAAGCCCTGACGCTGGGTCACGACCTTCTTTTCCTCGACCTTCGGCGCGGGTGCAGCGGCCTTCACGGCCGGCTTGGCAGCAGCAACGGGGGCCTTGGCGGGGGCGGCAGCAACGGGAGCCTTCGGAGCAACGGGCTTGGCAGCGGGAGCCTTGGCCGCGGGAGCCTTGGCAGCAGGCTTGGCAACGGTCGCTTTCGCGGCCGGTTTGGCAGTCTTGTTAGGCATTGCGCTTCTTTTGTTCTTCGAGGACTTTGCAGCCGGCGCCTTCGTCGCGGTCCGACCCTTGGATGCGCTACGGCTGGCCGCGGCGACTTTTTTGGCCTCCTTATGGGAAGCCCTCGCTGAAGTACTCTTTTTACGCGTTTTCTGTGACACAGCCTGCGCGCGGAAACTGCCACGCCCCTGTTTCGACATTTGGTTTCACGGGAACCCAGAGGGGCCAAGCGGGGCTGACGGGGTTCGGCTTAATGTGCCCAATATAGCACATTTCCCGCAAAAATCAATGATTTAGGGGTCTTGAGGGCTGGTTTTCGGCGCTGACGACGCTATTAGGGTTAAGTTTGCGCCGGAATTTAGTCTCCGGAGCCGGGATTCTTAGAAAAATATTTCTCGAACTTGCCCTCCTGCCCGTCGAACTCCTCGGCGTCGGCAGGTGATTCTTTCTTCTGGGTGATGTTCGGCCAGCTCTTGGCGTATGCGGAGTTCACCTCAAGCCACTTTTCCAGCCCCGGCTCGGTGTCCGGCTTGATGGCGTCCGCCGGACATTCCGGCTCGCACACGCCGCAATCGATGCATTCGTCAGGATGGATGACCAGCATGTTCTCGCCCTCGTAGAAACAGTCGACGGGGCAGACCTCGACGCAGTCGGTGTACTTGCACTTGATGCAGTTTTCAGTGACGACGTAAGTCATCCAACGCTCCGAAAAGCTCTTTTAAAAGTCGCGGCTTGCGTAGCGCGGATGGCCCCGCGCTGCAAGGTCGGGAAGCCCCGATCATGACGGCTTTGTGTGGTTGATCGACCAAGAAATGAATACCATGCGCAACTAATTGCGCTTTATGTCGCCGAGCTCCTCGTAGAGCAGGCGCGCCGAGGCGGCATCGCCGCGCCGCTCGATGAAAGCAGTCACTTTGAGCACGCGTACGGTGCGATCGAGCGCGACGGTGATGACGTCGCCGAGCTTGATCGCATGGCCCGGCGATTTCTCGCGCGTGCCGTTGATGCGGACGTGGCCTGTTACGACAAGTTCGGCCGCCGAGGTCCGCGCCTTCACCACCCGCGCGTGCCACAGCCATTTGTCGAGGCGCTGCCGCTCGGTGGTCGTGGGATTACTCCTTGCGCCCCGAGAGCTGCTCTTTCAGCGCTGCGAGCTTGGCGAAGGGCGAGTTCGGATCGGCGGGACGATCGCGCTCACGCGGGCTCGCGCTCGAGGCGTAGGGACGCAGCGACGGACCTGACTCGCGGTCGCGGCGATCCCTGCCCTTGTCGCGGTCGCGGCCGCCCCTGTTGTCGCGGCCCTTGTCACGATCGCCGCCGAACTTCTTGTTGTCGCGGTTGCGATCGCGATCCTTGTCGCGGTCCTTGCCCTGAAAGCTCCGATTGCGGTCGTCGCGGCGCTCACCACCCTCGCCGCCTTCACGGCCTTTGCGGAAATCTCGGCCAGCATCGCGGTCGCGACGATGGCCGCCGTGACGATGCCCCGGCTTCGCGCCTTCGGCGGCTTCGCCCGGCGCAGTCGTGGCGCCGTCAGCACCGGCCTCGGGGCTCGCCTGCTGCGGGCGCTGATTGTGGTGGCGCTGATGGCGATGACGCTCGTGACGCGGCTTGCGATCCTCGTGACGGCCACCGGGACGCCAGACTTCGACGAGCTCGGGTTCAGCGGGCGCAGCCGCAGCTTCAGCCGGCGCCGCCTCGACCGGCGCAGCGGCATCGGGGGAGGCGGCGGCTTCCACTGCGGCGGTTTCG
>NZ_LJYG01000055.1:62319-72046 GCF_001440035.1 Bradyrhizobium manausense | reverse complement strand
CGGCGGGGCAATGCCGGGGGCATCTTCGGGCGTCACGGGCGAATCAGATGAGGCTTCGAGCGCCGGCTCTTCATGAGCGGGCTCGTCGTGCTGCTCCATGCCGGGCGCGTCTTCGACGGTGACGGCTTCGATCGCGACATCCGCGGGTGCGACCGCCTGTTCGGTCGCAGGCGCTTCTGCAGATGCCTCAGCAGCCGGCGTTTCCGCAGCCACGGTCGCGACCGGCTTCGGCGGCAGCGGTGCACGCTTCTCCATGCGATAGCCGAGCGCGCGCAGCACCGAGGCAAAGCCCTCACCGGCGGAGCCGGTGAGCGAGGTCATCGCCTGTGTGACAACGAAGCTGCGGCCGTCGAACGCGCCGGCGGGCTTTTCGCCGGGCGAGTTCTCGCGCCAGGCCAGCGCGGGCCGGATCAGATCCGCAAGGCGCTCCAGGATGTCGACCCGCACGGCACGCTCGCCGGCCTGCTTGTAGCCGAGCACGCGATAGGCATCGCGCGGCAAGCTCTTGTCGACCGGGAACGAAGTGCGCCCCGAGGAAGCCAGATGCTGCGCCCCCGACAGTGCCGACAGATCGACATTGTCCTGCTTCAGCGCCCACAACAGCGCAGCCAGCGCACGCGAGGCGGGCTTGAGGATGCCGGGGAAATAGATGTGATAGGCGCCGAAGCGGACGCCGTATTTACGCAACGTCGCGCGCGAGGGCTGGTCGAGATCCTTCAGCTCGTTGGCGATCTTCGGACGCTCGAGCACACCGAGCGCCTCGACCAGCTGATAGGCGATGCCGCGGGCGATACCCGTGACGTCCTCGGCCCTCGACAGCTCGAACATCGGCCCGAGCAGCTTTTCGATATGCGTCTTGAGCCAGAGGTCGAGCCGCGCCTGCACTTTTTCGCGGGGAGCGCCCGTGAGCCGCTCATCCGAGATGATGCGGATGCGCGGATGCAGCGCCTCCTCTGCGGCCGTCAGCCGCGCCACGGCGTCGCCGGTCCAGCGGATGGTGCCGTCGGAGGTCAGCACGAACTGATCGTCCGGCGCGTTGCCGAGTTTTTCGGCGCGCGTATTGATCTCGCCGGCGAGCACCGCTTGCGCGGCAGCCTGCAAGGCTTTCGCATCGGAGCCGGCTTCCGCCGCATCCGGTGCAAAGGTGAAGCCATCGAGGCGGCCGATGACATGGCCTTCGACGATAACTTCGCCGGTCTTGCCGATTTCCGTATTCAAGCTCGTGTTCTCCCGCAGGCGGCGCATCAATACACTGGTCCGGCGATCAACGAAACGCTCAGTCAAGCGTTCATGGAGCGCATCCGATAATTTATTTTCGACCTCGCGGGCGATCCCCTGCCAGCGATCGGGGTCTTTCAGCCAGTCCGGGCGGTTGGCGACGAAGGTCCAGGTGCGGATCTGCGCGATTCGCGCCGATAGTGTGTCGATGTCGCCGTCGACGCGGTCGGCCTGCTCGACCTGGGCCGCGAACCAGGAATCGGGGATGCAGCCCTTCCGCATCAGGAAGCCGTAGAGCGTCGTCACCAGCTCGGCATGGGCCGCAGGCGACAGTTTCCGGTAGTCCGGGACCTGGCAGGCCTCCCAGAGCCGCTCCACGGCCGCCTTGCCATGCGCGATATCGCGCACCTCGACGTCGCGGGCGGCGTGGTCGAGCACGCGCATGTCTTCGGCGATCGGGGCCCGCGTCAGCGTCTCGTGGCCGGGGGCGAGATTGAGCGAGACCTGGAGCGCGCCGAGGGAGGAGAAATCCAGCTTCGAGTTGCGCCATTGCAGCATCTTCACGGGATCGAAGATGTGGTTCTGGAGCGCATTCACGAGCTCGGGCTCGAACGGGCCGCAGCGGCCCGTGGTACCGAAAGTGCCGTTGCGCGTGGCGCGCCCCGCGCGGCCGGCGATTTGCGCGAACTCGGCCGGCGTGAGCCTTCGGAACTGAAAGCCGTCGAACTTGCGGTCGGAGGCGAAGGCGACGTGGTCGACGTCGAGATTGAGGCCCATGCCGACAGCATCGGTGGCGACGAGATAATCGACATCGCCGTTCTGGAACATCGCGACCTGCGCGTTGCGGGTGCGCGGTGAGAGCGAGCCCAGCACCACGGCGGCGCCGCCGTGCTGGCGCCGGATCAGCTCGGCGATGGCGTAGACCTCGTCGGCGGAGAAGGCGACGATGGCGGTGCGGCGCGGCTGGCGCGTGATCTTGCGGTCGCCGGCAAATTCCAGCTGCGACAGGCGCGGCCGGGTGATCATGGACACGCCGGGCAGGAGCCGCTCGATGATCGGGCGCATCGTGGCGGCGCCCAGCAGCAGCGTCTCGTCGCGGCCGCGGCGGTTGAGGATGCGGTCGGTGAAGACGTGGCCGCGCTCGAGATCGGAGGCGATCTGGATCTCGTCGACGGCGAGGAAGGAGACGTCCAGATCGCGCGGCATCGCCTCGACGGTCGAGACCCAGTAGCGCGGGCTCCTGGGCTTGATCTTCTCCTCGCCCGTCACCAGCGCGACGGCCTCGGGGCCGACGCGGGCGACGATCTTGTTATAGACCTCGCGCGCCAGCAGGCGCAGCGGCAAGCCGATCAGGCCCGACGAATGCGCCAGCATCCGTTCGATGGCGAGATGGGTCTTGCCGGTGTTGGTGGGCCCGAGCACCGCAGTGACGCCAGCGCCGGGCACGCGCTCGGAAGCGAAGGGGGAAGGAGGAAAGGCCATGTCTGCCGGAATAGGTAATGGCTGATGGGGCGAAAGTCAGGGCTTGATGAGGCGAAGGGGTGCCGTGCACCCGATCCGTCATCCTGAGGTGCTCGCCTTGCGGCGCAAGCGCGCCGCTGGGCGAGCCTCGAAGGATGCAGGGCCGGGGTGCCAGCCGGGCGGCACCAGCCGGGCCCGTCGCCCTTCGAGGGCCGCTGAAGAAGCGGCCACCTCAGGGTGACGGGATCTCGAAACCTCGCGCAACTGTCTCACTTTGCGACGCTTTTTCCTCATCCTTTAAGCTTCGGAACGACTCTAGAACGAATCGCGGCCGAATCGCTGACTCCCCTGTGAGTCCCGTTCCGTTCACGCAAGCTGTCGTGGGACTCGTTTTGCGTGTGCACTAGATGGAGTTTTGGGGGGCCGCACAAGCGACGATGTGGGGGCTGAAACCCTTAAGTTGGGGATGGCGCCGAGTCGAATCAGAATCGAGCCGGAGTCAAATGGATTCCCGGAAAATGGGGCCCTGTCGCCGAAACAACCCCATGCACAGTAGGTAAGTCATTGATATGGCTTGCTGCCACGTCTCCATCAGTCATTCCGGGGCGTCGCGCAGCGACGAACCCGGAATCCATCGTGAGACAGTCGCCGCGGCCCGATGGATTCCGGGTTCGCGCCAAGGGGCGCGCCCCGGAATGACGGCCGGTGGGCGGGGGTGGGCAGTGCAGCCCCTACTGCGTCTTCGCCACCCGCGGCGGCTGGGCCGTGGTGATGAAGCTGGTGGCTTCAAGCATGGCGGGGCCGAGCGGGGTCGGGACCTTCAGCCAGAACGGAACCAGGATCCGCGTGCCCGCGACGGGCGCGAGCGCGATCTCGATGTTGCGCTGGGCGGCGAGGTATTTGATCACGGGGCGGTCGGGGATGTAGCCGGCCACGGGCACGAAATAGAGCGCGCAGACCACGACCGGGCCGTGATAGCCCTTCTCCGCTTTCACCGTCTCCATGCGCTTGAAATCGAGCTTGAGCTCGTAGCGCATGCGGCCGTCGAACACCGGCGCGCTGCCATGGCAGGCCTCCGGCGACAGCGGATCGCCGTTTCCTGGCACGCGCACCAGCGAGGCCGTCATCGGATCGAACACGCCGCGGCGATGCGCCTCGGTGACGACGATACGGTCAGGATCAACAGGCGGCTCCGGGATGATGCCAAAATCCTTCACATTGCCCTTGTCGAGGGTGATGTGGATCTCTTCGGTCTTCTTCGAGGTGGTGGTGGAAGCCTGGTAAGCGCTGGCGACCAGCGCGCCATTGACGACGCGGCCCTGCGAGGCGCCGGTGCCGGACCCGCCGGCGAAGGATTTCAGAATGCCTGTGGTGCCGCCGGAGGCCGCCGCGGAAAACACGTCGTCCTGGATATCGATGTTCCAGGCGCCGCGGCCGACCGGAATGCCTGACAGCGTCGCCTCATATTGCGCCTCGAGCTTGCCCTGCGCCGCCGCCGGCTGCGTTCCCCACACCCCAACCAGCCCGCCAACGGCCGCCAGCGCCAGCCTGATGACAATGGCCAGCCTGCCGGCCGCGCGCAGCCGGGGCGGGATGAGGGGGGACGTGTGCACGAGACGATCCAATCGGAAAACGAGTGGTTGTTACTTAAGCCTGCTCCGGCGGCAAGCAATGTGTCCCAAGGGCCAAGCTTTAAAGGAACTCACTGGACTTTTCAGCGGCGATTGCGCCCTTTATGTGATGGTAAGGGGTTTTAAACATTGCCGTTTTGGTGATTGGCCGGAGTTCTGCAGCGGGCTCGCTTGCCTCTCCCCTTTCCCTCCGCTGTCAGTACGCCGCCGCCTTCCGGCTCCAGCCGCGCCGCCTCGGCGTACCGGATCGCCCGCCTTCGTGGGCGATGACACCTGGGGCACGATCCCGCCCCAAATCCTTGACTACCCGCCCTACTCCCCCTATACGTCCGCCCGCTCCCTGCAAGGACGAAAGAATTTGCCCCCGTGGCGCCCCGAATGGCGGCCGCAAGCATTGGGGGTTTAGACCGAAGGAATTATGCCATGTCTCGCCGCTGCGAACTGACGGCCAAGGGCCCCCTCGTCGGCCACAAGGTCAGCCACTCCAACATCAAAACCAAGCGCCGCTTCCTGCCGAACCTGGTCAACGTCACCTTCATCTCGGAAGCGCTCGGCCGCAACGTGCGCCTGCGCGTCTCCACCAACGCGGTGAAGAGCGTCGACCACAATGGCGGCCTCGACCCCTTCCTGCTCAAGGCCAACGCCGCCACCCTGTCGCCGCGCGCCCTCGAGCTGAAGCGCGCCATCGAGAAGAAGGTCGGCGACGCGCCGGCCAAGAAGGCCAGCTGAGATTTTTTCGGAATAGGGCGGGGGCTAGGTTGCGTCGCGTGGCGTAGGCTTAGCCGGGTAGAGTTTTGCGCTGCGGCCGGATCGAAAGATCCGGCCGTTTTTGTTTTGGGGGCAGCGTGACAAATTCGGCTGCGGCATCTTGCAAAGAGAGCAACCTTCAACCAATCGTAGGTAGTAAGGTCATTCTTCACCGTTCGAGCGTAGCGTCGGGCGGCTTGTTGTCTGCTTGCCCACCATCCCAGGATCTATCCTTGCCTCCCAAAGCGCACATGGATCATTTTCGTGAAGTGACCGCGATCAAGGTCCCCCAATGGCTTGCTGGCTGGAATGAGATATCCTTTAATCCGAAGGAACATAGAAAGCGCCCAAAGCCCTATTTCTATCTCTTCTCCCTCCCCGCCCGCGAGCTTCGCAGCCTGACCGGCATCGCGAGAAGAAGTGCTTCCGGTATCGCGCCAAGGGCGGCGGACCTGGGCATCCAACGCCAACACGAGCCCGAGCGTTCAGAAGAGATCAAGCAATTCGTTGAATACGGATTTCCATGGTCCACGCTGAACGAAAGCAAACGGCAATCGGCGGAATTTAACGATCTTCGTAAGCCTGGTTGGCTACCGACGGCTATTGTGATCAACATTTTAGAGATCACCGACAGCAGACCTTCTGGAGGCGTCGATCAAAACGACCTCGTCACAATAGCGCAAGAAGGGCAATCCCATAAAATCATCCTGCCCTATTCAGACTGGACTCCGGACTGGCGTCCTTCACATTCACCGCCGTTCGAAGTCATCGACGGGCAACATCGGCTATGGGCGTTCGAGGCTGGCGACACCGATTTTGAGCTGCCCGTGGTGGCCTTTCACGGTTTGGACATCAGCTGGCAAGCTTATCTGTTCTGGACAATCAACATCAAGCCAAAGCGGATCAATCCGAGTCTTGCGTTTGATCTCTATCCCTTGTTGCGTACCGAAGACTGGCTCGATCGCGCTGAGGGGCACGAAGTATATCGCGACACGAGATCGCAAGAGCTCACTGAGGCCCTGTGGTCGCATCCCGAAAGTCCCTGGCACGACCGCATCAATATGCTAGGCGAAAAAGGAAACCCTTGGGTTACTCAATCTGCTTGGATTAAGACGCTAACGAGTACGTTTGTTCGCCGCTGGACTGGAAGAAGTACAGGACCAGGAGGCCTGTTTGGATCCCGTATGCAAGAGGGCGAAGAGGTGCTCGGATGGAGCCGCGCCCAACAGGCTGCGTTCTTGATCTTTGCATGGAAAGCCTTCCGAGATGCCGTCGGCAAGATGGATAGTGGATGGGCAAAGAAATTGCGGATTCAGGCAATTAAGGATAGCGCGGCTTCAGCTTCTTCGGGGGAAGATCCTGCCTTCTATGGTCGATATTCCTTGATACCTTCCGATCAAGGAGTCCGTGGCTACCTTCACGTGCTAAACGACATCTGTTTCACGTGGGCCTCACACTTACAATTGCGCTCGTGGCAGGTTGAGAGACGTGCAGGGGCAAGCGATGCCGACGCGGTGGCGCTTGCGTTGACAACCCTGAGCCGGCATCCCGCTAGCGATTTTGTTTCCTCCTATGCCCAACAGGCGGCAAGGTTTGATTGGCGATCAAGTTCAACCCCCGAACTTACCGATCAAGAACGCAGAGCGAAGCTAGTGTTTCGAGGAAGCAGCGGATACCGCGAACTCCGCGCTCAACTCATTGAAACGTTAAGAGACGGCAAGGGCGACATCGCAGAAGCGGCAAAGCGATTGTAACCGATGACGCTTTCCCATTCCGACAGAACAGTCGTAACGCGGCTCGTACGTAGAGACGTCGAGGAAACACTTGCAGGGCTAAAGACGACGATCAGCGCATCGCGGTGGGTCACCAACTCCAACCGCTATGCCAGCGATCCGGTAGCAGTTATTGGCGATGAAATTGCCCGGAACTCCCCCCATCAGCTCTCTCACTTAGCGCAGTACATTGCTGCTAGCCCGATCCTACACGCTACGGACGGATGGACTTACCTCGGCAAATCTCTGGTCGCTCTGCTTCGAGGCGACCCCCATCGAGCCATACACCTCGCATACTACGCGGAATTGCGGGCAGCAGCAGCACTGTTGGCGACTGAGGGCATCGGGGTATTCTCCAAGCACCATTTTGCGGTCAATGGGAAGAACTCCGTTAGACGATTCCAATCTTCATTGGGAACTCATCAGTTTGCATGGGCATGCCTCGAGCATTGGGCGACACTTACAAGTGCTTCGTACCTCTTTTCCAGAATGATTCGCCCGCAAGGCATACCCTTAGAGGATTGGTTTAATTCTGAAGGAGGAGCATCGGCCGTCGCGCCTCAAGCTCAAGCTTGGTTCAGGCTATGGGGTATCGATCTCAGAAATTTTGGTGACGACAGAGATGCTCGTAATTTATCCAGCTACCAGCCGGACGGTATCCCATTGTCTTGGCAAATTGACGCCAGGGACGCACTCGAGTTTGCCCGTGATCTGTGGGCCTCTCTAGAACCGTCACCTTTGGCGAGCTTTGATGCGATCGATCGAAACATTCTACGCATTGCTCTCGAGACTCGCTTCAAAGCAAAAACTGGATCAACCCCGCACAGCCAGGCAGCAAGATTTCAGTCCTTCGTTGAAGGAATCGTGCGTTCGCAAGGCTTATCTCCTGCCGTCGAAAAAGAACTCATTCGATATTTGCTTCGCGGATCTTCTCCCCACGACGCAATCGTCTTCAAGTACGCTGGAACATCTGCTAGCGATCCCGGCGTGGGAGCTCATTCAGTCATCTCTCGGGCCACTCTACTGTTAAGATTGGCTTCAGGGTCATCACAACTCTTGTTGCGCGCAGCGAACATCGATGCTGCTGCGGTGACATTTTGGTCAGAAGGATTGGGAAGAAGCCGTGGACTTTGGGATTCTCCCCTCGCCGACCCCATGGACATGTGGGCTGACGTATCCGAGCTCCTCGAACAGGTTGAAGCATTTCAGCAGCGATACACGCTTCCTGATCAGACCTTCTTTAAGATTCGCTCTGAACTGTCTGAGGCTCTCATCGGAATGGCTGCCTCGGAGCGGGTAGCGATATGGACAATGACACCATAAGCGTTGCGGCGATCAATGAAGTACATGGGCTCAAAAAGAGTGATGTTACGCAACGGCCTCGGAAAGCTCCTTGCTCAAGAGGTTCCGCAGTCTTCTCGTTTCGTCGACTTGTTTACCGGGTCCGGCGCAGTCGCAAGACACGTGGCTCAAATGCACGAGATCCCCGTTCTCGCGGCCGACCTACAGGAATACAGCGTGACACTCGCTGGCTCTGTTGTTTGCCGCAACAGAGTCTTGGATGGCGATCAGATCTGGGCTGGTTGGCTATCATCGGCCACTCAATACGTGCAGCGCGCACGAAAACGTCCGCCCAAATTCGACTCAATCACAAAAGCAAGCGTGGCTGCTGTTAGAAAATGGTCGGAAAAGCAGGAGGAGTTGCCGATAACGGCCGCCTATGGCGGACACTATTTCAGCGCCAGTCAGGCGCTCTGGCTTGATGCACTTCGAGCAAATCTCCCTAAGGGAAGAGAGCAACGTCAACTTGCTCTTGCTGCTCTAATTCAAACCGCAAGCCAGTGCGCAGCAAGTCCAGGTCATACCGCGCAGCCGTTCCAGCCAACCAAGACTGGACGTCGTTTCATTCGCGAATCTTGGCAAAAGGAAGTACCCGACCTTGCGAGGCGCAACTTAGCCACTTTGGGAGCAGTCGCCGCAAAGAAGGCTGGCATTGCCATTAAAGCCGATGCAAACGTCCTCGCCAATACCATGTCCGCTGGAGATCTTATCTTCATAGATCCTCCATACTCCGCGGTACACTACAGTAGATTCTATCACGTCTTGGAATCGATTGCGTCCGGTCGCCCAGGTCTTGTCTCTGGAGTAGGCCGCTATCCGGATTCGCGAAGGCGACCACGTTCGCGGTACAGCGTATTAACTGAGTCTGCCGACGCTCTCACTCAACTTCTGGAGACCATAGCCAACAGAGGAGCCAAAGTTATCATCACGTTCCCTGAACATGAGTGCTCTAATGGCTTATCAGGAGCGCGCGTTCAGGACATTGCATCTGGCTACTTCAAAATTGATCGGGAGGTGGTCGCAAGTCGATTCAGCAGTCTTGGCGGCACAAGCGACGGGCGCGGCAATGAAGCGGGGAGAGATGCGCGCCTCAACACCGAGGAGCTAATGCTCCTCCTCCGGCCAAGATAAGCGAAATCTTTTTTGCTTGATCACTGCCCGGGCAAGACGGACAGGACCGAGCAGCAATAGCCCCCTCCCCTACCCCCGAAAATCAATGCTCCGCAGCACGATGCCCGGCGGTGTCCCCTCGAATTCGCAGGCGCTGTATTTGCTGGCGGCGCGGGTTTCGATGCGGTCGCGGAGGCGGGTGAACTGGGCTTCGCGGTGCTCGGGGCGGGTTTGCGGGCCGCGTTCGAGATCGTCCATTGCGGAGGTGGAGATGGCGCAGGGGATCTCCTTCGCGCCGTCGTGCATGGAGAACTGGATGATGCCGCGGTCCTGTTCGTGGCCGATGAAGCGGCCGCTGGTGAGGGGCATGCGCGACTCCTGTTACGGTTGCTTTGCGGCGCGGTGATTGAGCGATGTCGTTCTGGCCTAGTGCGCAATTGCGCACGG
>NZ_LJYG01000055.1:59494-62294 GCF_001440035.1 Bradyrhizobium manausense | reverse complement strand
CGGGGGCCAGGACCTCCGCGCGAGCGCCCTGCGCTCGTCGCGATTACCCCGGTCAGCTGTTGTTCAAGCAAGATGTGGCTACGAGCATTCACAACAACTCAGCTCGGTGGTTATAGGTCCTGGCTCCCGTGTGCAATTGCGCACTAGGCCGGGACGACGGCATTTTCCCGCGCGCGGCGGGTGAGGGTTCTTTCCTCCTGGAGATTGTCCCGTTGCCGAGACACCCTCTCCCCAACCCTCTCCCGCAAGCGGGCGAGGGGGCGCACCGGCGCTCGCGGCAAGCACTGCCGTCCCCTTGCCGCCGCGCATTTCGGCTATACTCGCCCCGGGTAGCATGACCCGGAGGCGCATCCCATGGAGTACGCGGCCAAACCCGAGTCGAAAAACCTCGTCATCCGCTGTCACGGCACCAGGAACGAGATTTCGGAGAACGTCTCCAACGTCCTGAGGCCCTTGCTGCCGGCGCAAGTCCGCTAAGACGCAGCCGCGACGGATGGTGCTCTCCAATCCCCAGGCCGGCGCTCCGATCCCCGGGGGCGGCACGGTGATGGCACCTGTAAACAGCACCGCGCGGGTGTTAACCACGCATTAACCAACGCAGCCTAGCCTGCTGTAATCGTCCAGCCATCATTAGCCCGAAATGCCTTCCCGGTTCGCTCCAGGAGAAGCGCCGATGCCTGTTGCGTTGTTGACGTATGCCGATCTGGGTGCCCGCCTCAATATCTCGCGCGAGGCCGCGCGGTCGCTGGCGAGACGTCGCCGCCTGCCGCGCTCGCGTTCGGATGACGGCAAGGCCCTGGTGAGGGTTGATTTCTCCGAACTGCGGTACACGCCCCGCCCAAGAACGGGTCGGCGGGCCGACCCCATCGGGGACACCATGGCGAGGATCGAAGCGTTAGAGCCATTTCCGTTCCGACGGAGTCGGAACGGGGCTCCAGATTTTTATTCTGACGCGTTTTGCTTGCGCGAACCGGTATCCACTTCGCTCGAAAACGCTTCTGAGACCGAGGTCTTCAAGGCGGAGATCGCGCGGCTCGAAGACGTGGCAACCGCCTACAGGCAAGTGTTCGAGCGCGAGCGGGAGCGCGCCGAGCGCCTCGCCGTCGAGCTGCAGCAGGCGAGCGCCGAGGCGACGGCCGCCAATGCGTGGGCGGCACGACTGGAAGACGAAATGACGGCGCTGCGGACCGATCGCCGCGCGGGCGGCTCGCTCATCGGGCACGCCGCGCTTCGCTTGGGACACCTGGCCGCTTCGATCGTGCAAGCAGACCGCATGGCTAGAGCGCGATGAGGTCAGGATGAGCAGTCATCGCGCTCCAGGTTGTTGTTTGCGCATGATCTTATTCGGAAAACCGCAGCGCACTTTTCCGAATCATGCGGGTAGCATTTGAGACTTTCTCCAATCCCCGGCTTGCCGGACCAATCGCGAGGAAAAAATGGCTGGCAATATCGATATCCATGAAATGAAGGCCCGCATCGTCGTGTTCGGCGTCGGCGGCGCCGGCGGCAATGCCGTGAACAACATGATCACCGCCGGGCTGCAGGGGGTCGAGTTCGTCGTCGCCAATACCGACGCGCAGGCGCTGGCCATGTCGAAGGCAACCCGCCTCATCCAGCTCGGCACGAAGGTGACCGCGGGCCTCGGCGCCGGCTCGCAGCCGGAACTGGGACGCGCCGCGGCCGAAGAGGCGATCGATACGATCCGCGATCAATTGACCGGCGCGCACATGGTGTTCGTGACGGCCGGCATGGGCGGCGGCACCGGCACCGGGGCCGCACCCGTGGTCGCGAGGATCGCGCGCGAGCTCGGCATTCTCACCATCGGCGTGGTCACCAAGCCGTTCTACTTCGAGGGCCAGCGCCGCATGCGCTTCGCCGAAGCCGGCATCGAGGAGCTGCTGAAGACGGTCGACACCCTCCTGATCATCCCGAACCAGAACCTGTTCCGGGTCGCCAGCGAGAAGACCACATTCGCCGATGCCTTCGCCCTGGCCGACCAGGTGCTGTATTCGGGCGTCGCCTGCATCAGCGACCTCATCGTCAAGGAAGGCCTGATCAATCTCGATTTTGCCGACGTCCTCTCGGTCATGAAGGAGAAGGGCAAGGCCATGATGGGACGGGGCGAGGCTTCGGGCGAGAAGCGCGTGCTTGCCGCCGCCGTGGCCGCGATCTCCAATCCGTTGATCGAGAATCCCTCGATCAAGCGCGCCAGCGGCCTCATCATCTCCATCACCGGCGGCAAGGATCTCATGCTGTACGAGGTCGACGAAGCCGCCACCCGCATTCGCGACGAGGCCGACCCGGATGCCAACATCATCGTCGGCGCGTCCTTTGACGAAAGCCTCGAAGGCATCGTCCGCGTCTCGGTGGTGGCGACCGGCATAGACAATCTCGACGCGGCGCAGGCGCTGCCGGTGGAAACCGCCCTCGCCCAACTTGCCGGAAAGCTGCGCAATGACGGCCGGCGCATCGCCGATCGCATCGAGCGCAGCGCACCCCTTCCGCAAGGAGAAAGCCCGCCGCTCCGCCCGCAGCCGCATCATCCCGTGGGACCACCAGCAAGGCCGGGCATGGATTATGCGCGCCAGGCGGCAATTCAGCCGCTGCATCCCCAAGGCCGCGCGCCTGCGCGCAATGCGCCCGACGAGGCCGTTCTCGATATCCCGGCCTTCCTGCGCCGCGCGGCCAATTGAGTGGCTGGAGCGCGGTTGCCTGCCAAGCGCGGAACAATCACGTTTGCCTTCGTGAGCTTGAGTGCGATGCCTCCACATCGTCATGGCCGGGCTTGACCCGGCCATCC
>NZ_LJYG01000055.1:33928-59477 GCF_001440035.1 Bradyrhizobium manausense | reverse complement strand
ACATGGATGCCCGGGACAAGCCCGGGCATGACGAAAAGTGAATAGGAAGTTCCTGAAAATGCTGGCCGCATTTTCCGTCGCTTCTTAAGCCGCGCAGCGCGTCGATGCTTCACGCTGCCGTGCTGCGCGAGCTCTCTGCGGTTTCCTTCTTGTCCGCCTCCTTGTCGCGAGACAGCCAAGCCGGGAAGCGAAGCAGGCGCTCGTTGGTGTCTTTCGGCAGCTCGACTGGCGGCGCTTCATGGGCCGGACTCGGCAGCTCCGGCACGGCCTGTCCCCCTCGCACCCCATCCGCGCGCTGATCAAGTTCGCGCAACAGGGGATCGAGCACGCTGTCGATCTCGCTCGCCACCGACACCAGGAAACTATTGAGCTCGCGCGCCTCGGGCACGACTGCCGTAGCCTGCTCGATCGCCTTCGAGAGACCGTCGACGACAGGTGCAAATGCGCCGGCGGCTTGCTTGATTCGCGTCTTGATCGCTTCGATCTCGCCCAGGACGCGCTCGCGCTCCCGCCTTTTCTTTTCCTCCGAAAGGCGGGCTTCGATTTCGGCGATCTGGGCCGTCAGGTTCGTGGCTTCGGATGCGAGTGCGTCGCGTCTTTCGCGCGCGCGATCGAGATCGCGGCTGAGATGTTCCACGAGGTCGTCCTTTCCGAACATGGCTTTGCTCCGTAGGACAGGCGTTTTGCCCTGTAGGACGGCCCTGGCGCGTACCGCCAGCCTCGCCACCGACTGGATGGCCGGATCGGCCGAAACAGGCATCAACTTCAGTCGCGTCACATGGGCCGGCATGGTGAATCCCCCCATCGCCGACATTAGGCGACCGCATGGTTAACGGACGGTTAATGTCAACAGCCGAGGCTGCGGGCCAGGACCATTACCCCGATCTACTCCTGTCGAAGCACGCTGTGGCACAACTATCCGCAACAACTCGCTGCGGTGGTTATGGGACCTGGCTCCCGTGCGCAATTGCGCACTCGGCCGCGACGACACTTATTTCCGGGCGCGAGCCGTGGCTACCGCAAGCGCCCGTCGCCCGCTTCAACTATCTCCGCCAAGTCTCGCGAAATCGTCGAACTGTGCGGTCACCGGCGCGCGGTGGCGGGTGTTCTTCGGCTGGGAGTGCGGCATAGAAGTTGAGGGGGTTAGCGCGCTTGCAGCGCGGCGTTTTAGCTCTCGCTATCGGTGCGCTACAGGCGTACCTCTGTTATGCACCTGCGCGTCGCGCGGGATGCACACGTTGCCATCGGTCAAGCCAAGTTCACTCGAAACCTTTTGGAGGAGACGAAAATGGCCAAGGGACAGCAACGCAGCAATCGTGAAGCCAAGAAGCCGAAGAAGGACAAGGCCAAGGTGATCGCCGCAGCGCCTAGCCGCAAGGACGCGAATTGGCAGCCGGATTTCGGGCCGGGGAAGAAGAAGTAGATTCGCGATTGTCGCGGAGCCGGTGCTTTTCACCTCGCCCCGCTTGTGGGGAGAGGTCGGAATTTGCTGCGCAAATTCCGGGTGAGGGGGACTCTCCACGAGTCCAACTCTCACCGACCCCGCGGAGACTTCCGCTCACCCCAACCCTCTCCCCGCGGGCGGGCGAGGGAGCGCACCGGCGCTCGCGGCAAGCACTGCCGTCTCCTCGCCGCCGCGCATTTCGGCTATACTCGCCCCGGTAGCATCACCCGGAGGCGCATCCCATGGAGTACGCGGCCAAACCCGAGTCGAAAAACCTCGTCATCTGCTGTGACGGCACCGGCAACGAGATCAGCGAGAACATCTCCAACGTCCTGAAGCTGTATCGCTGCCTGCGCAAGACCGACAAGACCCATCCCCGGCAGATGGTGTTTTACGATCCCG
This sequence comes from Bradyrhizobium manausense, assembly GCF_001440035.1. Lineage (GTDB taxonomy): Bacteria > Pseudomonadota > Alphaproteobacteria > Rhizobiales > Xanthobacteraceae > Bradyrhizobium > Bradyrhizobium manausense. The sequence goes on along the minus strand of NZ_LJYG01000055.1, from coordinate 57,631 downwards.
GGGTCGGCACGGTGACGGAGCCGTCGACCTGGAACAGGTGGAAGGCCAACATCAGGCTGGTGCTGGGGCTCGCCACCGGCTACGGGCTCGATGACAACGTGCTCTCAGCCTATTGCTTCCTGATCGGGCATTATGCGGCCGGCGACCGCATCTATCTGTTCGGCTTTTCGCGCGGCGCCTATACCGTGCGCGTGCTGGCGGGGCTGATCCATAAAGTCGGCCTGATCTCGCCGGAGCAGGCGAACCTCGCAGGCAGTGGCCTTGTCGCCTACAAGCAATATTCCGGGCTCGGGCGCGGCAACGACATCGAGGACCTCAAGGATATCGTGGTCGACGACCAGGGGCCGCTGCCGAAGGACGCATTCGACCTTGCCGCGCAGTTCGCGCGCATCACCTCGACGCGCTGGCCGACCATCCACTTCATCGGCGTCTGGGACACGGTGGCAAGCGTGATCGTGCCGCGGCGCGACGTGTTCTTCCTGGTGTTCACGCTGGAGGAGCTCGCCTTCGTCAGGCGCAATCCGAGCGTCAACATCTTCCGCCAGGCGATCGCGATCGACGAGCGGCGGCGCATGTTCCGCCTCAAGGCGTATGAGGAGCCGCAGGAATATTGGAGCAACCGCTACGTGCCCGACGAGAAAAAGGTGGGGCAGGACATCATGCAGGTGTGGTTCTCAGGCGTGCATTGCGACGTCGGCGGCGGCTATCCGGAAGCCGAGAGTGCCGAGTCGAAATATCCGCTGCTGTGGATGATCGAGGAAGCGGAAAGGGCCGGGCTGAACTTCAACAAGCGCACCGTGAACCAGCTCGCCTGGGGGATCCAGCGCAAGAACTCGCCGTTCCAATATGTCCCGCCCGCGTTCACCGGCAAGGCGGGGGGCTTGCACAATTCGATGACGGCACTCTGGCGCGTGCTGGAATATCTGCCGAAGCGCGCGAAATACCGGGAATGGCCGGAGCGGAAGGTGGTGGCGGGGTTCTACATTCCCGACGCCGAGCCGCGCTTCATCCCTGAAGGCGCGCATGTGCATGAGAGCGTGCTGAAGCGGATGGACGTCGAGCCGGACTATCGGCCAGTGAATTTGCCGAAGGATTTCGTGACGGTGCCGATGCCGGTGCCGCCGGGGGTGGATCTGGCGGCGGGGGTGGAGACGGTGGAGGCGGGATAACGGCGGCCCCTTCCCNNNNGTAGCGAAGCAATCCAGAATCTTCCCGCGGAGACACTCTGGATTGCTTCGCTGCGCTCGCAATGACGGAGAATGAGGCGGCTGGCTCGCGCTACACCACCCCACTACCTCCGCATTCTGCAATCGCCGCTACTTTTCATTAAAATTCTCAGCCCCGCTTTAGCGCGATCGCATCACATCACCGGCATCATGACCGTCGAGACCTCCGCATGAGCGGCGGAGCAGGAGGACACGTGCCACAATTCCCGCGAAGGTTTGCCCGTGTGAAGCCATCAGGCCTGGTGTCGCGCCAGGCCAAGATCATCACCGACCCGCGCGCGCCGGTGATCCCGTGCACGCTGATCGACTATTCGCCCGGCGGGGCCTGCGTCGATCTCGGCGGGCAGGTGAAGATCCCCGATCGGTTCGAGCTGCTGCACGTCAACACCAAGAAGCGCTGCAGGATCGCGTGGAAACGCGGCACGCGGGTGGGCGTGGTGTTTTAAGGTCTTTCGCCAGGACGACGGCGGAATGGGCGAAGCCTGACCCGCTCCCTCACGCCTTCCGCATCCGCGCCTTCGCGCCCGCGACGATCTGCATGGCGACGCCGCCGATCCAGCCCAGCAGCGCCAGCCAGGTCAGCGCGTCGTGGGGCTCGAGGCGGAGCACGATGACGGCGACGGAGACGAGCGCGGCGAGCGTGGCGCAGAGCGTGCCGGCGGAACTGAGCAGCTCGGCGGCGTCGATGTGGCTGTGCGCGTCGTCGAACGGCAGCTGCGGCGTGTCGATGCCGAGATAGAAGCCGATCGCACCGAGCACCATCATCAGCAGCAGGAAGCCCTGCGTTGTCAGCGCTGATATCGCCGATCCGACATAGGCGCCCACGAACAGCCCGCACGCCGCGCCAGCCATCGCGAGGCCCAATCGCTCGAACACGTGGGCAGTCTTGCGAACACGAAACCGCATGGCGGACCTCCGTGATGATGCGCGGAGGTTAGGCCAGTTTGCCGGCTGGTGAAAGCTAAGGGGGGTTACGGATGCGTGAGGTGAGTGCAGCAGCCACCTCACCTTGCCCCGAACGTCGTCCTGCCGAACAGCGCCTTCTGGGTCGAGGGCTGCGAACGCCAATATTGCGGTGGGGCCTCGACTTCGCCGCCAAGTTCGGCGGCGGCGTGCCAGCCCCAGCGGGGGTCGTAGAGCATGGCGCGGCCGAGCGCGACCATGTCGGCTTTGCCACTCGCGACGATCTCCTCGGCGTGCTTCGCTTCGGTGATCAGGCCGACCGCAATGGTCGGCACGCCGGTCTCGCGCTTGATCGCGTCGGCGAACTGGACCTGATAGCCGGGGCCGAGCGTGATCTTCTGCAGCGGCGAGACGCCGCCGGAGGAGGCATCGATCCAGTCGACGCCGCGCGCCTTCAACGCCCGCGCAAATTCGATGGTCTGGCCCAGATCCCAGCCGCCCTCGACCCAATCGGTCGAGGACACCCGCATCCCGACCGGCTTGTTTTCCGGGAACACGGCGCGCACGGCTTCAAAGATTTCCAGCGGGAAGCGCATCCGGTTCTGCAGGGAACCGCCATATTCGTCGGTGCGCCTGTTCGAGAGCGGCGACAGGAACTCGTGCATGAGATAGCCGTGCGCGCCGTGCAGCTCGATCGCGTCGATGCCGATGCGCGTCGCGCGCTTCGCTGCGTCGACGAAGGCCTCGCGGATGCGCTTCAGGCCGGCGCTATCTAGCGCGAGCGGCGCGGCCTCGCCCTCCTTGTGCGGGATCGCCGACGGCGCCACCGTCTGCCAGCCGCCTTGCTCGAGCGGAATGAGCTGGCCGCCGTCCCAGGGGCGCGCGCTGGAGGCTTTGCGGCCGGCATGGGCGAGCTGCATCGCGATGGCGGTGTGCGAATACTTGCGCACCGAGCCGAGGATCTGCTTCAGCGCGGCCTCGGAGGCGTCGCTGTAGAGGCCGAGACAGCCCGGCGTGATGCGGCCGATCGCCTCGACATGGGTCGCCTCGATGCAGAACATCGCAGCCCCCGACAGCGCCAGGTTGTTGATGTGGGTGAAGTGCCAATCGGTGGGAACGCCGTCCTCGGCCGAATACTGGCACATCGGCGACACCACGACGCGGTTCTCTAGGGTCAGGCCGCGCAGCTTGATCGGGGAAAACAGGGCGCTCATGCGAGGGGGATCCGGGACAGCGAGGGATGGAAGCGATTGCATGAAGTTTAGTGGCTGGGCGGCGAATTGCGAGATGCGCGGTCGGCATGGCGGATAGCGGGGCCATGCATTGCGGGGGGCGCGCCCCCTACGGCGAATCCACGAACTTCCCCGGCGTCGGCTTGCCCATGCGGATCCTGCCGTCGGGCAGAAGCTCGCCATCCGCCACCGCCGAGAACTCGATCATGGTGCCGTCACCGTCATACTTCAGCGTCCTGGCGAGAGGGCCGAGCTTGTCGAGAAGCCTGGCGTCATCAGCAACCAGGACCCGGTATTCGGTGAGATGGAAGCGGCGCGGGGCCGCCCAGGTGAAATCAGGCACCGAGGAGCGCACGTCGAGGTCGTGGTCGCGACCGACGCTGCGGCCGGTGACGTCGCGGAACAGGTCGGGGCCGTCGAGCAGCTTCGCCCTGGTGCCGTTGATGTCATAAATGTTCAGCGTGACGACGTGGCGCTCGCTGCGGAACGACACTGCGACAAAGCGCGAGTCCGCCGACCAGGCGGCGTGGAAGGCATCCGGCGCCGAGTCCAGGATGTTGTCGTCTTTGACATTGGGAAGGGTCATCAGCTTGCGATGCGCGGGCTCCGCCATCAATGAGAGGCGGAAATTCTCCGAGCCGGCATCGCCCTCGCCATGCGCGGCAACAGAGAGCTTTCCGTTCGGCGCTTTGCCACCCTGGATGATGGGGTATTCACGCTTGCCGTATTTGTGCTCGGCCGTCGCCAAAGCGGGCGAGGCGGCGACGGCGAGGAGCAGAGCCAGGACGGCGCGGCGGTCGGGCATGATGGTGTGTCGGCGCAGGGGCAGCCGACATTCAACCTACTCCACCAGCGTGAATTGCAGCAGCAGGGTGCGCTGGAGCAGGGAGAAATTGTCGTCCGACACCATGGTCAGCACGGTCTCGCCGTCATCAGTGACGTGGGCGTCGATGCCCTCCATGTTGTCGACCTCGTGGCCGAGATCGGCGCGAAACAGCTCAAAGCCGTCGACCAGCGCGCCCGGCGCGATCGATTTCAGGGGGATCGAACGGATGCGGATGTCGATGCCGGTGAACCAGGAGAATTTGCGCTCGAGGATGAGCAGCTCGCCTGATGGCAGCAGCACGGCGTCGCTGATGTCGAACTTGTCGGTACGGCGCACGGCGAACTGGCCGGGCGACGGGCCACCGATCAGGAAGGCGACCAGATTGCCGTCGGCATCGAGCCCGCGCTCCGAGAACGCTATAAGCGTGCCGGCGAGCGGCGTGCTCTTGCCTTTCGGCACGAACACCAGCGCCTCGAGCCCCTTGTTGACCGGCAGCTTGCGGATCGCTGATGGCGTCGGGATCACCTCGCCGCGGGCGCGCGTGCCGCCGTGTGCGAAGTCGAAGCGCATGATCTGGTTGACGCGCTCGAGCCCGACATAGACCAGCGAGCCGTCGCGCGCGAGCGACTCGGTGTCGTACCAGAGCCGCTTCTCGGTGATCGGGCGGCCCTCCGCGTTCAGCACCGGCGCGGCCTCGACATCGGCGAGGCCGACCATCCTGCCGCCGTCATAGCGGATGGCACCGGTGAACCAGGTGCCTTGATCCGACAGCGCCAGGAAGCGCTCGCCCTTGGCATCGAGGAAGCGGAAGCCGGAGAGGCCGCCGAAGCCGCGATGCGGCGAGGTCAGCACCAGCCCGCTGCGATATTGCAATGAGCCGAAGCGCACGCGCGAACGATCGCGCGGCTCGAAGAACGGAATCGGCCGCGCATTGACCTCGATGCTGACGGGCTCGCTGACGCCGTGCTCGAACTGCGCCGGCTTGACCTCTGCTTGTGCGAGCCCGGGCAAAGCGAGAGTGGAAAATCCCGCCGCCGCGTGACCAACAAAGCTGCGGCGGGATCGATCCGTGCTCACGAATGCAGTTTGCGTCGCGGGCGACCGGCCGGTTGCGTGGGCGCGGCGTTGGTCTCGCTGAAGAGTTCGGCGAGCTTCTCGGTGATGGCGCCGCCGAGCTCCTCGGCATCCACGATCGTCACCGCGCGGCGATAGTAGCGCGTCACGTCATGGCCGATGCCGATCGCGATCAGCTCGACCGGCGAGCGGGTCTCGATCTCCTCGATGATGTGGCGCAGATGCCGCTCGAGATAATTGCCGGGATTGACCGACAGCGTGGAATCGTCGACCGGCGCGCCGTCCGAGATCATCATCAGGATCTTGCGCTGCTCGGGGCGGCCGAGCAGGCGCTTGTGCGCCCAGTCCAGCGCCTCGCCGTCGATGTTCTCCTTCAGCAGCCCCTCGCGCATCATCAGGCCGAGATTCTTCCGCGCACGGCGCCAGGGGGCGTCGGCGGATTTGTAGATGATGTGGCGCAGATCGTTGAGGCGGCCGGGATTGGCCGGCTTGCCGGCGGCCAGCCACGCCTCGCGCGATTGCCCGCCCTTCCAGGCGCGCGTGGTGAAGCCGAGGATCTCGACCTTGACGCCGCAACGCTCCAGCGTGCGCGCCAGAATGTCGGCGCAGGTGGCGGCGACCGTGATCGGGCGTCCGCGCATCGAGCCGGAATTGTCGAGCAGCAGCGTGACGACGGTGTCGCGGAACGTCGCCTCCTTCTCGTGCATGAAGGACAGCGGGTGATAGGGATCGGTGACGACGCGCGACAGGCGGGCGGGGTCCAGAATGCCCTCTTCGAGATCGAACTCCCAGGCGCGGTTCTGCTGCGCCATCAACCGGCGCTGCAGGCGGTTGGCGAGGCGGGCAACGATGCCCTGGAGATGCGCAAGCTGCTTGTCGAGATAGGCGCGCAGGCGCTCCAGCTCGTCATGGTCGCAGAGATCCTCGGCGGCGATGACCTCGTCGAATTTCGGCGCGAAGGCGTGATATTCCGGCCCGCGCGGCTCGTTCTTGCCATGCTGGTTCGGACGCGTCGCCTCGCCCGGCGTCTCGTCGTCGCCAAGCTCGCCGTCGTCGAAGGTATCGGAGGTCGAGGCCTGCGCGCTTTCCATCGCGCTCTCGCTCATCTCCTCTGATGAAGCCTGCGCCTGGTCGGCGCTCATCTCCTGCGCGGCGTCGGAATCGGGCGAGCCTTCCGCGCCGGACTGATCGTTGTCGCCGTCCTGGTTCTCGTCGTTGTCCTCGTCGTCCTCGCTGTCGGCGCTGCGCTCATCGCCGAGGTCGAGCGCGGTGAGGAGGTCATGCACGGCATCGCCGAACTTGGTCTGGTCCTCGACCACGCCATCGAGCCGGTCGAGCCGCTTGCCGATCTTGTCTTCGAGAATGGGACGCCAGAGATCGACCATCTTCCTGGCGGCCGTGGGCGGCGCCAGACCCGTGAGGCGCTCGCGCACCAGCATCGCCAGCGCATCGGCCAGCGGCGCATCGGCGCGGTCGGTGATCTCGTCGAACTTGCCGCGGTGGAAGTGGTCGTCGAGCATCGCGGTGAGATTCCGGGCAACGCCCGCCATGCGACGCGCACCGATCGCCTCGACTCTCGCCTGCTCGACCGCCTCGAACACGCCGCGCGCCTGCGGATTGCCGGGCATCAGCTTGCGATGAACTTTCGGATCGTGACAGGCGATCTTCAGCGCGATCGAGTCCGCGTGGCCGCGCACGATCGCGGCGTCGCGTTTTGTCATTTTGCGCGCCGGCTCGGGCAAGCGGGCTTTGCCCGGCGCGAGGCCCGGGCGCTCGGCCGCAAAGGAGACGTCGAGCTCGGGCGACTTTGCGATCGCCTTCAGGCAGGACGCCACCGAGCGCTTGAACGGCTCGGTCGGGGCTTCCTTGCTGTTGCGGAATTTGGAGTTGGAAGGCGTGCTCATCTCGATCTCACCGTCGTCCCGGCCTGGTGCGCAATCGCGCACCGGAGCCGGGACCCATAACCACCGGCGTTCGTTGGGTCAGGGAAACTATCAACGTCGCTTCAATCAAGACATCACGCGATATGGGTCCCGGCCCCCCGTGCGCAATTGCGCACTCGGCCGGGACGACATGCCGAGAGAGATCAGGATAGCGCCACGTTCACCGCCGATTCCGGCAGCTCTGCGTTGAAGCAGCGCTGGTAGAACTCGGCGACCAGGGGACGCTCGAGCTCGTCGCACTTGTTGAGGAAGGTGACGCGGAAGGCGAACCCGATATCGCCGAAGATATCGGAGTTTTCCGCCCAGGTGATCACCGTACGGGGGCTCATCACCGTCGAGAGATCGCCATTGGCGAAGGCGTTGCGGGTGAGATCGGCAAGGCGCACCATCTTGTTGACGATGTCGCGGCCTTCCTGGGTGCGATAATGCTTGGCCTTGGCCAGTACGATCTCGACTTCCTCGTCATGGCTGAGATAGTTGAGCGTGGTGACGATCGACCAGCGGTCCATCTGGCCCTGGTTGATCTGCTGGGTGCCGTGATAGAGGCCCGAGGTGTCGCCGAGACCGACCGTGTTGGCGGTCGCGAACAGGCGGAACGCCGGATGCGGCTTGATCACCTTGTTCTGGTCCAGGAGCGTCAGGCGGCCGGAGACTTCGAGCACGCGCTGGATCACGAACATCACGTCAGGGCGGCCGGCGTCGTATTCGTCGAACACCAGCGCGACGTTGTTCTGCAGCGCCCAGGGCAGGATGCCGTCACGAAACTCAGTGACCTGCTTGCCGTCGCGGACCACGATCGAGTCCTTGCCGACGAGGTCGATACGGCTGATGTGGCTGTCGAGGTTGACGCGCACGCAGGGCCAGTTCAGCCGGGCAGCGACCTGCTCGATATGGGTGGACTTACCGGTGCCGTGATAACCGGTGACCATCACGCGGCGGTTGCGGGCGAAGCCGGCGAGAATGGCAAGCGTGGTGGCGCGGTCGAAACGGTAGTCGGAATCGACTTCCGGGACGTGAGGATCGACTTCGGAATAGGCCGGCACTTCGAGATCGCTGTCGATCCCGAACACCTGGCGCACCGACACCTTCATGTCGGGCAAACCGGAAACTTCCTCAACTTTGGACAGGGCGGCGGTCGTCATCAATCCTCCGAGGCCCCGGGCGATCCCGAGACCAGTTATTTGCACGTTGGCTGCGGCTGGGTGCGCTTTCGAACCTATCAGAGACAACGTGCCGGCAGAAGCCCGCCCTGCAATCAAAGTTCCGTTGTCTTTTCATTTAGATAGGCAAGGAGCGCGATTTTTGGAAGGCTGCCCTGCAAATCTCGCCCAAATTGCGCGCCAGACAGGCGCCTGCCCAAGGGGAACGCAACGCGAATGGCAACGCGAATGGCACTTCCATCGCCGCCGCTTACTTATGTAAGGGTCTGAACCCGATTGCTCCAGTCTGCTACAGAGACCTCGTGACGTCCTTCCTTGACCCCCTCATCTCCTTCGTCTCAGTCCATGCGTGGCTGGCCTACCTGACCCTGTTCCTGGCGGCGCTGCTCGAAGCCGTCCCGGTGGTGGGCTCGGTCATTCCCGGCTCGACCATCATCCTGGCGCTGAGCGCGCTGGTTCCGGGCGGCGAACTCAAACTGCAATGGGTACTGCTGGCAGCCGCGCTTGGCGCCGTGATCGGCGACGGCTCGGCCTATTGGCTCGGTCACCGGCAGCAGCGCAAGATCCTCAACACCTGGCCGCTGACCAATTACCCACGCGTGGTCGAGGAGAGCGAGACCTTCTTTCACCGCTTCGGCACCTGGGCCGTGTTCTTCGCCCGCTTCGTGCCGCCGATCCGCGCCTTCGTGCCCATCACGGCGGGTGCCCTGGGGATGGAGCCGGCGCGGTTTTACGCGGTCAACATCCCGGCGATCCTGGTCTGGGCGCCCGCCCATGTGCTGCCGGGCGTGCTGGCGGTATCGGCCTTCCACCAATATTTCGGCGTGCCGCACGAGGGGCATCCATTCAAGCACATGTGGATTTTGACGGTGGTTGCCGTGGCGATCGTGATCGGCGTGACGGTGTGGATCCATCGCCGGCGCAATGGAGGCACCGTCGCGGAGGCCAAGCCGCGGGCCTGAGTAGCCTCCACACCATAGGCGTCGTCCCGGCGAAGGCCGGGCCCATAACCACAGGGAGCGGTTTGGCGAAGACTCATCCGGTACTGCTAGCGTCCGCAACCGGTAAATCACGCGGTATGGGTCCCGGCCCCCCGTGCGCAATTGCGCACTAGGCCGGGACGACAGCAGCGGAGAGTGGAGCGCCCAGATATTTAACTCGCAGCCCCCGCCCTCCGCCCCGGCGCCGGCCCCACATATCTCGCCCTTGGCCGGATCAACTTCCCGAACTGCAATTGCTCGCTCGCATGGGCGATCCAGCCGACGCTGCGGGCCATGGCAAACAAGGCGAGCTCGCTGCCGGCAGGCAGCCGCAGCGCGTGGACGAGCACGGCGAGCACGTAGTCGATGTTGACGAACTCGCCGGTCGCTTCCGCGATCCGCTCCGGCACTTCTTTGGTGAATTTGCGCGGCGCCCCAGTGCGCGCCAGCGCGTTCAGCAGCGATTGTGCGCGGGGATCGCCGCGCTTGTAGACGCCGTGGCCAAAGCCCGGAAAGCGCTCGCCCAGCGCGACGCGCTCGCGCACCATCGGTTCGGCATCGCGGTCGACCAGCGCCTTGACCAGTTGCGAGGCGAGCACGCCGGCGCCACCATGCTTTGGGCCTTTCAGCGCAGCGAGGCCGGCGATCACGGCATCATAGAGATTGAGCCCGGTCGAGGCCGCGCAGCGCGCGGTGAAGGTCGACGCATTCAATTCGTGGTCGGCGAGCAGCACCAGTGCGCGTCGGATCAGATCAGGCGCGTGCTTGTTATCGGGAGCCCAGGCGCGCGCGATCTGCTGATGCAGCGGCTCGGATGACGGCTCGGCATTCAGCATGGTGGCAACAAGGAGCCGGACGATGCGCGCGCCGACCAGCGCACGGCCATCGGGCGCGCGGGTGAAGGCGCGGGAATCGGCGCTGGCCGCCAATGCAAGCACCGCGATGGCGCGATCGATCGGCGCTGCGCGCCGCGCGGCTTGCGCGATCGTGCCCATCTCCTCGGAGATCTTCGGCTGGTTGTCAGGCGCGAACGGATCGACGTCGGAGACGTCCCAGAGCAGCGTTGCCGTGTGCTCCAGCGTGTCGTTCTCGGCGAGATCGATGCAGTTCACGCCGCGATAGATCGCGCCCTCCTCGGTGATGGTCGAGATCTCCGTGTCCATCACAGGCAAGTCGGCATCGAAGCTGCGCAGGCCGCGCGGCTCCGGCGACGGCACCCGGCGCTCCTTCAAGGCGCGGACGTCCTCGGCGCGATAGCGGTTCTTGCGCGAGTCCGGCGTCGGCTCGGAGCGGATCAGGCCGCGGCTGACATAGGCGTAAAGGGTCGCCGGCGAGATCGCGAGCTCGGCAGCAGCTTCCCGGGCAGAGAGGTAAAGGCCGTCGGAATTTTTCATATTGATTCATGTAATCAAGATTGATCAATCTGTCGAGAGGCCTGATCTTCTCCAGGTGCAGTGCAAAAAAGGGAGATTTGGGCCATGAACATCCACCTCACCAAAAGCCAGATCGGGCTGGACGGCGTTCCCGCGGCCGAAACCGTGCTGAGCCATGTCGACGGTGAACGCGGCGAGCTGATCATCGCGGGCGAGCATGTCGGCCGCCTCGCCGCGATCTCCAGCTTCGAGGGCGTCACCGCACGGCTTTGGAACGGCGCCAGCAAGACCGCCCTCACCGAAGCCAATGTGCGCTCGAGCCTCGGCGCGGCACGCGAGCGGGCCTTCGCGCGGCTGGACCAGCTGCTGCCGGCAACGCGCGGCATGGGCATCATCGACGGATTTCGTGCAGCGGTTGCGGGTCTCCGCGCCGAGCACGGGCTGGAGCATGAAGCGACCATCGTCGGCGCGTTTCCGGTGATCGCCGGCGCGCTGGTCCGCCGCGCGAAAGGTCTCGACCCGGTCGCGCCTGATCCGACCGTGAGCCACGCCGCCGATACGCTGCGTATGCTGCACGGGCGCGCGCCCGCAGCGCGCGAGGTCAGCGCGCTCGATGCCTATCTCGTCACCGCCAGCGACCACGGCATGAACGCCTCGACCTTCACCGCGCGCGTCGTCGCCTCGACGCAGGCCGATCTGTTCGCCGCGGTCACCGCCGGCTATTGCGCGCTGACCGGTCCGCTGCATGGCGGCGCGCCGGAGCCGGTGCTGGAAATGCTGGATGCGATCGGCACGCGCGAGCGGATCCAGCCCTGGGTCGATGCGGCGCTGGCGCGCGGCGAGCGCATGATGGGCTTTGGCCATCGCGTCTATCGCGTGCGCGATCCGCGTACGGATGTGCTCAAGACCGCGGTCGAGGCGCTGGCCTCCAACGGCACCGACCTGCCGTTTGCCGGCGAGGTCGAGGCCTATATCCGCGCAGCCTTGCGCAAGAAGAATCCGGACCGGCCGCTGGAGACCAATGTCGAATTCTTCACCGCGATCCTGCTCGATGCGCTGGCGATCCCAAGGCAGGCGTTCACCCCGATCTTCGCGGTGGCGCGTAGCGCCGGCTGGACCGCGCATGCACGCGAGCAGCAGCGGACCGGGCGGTTGATCCGGCCGAGCTCGTCCTATGTGGGGGCGATGCCGAAGGCATAGGAAATGCGTAGCCCGGATGGGGCCAACGGGTCGGCGCGAAGCGCCGCCCGATGACAGGCTCCGCGTAATCCGGGAAAGTCGTCGTTGTGTGAGAAAGACCCCGGATTACGCTTGCGCTCCATCCGGGCTACGGATCTCGCCAAGCATTCCAAAATCGTAGGGTGGGCAAAGGCGCGTTTGCGCCGTGCCCACCATCTCTCTCGATCACAGAAAAAAATGCGTGGGCACGCTACGCTTTGCCCACCCTACGATACTGTCGCCGCGGCAAAAGCCGGGACCACACCAGGAGGCCCTTACGCCTCCCGCACCACCGTCTTCAGATAATTATACGCCTTGATGATCTCGATCAGGCGATCCTCGGTGGAGCGGTCGCCGCCGTTGGCGTCGGGGTGGTGCTGCTTGACCAGCGCCTTGTACTTGCTCTTGACGTCGGCGAGGGTGGAGTTCGGGCCGAGGCCCATGACCTGGAGCGCCTTGCGCTCGGCGTTCATGACCTTGCGCGTTTCGGCCTTGGGCTCGGCCTCCGGGCCCTTGCGCCAGGTGGCGCGGCCGTTGATCTCACTGAACATGCTGAACGGATCGGACGCCATGTCGATCTCGGCTTCCGCACCCTTCTTGCCGCCATTGGCGCCCATCTTCCAGGTCGGGCGATGGCCGGTCAGCGCGTCCTTCTGATAGCGCGCGACGGCGTCGGCATTCATGCCGGAGAAAAAATTGTAGTTCTGGTTGTACTCGCGCACGTGGTCCAGGCAGAAGTGCCAGTACTCACGCTGGTTCTCGCGGCCCTTCGGCGCGCGGTGCGCGCCCTTGTTCTGGCACCCGGCCCATTCGCAACCGACCGCGGTGTCGCGCGGCTTCACTTCGGCCTGCTTGCCCCGCGGCTTCACGCGGATGGAGTCGAAGAACTTTGATGAATCGATCGGCATGGCTGACTTTGACTACGCAATGCAAAAACCTTCAAGTCTTGACATTGCAATTAGAACGAAACCCGTAGCCGAAGTTTCACTTCGGCATCCGTTGAAGTACGGCCGCGGGAGGCGGGCCTATGCAATTGACGGAGCGCGATCGCAGGATTTAATGGCACTCATGGTCATGAAAGATACTATCAGCAACAAGTTGCAGGAAGCTTTCACGCCGGAAAGCCTGCAAGTCGTCGACGAGTCACATTTGCATGAGGGCCATTCCGGCCATCGGCCGAGCGGCGAGACGCACTTCCGTGTCTATATCGTGTCTGCGGCCTTCAAAGGGAAGAGCCGGGTCGACCGTCACCGCATGATAAATGCGGCGCTGGCCGCGGAACTTTCCGGCAGCGTGCATGCACTGGCGATCCACGCGCAGGCGCCGGGGGAAAATTAGCTCAGTCATTCCGGGGCGGCTCGAAGAGCCGAACTACGGGGCGCAATGGCGCCCCTGAGAATCTCGAGATTCCGGGTTCGATGCTTCGCATCGCCCCGGAATGACCGAAGGCTAGAACGACGTCCCCGCCCGTCTCGGCTTCACCTCTTCCATCTCGGCCTCGCGCGGGACCGGTGAAATACGGAGCGCGGTGATGCGGTTGCGTTCGCGGCGCAGGACGCGGAAACGGAAACCGTGGAAGGTAAAGCTCTGGCCGCGGTCGGGGATCGAGCGCGCTTCGTGAATGACGAGGCCAGCGACCGTGGTTGCCTCTTCATCGGGCAGGCGCCAGTCCATGGCGCGGTTGAGGTCACGGATCGGTACCGAGCCGTCGACCACGACGGAGCCGTCAGGCTGGGCGCGCACGCCCGCGACCACGACGTCATGCTCGTCGGAGATGTCGCCGACGATCTCTTCCAGAATGTCTTCCAGCGTCACCAGACCTTCAACTTCGCCATACTCGTCGACCACGAGCGCGAAATGGGTTTTGCGCCGGCGGAACGCCTTGAGCTGCTCGGCGAGCGGCCGCATCTCCGGCACGAACCAGGGCGGCAGCGCAATGGTGGAGACGTCGATGCGCGAGGTATCACCGTCGGAGGCGCGGATCGCGCGCAACAGATCCTTGGCGTGGAGCACGCCGATGATGTTTTCCGGCTTCTCGCGCCAGAGCGGGATGCGGGTGTATTCGGTCGCCAGCACCTCGCGCACCAGATCGTCCGGCGGCATGTCGGCGTTGATCATCATCATCTCGGTGCGATGGATCATGACGTCGGAGACCTGGAGCTCGCGTAAGTCCAGCAGGCCGCCGAGCATGTCGCGGTCCTGCTTCTCGACCTTGCCCTCGTGATGCAACAGATCGACCGCGCCGCGCAGGCGCTCGGTCGGCGACAGGATCGCCTGGTGCTCGCCGGCGAGGCCGAACAGACGCATCAAGACGCGGACGATGACCTCCACCACCCGCAGCAGCGGCCCCAGCACATACATGGTCAGCCGCATCGGGCGCGCCACCGCGAGCGCCATGCGATCCGGTGCGTTGATGGCGATGGTCTTGGGCAACACCTCGGCGAAGATCACGACCAGCGCCGTCATCACGCCGGTGGCATAGAGCACGCCGACATCGCCGAACCACGCGGTGAAGATGGACGTCGCCAGCGCCGAGGCGGTGATATTGGCGATGTTGTTGCCGAGCAGCAGTGCGCCGATCAGGCGCTCGCGCATGTCGAGCAGCTGCGAGACCACGTCGGCGTCGCGATTACCTTGTTTGGAGAGTCTGAGCATGCTGGCGCGCGAGGCACCGGTGAGCGCGGTCTCGCTCGCGGCAAAGAAGCCCGAGACCAGCAGGCAGATGATGACGATGGTGAAGCCGAGCCAATCCATGCAGCACTCAACATCCTTGTAATGACGCGTTTTTTTGACGCGAACAGGTCACCACTTCGCTCGAAAACGCTCTTCGGTCGCGTGTTACGCCTTGACGGCGAGCTTGTCCTTCAGGAAGTCGCGCACCGGCGTCGGCTCGACATCTTTCGCGATGACGGCGCGCCCGACCGCCTCCAGCAGGATGAAGGTGAGCTTGCCGCGCTTGACCTTCTTGTCCTGGGCCATCAGCGCCATCAGCGCGTCGGCATCCGCAAGACCTTCCTGCGCGAAGCCGGCAATGTCCTGCAAGCGGGTCGGGAGGCCTGCCGCGATCAGGTGACGCTCGACGCGCATCGCGTCCGCCTCCGCGATCATGCCGAGCTTTGCGGAGAACTGCGCCGCCAGCGTCATGCCGATGGCAACGCCTTCGCCGTGGAACAGGCGATCCGAAAAACCGGTCGCGGCTTCCAGCGCGTGGCCAAATGTGTGGCCGAGATTGAGCAGCGCGCGCTCGCCGGTCTCGCGCTCGTCGCGCGAGACCACGCCCGCCTTGGCGCGGCAGGAGGTCGCGATCGCATGCTCGCGGGCCGAGCCGCCCTTGAAGATGTCGGAATGGTTCTTCTCGAGCCAGGTGAAGAAGGCCTCGTCGCCGAGCACGCCGTATTTGGCGACCTCGGCATAGCCGGCGCGAAATTGCCGCGGCGACAGCGTGTCGAGCACCGCGGTGTCGGCAATGACAAGCACCGGCTGGTGGAAGGCGCCGAGCAGATTCTTGCCCTGCGGCGA
Organism: Bradyrhizobium manausense; assembly: GCF_001440035.1. Taxonomy (GTDB): domain Bacteria; phylum Pseudomonadota; class Alphaproteobacteria; order Rhizobiales; family Xanthobacteraceae; genus Bradyrhizobium; species Bradyrhizobium manausense. Next base: position 42,177 of record NZ_LJYG01000055.1, on the reverse strand, counting down.
GTTGATCCCGGTCTTGCCACCGACGGAGGAATCGACCTGCGCCAGCAGCGAGGTCGGCACCTGCACGAAATCGACGCCGCGGCGCAGGATCGCAGCGGCAAAGCCGGCGAGATCGCCGACCACGCCGCCGCCGAGCGCGATGACGAGATCGTTGCGCTCGATCTTGGCGGCAATCAGGGCCTCGCTGACCTTTTCCAGGCCCGCATAGGTCTTGGAGATCTCGCCTTCCTCGACGACGACACGCGCGGTCGGAATGCCGCTAGCTGCGAGCGAGGCCTCCGCCGGCTCGAGCCAGTATTTTGCGACGGTGCGGTCGGTGACGATGGCGGTGCGCACACCCGGTCGCAACGCGGCAACGCGCTCGCCGAGCGAGGCCAGCACGCCGCGGCCGATGACGATGTCATAGGCGCGATCCCCGAGCGCGACGTCGACATGAACAGGGTCGGAATGTTTCAGGGGGGCGGTCATCGAACGGCGCTCGCGACATCGGCAGGAGATTGGGCTGGTGGTGGACCACAGAGATAGGTGTGCAGCGTCTCGATGCATTCCTCAACGATCTTGTCATGCGGCACGTCGCGCGAGGCGATGGTGATGTTGGCCTTGCCATAAACCGGCTCGCGCTCGGTGAGCAGCCGCGTCACGGTTCCCTCGGGATCGGCGGTCTGCAGCAAGGGACGGTCGGCGCGGCGGCGCACCCGCCGCATGATGACGTCGTGGTCTGCCCTGAGCCAGATCGAGATCGCTTTCGCCGCGATGCGGCTGCGCGTCTCCTCGCGCATGAAGGCGCCGCCGCCGGTTGCCAGCACCACCGGCCCGCCCTCGAGCAGGCGCGCGATCACACGGGCCTCGCCGTCGCGGAAATACGGCTCACCGTGGCGCTCGAAAATCTCCGGTATGGTCATGCCGGCCGCCGCCTCGATCTCGGTGTCGGCGTCGACAAAGGGCAGCTTGAGCCTGAGAGCCATGCGGCGGCCGATGGTGGACTTGCCGACGCCCATCATGCCGACCAGCACGATCGAACGCAGCCCCAGCGCCGACAGGATGTCGGCCTCAGGGCTCGCTTGTGCTGGCAATACGGCGTCGGACATTATCTCGCTCGATTGGATCTCACACTGCCGCCAAAGGCGGCATCCGGGCCACCTATACGACCCCCTCGGGGCCCTCGCCAGAGGACTCTTGCCACGAAACGGCGAACATGTTGGATGATTTCATTGGTTAATTTGCCCGCTCAAGACCCGTATCAAGACCCTCGTCGAGACCTTGCCCGATGCCCAGCCTGTTCCGCTTCCTGACGGTCGTCGCCGTGATCGCCGGCATCGTCTATGGCGCGGTGTTCGCGCTGGCCAACTTCGTCAATCCGAAGCCGCGGGAAATGACGGTGACGATCCCGCCGGATAAGTTTCTCAAGAAATAGGAGCTAGCCTGAAGGGCATGCGCAAATCCTCCGCCAAGCCCCCAGACGTCAAGCCCTCTGCCGTCAGGCCCTCCGATGCCAAGCTCACCGGCCTGTTCCTCGACATGCTCGCGGCGGAACAGGGCGCTGGGCCCAACACGCTCGATGCTTACAGACGCGACCTCACCGATTTCTCCGAGTTTCTGACCCGTGTCGGCCACAGCTTTGTCGACGCCGAGACGCAAACGCTGCGCGACTATCTTGGCGACCTCGATGCGCGCGGCTTCAAATCCTCCAGCGTGGCGCGGCGGCTGTCGGCGATGCGGCATCTGTTCCGCTTTCTGCTGAACGAGCGCATCCGGACCGAAGATCCCGCCGCGATCCTGTCCGGCCCCAAGCGCGGCCGCGGCCTGCCCAAGGTGCTGTCGATCTCGGACGTCGACCGCATGCTCCGCCGCGCCAAGGAGATGAGCGAGGCGGCGGACGCCTCGCCCTCGCAGCGGCTGCGGGCCTTGCGGCTCTATTGCCTGCTCGAGGTGCTCTACGCCACGGGCCTGCGCGTCTCCGAATTGGTGTCGCTGCCGCGATCGGCCGCCAAGCGCGACGCCCGCATGATCGTGGTGCGCGGCAAGGGCAACAAGGAACGGCTGGTACCACTGAACGAGGCTTCGCGGCAGGCGATGGCGGATTACCTCGCCGCAACGGAAGCTGCGAAAGGCGAGAAGAAGGGCAGCCTCGCCGCCGCGAAATGGCTGTTTCCCTCCTTCGGCGAGAGCGGGCATCTGACGCGGCAGCATTTTGCCCGCGACCTCAAGGAGCTCGCGGTCGCCTCGGGACTGCAGGCGCGGCTGGTCTCTCCGCACGTGCTGCGGCACGCCTTTGCCAGCCACCTGCTGCATAACGGCGCGGACTTGCGCATCGTGCAGACCCTGCTCGGCCATACCGATATCTCGACGACGCAGATCTATACCCATGTGGTCGAGGAGCGGCTGAAGAGCCTGGTGCGCGACCTGCACCCGCTGGCGGAGAAGTAGGACCCTCCGTAGCCCGGATGGAGCGCAGCGAAATCCGGGATCTCACCCCGCGGATAGACCTTCCCGGATTGCGCTTCGCTCCATCCGGGCTACGGACTGCAACCGAAACCGCCTTGACTTCGGCCACTTCTCCGCAGAAAGAGCCGTGGCCTTGTCACTGATTTGGCGCGCTTCCACGATGCGCACAGGTCAAGCCCTTGAAGAAGCTACACTTCTTTATCTGAAGCCAACCTCGCTTCGCCTCGTCGTCCCGTCCCCCTATATTGAAACCATGCCAGACCAGATGCGCAGCTATCTCGACTTCGAAAAGCCCGTCGCCGAGCTCGACTCCAAGGTCGACGAGCTCAGGACGCTGGCCGCCTCCGGCACCGACATTGCCGAGGAGATCGGCCGGATCGAGGACAAGGCCGCGCAGGCGCTGGCCGACCTCTATCAAAACCTGACGCCGTGGCAGAAGACACTGGTGGCGCGGCATCCGCAGCGGCCGCATTTCAACGATTTCATCAAAGGCCTGATCACCGAGTTCACCCCGCTCGCCGGCGACCGCAAGTTCGGCGAGGACGAGGCGCTGGTCGCAGGGTTCGGCCGCTTCCGCGGTGAAGCGATCTGCGTGATGGGCCAGGAAAAGGGCGATTCCACCGAGAGCCGCATCAAGCACAATTTCGGCATGGCGCGCCCCGAGGGCTACCGCAAATGCGTGCGGCTGATGGAGATGGCCGAGCGGTTCGGCTTGCCGGTGCTGTCGCTGGCCGATTCCGCCGGCGCCTATCCCGGCATCGGCGCCGAGGAGCGGGGACAGGCCGAGGCGATCGCGCGCTCGACCGATGCCTGCCTGGCGCTGACCGTGCCGAACGTTGCCATCATCACCGGCGAGGGCATGTCGGGCGGCGCCATCGCCATCACCACCGCCAACAAGGTGTTGATGCTGGAGCACGCGATCTACAGCGTGATCTCGCCGGAAGCCGCCTCCTCGATCCTCTGGCGCGACGGCTCCAAGGCGCAGGAAGCCGCCAACAACATGAAGATCACCGCCCAGGACATGCTGCGCTTCGGGGTGATCGACGCCATCCTGAAGGAGCCGGTCGGCGGCGCCCATCGCGATCCCGCCGCCATGATCGCCACCACCGGCGACGCCATCGCCAGGGCCTTCGACGAGCTCCGGAACTTTGATGGGGAAGCCATCCGCAAGATGCGGCGGCAGAAATTCCTCGATATCGGCCGGAAACTGGGCTGAATCACCGTCATATTGGGGCGATGCGCAGCGTCGAACCCGGAATCTCGAGATTCCGGGTTCGCCCTTCGGGCGCCCCGGAATGACGGTTTGGAGCCCCCGGTAACCCCGCATTAACCCTTTTTTTGCCCAAATCGGCGATCTCAGTACCGGTTCGCCGCCAAGTCCAAGTTCCGGCCCAGTTTAAGTCTCTGTTGACCACGCCGCCGCGCCAACGGGCTCGTGATTTCCGGTCGGGTTGCGACCTGAAGGGGCGGAGGTTAGAATTTTAATCAATGGCTTCAGGGCATAAGCGCTGGGGCTTGGTCTGAATACGTCCGGTTGTCCGGGTCAGGCCTTGCTCCAAGATCAGGGGTTCGCGCTTCCGCCCGGCACGTTGTGGGGTCCATCTTGAATTCTCGTTCGCTTGCTCGCGCGCTCTTGGCTTCGGTTGCGCTTGCCGCCAGCATTGTGCTCGCCGGCTGCGATACCGATCAGGTGTCGCTGGCGACCAACGCCAAGGCCAATCAGCCGGTCCCGCCCAAGCTCGTCGCCGCGATGGCCGAGAAGGACATGGATCTGAATTCGCCGATCCTGATCCGCCTGTTCAAGCAGGAGGCCGAGCTCGAGATCTGGAAGCAGAATCGATCAGGCCGGTTCGCGCTGCTCAAGACCTATCCGATCTGCCGCTGGTCGGGCGATTTGGGACCGAAGGTGCGCGAAGGCGATCGTCAGGCGCCGGAAGGATTCTACTCCATCAATCCGAGCCAGATGAATCCGCAGTCGGCCTATTACCTCTCGTTCAACACCGGCTTCCCCAACGCCTTCGACAAGGCGCTGGGCCGCACCGGCTCGCAGCTGATGGTGCACGGCGATTGCTCGTCGCGCGGCTGCTACGCCATGACGGACGAGCAGATCGCGGAGATCTATTCGCTCGGGCGCGAATCCTTCTTCGGCGGCCAGAAGGCGTTCCAGTTCCAGGCCTATCCGTTCCGGATGACGCCGGTGAACATGGCCAAGCACCGCAACAATCCGAACATGGCCTTCTGGAAGATGATCAAGGAAGGCTATGATCATTTCGAGGTGACGCGGCAGGAGCCGAAGGTCGACTTCTGCGAGAAGAAATACGTGTTCGACGCGGCCAAGGCACCCGATGCCAAGCGCGATCCCGTGTTCGACGCCTCCGCCAAGTGCCCGGCCTATGTGATCCCCGAAGAGATCGCCAGCGCCGTGCGCGAGAAGCAGGAGCGCGACGAGGCCGAGTACAACAAGCTCGTCGCGAAGAACATTCCGGTCGCGCGCCTGAACACCGGCATCGACGGCGGCATGAACAAGATCTTCGCTGCCAAGATCCCGGAAGGCTCGACCGGCCTGTCGGAAGGCGCCGAAGGCAATACGTTGCAGATGCTGGCGATGGCGAAGGCGCCGGGCACCATCCCCGGCACCGTCAACCCGCCCAAGCCGAATCTCGAGCCGGTCGCCTCTGCCGCGCAGGAAGAGCCGGTCGTCGGCGCGTCCGCGACCAACACCCGCGTCGCCTCCGCCGCCGCGCCCGAGAAGTCCGGCGGCTTCTTCTCCAATCTCGGCCGCAAGATGGGTTTTGGCACCGCCGACACCACGGCAACCACGCCGCCGCCGCAAGCGACCGCATCGGTGACGCCGTCGCCTGCGGCCGCAGCGCCGAGCACGGCGTCCAAGCTGAAGGCCGCTGTGACCAAGCTGATGCCTGGCCACGACAAGTCGAAAGACGCTCCGGCCGTCGCCGCCAAGCCTGCCGAGCCGGCCAAGCCCGCCGAGACCAAGGTCGCGGCGACCCGGCCCGCGCTGAAACCGTCCGTGGGCAATGGTGACGCGACGAGCGGCGGAGGCCAACTCGCCGGCGCAGCGCCAGTGGTGTCGTCGAACTCGTTCGACAGCCGCTTTAGCGCGGTGAAGTAAGAGCGGCTCTCTCCGATCTTCCTCGATCGACAATATCTCCCCCTCACCCTGAGGCGCTCGCCTCTTCGGCGAGCCTCGAAGGGCGAGGGCGCCGACTGCCAGCTCGGCCGTGCATCCTTCGAGGCTCCGGCGCGATGCGTCGCATCGCGCCACTCGCGCCTCAGGATGACGGGATTGGCTGGGTACCGCGTTGCGAGGGACTGAAGAGCGATAGACGCCCCAGCCCTACGGCGCCAGATACCGCATCAGCTCCGGATTGCCACGCACCTCGCCGGCGGCGCCTTGCAGCGCGACGCGGCCGCGGTCGAGAACGTAGGCGTAGTCGGCGACGCGCAGTGCCAGATCGAGGTGCTGCTCGACGATGATGACGGCGATATTCTTCGCCAGCTCGATCAGGCGCTCGGTGATCTCCTCGATCACACCGATCCAGACGCCTTCAGTGGGTTCGTCCAGCAGCAATAGCTTGGGATCACCCAGCATGGCGCGGCCGATGGCGAGCATCTTGCGCTCGCCGCCGGAGAGCGTGCCGGCGGGCTGGTCGAGGCGCTGGCCGAGCTTCGGGAAGATCGCCAGCACGCGGTCGACCGCAGTGGCATCCTTGCTGAAAAGCGCGCCGACGGCGAGATTGTCACGCACCGACAGGCGCGCGAACACCGAATGCTCCTGCGGCACATAGCCGATACCGGCGCGGACGCGCTCCTCGGGCCGCCTACGGCTGATGTCGCGGCCGTCGAAGCCGAGCTCGCCCTTCCACGGCGGCAGCTCGCCGACGATAGTCTTCATCAGCGTGGTCTTGCCCGCGCCGTTGCGCCCGAGCACGGCAACACCGCCGCGCCAGGGGACGCCGAGGTTGACGTCGAACAGGACCTGGCTGCGGCCATAGCCGGCGTCGAGATGCTTGATGTGCAAAAATTCAGGCACGGCGCAGATAAATCTCCTGGACGGATGTGTTGGCCTGGATCTCCGCCACCGTGCCTGAGGCCAGCACCTTGCCCTGGTCGAGCACGGTCAGACGATCGCAGATGTCGCGGATGAAATCGAGGTCGTGCTCGACGATGACGAGCGAGCAATGCTGCTTGATCGGCTGCAGCAACTCGCCGGTGACGCGGCGCTCCTCCAGGCTCATGCCGCCGGTGGGCTCATCCAGCAGGAGCAATTTGGGTTTGCCCGCGAGCGCCATCGCGATCTCCAGCCATTGCTGCTGGCCGTGCGACAGCACGGCCGCCGCATCGAAGGCGCGGTCAGCGAGACGGAACTGCGTCAGCATGGTCATGACCTGATCATGGAGCGCACCGCGCGTGCGCGAGAACACGAGATCGAGCAGCGAGGATTGCGCCTGCAGCGCCAGCAGGATGTTGTCATACAGCGTCAGCGACGGCAGCACCGACGTAATCTGGAATTTCAGGCTCATGCCGGCGCGGGCGCGCTCGGTCGGCGTGAAGGCGGTGATGTCGGTGTTGACGAAGCTCACCTTGCCCTGCGTCGGCACTTCGGCGCCGGCGATGCACTTCATCAGCGTGCTCTTGCCGGAGCCGTTCGGCCCGATCAGGCCATGAAACTCGTTCTCGCCGACGCTGAGCGCAGCGCCGTCGAGCGCGGTAAGCTTGCCGAAGATTTTCGAGATGCCGGCGGCTTCAAGGAGCGGCATTTCGCTTCCCCCTGATTTTTGCACCGAAGCTGCCGACCCGCTCGCGCTCGTCGAGGACAAAACTGATCAGGCCGAGCGGACGGAACAGGATGACGAGCAGCAGCAACACGCCCAGAATGATCGGCCAGATGTCGCGGTAATTATCCGACAGCCAGAAGCTGACGCCCTCGACGATGACGGTGCCGATGACGGCGCCGATCAGCGTGCCGGAGCCACCGAACAGCACGTAGAGCACGACCTGGGTCGAGACCACGACGCCGACCATGTTGGGCCACACAAAACCTTCGTGGAAGGCATAGAGGCTGCCGGCAAGGCCTGCGATGGCGCCGCCGATCGCGAAGATGATCGCCTTCAGATGCTGCGCCTTGTAGCCGAAAAAGGCGATGCGCTGCTCGTTCTCGCGCAGGCCCGCGAGCGCAAGGCCAAATTGCGAGCGCACCAGGAAGCGGCACAGCAGATAGACCACGACGAGGATGCCGAGCACGAGATAATAGAACGCCGGGCCTTCCGAGAATTCATAGCCGCCAAGCGTCATCGGCGCGATCGAGGGAATGCCGTTCTGGCCGCCGAGATAATACCAGCCGCGGGCGAGACGATCAGCGGCGTAGGAGCCGGTCAGCGTGCCGAGCGAGACGAAGATCACGCTGGAGGGATGCCGTCCCAGCAGCAGGAAGCCGCCGAGCAGCAGCGAGAAAGTGAGGCCGATGAGCGTGCCCGCCGGCAGCACCAGGAAGATGTTGGTGACGTCGAGATCGCGCGCCAGCAGCGCGACGCCATAGCCGGCCGAACCGAAGAACAAGGCCTGGCCGAAGCTCATGATGCCGGCATAGCCCCAGACCAGATCGAACGACAGCGCGAACAGCGCCAGGATGACCACCCGCGTCGCGAACACCGTCAGATAATCCTGCAGCACCAGCGGCGCGACGAGCGCGGCGATCAGCACCACGCCCTCGACGATCGGCAGGACCTTTCGACCGGCGACAGCCCGGGCCGTCGCTACGCGTTCAGTCATTGCAACGTCCGTCT
>NZ_LJYG01000055.1:26926-33918 GCF_001440035.1 Bradyrhizobium manausense | reverse complement strand
GGGGATCGCCTGTTTCACTGCGCTCATAGATTTCAGCATTTCGAACTAAAGCACCTTGTGGCGGACGCTGCACCTCTCCCCGTCGGGGAGAGGTGCAGAAAGATCAGCATTCCTTGGGATCGACGAGGCCGTCGCTGCGACCGACGATCTCGTAATTCCCGCCCTTGGCGACCGCCGTGTACATCTTCATCTTGCAGTGCCGCTTGCCCGGCACCATCTCGGCCGGTCCGCCCGGACCTTCGGCGATCTTGGCGTGATCGAGCGCGGCTGCAACCGAGTCACGGTCGATCTTGCCGGCTTCCTTGACGGCGGCCTCCCACAGCTTGAGGCCGCGATAGGTGCCGGTCGCCGCGCTGCCGGCGGCGAACAGGAAGTTGCCTGGAAAATCCTTCTCGTAAGCCGCCTGGATCTTGGCGTCGAACGGGTTCTCCTTGGTCAGCACCTTGAAATAGTCGAGGCAGCTCGCAAGGCCCTCGATCTCGCTCGCCTGATTGATGTTGAGCGTGTTCTCGTCATAGTAGACGCAGGCGAGACGCCCGCCGTTCTTGAGGAAGCCGGCTTCATAGAGCTGCTTGAAGAACGGACCGACGCCAGGCGGGATGACGGTGTTGAAGACGACGTCGACCTTGTTGGAGATGATCCGGTTGACGGTCGAGGAGAAGTCGATCTGGTCGAGCGGATAGTATTCCTCGAACACGACCTCGCCGCCGTTCTGCTCGATCACCTTGCGGGCGTAGACGTTGAGCGTGTGCGGCCAGACATAATTGGCGCTCGGGAGCGCGAACTTCTTGCCGCCATTCTTGATCAGCCAGGGAATGAACTCGTCGCATTGCTGTGCCGGCGTCGGGCCGGTGCAGAACAGATAGGGCGTGCACTCCTTGCCCTCGTAGAGCTGCGGATAGATATAGAGCGTCTTGCCGCGCGCCACGATCGGGTCCTTGATCGCGTTGCGCATCGACGAGGTGATGCCGCCCAGCACCATGTCGACCTTGTCGCGCTGGATCAGTTTTCGGACGTTGCCGACGGCGACCGATTCATTCGACGCGGTGTCCTCGATATAGAGCTCGAGCGGACGACCGAGCAGACCGCCTGCAGTGTTGATGTCCTTGATCACCATCTTGGCGACATTGGCGTCGGCATTGCCGGCATAGGCGATCGGTCCGGTGAGGTCGGTGGCGATGCCGACCTTGATCGGGGCTTCGGCCGCGTTGGCCCAGGGCGCCGGGACCACCCAGCTGCCGACCCCGGTTGCGACTGCGCCGGAGGCAAAAGCGAAATTGGACAGGAAGCGGCGGCGTGAGAGTTGACGATCGAACATATGACTAAACCCCTTTTCCAGCGATGAGGCCCTGCGGCCGGAATTTGATGAAGGCAATTGCGAGCACGAAAACGAGGACATCGGCGACCACGGGCGCCATGATCCATGGCAGCGCGGCGCTGAGCGTGCCGATGACGCCGGCACCGGCGACCGGACCAATGAAGGAGCCGACACCGCCGACCATGACGGCGACAAAGCCCTGGATCAGGAAGCGGATGCCGAGATCGGCATAGAGGCTGAACACCGGAACGATCAGCGCGCCGGCAAGGCCGGCCAGCGCCGACCCGAAGGCAAATGTGGCGCCGTACATCAGCGGCGTCGAAATGCCCGACGCACGGGCCAGCGACGGGTTCTCGAGCGTGGCGCGCATGCGCAGGCCAAAGCTGGTGCGCGACAGCAGCAGATAGCAACCGGCCATCACCAGGAGCGTGATGACGATGATGGTGAAGCGCCAGGCCGAGATGTGCATGGTGCCGATGTCGATCGAGCCGCCGATCGGCTCGGGCACGGTAAGATAGAAGCCGCCGATCAGCCCGCGCACGGCTTCGCGGATGATCAGGCCGAGCGCATAGGTGCCGAGCATGGCCACGATCGGCGCGGCATAGAAGCGGCGGATGATCAGGGCCTCCAGCACGAAGCCGAGCGCGCCGACCAGGAAGGGTGCGGCGACCATGCCGGCCCAGATCGGCAGGCCCCTGGAATAAGCGAGATAGGTGGTGTAGGCCCCGAGCAGGACGAACTCGCCCTGCGCGAAGTTGAAGATGCCCATCATGCTGGCGATGATCCCGAGCCCCAGCACGATCAGGACGATGATCGCGCCAAAGCTCAGGATCTCGAACGCTGCGACGAACGCGTTAGCCATGCGATAGAGCCCCGCCCGTCTGTATCGACACTTCGCTCACATCTTCTTCCAGTCGCCGATCTGCTCGAACGCATGCGCGGCGCGGTAGATCGTGGATTCCTCGAACATGCGGCCGACCAGCATCAGGCCGGCGGGCAGGCCGTCGACCATGCCGCAGGGCAGCGACATTGCGGGATGATGCGTGATGTCGAACGGCGCGGTGTTGGAGATCATCTCCAGCGCGCGGGCGACGTACTCCTCGCGGCTGGCATTGGGCTCCGGCAGCTTGCTCGCCTTCATCGGCGTGGTCGGCATCAGCAGCAGATCGTAATCGCTGAATGCCTTGTCATAGGCCGCGGTCAGCCGCCGCGAGATGTTCAGCGCCTTGCCGTAGAAGCGAGGGCCAAAGTTATTGTTGATGTAGGTGCCGAGCATCATGAACAGTTTCGTGGTCTCGGACAGCGAGTCGGCCTGTCGGCGCCAGCCGCGATGAAAATCCATCAGCGAAGTCGAATAGAGATCGCCGCGGCTGAGCCCGTAGCCATCGCCAAACATCATGGTCTGGGTCAGACCTTCGGTGCCGATGGGCGTCCAGATCGCCCCGCCGAGGAGATGCATCGGGATCGACACCGTCTCGACGCTGGCGCCAAGATCCTTGAAGCGCTTCGCCGCCCCGCGAACGCTTTCATTCACCGCAGCCTCTGCGCCCGGCTGCTCGAAGCCCTCCTTGAGGATGCCGATCTTCATGCCCTTGACGCCCTGGCCGAGCGCCTTGGTGTATTCCTCGACCTTCGGCGCCTTGATGCGCGGATCGTAGCCGTCATCGCCGGCGAGCACTTCGAGCAGCAGCGCGTTGTCGGCGACGCTCGCCGTCATCGGACCGGTATGATCGACGTAGATCTCGATCGGCATGATGCCGGTGTAGGGCACGAGGCCCCAGGTCGGCTTCATGCCGTAGACGCCGCAGAACGAGGACGGCATGCGGATCGAGCCGCCCTGATCGCCGCCGATCGCCATGTCCACCTCGCCGAGCGAAACCACGACGCCCGAACCTGACGACGAGCCGCCGGCCGAGTAGCCCATCTTGTGCGGATTGTGCACCGGCCCGTAGGAGCCGGTGTGGCTGCCGCCCGACAGGCAGAAATGCTCGCAATGCACCTTGCCCTTGATCTCGGCGCCGGCATCCAGCATGCGCGTGACGATGGTGGCATCGAAATCGGGCACATAACCTTCCAGGGTCGATGAGCCGTTGGTCATGGGAACGCCGGCCAGCATGATGTTGTCCTTCAGGGCCACCGTCTTGCCCTTGAGCTTGCCGCTCGCCGCACCCTTTACTGTCGATTTGCGATACCAGGCATTGCGAGGGTTCTCCTCCGCAGAGGGCCGGTAGCCCGGCGTGCGCGGGTATTTCACCTCGGGCAGCTCGTCGGGCATCGCGGCGACGAGATTGTAGGCCTCGATCGAGCCCTGCATCAGGCCGCGGAACGAGGCGACATCGTCATCGGTCAGCGAAAGGCCGCACTGCTCGGCGACGCTGCGAAGCTGGGCTGGCGTGGGAAGGACAACTGTCACGGCGCTCTCCTGAAGTTTCTTGAAACGAAGATGGGCGTGGCCGCCCCGGCGCGGCGACCCACCGGTCCCGCTGAAACATTCAAAAGGGAAATATTTTCCTTTTCAAGTATTATTTTGCGGAAGCCTCCCTGGCGGATTGCCCGGCGCGGGTCAGATCGGCTTGATCAGCTTGAAATCGAGGCCGTCGGCCTCGGCGAGATGCATCGGCATCCGTGCGCGCCCGTCGCGAACGGTGACCGTCCCCCGCGCGCCGCTGTAGACGATGTTGCGGCCGGCTTTGAGCATCGGCCCCACCGCCAGTGAGCCGGCCTTGTTGGCAACCGCTTCGAGGAAACGCATGCCCTCGTAGCCGGACTGTCCGACCGAACCGATCGGCGGCGCGTTCGGCCCGAACATCGCGCGATAGCGGCTCTGGAAGTCGTCATTGGCAGGCGCGCCGGTGCCGGTGAAATAGCCGGAGGCGCAGAACATGTTCTCGCTGTTGTCGGCGCCGATGCCTAGCAGCACGGTGTCGTCCATGGCGCCCGCGAACCGCAGCGTGGTGGCGCCCAGGCCGCATTCGCCGAAGGCGCGGTTGAAGGTGCTGCTGTCGGTGCCGATCAGCGAGATCAGTACCACGTCCGGCCGCGCGGCACGAATGCGCGCCAGATGCGGCTCGTGATTGTCCTCGCCCAAGGGAACGAACTCCTCGCCGACGACGTGGCCGCCGGTTTCCCTGATGTAGTTCTTCACCGCGCGGTGCGACTGCCAGGGCCAGACGTAGTCGCTGCCGATCAGGTACCAGCGCTTTGCTTTCTTGATGTCGGCAAGCCAGTGAATCGAGGGCCGGCTCTGCCAGCGCGGCGTCTCGCCGATCGCCATCACGCCCGGCGTGCGCTCGCCGCCTTCATAGACTGGCGTGTAGATATAGGGGATGCGATGCCGCGTGGTGATGTCGCGCAAGGCAACGCGGACCGCGCTGGTGTGCAGGCCGACGATGAGATCGAGCTCGTCGAAGGCGATGGCCTGCTCGGCACGGGTCAGCACCTCGTCCAGCGGGCCGCCGGCGTCGTAAACGGAAAGCTCGATCTCGCGGCCGAGGATGCCGCCGCGCTTGTTGATTTCGGCAACGGCGAGCTGCGCGCTGTTGGTTGCGCAGGGGCCCCAGATCCCCGGCGATCCGGTGCAGCAGATGAAGCCGCCGACACGCAGCTTGTTGGCGCCGCGCCGCTTGAAAAGGGCGTGATCGCGCGGCGACAGCGCGCCGTCAGCCGCCGAAGACGACAGATTCCTGAACAGCAAGGACGGCGGCAACGCCGGACCGCCGTGAGCCGGGAAGTTTACCGTCGCGTGCACGCCAACTCCTGTCCGGTCCCAGACCTGAAAGCCCGTTGAGCAGGCGGCCGCGGCATCCGCCCTTTTGTTGGGCAATCATCCTATTTTGAAAATATTGAATATTCAACAATTGAAGTGCATATAGATGCAGCATTGATTGCAAGACATTCACTCAATTGGGTCAAGACGAAGTCTTCAGCCGTGGCAAAATCGAACGCTCCCATCACCGAACACCTCGCCTACCTGCTCGCGCAAGCCAACCGGGAGATCAACCGCCAGCTGGAACTGCGCCTCAGCAAGGAAGGAGTTCCCGTCGAGCAATGGCGCATCCTGAAAGTGCTGTCTGACGGCGATGGCCACTCCATGGGCGAGCTTGCGGACGCGGTGCTGCTCAACCATCCGACGCTGACCAAGATGATCGACCGCATGGTCTCCGACACGCTGGTCTATCGCGTGCAGGACCCCAACGACCGCCGCAAGGTGCTGATGTTCATCTCCGATCGCGGCAAGGTGCTGTGCAAGAAGCTCAACTCGCTCGCGGTGGACCAGGAAGAGCACATCCTGGAGAGCTACGGCGACAAGTCGACGAGCGAGCTCAAGCGGCTGCTGGAGAGCTTGATCGACAGCTCGAATTGAGCGGCGGCCGCGTCATGCTCAACAGCCGTAGCCCGGATGGAGCGAAGCGCAATCCGGGTTTTCTCTCGTCGCGTCAGGCTTCCCGGATTGCGCTTTGCTCCATCCGGGCTACGAAGTCGCGGGGATGATGTGATCGAAGCCGCACACCACGCACACAACTGTCATCGCCCGATTCAATCGGGCGATCCAGTATTCCAGAGACTGATGTGATTGAGCCGAGAAGCCGCGGCGTACCGGATGCCCCGCCTTCGCGGGGCATGACAGTATCGTCAAGTCGCTAAGCGTACCGGCCGTGGCAGTGCTTGAACTTCTTGCCGCTGCCACACGGGCAATCCTCATTGCGGCCGACCTTGCCCCAGCTGGCGGGATTCTTCGGGTCGCGCAGCGCGGCGTCGGTGTGCTGCGGGGCGAGGGTGACGCTGGCGAGGGCCATTTCATCTTCGCCGGTGCTCGGATCGAGCTTGTGCGCTTCCATCGCGGGCAGCACGGGGGCTTCCTGCTCCGGCGGCACGATCTCGACCCGCATCAGCTGCGCCGTGACGGCCTCGCGCAGATGCGCGCTCATCTCCTGGAAGAGGTTGAAGGCCTCGGTCTTGTACTCCTGCAGCGGATCGCGCTGGCCGTAGCCGCGCAGGCCGATGACCTGGCGCAGATGGTCGAGCATGATCAGATGCTCGCGCCAGAGGTGGTCGAGCGTCTGCAGCAGGATGGTCTTCTCGACGTAACGCATCACGTCGGGACCCCATTGCCCCACCTTGGCAGCCATGTGCTCATCCGCCTTGGTCTCGATGCGGTTGAGCAGTTCCTCGTCGGCGATGCCCTCTTCCTTGGCCCAGTCGTCGACCGGCAGGTCGAGATCGAGCACGCGCTTCAGTTCGTCCTTCAGGCCCGCGACGTCCCACTGCTCGGCATAGGCATGCTCGGGCACGTGCTTGGCGACGAGATCCTCGATGAAGGCGTGACGCATGTCGCTGACGGTCTCGGCGACGCTGTCGTCCTTCATCAGGTCGACGCGCTGGTCGAAGATCACCTTGCGCTGGTCGTTCTGGACGTTGTCGAACTTGAGCAGGTTCTTGCGGATGTCGAAGTTGCGCGCCTCGACCTTCTGCTGCGCCTTCTCCAGCGCCTTGTTGATCCAGGGATGGATGATCGCCTCGCCCTCCTGCAGGCCGAGACGCTGCAGCATGCTGTCGAGGCGGTCCGAGCCGAAGATCCGCATCAGATCGTCTTCCAGCGACAGGAAGAACTTTGAGCGGCCGGGGTCGCCCTGGCGGCCGGAACGGCCGCGGAGCTGGTTGTCGATGCGGCGGG
>NZ_LJYG01000055.1:0-26908 GCF_001440035.1 Bradyrhizobium manausense | reverse complement strand
GATGTAGAGGCCGCCCGGCTTCTTCACGGTCTTGGCGGGCTTTGAACCCTTGGCCGGCTCGACCTCGACGGTCTCCTCGGCCTTCAGCACGATGTCGCGGAAATGGGCGATGTCGGCCTTGATCTGCTCGACCTTCTTCGCCTTCTCGGCCTCGTCCTCGATGCCGGCGGTCTCCTGCTGGAGACGCATCTCGAGCGAGCCGCCGAGCTTGATGTCGGTACCGCGGCCGGCCATGTTGGTCGCGATCGTGATCGCGCCGGGCACACCGGCTTCGGCGACGATATAGGCTTCCTGCTCGTGGAAGCGCGCGTTCAGCACCGCGAACAGCTTTGCCGGCTTGCCGGCGCGCGCGGCGGCATAGAGCTTGTCGAGCGCGTTCTCCTTGCCGAAGTCGATCTGCTTGTAGCCGTTGGCCTTGAGGAATTCGGCCAGCACTTCCGACTTCTCGATCGAGGCTGTACCCACCAGCACCGGCTGCAGCCTTGCGTTGGCCCGCTCGATCTCGGCGAGAATCGCCTGGTATTTTTCCTTCTGGGTCCGGTAGACCTCGTCGTCCTCGTCGAGGCGCGCGATGGCGAGGTTGGTCGGGATCTCCACGACCTCGAGCTTGTAGATGTCGAACAGCTCGTCCGCTTCGGTCGCGGCCGTGCCGGTCATGCCGGCGAGCTTCTCATACATGCGGAAGTAGTTCTGGAAGGTGATCGAGGCCAGGGTCTGGTTCTCGGGCTGAACCTGGACGTGCTCTTTGGCTTCCAGCGCCTGGTGCAGGCCTTCCGAATAGCGCCGGCCCGGCATCATGCGGCCGGTGAACTCGTCGATGATCACGACCTCGCCGTCGCGGACGATGTAGTCCTTGTCGCGGGTGAACAGCGTGTGGGCGCGCAGCGCCTGGTTGATGTGGTGCACGACGGAGACGTTCTCGACGTCGTAGAGCGACTCGCCCTTGAGCTGGCCGGCATCGCGCAGCAGCGTCTCGATCTTTTCCATGCCGCCTTCGGTCAGCGTCACGGTGCGCTGCTTCTCGTCGACCTCGTAGTCGGCCTTGTCGAGCCTGGGCAGGAAGCCGTCGATGGTATTGTAGAAGTCGGAGCGGTCGTCGAGCGGGCCGGAGATGATCAGCGGCGTGCGCGCTTCGTCGATCAGGATGGAGTCGACTTCGTCGACGATGGCGAAGAAGTGCGGCCGCTGGACCATGTCCTCGAGCCGGTACTTCATGTTGTCGCGAAGATAGTCGAAGCCGTATTCGTTGTTGGTGCCGTAGGTGATGTCGCAGGCATAGGCGGCCTTGCGCTCGGCATCGTCCAGGCCGTGGACGATCACGCCCGTGGTCATGCCGAGGAAGCTGTAGATCTGGCCCATCCAGCCGGAGTCGCGGCGGGCGAGGTAATCGTTGACGGTGACGACGTGGACGCCCTTGCCGGCGAGCGCGTTGAGATAGACGGCGAGCGTCGCCACCAGCGTCTTGCCTTCACCCGTCTTCATCTCGGCGATGTCGCCCTCGTGCAGCACCATGCCGCCGATCAGCTGAACGTCGAAATGGCGCTGGCCGAGCGTGCGCTTGGCAGCCTCACGTACCGTGGCGAAGGCGGGCACCAGCAGGTCGTCCAGCGTCTTGCCCTCGGCGAGCTGCTGCCTGAACTCGGCGGTGCGGGCCTTGAGCTGCTCGTCGGAGAGCTTGATGAGCTCGGGCTCCAGCGCGTTGATCGCGTTGACGCGGGACTGATATCCCTTCACCCGCCGGTCGTTGGCGGAACCGAAAAACTTGCGGGCGAGCGCGCCGATCATGCCTAGTTCCTGTGTTCGCGATTTAACCGCGTTGGCCTAAGAAGTTGTCACCCTCCGGCCTATCAACTCACCGTGACGCCTTATGGCACCAGAGCCCGGACTGCGGGGGGTCATCCGCCATATGGGTGGGAATTGGGCTAGTCTGGGTTCAACGGCCAAAAACGCAGCAAAATAAACGCCATCGCCATGGTCGCGACCGCGCAGAGATATGGCCCGGTCAGGGCCTTGTCAACGGCGGGCGCATTGCGGCTAATTCATCATTTTGACAGACTTTTCGCGTTGCCAAGCCCCCCTGAATTGGGCGAGTGTCCGCCCCGCTCGAGCAGCCCCCTGCTTCAACAAAAGGATTTTCCATGACCACCTCGTTCCCGGTAACCACCGGCCTGCGTTTCCGCCAAGCGTCCGCCCTGGCTGGCAGCCTCGGCTTGGCAGCCTGCCTGGTGCTGACCCNCCCTGGCGTTCGCAGGCCCGCTCCGGGCGGCCGACGATCCGGTCCTGGCCAAGGTCAATGGCGCTGAAATCAAGAAGAGCGACGTCACCATGGCCGAGGAAGAGCTCGGACCGAGCCTCGCCCAAATGGATCCGGCGACCAAGGACGAAAACGTCCTGTCGTTCCTGATCGACATGAAGATCGTGGCCAAGGCCGCCGAGGACAAGAAGGTCGCCGACAGCGACGAGTTCAAGAAGCGCATGGCGTTCGCCCGCAACCGCCTGCTGATGGACAGCCTGCTGGCCCAGGAAGGCAAGGCGGCGACCACCGACGACGCCATGAAGAAGGTCTATGAGGAGGCCTCCAAGCAGATCACCGGCGAGCAGGAAGTGCGCGCCCGCCACATCCTGGTCGAGACCGAGGACGAGGCCAAGGCGGTGAAGGCGGAGCTCGACAAGGGCGCCGATTTCGCCGACCTCGCCAAGAAGAAGTCCAAGGACCCGGGCTCTGCCGACGGCGGCGACCTCGGCTTCTTCACCAAGGAACAGATGGTGCCGGAATTCTCGGCCGTGGCCTTCACGCTCGAGCCGGGCAAGATCTCCGACCCCGTCAAGTCGCAGTTCGGCTGGCACATCATCAAGGTCGAGGAAAAGCGCAACCGCAAGGCGCCCGAGTTCGACCAGGTCAAGCCCCAGATCGAGCAGTACGTCACCCGCAAGGCCCAGGCCGATTACGTCGCCAAGCTGCGCACCGAAGCCAAGGTCGAGCGGCTGGACCAGCCGGCGGCCGACGCGTCCAAGGATGCCAAGCCGGCCGACAGCAAGATGGCCCCTCCGGCCAAGAAGTAAGAATTTGCTGTCACTTCGGTGACGCGGAGAGTATCTAAGCCTACCTGATGCCCGGCCCCCGCAAAGAGGGGCCGGGCATCTGCATATCCAGACCTCACCAAGGCCCCCGCGATGTCCTCCTCCGTCTCTCCCCTCGCCCCCAAGAATGTCCCTGATATGCCCGTGATCGCGGGCGTCCGTCTTGCGACGGCCGAGGCCGGCATCCGCTACAAGAACCGCACCGACGTGCTGCTCGCCATCATGGACAAGGGCACGGCCGTCGCCGGCGTCTTCACCAAGTCGAAGTGCCCGTCCGCACCGGTTGAATGGTGCCGTGCCAAGCTGAAGGGCGGCAAGGCGCGCGCACTGGTCGTCAATTCCGGCAATGCCAACGCCTTCACCGGCAAGACCGGCCGGGCCTCCACCGCGCTGACCGCGAAGATCGCTGCCAAGGCCGTCGGCTGCAGCGAGAGCGAGATTTTCCTGGCTTCGACCGGCGTGATCGGCGAGCCGCTGGACGCTACCAAATTCGACGGCGTGCTGGGCCGCCTCGCCGTATCAGCCGAGCCAGGCGATTACCTCGCCGCGGCGAAAGCAATCATGACCACCGACACCTTCCCCAAGGTCGCGACCGCGACCGTGAAGCTCGGCAAGGCCAAGGTCACCATCAACGGCATGGCCAAGGGCGCCGGCATGATCGCCCCCGATATGGCGACGATGCTGTCCTTCATCTTCACCGACGCGCCGATCGCGCCCGCCGCGCTGCAGGCGCTGCTCAAGGCCGGCGTCGAGGACACGTTCAACGCGGTGACGATCGACGGCGACACCTCGACCTCGGACACGCTGCTGGCGTTCGCGACGGGTGCTGCTGCCGAACACGGCGCGCCAAAAATCAGCCGCGCCAGCGATCCGCGCCTGAAGGCCTTCACCAAGGCCTTCAACCAGATCCTCGCCAATCTTTCTGAACAAGTCGCCCGCGACGGCGAGGGTGCACGCAAGCTGGTCGAGATCACCGTCGAGGGCGCCAAGACCAAGGCTTCCGCCCGCAAGATCGCAATGTCGATCGCCAACTCGCCGCTGGTGAAGACCGCAATCGCCGGCGAGGACGCCAATTGGGGCCGCGTGGTGATGGCCGTCGGCAAGGCCGGCGAGCCGGCCGATCGCGACAGACTGTCGATCTCCTTCAATGGCATCCGCGTCGCCAAGAGCGGCGCGCGCGATCCCTCCTACGACGAAGCGCAGGTGTCGGAGGCGATGAAGGCGCCGGAGATCGCGATCCGGGTCTCGCTCGGCCTCGGCAAGGGCCGCGACCGCGTGCTGACCTGCGACCTGACCAAGGAATATGTCGCGATCAACGGCGATTACCGGTCTTAGGATCATGGCCGAGCTGAAGCTGACACTGGTGGTGGCCTGCGCGCTCGTCGACGCCGACAAGCGCGTCCTGATCGCGCAACGCCCGGAAGGCAAGACGCTCGCGGGCTTATGGGAATTTCCTGGCGGCAAGCTCGAGCCGGGCGAGCGGCCCGAGCAAAGCCTGATCCGCGAGCTCCACGAGGAGCTCGGCATCACCGTCGCCGAGCCGTGCCTGGCGCCGCTGACTTTTGCGAGCCATGGCTATGAGACGTTTCATCTGCTGATGCCGCTCTATATCTGCCGGCGCTGGGAAGGCATCGTCACGCCGCGTGAGGGGCAAAACCTGGCCTGGGTCCGCGCCAACAAGCTGCGCGACTACCCGATGCCGCCGGCGGATATTCCGCTGATCCCGCATTTGATCGATTTGCTGATGTGAGGCTTGCCCTCATCGTCATTCCGGGGCGCGCGAGAGCGCGAACCCGGAATCTCGGGATTCCGGGTTCGGTCCTGCGGATCGCCCCGGAATGACGGTGTAAGTGCCTTAAATCTCCCCCGCCTTCTTCACCGCCTCCGCCAGGCTCGCTTTCGCCGAACCCGGCTTCAGCGGCTGCTGCTGGCTCGCATCTGGCGCCCAGCCGGACAGCCAGATGATGTCGAAGGTCGCACGGATACGGCCGTCGGCATCGGCAAAGCGCTCGGCATAGATTTCGGCCATGCGCAGCAGCGTCGCGCGCCGGCTCGGCGTGCGCCGCCGTTCGATCAGCACATTGGCCGCGCCCATGCGGCGAAGATCCTGCATCAACGTGAACGCGTCGCCATAACGCACCACGACACGATCGACGTCGGTGACCGGCAGCGCAAAGCCCGCTCGCTGCAACAGCGCGCCGATGTCGCGCAAATCGGCGAACGGCGCCACGCGCGGGGAGACCCCGCCTTCGCATTCGGCCTCCGCCGCGGCAAAGGCCTGCCGCAGCTCGGTCAGGCTATCGCCGCCGATCATCGCGGCGAGCAGCAGCCCGTCCGGCTTCAGCGCGCGGCGAACCTGCGCGAGCACGCCAGGGAGATCGTTGACGAATTGCAGCGCCAGTGCCGAGACAACGAGGTCGAGGCTTTCGGGCAGCACGGGCAATTTCTCGGAGCCCGCTGCGTCGAGCGCAATCCGTTGCATGGACGGCAACCGTCCGCGCAGCCCTGTGAGCCCCTCGCCAGGCGTCCAGAGATCGGCCGGGGCGTGAAACTCGCGCATCACTGCAGCAAGCCGGTCGGACATGTCCTCGGCGACCCGGTCGAGCAGGAAGCTCTCGGGACCCTGCGCCAGCGCGCGCCGCTGCCGCGCATGAAGCAGGGCGCGATCGAACAAGGCGGGCGGGGTCTGTGGGGTCTGAGCCATGCCGCTGGTTACGCCGATCATGCAGGCCATTGCAATCTCCTCTCTCGTATCCCGGACGCGCCTCAGCGCTTTCAGCGCTGCGCCCGGGTGCACGAGAGCGTGGCTTGAGCGGATTGCCGTGGAACGCTAGCCTCCTGTCATGGAAGCTGATGCCGCCCCATCCCGTTCCATTGCCGCGCCTTTGCGTGCCGCGTGGACGGCTGGCCGCCATGTGCTGACACGGGCGGCAAAGCTCGCGCTCGACATTGCGCTGCCGACGCTCTGCGTGTCCTGTCGCGAGCCGGTCGATGGCGAGGGTGTGTGCGCAGCGTGCTGGTCGCGGCTGTCGTTCATTGAACGGCCCTATTGCCCGCGGCTCGGCATTCCCTTCGTCTATGATCCCGGCCCCGACATGCTGTCGATGGAGGCGATCGCGAGCCCGCCGGCTTACATGCGGGCACGCGCGGCGGTGCGCTATGACGATGTCGCGCGCACGCTGGTGCATGCGCTGAAATACCAGGACCGTACCGATCTCGCGCCGGCCATGGGCCGCTGGATGGCGCGCGCGGGCGGCGAGTTGCTCAACGGCGCCGACATGCTGGTGCCGGTGCCCCTGCATTGGCGGCGGGCCTGGCGCCGCCGCTACAACCAATCAGGCGCGCTGGCACAGATCATCGCACGCCAGAGCGATGTGAAGGTGAGAGCTGAGGTGCTGCGCCGGGTGCGCGCCACCGAGCAGCAGATCGGCCTGTCGCGGGCGCAGCGCGCCACCAATGTGCAGGGCGCGTTCCAGGTATCCCCCAACCACCAGTCCGAGGTCCAGGGCCGGCGCATCGTCCTTGTCGACGATGTCCTGACATCGGGTGCGACCCTGGACGCCTGCGCCCGCGCTTTGCTGCGCGCCAAGGCAGCCCAGGTCGACGTGCTGGTCTTTGCCCGGGTTGTCGAGACCAGGTAAACCCCCATATAATTCAATAAATTCATGACATGAGAGCGCTTGCTACCATGACCGCTGCTGTCGAGATCTACACCCGGCCGGGGTGCGGCTATTGTTCCGCCGCCAGGTCGCTTCTGACCCGAAAGAAGGCGAGCTTCACGGAATTCGATGTCGCCAAGAACCCGTCCTGGCGTGAGGAGATGTACGACCGCGCCGGCGCGGGCTCGACCTTCCCGCAGATCTGGATCGGCGGAACTCATATCGGCGGCTGCGACGACCTCTACGCGCTCGACCGCGAAGGCAAGCTCGACGGCCTGCTCGAAGGCGTCAAGGCGGTCTCATGAACGAGGACAGGACCTTCACCGCCGCCATGATACAGATGCGCACCGGCCTGATGCCAGGGCCGAGCCTGGCGCAGGCGACGAGACTCATTCGGGAGGCGGCTGCCAAGGGCGCGGACTACGTGCAGACGCCCGAAGTCAGCAACATGATGCAGCTGAACCGCAAGGCGCTGTTCGAGCATCTGCAGAGCGAGGAGGACGATACCTCGCTCAAGGCGTATCGCGCGCTCGCGGCCGAGCTGAAGATCCACATCCATGTCGGCTCGCTGGCGCTGCGGTTCTCGCCCGAAAAGGCGGTCAACCGCTCGTTCCTGATCGGGCCCGAGGGCAATGTGCTCGCGAGCTACGACAAGATCCACATGTTCGACATCGAGCTGCCGGACGGCGAGAGCTATCGCGAATCCGCCAATTACCAGCCGGGCGAGACCGCCGTGATCTCCGACCTGCCCTGGGGCCGCGTCGGCCTGACGATCTGCTACGACGTGCGCTTCCCCGCGCTCTACCGTGCATTGGCCGAGAGCGGCGCTCATTTCATCACCGTTCCCTCCGCCTTCACCCGCAAGACCGGCGAGGCGCACTGGCACATCCTGCTGCGTGCGCGCGCGATCGAGACCGGCTGCTTCATCTTCGCGGCGGCCCAGGCGGGCATCCATGAGAACAAGCGCGAGACCTATGGCCACTCGCTGATCATCGATCCCTGGGGCGAGATCCTCGCCGAGGGCGATGTCGAGCCCGGCATCATCATGGCCAAGATCGACCCGGCCAAGGTCGAGACAGCGCGGCGCGCCATCCCGTCGCTCCAGCACGGCCGCCGCTTCGGGGTCTCCGATCCCAAGGCCGGGCCGGATCATCTGCACCTGGTGCGAGGATCGGCATGATCCGCTACGCGCTCCGTTGCGACCGCAACCACGAGTTCGAGAGCTGGTTCCAGAGCTCGTCGGCCTATGATTCGCAGGTCAAGCGCAAGCTGGTGACCTGTCCGATCTGCGGCTCGGCCAAGGTCGACAAGGCGATCATGGCGCCGCGCATCGTCGGCAAGAAGGGGCGCGCCACGCCGCCGGCGGAGCCGACAACAACCGCCGCACCCGAGGCTGCGTCGTCAGGTCCGACCTCGCTGATGCTGGCGCAGGAGCGCGAGCTGCGCGCCAAGCTGAAGGAGCTGCGCGACCACATCGTGACGAACGCCGATAATGTCGGCGACCGCTTCGCCAACGAAGCCCGCGCAATGCATTACGGCGACAAGGAACATCGCCCGATCTACGGCGAGGCTTCGCCTGATGAAGCGAAGTCGCTGATCGACGAAGGCATCGAGGTCTCGCCGCTACCGACCCTGCCGGAAGACCGGAATTAATAGTCTCGCTTCTCGTCATGGCCGGACTTGACGGCGGCTGGGAAAGTCAAAATCCCACCAGCAGCGCCACGCCCACCACGATCAGCACGATGCCGAAAATCTCGCGCGGCGCGATCGGCTGCTTGAACGAGTAATACGCCACGCCTTGTGCAAACAGCACCTCGATCAAAGCGAGCGTGCGAACGTTGGCGGCGGCCGTCAGTGCGAACGCCAGGAACCAGAATTGCGAGGCGAAGGCGCCCGTGAAGCCGGCCAGCATGGAAGGCCGCCATAGCCCGAGAATTCCCCGCAACACGTCAGGCGCGCGCCAGAGCAGATAGATCGTCAGGATCAGCGTCTGCACGAACAGGCCGAGCACCAGCGTGAACGAGGCCGCGGTCACGAACGACACGTTCGGTACGGTGATGATGGCGCCGCGGAAGCCGACCGCCGAGAGCGCGAACGCTGCCGCCGCAACGAGGCCGGTGATGGTCGGCTTCAGCTCCGCAAAGCTCTTCTCGCCACCGGGCCGCAGCGCGGTGATGACGACGCCGACGGTGGCGATCACGATCGCTAGCACTTTCAGCCAGGTGAGGTGATCGCCGAGGAAGACGAAGCCGAAGATCGCGGTCTGGATCGCTTCGGTCTTGAGGTAGGCCGTCGTCACCACGAAGGAGCGGTCGTTCATGGCCAGCAGCATCAACCCGGTCGCGACGATCTGGCTGAGCGCGCCGAGCAGCAGCCACGGCCAGAACATCGATGGCGGCATGCCGATGCGATCGCCGGTTGCGACCAGCACGAGCCCCAGAAACAGCAGCGAGAACGGGAAGCCGAACAGGAAGCGGATATTGGTCGCGCCCCATGTCCCGAGCGGCTTCGTCAGCGACCGCTGCATCGCATTGCGCGCGACCTGGCCGAGCGCAGCGACGACGGTGAAGGGAATCCAAAGGCTGGTGATGGTGAACATGGGGTGCCGCTACGGGAGTGTTGATGCAACCTGCCGACCACGCGGCAACAGGTCAATCACGCCCACGTCATAGGAGCGATGCTCTCGCGACAAACTCCGCCTCCGTCGGGACGACAGCGGGGTTGTGGAAGCAGCTAGCCCTTTACGAGCCCCCTCACACCATCGCTTCAGCCACCACCATGTAGTTCACGTCCATGTCGGACGAGAGCGTCCATTTGTCGGCGAAGGGGGAGTAGACGACGCCGGTCTGCTCGGTGATGACGAGGCGGTTGTCGAGGAGATGTTTGGTCAGTTCGTCAGGGGTGACGAACTTGTTCCATTCGTGGGTGCCGGGCGGCAGCCAGCGCAACACGTATTCGGCGCCGACGATGGCGAGCGCAAAACTCTTCCAATTGCGGTTGAGCGTGGACACCACCATCAGGCCGTTCGGCTTCAGCATCGAGGCGCAGCGCTTGAGAAAAACGCCGACGTCGACGACGTGCTCGATCACCTCCATCGCCAGCACGATGTCGAAGCGCTCGCGCGGATCAATCTCCTCCACCGTGGTGCAGCGGTAATCGATCGACAGATGGCTCTTATCGGCATGCAGTTTCGCCGCCGCAATGTTGCTGGCCGACGGGTCGACCCCGATGACCTGTGCGCCCAGGCGCGACAGCGGCTCGCAAAGCAGGCCGGCGCCGCAGCCAATGTCGAGCACACGCAGGCCACCGAGGCAGTTGAGGCTGCGCACATTGCGCTCGAACTTGCGGCAGGCGGCGTCGCGGATATAGCCGAGCCGCAGCGGATTGATCCGGTGCAGCGGCGCCATCTTGCCTTTGGGGTCCCACCACTCGGCTGACAGCTTTGAGAATTTCGCGATCTCGGCGGCGTCGACGGTCGAGCCCAGCGGCACGGTGGCAGTTGCGGATCTATCTTGCTGCATGCTCATGGATACGCGCGGTCCTAACGCGTGGTGATCGAACTACGGAAGGCAAGCGGATCGGCGATGGTCTTGATCGTCTCGATCCCTTCGCCGACGCCGCGGATGGTCACGTCGCCATAGTTGAGAATTCGTCCAAGAATCGTCTGGTCGACATCAACACTCTCGACCTTATCCAGCGCCATTTCAAAGGTGCGACGCTTGATGAACCCGGTCTTATGCACAACCCTGAGATTGGTGACGTCGGTCTCGGTGGTGAAGCGGTGGAACCAGCCTTTCACGGTCCAGAACAGGGCGGCCAGCGCCACCAGGCCGGAGCCGAACAGACAGATGATCATCACGCCGTAGATGTCGGTCCGGCGAGAGACCACGAACAGGGCGATCGCCACGATCCAGGCCAGAATGGCCGGGAAGTAGAAGATCCAGTGCGCATTGGTCGAATACAGCACCCGCTCGCCGGGCTGCAGGATTTCGTCAATATAGCGCGCCATGACCTGTGATGACCCATTGCCTGGATTGGCCGGTGCAGGAACCCGCTTGCCCCCGGCCCCGCCCCTCTGTATACGCGCGGGCGGTATCCCCCAGGGCATCCGTCCGGCGCGGGTCACCATACTGATCCTCAAGAGGGAATGCACGCGTCGTCATGAGCCGTCTCGTGATGAAATTCGGCGGCACGTCCGTCGCCAACATCGAACGTATCCGCAACGTCGCACGCCATGTGAAGCGTGAGGTCGACGCCGGCCATGAAGTGGCTGTGGTCGTCTCGGCGATGTCGGGCAAGACCAACGAGCTGGTGGCCTGGTGCACCGAGGCCTCGCCGATGCACGACGCGCGCGAATACGACGCCGTCGTCGCCTCCGGCGAACAGGTCACCTCGGGCCTGCTGGCCATCGTGCTCCAGAGCATGGGCATCCAGGCCCGCTCCTGGCAGGGCTGGCAGATCCCGATCAAGACCAGCGATGCTCATGCCTCGGCCCGGATCGAGGACATCGACGGCAGCGAGATCATCAAGCGCTTCCAGGAGCGGAAAGAGGTCGCTGTCATCGCCGGCTTCCAGGGCATCGATCCCAGGACGGGCCGCATCACCACCCTTGGCCGTGGCGGCTCCGATACCTCGGCCGTGGCCGTCGCCGCTGCCGTCAGGGCCGATCGCTGCGACATCTACACCGATGTCGATGGCGTCTACACCACCGACCCGCGGATCGTGCCGAAGGCCAAGCGGCTCGACAAGATCGCGTTCGAAGACATGCTGGAACTGGCCTCCCAGGGCGCCAAGGTGCTCCAGGTGCGCTCGGTGGAACTCGGCATGGTCCACAACATGCCGATCTTCGTCCGTTCGAGCTTCGACAAGCCTGAGGATATCGACCCGCATGCCAACCAGCCGCCCGGCACCCTGATCTGCGGCGAGGAGGAGATCATGGAAAACCACGTCGTCACCGGTATCGCCTTTTCGAAGGACGAGGCCCAGATCTCGGTGCGCCAGATCGAGGACAAGCCTGGCGTTGCCGCATCGATCTTCGGCCCGCTCGCGGATGCCAATATCAACGTCGACATGATCGTCCAGAACGTGTCTGAAGACGGCAAGACCACCGACCTGACCTTCACGGTGCCGGCCGCCGACCACGTCAGGGCCAAGGAGACGATCACCGCCGCCAAGGCCAAGATCGGGTATGCACGGCTGGATACCGCGACCGACGTCGCCAAGATCTCGGTGATCGGCAGCGGCATGCGCAGCCATGCCGGCGTCGCGGCCCAGGCGTTTTCGGCCCTCGCAGGACGGAATATCAACATCCGGGCCATTACAACCTCCGAGATCAAATTCTCGGTTTTGATCGACGCCGCCTATACCGAGCTTGCGGTGCGCACGCTGCACACGCTCTACGGCCT
This sequence comes from Bradyrhizobium manausense, assembly GCF_001440035.1. GTDB lineage: Bacteria > Pseudomonadota > Alphaproteobacteria > Rhizobiales > Xanthobacteraceae > Bradyrhizobium > Bradyrhizobium manausense. The sequence continues at coordinate 14,763 of NZ_LJYG01000055.1, read as the reverse complement.
CGATCAGGCCTGAAGCGCCACCGTCGTGGTCTTGCCGGAAAACCGCTTCGCACTTTTCCGGACCATGCCAAGGCTCATTTTCTCTTAGCGGTCGCAGCAAACGCTGGGGGTGTACACACCTTCGCGTTTGGCAGGCGTTTTGCTTGGCAAAACAAGCCTCAATTCGCTATACGGCGGACAGGGTGGGCTGCCGCAGACTGTGTCCCAGTTCAGGCGGCGCTGATTCGACGCAAGCACAAAATCTCGGGAAGATTTGCGTTTGCACCTGCGCCGGACAAACAATTTGATTGTTTTTCTGGAATTATAGGCCAGCCGCCGGCCAATATCGCCGGACCGGGCAGACGGAGGAGATTGACGGTTCATGCGGAGCGCGTCGGGAGGTCCCCGCGTCTTGTTGAGACGGCTCCGCGAAACCATGGCGGAGCAGGTCTCGGCCCAGGAGCGGCTGGACAAGATCGTGGTGCTGATCGCCGCCAACATGGTGGCCGAGGTGTGCTCCGTCTATGTGCTGCGCGTTGACAACACCCTCGAGCTCTACGCCACCGAAGGCCTCAACCGCGAGGCCGTGCACCACACCGTACTCAGCGCCCATGAGGGCCTGGTCGGCCTTGTCGCCAGCGAGGCGACGCCGCTCAATCTGAACGACGCGCAGAGCCATCCGGCCTTCTCGTTCCGCCCGGAGACCGGCGAAGAGATCTATCACTCCTTCCTCGGCGTGCCGATCCTGCGCGCCGGCAACACGCTCGGCGTGCTGGTGGTGCAGAACCGCGCCAAGCGCACCTATGTCGAGGAGGAACTCGAGGCGCTGCAGACCACCGCCATGGTGCTGGCGGAGCTGATCGCGTCAGGCGAATTGTCCGCGCTGGCCCAGCCGGGCCTGGAGCCGGCCGCGCGCCATTCGACGCAGAAGGCCGGCGCGATCCTCTCGGAAGGCATTGCGCTCGGCCATGTCGTGCTGCACGAGCCGCGCGTCGTCATCAAGGACTACATTGCCGAGGACCTGCCGAAGGAAATCAAGCGGCTCGACACCGCGCTGGCCAAGCTGCGCTCGGATCTCGACCGCATGCTGGAGCGCGGCGATGTCGCCGAGGGCGGCGAGCACCGCGACGTGCTCGAAGCCTACCGCATGTTCGCCAACGATCAGGGCTGGTCGCACAAGCTGCACGAGGCGGTCGCCACCGGCCTCACCGCGGAAGCCGCCGTCGAGCGCGTCCAATCCGACACCCGCGCCCGCATGCTGCGCTCCACCGATCCATACCTGCGCGATCGCCTGCATGACCTGGAAGACCTCGGCTACCGCCTGATGCGGCAGCTGGTCGGCCAGGACCACGCGCCTTCACGCGAACAATTGCCCGACAATGCCATCGTCATCGCGCGTGCGATGGGCCCGGCGGCACTGCTCGATTACGACCGCAAGCGCCTGCGCGGCATCGTGCTGGAGGAAGGCACCGCCAACTCCCACGTCTCGATCGTGGCCCGCGCGCTCGGCATTCCCGCGGTCGGCGAAGTGCCGAATGCGCCCGGCATCGCCGATCCAGGCGATGCCATCATCGTCGACGGCACCTCGGGCGCGATCTATGTGCGCCCGTCGCAGGAGATCGAAGCAGCCTATGCCGAACGGGTGCGCTTCCGTGCCCGCCGCCAGGCGCAATATCTGGCGCTGCGCGACCGGCCCTGCGTCACCAAGGACGGCGAGAAGGTCGAGCTCCTGATCAATGCGGGCCTTGCCATCGACCTGCCGCATATCGACGACACCGGCAGCGCCGGCATCGGCCTGTTCCGCACCGAGCTGCAATTCATGGTGGGACAGAGCCTGCCGCGCACCAGCGACCAGCTCGCGCTCTACCGCGCCGTGCTGGACGCCGCGGGCCCCAAGCCCGTCACCTTCCGCACCCTCGACATCGGCGGCGACAAGGCGCTGCCCTATATGGAGACGGTGATCGAGGAGAATCCCGCGCTCGGCTGGCGCGCGATCCGGCTCGGACTGGACCGTCCCGGCCTCTTACGCGGCCAGATCCGCGCGTTGCTCCGCGCCGGCGGCGGCCGCGCACTGCGGATCATGTTCCCGATGATCACGGAGGTCGCCGAATTCGATTCGGCGAAGGCGCTGGTCGAGCGCGAGCTGACTTATTTGCGCCAGCATGGCCACACCCTGCCGGAGCGCATCGACATCGGCACCATGGTCGAGGTGCCCGCCCTGCTCTACCAGCTCGACGAACTCCTGAAGAAGGTCGACTTCATCTCGGTCGGCTCCAACGATCTGTTCCAGTTCCTGTTCGCGGTCGACCGCGGCAATGCCAAGGTCTCCGAGCGCTTCGACACCATGTCGACGCCGATCCTGCGCGCGCTGCGCGACATCGCGCAAAAAACGCTGACCGCGAAGAAATCGCTGTCGCTCTGCGGCGAGATGGCCTCGAAGCCGATCGGCGCGCTGGCGCTGCTGGCGATGGGCTACCGCTCGCTGTCGCTGTCGGCGACCGCGCTCGGCCCGGTCAAGGCGATGGTGATCGACCTCGACGTCAAGAAGGCCGCAGCCATGCTTGGACCCCTGCTGGATGCACCTAGCGGCAGCGTTTCGATCCGGCAGAAGCTGACGGAATTTGCCGAGGCCGAGGGCCTGGCGTTGTAGCGGACCTGCCGCTCGCCCTCGCCGCCTCGCTTCCCTCCGCCATTCGAGACTGAACCATGTCGTCACTCCCCGAAGCCAAACTGGACCTCCTGCTCGCGCATCACGCGTCTCTCGAGGCCGAGTCGCTCGGACAGCTCTCCTCCGAGCGCTACGTCCAGGTCACGCGCGAGCTCGCCGAGATCACCCCGCTGATCGAGGCGGTGAAGACGTATCGCTCTGCCGTCAAGGAGCTCGCCGACACCGAGGCGCTGATCGCCGATCCCGCGACCGATGCCGAGATGCGCAGCATGGCCGAAGCCGAGCGCGACGAGCTCAATCCGAAGATCGAGGAGCTGGTCCAGAAGATCCGCATCGCGCTGCTGCCCAAGGACGCCATGGACGACCGCAACGTCGTGCTGGAAATCCGCGCCGGCACCGGCGGCGACGAGGCCTCGCTGTTCGCCGGCGATCTGTTCCGGATGTACGAGCGCTTCGCCGCCTTGCAGGGCTGGAAGGTCGAGGTGATCTCGGCGAGCGAAGGCACTGTCGGCGGCTACAAGGAAATCATCGCGGAGGTGCAGGGCCGCGGCGCGTTCTCGAAGCTGAAATTCGAATCCGGCGTGCACCGGGTGCAGCGCGTGCCCGACACCGAGACGCAGGGGCGCATCCACACCTCGGCGGCCACCGTCGCGGTGCTGCCCGAGGTCGAGGATGTCGACGTCGAGATCAAGAACGAGGATCTGCGCATCGAGACCATGCGCGCGCAAGGCGCCGGCGGCCAGCACGTCAACAAGACGGAATCGGCGATCCGCATCACCCATATTCCGACCGGCATCGTGGTGATGATGCAGGACAGCCGCTCGCAGCACAAGAACCGCGCCTCGGCGATGAACATCCTGCGCTCGCGCATCTACGATGCCGAGCGGCAGCGCGTCGATGCCGCACGCTCGGCCGAGCGCAAGGAGAAGGTCGGCTCCGGCGACCGCTCCGAGCGCATCCGCACCTATAATTTCCCGCAAGGCCGCGTCACCGACCACCGCATCAATCTGACGCTCTACAAGCTGCCGCAGGTGATATCAGGCGAAGCGCTCGGCGAACTCACCGATGCGCTGACCACGGAGCACCAGGCCGCGCAGCTCGCCGCACAGGGCGCAGCGGCCTGACAGGCCGCGGGGCGTTCAGGCCTCGCCGGGCGCTCCGAAGGATTTCAACAGACGGCTCAGCGCCGGGCTCGCGGCGCGGCGGAGCTCCTCGAGGTTCTTGCGCGAGAGCGCCTGGAGCTTCTGCTCGCCTTTTTTCGTCAGCTTGAGATGCACGCGCCTGGCATCCTCCGGATCGGCGAGGCGAGCGACAAGGCCCTGCTTTTCGAGGCGATTGATCAGCTCGACAGCGGAGTGATGCCGGATCAGCAGAAATTTCGCGACGTCGCCGACGGTTGCCGGGCGGGGGCGGACAAAGCCCTTGATGCCGAGCAGCGCCTGATGTTGCGTCGGCGTCAATCCCTGTACGGCGGCGGCCGCCTCGCTGAATGCCAGAAAGCTTCGGATCTGGTAGCGAAACTGCGCCAGTGCTGCGTAATCGGAGTCACGCATCGTGCTGCGCCTCGCCGATGCCACCACCTTCAACCGCTGCGCCCTCTTGGCTTGAGCCATGCCTGCCTCGACCGTGCCGCCCGCCGTCGCGGGAGGCTTAGCCTAAAGTAGCAAGCGGCCGTAGCCGGACCAACCGGCCGATGTCACGGATGCACAGCTATCCGATGGGGACGTCCCTCCTGCGCTGCACAGTCAAGCGCGCTCGTTTCCGTTGACGCAAGCAAGGCAGCCGATCTATCCACGATGCCAGGCAGGATGGTTCCCCTTGGCGACAGGCTTTGATCCCGGACAGAGCATCGAGAGCGCGCGACGTGCGCTGTCGGCGCTGCTGCAATCGGCCGGCGTGGAGGAGCCGTCCCTCGATGCGCGCCTGCTTGTTGGCGCTGCACTGGGGCTCGATCTGACCGGCCTGATCACGGAGGCGGCGCGACCGCTCACGCCAGAGGAGACAGCGCGGCTCGAAGGGTACGCGCAGCGAAGGCTCGCACATGAGCCGGTCGCCCGCATTCTCGGCATCAGGGAATTCTGGGGTCTGCCGTTTCGTTTGTCGGAAGCAACCCTGGTCCCCCGACCCGATACCGAGACGGTGGTCGAGCGTGCACTCGAGCATTTTCGCGAGCTCGGTCGCTCTCATCCGCCTGTTATCGCCGATATCGGCACCGGATCGGGCGCGATCCTGCTTGCGCTGCTGCACGAGATTCCCGAAGCCTTTGGTGTCGGCACCGATCTCAGCCTGACCGCGCTTCATACCGCCAGGGTCAATGCCGCCGCCCTCGGCCTTGCCCACCGCGCCAGCTTCGTCGCCTGCTCGTATGCGGCGGCCCTTCGCGGCCCGTTCGATCTGATCGTGTCCAACCCGCCCTATATTCCCGCAGGGGAGATTCCGAAATTGGGCATCGAGGTCCGCGAGTACGATCCGCATTTGGCGCTTGATGGCGGCAATGACGGATACGATGCCTACCGTGCCCTGATTCCCCAGGCAGCCGGCCTGCTCACCCCCGGCGGGGCGCTGATCGTCGAGGCCGGCCAGGGACAGGCGCCGATGATTGAAACCTTAATGGCAGCTGCCGCGTTATCGATCGACCGGCCCCCCAAGGCTGACCTGGCGGGCATTCCCAGGGCCGTCTCGGCCCGAAAAATGCCCCCATAAAAGCCGGATTGGGCTCGAAAAACCTCTTGGAATATCCCGTGGGAACGACTACGTTCCGGTCAACACATCGGTGCCGGCCCCGTAGACCTACGGGCGAAAGCCGGGCTCTCGGGCGAGAGCTTTACTGATTATAGGTTCCAAGCCGCAGGTCCTGTTGAGCGCGATGGCCAGTAGAGCTGCGCTGCTCTCCGACCGCAACGTGAACGAAAGCCTGATATTGCGCTTGAAGACTTACGCAACAAAGCTGGGCTTGTTTCGGCAGGCGATATGAATGGGTTCGCTGGCAATGGATGCTGGCGGGTGGGGAACGCGTCTTTGTTGAACGCGACGGCCGACGAACATTGGCAGGGTTCAAACCGCACTTGCGCGCGGTGCGCGTGAGGCCTGTGGACCCTTGTCGCACTCCTAGCAATCAGTAATGCGTGCAACCTCTAGGGCTGGAATTAAAGGCAGGACATGAGAAACGGTCAGAACAAGCAGCGGATGCGCAACCGCAACAACAACAACAATAACAACAACCGACGCGGCCAGAACCCGATGACCCGGGTCTACGAATCGAACGGCCCCGACATCAAGATCCGCGGCACTGCCTCCCACATCGCCGAAAAATATCTTCAGCTGGCGCGCGACGCCCGCTCCTCGGGCGACCCGGTTGCCGCCGAAAACTACTACCAGCATGCCGAGCACTATTTCCGCCTGATCGCGGCGGCCCAGGAGCAGTTCCGCCAGAACCAGCAACCACGCGGCGAAGAGCCCATCAACACCAGCAGCGATGACGGCGAGGACGACGGCGATAATTTCTCGGCCTTCGGCCAGGAGCCGGGTTTCGTTCCGCAGCCGCCGCAGCAACAGCCCTTCATGCGCGACCGCGACGGCCAGCGCGATCACCAGCGTGACTACCAGCAGCGCGACAACCAGCAGCCCTATCAGCGCGATCAGCAACCGCGCGAACATCGCGAGCGCGACCATCGTCCGCAGCCGCAATATCACCAGCAGCCGCAGCCGCAGAACCAGCCGCAACCTGTCGTCGCCGATGCCGGCAGCGTCGATCGCCTGCCGTCCTTCATCACCGGCGCGCAGCCGCAGACCACCGGGGCGCCCGGCGGCTTCGAAGGTGGCAATGGCGGCGGGGGCGAGCGTTATCCGCGGCGACGCCGCCGGCCGCATGGCGGNCGGCCCGCGTCCCGAGCGCGAGGCCGCTCCGGCCGCGACCAGCGACGATCTCGCCCCGGGCGAGTAAGCCACACTTCCGATGTGATGGATTGCAATCGTCCCGGCCTCGCCGGGACGATTTGTCTTCAGCCCCGCCTCACCGTGGTCGAGGACGGCACCAGCACCGGCTTCGCCAGCGAGGGAATCAGCCTGGCACGTTCGCGCTTGGCGGGGATCGCGCGATAGACCTGCTTGGTCGCTTCGACGATGTGGACGCCGGCGAAGGGCAGCGACAGCGCCGCTCCAGCCCGCTCCCACATCTGCGCTGACTTCAGCACCCAGCGGCCGGCATAAGGCGGCATGAACAGCGCCTCGCCCCAGCCGGTCGGCGTGAACCAGGTCTGGCGCAACAGGTCCGTGATCTGCGAGCGCGAATAGGGACGGCCGTGGCCGAACGGCGTGTTGTCGCTCCGCGTCCAGACGCCGCGCCTGTTCGGAATCACCGCGATGACGCGCCCTGAGGGCGACAGCACCCGCCACACCTCGCGCAGCAGCGCGGCCGGATCGTCCGACATCTCCAGTGCATGGATCAGCAGGATGCGGTCCACCGCAGCGTCGGGAAGCGGCAGCGAGAACTCATCGACCAGCGCGGCCAGCGCGGGCCGCCCGGTCGGCCATTTGAGCACGCCCTGCGCTGCCGGCATGAAGGCGATACAGCGCTCCGCGTCCTCGCGGAACAATCCGAGATAGGGCGTGGGGTAGCCGATGCCGAGCACGCGCTGGCCCTCGGCGCCCGGCCAGCGTTCCCTGATGCCGCGATTGATCATCTGCCGCGCCACGATGCCGAGACGGCGGGAATAGAATTCTCTGAGGTCGACGACGTCGATGGTCATGAGGGCAATGTAACATGCGCTGGGGCGCGGCTGCGCGCTCAATATTGCATTGCCTGCGCAACGTTAACGCCATATCTGTCTGGCGGGGCTGAGCGCGATGGAGATGTCATGGCCGCCGAAATTCGTACTTTCACCTGTTTAAACGACAATTTCGGTTATCTGATCCACGATGTGGAAACCGAGGCAACCGCGTCGATCGACGCCCCCGAAGCCGGCCCCATCATCAAGGCGCTGGAGCGTGAGGGCTGGCAGCTCACCGACATCCTGATCACCCATCATCATGGCGATCATGTCGGCGGGGTCGCCGAGCTCAAGCAGAAATACAATTGCCGCGTCGTCGCGCCGCATGACAAGACGACGAAGATCGCCAATGTCGATCTGCGCGTTGCCAATGCCGACGTGGTCAAGGTGGGCTCGTTGCTGGGGCGCGTGCTGGAAACGCCCGGTCACACGCTCGATCACATCTCCTACGTGTTCGATACCGAGAAGACGCTGTTCGCCGCCGACACGCTGTTCTCGATCGGCTGCGGCCGGGTGTTCGAGGGCAACTATCCGATGATGTGGGACTCGCTCTTGAAGCTGCGGGCGCTCCCCGACGACTTCAAGCTCTATTGCGGCCACGAATACACGGCGTCCAACGTCAAATTCGCACTCACCGTCGAGCCCGACAATGCGGCGCTGCAGGCACGGGCGGCCGAGGTTGCGAAGCTGCGGGCGGAGAACAAGCCGACGATTCCCTCGCTGCTTGGAGATGAGAAGCGAGCAAACGTGTTCCTGCGCGCTGATGAACCGGCGGTCGCAGCCAGGCTTCACATGAAGGGCGCGGATGCCGCCGCAGTGTTCGGCGAGTTGCGCGAGCGCAAGAACAAGTCCTGACGCAAAGTCTTGAACAATAAATCCTGCCGGGGATCGATGCCGACCGCAGCCGAGATCATCGCGCGCCTCGAACTCCGCCCGCATCCCGAGGGCGGCCATTACCGCGAGACCTTTCGCGACCAGACCACCGACGCCAACGGCCGGTCACGCTCGACGCTGATCTACTTCCTGCTGGCGCGCGGCGAGCGCTCGCACTGGCATCGGATCGATGCGGTCGAGACCTGGCACTATTATGCCGGCAGTCCCTTGATGCTGCGCATCGCCCATGAGGGTTGCTCCCAGCACGAGGTGCGGCTCGGCACCGATCTCGTCAGCGGCGAGCGGCCGCAGGCCATCGTGCCGGCGCACGCCTGGCAAATGGCGGAAACCACTGGCGAGTGGACGCTGGTCGGCTGCACCGTGGCGCCGGCGTTCGAGTTCGCAAAGTTCGAGCTCGCGCCGAAGGGCTGGGAGCCGTAGACTCTCATTGCTTCCGCAGTACCATGTCCTTTGCGGCGATCAGGCCGCCGCCGGCGATCAGGATGGCGGCGACCGCGATGTTGGCGCTGGCTTTGGCAAAGCCGGCTGCAATGAGGAAACCGGTCGATAGCAGCGGTGTCGCGTAGGACGCGGCGCCAAGCACGCGGATGTCACCGCGCTTCATGCCGACGTCCCAGGCGTAGAAGGCCGCACCGACCGGGCCGATGCCGAGCCCGATCACGGCGAGCCATTGCAAAATGGTCTCCGGCCATACTGTGGTCTCGAGCAGACCATGCATCACCGCGGCGAGCGCTGACGTGGCGAGACAGAAGCCGGCGACCGCATCGGTCGGCACGGCCTTCAATCGCCGCGACAGCACCGAATACGTCGCCCAGACGAAGGCGGCGATGAAGGCCGCGATCAATCCCGGCACCGCGCCCGGCGCGAAGCCTGACGTATTGCCGGCAAACAGCAGCACCGTGCCGACGAGGCCGAGCACCGCACCGACGATGTGATGCATGGCGAGCCGCTCGCCCGGCAGGAAGGACGAGAACAGCACGATCAGCAGCGGCCACATGTAATTGAGAAGGCCCGCCTCGGCGGGCGGGGCAAAGCGCAGCGCGAGGAAATACAGTGCGTGATAGCCGAACAGGCCGCCGACGCCGACGACCCACACCACCAGCGGCTGCCGCAGGCTCTTCGCGGCATCAGCACGGCCGATCCAGGTGAGGAGCCCAACGAGGCCGCCGATCGCGAACGTCATGGCGGCGAGCTGAAAGGCCGGAATCTTGCCGGTTGCCACCGTCATCACTGACAGCAGCGACCACATCAGGATCGCGGTCAATCCGATCAGTGTGGCGGTGCGCGGGGTCATCGATCAAAGGCTCTGAGGACGCTTATGCCCGGCGCAAGGCCGGGCATTTGCGTCTTCACTATCGCCTTGTCGCGGCTGGCGCTACAGGCTTGATGTCCCTATCAGGCCTGATACTGGCCGCCATTGATGGACAGCGTCGAGCCGGTGATGAAGCCGGCTTCGTCGGCCGCGAGGAACACGACCGCGCGGGCGATCTCCTCCGGTTCGCCGAGCCGGTTGACCGGAATCTGCGGAATCACGTTCTTCTCCAGGACGTCCTTCGGCACGGCCTGCACCATCTCGGTGTTGATGTAGCCGGGGCAGATCGCGTTCACGGTGATGCCGCCCTTGGCGTTCTCGAGCGCGAGCGCCTTGGTGAAGCCGATGTCGCCGGCCTTCGCCGCGGAGTAGTTGACCTGGCCGAACTGGCCCTTCTGGCCGTTGATCGACGAGATCGAGATGATGCGGCCGAACTTGCGCGAACGCATGCCCTCGATCACCTGCCGCGTCATGTTGAACAGCGAGCCGAGATTGGTGTTGATGACGGCGTTCCACTGCTCGAGCGTCATCTTGTGGAAGGCGGTGTCGCGGGTGATGCCGGCATTGTTGACGAGCACCTCGACCGGCCCGAGATCGGCCTCGACCTTCTTTACGCCCTCGGCGCAGGCATCGAAGCTGCTGACGTCCCATTTGTAGACGGCAATACCGGTCTCGGCCTTGAACTTCTCCGCCGCCGCGTCGTTGCCGGCGTAGCTCGCCGCGACCTTGTAGCCGGCCGCCTTCAGCGCCTTGCTGATCGCAGCTCCAATGCCCCGCGTACCACCCGTCACCAATGCAACTCTTGCCATATCGTATTCCTTCCCTTGGACTCTTCGGACGTTTCTGAGCGATCGTTTTTAGCGATGGATTATGCGGTTGGTTTGACGGACATCAAGAACAAAACGCCCGGCGTTGAGCCGGGCGTTTGTATTTAGTCGAGGCTGGCGCGGTTGCGAAGAATATTTGATTTGCAACCGCCGCCTTTTTAATCGCGTGCATCGCACTCTGCCTGCGTGTGCAGCGCACCCGTCAGTCAAGTGTCAGTTTCAGTCTCGCGCGAGACACATTGCGATGCCCATGCCACCGCCGATGCACAGCGTGGCGAGGCCCTTCTTGGAATCGCGCTTCTGCATCTCGTGCAGGAGCGTCACCAGCACGCGCGCGCCGGAAGCGCCGATCGGGTGACCGATCGCGATCGCGCCGCCATTGACGTTGACCTTGGAGGTATCCCAGCCGAGGTCCTTGTTGACGGCGCAGGCTTGCGCCGCGAACGCCTCGTTGGCCTCGATCAGGTCGAGATCGCCGACGCTCCAGCCGGCCTTTTTCAACGCAAGGCGTGAGGCCGGGATCGGGCCGGTGCCCATGATCTTCGGATCGACGCCGGCGTGCGCCCAGGACACGATGCGCGCGAGCGGCTTCTTGCCTTCCTTGGCCGCCTGCTTTGCGGTCATCAGCACCACGGCAGCGGCGCCGTCATTGATGCCGGATGCGTTGCCGGCCGTCACCGTGCCGTCCTTCTCGAAGGCCGGGCGCAGCTTGCCCATCGCATCGAGGGTTGCGCCGTGGCGTGGATATTCGTCGTCGCTGACGACCACGTCACCCTTGCGCGTCTTGATGGTGACCGGAACGATCTCGTCCTTGAACTTACCGGCCTTCTGCGCGGCCTCGGCCTTGTTCTGCGAAGCGACTGCGAACTCGTCCTGCTGGGCGCGGGTGATCTGGAATTGCTTGGCCACGTTCTCGGCGGTGTTGCCCATGTGGTAGCCGTTGAAGGCATCCCACAGGCCGTCCTTGATCATGGTGTCGACGAATTCGAGCGCTCCCATCTTGACGCCGCCGCGCAGGTGCTGGGCGTGCTGGGCCATGCTCATGGATTCCTGGCCGCCGGCGACCACGATGTCGGAATCGCCGTTCACCAGCGCCTGATAGCCGAGCGCCACCGAGCGCAGGCCTGAGCCGCAGAGCTGGTTGACGCCCCAGGCCGGGCTGTCGACCGGGATACCGGCCGCGATCGAGGCCTGCCGGGCGGGGTTCTGGCCCTGACCCGCGGTCAGGATCTGGCCCATGATGACTTCCGAGACCCGGCCGGGCTCGATGCCACCGCGCTCCAGCGCGGCCTTGATGGCGACGGCGCCGAGGTCATGTGCGGGAAGGGTCGCGAAGGCTCCGTTGAAGCTTCCGACCGGGGTGCGGGCGGCGCTGACGATGACGACATCGTCTGACATGGGCATCTCCTGGGGCTTGAGGTTCTGTGTCGAGGGGGCGGGCGGGCGCAGGAAAAGGCCCGTCAGTCTCGTCCGGCATCCTGTTAACGTCGTTGAGGCATGTCAATGCCGCACCGCATTCAAAATAGCGTTCCTGGTGCTTTCGCAAGCAAGTTTTTGCTGCGCAATTAACCGTGCCGCACAAAACGGTGGCGTGCTCCCGTTGAAAATGCTTACTTTGTTGCGTTGCGTACTCGTCCCGCCCTGCGGCATGGCCGCAAGGTTCCCGTTCTCCGCGCTTGCAAGTGAGAGCCCATGGCGAAATCAGACCAACCCACCACGATCAAGAAATACGCGAACCGCCGGCTCTATAACACCGGAACGAGCACCTATGTGACGCTCGAGGATCTCGCCGCCATGGTCAAGGATGGCGAAGATTTCCTAGTCTACGACGCCAAGACCGGCGACGACATCACCCGCTCCGTGCTCGCCCAGATCATCTTCGAGCAGGAGAACAAGGCCGGCCAGAACCTCTTGCCGACCACCTTCCTGCGTCAGCTGATCCGCTTCTATGGCGACAGCATGCAGATGGTGGTGCCGAAATATCTGGAGCAGTCGATCGCGACGCTGACCCAGGAGCAGGAGAAGTTCCGCAAGCAGATCGCCAACACGCTATCAGGCACGCCCTTCGCGCCGCTGGAAGAGCAGGTCCGCCGCAACATGGAACTGTTCCAGCAGACCTTCTCGATGTTCAAGCCGTTTGCGACGCCTGCGCGCTCGGCCACTCCGGAACCGGAGCCCGACGCGAATGCCGAGCCCGCCAAGGACACCAACATCGACGACCTGCGCCAGCAGATGAAGGACATGCAGGAACGCCTCGAGCGGATGTCGAAGAAGGACGAGTAGTCTCGTTCGCACTGGCGCGTCCGCGAGCCGCGGGCGCGCGTACTGCAAATTAATAGCGGCATCGCCAACAGCGCGCCGCCATGCCGGCCAAGGCCGGAGCCACCATGTCCGACCGCACCACGCATTGGCAGAATGTCTACGCCACCAAGGGCGAGACCGAGGTCAGCTGGTTTCAGGACAGCCCGGCGATCTCGCTCGAGATGATCCGCGCGGCCAGTCCCGATCAAAACGCTGCCATCATCGACGTCGGCGGCGGCGCGTCGCGGCTGGTCGATGCGCTGCTGCAACACGGCTATCGCGACATCGCGGTGCTGGATCTCTCCGTCAATGCGCTTGATGCGGCAAAGAAGCGAATCGGTGCGGCCGCCTCAGCGGTCGACTGGATCGTTGCCGATGCCACGACATGGCAGCCGGTGAGGAGCTACGACGTCTGGCACGATCGCGCCGCGTTTCACTTCCTGACCGATCCGGCCGACCGCGCTGCCTATGTCGAGCGCCTGCGATCGGCGGTTGCGGCAGGCGGACAGGTGATCATCGCGACGTTCGCGCCTGACGGCCCGGAGAAATGCAGCGGCCTGCCGGTGCAGCGGCATGACAGCGCCAGCCTTTCAAGCGAGCTCGGGCCCGCGTTCGAGCTGGTCGAGACGCGCAGCGAGATGCATCCGACGCCGTGGCATTCGACCCAGGCGTTTCAGTTCAGCCGGTTTCGACGGCGCTCGTAAGGAAAATCGCAGGCTCCGCGAACTCGTCATTGCGAGCGCAGTGTTTAGCCCGGAGACATGACTGACAGGTGTTCGGGGACATGGTTGACACGTCAAAATCGGCTCGATTCGTCAAACAAGGGGGCGAACGATGCCGTGGCGAGAGGTGTCAGTCATGGATCAAAGGCGGGAGTTTGTGGTGCTTGCCAAGCAGGAGGGAGCGAACCTGCGGCAGCTGTGCCGGCAGTTCGGCATCAGCGCTCCGACGGGCTACAAGTGGATCCAGCGGTACGATGCAGGCGATACGACATTGGCGGACCGATCGCGACGACCTCATCACAGTCCGGAGCGTACAGCTGCTGCGATCGAGCAACAGATCGTCGAACTGCGCGATGCTCACCCGGCCTGGGGAGCGCGCAAACTCGCGCATCGTCTCAAGCGCAACCGGCAGGCCGTTCCGGCGATATCGACCGTGCACGAGATTTTGCGACGTTATGATCGGGTGAAGGAGCCTGCGGGCACGCCTGGACAGCCGTATACGCGCTTCGAGAAGGATAAGCCCAATCAACTTTGGCAAATGGACTTCAAGGGACACAGTGCCTTGGAGAACGGCGTGTCCTGCCATCCACTGACGACGCTGGACGATCACTCGCGCTTTGCCTTGTGCCTGGCAGCCTGTGACAACGAACGAGGCTCGACGGTACGAGGCCATCTCGAGACGACGTTCCGCCGCTACGGACTGCCGGATGCGATGTTCGTCGACAATGGCGGCCCCTGGGGCTTCACCCTCGAAGACCCCTGGACCACGCTGACGGTGTGGCTTCTCAAGCTCGGCATCCGCACGATCCACAGCCGGCCCTATCATCCCCAGAGCCGAGGCAAGAACGAACGGTTCCACCGCAGCCTGAAGGCCGAGGTCTTCGCCTTCAAGCGCTACCGCGACCTTGCCGATGTCCAGCGGGCGTTCGACCAATGGCGCAACGTCTACAATCTCGATCGGCCGCACGAGGCATTGGGCTTCGATGTGCCCGCGAGCCGTTATCGACCGAGCCAGCGCCCTATGCCGAACCGCCTTCCAACGGTGGAGTACGACGACGGCGAGATCGTCCGTTCCGTCTCCACCACCAAGGCCTATGTCAGCTTCAAGGGACGGCTCTGGAAAGTCCCGCAAGCCTTCCGTGGTGAGAGGCTCGCCATTCGCCAGCTCAGTGCCGACGGAAAATTCGGAATATTCTTTGCCGCTCATCAGATCGAAACGATCGATCTGCGTAACCCCAAAAGTGTCAACCATGTCTCCGAACAGGTGTAAGCTATGTCTCCGGGCTAAACA
>NZ_LJYG01000054.1:85455-105189 GCF_001440035.1 Bradyrhizobium manausense | reverse complement strand
GGTTATTCCACCAAGTCGAACGTCTCCACCACGATCTCCGGTGCAACGGCGGCCGATTTGCGTGGCACGACCTCCTTCGCCAGCGCGACCGCAAGCAGCAACGTCATTTATGACGGCGCGGCCGGCGGCACCACCGCTGCCAGCGGCACCACCACCCTCGGCGCCACCATCGGCGTTCTGCAGGGAACGGCGGCAACGGCCGGTGACGGCTCCACGGCTCTGACCGGCGCCATCACCCTGATCGCGTCCAGCGGCACCTCGGCGACCGGCCTGGTCGGCAACGCCCAGCCAGCTGACGGCGACACGCTGACGGTCAACGGCAAGACCATCACCTTCCGTGCGGGCTCGGCTCCGGCAACCTCCGGCGTTCCGACCGGTTCCGGCGTCAGCGGCAACATCGTCACGGACGGCAATGGCAACTCGACCGTCTATCTCGGCACCTCGGGTACGCCAGCTGCAAACGTCAGCGACCTATTGACCGCGGTCGATCTCGCCAGCGGCGTCAAGACGGTTTCGATTAGCGCCGGCGCTGCGACGATCGCCACCAGCGTCAATCAGACGCCTTCAAGCGTTGGCGGCGGCAAGGTCTCGCTGGAAAGCTCGACGGGTGCGGATCTGAGCGTGACGGGCAAGGCCGACCTGCTCAAGGCTCTCGGCCTGACGACGTCTACAGGTGCAGGTAATGCCACCGTGAACGTCAACCGGACCACGAGCTCGGCCTCGCTGGGCGCGACGATTGCTGACGGTTCGTCGCTGAATGTCGACGGTCATGTCATCACGTTCAAGAACGCGCCGACCCCCGGCACCACCGGTGCGCCGAGCGTTCCGTCCGGCTTCGGTGCGAGCGGTGCGGTCGTCACCGACGGCAACGGCAACTCGACCGTCTACCTGCAGGCCGGCACCGTCAACGACGTGCTGAAGGCGATCGACCTTGCCACCGGTGTGCAGACCGCAACGATCAACGCCAACGGCACCGCGACGCTCGCGACGGCCACCGGTCAGTCGAACTCGACGATCAATTCGTCGGGCCAGCTGAAGATCTCGACCGGCATCAACGCCGATCTGTCGATCACCGGCACCGGCAACGCGCTGAACGTCTTCGGTCTCGCCGGCAACACCGGCAATGCCACGGCGTTCTCCGCCGCGCGCACCTCCGGCATCGGCGGTATCGCCGGCAAGACCTTGACCTTCACCTCCTTCAACGGCGGCACGGCGGTCAATGTCACCTTCGGCGACGGCACCAACGGCACGGTCAAGACGCTCGATCAGCTCAATTCGAAGCTGCAGGCCAACAACCTGGCGGCCACGATCGACGCCAACGGCCTGCTGACCATCACCGCGTCCAACGACTATGCGTCCTCGACGATTGGTTCGACCGTCGCAGGTGGCACGATCGGTGGCACGTTGACTTCGGCGCTGACCTTCTCGACGGCTTCAACCCCCGTCCAGGATGCGGTCGCGCAGACGGCCCGCGCAAACCTCGTGTCTCAGTACAACAACATCCTGAACCAGATCGACACGACGTCACAGGACTCCTCGTTCAACGGCGTCAACCTCTTGAATGGCGACCAGCTCAAGCTGGTGTTCGACGAGACCGGCAAGTCCAGCCTGAACATCACGGGCGTGACCTACAACTCCAAGGGCCTGGGCCTCGCCTCGCTGACCGTCGGTGTCGACTTCATCGACAACGCGGCGTCCAATCGCGTGCTGACCAATTTGAACGCCGCCTCGAGCACGCTGCGTTCGGAAGCCTCGGCACTGGGTTCGAACCTCTCGGTCGTGCAGATCCGTCAGGACTTCAACAAGAACCTGATCAACGTGCTGCAGACCGGATCGTCGAACCTGACGCTGGCCGACACCAACGTCGAGGCGGCCAACAGCCAGGCGCTGTCGACCCGCCAGTCGATCGCGGTCTCGGCGCTGTCGCTGGCCAACACCTCCCAGCAGAGCGTGCTTCAGCTGCTCCGCTAGTAAGCAGCTGAAAAACCTAGAAAACCGGGCGGCGGGGCTTTTGTCCCGCCGCCCTTTTTTGCGTTTCGGGGTAGGAAGGGGCGTACACCAGCCATTAACCCTATCCCTTAAACCGGCGTTAACCATACTTTAAAGGACAGCGCCTAAAACTGGTCGAAAGCCCGCTTTGCAGACCCGCGTGGCGATTCGTATCCGGTTCAAGAGGAAGTCTAGCCAATGTCCAACATCGTTCTCTCGGCGTCCGTTCGCCAGAACCTGTTGTCGCTGCAGTCGACGGCCGATTTGCTGGCCACGACGCAGGAACGGCTGTCGACCGGCAAGAAGGTGAACACCGCGCTCGACAATCCCACCAACTTCTTCACGGCGCAGGGGTTGGACAACCGGGCGAGCGACATCAGCAACCTCCTGGACGGCATCAACAACGGTGTGCAGGTGCTCCAGGCGGCCAATACTGGCATCACCTCCCTCCAGAAGCTGATCGACAGCGCCAAATCGATCGCCAACCAGGCGCTCCAGACTACGGTCGGCTACTCCACCAAGTCCAACGTCTCGACCACGATCCCGGGTGCGACGCCGGCGGATTTGCGCGGCACGACCTCATATGCGAGCGCGACAGCCAACAGCAACGTGCTCTATACCGGCGCGCCCGGCGGCGTCACGCCGGTGACGGGAGCTGCCGCGCTCGGCGCCTCGCTCGGTTCGAACGCCGGCACCTCGACCGGCTTTGCGGTCAAGGCTGCCGACACCACAACCGCGCTTGTCGGCACCGACACGCTGCTCGGCACCACGACGTCAACCACGTTCAGCACGCCGCCGGCGGACGGCGACACCATCACGGTGAACGGCAAGACCGTCACTTTCCGCACCGGCAACGCGCCGGCGACGCAGCCGACCGGCTGGGGCCTCGATGCCACCGGCCACATCGCCACAGATGGCAACGGCAACTCGATCGTCTATGAGGGAACGGCGGCGGCCCCCAAGGCGACCGTCAACGACGTCCTGACCGCGATCGATCTGGCCAGCGGCGTCAAGAGCGCGACGATCAGCGCGGGGGCTGCGACCATCGCGACGAGCGGCGCAACTGTTGGTACGGTCCAGACGCCATCCTCCATCTCGGGCGGCGGCGTCGTTACGCTGAAGAGCTCGACCGGTGCCGATCTAAGCTTGACGGGCAAGGCCGACTTCCTCAATGCACTCGGCCTGACGTCGGCGACCGGCGCCGGCAATGCCAACGTCACCGCGAACCGGTCGACAACGGCGAACTCGCTGGGGTCGCTGGTCCAGGACGGCTCGACCCTTAACGTCGACGGCCACACCATCACCTTCAAGAACGCCCAGACACCGCAGTCGGCGGCGAGCGTGGCGACCGGCTTTGGCGTCAGCGGCAACGTCGTTACTGACGGCAACGGCAACTCGACCGTTTATCTCCAGAGTGCGAACCTGACCGATCTGCTGAACTCGATCGACCTTGCGACCGGGGTGAAGACCGCGAGCCTCTTCAACGGTACCGCGACGATCTCCCCCACGTCGGGCCAGATCCCGTCGTCGGTGAACTCCAGCGGTCAGCTCTCGATCTCGACCGGCATCAATGCCGATCTCTCGATCACCGGCACCGGCAACGCGCTCAGCGCCTTCGGCCTCAGCGGCAATACCGGAACGGCGACGGCTTTCAGTGCGGCGCGCAAGTCCGGTGTTGGTGGCGTCAGCGGCAAGACCCTGACCTTCACCTCGTTTAACGGTGGCACGCCTGTCAACGTCACCTTCGGCGATGGCACCAACGGGACGGTCAAGACGCTCGACCAGCTCAACGTCCAGCTTCAGGCCAACCACCTGACCGCGACGATCGATGCCAACGGCGTGCTCACGGTGACCACCGTCAATGAATACGCATCCTCGACCCTCGGCNCGGGCGGCACGGTTGGTGGCACGCTCACCAGCGTGCTCGCCTTCACCACCGCGCAGCCGCCGGTGCAGGATCCCGTGGCGCAGACCGCGCGTTCGAGCCTGGTCAGCCAGTTCAACAACATCCTGGCGCAGATCGATACGACCTCGCAGGACTCCTCCTTCAACGGCGTCAACCTCTTGAACGGCGACACGCTGAAGCTGGTGTTCAACGAGACCGGCAGCTCCACGCTCGGCATCAACGGCGTGGTGTTCAATGCGGCGGGCCTCGGCCTCAGCAATCTCGTGCCCGGCACCGACTTCATCGACAACGGCGCGACCAACAAAGTTCTGCAGAGCCTGAACGCGGCCTCGAGCACGCTGCGCTCGGAAGGGTCCTCGCTCGGTTCGAACCTTTCGATCGTGCAGGTGCGTCAGGACTTCTCCAAGAACCTGATCAACGTGCTGCAGACCGGCTCGTCCAACCTGACGCTCGCCGACACCAACGAGGAGGCGGCCAACAGCCAGGCGCTGTCGACTCGCCAGTCGATCGCGGTCTCCGCGTTGTCGCTGGCCAACCAGTCGCAGCAGAGCGTGCTGCAGCTGCTCCGCTAGTTCGAAAGCGCAAATACGAAGTTTGAGACGGCGCGGCGGGGCTAATGCTCCGCCGTTGTTTTGAGGGAGTTCGCTAAGACGGGATTAGCTGCGATCGATGCGCATGATGCAGTGCAGATTTACAGCTTGCATCTTGCGCAACTATCATCGCGCTCATGAAGCACTCTGTGACCCGTAATAATCCGGAGTCCTTCCAAGCGCACATGTAAGCAAATCTTAAGCGCTGCTGCATAGGGTTGGGAAAGAAATCCTTAAGTCCGTTCAATGGACTAGGAAGCTTCCAAGGTGTGATTGATGTCGAATTCCGCTGCCTCGGCCTACGCGCGTGTCGCAACCACCACCGCATCGCCTCGCGACATCGAAGCGCAGACTCTGCTGAAGGCTGCCAACAAGCTCCAGGATGCCGTCAACGCCGCTGATCCGTTCAGCGAGCAGACCACGCAGGCGCTGTTGTTCAATCGCAAGCTCTGGACCATCTTCCTCAGCGAGGCGATGCGCGACAACAACCCGCAGCCGCTCGACGTCCGGCAGAAGATCGCCAATATCAGCGTGTTCGTGCTGAGCCAGACCGCGGCGCTGCAGATGAGCCCGCAGTTCGATCACTTCCGCCCGCTGATCGAGATCAACCGCAACATCGCCGCCGGTCTGTCCGGCCGGCCGTGACGGAACGAGCCCGGCCACGCTCGACAAATGAGTGGCCGATTAAGCGCTGAGGTCCGTGTTGAGCGGGCGGGTGGGCTCCGACTTCAAATCCAGTGCGTGGAAATAGGCTCGCCGACGCAGGATCGCCTCGTCGGGAAATTGAGTGACCACTGCCTCGGTCTTTTCGTTGACGACCTGGAAGACCATGGATGCAGCGGCCTGGTCGAACACAACCTGACGCGAGATGTTCGCATTGCTCTGCAGATCATTGCTCGCGGGCGCGCTCGTGTCGCTCGCGGCGACCGTCTGGCTCAGCGGCAGATCGGTTTGCACGGCATCGTTCGCCGCCGAATTCGACGTCGTTACGAACTGCACGGGGGCCGGGATCCCCACCGGCCGGATGCTGAAATCTGTACTCATGGCAGCCTCCTGGTTGCCTTGCGTGAGTCAAATCCCAACCCCTCTCAATGCGCAACCATGGAACACCAGGATTGAAGACCCGGTTAGCAAACGTGCCTAACCGCGCGACGCTTTTGCCGCGCGGTTTTTCGTAAAATTTGAAGCGGTTTTGGTGTGTGCCTAGAGCGTGCGACTAACCGCGAGCGGAGTGATGTGACGGGGCCCCGGCGCGGCGCGGCGGCCTGCTGCGGTATAGGTGTTCGGCACATTGCGCTTCTGGATCTCGGCGTTGACGCCGCGCACGACGCTTTCCGAGACCGCATGCGCGGTCGCGAGCACGGTAAGGTTGACCTGGAGCATGGCGCGGAAGGCGTCGTGGTGCCGGTGCAGTGTCGATAGCAGCTCGGGCGCCGATTTTGCAAGCTTGTCCTGGTTCGCTTTCAACTGGCCGACGGCGGCGACATAGCGCTTCGACAGCTCCTGCTTCTTGCCTTCCATCATCATCGCCTCGCGGACCTTGCCGGCGCGGACCAGTTCGGTCTCGCGCTCGATCAGGCCGAGCAGGGCGTTCATCGCATCCATCAGATCTTCGGCGAGCCTGCGCGCCTCGGCGCTGCCGGGCGTGTTGTTCGGGCGCTGCGCTGGCATCGGCTGACGTGACGCGTTGAAGTGGTTCATCTCGTTTGACCTTATGCCGTACGAAGAGTGGTTTTGGCCTGCTGCATGATCAGGGTACGGTAGACGTCGCGCGCGACGCCGACGCCGCCGGCGCTGGCAAAGTTCTTGGAATATTGCTCGGTCAGCATCGAGCGCCATACGCCGGTGCCGGGCGTGTCGCCGAACGGACCTTCGCCCTTCAGGCCCGAAGTCATCTGCGCGAACATGCTGTTGAGGAACATGCCTTCGAAATCGGTGGCAGTCTTCTGCGCCTTGGCCTGCTGCTGCGGCGAGACCTTCTGGAGCGCTGCGGCGAGCTCGAAGTCGGGCCGGCCGTTGCGGCTTTCCACCGCGAAGGCGGGGTTCGAGGAAACAGCGGCGGTGGCGAGACGCGCGGTGTTGATCGTGCCGGTCTGCATCACATCACCTCGATGTCGGCTTCGATCGCGCCGGCGGCCTTGATCGCCTGCAGGATGCTGATGAGGTCGCGCGGGCCGATGCCGAGGCCGTTGAGGCCGTCGACGAGCTGTTGCAGCGAGACGCCGTCCTTGACGACGGCAAACTTCTTGCCGTCCTCGGTGACGCCGACGCTGGAGCGCGGCGTCACCACGGTCCGCCCCCGCGACAGCGGGTTGGGCTGGCTCACTTGCGGGCTCTCGGAAATCGTCACCGTGAGATTGCCCTGCGCGACCGCGACGGTGGCGACGCGGACGTCGCGGCCCATCACGATGATGCCGGAGCGCTCGTCGATGATGATCTTGGCGGCAAGATCGGGATCGACCTGGAGCTGCTCGATCTCGGTCAGGAAGGCTACGACGTTGCCCTTGAACTCGGGTGGGATCGTCAGCTGCACCGTCGACGGATCGATCGGCTCGGCACTCTTGACGCCGAGATAGTCGTTGATCGCGGCGGCAATGCGCTTGGCCGTGGTGAAGTCGGCGTTGCGCAGCGCGAGCCGGACATTCGGCAGGCGATTCAGCGCGAACTCGATCTCGCGCTCGATGATGGCGCCGTTGGCGATGCGCCCGACGGTCGGGACACCGCGCACGATTTTCGCCGCTTCGCCCTCGGCCTGGAAGCCGGAGATCGCGAGCGAGCCCTGCGCGACCGCATAGACATTGCCGTCGGCACCTAACAGGGGGGTGACGAGCAGGGTGCCGCCGCGCAGATCCTTGGCATCGCCAAGGGCGGAGACGGTGACGTCCATGCGCGTGCCCTGCGTGGCGAAGGCCGGCAGGTTGCCGGTCACCATCACGGCGGCGACGTTGCCGGTCCGGATCGTGGCGCCGCGGATGTTGACGCCCATGCGTTCCAGCATCGCTTGCAGCGACTGCTTGGTGAAGGGGATGTTGTTGAGGGTGTCGCCGGTGCCGTTGAGACCGACCACGAGGCCGTAGCCGATGAGCTGGTTCTGCCGCACGCCTTCGATATTGGCGAGGTCCTTGATGCGCGAGGTCGCGTTTGCGGACGCGGCCGATAGCGCCAGCGCTGACAGCGCGGCAAAGGCCACCCCAAAAATCCTCACCCAACGAACCCCTGGCATCCTGTGCTCCCCAAGGCTTTCCGAAAAGCCTCCTCACGTCTCGGACCACCTGCGACACTCCCATGACGAGCTGGTCCGACGCTGTCCTTGCGAGCGTTGTGCCAACGCGGTGCAGAGGGCCTAGATGGTTGAATAGGTTGAGTAAATTTGTTTGCTCCGATGTCAGCGGCTGTTGCCGCTAAGGAGCGAAACTGCCGTGTGTCGGCAGATTTTGCCGGGCCGTTTACGCCTCGTTAACCATAATGCGGCGAATGTGGCGCATCGATCACCCGGATTGCTTCGATGCGCATCTACGGACCGAATGGCACCACGCTTGGGACGCCGGCCAGCCAGGCCAGGCGGACGAGCTCCGGCACCTTCGTGTTGCCGGACACCTCATCGGCGCAGGAGACGCGGAGCGCGGCTGCGCCGAAAGCCACCGCCAACATCGACGGGCTGCTCGCGCTGCAAGGTATCGAGGAAGATCCGATCGAGCGCCGCAAGCGTTCGGTCGCCCGCGGCAAGACCGCGCTCGACGTGCTCGACGACCTCAAGATGGGATTGTTGTCGGGCAATCTCGACAAGTCGACCGTGATGCGGTTGCGTGATGCGGCGGCGAATTTGAAATCGTCCTCCGGCGATCCTGGCCTTGATTCCGTGCTGGCCGAGATCGAGCTGCGGGTCGAGGTCGAGCTGGCCAAGGCCGGGCAGGGCTAGTCAGGCAGGCTTGAGAACGTGATCCGTCACCCTGAGGCGGCCGCTTCTTCAGCGGCCCTCGAAGGGCGACGGCCCCGCTGATGCGTCTCGGCCGTTCGTCCTTCGAGGCTCCCNGATGCTTCGCATCGCGCCGCTCGCACCTCAGGATGACGGGACCCCTATGAGTCTTCCACGCGCAGTCGCTACGCCGCTTCCTCCTTCTGCTGCGCGTCGTAGCGGCGCTGGGCGGCGAGCACGTCTTTCAGATTCTCCTCGGCCCAATCGCGCAGCGGATCGACAGCGGCGGCGAGCGTCACGCCGAGCTGCGTGATCGAATATTCGACCGTGACCGGCACGGTCGCGATGGCTCGGCGCTTGAGCAGGCCGTCGCGTTCCAGCGACTTGAGAACCTGGCTCAGCATCTTCTGAGAAATCCCCTCAATCGTGCGGCGCAACTGATTGAAGCGCATCGGCTCCTCGCGCAGCAGCAACAGGATCAGCACGGCCCATTTGTCGCCGACACGATCGAGAATTTGGCGTGTTGGGCACTCGGCGGCATAGACATTGGGTTTCATCTCGGTTTCTCGCGCTTGGCTCGCATCTATTGTTCCGGTTACTCCTGCGTAATCAGGTAAGCACAAAGTGCGCTCTTAACACTAGCATTCTTTGCGATATCTAGTCACTGATAGTTACTTCAGGCGCAAAGGAGCCTTTCATGAAAATCGCAGTTGCCGGCGCCTCGGGCCGGGCCGGGTCGGAGATCACCAAGGAACTGTCCCGCCGGGGGCACACGGTCACCGCCATTGCCCGGAATCCGGAGAAGATTGCAGGCCTGCCGAACGTCACCCCGACCAAGGGAGACGTGCTCGACCAGGCCGCTCTGACGAAACTCTGGAGCGGCCACGACGTTGCGGTGAGTTCCGTGCACTTCCTGGCGAGCGACCCGCACAAGCTGATTGGCGCGGCCAAGGCTTCCGGCGTCGGACGCTATCTGGTTGTCGGCGGCGCCGGAAGCCTTGAGGTCGCTCCCGGCGTCAAACTGGTCACAACTCCCGGCTTTCCGGCTCAATACAAGGCCGAGGCAGAGGCGGGGTCTGCGTTCCTCGACCTGTTGCGGCAGGAAAAGGAGCTGAACTGGACCTTCATCTCGCCCTCGGCACTGTTCGTCGAGGAGGCGCGGACGGGCAAGTTCCGGCTCGGCACCGACCAGCTTCTCGCAGATGCGAACGGCAAGAGCTGGATCAGCTTCGCCGACTACGCGATCGCGCTCGCCGACGAGATCGAGAAGCCGGCCCATCAGAGGCAGCGTTTTACGGTCGGGTACTAGGCTTTTGGCCGCCCCCGGGCTTCTGCCGGATAAACCTTCCTGTGCAAGGGCTTGGGGGCGGTAACCGCGCCATTAAGGAAATATTGTCTGTCACAAGTGGTAGCTATATAAGCCCCGGCTCAACGGACCCCGTTCCGTTCTTGAGTCGTTGCTTAAGAAGATAGGCCGCCCTTGGAAAAGTTGAAAAACTACCGACCGACCGAAAAAGAGCCTTTCATGAACGACCGGCAGAAGGAGTACTTCCGTTTGAAGCTCCTCGCCTGGAAGGATGAGATCCTCAAAGAGTCCAAGCTCACCCTGCAAGCCCTGCAGGAGGAGAACGTGAACCACCCCGATCTTGCCGATCGGGCATCGTCCGAAACCGACCGCGCCATCGAACTCCGCGCCCGCGACCGCCAGCGCAAGTTGATCGCCAAGATCGACGCCGCGCTCCAGCGCATCGAGGACAACACCTACGGCTATTGCGAGGATACCGGCGAGCCGATCTCGTTGAAGCGGCTCGAAGCCAGGCCCATCGCGACGCTCTCGGTGGAAGCGCAGGAGCGCCACGAGAAACGCGAGAAGGTCTATCGCGACGAATAGAGTCCGAGCCGCAGCGATGCGGCTCTTTGTTTTTGGGACGCAAGGCGCCGTTTGGCGCCATGATCAGCGTTTTGCCTGTCGCTTGCCGCCAAGCGCCTCGAGGTGTGGGCGCGATCGCGAAAAGTGAATCGCGATCAATGACCTGGAGTCCACTCTTGCGAGCTCACGTGAGTTCACATGAGAAACAGCCTTCACTTCAGGTGCGGGCGGTTTTGCGAGTCGCATCAACAGGATCGGCCCGGATGCTGTGAAGCTGAGCCAGCAGCATCAAGTTTCGCTGCAATCAGGCTTTCTGCGACGCGGCAAGGCGCGCATCCCCATAAAGCCCGGACCAGCTCAAAATTTCCTTAAACGCCGGCAGCAGCGGCGGGGCCGGTTTCGTCGGCATCCGACGCGGCGATCCTCGCCACT
This sequence comes from Bradyrhizobium manausense, assembly GCF_001440035.1. Taxonomy (GTDB): domain Bacteria; phylum Pseudomonadota; class Alphaproteobacteria; order Rhizobiales; family Xanthobacteraceae; genus Bradyrhizobium; species Bradyrhizobium manausense. The sequence goes on along the minus strand of NZ_LJYG01000054.1, from coordinate 94,486 downwards.
GCCGAAAGCCTGATCCGGCTCGGCCTCGTCAAGGCTTGAGGCCGCACGCCGGCCGCGCTTGTCAGGCCCGGGCGGGGATGCTCCACTGCCGCCCTTGATTTGCGTAGCGTGGGAGAGGCGGCGCCGATGGACAAGATACTCGAAGCCGCAAAGGCGATCGCGCTGGCGCGCCGGAACCATGCGCCACTCGCGGCGCTGGAACATCCGCCTGGTGACGAGGCCGAGGGCTATCAGGTCCAGCGCGCGCTGCATGATCTCTTGCTGCCGCATGCAGGTCCGCTGGTCGGCTACAAGATCGGCTGTACCAGCCAGGTGATGCAGGAGTACATCGGCATCCCGCACCCCTGCGGCGGCGGCGTGTTCCAGAAGGGCGTGCACGACAGCGGCGTCAAGCTCGCGGCTTCCGACTATGTCCGCGTCGGCGTCGAATGCGAGATCGCCGTGCGCTTGAAGCGGAACCTTGCCGCCGGCGAGGCGCCGTTCACGGCGGAATGGGTCGGTGAGGCCGTCGAGGCCTACCATCCCGCCATCGAGATCGTCGACGACCGCTATGTGAAGTGGGAGACGATGGGCGCGCCGACGCTGATTGCCGACGATTTCTTCGCCGCCGGCTGCGTGCTGGGCCCCCCCGTCCCGCGCTCGTCGGTGCCGGACCTGAAAGCCGTCAAGGGTCGCGCCATCGTCAACGGCGAGGAAGTCAGCCACGGCACCGGCGCCGACGTGCTCGGCCATCCCCACAACGCACTCGCCTGGCTCGCCAACCATCTCGCCGCCGAAGGCAAGGGCTTGCATGCCGGACAGCTCGTGTTGACGGGGAGCCTGGTGAAGACGCTGTGGCTGAAAGCCGGCGACAAGGTGCGGATGGAACTGGATGGGCTTGGCGCGGTGGAGGCGGAGTTTAGCTGATCTCTCTCCGCCGTCATTGCGAGGAGCCCTTGCGACGAAGCAATCCAGAGTCTTTGCACCGCGACAGTCTGGATTGCTTCGCTACGCTCGCAATGACGGAAATTGAGGTTGCGGCGTCGCTACGATTGCGCGGACTCGACCCTTGGCCTCAAGGCATCACAACCAAAAATACATGCGGCCCTCGCCAGGGGAGCTAGCGAGGGCCGCGTCGTACATCGTCGTTCGCGCCTAGGTTCGCGAGCACGATGTGGGAGCTCGGGAGAAGCTTAGAAGGGCAGCAGCACGTCCATGACTTGCTGGCCGTAACGCGGCTGCTGCACATCCATGATCTGGCCGCGGCCGCCATAGGCGATGCGGGCCTGTGCGATCTTGGTGGAATCGATGGTGTTGTCGCTCTGGATGTCTTCGGGGCGGACGATGCCGGCGACGATGAGTTCGCGGATCTCGTAGTTGACGCGGATCTCCTGCTTGCCCTCGACCACCAGGTTGCCATTCGGCAGCACCTGCGTCACGACGGCGGCGACGTTGGTCTGCAAGGCTTCCTTGCGGTCGACGCTTCCCTTGCCCTCGCTGGACGCGGTGGAGTCGGCGGTGAGAATGCGGCCGGGCAGGATCTTGTTGGCCTGCGTGATCGTCTTGGCGCCGATGAAATCGGTAATGCCCGAATCTTCCTTGTTGCTGCGGCTGCGCTGGGTGTCGTTCTCGATATTGGCCTTGTCGGTGATGTTCACGGTCACGGTCAGGAGGTCGCCGACCTGATGGGCGCGCTGGTCCTTGAAGAAGGCGCGGCTGCCGTTGCGCCACAGCGAGTTCGGATTGTAGGAGGCGACTTCCGGCTTGGGCATCGGCATCTGCACCGGCTTGTAGCCGGGCTGCGTCGTAGGATTGTCGATCGCCGACAGCTTCGGTTGCTCGCCGATCTGGGACAGGCGGTCGATCGAGGAGCAGCCGCCCAGCGCGCTCGCTGTCAGCAACAGTGCAGAGATCGCGATGCGACGAAGACGGGAAGCCGAACTGAAAGCGGACATGACGAACTCTTACTTTGCTTGTGCTTGCGAGGCGCGAGCTTGCGGGATCTGGGCATCTGCGATCCGGGCCGGCGAATTCGGCGCCTGGACCAGGCTGCGGAGGAGGGCTGCGGTGTCGACAGGGGCGGGCGCTTCGTCCCGCTTGAGCGAGGAGGTGTGTTCGACCGCAGGTTCCATCGGCGCGGACTGGCTGGCGCCCTGCACGGTCACCTGGCCGCGGCCGGTGACGACACCGGTCAGCGTGCGCTTGGTCTGCAGATTGAGGACGCTCACGGTGTCGCCCTCGGCGCCGCCCTCGATCGCCTTGCCGCGGGTGGTGAGGTAGATCCCCGGGACCTGGTAGATCACGGTGACGCTCTGGTCGCGCGACACGAATTCGGGCTTGGCGATGTCGGCGATGCGGATCGGCGTACCGGCGCGCATCGGCCGGCGCAGCTGCATGCCGATGGCGCGGTCGCGCTGCGCGGGCTCACCCGTCACTTCGGCCTTGGGCCGTCGCTCCAGCGCGACATCGGAGGATTTCAGCATCTCGGTGCGATCGACGTCGCGGGTCAGGACAGCGACCTCGATGGTCTCGATCGCGGTGCCGGTCAGGCGCAGCTTGGTCGGCGCCGGGTTGCTGTCGTTGTTGATCTCGAACGAGATGTCGAAGCGGCCGCCGCGAGCATCGTAGCGGGTCGCAACCGGCTGCAGCGTGCCAGTGTTGGAGGCTTCCAGCCTGATGTCGGAAATGCCACGGTCGAAGGTGACGATGATGTTGGCGGCGTCGCCCAGGCCGAAGCGGCGCTCGAGCGCGGAAGTGACCGCGTTTTCGAGGTCCTTGCTGGCGAGCGTGCGGGCAAGCCGGGTGACCTGGACTTCCTTGATGTCGCCGGTCATCACGCCGATCACCTGCTTGGCGCGGAGCACGCTCAGGACCTGGGCGACCGGCAGCGCGCCGGTGGTGCCGAGATCGGGCGAGCGATAGACCGGAACCTGCGCGGCCGAACCGGCATTGTCGATGAGGTCGCCGACCCGCACCACGTCCGAGCTGACCGTGACGCTGGCGCGCAGTTTCGGCGCGGTGATGCCGTCGTCGGCGGCCTGCGCCGGCAGGGCCAGCACGAGCATGGCGGAGATTGTGACAAGTGCGGTGCGGATCATCATCATCACCTCAGCGGAACAGCGCCGTGGTCGATTGCATCATCTGGTCGGCGGCGCTGATCACCTTGGCGTTCATCTCATAGGCGCGCTGCGCGGCGATCAGGTCGCTCATTTCCGAGACGACGTCGACATTGGCCTGCTCGAGGCTGCCCTGGGTGATCTTGCCGTAGCCTTCCGAATTCGCGATGCCGTCCTGCGGCGTGCCTGACGACGTCGTCTCAATGAACTGGTTGCTGCCGACCGGCTGCAAGCCTGCCTTGTTGATGAAACGGGTCACGCCGATCTGGCCGAGAACGGTGTTGGTCGACGAGCCCGGCAGCGTCACGGTCACCTGGCCCTGCTCGTTGACGGTGATGCCCGAGGCGTTGTTCGGAATCGTGATGGTCGGCTGCACCGGGTTGCCGCCGGCGGTGACGACGCGGCCCTGATTGTCCATCTGGAACGTGCCGTCGCGGGTGTACTGGAAGGTGCCGTCGGGCATCAGGATCTTGAAGAAGCCTTCGCCCGAGATGGCGAGATCGAGGTCGTTGCCGGTCTGCGACAGCGTGCCTTGCGTCATGCTGCGCGGCGTGCCGACGGTCTTGACGCCGCCACCGATGTCGACGCCGACGGGCAGGATGGTGCCCTGGTCCGAGGCCTGGGCGCCGACGCGGCGGACGTGCTCGTAGATCAGGTCCTCGAACGCCGCGGTCTGTTTCTTGAAGCCGGTGGTGCGCAAATTGGCGATGTTGTTGGAGATCACCTGAACGTTCAGTTCCTGTGCCGCCATTCCGGTCGCTGCGGTGTGAAGCGCCTGCATGTCAGTTCTCTCCCAATCAGGCCGGAACGTCGGCGAGCTTTTCGATCGCCGATTTGTGGAGGTCGCTCTGCTGCTGGAGCAGGTTGGCGATGGCGGTGTAGCTGCGCATCACCTCGACCATGCGGCTCATCTCGCCGACCGAATTCACGTTCGACTTCTCGATGTAGCCCTGCTGCAGGGTGGACTTGGCGTCGGGCTGCTGGGTCGCGGAGCCTGTGTCATAGAGATTGGCGCCGAGCTTGGTCAGCTTGGCCGGATCGTCGAACGTCACCATGCGGATCTTGCCGCGGATCGTGTCGGTCTTGGCCGTGCCCTCGAGCACCGTCACGGTGCCGTCGGGGGCGACGTTAATGTCGTGGTCGGTCGGCTGGAACACGATCGGGCCGGCGGTGCCGAGCACGAGGTTGCCGTCCGAGGTCATGAGCTGGCCGGTGCTGCTGAGCGCGAACTTGCCGTCGCGGGTGTAGCGCTCGGCGCCGTTGGCCTGCACGGCGAAGAAGGCGTTGCCGCTGATCGCCATGTCGAGCGGGTTGCTGGTCGCCTCCATCGGGCCCTGGCCGACGTCGCGATAGGTGCCGCGGTCCTGCACATAGGAGACCCGGCGGTCGGAGCCGATGAAATTGTCCTCATGCGCGTTCGAGCGGAGATACTCCTCGAACAGCGAATGGTCGGCCTTGAAGCCGTTGGTGTTGACGTTGGCGACGTTGTTGGCGATGACATCCATCTGCCGCTCCAACGTCATCTGCCGTGACAATCCGATCAGAAGCGCATTCTGCATCGGTCAATCTCCCCTTGCGTGAGACCTGCCATCTCGCTCTCCCAAGCGCCTTGGCCGATCCCGTGAACGAGGCCGTCGGGTTCTCCCAAACCATCCGGTCTCGCCCCTCTCTCAGCGAAAGCCGTGCCAACTCGCAAAGATGTGCAATTACAGTTGCTTGCTTATTTTTCGGCCGAGAAAGCAGGGGGCAGAAAGGTTCTGTTAGCCATGTTTGCCCGGCAGATTTTTCCTAGCGGAGGGCCGATTGAAAGGTTCCGTTAACCATTATTACCGTAGCGTTTGCGTGTGAGAGGAGCGCTTTGCGCTGGGGCATTTGTATCGCGTCACTGTCTGCCAGGAGGCTTCGCCCTTTCGACCCTTTATGAGATGAGCGGGCCCGGACGATCATGGCAGAGAATGAAGCGGAAGGCGGCGCAGCCGCCGAAGGCGCGGAAGCCGCTGCCCCCAAGAGCAAGTTCAAGCTGATCCTGATCATCGTCGGCGTGCTGGTCGTGCTCGGCGGCGGTGCCGCCACCTGGTTCCTGTTCTTTCGTCATGGCGACGACGAGCACCATGCCGAGGTCGCGCCGCCGCCCAAGCCGCCGGCCTTCGTCGAAGTGCCCGACATGATGGTCAACCTCGCCGGCGCGCCCGGCGAGCGCGTGCAATATCTCAAGCTCAAGATCGTGCTCGAGCTGAAGGAAGAGAAGCAGATCGAGGCGATCAAGCCGTCGATGCCGCGGGTCACCGACATCTTCCAGACCTATGTGCGCGAGCTCCGCTCCTCCGACCTCAATGGCTCCGCCGGCATCTTCCGCCTCAAGGAAGAGCTGACCAAGCGCGTCAACGCCGCGGTCGCGCCGATCCAGGTCAGCGCGGTGCTGTTCAAGGAAGTCGTGCTCCAGTGAGGATGCAGCGGAAGGGTACGGGCTAGCGTCATGGCCGGCAACGAGCAGATGGACCAGGATGCGATTGCCGCCCAATGGGAGGCGTCGCTCGATTCCGAGGATCCCGCGGAGGCCGCGAAGGCCGCTGCCGAAAACGAACTCTCGGAGACCATGGCCCTGCAATGGGCGGCCATGGTCGAGGACGGCAGCCGCGATCTCGGCAACGGCAAGAATTCCGGCGAGCGGGTGCTGTCGCAGGAGGAGATCGACAATCTGCTCGGCTTCACCGTCGGCGACGTCACGCTCGACGATCACAGCGGCATTCGCGCGATCATCGATTCGGCGATGGTCTCCTACGAGCGTCTGCCGATGCTCGAAATCGTCTTCGACCGCCTGGTGCGGCTGTTGACGACCTCCTTGCGCAATTTCACCTCCGACAACGTCGAAGTCTCGCTCGACCGCATCACCTCGGTGCGCTTCGGCGATTACATGAACTCGATCCCGCTGCCTGCCGTGCTCTCGGTGTTCAAGGCCGAGGAGTGGGAAAACTTCGGCATGGCGACGGTGGATTCCAGCCTGATCTACTCGATGATCGACGTGCTGCTCGGCGGCCGCCGCGGCTCGAGCCAGCTGCGCATCGAGGGCCGGCCCTACACCACGATCGAGACCGAGCTGGTCAAGCGCCTGGTCGAGGTGGTGCTGACCGATGCCGAGCAGGCGTTCCGGCCGCTGTCGCCGGTGACCTTCACGATCGACCGGCTCGAGACCAATCCGCGCTTCGCCGCGATCAGCCGTCCCGCCAACGCCGCGATCCTGGTGCGCCTGCGCATCGACATGGAAGACCGCGGCGGCAACATCGAGCTGTTGCTTCCCTACGCGACCATCGAACCGATCCGGCCCGTTCTGCTCCAGATGTTCATGGGCGAAAAGTTCGGCCGGGATCCGATCTGGGAAGGCCATTTCGCCACCGAGATCGCCCAAGCCGAGATTTCCGTCGATGCCGTGCTCTACGAGGCCGAGATTCCGCTCAAGCAGCTGATGCGGCTCAAGGTCGGCGACACGCTGCCGCTGGACATGCGCGCGGATGCCAACGTCACCGTGCGCTGCGGCGACGTCACCATCACCGAAGGACGCATGGGCCGGGTCGGAGAGCGCGTTGCGATCCGCGTGACGAAACCCCTGCGCAAGCCAAGTACGACACTTGCGATGTTCGAGAAGGTGGACGAACAGAATAAGCTGATGGAGGCCCCATGAACCACTCCCTGGGAATGGCGATCGAGACGCTGGTGGCCATCCTGCTGATGCTCACGATCGGCTACTGCATCCTGCTCAACAAGCGGCTGACGCGGCTGAAGGCGGACGAGCATTCGCTGAAGGCCGTGATCGCAGAGCTGATCACCGCGACCGAGATCGCCGAACGCGCGATCGGCGGGCTCAAGCTCGCCGTGCGCGACGTCAACGAGAATCTCGGCAGCCAGCTCGCGGCCGCGACGCAAATGTCCGACCAGCTCTACAAGCAGCTCGGCGAAGCCGACCATGTGGTGCGCCGCCTCTCCAAGATCGCCATCGCGGCGCGCCCCGTGACCAATCCGGAAGCTGCCGCTGCCCCCGTCGCCAAGCCGTCGCCCGCGAAAGCGGTGGCCGCCGCCGCTGAAGCCTTCTCGGAGCGCCGCAGGTCCAACGGTATCGCCGCATAAAGTCAGGGTATGAAGTCCTTTCGTAACATCCGCGTCATTCCGGTCGTGCTGGTTGCGGTCGCAGGTCTCGCCACGCTGAAAGTGGCGGGGCTCGTAATCAATGGCGGCTACGTGTTCGACTACCAGCCGAACACGTTGAAGAAGTCCTGGGCACAGCAGAATTTGAACTTCCCGACCGGGCGAGAGGACCCTGACATCACCGGCTCGACGCATGGCGAGCCGAAGGAAGCGCCGAAGCCGGCCGCACCCGAGAGCAAGCCCGAGGGCACTTCGGTCAACATGGACGAAGCCCAGCCGCAGGTCTCGGCCTCGGAGCGGGCGATCCTGGAACGGCTGCAATCGCGCCGCCAGGAGATCGAGGCCCGCCAGCGCGAGATCGACATCCGCGAGAGCCTGTTGAAGTCGGCCGAAAAGCGCATCGAAGGCAAGGTCGAGGAAATGAAGGCCGTGGAGTCCCGCATCAGCGCGACCCAGGCCGAGCAGAAGGCCGCTGAGGCCCAGCGCCTCAAGGGCCTCGTGACCATGTATGAAGGCATGAAGCCCAAGGACGCCGCGCGGGTGTTCGACCGGCTCGAGATGAGCGTGCTGATCGAGATCGCCTCGGCGATCGCCCCCCGCAAGATGTCCGACATCCTGGGACTGATGTCGTCGGAAGCCGCCGAGCGGCTGACGGTCGAGATGGCGCGCCGTGCCAATGGCGGCGGGGATCAGGCTGCTTCCGCCGGGGATCTCCCCAAGATCGACGGCAAGCCGACGCAAAAGCCGAATTGAGGGCTCATACTTAAGAAGTCCTTAATTGGCAAAACCTACATTCGAGGGCATGGGCCGGCCTTAGCGCCGGCGTGGACCCGTCGAACCGGAAGAAATGCCGCCAATGGCGCGAGAGGCTGCCGCTGGATTTGTGTCGCGAGGCCGCGCCCTGGCGCTGGGGCTGTCGCGCCATGTCCGCAAGGCCGTCTTGCTGGGCGCCTGCGCGCTGGTCATTCTTAATTCTTTTGCCCGCGCCGCCGATCCGATCCGGGGCGAGGCGACTTTCTCGGCCGGTGGCGGCTTTGCCCGTCTCGTCATCAAGCTCGGCGAGGATGTTCCCTCCGAGGTGACGACCGCCGGCTCCATTCTCGTCATCCGCTTCGACCGCCCGGTCGACGTTCCCGTCGATCGCGTGCCGGAGGGCGCGCCCGACTATATCAACTCCGCGCGTCGCGACCCTGATGGCAGCGCCATCAGGCTGTCGCTGGCGCGGCGCGTCACCGTCAACACCATGAATGCGGGCGAGCGCACCTTCATCGACCTGCTGCCGGAGGGATGGAAGGGCCCGCCACCGAGCCTGCCGATGGATGTGGTGAAGGAGCTCGCCGAGCGCGCCCGTGTTGCCGAGCGCGCACTGCGCGCCCAGCGCGCCGCAGCCGAAAGCAAGAAGCGTCCGCCGATCCGCGTGCGCGCCTCGGTACAGCCGACCTTCGTGCGCTTCGTGTTCGAGATGCCCGACGGCGTCGGCGTCTCCTCCGTGCTCAATGAGCAGAAGCTCACGCTCGTCTTCAATGCCAATCTCAACTTCGATCTCGCCGATGCCATCGTCGCCGCGCCGCCGAACGTCGCTTCGATCAAGCAGAAGGCTGACATCGATACGACCAGCGTCGAGATCGCGCTGATCGGTGATTCCGACGTGCACTCCTTCCGCGACGACAAGAACTATGTCGTCGACATCGCCTTCCAGCCCGACAAGGGCAAGACCGCGGCGACGCCGGAGGCCGCGATCGCAAAGGCTGAGGCCGGCAGTCACGGACCGGCGCCGGCGGCTGAAAAGCCGGCGG
>NZ_LJYG01000054.1:46059-85438 GCF_001440035.1 Bradyrhizobium manausense | reverse complement strand
CCAAGCCGCAGGAGGCTCATAGCGAGATCAAGCCGCCGACCTCGGAGGTGATCGCGCGCGAAGCCAAGATCGAGGTGAAGCCCGAAGCGCCTGCCGCGATGCCGGCAGCCGAAGCGCCGAAACCTGCTGCTGCCGTCAACTCGACCGAAGCTCCCCATGTCACGGACGCGCCCAAGCCCGCGCCGCCCGCGATGGAAGCCGCTGCGCCTGCCAAGCCAATGGCTGCCGAAGCGCCTAAAGAGGTCGCGCAGGAATCCGCGAAGGAGCCGGTCAAGGAACAGCCCAAGGAGACGGTCAAGGAAGCAGCAAAGGACGCGCCCAAACCGGCTCCGGTCGAGGCGCAAGCCGGCCCGCCGCCCCCTGTTGCCAGCGTCGATGCGCGGCGCGACAGCGACGGCTTGCGCGTGACGTTCCCGCTTTCCGTTGCAACGCCGGCCGCAGCGTTCCGCCGCGGCGACACGGTGTGGCTGGTGTTCGACTCGCCAAAGCCCATCGATGTCGAAGCGATCCGCGCCCGGGGTGGTGCGATGATCGGCGAGGTCAGCCGCATGCCACTCGAGAAGGGACAGGCGGTGCGAATCCGTCTCACCCGTCCGCTGGTCTATTCGCTGACCAGCGAGGAGGTCGGCAAGGAGACCAACTGGCTGCTGACGCTCGCCGACAAGATCCAGGCGCCGCCGTTGCCGCTGATGATGTCTCGCAACATCACCGATCCCGCACTCGCCAACATCGCCATCCCCTTTGCCAATCCAGGCCAGCTGCACAAGCTTACCGACCCTGACGCCGGTGACATGCTCTACGTCGTCACCGCGCAGCGGCCGGTCCGCGGCTTCATCAAGCGACAGGATCTCGTCGATCTCTCGCTGCTGGAATCCGCGCACGGCATCGCGATCCGGCCGAATTCCGACGATGTTGGCGTCGAGGTCGGACAGGACAAGGTCATTCTCGGCAAGAAGGGCGGCCTGACGCTGTCGCCGGTCGACGTCTCTGCGGAGCGCGCACCGACTGCGGTGCGGCCGGTCTTCAGTCCCGAGAGCTGGCGCAAGGGCCAGTCGGAAGATTTCTGGACGCGCCAGAGCGATCTGATCACGGCGATCTCGGCCGTCGAGCCGGCGCAGCGCTCGCTGCCGCGGCTCGATCTCGCCCAGTTCTACATGTCGCGCGCGATGTATTACGAAGCCAAGTCCGTGACCGAGGTGATGCTTTCGGATCCGCTCAACAAGGAGGAGAGCAGCGCGCTGATCATCCACGCGATCGCGAGCATCCTGATCGGGCGCACGACCCAGGGCCTGAAGGATCTCGCCAACCCCGTGATCGGCAACAGCCACGATTCCCAGCTCTGGAAGGCGCTCGCTTATGCGCGCCAGGGCAAATGGGCGGACGCCCGCGAAAAATTCAAGAACGTCGAATTCGCCATCGCTTCGCTGCCGCTGGACGTCCAGCGCATCGTGACGATGGATGCGATGCGCGCCTCGCTCGAGGTCAAGGACTATGCCGGCGCCTCCAAGCGCCGCGGCGAGATCGAAGTGGTCGGCGTGCCGCCGGAGGCGGCGCCTGGCTTTGCGGTGCTGCGCGGCCGGCTCGCCGAAGCGCTCGGGCACGACAAGGACGCACTCGACGACTATAAATTCGCGGTTGCCTCGGCCGATCGGCAGGCCGCCGCCGAAGCCAAGCAGCTCGAGGTCGCATTGCGCCAGAAGCGCGACGAGATCGGCAAGGAAGAGGCGCTGAAGGAGCTAGAGACGCTGTCGATGACTTGGCGCGGCGACTCGATCGAGGTCAAGACGCTGCAGATGCTATCGCAGCTCTATTCGGAGAACGGGCGCTACCGCGACGCGCTCACCGCGGCGCGCACCGCGACGAAGATGCAGCCGAACTCGGAAGCTTCGCGCCAGGCGCAGGATCTGGCGTCGGACCTGTTTACGCAGATCTTCCTGGGGCCCAAAGGCGATGAACTGCCGCCGGTCGAGGCGCTCGGAATGTTCTACGAGTTTCGCGAGCTGACGCCGATCGGCCGCCGCGGCGACGAGCTGATCCGCCGTCTTGCCGATCGTCTCGCTTCGATCGACCTGCTCGACCAGGCCGCCGAGCTCCTGCAATACCAGGTCGACCATCGCCTCGAAGGCGCAGCACGCGCGCAGGTCGCCGCGCGCCTTGCCATGATCTATCTCGCCAACCGCAAGCCGGACATGGCGATCACGGCGCTGCGCGCCAGCCGCATCAGCGACCTCTCCGGCGAGCTGCGGCAGCAGCGCCTGCTGCTCGAGGCGCGGGCGCAGAGCGACGTCGGCCGGCATGACCTCGCGCTCGACATCGTTTCCAACGTATCGGGGCGTGAAGTGCTGCGGCTGCGGTCGGATATTTTCTGGGCGGCGCGGCGCTGGCGCGAGTCTGCCGAGCAGATCGAGCTCTATTACGGCGATCGCTTCCGCGACTTCAAGCCGCTCAACGCGGTCGAGAAGAGCGACATCATCCGCGCCGCCGTCGGCTATGCGCTTGCCGACGATTCGATCGGACTGTCGCGTTTCCGCGAGAAATACGCGCCCTTGATGAGCGAGAGCGCCGACCGGATCGCCTTCGACATCGCCAGCAAGCCGGCCGCCGCCTCCAGCGCCGAATTCGCCGAAATCGCAAAACTCGCCGCAAGCGTCGACACGCTCGACGGTTTCCTGCGCGAGATGAAGCAGCGCTTCCCCGACGCGACCGCCCGCGCGCCGGCGTCGCCGCAGGCCAAGGACGAGACCGAGCATACCGGCTCGCTGCCGACGATCCCCGTCGTGCGGCAGATCAAGATGACGCGGTAGAAATTCTGCTACTTCTGGCCTCTCGACAGGTGCCGGCCGAGGCGGCAACCTGCCCACCTTCATGCCGGGAGAGCGACGATATGAGCAAGCCTGCCAAGACCGAAGCCGAACTCATCGCCATGGCGCGGGCCGAATTGAAGGTCCATGCCAACGGTCCTGACAGCCTCGTCATCTCTGTTGTCCGCGACGGCGACAGCTGGGAGTTCCGGGCCGACGCCGACCAGGCCACACGCGACAAGCCCGGCTTCCCCGAAAGCGTCGCGATGCTGGTGCAGATCGGCGATCACCTCAGCAAGCAATACGACGTGAAGTAGGACCGTCGCTCCGCGCGACGCGCGGCCCGAGGCGTCGCCACACACTCGTCATTGCGAGCGCAGCGAAGCAATCCAGAATCTTTCCGCGGAGGCAGTCTGGATTGCTTCGTCGCAAGGGCTCCTCGCAATGACGGGCAAAGGTCGGTGGCAATCATTGGCGCCGGGTGGATGCGCCACATGTTGCGCCCGGCGCCCACTATCCCCCGTAACTCTGCACCAGGCTCCCCGCCACCAGCGACCAGCCGTCGACCAGCACGAAGAAGATCAGCTTGAACGGCAGCGAGATCGTCGCGGGCGGCAGCATCATCATGCCCATCGACATCAGCACCGAGGCGACGACGAGGTCGATGATCAGGAAGGGGAGGAACAGCAGGAAGCCGATCTCGAAGGCGCGCTTCAGCTCGGAGATCATGAAGGCCGGGACCAGGATGCGCAGCGCGAGGTCGTCGGGCGTCGCCGGTGGCGGCTCGCCGGAGAGATCGAGAAACAGCTTCAAATCCTTCTCGCGCACGTTCTTCTGCATGAAGCCGCGCAACGGAACGGAGGCGCGCTGGAACGCGTCCTCGACGCTGATCTGGTTGGCGACCAGCGGGCGGATGCCGTCGTCGTAGGATTTCTGCAGCACTGGTCCCATCACGAAGAAGGTGAGGAACATCGCCAGCGCCAGGATCACGGAGTTCGGCGGCGCGGTCGCCGTGCCCATCGCGGTGCGCAGCAGCGACAGCACGACCACGATGCGCGTGAACGACGTCATCATGATCAGGATCGACGGGGCGATCGACAGCACCGTGAGCAGCGCGATCAGCTGGATCGCACGCTCGGTGACGCCGCCACCGCCAGCCCCGCCGCCGAGATTGATGCTGATGTCCTGCGCATGCGCAGGGCTTGCGAGCGACGTCGCGGCGATCAGGACAGAAAAAAAGAATACTCTACGCGGGAAGGACGGCAGCCTCACGAAGACGGCTTCGGACGGCCGAGCAGCGAGGCCATCTCGTCTTCGAGATTTTCAAAGCTGGTCTTCTCCTGAGCCGGCCTTGCCGGCGGAGCCGGAGGTGCGGGCGGCTCGGCGCGGGCAGCGCGCGGCGCAGGCGCATCCGGTGCCACCGGCGGGGCGATGGGCTCGCCGGCCGGACGGCGCAAGGCAGCCTCGAGGCGCTGGGCCATCTCGGCGAGATTCTGCTCGGCGCTCGACGGCGCGGCGGCAGCGGGGGCGGGCGGCGGAACGGGGGGAGCGGCCTGCGGTATCGGGGGAGGAGGTGGCGGCGCAGCTGCACGCTCGGCGCGCACCGGCGGCATTTTCGCCGGATCGCTCTGGCGCGGCGGGCGCGGCATCAGCGGCGGTTCGTTGCGTGCAACGCGCGGCATCGGCTCGTGACGAGACTCACGCTCGGGACGCGGCATCGGTTCAGGCGGGAAGCCGCCGAGCTGCGGCTCACTGCGGCGCTCGGCCAGTGCAGGCGCCGGCCGGCGGACCTCGTCGGCGAACGACGGACGCGCGGGCCGGGGCGGCGGCTCGGGCATCTGCGGTTCGGGATGGTCGAGCACTTCGGGGCGCGGCGCCTCGTCGGCCCAGCTGCCGGCATCGGGCATCGGAGCGAGGCGCGGCGGCTCGGCGGCGCTGGGACGCTGCGGAATCTGGTCACGGCCCGCGGCGGCGCGCACGATATTCGGTTCGACGACGATGTCGGTGGGGCCCCCGATCATCAGGAGATGCTCGACATTGTCACGGCGGACCAGCACCAGGCGCCGGCGGCCGTCGACCGCGGCCGCGTCGATCACGGCGAGCCGGGGCATCCTGCCGCGCTGGGTGTTGGCGCCGAGCCGGGTGGTCGCGAATCGGCGGACCAGCCACGCCGCGACGCCGATCAACGCCAGAACGACGATGAACGCGACGATGAAGGTGATAGGACTACCGTTCATACCTGTCCCCGGTAAATGGCGCTTCTGTCCTGCCTATAGTCGGATCCCGACCATCGGCCTGCGATGCCCCAAACCTGTGATTTCTTAACGTCCCGCGGCAAGTTCTGCCGTCCCCAACTCTTAATAACCCATGAATCGCCCGATCCAAAACGACTTCTTGGCCTGCGCATGCGTCGCCAAGCGGTTGGGTTAATGCGGCTTTTGGAACGGGTCGAATCAGGGGGCGGGGATTACATGTCTCAATCGGAAACATGGATCCGCCGTGCCTTAACCACCTGTTAACCATACACGCGGCAAATTCTGCCTAGCTTCGGATCTCAGGGTCCGCAAGAGGCGGAAGGAGCCGCGACGATGTCCATCAACGATCTACCGGTGTTGTCGGCGCTTCGCACCAAGATGCAGTGGCACCAGGAACGCCAGCGCGTCCTGTCCGAGAACGTCTCCAATTCCGACACCCCCAATTTCCGGCCACGCGAGCTGGTCGAGCCGAAGTTCGACAAGAACGGAGCCACCACAGGCTCGATGGGGACCCTGGCCATGACTGTCACCAGCGCCTCCCACATGACGCCGTCGGGGGCGGCCTCGAGCTTCGACCAGAACAAGAACGCGGGTTTCGAGACCCGCCCCGCAGGCAACGCCGTCAATCTCGAAGAGGAGATGATGAAGTCCGCCAACAACCAGATGGACTACGCGGCGGTGACCTCGCTCTACTCGAAGAGCCTGCATCTTCTGAAGACCGCGATCGGCAAAGGCTAGAGCATGATCTCGGAATAGTGTGAAGCGGTTTTCCAAAAAGATCATGCTCAAAGATAGAGAACCAGAGGAGCTAGATCATGGCCAACGACAGCAGTGACTTTGCCCGCTCCATGGCGATCGCGACCTCGGGCCTGCGGGCCCAGGCCGGGCGCATGCGGGTGATCTCCGAGAACATCGCGAATGCGGATTCGACCTCGGCCACCGCGGGCGGCGATCCCTATCGGCGCAAGGTGCCGACGTTCTCCTCCGCGCTCGACCGCACGCTCGACGCGCAGGTGGTCACGCTTGGCAGGATCAAGCCCGACCAGTCCGACTTTCGCGTCAAATACGAGCCGACAAATCCGGCGGCGGACGCCAGCGGCAACGTCAAATATCCCAATGTGAATTCGGTGGTCGAGATGACCGACATGCGCGATGCGCAGCGGTCCTACGAGGCCAATGTCAACATCATCAGTGCAACGCGCCGGATGATCCAGCGCACGCTCGACATCCTCAAGGCCTGAACAGGAAATTTTAAGCCATGGCAACACCGACAATCGCGGCCAACGCCTACGCCAATCTTGCGCGTGTGCTGGAAAATACCGGCGCGGGCAAGGGCAGCGAGCCGAACGGGCAGTCCTTTGCCGCGCTGCTGAAAGACGCCGTCGGCAGCGTCATGGAATCCGGCCGCAAGTCCGACGCGCAGACCGTGGCGATGGCCAACGGCAAGGCCAACGTCATGGACGTGGTGACGGCGGTCGCCGACACCGATGTCGCGGTGTCCACGCTGGTCTCGGTCCGCGACCGCGTGATCGCGGCGTATGAAGACATCATGAAGATGCCGATCTGATTTCTGGAGCTGGCGCTCGCCCAGCCGTCATTGCGAGCGTAGCGAAGCAATCCAGAGTCGTTCCGCACGCGCCAGTCTGGATTGCTTCGCTTCGCTCGCAATGACGAGGGGATAGGTCTTCGTATCGCCCGGGATGGCGGTGGGGAGGCGAGGAATGAATAGAGGAATTCTGTAAATGACCGGACCCGAGACCCTCGACGTCGCCCGCGATGCGATCTGGACCATCGTGATCGTGTCCTCGCCGCTGATGGTGGTCGGGCTGGTGGTCGGCGTGATCGTGTCGCTGTTCCAGGCGCTGACGCAGATCCAGGAGCAGACGCTGGTCTATGTGCCGAAGATCCTGGCCATCTTTGCCACAATGCTATTGGCGCTGCCGTTCATGGCCGACGCGCTGCATTCCCACATGCTGCGGATCTCGTCGCGAATCATCGGCGGCTGAGGCACAATGCGCTCACCATGCGCATCGACGTCTCGCTGCTGCCGGCACTTGCCGCGGCCTTCATGCTCGCTTTCGCCCGGGTCGGCGCGATGGTGATGCTGCTGCCGGGGCTCGGCGAGACCAACATCCCGACGCGGGTGAAGCTGTCGATTGCGCTGCTGCTCACGCTGATCATCCTGCCGCTGCATCGCAACGCCTATCAGGTCGACATGGGCTCGCTCGCGCCGATGCTGGTCCTGATGCTGCATGAGATCGTCATCGGCATCGTGCTCGGCGCCACCGCGCGCGTGACGCTCGCGGCGCTCCAGGTCGCGGGCGCGGTGATCGCGCAGCAGATGGGACTTGGCTTCGTCACCTCGGTCGATCCGACCCAGGGGCAGCAGGGCGTTCTTGTCGGCAACTTCCTCACCATGCTGGGCGTGACCTTGCTGTTCGCCACCGACAGCCATCATCTGGTGATCGCGGCGCTGAACGACAGCTATTCGATCTTTGCCCCGGGCGAGACCGTCTCGAGCGGCGACGTCGCCTCGCTGGCGACGCGCGCCTTCTCCGCCGCGTTCCTGCTCGGCCTGCAGTTGTCGGGGCCGTTCCTGGTGTTCGGCCTCGTCTTCAACATCGGACTTGGGGTGCTGGCGCGCCTGATGCCGCAGATGCAGGTCTATTTCGTCGGCGTGCCGCTGTCGATCTTCGCGGGCTTCATGGTGCTGGCCGTGGTGCTCACGGCGATGATGGGCACCTATCTCGACTACTTCATCGGCGTCATGCACCAGATGCTGCCGCTCAAGTGACGGGTGATCGATGGCCGAAGACAACGATCCAGAGAGTCAAACAGAAGACCCGACGCAAAAGCGCCTCGACCAGGCGCTCGAACGCGGCGACGTCGCCAAAAGCCAGGAGATCAACACCTGGTTCATGATCGCGGGTGGCACGCTGGTGGTCTCGACCTTCTCGGGCTCGGTCGGCAGCGGCCTGCTGACGCCGCTGCGCAATCTGCTCGCCAATTCCTGGATGATCAAAACCGATTCCGGCAATCTGCTCGCGCTGATGCAGCAGATCGAGGTCGCGGTGCTGGCTGCGGTCGGCGTGCCGCTCTTGATGCTGGTGATCGCGGCGATTGCCGGCAACATGCTGCAGCACAGGCTGGTGTGGTCGACCGAATCCCTCATTCCCAAATTCAGCAAGCTCTCGCCGGCTGCCGGCTTCAAGCGCATCTTCGGCAAGCAGGCGGGGGTGAATTTTCTCAAGGGCATCGGCAAGCTGGTCGTCCTCGGTGTGGTCATGACCACGATCCTGTGGCCGGAGCGGCACCGCATGGAGGCGATGGTCAAGCTCGATCCGATGGCCATGTTGGGCGCCTCCACCGGCCTGACCGTCCATCTGCTCGGCGCGGTGGTCGCAGCGCTCGCGATCATCGCCATCGGGGATTATTTCTTCCAGTATCGCAGCTGGTTCCAGCGGCAGAAGATGTCGCTGCAGGAGATCAAGGAAGAGTTCAAGCAGTCCGAAGGCGACCCGCACATCAAGGGCAAGCTCCGGCAATTGCGGCAGCAGCGCTCCAAGAAGCGCATGATGGCGGCGGTTCCCAAGGCGTCGGTGATCATCACCAACCCGACCCACTATTCGGTGGCGCTATCCTACGAACGCGGCATGTCGGCGCCGATCTGCGTCGCCAAGGGCGTCGACAACCTCGCGTTCAAGATCCGGGAGATCGCGCGCGAGCACGACATCCCGATCGTCGAGAACGTGCCACTGGCCCGCGCGCTCTATGCGACCGCAGAAATCGACAAGGAAATCCCCGTCGAGCACTACCATGCGGTCGCCGAAGTCATCGGCTATGTCATCCGGCTGAAGCGCGGTTTCAGTGCCGCGCGGCAATAAAACCCCGGAAAAGTACCGGAAATGGCTGTAAACTGGGAATCAGCGTACCTTTCGCCCCTGTCGCCCTTGCGTCCGCGGGTCCGATTCAGGCAGGGAGGACCCGACGTGCCCTGTGGCGCGTTGATTCTCTGCCGACAGGCTGCCCTAGCGTGAAATGACCGCCGAGACCGACCACAATCTGTCACGCGAGCCCGTTGCGGCGCATGAGCCGTCGCCGCGCTCGGGCAGCATTGCGCTGGTGCTGCTGGTTGCCACCGGCCTCGTCGTGGTCGCCGTCGGCCTGATGACGCTCGGGCGTGCGCAGGCGCAGCCCTACATTCTCGGCATCCTCGCCGTGCTGGCGATGATCGGCCTGTTCAACCTGTTCGCCTTCGCCGCCGGCATCATCCGCTTCGCCGACCGCAATCTCGACGATCCCATCATCGGCCGCATCTCCGACCATGCCTTCGACGGCCTGGCCGTGACCGATCCGCGCGGCCATGTGGTCTATTCCAACGCGGCCTATCTGACGCTGACCGGCGCCGCCGGCCCGCAGGACGTGCGCCCCGTGGAGCGCGTCTTCATCGGCAATCCTGACGTTTCCGAAGCCGTGTTCCGCCTGCTGAAAGCCGCCCGCGAAGGAAAACGGCAGCAGGAAGAGGTGCGCATTTCCGGCCAGGACGGCAGCCACGGGCGCTGGCTGCGCATGCGGGTGCGTCCGCTCGGCACCGGCAAGCGCGAGGCCAAATATGCGGTGTGGTCGATCGCCGACATCACCCGCGACCGCGAGCGCCAGGAAGACGTGTTCCAGGAACTCCAGCACGCGATCGAATATCTCGATCACGCGCCGTGCGGCTTCTTCTCGGTCAATCCCGCCGGCGAGCTCGCTTATGTCAACGCGACGCTGGCCAACTGGCTCGACTATGATCTCGCCGAGATCGGCTCGGGCGGCCTGAAGCTCGCCGACATCGTCTCGGGCGACGGCGCTTCGCTGCTGTCTTCGATCGTGGCGGTGCCGGGCGAGGTGAAGACCGAAGTCTTCGACATCGATCTGCGCATGCGCACCGGCAAGACCATGCCGGTCCGGCTCTATCACAAGCTCGCCTTCGGCGCCGACGGCGCGCCGGGACCCTCGCGCACGCTCGTCATCAGCCGCGCCCGTGACGAGCGCAGCGATCCTGATCGTGCGGCCGAAGTGCGCTTCATGCGCTTCTTCGACCACACGCCGATGGCGATCGCCACCGTGGATCGCGGCGGCAACGTCGTGCGCGCGAATGCGCGCTACGCCAAGCTCGCGCAGGGCCTCGGGCTCGACAGCGCCTCCAAGTCGATCTTCCGTGCGGTCAATGCGCGCGATCGGCACCTTTTGATTGCAGCCATCAATCAAGCGGCCGAAAACCAGGCCGACATCGCGCCGGTCGAGGTGGCGTTGGAAGGACCGAAGGAGCGCTGGGGCCAGTTCTTCGTCACTCCCGTCGATGCCGCCGAGAACGATGCGGAAGCCGCGATCGTGCACATGCTCGAGACCACCGAGCGGCGTGCGCTGGAGAATCAGATCAACCAGTCGCAGAAGATGGAGACGGTCGGCCAACTCGCCGGCGGCATCGCTCACGACTTCAACAACGTGCTCTCCGCCATCATGATGGCGAACGACTTCCTGCTGAACGCGCACAAGCCGACCGATCCGTCGTTCCAGGACATCATGCAGATCAAGCAGAACGCGACGCGGGCTGCGACCCTGGTGCGGCAGCTGCTCGCCTTCTCGCGGCGGCAGACGCTGCGGCCGCAGGTGCTCGATCTCGGCGATGCGCTCTCCGATCTCACCATGCTGCTGCGCCGGCTGATCGGCGAGAAGGTCAAGCTCGACCTGATCCACGGCCGCGACCTCTGGCCGGTCAAGGTCGACGTCTCCCAGTTCGAGCAGGTCATCGTCAATCTCGCGGTGAACGCGCGCGATGCCATGCCCGACGGCGGCAAGCTGATCATCCGTACCGCCAACGTCGCGACGGAAGAGGCGGGCAAGCTCGCCTACAAGGGCATGCCGGCGGCGGATTATGTGCGGATTGAAGTTGCCGACACCGGCACCGGCATTCCCGCTGATATCAGGGACAAGATCTTCGAGCCGTTCTTCTCGACCAAGGAAGTCGGCAAGGGCACTGGCCTTGGCCTTTCAACCGTCTACGGCATTGTCAAGCAGACCGGCGGCTTCATCTACGTCGATTCCGAGCCGGGGCAGGGCACCTCGTTCCACATCTTCCTGCCGCGTCACCACGCCGAGGCTGAGGTGCCGGTTGAGCAGCCCGCCGTTGTCGCCGCTGCGGCCAACGGCGCTGCCAAGGACGCTGCGTCCGCCGCTGTGGAGAGCAAGCCTCGCACCGATCTCACCGGGCAGGGCACCATCCTGCTGGTCGAGGACGAAGAGGGTCTGCGCGCGCTGAACGCTCGCGGCCTGCGCTCGCGCGGCTATACCGTGGTCGAGGCCGAGAACGGCGTTGAGGCGATGGAGGTGCTGGACGAGCAGAGCGGCGCCATCGATCTCGTCGTCTCCGACGTCGTCATGCCGGAAATGGATGGGCCGACGCTGCTCAAGGCGATGCGGGAGAAGAACCCGGATATCCGCTTCATCTTCGTCTCCGGCTACGCTGAAGACGCTTTCGAGAAGAGCCTGCCCGAGGGCCAGCAGTTCGACTTCCTGCCAAAGCCGTTCACGCTCAGCCAGCTCGTCGCGGCGGTGAAGGAGACGATGACGAAGCAGGGGTGAGGTAAGCGCCACACACTCCGTCATTGCGAGCCACCGGGTCCGCGCGAAGCGCGGCCCGATGACAGGCTCCACGAAGCAATCCAGACTGCTCCCGCGGAGGAATTCTGGATTGCTTCGTCGCAAGGGCTCCTCGCAATGACGGGGAGGGAGCGGAATTTCCCCGCCGGTAACCCGCGACCACAGTTCCCGCCCGTATCCGGCCAACCCCCCGTCGAATATGGACTTTTACCGTGTCCCCGCGACCGAGGGCCGCAGCCGCCGGTTCCGAAACCGGCTTCCTTTTTGGTGAAGCCTGCCCATGTTACTGGCACGTCCCCATGCCGGGGATTTGGGAAACGAACATGAATTTCTCGCAATGGTCCCGCAGTCTCGTGAAGACGATTGCCGTCGTTCTGGCGCTCGCGCTGCCGACGGCGCTGGCGATCTCGTCCGCTGACGCCCGCGTCGGCGGCGGCTTCTCGTCGGGTTCGCGCGGTTCGCGGACCTTCTCGGCCCCGCCGTCGACCACGACCGCGCCGGGCTCGACCTCGCAATTCAACCGCACCTATAGCCAGCCGGGCGCGGGTATGAGCACAACCGCGCCTTCGCGCGGCGGCTTTTTCAACCGCGGCGGCGGTTTCCTGGGTGGTCTTGCGGCCGGCTTCCTCGGCGCCGGCTTGCTCGGCATGCTGTTCGGGGGTGGCCTGTTCGGCGGTCTCGGCGGCCTGTCCTCGTTCCTGGGCCTGATCATCCAGATCGTGCTCGTCGTGTTCGTGGTGCGGCTGGCGATGTCCTGGTGGCAGCGCCGCAATTCGCCGCAGGCGGCCTATGCCGGTGCGGGACCGCAGACGAGCTATCGCAGCGGTCTCGGTGGCGGTCTTGGTGGCGGTCTTAGCTCTGGTCTCGGCGGCGGCTTCGGCTTCGGCGCCAACAACGCGCCGCTCGAGATCAAGCCTGCTGATTATGAGGCGTTCGAGCGCCTGCTCGGCGACATCCAGTCGGCGTGGTCGAACGAGGACGTCGCAAAGCTGCACACGCTCGCGACGCCGGAAATGGTCTCCTATTTCGAGCAGGACCTTGCCCAGAACCGCGCGCGCAACGTCGTCAACAAGGTGGCCAACGTCAAGCTGTTGCAGGGCGACCTCGCGGAAGCCTGGCGTGAGGGCGAGACTGATTACGCGACCGTGGCGATGCGCTTTTCGCTCAGCGACAAGACGGTCGACCGCAACACCGGCGCGATCGTCGCCGGCAGTGAGCAGCCTGGCGAGGTCACCGAAGTCTGGACCTTCGCGCGCCGCCCGGGCAGCCCCTGGGAATTGTCGGCGATCCAGCAGACCAACTGATCGCACGCAGAGCAACAAACGAGGGCGTCGTGCCTCAAGCACGGCGCCCTTTTTCGTTGAGCCGCCGATGCCCTGATACGGCCGAGCATTTTGCGGGAAGCACTTAATTGCTTGTTGCCTGCGCCGAACTCCCGCAACTTCGCGCCAGCCAGGTGCAGAAGGAGATATTCGGTGAGCCAGTCCGTCGCGCACTCCAGGACACATCACGACAACCCCGCCAGAAATTCGTCCTTGCCGTTGGAGGCGATTGAAGCTGTCTATGACCGGATCGAGGCCGAGCGCGACCGCAATTGCTGGATCTATGTCCGCCCGCGCGAGGAGGCGCTCGAAGCATGCCGCAAGCTCGTGGCGCGCGCGCGGACGGGTGAACATCTTCCGCTGCTCGGCATTCCCTTTGGCGTGAAGGACAATATCGACGTCGAGGGAATGCCGACCACCGCCGCCTGCCCGGCGTTCAGCTACACGCCGTGGCATTCCGCGCGCAGCGTCGAACGCCTCAGCGCGGCCGGCGCAATTTGCCTCGGAAAGACCAATCTCGATCAGTTCGCCACAGGCTTGTCCGGCGCGCGTTCCCCCTATGGCCCCTGCGCGTCGGTCGCCCACGCGCGCTATGTTTCGGGCGGCTCAAGTTCCGGGTCTGCGGTCGCCGTGGCGGCAGGGCACGTGGCGTTCGCGCTCGGCACCGACACCGGCGGGNCCCGCCGGTTTCAACAACATCGTCGGAATCAAGCCGACCGTTGGGCTTGTGTCGTCACGCGGGCTGGTGCCGAATTGCCCGACGATCGATTGCGTTTCGGTGTTCTGCAATACCGTCAGCGATGGCGAGGCGATCCTCGACATCATCGAAGGGTTCGACTTCGAAGATCCCTACAGCCGCCGACCAAGGGCGTTTTCCTTCGCGGGAGGATCGTTGTCATCGTTCCGGTTCGGCCGCATTGCATCCGCCGATCTCGAATGCTTCGGCATGCCGGAATGCGGCGGACTGTATGAGCGCGCCTGCGCGCGTTTCACCGAGATCGGCGGAACGGCTGTTGAGGTGGACTTCACCCCGTTCCGGCAGGCCGGGGAGTTGATGTTCAGCGGACCTTGGGTCGCCGAGCGGCACTCGGCAATAGCTGCGCTCCTGGACATCGAGTCCGGCTCCCTGCTCGATGTCACCAGGACCGTGCTCGCTTCAGCCGCCGGCTATTCGGCGACCGACACGTTCGGCGCGATTCACCGTTTGCACCGGCTGCGCCGCGACGCCGAGGCGATCTTTGCGGGGATCGACGCGCTGGTGGTCCCGACCGCACCGCGGCCCTTCACGCTGGAGGAGATGCTGGTCGATCCGATCACCCTCAACAATCACCTCGGCTACTATTCGTACTTTGCCAATCTGCTTGATCTCTGCGGCGTAGCGGTTCCGAATGCGACATTGCCTGATGGCATGCCGATGGGTGTGACCCTGCTGGCGCCGGCCTGGCACGATCGCGCGCTGATCGGACTGGCGCGGCGATTCGAGGCTGGTGCAGACCGAGCGGCGTTCGCATTGAAGCCCAGCGCCTGAAAGGCGGAGATTATTCCATCTCCTGCCCGAGCATCGAAAGATCCAGGATCGAAATCACGGATCTGTCGTACCGGATCACGCCTTCCTCCTGGAGCCGCGCGAGTTGCACGGTCACCCATTGGCGGGTGGACCCGATGAGATTGGCGAGATCGCCGTGGGTAAACGGCATGCCGACGACGATCTCGTTGTCGCGCTTCACGCCGTAGACGTGCGACAGGAAGATCAGCAGGCTGTGCAGCCGCTCGGTCACCGAGCGCGTCCCAAGCATCTGGGCCATCGCCGAATAGCATCGCGCCTTGAACGCCAGGGCATCCAGCAAGGCGACGGCGATCGCCGCCGATTCCAGCGCAAGCCGCCGCAGCGCCGGGCCGGGCATGAACGTCAGCTGGCTGCGTTCGGCCGCAACCGACGTCCACATATGTGGGCCCGTTCCGAACATGTCGGGGCCGCCGACGAAGTTGCCGGGGAACCAGTAGGCGAGGGTGACCTCGCGCCCTGACGGCGCCGCATAATAGCTGCGGATGCGCCCCTCGCTGATCAGGTAGATCCCGACCTGTGCGTCGCCCTGAGACCAGACCAGTTGGCCGGCTTCCAGCGTCTTCTCGCGTCCGATCGCACGCAGGCGATTGCGATCGGCCCGGTTGAGGCCATCGAGCAGGCCAGGCAGCGGCCTGACGAGGTCGTCCGACTCGGCCAGCATCACACCTGCCGCTATCGCGCTGTTCGCCCTGTGCATCGCCGGCTCCACCATGAGACCCGGCGTCGATGATTCAAGAACCATGCCAGCGCAATGCGATTCTCCTCTCGATTTTCGAGGTCGAGGCGATCAGTTCGAGTCCGACTGATTGAACGCCCGCGCTCCTTCGGCGCGGATGACGTCGAGACAATCCTTCTTGAGGGAAAGATATGATGGTTCGACCATGATCGTGCTCGACCGCGGACGCGGCAGCTTGACCGCGACCTCGCGCAGGATGCGGCCAGGTCCCGCGCTCATGATGAGAACGCGGTCGGCGAGCAAGATGGCTTCATCGATGTCATGCGTGACGAACACGATTGTCGCCTTGATCCGGTCGCGCAGCTCCAGCAGATTGTCTTGCATCACCGCCCGGGTCTGCGCGTCGAGGGCCCCGAAGGGTTCGTCCATCAGCAGCACGCGGGGCTGGTTGGCCAGCGCCCGCGCGATCGCCACGCGCTGTTGCATGCCGCCGGACAGCGTGTTCGGATAAGCGTCGGCGAAACGCTTGAGACCGATCATCGCGATCAGATCGTCGGCGATGGCATTCGCTTCCTTCCTGGACTTGCGATGCATCCTGGGGCCGTGCGCGATGTTCCTGCGGACCGACTTCCAGGGGAAAAGATGCGGCTGCTGGAACACCATGCCGACATCGGGCCGCGGGCCGCCAACAGGCGAGCCTTCCACCAGGATGTCGCCTTCATAAGGCACTTCCAGTCCGGCGATCGTGTTGAGCACCGTCGATTTGCCGCAGCCGGAGGGCCCCACGACGCAGACGAATTCGCCAGGCGCGACGTCAAAGGACACGCGATCCACCGCGACGGTCTGCCCGCGATGGGTGTCGAACACGATGCTCAGGTTCGAGACTTGAATGGCCGGTTGCTTCCGCGCCGAGTCCACGGAGGCCGGTGAGCTTGCCAGCGCCAGTTTCACGATCGATCGAGATCCCGACATCAGCGCCACCAGACGGTACGTTCGGCAAGAACCGCAAACAGCCGGTCGGCAATGAACGAAATCAACCCGAGCGCGGCGAGCCCGCCCATGACCTGGCCCGTCTGCATGTTCTGCTGCGCGATCTCGATCCTGTAGACGATGCCGGCGAAAGTGCCGGCAAGCTCGGCCGCGACCAGCGTGTAAAAGGAGATGCTGACAGCGGTGCGCAAGCCCACCACGATGTAGGGCAGCGCGCCCAGCAGCACGATCTCCTGCAGCATCTGCCGCCGCGGCGTGCCGAGCATCAAGGCCGCCCGGATCAGGCCGCGGTCGACCTTCTGCACGCCGATATGGGTCGAAAGCCAGACCGTGAAGAACACTCCCCATACGACGAGGAAGAGTTTGCCGGCCTCCGACAGGCCGAACCAGAGAATGACGATCGGCACGAAAGCAATCGGCGGAATTGGCCGCAGGATATGGAAGAGCGGGGACAGCAGGCTCGACATGACCGGGAATTGGCCGGTGAGGATGCCGAACAGGATGCCGAGGGCGCCGCCCACCATGAAGCCCGTGGTGACGCGATAGAGGCTGGCCGTGAGATCGACGAGGAATTGTCCGCTTCGTATCCACTCGAGCACGGCCGCGGCAACCACCGTCGGCGGCGGAAACAGCACCATGTTGACGGCCCCGGAGCGGGACGCCAATTCCCAGAGGCCGACGAACAGCGGCAGCGACAGCGCCCCGACCAGAATATTGAGGCGGCGAAGACGGGCTGAATCCGGCCGCCGGTTGCGGCCGCTACTGCGAACAGCAATCCGCTGTGGCGCTGACGTGCCATCCTGCATGGCTGTGCGGGTGCCTATTTCCACGAAAGAGTGACCCGTTCGGGGGCCATTTTTTTCAGCGGCTCGCTGACGACGACCTTGCTGAAGTCGGGCATCACAGCGCCCGGAGGATGGTTGCCGCTCTCGAGGCGCCATGCGGAGTGGGTCTTGAGAATCTCGACCAGCCGGTCGTCGAGACGCACCCGGTAAACATAATCGGTCCAGATCGGGGCGAGCTCGTCCCGCTTCATGCCGACGGCGTCCGCCACGACCGTGATCGCGTCATCCGGATGTGCCTTCATCCAGACCTCCGCATCGATCAGTGCGGCGATGAACTTCTCGATCAGCGCGGGGTTGGCGTCCAGATAGGGCCTCATGACGACGATGTTGAACGTCTCGGAATAAGTGCCTGAAGTATCGAGCTCGGCGACGGCTTCGCCCAGGGCCTTCTTCGCGTTGGCGATGTGGGGCTCCCAGGTGTCGATCGCATCGATGCTTCCGGCTGCGAGCGCCGGCAGCATCTCCTGCGGCCGCAGGTTGACGAGGGTGACATCCTTGGCCGTCAATCCCGCCGATTTCAGCAAGGTCGCCGTGTAAACTTCGCTGCCGGTGCCGGCGGTGAATCCGATTCGCTTGTCGCGAAGATCCGCCCTGGTCTTGATGGCGGCCTTGGCCGTGACGACCGTCTTGAGGTCGGAATATTCCATGCCGGCGACGAAGGCGATGGGCTGGCCAGCCATCGCTGCAGCGGTGACCGGCGCCTCGGCCGTCGTCGCGATGTCGGCGCCGCCTCCGATCACGGTGTCCAGGCATTGCTTGCCGGACGTGAAGTTCGCGACTGTGACGTCCAGTCCGTTCTTTTCGAAGATTCCCTTCGATTTGGCGACGATCGCAAGGCCGGAGATCGGTCCGAGGTTTTGCGCAAGCCGGGCTTTGAGCAATTCCGCGGCCGAGGCGCAGCCTGGACTGATGGCAAGGCAGCAAAGCGCAAGTGCTGCGATTGGGCGGACGGTGTTCCAGTGCATGACGATCTCCCTCGTGCCGCGCCCGGCGGCAGCCCCGATGCGACCGCGGAGACCGCCCTGAACGGTTCCGCCACAGACTCCCGCGTCCTCCCGGCCGCTCGCTTGAGGATCGGCCTATGTTGGCATGCTCGCCCGGCGCCACGATCTCGGGAAGCAATTAATCGACACGACGTTCGGGGACCGGCGTGTTGGAGTGTCAGCAAGGCGGCGCCGTCTCATCCTGACGGAACATCCGACCGCATGCTACATTGGGCCCGTCGCTCCCACGCTCACGGACCCCTCCCATGAAATACGAGCTCTATTACTGGCCCGAGATCCAGGGCCGCGGCGAATATGTGCGGCTGGCGCTGGAGGAGGCGGGTGCGGCCTACGTCGACGTCGCACGCGGCCCGCGCGGCAGCGGCGCCATGATGAAGATGATGGAGGCCCGCAAGGGCACGCCGCCCTTTGCGCCGCCGTTCCTGAAAGCGGGCAAGCTCGTCATCGGCCAGACCGCCAACATCCTGCTCTATCTCGGCGCGCGACATGGGCTCGCGCCGAAGACGGAAGCGGGTAAACTCTGGGTGCACCAGCTTCAGCTCACCATCGCCGATTTCGTGGTGGAGATCCACGACACCCATCATCCGCTCGGGCCATCGCTCTACTATGAGGACCAGAAACCGCCGGCCAAGAAGCGCACGGCCGCGTTCTGGGACGAGCGCGTGCCGAAATATCTCGGCTATTTCGAAGGGCTTCTCGACAGCAACGGCGGTGCCCATGTCATCGGTCGACGCTTGACTTACGTCGATCTCTCGCTGTTCCAGATCGTCGCCGGACTGCGCTATGCCTTTCCCAGGCGCATGAAAGCGTTCGAGAAGAATATCCCTGGTCTCGTCGGCCTGCATGACCGCGTCGCCGCACGGCCGAACATCAAGGCCTATCTCGCCAGCGATCGCCGCATTCCCTTCAACGAGCAGGGCATCTTCCGGCGCTATCGCGAGCTGGACGCCTAGGTCGCGCTATCCGGCAAAGTTGCGGCCGGGCACGCGAAAGGCCCGGTCGTCGGGACCGGGCGATCCATTGCAGAAAAGCTTGATCAGGCGAGCTGATCGATCCGGGTGCCCTGACCCGGCGGCAGCGGCGCCGGCGGCGTCGGCTGGTAGGTCGGGTCGTTGTCCTGGGTCTTGGTCTGGTCGTCCGGCTGCTTGGTCGTGTCGTAGCTCGGAACCACGATCGTGACAGGCGGCGGCGCAACGCTGGAAACGCTCATCCACGGATCCTCACAGATTGAACCTGATGACCCTGCCCTGCGAGGGACGAATGGTCCGTCAAGCCAATCGTTAAAATGCGAAGGGATCTGGTGGGTTGAATGACGTTTTCTCGCGCCAATCGTCCCGATGTCCCGGCGAGCCAGTGGCCTCTCCTCGTCATTGCGAGCGCAGCGGAGCAATCCAGAATCCCTCCGTGGAAAGACGCTGGATTGCTTCGCTGCGCTCGCAATGACGGAGTACGTGGTGGGCAGCGTCGCGATGCCCTCTGCACTCGGGGAAGGAGTGAAGGCAGCCCGGCCTACTCGTCCTTGGGCCGCGTGATCGCGATCGCGGCTTCCGTCTTGGTGCGGGTGCATTCCATGTTGAGGCGCTTGTAGCGCATGGTGATCTTGTCGCCGCGGAGCAGGCCCATGCGCTTCAGGCAGCGCGTGGCGCCGGTCGTGGTGTCGTCCTTGGTCACTGTGAAGATGATCGCGGCCGCGGAGGCCACGAGATCATAGAACTGCGGCGTCGGCTTGCGGTCGCCCTTGGCGTAGAGCTCGTTGGAATAGGCCTGTCCCTTAGAACGGCAGCCGAGCGACAGCTCCTTCGCCGCGGGATGGGTGAGGTAGATGATGTTGGCGGCCTTGAAGTTGACCTTCAGCCCGTCGATGCCGCCGGCAAGCTGCTTGGCGATGTCGTCGCACTGGTCGGCGCGCGCAGGCGCAGGCAGGGTCACAAGGCCGGTGATTGCAGTGGCGACAATAATCGCGCCGCGGACGTGCAGTCTGGAAATCATGATGAAAAGCCCCTTGAGGGCGCGCATTCAACCGTCGCCGCGCGCGAAGCGCAAGGGGTGCAACCCGGCTCGACCGGGCACAACTCCAGCTATTGCAGGCAGGCGGCAAAAATGGCCGTCATGGCACCCAAATAAAGCACCGAATCGGGATGCCCCGGCCGCGCCAGGACGCCTTCCCTTTGTGGCAAAAAAGCTTAGAACGCTTCCATGCTGAGAGGCCCGCCAGGGCTGCAAAACCCGAGATCGCCCCATGAACGCTCCCACCGCCTTCCCCGACCAGTCCAAGCCCGTCCCGCCCTACAAGCACACCCCGCTGTTTCCGCTGGGCAAGGACGAGACGCCCTACAAGAAGATTTCGTCCGAGGGCGTCAGGGTCGAGAAGGTCTTGGGCAAGGACATGCTGGTAGTCTCGCGCGAGGCGCTGCGGGCGCTGTCGGAGGCGGCTTTCGGCGACATCAATCATTATTTGCGCCCGGGCCATCTGAAGCAGCTCCGCGCCATCCTGGAGGACGGCGAGGCCAGCCCGAACGACAAGTTCGTAGCACTGGATTTTCTGAAGAACGCCAACATCGCCGCCGGCGGCGTGCTGCCGATGTGCCAGGACACCGGCACTGCGATCATCATGGGCAAGAAGGGCTGCAACGTCATCACCGACGGTGAGGACGAGGCGGCGCTGTCGGAAGGCGCGCGCGATGCCTATTTGCGCCGTAACCTGCGCTACTCGCAGGTTGCTCCCTTGTCGATGTATGAGGAGAAGAACACCGCCAACAACATGCCGGCGCAGTGCGAGATCTATGCCGAGGGCGACGACGCCTACAAATTCATGTTCATGGCGAAGGGCGGCGGCTCCGCCAACAAGAGCTTTCTGTTCCAGGCCACGCCCTCGGTGCTGACCAAGGACCGGTTGCTGGCTTTCCTGAAGGAGAAGATCCTGACGCTCGGCACCGCCGCGTGCCCGCCTTATCACCTCGCCATCGTGATCGGCGGCACCTCGGCCGAGCTCTGCGTGAAGACGGTGAAGCTCGCCTCCGCCCGTTATCTCGATGCGCTGCCGACCCACGGCTCGCCCGATGGCAACGCCTTCCGCGACGTCGAGATGGAGAAGGAAATCCACAAGATGACGCAGTCGCTCGGAGTCGGCGCGCAGTTCGGCGGAAAATATTTCTGCCACGACGTGCGAGTTATCCGCATGCCGCGCCACGGTGCCTCGCTGCCGATCGGGCTTGGCGTGTCCTGCTCGGCCGACCGCCAGGTGCTCGGCAAGATCACCAAGGACGGCGTCTATCTCGAGGAGCTCGAGCATAACCCGGCGCAGTACCTGCCTGAGGTCGAAGAGGCGCTCGGCGGCGAGGTGGTCAAGATCGACCTCAACCAGCCGATGAAGGACATTTTGGCGACGTTCTCGAAATATCCGATCAAGACGCGGGTCTCGATGACCGGCACCATGATCGTCGCGCGCGACTCTGCACACGCCAAGCTGCGCGAGCGGCTGGAGAAGGGCGAGCCGCTACCCGACTATTTCAAGAACCATCCGGTCTACTACGCCGGCCCGGCCAAAACGCCCGAGGGCTACGCCTCCGGTGCGTTCGGTCCGACCACGGCGGGCCGCATGGATTCCTTCGTCGACCAGTTCCAGGCCGCCGGCGGCTCGATGGTAATGGTCGCAAAGGGCAACCGCGCACCTGCCGTGCGCGAAGCTTGTAAAAAATATGGCGGCTTCTATCTCGGCTCGATCGGCGGCGCGGCGGCGAACCTCGCCGAGCACTGCATCAAGAAGGTCGAGGTGCTCGAATATCCCGAGCTCGGCATGGAAGCGATCTGGCGCATCGAGGTCGTCGACTTCCCGGCGTTCATCATCATCGATGACAAGGGGAACGACTTCTTCAAGGAGTTGAATCTGGGCTGAGGCGGCACTCCAGCGCCGTCATTCCGGGGCGCGCCTCTTGGCGCGAGCCCGGAATCCAATGACCGAGTAGCTCTACGCCCGTGCTCCGGTGAACGGGAAACTGCCCATCGGGCCAATGCCCATCTCGCCGTTGATGCTGTCGCCGGAGACCGTGCCGGTGAATTCGAGCGTCAGCGGCATCGGATTGGTGATCGAGACTTTCCAGGAGACGTTGTCGCCGCTGACGGTGCCGTCAAAAATCTCGGCGGTATTGCCGTCCGCGTCCAGCGTGCCCGTGAGCGTGCCGCCGCCTTGCTTCAGGCTCAGCGTTGCCTGGCGCTCGCCCATCGGCGTCGTCATGGTCAGATTCCAGTTGCCGTCCACGGCCATTCGCGTCTCCCGAACATTGTCGCGGCCGGTTGCGACGATCCGCAACCAGTCCCGGGCCGAGCCTATAGNGCCTAACGTCGTGTCAGCGGCAATCAGGCGCGGGCGGCGGCGCGGCGGCGATTGGTGACGACGAGCCGAAACACCACGTACTGCACGGCAAAGGCCAAAACCTTGGCGCCGCCCGCGATCACCGAGATATAGAACGCCCACAGCTTCAGATCGCCGGTCGAGGCGACGATGATTGTGCCGGCACCGAGGGCGAACATCAGCGCGGCCCAGGCATAGCCCGCAGCGGTGACATAATCCGGCGCGGTCTCGACCACCATCGGCGGCATGTAGCGCAGCATCCAGCCGCGCTTGAGCATGATCGCGCCGATCGCAAAATGCGCGATCGCGGGCTTGGCCAGCATGAAGCGGGGATCGTTGGTGAGCAGCGTCACCGTGCCGAGCACGACGACGAGCGCGACACTCGCATAGGTCATGTAGCCGAGCTCGCGCCCCTTGACGCGGGCAAAGATCACCTGGGCGATCGCGCCGGCGACCGCCACCGACGTCGCCAGGATGACGTTGTCGGTGATCAGATAGATCACCAGGAAGACGATAGCCGAAAGGAAGTCGGAGGCGAGGCGGGCGAATACGTCCTTCATCGTCGGTCCTGTCTCACGGGGCTTCCGGCAGCGCGGCGGCCTGCGCACCATACTTGATCTGACGATATTCGGGATACCATTTGGTAAAATAGATCGCGCTGTTGCGGGCGGCGAAGGCGACCGCGAGGCCCGACCACACCGGCAGGCCCGGGAAGTAGAGCAGCGCGATGTTGGCGGCCATCATCAGCAGCGCGGCCACGGTCCATGCCGCGGTGATGACGTAGTTGGCGGTGAGGAAGCCGGGCATTGCCGCCGTCTCGGCCGGAACGGACTCGATCGCGTATTGCAGCGTGAAGGGCCGGCGCGCCAGCATCGAGCCGAGCGAGATGACGAAGATGCCGATATCGACCGAGAGCTTGACGCCGAGCGTGCCGAGCGTGGGGTGCAGCACGAGGAAGAGGCCGATGCCGGCGAACAGGATCGCCGAGCCTGCGGCCAGGATTTTCACCGAGCGGCCGCGGGCAACATCGATCGCGATCGTGGCGAGACAGATCGCGGAGCCCGCGAACACGCTGATCGTGGCCGACGTCATGAACATTAGGAAAGTGTAGACGCCATAGGGGGCAAGGATCAGAAAGATCGTCATGGTCGCCTCGGTCGCACCAATCTTTACGGTGTCAAGATTGATAGTTCAGCGCCGGCGCCGGGTCAAGCAAAATCTTTACAGTGTCAAAATTACGTGAATGACCTGTAAAAACTCAATTGTCGCAATGGCTTGTTCTGACATCTCCTCCGCCATGGCGGCCCAGGGGAGGCGCGACAGGATGGTCAGCGCGGAGGCGATCAGAACGCCGATGGTCAGGTAGATGCTGCCGCCGCGGCAGATCGTGAATTTGCGCGAGCCCGGATTTGCGTACATGCCGAGCGGATGCAGCAGCCGCGACAGCAGAAGCACGCCCATCAATACGTGAATGCGCAAGGCCGATGCGCCTGACATTTCGAGCAGCGCGACCATCAGCGTGATGATGGGGACGTATTCCATGAAATTGCCATGGGCCCGGATCGCGCTGCGCAGGTTTTCGTTGCCGCCATCGTCGAAGGCGGCCCTGCTGCTCCATCGCAGCCGAATGACTTGCAGCGCGAGTGCGGCGTAGATCAGCGCGAGGATGGCGAGATAGTTCGCGGTGATCGAAGGCATATGCATGCGAGATCTCCTCTACCCGTCATTCCGGGCGGCGCGAAGCGTCGAGCTGCGGTGCGCAATTGCGCACCTGAGAATCCATCGGGCGGCAAGTTATGTGGCGAAATGGATTCCGGGTTCACGCTTCGCGTGCCCCGGAATGACAGGCCGGTGCGCTAATCCGCTCCCACCCAATTGCCGTGGAAGCCGTCGGGCACGCGATGGCCGAGCTGCACCAGCGCGGCGGGGCCGGCCTCGATGTCGGTGGCGTTGAACACGGCGAGGTCGCTGCGGTTCTCCCGTGCGCGCCAGACCACCGCCAGCAGCCAGCCGTCGCCTTCCGCAGCATCCTTCGATCGTTTGACGAACACAGGCTCGGAGACGGTGTCGCCCGCCGGGAGCAGATACTGCCCGAGCCGCTTGCCGGTACCGTCGACATGAACGATGCCCGATAGCGCGCCGAACATCGGCAGACGCGGATTGGCGCAGGCGTACCAGCCGTGACGGCTCGTCAAGCCGGCGCGCCGATCGTCAATGCGCGGAAATTCGCCAGTGAGATCGTCCAGATAAGTTTGCTGAAAGCGGTCGGTATCGCCAGAGAGGTCGAAGCTCCAGCGGCAGTGGCGGGCGCGCGATTTCTCCGGATCCGTCGGCCGTCCATCGGGATGGGGAAACAGCGGCGCTTGCTCGAATTGCATGACGTCGGCGATGATGCGGTCGCCGTCCTCCCACGCGTTCATGACGTGGAAGACGTAGCAGGCCTGGGCGCGGAACCAGACGATGTCCTTTGCCGTGCCGTTGCGCTTCATCACGCCGACATAGGCGCCTTTCTCGGGCTCCCAGGCATAGGGCGGCTTGCCGCTCATCGCGCGCTCCGTGCTGCCGGTGAGGGGCAGGATCGGAAACAGCACGTGATGTTCGGTGACGATGAAGTCGTGCACCATGCTGGCATAGGGCGTCTCGAAGCGCTCGAAGCGCGTGACCTTGCCGCCCGCGTCGATCGATCCGTAGGAGAGGGCAGGGGTCAGCGGGCCCGCCGCATTGTAGCCGAAGAACACCAGCTCGCCCGTGACAGGATCGACCTTCGGATGCGCGGTGAAAGGGCCGGCAATGCGGCTCTGGTAATTGCAATAGCCGCGCGTCGCCAGCGTGCCCGGCTCGATCTCGGTCGGCAGATGTCCTTCTTCAAGCGCGAGCAGCTTGCCGGCATGGAAGATGATGTTGGTGTTGGCGACGCCGCCGTCGGTCAGGTTCGTGGGCGCATCCGGCAACCTGCGTCCAAAGCCGCCGAACAGCGCGCGGCCGGCATCGTGCTCGGCGAGCCATTTCGGGGTGCGGACCCAGCGATTGCGGTAGGAGGCGCGTCCCTCCTCCAGATGGAAGGCGTGCAGCATGCCGTCGCCGACGAACCAGTGGGCGCCGGGGGAATCGAACTGCGGATTGGGGCCGTTGCGATAGAGCGTGCCGTTCAGCTCGCGCGGCAATTCGCCGACGATCTTGAGAAAAGGCGCGTCCGCCTCGAACGGGATGGGAGCGATATTGTTGCGGCGCTCGGCGGTCACGTCATGATGCACGGCGTATCCCTCGCTATCTTTACATCGTAAAGATGCATAGAGCCAGGCACGGCTTCCGTCAAGTGAAATCTTTACACTGTCAATATTGCGTCATATAGCTTGCAAATGGCCAAGAGCGATACCAGGGGCGACACCAAGGGCGGAACGGCACGTAGGCCGCGCAGCCCCCAACGGACATCACAGGCATCTCGTGCCGCGCGCCGCCCGGCAGCAGCGAAGACCGAGACGCCGTATCATCATGGCGCCTTGCGCGAGGCACTGCTGCAGGCGGCCGAACGGGTGCTGGAGCGCGATGGGCTCGCCGGCCTGACGCTGCGCGCGGTGGCGCGCGAGGCCGGCGTCTCGCATGCCGCGCCGACCCATCATTTCGGAGATCTCACCGGCCTCGTCAGCGAGCTCGCGGCGATCGGCTTTCGCCAGTTCAATGCAGCGATGGCCTCGGCTTGCGATACGGCCACCTCGCCGCTGGAGCGGGCCCTGGCGCGGCCAAAAGCCTATGTTGCCTATGCCCAGGCGCATCCCGGCATGTACGGGTTGATGTTCCGCACCGAGCGGCTCGACTATTCGAGGCCCTCGTTGCATGAGGCTGCGGAATCCTCCTTTGCCGGGCTTGCCAATGCCATCAGCGCGATGCGGCAGGAGCCGATCAGCGGCAGGGCCCTGACGATCGAGCAGGGTGCCGCGATCGCGCGGGCCTGGTCGATGGTGCATGGCTTCACCATGCTGCTGCTGGACGGGCGGCTCGAGGATATCCTGGAGCGGCTGCCCGCAGGCACCACGGCAGAGCAGCTTCTGGAAGCGATCCTGAAGTCGACGGTGGCGGCCAGGATGCCCTCAGGGACCTGATCGAGCGAAACGTTCGATGCCACGGAACTCACGGCGCTGCACATTGTTCACTGTGGGCAAGCATCAAACGATACAGGGACAGGCCTGACAGCGGGGCGGAATCGTTCTAGAAGAGCGGCTTCGCTCGGGCTCAAGCAGCCTCGTCCGCGTCCTCTTGACACCTGATCATGCCAGTCATCGCTCCCCGCAAAGCCTATCGCGTCGGCCGTTCCAAGACCGGACTAGGCCTCTTCGCCACCATGCCGATCAAGAAGGGCACAAGGATCATCCGTTATTTTGGTCCGATCCTGGACTCCCGCATCCCTGAGCACGACGAGATCGAGAACAAATATCTGTTCGAGCTCAACAACCGCTGGACCATCGACGGCTCGGTGCGCAAGAACCTCGCGCGCTATATCAACCATTCCTGCCGGCCCAACGCCGAATCCGACGTGCGCCCGCGCGAGCGGAAAGTGTACATCCGCGCCATCAAGAACATCGAGCCGGGCGACGAGATCAATTACGATTACGGCACCGATTATTTCAAAGCCTATTTGAAGCCGATCGGCTGCAAGTGCCCGTCCTGCGAAAACAAACGCAAGAAGCAGCGCGCCGAAGCCCGGGCCGAACGCGCCAAGGTGAAGGCGCGCGCGGAGCGCAAGGCGCAGAAGGCCGGTGCAAAAACCACCGCGGCGAAAAAGAAGAAGCTGAACGGCAAGCATTTTGCCGGCAAGGTCGGCCGCGCGAAGGCGTAGTTACCGCCGGGCGGCTGGCGGCCTTCACGTCAATCCCACCACGGCCGTCATTGCTTCGCTGCGCCTCGCAATGACGGCGTTGATACAGCGTACTCAGATGTCTGACCGACACCCCCGCGCAATGGCGCAGCCATTGTCGCTGGAGGCCGCCGCTTCTGCGGCTCTCGAAGGGCGACGGCCCGGCCGCGCCGGGCCGTTCATCCTTCGAGGCTCGCTGCGCGAGCGCATTAGGTTGACGGGACTAACACCTCACGCCGCCACCGCACCGCCGCTCTTGCGCAGCCCCAGATATTGCAGCTCGGCGAACACGCCGGTCGCGATCGCCTGCGCCACGACCATGAGTTCGCCGAGGAGGTTCGGCGACACCGCGCCCGAGAACAAGAGCGCGATGCTGCCGACTGTCCAGGCGGCGTTGCCGACCACGACCAGCAACACCAGCGGCCTCAGGACCGCTGTGCGCGAAGCGAGCCAGCCGACCAGCGCGGTGTAGGCGATCAGGAACAGACCGGTTTCGCGCAGCAGCGCCTCGGGCAGGTTGAACAGGGTGGCAAATGCGCCTGCACCAAAAATGAAGCCGAGTGCGGCGACGCCGCTGAAGACGGCGTCGGCGAGCAGGGCGCGGCGCAGGAAGGTGGATGCGTCGATCATCAGAAGTCTCCTAGGTTGGGATGGCTTGGGGAACTCAATGCCTGCAGCGCCACCAGGCGCGGAGCAGGCGGGCGAGGCGGGACGGGCAGAGGCTCCTGCCGACGCTGTGCTCGAAGGCCGTGACATGTGCGACGACATAGTCGCCGGTCGAATGCACCAGCGGCTCCGGCATGTTGAGGCTGCGCGCCAGCATCCGGGTCGCGAGCGTCATCGCCCAGGGAAGAAGGTGGTCTGCAAGGGTGCGGTAGAGCAGCAGCGCGATCATGGTCATTCTCCTGTGCTCGGGAAGATGCGCTGGCCGGCGGCCCAATTCGATTACCTCGCGGGTAATGGAACGGGTGAAATACGCATGGTAGGTTTTGGACCATGAACGCACATGCATCCACGGCACGCGCCGAATCCAGCCAGCCGATCCATATCGGTGATCATTTGCGCGAATGGCGGCAGCGCCGCCGCATGAGCCAGCTCGACCTCGCCAGCGAGGCGGAGATTTCGGCGCGGCATCTGAGCTTCGTCGAAACCGGCCGCGCCGCGCCCTCGCGCGACATGGTGCTGCGGCTCGCCGAGCGCCTCGATGTGCCCTTGCGCGAACGTAACGTGCTGCTGGTCGCCGCAGGCTTTGCGCCGGCCTTTCCGCAGCGCTCGCTGGAGGATCCCGCCTTGAAATCAGCCCGCCAGGCGATCGACCTCGTCCTGAAGGCGCATGAGCCAAATCCGGCGCTGGCCTATGACCGGCACTGGAACCTGGTCTCCGCCAACCGCATGGTGGCGCCGCTGCTCGCCGGCGTTCCGGAGCGGCTGCTGGCGCAGCCTCTCAACGTGCTCCGGCTCGCCTTTCATCCGGAGGGACTGGCGCCACGCACGGTCAATCTCGCGGAATGGTGCGCGCATCTGCTCGAGCGTTTGCACCGGCAATGCGAGGCGACGGCCGATCCCGAGCTCATCAAGCTCTATCACGACCTCAAGAGCTATCCCATTCCGGCGCGCTCGGGGCCGCTGTCCGGCGACAATGTCGCCATTCCCTTCAAGCTGCGCCAGAATGGAGAGATACTAAGTTTCTTCTCCACCACCATGGTGTTCGGTACGCCCGTCGACATTACCCTGTCGGAGCTGGCGCTGGAGACGTTCTTCCCGGCAGACGAGCGCACCGCGGAGCGGCTCAGGCAGATGGCCGCGGCCATGACCTAGTTGCCTTCATGCGTGACCCTTGCCTCGGGGCGGGTTCGGCTTATCTTGGAGCAAACCCGCACCGCCCAAGGAGGCGCTCATGAGCACCCTCAAACCGCTCCAGATCGATGTCGTCTCCGACGTGGTGTGCCCCTGGTGCTATATCGGCAAGCACCGGATCGAGAGCGCGCTCGCGCTTGTGCCCGACGTTCCGGTCAAGCTGAACTTCCGTCCGTTCTTTCTCAATCCCTGGGTGCCGCGCGAGGGCATCAGCCGCGAGGATTATCTCACCACCAAATTCGGCTCGGTCGAGGCCTATAAGGGCATAGCGGGGCGCGTCGTCGCCGCGGCAAGCGAAGAGGGCCTCGTCTACAAGCCCGAGCTGGTCGCACGTCAGCCCAACACGACCGATTGCCATCGCCTGATCCTGTGGGCCGAGGCGATCGGCAAGGCGCCGGAAATGAAGCAGCGGCTGATGGAGCTGTATTTCCGCGATGGCGGCGATCTCACCGATGTGAACGTCCTGATCCAGGCCGCCGCCGATGTCGGCCTCGATGCCGACGACGTGCGCAAGCGCCTTGCCACCGACGAGGACGTCGCGCGTGTGTCGGCCGATGCGCAGGAGGCCGCCGACAAGGGCATCTCCGGCGTGCCGACCTATGTCTTCGCGCAGAAATACGCCGTTTCCGGCGCGCAGGATCCGAACCTGCTCGCCCGCGCCATTCGCCAGGTGTCGGCGGAGATCAACGCGCAGGCGGCGGAGTAGCGTCGGCTCGGTTGCGGAGCAGATGGACCGCGCGGCGCGCGACCTCGCGCGCATAGCTGCGTGTGCTGAGCGCCGCATGAATGAGCGGCACCATCGGACCATGTCGTCGCAGCGGGATCAGCACGTCGCCAATCGCAAGGCGGTCGCGCCAGATCGGGTTGATCATGGGATGGTCGGCGCTCGCGGTCGAATCCGCACTTGCGATGGTCGGATCTGCGCAGAGATGACGAGTCAGATCGAGCGTGAGCTGCACGCCCGGTGAATATTTTGCGAAGCGCTCGTCGATGCCGAGCTTGAAGAAGAAGGCGCGGTCCTGGTGGCGCAGCACGATGCCGGCCGCCACCGGAATTGTCCCGGCGCGCAAGCTGACGATCTCGCATTGCGCGGTCTCGGCAAGCGCAGGGACGGCGCGGCGGATGAAGGCCGCATCGCCCGTGTCCTGAAGCAGAGCGGTGCCGCGCTTGCCCTTCCAGCCGCTGGCCTCGAGTTGCAGGAAAATTTCGAGCGCGGGCCCGATCTCCTCGACCTTGCGCGCGACGTCGAAGCTGATCGCGCCATGTTCGGCCAGGCGACGACGCTGCCGGCGCAGCTCCTTGAGCCGCTTGGCACCGAGCGCCGCGTGCAGCAGCCTGTCGCCATCCTGTGTTGCATCGAGACTGGCACGGACATGGGAGCCGAGCACGCGCGGCCTCAGGCCGGCCCGGCCGAGCGCTTCCTTGATCGCGCCCATCGCGGCGCCATCAAGCGCAACGTCGCGCAGAACCAGCGCATGCGCACCAGCTTCGCGTGCCCGCTGCAGTAGGCCTGTCGCGGCCTCGGCCGGGACGTCGCGGTCGATCAGCGGACTGCACAGCGTGCCATAGGGATGCGCGTTCACCAGTGCGGGCAGGGGGATCTTGCAGGCCCGCCAGAGCGAGACCACCGGCATCAAGCCGATCAGTCGCCTCGAGGCGCCGGCGCGTACGGGCAAGGCCGAGGCACCGATACGGCCGCGCGCGGTTGCGCTGACGGCGAGCTCCCAAGCGGGCAAATAATAGCCGTTCGGCTCGACCGCCCGCTGCGCAAGCGCGCGCCACTGGCCGGGCTCGATGGCTGTGAGCGGGACGAGCGCAGCCGTTGCATCCTCTGCCGATGCCGGATTGATCGCAGCCTGGTGCGCGATGTCGACCACGTCACGTCGTCCCCGTTCACGCTGGCTCAGCCGGCGTTAGAGGTCATGCTTAGCGCAAAGATTGGAAAATACCGTTGGGAAACGCGTTCAATTCGAGCGGTATTGTTAACCTCTCATTCACCATCGAGGGTCGCGCCGAGGGCGTCGGTGTCACTGGTCGCGGGGTATGAAGTGATCGCGAGCGCTTGCGCGGCCGCCATCGGCGGTGTCCGTAATGGCGATATCGATGTCGCGCGAGGTCTGCGCTAGGTGGGCCGGGTCGACCTGCACCGACAGGCGGATCTCGCGGGTCTGATCCTGCCCGACCTCGATGACCGGCCTGTGATCGGGGCCGGCTGCGATGCCGGCGACGCGAACGGTCGCGCCCGGCAAACCCGAAACATCGAGTGCGAACGATCGGGCTGCGCCCTTGTTGAGGATGCGCACGGTGTAGTCATTGCGCACACCGCCATCCGAGAGCTGAACGAACAGCGGATTGCGCTCATGCAGCACGTTGACGTCCATCGTTGCGCGCGTGGCGAGGGTATAGAGCATGACGCTCCCGACGACGGCGATGGCTGCGGCATAGATCAGAGTGCGCGCGCGGATCAAGCGGTAGATCGGCGCCTTGCCGTCGCGGCGGCGCTGCATGTTGATGTCGGTGTCGTAGCCGATCAGGCCCGTAGGCCGGCCAATCTCACGCATGACGTTATCGCAGGCGTCGATGCACAGGCCGCACTGAATGCAGCCGAGCTGGATGCCGTGGCGGATATCGACTCCGGTGGGGCACACATTGATGCATTGGTGGCAGTCGACACAGTCACCGGCGAGATCGCCATGGGCGCGAGCGGCTTCGGCCTTCTTCACTGACATGCGCGGTTCGCCGCGGTCGCGACGATAGGTGACGTTGAGGGCCCACTCGTCGGTCAGCGCCGCCTGGATGCGCGGCCATGGGCACATATAGATGCAGACCTGCTCGCGGGCATGCCCGGCGAAGAGGTAGGTCGTTGCGGTCAGGATGCCGATCCAGAGATAGGCGACGAACGGGGCCTGGAAGGTGGCGAGATCCTTCACCAGCGTCGGAGCGTCGGCGAAATACAGAACCCAGGCGCCGCCAGTCCACCAGGCGATCATGATCCAGAGAAAGTGCTTCAGCGCGACCTTGCGGATGTGAGCGAGCGACCAGTAGCGCTTGTCACCTTGCATGCGCTCGCGCCGGTCGCCCTCAACCCAGCGCTCGACGGCGTAGAACAGGTCGGTCCACACCGTCTGCGGGCACATGTAGCCGCACCACAGCCGGCCGGCGAGGGCATTCATCAGGAACAGCGTCATTGCCGCGATGATGAGGAGACCGGTGAAATAATAGACCTCCTGCGGCCACAGCTCGATGAAGAAGAAATAGAAGCGGCGATGCGGAAGGTCGATCAGCACGGCCTGGTCAGGCAGGCCGGACCCGCGATTCCAGCGCACGAACGGTAGCAAGTAGTAGGTTCCGAGCGTGACGCAGAGGATCGCCCATTTGATGCGGCGGAACAGGCCGTGCACCGATTGCGGATAGACCTTCTTGCGCTTTTCGTAGAGAGGCCCTTCGATGAAGGTATCGTCAGTCATGGCAGCCTCCCCGCGTCGCGTTTGCGAAACGCCTCAGTCCGGTGCGCAGAAGAGGCGGTACAATGTCTCCAGCACCAGGCGTGCTTCCCGGCTCGCAAGGCTGTAATATATCGTCTGTCCCTCCCGCCTGGTTTTGACCAGGCTCAAAGCGCGCATCTTTCCGAGATGTTGGGATAGTGCCGCCGAGGAAAGGCCGGCGATGTCGGCGAGCTCACCGACGGATTTCTCGCCGTCCAGCATGTTGCAAAGAACCAGGAGCCGCTTCGGATTGCCCATGGCGGTGAGGAGGCGGGAGGCCTCGTCAGCCTTCTCCTCCAAAGCGACCAATTCCTGATTTCGGGGCTTGCGTGCCATGGCTGCGCTATATATTAGTATATTCGAAAATAAGAAGCAACGGAATTAAGAGATATCCTGTGCCCATGCCATAGGGCTCACACCGATTCCGGAGGATCAAAATGAGCGTCACCCATTTCACGCCGGTCGCCTCGCTGCTGGGCGGCGCGCTGATCGGTCTGTCCGCCGTGCTCTTGATGTGGGCGACGGGACGGATCGCCGGCGTCAGCGGCATCGCGGCGCGGTTGTTCCCGCCCTACGAAGACCGTGAGTTCGCCGGCCGGTTGGCCTTCGTTGCCGGCCTCATTGCTGCACCCTTGGTGGTGCGGCTCGTGACCGGAAGTCTGCCGGAGCAAACGATCGCCGCGGGGGTGCCGGCGCTGATCGTTGCGGGCCTGCTGACCGGCTTCGGGTCGGTGTGGGGCAGCGGCTGTACGTCCGGCCATGGTGTCTGCGGCCTGTCGCGACTCTCGGTGCGCTCGCTGGTGGCGACCGCGACCTTCATGGCGGCCGGCATGGCCACTGTTTTCGTGATACGGCACTGGAGCTGAGACGATGGCCATTCTCGTTCAATTCGCGATCGGCCTCGTCTTCGGGCTTGGTCTCATCGTGTCCGGCATGGCGAACCCGGCAAAGGTCTTGAATTTTTTGGACGTCGGCGGGATCCCCGCGGGGACGTGGGACGCGAGCCTTGCGTTCGTGATGGCCGGTGCGGTCGCAGTGACCTTCGTCGGATTCAATCGCGTCCTGAAGCGTGCGCGGCCGTTTTTTGCCGCTCGCTTCTATGTGCCGACGCGGACCGATATCGATCCCAGAATTGTCGCGGGTCCCGCCATCTTCGGCATCGGCTGGGGAATGGCAGGCTTCTGCCCCGGGCCGGCATTGACCGCGCTCGGTTTCGGCTCGGCGTCTGCCTTCATCTTCGTCGCGACGATGTGTGCCGGCATGGTGCTCGCCCGCTTCATCGCTCATTTGCCGTCGCTGACGCGCTACGCCACGCCAGCCGATCCGCTCGAAACCTGAAAATCAACAGAGAGTAGCGTCATGGACAAGAATTATCCCGCGATCACCAGGCAGATCTCCGCCAATATGAAAAAGCTCCGCAACGACATTCCCGACACGATGAAGGGATTTGCCGCGCTCGCCCAGGCGGCCACGCGTGACGGCGCGCTGGACAAGAAGACCAAGGAACTGATTGCGCTTGCGCTCGGTGTTGCCGCCCATTGCGACGGCTGCATCGGCTTTCACGCCGAAGCGCTGGTTAAGCTCGCTGCGTCACGCGAAGAGATCGAGGAAGTGCTGGGCATGGCCGTCTATATGGGCGGCGGGCCATCGCTGATGTATGCTGCGGATGCGATCGCCGCATATGAACAGTTTCAGCAGCAGATGGTCGCTGCCTGATCCGATCCGGCGTCAAGTCGAGCGAACAGACCGGGCGAAGTTGTTCGCCCGGTCCCGTCCCGTCCTATTGCGCTGCTTACCAGCGATCGTCGCCGACTCCGACGCCCACGCTGACACCGGGCGCGCGAATGCCGACGCCGGCGCGCGGGCCGTCATCCCAATCACGGTAGGTGCGGCGCTCGTAATAGCGTTCGCGCGGCATGCGCGCGTAGGAGTCGCGCACGATCACGCGAGCGCCGCCGTGGGTGCGGTAGCAATTGCCGGCGTCATCGCAGACGAGCCGGACCTCCTGAATGAGATCGGGGCTGGTGTATTCGCTGGTCGTATAGAGATCCGCAGCCTTCGCGCCGCTCCCCGCCGCCAGAGCGCCGACACCGGCCAGCAGTGCAATCGTGATCATCCTCATCCTGTCCTCCTCCGAAACTGCCCTCGGCGGTAACAAGAATGAGAGACCGCGATCGTTCCGGCTGAATTTCAGGTTTTTCCCGGAACCGGATTGTCGTGCGG
This sequence comes from Bradyrhizobium manausense, assembly GCF_001440035.1. GTDB lineage: Bacteria > Pseudomonadota > Alphaproteobacteria > Rhizobiales > Xanthobacteraceae > Bradyrhizobium > Bradyrhizobium manausense. Next base: position 50,568 of record NZ_LJYG01000054.1, on the reverse strand, counting down.
CGTGAAGTTTCGCTAGATCGGCTGGTAGGCTTCCGACCCGCAGATATCATCTGCTTCCGCGCGCCGCCGGTCGATGATCTTCCCGCCCGATATCGTGACGATGTAGGTCTGGGTGCCCAGTGCCGAGCCCGTGGCGGAGGTGAGGTTCGCGCGGACGCAGGCCGTCCAGCCCGATCCGCGGACCTCGTGATGGGGCAGGGCGACCTGTACCTCGCGCGGATAGGATGTGTTGAGAAAGACCACGTCAATCTGCTCGCGGACCACGCGCTTGACATCCGGCGGCGGCTCGGGCGGCGGCTGTTCGGCCTCCTTGATGCGCATGAATTCGGGCACTGGCGCGCGGCTGTCGGCAAAGCCGCACGCACCGAGCGCGAGCACGCAGGCAAGCAGCGCCACATGAGCAACAATCCGCAACATTCGTGAAGGTCCCCCGCGGGCCAACAGATAGGCGCGAATTCGAACGGAACGAAGTCCTGCCCGATCAACATTTGCTGAAGGGCTGGGGTGCGCCGCGTTAGCTATGATTCGTCGCAGGCGCAGATGGGCGGCGGCCAGCGCCATTCGAACGAGGCCGACAACACGCCCAAGGCCGACGAAGGGCCCAAGCTGGGGTAGCGACCCCGGCGGTTCAGGCCTCGCCCTTCAGCCAGGTGATCGCGCTCGATGCCGCTGGAATGGCCCGGCGAAGTCCGGAACACAAATTGATGCTTGCGTGCGTGTCGTGCGAACCGTCATTCACATCCTGCGCGCTATTGCACGAAGGCGAGGCCGACACGCCTGCCGTTTCGCCACACCGCGCGGCAATGCCGCACGAAATTGTCGCATGAAATCGACAGCGTGAACGAGGGCGGCAATAAACCAGGAGTTTCAAGGTCTATCGCGGCACCGCGGTCCGAGATGTTGCGCACCGTGCAAGCCACGCCGCTGCCTTCAAAGGTGACCGTACCACCCTTGAAAACCCGATGACGTTGCGTTGCACGCTTCTCGATCATCCGCGTTGGTCCATAGTGACGATTGTGAAATAGCGCATAGAAATTGCGTTGATCTAAACTCAATACTGGCGCTACTTGCACGGCGCTTAAGATTTCGTTTACGACGTTGAGGCGGCGAGTTACTCCGCCGTGTTTATTCCGCAAGCCTTTCCTTTATGGCGTTACGCGCCCATGGAGATTCCGAATGAAGACCAAGCTTTCCCTTTTGTTCGCCGCAGCGCTCTCTTTGACATCGATGCCCGCCCACGCCGTCAAGTGGGATCTCTCGACCATGACCTGCAAGCAGTTCCTCGAGAGCGGCGGGGACAACATCGCCGTCGTGCTGACCTGGATGGACGGCTGGTACAAGGGCGACGAGGACAACGCGATCATCGACACCGAGGTCTTCATCGAAAACGCCAAGAAGTTCGGAGCCTATTGCGGAAAGAATCCGACCGTCAGCGTCGTCACCGCTGCCGACGAAATTCTCGGCAAGTAATCCTTGAAGTAATTCTTGAAGCGAGCGGGCCGAGGCGTGATTGCGATCGCGCCTCGGCTCTCGCTTCGATATCATTGGCACGGAGAGCCGCGGTGCGTCTTTGCGCGCACGCGGCTCTCTTCGTTTCGGATGATGCTCAGCCCGGCAGCATCGCGAACGCGCTCGACACCATCGCGACCTGCTTGTTGTCGCTGGCGGAGAGCAGGGTGACGCGACCGAAGCTCATGGTGCGTCCCAGTCGCACCACGCGCGCATCCGCCAGCACATCCGACGAGGCGACCGCGCGCATGAAATGCGTGGTCTGGTCCACCGTCGTCATCGGACGATAGCCCTTGTTGGCGGCGAGGTTCGCGATCACCATCGCGGTGTCGGCCAGCGCCATCAAGGCCTGGCCGCAGACAACGCCGCCGTTGCGGCATAGCTTCTCCGAGAACGGCATGCGGAGCAGCGCACCAGGCTGCCAGTCCGGCACATCGGCCGGCGGCGTGTGCTCGATGCGCTCGACGGAGAGGTTGAGATCCTGGACCCAGGGCGCAAAGACCTCGCCGAGGATGCGTCTGGCCTCGGCGATGCCGAACTCGGCTTCAGGCTGTGATGGCATTGCGGTCGTTTCCTCCTGTGTTGCCCGATGTTTCGTCCACTCTGCGCGCTTGGGCGCGGTGACGTCACTGCTGCGGTCGGCTTGAAAATGCCTGACTTGGCCCGATATGATGCCATGCTTGGGAGCGGGTGGACGATGTTGCGTCGATGTGTCCTGATATTTTGCTTGGCCGCGCTCGGCCTGGCGCTGAACGGCTGCACCAAATGCGGTCCGATTTGGGACGACTGGCTCCATGAGCCGAAATCGTGCAGGTCGGATCGGCTCTAGCGGGCTGAAGCGGGGCCCGGCGCTGCGCAGAGGGGCAGGGTGTGGTATCCGCCCTCCATCCACGATCAAGGAGTGAGTGATGAAGCTTTTCCGTATGGCGGTGGTGCTGGCGCTGGTGGCTGGACCGGCCTTCGCGCAGGATGGGGCGGCACCCCATATCAATCTGATGGCTGATGGCCCGCCCAAGACCGATGATGAGAAGGCCGCGGATGCTGCGCGTGAGAAGGCCTACAAGGAAACGCTGAAGAAGATTCCGGATGCCAAGGCGTCCAACGATCCCTGGGGCGGGATGCGCGCCGACCCGCCGAAGCAGCCCGCGCCGAAGACTTCGGCCGTCACCAGCGCGCCCAAGAAGCCCAAGGCCGGGACGGCCGCCAATTGACCGCGCTCCCGGAGGCGGTTGGCGCCTCCGGCGGGACTCGCCTTTGCCTGGTAGCGATCCTACATCCTTCGCAGTGTAGCGTTGAGGAGGCAGGACATGGCGGATCGTCCGCGGGACCTCGCCGAGCGGATGGCGCGCCGGCGCAAACCGGCCGCCAGAGCGAGCGAACCGGCCGGCGACGGCTATCTGCGCGAGAGCTTCACCCTGCCGCGCGCCGCGGCAAGAGCAAGGGCGCAGGCCTTTTTCGCGCGCTATCCGAAAGCCGGTTACATGAGCGAGGTCGAAACCTGGCGCGAATTGCCCGGCGGCGACATCGAATTCACCATGCGGCGGTTGCCCAGCGCGGACTAGTCGTCTCGGTTTCGGTCAACCCGGCCGGTTCACGCCGTCTTGCCCGATCGCCTTCAGTTCCCGATCGATGCGTAACTGCACCCGACGGATGGCCAAGAGGTCGATCTTCGTCTCGGTCTTACCTGTCTTGGTCTCGTCGCCGATCCGGAACTGCCATTGCCACACACCCGGGATCGCCGTCTTTGCAACCGTGAACTCTACGCCCCTGTGATTCATGGTCACCTCCACGATTCACCTATCCATGTGCGCAAACATGTTGGGCGTGAGAATATTCCGCCGACAAGCGAAATTTGCCGTTAAGTGGAGGAAAATTCACGAAGATCCTGAAAGCGCGCGCAGCTCGAAGCATGCGAAATCAGATTCCGAAACTGGAGGCCGACGGTCGCGTTGCATGCGGAGCTGGTACCGCGATTCAAGGCCGCGCACCCGCCTGCCAGGTCATCAGCCTTATGAACACCAGGAACTCTGTTCATGGCAGGAGAACCACGGAAGCGCGCGACATGCGCTCACGCGCGAAAAAAAACCCGCCAGGGGAGAGCCGGGCGGGTAGAAGGTTATTGGAGGCTGAGGTGCTGGGCTGCAACACCATAGCCAAATGACCGTAGCCCGCTCAGCTTACGACAGCCTGACAGAACGGATCGGCGACTGGGTTGGAGGCTCACTGTTGGTCCACCGGGCAAACCGACGCTGGAGCAGTCGCGTCCCAATTCAGACATCTCCGCGCACAACTTCAGACACAAGCGTTGGCGACACTTTCCGCGCACGGCGAAGCCATGGGGGATACGTGGCGCGCCGATAGCGGGGTGGCATCATGGACAAGGTTGAGCGGTCATTCGCCGCCGCGACGGCGGCTGGCTTCGTGGTGTTGGTGATCGGCATCGTGCTACTGGCGCTGATGTAGGGACCGAGCGGCACGCGCCGCCATAGCTGCGAAAACAACCCCATGCACAGTAGGCAGCGACTCGCTTCGCGTGGCCTTTATCGTTAGTGCACCTTGATCTCGTCCAGGGGCAGATGCAGATCGGCGGCGCGCTCCTCGCGGTCCTTCTTGCGGAACTCGCTTTCCCTGCGCTCGAACTTCAGCATCTCCTCGAGCGCGGCCGCGCGCAGCTGGTTGCGCCTGTTCGCATCGTGGTGCGCATCTTCCGTCATGACCCGATCCCCGACTGTGGCAGCGCCGTTCTCCAGGAAACGCCCGCGGCCACAGAAAAGTTCTGTGCCGAAGCATTGCGAAATTATGACGGCAGAACGGCTCTTCCGTCTTTGATACACATCATGTGTCAGAAGAGCGCCGAAAGCTCATTTCGGGAAAAGGACATCCAATGTTCCCCTGCCGGAACACCGCAGTTTAACGGACTTCACATCCTCCACGATCTCGGTAGAAATACGTGGGCCGGGGCTGGAATTTGATCCCGAACAATTATTGCAACCGGCAAGG
>NZ_LJYG01000054.1:41756-46050 GCF_001440035.1 Bradyrhizobium manausense | reverse complement strand
GGTGGCCCCTTTCGATTCCCGACGAGGCGGATGAGGGCAGCCCCAAATCCGGCGCTGTCCTAATACGGGCAGCCCCCGCCAAATCCGCAAAGAACATATTGCGAACCTAGAACAAATAGTGTACATTGTTTTTATCGACGATCCGCCGCGCCAATCGTTTGTCCCGCACCCGAATCCTCGCCATAAGGAGCACGACCCAATGTCCACCACTGCCCTGCGTATCGTCGAAGGATCTTCCATGGACAAGAGTAAAGCTCTGGCTGCCGCGCTCTCCCAGATCGAGCGTCAGTTCGGCAAGGGCTCGGTGATGAAGCTCGGCAAGAACGACCGTTCGATGGACATCGAGGCAGTGTCGTCAGGCTCGCTCGGGCTCGATATCGCGCTCGGCATCGGCGGCCTGCCCAAGGGGCGCATCGTCGAGATCTACGGGCCGGAATCCTCAGGAAAAACCACGCTGGCGCTGCACACGGTGGCGGAAGCCCAGAAGAAGGGCGGCATCTGCGCCTTCATCGACGCCGAGCACGCGCTCGACCCGGTCTATGCCCGCAAGCTCGGGGTCAACATCGACGAGCTCTTGATCTCCCAGCCCGACACCGGCGAGCAGGCGCTGGAAATCTGCGACACGCTGGTGCGCTCGGGCGCGGTGGACGTGCTGGTGGTCGATTCGGTCGCGGCGCTGGTGCCAAAGGCCGAGCTCGAAGGCGAGATGGGCGATGCGCTGCCGGGTCTTCAAGCGCGGTTGATGAGCCAGGCGTTGCGCAAGCTGACGGCCTCGATCAACAAGTCAAACACCATGGTGATCTTCATCAACCAGATCCGCATGAAGATCGGTGTGATGTACGGCTCGCCGGAAACCACGACCGGCGGCAACGCGCTGAAGTTCTACGCCTCGGTCCGCCTCGACATCCGCCGCATCGGCGCGATCAAGGAGCGCGACGAAGTGGTCGGCAATACGACGCGTGTGAAGGTGGTGAAGAACAAGCTGGCGCCCCCCTTCAAGCAGGTCGAGTTCGACATCATGTACGGCGAGGGCGTCTCCAAGATGGGCGAGATCCTCGATCTCGGCGTCAAAGCCGGTATCGTCGAAAAGTCCGGCGCCTGGTTCTCCTATGACAGCCAGCGCCTCGGCCAGGGCCGTGAGAACTCGAAGGCGTTCCTGAAGTCCAACCCGGACATCACCGCCAAGATCGAGACCGCGATCCGCCAGAACTCCGGCTTGATCTCGGAGCAGATTTTGGCCGGCACGCCCGAGAGCGACGCCGACGGCGAGGAGCCGGCGGACGAGTAAGCCTTAAAGCGAAAAGTTTTCGCGAGGAGCGGGCGCTGAGGACGTTGAGTTGCCGACGTCGTCAGTGCCCGTTTCTTTTGTGCGTTGGCGGCCGGGAGATTTTCGCCGTCACAACCCGATCAGGCGCTGGTGGGGCGGTACGCTGCTCACAAATGAACGGCTGTGACGGTGGGATGGAGAGACCCGTTCGCTGGTGGCGCCTTAGAAGCGCATTCAGTGCCGTAGGGTGGGCAAAGGCGCACTTGCGCCGTGCCCACCATCTTCCAACGTGGCGGGTGGTGGTGGGCACGCTTTCGCTTTGCCCACCCTACGAGACCGCCGTTGTGGCTTACTCCGCAGCTTGCGCGTAGTCGCTCACCGGCGGGCAGGAGCACACCAGATTGCGGTCGCCATAGACGTTGTCGACGCGCCCCACCGGGCACCAATATTTGTCGGTGCGCGAGACGCCGTCGGGGAAGCAGCCTTCGCTGCGGGTGTAGGCACGAGCCCACGCATCGTCGGCGATATCGTGCACGGTGTGCGGAGCGTGGCGCAAGGGCGAGGCTTCGATCTTGAAGCGGCCGGCCTCGACCTCGGCGATCTCTTTTCGGATCGCGATCATGGCATCGCAAAAACGATCCAGCTCGGCCTTGGATTCCGACTCGGTCGGCTCGATCATCAGCGTGCCCGGCACCGGGAAGCTCATGGTCGGCGCATGGAAGCCGTAATCGATCAGGCGCTTTGCGATGTCGTCGACGGTGACGCCCGAGGTCGTCTTCAGCGGGCGGGGATCGACGATGCACTCATGCGCGACGCGGCCCTTCTCGTTCTTGTAGAGCACCGGGAAATGCGCATCGAGGCGTGCGGCGATGTAATTGGCATTGAGGATCGCGACCTCGGTGGCGCGCTTCAATCCTTCGCCGCCCATCATCAGGATGTAGATGTAGGAGATGGTCAGGATCGAGGCCGAGCCGAACGGCGCGGCCGAGACCGGGCCGACCGCAGCATCCGCCTTGGTTGCCGGGTGACCCGGGAGGAACGGCGCGAGATGCGCCTTCACGCCGATCGGGCCCATGCCGGGGCCGCCGCCGCCATGCGGGATGCAGAAGGTCTTGTGCAGATTGAGGTGGCTGACATCGGCGCCGTAATCGCCGGGCCTGCTAAGGCCGACCTGCGCATTGAGGTTGGCGCCGTCGAGATACACCTGGCCGCCATGGCCATGGACGATGTCGCAGATCTCGCGGATATGCTCCTCGAACACGCCGTGGGTCGAGGGATAGGTGATCATCACAGCGGCGAGATCGTTCGAGTGTTTCTCCGCCTTGGCACGGAGATCATTGACGTCGACGTCGCCGTTCTTCTCGCAAGACACAACCACCACGTCCATGCCGACCATCGCGGCCGAGGCCGGGTTGGTGCCGTGGGCGGAGGAGGGGATCAGGCAGATCTTGCGATGGCTCTCCCCGCGCGCCGCATGATAGCCGCGGATCGCCAGCAGCCCGGCATATTCGCCTTGCGCGCCGGAGTTCGGCTGCAGCGAGATCGCGTCATAGCCGGTGATGTCGCACAGCCACTTCTCCAGCCGTGCGAACAGCGCGTGATAGCCGGCCGCCTGCTCGCGCGGGGCGAACGGATGCAGCGAGCCGAACTCCGGCCAGGTCAACGGCATCATCTCAGTGGTCGCGTTCAGCTTCATGGTGCAGGATCCCAGCGGGATCATCGCGCGGTCGAGGGCGAGGTCGCGATCTGAGAGCTTGCGCATGTAGCGCAGCATCTCGGTTTCCGAGCGATGCGCGTGGAACACCGGATGGGTGAGGAACGCGGTGGCGCGCTTCAGCGCTTCCGGCAGAGCTTCGCGCGTGGCGGCGTCGATCTCGGCATAGGACAGCGTGCCGCCGAAGGCGCGCCAGACGGCTTCGACCGTTGCTGATGTCGTGGTCTCGTCGAGCGCAATGCGAAGCGCGGTATCGCCGATGCCTAGATTGATCTTCTCGGCGGTCGCGCGCGCAATGATTTCGGCGCGCTTGGCGCCGACATCGACGCTCAACGTGTCGAAGAAAGCTTCGCTCTCGGGCGCAAAGCCGAGCTTGCGCAAGCCGGCCGCGAGCACGGCGGCGCGGCGATGCACATTGCGCGCGATCTGCGCAAGGCCCTCGGGGCCGTGATAGACCGCATACATCGCGGCGATCACGGCCAGCAGCACCTGCGCGGTGCAGATGTTGGAGGTCGCCTTCTCGCGGCGGATGTGCTGCTCGCGGGTCTGCAGCGCGAGGCGATAGGCGGGGGCGCCGCGGGAGTCGACGGAGAGGCCGACGATGCGGCCGGGCAGCGAGCGCTTCAGCGCATCGCGCACCGCCATATAGGCCGCGTGCGGTCCGCCATAGCCCATCGGCACACCGAAGCGCTGTGCCGAACCGATCGCGATGTCGGCCCCTAATTCGCCGGGCGAAGCAATCAGCGTCAGCGCCAGCAGATCGGCGGCGACGATCGCGAGCGCGCCCTTGGCCTTCAGCGCTGCGATCGCGGGCCTGAGGTCGCGCAATGCGCCCGAGGTTCCCGGATATTGCAGCAGCGCACCCAGCACGTCCGCCTTGTCGAGATCGGTGAGGGGATCGCCGACGACCAGATTCCAGCCGAGCGGCTCGNNNGTGCGCATCACGGCGAGCGTCTGCGGATGCACGTCCTTGTCGACGAAGAAAGCTTTCGCCTCGACCCTCGAGTGCCGCTCCGCGAGCGCCATGGCTTCGGCGGCGGCGGTGGCCTCATCGAGCAGCGAGGCGTTGGCGACGTCGAGGCCAGTCAAGTCGCAGATCATGGTCTGGAAGTTGAACAGCGCCTCCAGCCGGCCCTGGCTGATCTCGGGCTGATAAGGCGTGTAGGCGGTGTACCAGGCGGGATTCTCCAGGATGTTGCGCTGGATCACCGCGGGCAAAATCGTGCCGGAATAGCCTTGGCCGATCAGCGAGGTGAAGACCTGGTTCTGGCGGGCGAGCTCGGCCATATGCGCGATCGCCTCGGTCTCGCTGA
>NZ_LJYG01000054.1:41461-41739 GCF_001440035.1 Bradyrhizobium manausense | reverse complement strand
CCTGCCGGATCGAAGCCGGCAGCGTTTCCGACATCAACGCGTCGACGCTCTTCGCGCCGACCGTCTCGAGCATTGCGGCGACATCGCGCGCGGAGGGGCCGATGTGGCGGCGGACGAAACTGGCGGTGTCGCCATTGGATTTGCGGTGCGCGGTCATCATGGGTCCTCGCTTTAGGTCATCTGTCGTTGCCGTCATGCCCGGGCATAGCCGTCCGAAGGACGGCGTCGCTTCGCTCGCCTATGTCCCGGGCATCCACGTTCTTCGCGCCGTGAGAAGG
>NZ_LJYG01000054.1:0-41452 GCF_001440035.1 Bradyrhizobium manausense | reverse complement strand
CAAGCCCGGCCATGACGATGTGGAAAGATCGCGCTTCATCTCACGCCGTGTGTGCCTTGTAAGCGGCTTCATCCATCAGGCCGCCGAGTTCGCTCTTGTCGGCAATCTTCATCTTGAAGAACCACGCCTTGGTCTGCGCGTCCGAGTTCACCAGCGCGGGTTCGGCGGCGAGCGCGTCGTTGGTCTCGACCACCTCGCCCGAGATCGGCGCGTAGACGTCGGAGGCGGCCTTGACCGATTCCACGACGGCGGCGGCTTCCGCCTTCTTCAGGCTGCGGCCGACCTTGGGCAATTCGACGAACACGACGTCGCCGAGCTGGGACTGCGCGTAATCGGTGATGCCGACGGTGGCGACATCGCCGTCGATCGCGAGCCATTCATGGTCGGAGGTGTACAGCGTCGTGGTCATTGTCTTAGTCCTCAGCGTTTGTAGGTGTTTTTCACGAAGGGCATGGCGGCGACGGCGAGGGGGAGGCGTTGCCCGCGCACTTCCGCAAAGAGCTTTGTGTCGAGCGCGCTCAGACGCGTGGGCACGTAGCCCATCGCAACAGGCGCGTTCAGGCTCGGGCCGAAGCCGCCCGAAGTGACCCTTCCAATCGGCTCGCCACCTTCGCTACCGGCAAACAACAGTGCGCCCTCGCGCACGGGCGCGCGGCCCTCGGTCCGCAGGCCGACCCGGCGGCGGGATGCGCCGTGATCGAAATGTGCAAGGATCTTTTCAGCGCCGGGAAAGCCGCCGGCGCGCGCGCCGCCGCTGCGGCGGCTCTTCTGCACCGACCATTCCAGCGCGGCTTCGACCGGCGTCGTCGCAGTGTCGATGTCGTGGCCGTAGAGGCAGAGCCCGGCTTCCAGCCGCAAGCTGTCGCGGGCGCCAAGGCCGATCGGCATCACATCGGGGTTTTCGAGCAGCGTTTTGGTGAGGTGCCCGGCATCCGCCGCAGGCACTGAAATCTCGAACCCGTCCTCGCCGGTGTAGCCGGAGCGCGAGACGAAACAGGCGAGGCCGGCGACAATATGCGGGCCGGCATCCATGAACTTCATGGCCGGCGCTGCTGCACATGATTTCGTCAGCGCCGACTCCGCCTTCGGGCCCTGCAACGCAATCAGCGCGCGATCGGCCAGCGAATCGACGACACAGGTGTCGGAGAGATGCGCGCGCAGATGCGCCTCGTCCTCGGCCTTGCAGGCGGCGTTGACCACCAGGAACAAATGGTCGCCGAAATTGGCGACCATGAGATCATCGAGAATGCCGCCGTCCGCATTGGTGAACTGGGCGTAGCGCTGGCGGCCAGGTGCGATCGCCACGATGTCCTGCGGCACCAGCCGCTCCAGCGCGCGGGCGGCGTCCTCGACCTTGCCCGACTTTGGCCGGAGGGCGATCTGGCCCATATGGGAGACGTCGAACAGGCCGGCGGAATTGCGGGTATGGAGGTGCTCTTTCAGCACCCCCGCGGGGTACTGCACGGGCATGTCATAGCCCGCAAACGGCACCATCTTGCCGCCAAGGGACAGGTGCAGGTCGTAAAGAGGGGTACGTTTCAGGGAGTCTTTGTCGTCACGCACGGACATCACGGGGGCCCTCGGCGGTTCCCCGGGGACGATTCCCCGGGACAAACCAGTCGAAGCCCCATCTGTCGCTGTGCCTGAGAGTATTATCCCGTCGGCGGACGCTATCCGGGTCCTAAGCCCGCCAGCGTCTCTTTCCAGATGTCGTCAAAGCCACGCGGTCCTTTTGCCTGAGAGTTTCCGGGGCGGTTGCTCCTTCGGCGCCGGCACCCAATGCCGGTCTCTCCCGACGTGGCCGTACGATATAGATGGGTAAAGACCACAGGCCAGCCAAGCCTGTCAACGCAGGAGTATCGGCTTTCAACGGGATTGCAGGGGGATGACGCGACTGCGGCAACCCTCTGATCTCTCTGCACAGTTTCTGGACAGGAAAGCTGGCCTTGTCTAAAAGCGCTTTGGCCCGCAGATATCAGCCCAAATCGCCAGGTTTGGATGGCAAATTGGCGGGTCCTAAAGCGCGCCGAGAGTCATCGCGCTTTAGCTCCTTGTTTGAGCATGATCTTTCCGGAAAACCGCTTCACACTTTTCCGGATCATGCTCCAGCACACCCGATTGGATGAACATGAGCGGCGTCAACGAGATCAGGTCGACCTTTCTGAACTTCTTTGCCGAGAACGGCCACGAGATCGTGTCGTCCTCGCCATTGGTGCCGCGCAACGATCCGACGTTGATGTTCACCAATGCCGGCATGGTGCAGTTCAAGAACGTCTTCACCGGCGTCGAGAAGCGGCCTTACCAGCGCGCCACCACGTCGCAGAAATGCGTGCGCGCCGGCGGCAAGCACAACGACCTCGACAATGTCGGCTATACCGCACGCCATCTCACCTTCTTCGAGATGCTCGGCAATTTCTCGTTCGGCGACTATTTCAAGGAGCGCGCGATCGAGCTGGCCTGGAAGCTCATCACCAAGGATTTGGGCCTGAAGAAGGACAAGCTGCTCGTCACCGTCTACCACACCGACGACGAGGCGCACGGGCTGTGGAAGAAGATCGCCGGCTTCTCCGACGACCGCATCATCCGCATCCCGACCTCGGACAATTTCTGGGCGATGGGCGACACCGGCCCCTGCGGCCCGTGCTCGGAAATCTTCATCGACCGCGGCGACCATATCTGGGGCGGCCCTCCCGGTTCGCCGGAAGAGGATGGCGACCGCTTCCTCGAATTCTGGAACCTGGTGTTCATGCAATATGAACAGGTGACGAAGGAGGAGCGCGTGAATCTGCCGCGCCCCTCGATCGACACCGGTATGGGCCTGGAGCGCATGGCCTGCATCCTGCAGGGCGTCGACAGCGTGTTCGAGACCGATTTGTTCCGCCATCTGATCGACGCGACGTCGTCGGCGCTGGGCAGCGGGCCGACCGAGCAGAACGCGGCCTCGTTCCGCGTCATCGCCGACCATTTGCGCTCTTCGGCCTTCCTGGTCGCGGATGGCGTGCTGCCTTCCAATGAAGGCCGCGGCTATGTGCTGCGCCGGATCATGCGCCGCGCCATGCGCCATGCGCAGCTGCTCGGGGCGAAAGAGCCGCTGATGCATCGCCTGGTCTGGGCGCTGGTGCGCGAGATGGGCCAGGCCTATCCTGATCTGATGCGCGCCGAGAATTTGATCGAGGAAACGCTGCGGCTGGAAGAGACGCGCTTCCGCAAGACTCTTTCGCGCGGCTTGGCGATTCTCGACGAGAAGAGCGCGTCCCTGAAGAAGGGCGACATGTTCGACGGCGACGTCGCCTTCACGCTGTACGACACCTATGGCTTCCCGCTCGACCTGACCCAGGACGCGCTGAAGTCGCGCGGCATCGGCGTCGACCAGGCCGCGTTCACCGACGCGATGGAGCGGCAGAAGGCCAAGGCGCGCGAGTCCTGGAAGGGATCGGGCGAGGCGGCGAGCGAGGCGATCTGGTTCCCGCTGCGCGAGAAGCTCGGGGCGACCGAATTTCTGGGTTACGAGACCGAGAGCGCTGAAGGCGTGGTCTCGGCGCTGGTGAAGGACGGGCAGGAGGTCGAAAGCCTCAAGGCCGGCGAGCAAGGGGCCATCGTGCTGAACCAGACGCCGTTCTACGCGGAATCGGGCGGCCAGGTCGGCGACACCGGCGTGCTCACGGGCGAGGGCGGGATCAAATTCCGCGTCACCGACACGCAGAAGAAGCTCGGCGATTTCTTCGTGCATGTCGGCACGGTGGAGGGCGGCGAGCTGAAGGTCGGCACGGCGCTGCAGCTCGAGGTGGATCATGCGAGGCGCTCGTCGATCCGCGCGCATCACTCGGCGACGCATCTCATTCACGAGGCGCTGCGCCAGGTGCTGGGCGATCATATCGCCCAGCGCGGCTCGATGGTCGCGCCTGACAGGCTGCGCTTCGACTTCGTGCATCCGAAGCCGATCACGGCCGAAGAGCTTGCCCGCGTCGAGGACATCGCCAACGACGTGGTGCTGGAGAATGACGAGGTCACGACGCGCGTGATGGGCGTGGATGAGGCCCGCGAGGCCGGGGCGCGTGCGCTGTTCGGCGAGAAGTATGGCGACGAGGTGCGCGTCGTCTCGATGGGCAAGACCGCGCGCGAGCGCGGCGCCAATGCGCTCGGCTGGTCGGTCGAGCTCTGCGGCGGCACCCATGTGCGGCGCACCGGCGATATCGGCCTGATCACGCTGACCGGCGAGAGCGCGGTCGCCTCCGGTGTGCGCCGCATCGAGGCGCTGACCGGCAATTACGCCCGCAAGCATGCCAACGACACCATGGCGCTGGCGAAGACCGCGGCGAATGAGCTGCGCACCTCGCTCGACGACGTTCCGGCGCGCATCACCGCGCTGATGGAGGAGCGCAAGAAGCTCGAGCGCGAGCTGTCCGATGCCCGCAAGAAGCTGGCGATGGGCGGCGGCGCGGCGGCCGGTGGCGGCGCAGCCTCCGGCGTGCGTGAGGTCGGTGGTGTCAAGCTGATGGCGCGCGCGGTCGAGGGCATCGAGATGAAGGATCTCAAGAGCCTCGCCGATGAGGCCAAGAAGCAGATCGGTTCCGGCGTGGTCGCCATCGTCGGCGTCACCGAGGACGGCAAGGCGGGGGTCGTGGTCGGCGTCACTGCCGATCTCACCGCGCGCTTCAACGCGGTGAACCTCGTGCGCGTCGCCTCCGAGGCGCTCGGCGGCAAGGGCGGCGGCGGCCGTCCCGACATGGCGCAAGCCGGCGGCCCCGACGGCGCCAAGACGACCGAGGCGCTCGCGGCGATCGAAAAAGCGATGGGGGCTGCGTGAAGCCATGCGCCTCGTTCCGCGAGGACGTGGGCTTCGCGATCCGAACCTAAGGGATCGCCTCTACGAATTGCTGGAGCACGATCCCTTGGCCTACTCGGTCGGGTCGCGCTTCATCCAGCTCGTCATCAGCGTCATCGTGCTCGACGTGGTCGCGATGATCCTCGCCTCGGTGCCGGAGCTGGACGCGCGGTACGGCACGCTCTTTTCGGCGATCAAGATTCTGGCCGTGATCGTGTTCGCGCTGGAATATGCGGCGCGGCTGTGGACGGTCGCGGGCCACACGCCGCGAAAGGGCTCGGCGCTGTCAGACCGGCTCGGCTACGCCTTCTCGGCGCTCGGCATCATCGACCTCATGGCGTTCCTGCCCGCTGCAATCGTGCTGGTGATGGGGCGCCACGCGACGCTGGCCGCGCTTGGCGTGCTGCCGTTCTTCAAGCTGATCCGGTATTCGCCGGCGATGCGCTCGCTGCTCGCGGCTGTGCATGCCGAGCGGCGCGCGCTGATAGGCTGCGTCGTCATCCTGATCGGCGTGGTGCTGACCTTCGCCTCGCTGCTTTATGCCATCGAGCGCGACGTGCAGCCGACCAAGCTCGGCACCATTCCGGATGCGATGTGGTGGGCGATCGTGACGCTCGGCACCGTCGGCTATGGCGACGTCGTGCCGGTGACTGCGCTTGGAAAATTTATCTCGGTGTTCGCGATCATCTCGGGTTTTGCCATGATCGCGCTGCCGGTCGCGATCATCTCGACCGCCTTTGCCGAAGAGGTGAAGCGGCGCGACTTCGTCGTCACCTGGGGCATGCTGGCGCGGGTGCCGCTGTTCTCGCATCTGTCGGCCGCCGAGATCGCCGATATCATGCGGCTCTTGCGCGCCCGCACCATCGAGCAGGGCGAGATATTGGTGCGACGGGGGGATCCCGCCTCGTCGATGTATTTCATCACCGCGGGCGAGGTCGAGATCACGCTGCCGAACCAGCATGTCAGGCTCGCCGACGGCACCTTCTTCGGCGAGATCGCGCTGCTGCACAAAACAAAACGCAGCGGCACGGTGACCGCGACGCGCAAGACGCGGCTGCTGGTGCTGGACGCGCAGCATTTTCACGCCCTGATCGAGCGCATGCCGACGCTCGCCGCCCATGTCCACACCACCGCGAAAGCGCGGCTCGAGGAGACCGGCGATCTCGCCGCGACGGAGCTGGCGCAGGCCGAGCGCGAGGGGACCGACCGCTGAGCGGTCAGCCTTTCTTCAGGAAAATGTAGTCGGCCGAGTAGGGCGCGCTTCTGAACTCGCCGGCCTTGTCGCAGGTCCCGTCGAGCTTGCCGCCATGGGTGTTGATGCGCTGGACTGTCGTCACCGGCGTCAGCGCGCCGGTGCCGCGGCGGGAGGCGATCTCCAGCTTCAGCCAGGGGATATCGGCAGCCGTCGCGCCCGGCGCGTTGCCGATGGCCTTGCCGGCCACGGCGCTGCCGTCGGCGAGCTCCCAGTTCGGGCCGGCATAGTGGCGGCCGATGGTCTTGCCCTCGGAGAGCAGTGTCGCGACCGGCTCGCGGAAGGTCCAGGCGAGCTTGCCGTCGGTGCCCGGCTTGCACTCATAGACCTGCGCGCCTTCGGCGTGGACGCTGAGCACGACGGTTTCACCGGGAGCGGCGATGGCATCTGGCAGCGTCTCCGCGGCGGCCGGCCCGGCCATGGCGAGCAGCAGGCAGGGGACGGCGAAATTGGTGATCGACATGAGAGACCTCCGCACGATGGTGTCAAAACGAATGGGCCGCGCCTGCGCGCGGCCCATCATGATGTCTAACCCCGATCGGGCGAAAAAATGCGGTTGGCAGCTTACGCCGCGAGCGCCTTCACCAGATTGTCAGCGACCTTGTCGAGGAAGCCGGTGGTCGAGAGCCAGCGCTGGTCGGCGCCGACCAGCAGCGCGAGGTCCTTGGTCATGTAGCCTTCCTCGACGGTGTCGACGCAGACCTTCTCCAGCGTCGAAGCGAACTTCGCCAGCTCGGGGTTGTTGTCGAGCTTGGCGCGGTGGGCGAGGCCGCGCGTCCAGGCGAAGATCGACGCGATCGAGTTGGTCGAGGTCTCCTTGCCCTTCTGGTGCTCGCGGTAGTGGCGGGTGACGGTGCCGTGGGCGGCTTCGGCCTCGACGGTCTTGCCGTCCGGGGTGAGCAGCACCGAGGTCATCAGACCGAGCGAGCCGTAGCCCTGCGCGACCGTGTCGGACTGCACGTCGCCGTCGTAGTTCTTACAGGCCCAGACATAGCCGCCGGACCATTTCAGCGCCGAGGCCACCATGTCGTCGATCAGGCGGTGCTCATACGTCAGGCCCTTGGCGTCGAACTCCTTCTTGAACTCCTTGTCGAAGATCTCCTGGAAGATGTCCTTGAAGCGGCCGTCATAGACCTTGAGAATGGTGTTCTTGGTCGACAGGTACACCGGATAGCCGCGCAACAGGCCATAGTTGAACGAGGCGCGGGCGAAGTCGATGATGCTGTCGTCGAGGTTGTACATCTCCATGGCGACGCCGGCGCCCGGAGCCTTGAACACCTCCTTCTCGATCACGGTGCCGTCCTCGCCGACGAACTTCAGCGAGAGCGTGCCCTTGCCGGGGAATTTGATGTCGGTGGCGCGGTACTGGTCGCCATAGGCGTGGCGGCCGATGATGATCGGCTTGGTCCAGCCCGGAACCAGGCGCGGCACGTTCTTGCAGATGATCGGCTCGCGGAAGATCACGCCGCCGAGGATGTTGCGGATGGTGCCGTTCGGCGACTTCCACATCTGCTTGAGGCCAAACTCCTTCACCCGGGCCTCGTCAGGGGTGATGGTGGCGCACTTGACGCCGACGCCGACCTTCTTGATCGCCTCGGCGGCGTCGATGGTCACCTGATCGTTGGTCTTGTCGCGGTACTCCATGCCCAGGTCGAAATAGAGCAGCTCGACATCCAGGAACGGGTTGATCAGCTTGTCCTTGATGTACTGCCAGATGATCCGGGTCATCTCGTCGCCATCGAGCTCGACGACGGGATTGGATACCTTGATTTTTGCCATGATCGGGAAAGCCCTCTTGGGAACGGCGCCATTGGCGCCAAATTGAATATCCGCCGCCTCTTAGCACCTGGCAGCAGCGGGCGAAAGCCAAGTGATTATGCACTTTTAGCTCACCCAGCTTCCATAGATGGGGAGCGGGGCCCCGGGGCGGGGTGTGGTTTCAGGCGAGATTCAAAAGTCGATTCCAAGCCGTTATTTCCCTTGAGAATTTTGTCAGGACAGGCAAACGACAGGCGGGCAGCGCCGGCCGGCCAAGACCGACTCGAAAAGGCCGGCCTTGAATCAATTCCTAAGCGGGCCTTGCCAAGGCCTTGAGACAGTTGTGAAAGCAAAGCCAGATGTCGGGGACTGACAAGAGCAAGACACCCCTTTCCCTCGACGGCCCCATCGTCATCCTGGTCGAGCCGCAGCTGGGTGAAAACATCGGCATGGCCGCGCGCGCCATGGGCAATTTCGCGCTGGGCGCCTTGCGCATCGTCAACCCACGTGACGGCTGGCCCAACATCGCGGCGCAGCGGGCGGCTGCCGGCGCCGACCACATTTTGCAGAAGGTCGAACTGTTCGACACCGTCGAGCAGGCGGTCGCGGACCTCGACCTCTTGTTCGCCACCACCGCGCGCCCCCACGACCAGGCCAAGCCCGTGGTCGGGCCGGAGGCGGCAGCCAGCGAGATCGCCGGGCATGTCGCGACCGGCGGCAAAGCCGGTATCCTGTTCGGCCGCGAACGCTGGGGGCTGACCAACGAGGAGGTCGGGCTCTCCAACCGCATCATCACCTTCCCGGTCAATCCGGGCTTTGCCTCGCTCAATCTCGCCCAGGCGGTGCTGCTGGTCGGCTATGAATGGTTCAAGCTGATGACGGCGGGCGAGCTGCCGCACGCCATGCCCGAGCGCTCCGAGCGCGCCTCGCAGCACCAGATCAACGCCTTCTTCGACAATCTCGTGCGCGAGCTCGACAAGGTCGAATTCCTGCGCCCGGCCGAGAAGCGCGACACCATGCTGGTGAACCTGCGCAACATCTTCACCCGCATGGAGCCGACCAAGCAGGACATGCACACGCTGCACGGTGTCGTGATGGCGATCGCGGAAGGGCGCAAGGGCCCGGCCAAGGGCGGCGTGCTCGACGGCGAGCAGGCGACGCGCCTGCGCGCGCTGCTCGCCGAGCACGGCCAGGCCGGCGGCGCGCCCGACAGCGGCTCGACCGTGCGCGGCCTTGCACGCCTGCTCCGGCGCAACCCGACCGATGCGGAGCGACTGCTCTGGCACGCCCTGACCCGCGACCGCCGCTTCGCAGGCCAGTTCAAGCGCCAGACGCCAGTCGGCCGCCACATCCCCGATTTCGTCTCCTTCCCGCACCGGATCGCAATCGAGCTGATCAACCCGGGCGAGGGCGAGACGATAGCGGCGGACCGCGCATCGCGGCGGGCGTGGCTGGAGGCGCGCGATTATCGGGTGCTGGAGATCCGGGCCGCGGATGTGGAGCGGGATCTGGAGACGGAGCTGGTGCGGCTGCAGGGGATGGTCGAGCAGAGCGCGTAGGCTGGGCAAGGTCTCGGAGGGTGGGCAAAGCGAAAGCGTGCCCACGGCTTCCATCCATCATTGAGAGATCGTGGGCACGGCGCAAGGGCGCCTTTGCCCACCCTACGAGACCTCCCTTGTAGCGAGGGTAACGATCTGCGCCAAAAGAAAGGCACAGATTACGGCCGCCAATCCGACCTACGTTCGACGAGCGAAGGCGGAAGCGATGACTCGCGACGTTTCGCCTACAGCTTGCAATCGGTCGGTCGCCAATGCTACGGTTCGTAACATTGCGCGTCGTCATCCAGCGGTTGTGGCGGCGAGCGGAAGAAAGAATGCGTCATGTCCAGTCGATCTGTCCAAAGCGACACGAGCATCGCAACCCTCATCCCCGGGCTCGACGCGCTGGCCGCGGAGGCGATGGCGGAGTGGCAGGTGCCGGCGGTGACGCTCGCCGTCGTGCAGGACGGCGAGACGGTGCTGCTCAGGGCATGGGGCCAGCGCGACGTCGAGTCCGGGCTGCCCGCGACGCCGGAGACGCAGTTCCTGATCTGCTCGATCACCAAGACGTTCACCGCCACGGCGCTGGCGCTGCTGGTGGACGAGGGACGGCTCGACTGGATCAAGCCGGTCCGCGACGTCATTCCCGAATTCCGCCTGCATGACGCGATCGCGACCGAGCGCGTCACCGTGCGCGATCTGCTCAGCCATCATTCCGGCCTGCCCCGCCACGACTGGATTTGGATTCCAGCCGATCTCTCACGCAACGAGATGATGACGGCGCTGCGTTACCTCGAACCGGCCCGGGACATCCGCACCGAATTTCAATACAACAATCTCGCCTACAATGTCGCCGGCCTTGTCGTCGAGCGCATCAGTGGTCAGAGCTATGAAGATTTCATCCGCACCCGGCTGACCGACAAATTGCGGATGCCGGTCGGCTTTTCGGCCGAGGAGCACGCCGCTGCCACCGACGCCGCCGTTCCCTATCTGGTGGAACGCGGCGACGTGCGCTCGCGCAGCAAATTCTTTCCCATCACCACGACGGGCGCCGGCGCCATCGTCACCTCGGTTGCCGCCCTTGCCAACTGGATGAAATTCTTGCTGGCCGAAGGCGAGTTCGCCGGCGAGCGCCTGCTGTCGTCCACGCGGGTCCGGGAGATGCAATCGCCGCTCGTCTTCGCAAGCGCTGCTGAGTGGGAGGAGTTCGGCCATTCGCATTACGGGCTGGGCTTCAACAACACCACCTACCGCGGCGAGCGCGTGGTCGGACATTCCGGCGGCTGGCTCGGCTGGAGCACGCTGATGCGCCTCATGCCGGCACAAAACACCGGCGTCGCCGTCTTCACCAACACCGGCGCCAACCCGGTGTCCAGCATCCTGATCAACCGCGTTCACGATCATCTTGCCGGCAACGAACCCGTGCCGTGGCTGGACCGCCTGCGCGACATGCGCCGCAAGGCGCTGGCGCAGCAGAAAAGCGACGAGGCGGCGAAGCCCACGGCGAGCAAGCCGAACACGAAGCCCAGCCATGATCTCGCGGATTTTTGCGGCGCCTATGAGCACCCGGCCTATGGCCGGGTGGTCATCACCCAAGACGGCGACGGCCTGCATTGGGCCTGGCGCGGCACCAAGGCGAAGCTTGTGCACCGGCATTACGATTCGTTCCAGCTGCCTTACGTTTTCGGAGAGCTCAATCCGGACGATCTCGTGATTAGCTTTGCAACCGACCGCGACGGCAACATTGCTAGCCTCTCGGCCCAACTCGAGGCGCTCGTGCCGGATATCGTCTTCACGCGCGCCGCCGCCGGCGAATGTATCGACCCTGTGTTCCGGTCGGCCTGCGTCGGCGAATATATTCGCGGCGATCAGACCCACGTGGTCACCGAGGATGCCGAGGGCGAGCTGACGCTGAAAATTCCGTTCGTGCCGCTCTACCGGTTGCGGCCCTACCAGGGCGCGACGTTCGGCATCGTCCAGCTCGACGGCTATCGCACCGAATTCCGCCGCGGCCCGTCCGGTGCGATCGAGGAACTCGTGTACCACCAGCCGAACGGCACCTTCATCGCGAAGCGCAGCCCGTAGGGCGGATGAGTTAGCTGGCGGTTCGCAGGGTGGATTAGCCGAAGGCGTAATCCACCATGCTTCAACGAATGCGGGGACGACGTTGGTGGATTACGCCCCGCAGATGCGCATCGCGCATCTGCGGGGCTAATCCACCTTACGAACGCGCCGTCACTTCCCCGGACGAGGCGCGATGCCCAGCGCCTTGATCCGCGAGGCCAGCGTGGTCGGCTTGATGTCCAGCATCTCGGCTGCGCCGCCGGGGCCGAACACTTTTCCAGCGCAGGCCTCTAGCGCGGCCAGAATGTTGGCGCGCTCGTGGTCGCGCATTTCGGATGATGTCATGACGGCCGGCCGTGCCTCGGCCTTCTGGCGCGCGGTGCCGGTCGCAGCTTGTGTGCCCGAGGCATCAGGCAAATCGATGCGCAGGCGGCCGTTCTGCGACAGGATCGCGGCGCGCTCGATCACGTTCTGCAATTCGCGGACATTGCCGGGCCAGTCGTAGCGGGCGAGCCGCCGCGCATCGCCCTCCGACAGGCGCAAATTCGACTTCAGCGCTTTGCCCTCGCGGTTGAGAAAATGCTGGGCGAGCAGCGGAATGTCCTCGCGCCGTTCGCGCAACGGCACCGTCTCGATCGGGAACACGTTGAGACGGAAATAGAGGTCCTCGCGGAAACGGCCGCGCTGGACCTCCTGCTTGAGATCGCGGTTGGTCGCGGCGATGACACGGACGTCGACCGTGCGCGTGCGCTCCTGCCCGACGCGCTCGAAATTTCCCTCCTGCAACACCCGCAGCAGCTTGCTCTGCAATTCCAGCGGGATCTCGCCGACCTCGTCGAGGAACAGCGTGCCGCCATCGGCAAGCTCGAAGCGGCCGATGCGGTCGCGCGTCGCGCCAGTGAAGGCGCCGCGGACATGGCCGAAGAACTCGCTCTCGAACAATTCGCGCGGGATCGCCGCACAGTTGACGCGGATCAGCGGCCGGTCGCTGCGCGTGGAATCCTCATGGATGGCGCGTGCGATCAGCTCCTTGCCGGTGCCGGACTCGCCGGTGATCATCACCGCGGCCGTGGTCGGTGCCACCAGCTTGACCTGGCGCAGCGTCTTCTGGATCGCCTCGCTTTGACCGATGATGCCGCGCGGATTGGTCTCGATGCGGATTTCCTCCTGGAGATAGGCGTTCTCCAGCTCCAGCCGTTCGCGCAGGCGATCCACTTCGGTGAGCGCGGCGTGCAGCTTCTCGTCGGCCTCGCGGCGCTGGCTGACATCGCGAAACACCACAACCGCCCCGACCACGACGCCGCGGTCGCGAATGGGCGTCGAGGTGTATTCGACCCAGGCGGGCGAGCCGTCCTTGCGCCAGAACACCTCGCCGTCGACCTGGTGCACGGCACCGTCGCGGAACGCCGCATAGATCGGGCAATCATGGTTGTGATAGTGCCGACCGTCGTGATGGGTGTGGTGGACGATCGGATGGATCTCCTTGCCGACCAGCTCCTCGGCCGTCCAGCCCAGCATCCGCTCGGCCGCGGGGTTCACGAAGGTGGTCTTGCCTTCGGCATTGACGCCATAGATGCCTTCGCCGGCGGCGCGCAGGATCAGCTGGTTCTCGCGCTCGATGTCCTGGAACACGCGCTCGACCCGCTGCCAGGTGGCGATCCCGCTGCGCATGTGATCTTCGGCGGCGCCATCGACATTGCGGCGGCGGCGCGCTTCGAGATCGGTCAGCGTCAGCAGCAGCAGCGTGCGGCCGTCATGGGGCAGCAGGCAGCCGGCATATTCTAGCCTGAGCGTTTGCCCGGTGGCATGGCGCGGGGTGAGCGACGTGGTCCAATAAGCGCCCTTGTGAAGCACGGCCTGGGTGAACACGGTGAGGGCCGGAAGCTCGCCGGCGTGGAGGGTGCTGGCCCTGGTCTGTCGCAGCAGCGCGCGGTCATAGCCGAGCAGGGCGCAGGCGGCCGGATTGGCATCGATGATCTCATCGCCATAGGGATCGACCAGCAGCGTGGCTTCGACCGAAGATTCGAAGGCTGCGACGCGTGGGTCGATGGCTGGAGCCACATCATCGTGGGCGAGCATTGGCGTCGTTGCCATTGCGAAATCTCGTAATTGTACTACGAAATCTCGTTTATCACGAGTTTTCGTATTGACCAAGTCAGGGGAAAACCGCTGCGTTATCAAGGTGCTGGCCGCTGCCGAGGGCATGGCATGCTCCTTGCTGAACTCTTGCTCGCAATGATGCGCAGGAGGTCCGATGTCCATTTTCGACAACCCGTTTGATCCCGATCGCAAGCTTCGGGCCGGTTGCGCCTGTGGCCAGCATCGTTCCGCGGCAGAGCACGAGCAGGCGGCAGCTTGCGACCCGGTCGAGAGCGAGGAGAAGCGCTACGAGGGTGTCGTTGCGTCTGCGGTGATGCGCGCGATGTTTCCGCAGGATGCGGCGCGGCGCGCCTTCCTGAAATCGGTCGGCGCCTCCACCGCGCTTGCCGCACTGTCGCAATTCTTCCCGCTGAAGACCGCAACGGAGGTGTTCGCCGACACCGGTGCGCCCGAGAAGAAGGACCTCAAGGTCGGCTTCATCCCGATCACCTGCGCCACGCCCATCATCATGGCGGCGCCGCTCGGCTTCTATTCAAAGCACGGTCTCAACGTCGAGGTGGTCAAGACCGCCGGCTGGGCCGTGATCCGCGACAAGACCATCAACAAGGAATACGACGCAGCACACATGCTGGCGCCGATGCCGATTGCGATCTCGCTCGGCCTTGGTGCCAACGCCATTCCCTTTGCCGTGCCCGCGATCGAGAACATCAACGGGCAGGGCATCGTGCTCGCGACCAAGCACAAGGACAAGCGCGACCCGAAGGATTGGAAGGGGCTGAAGTTCGCGATCCCCTTCGACTATTCCATGCACAATTACCTGTTGCGCTATTATCTCGCCGAGCACGGGCTCGATCCTGATACCGACGTGCAACTTCGCTCGGTGCCGCCGCCGGAGATGGTCGCCAACCTCCGCGCCGACAACATCGACGGCTTCCTCGCGCCCGACAATGTCTGCCAGCGCGCAATCTATGACGGCGTCGGCTTCATGCATTTGCTGTCGAAGGAGATCTGGGACGGCCATCCCTGCTGCAGCTTTGCCGCCAGCCGCGAGTTCATCACGACGGCGCCGAACAGCTTTGCGGCGCTGACGCGCGCCATCGTCGATGCCACCGCTTACGCGTCGAAGGCGGAGAACCGCAAGCAGATCGCCGAAGCCATCGCACCCGCCAACTACATCAACGCGCCGGTGACGGTGCTGGAACAGGTGCTGACCGGCACCTATGCCGACGGTCTCGGCGGGGTGAAGACCGACGCAAAGCGCGTCGATTTCGATCCTTTCCCCTGGCAGTCCTTCGCGGTGTGGATGCTGACGCAGATGAAGCGCTGGGGCCAGATCAAGGGCGATGTCGACTACAAGGCGGTGGCCGAGCAGGTGTATCTGGCGACAGACACCAAGAAGCTGATGACCGAGATGGGGCTTACTCCGCCGGGGAGCAGCTACAAATCGTTCGCGGTGATGGGCAAGAATTTCGATCCGGAAAAGCCGGAGGATTACGTCGCGAGCTTCAAGATCAGGAAGGCATCGTGATCATGCGCACTAGGCCGGGACGACGTGGGGAGAGGGCTTGCACGATGACATCCTCCCTCCGCCTCCGCGCCGGCCTCGTCTCGATCGCGCTGCTGGCTGCGTTCCTCGGCATCTGGTACCTCGCCACACGATCGACGGCATCCGTTGCAACCATGAGCCCTGAATACGCCAAGCTGATGGGCCTGACGGCGACACAAGGAAAGTCGGCGATGCCCGGCCCGCTCGACGTCGGCGCCAAGCTGTGGGAGCACCTCAAGCGGCCGTTTTACGACAACGGGCCGAACGACAAGGGGCTCGGCATCCAACTCGCCTATTCCATCGCGCGCGTCGGTACCGGCTACCTGATGGCGGTGCTCGTCGCCATTCCGCTCGGATTCCTGATCGGCATGTCGCCACTGCTGAGCCGGGCACTCGACCCGTTCATCCAGGTGCTGAAGCCGATCTCGCCGCTCGCCTGGATGCCGCTTGCGCTCTACACCATCAAGGATTCCTCGATCTCCGCGATCTTCGTCATCTTCATCTGCTCGATCTGGCCGATGCTGCTCAACACCGTCTTCGGTGTCGCGAGCGTGCGCAAGGAATGGATCAACGTGGCGCGCACGCTGGAGGTCGGCACCATCAGGCGGGCCTTCACGGTGATCCTGCCGGCGGCGGCGCCGACCATCCTGACCGGCATGCGCATCTCGATCGGCATTGCCTGGCTCGTCATTGTCGCCGCCGAGATGCTCGTCGGCGGCACCGGCATCGGTTACTTCGTCTGGAACGAGTGGAACAATCTCTCGATCACCAACGTGATCATCGCGATCCTCTTGATCGGAATCGTCGGCATGCTGCTCGATCAGATCCTCGCGCGCTTCACGCGCATGGTTACGTTTCCGGAGTAGGCCGTGACCGACAAATTCATCTCCATCGAAGGAATCGCGAAGCGCTATCCAGGCTCGGGCGGTGCCACGACGACGATCTTCGAAAATCTCTGGCTGTCGATGGCGCGCGGCGAGTTCGCTTGCGTGATCGGCCATTCCGGCTGCGGCAAGACCACGGTGCTCAACATCCTCGCCGGCCTGGATGCGCCGAGCGAAGGTGCCGTCATCGTCGATGGGCAGGCGATATCGGGCACCAGCCTCGACCGCGCCGTGATCTTCCAGAGCCACGCGCTGCTGCCGTGGCGGACCGTGCTCGGCAACGTCGCCTATGCCGTGAGCTCGAAATGGCGGAGCTGGGACCGCGCCAAGGTCAAGACGCATACCCAGACCTTTATCGATCTCGTCGGCCTGACGGGTTCGGAACACAAGCGACCGTCCGAACTCTCCGGCGGCATGAAGCAGCGCGTCGGCATCGCGCGAGCGCTGTCGATCACGCCGAAGATGATGCTGATGGACGAGCCGTTCTCGGCGCTCGATGCGCTGACGCGCGGCACGCTCCAGGACGAGGTGCGGCGGATTTGCCTTCAGACCGGGCAGACCGCATTCATGATCACCCACGACGTCGACGAGGCGATCTATCTCGCCGACAAGATTTTCCTGATGACCAATGGCCCGGGTGCAATGCTGGCAGAGGTCGTCGAGAACCCGTTGCCGAGGGATCGCGCCCGCACCGACCTGCACCGCCATCCGCTCTATTACGCGCTGCGCAACCACATCATCGATTTCCTGGTGACGCGCAGTAAGACCTTTGTGGCCGAGCAGCCTGATCACGATCCGCGCAACGTGCCGACCGTGCACATCGGCAAGCCCGGACTGACGATCGCCTCGGGCAGTGAAGAGCAGCAACGACAGATCCGGACACCCGGGACCAATCCCGGATTGAGCGCCTAACAAGGAGACCGACATGAAACGCGAAGACCTCACCGAAAAACTGCTCGACATCAAGCGCGAGAAGGGCTGGAGCTGGAAGCACATCTGCGAGAAGATCGGCGGCTATTCCGAGGTGCTGATCGTCGGCGCGATCATGGGCCAGATGAAATTGACCAAGCCGCAGGCCGCGAACGCCGGCGAGCTGTTCGGCCTGTCGAAGGCCGAGATCGCGATGCTCAACGAGGTGCCGATGCGCGGCACCGGCACGCCGATGCCGCCGACCGATCCCTTGATCTACCGCTTCTACGAGATGGTGATGGTGAATGGTCCGGCCTGGAAGGCGTTGATCGAGGAAGAGTTCGGCGATGGCATCATGTCGGCGATCGATTTCGACATGGGCATCGAGCGCGTCGCCAACCCGAAGGGCGATCGCGTCAAGATCACGATGTCAGGCAAGTTCCTGCCGTACAAATATTACGGCGCCAGCGGCAACGTGCCGGAGTACGGGTTCAAGGAGGGTTGAGGGGGCGAGTGGCGAATTGCGAGTGGACTCCAACCATTCGCTACTCGCTACTCACCATTCGCTAGAGAATCGCACCCGGCGTGTACTTGGCGGCTTCAGGTTTCGCCTTGGCCAGCGCGTCGACCTGCTCGGCGAAATAATCGACCTGGGCGCCGGCGTCGCCGGAATTGGCGCGGCCGTGCTCGAGCACGCGGGCGAGCTCGGCTTCGCTGAGGCCGAGGCGCTGGTCGGCGGCGAGACGCTTGAGCAGATCGTTCTGCACGACCTTGCCGGTGCGCAGGTCTCTGATGGCCGCGACCGCGTGCTCCTTGATCGCCTCATGCGCGCCTTCGCGGCCCGCGCCCTTCTTCACCGCTTCCATCATCACGGTGGTGGTGAGGAGGAAGGGCAGATAGCGGTTGAGCTCGGTGGCGACGACGGCGTCGAAAATTTCCATCTGGTCGAGCACCGAGAGCAGGGTCTCGAGCAGGCCGTCCATGGCCAGGAACGCATCCGGCAGCATGACGCGGCGGACCACCGAGCAGGAGACGTCGCCTTCGTTCCACTGGTCGCCGGCGAGCCCTGCGGCCATCGCGAGATAGCCCTTCAGCACCACATGCAGGCCGTTGATGCGCTCGCAGGAGCGGCTGTTCATCTTGTGCGGCATCGCGGACGAGCCGACCTGGCCCTTGGCAAAGCCTTCGCTGGCGAGCTCATGGCCCGCCATCAGGCGCAGCGTCTTGGCGAAATTGCCGGGACCGCTGGCAAGCTCGGTCAACACGCTGACGGCGCGGAAGTCGAGGCTGCGCGGATAGACCTGGCCGACTGCGTCAAAACTCCTGGGCAGGCCGAGATGGACGAGAATGCGCTGCTCGAGCGCGCGCGCCTTGCCGGCGTCGCCGTTGAACAAAGTGATCTGGTCGAGCCTGGTGCCGACGGCGCCCTTCAGGCCGCGCGCGGGATAGCTGTCGAGCACGCTGACGAGGCTCCGATGCGCCACCAGCATTTCCTCGCCGAACATGGCGATGCGCTTGCCGAGCGTGGTGACCTGTGCGGCGACGTTGTGCGTGCGCGCCGTGAACGGCATGTCGCGGAATTGCTTGGCGTGCTTGGCAAAGCGAATGAGGGCGGCGATGCTCTTGGTCTCGATCAGCTGGAGCCCGCGATAGACCTGGAGCTGCTCGACGTTCTCGGTGAGGTCGCGGCTGGTCATGCCCTTGTGCAGGTGCTCGTGACCGGCGAGATCGCAGAACTCCTCGATCCGGGCCTTGACGTCGTGGCGGGTGATGCGCTCGCGCCGCATGATGGAGTCGAGGTCGACCTGGTCCTTGACGCGCTCATAAGCCTCGATCACGCCATCTGGCACCGGGATACCAAGGTCGCGCTGGCCTTTCAGCACGGCGATCCAGTAGTCGCGTTCGAGGCGGACCTTGCCTTCGCCGCTCCAGATGGCGCGCATGGCAGGCGAGGCGTAGCGTTGGGCGAGGACGTTGGAGATGTGATCCTGAGACATGCCGCCCATTTGGCACCGCCGGGGGCCGGCTGCAAGCCCGGGAGGACCAGCAGCCCGCCGCTCGCTGTTAAGCTTACTTGCCGGCCTTCACTTCGGCCGCCGCGACCGCGACCAGATCGCTCATCCCGACGGGACGTCCTGCGCAAGATCATGGCCAATTTCGCCGCCCGGACCGTGGCCGTCACCCAGCCAGCGATTCGAGGCGGCCCTCGTTGCGAGGGGCCCTGCGCATGCCTAGATAAAGGGCAGGATCGGCGAAACAACGAGCCGTAAAGCCGCAGGCAAGGCGGTATAAGTCAGCGTCGGATGGGCCGGATCGATTGTGCTGAGACAGCCAATCGGATAGGTTGCCTGAAGGCTTGGTTCCCGTTCTGTTTCCTCGGGTTTTCCTTGGGTTATAGATGGGTTCCCAGCCGTTCACGGCAGCTCCGCTGTGGGTCGTAACCTGGTAACCGGAGCACACCAAATACATGGATTTCAACAAAACACGGTACATCCCAATGAGCCGTCGGCGTCGCATTTATGAAGGCAAGGCAAAGGTTCTTTACGAAGGTCCCGAGCCCGGTACCCTGATCCAGCACTTCAAGGACGACGCCACCGCGTTCAATGCCAAAAAGCATCAGGTGATCGAGGGCAAGGGTGTCCTCAACAACCGGATCTCGGAGTACCTGTTTCAGCACCTCAACGACATCGGGGTGCCGACCCACTTCATCCGCCGCCTCAACATGCGCGAGCAGTTGATTCGCGAGGTCGAGATCGTGCCGCTGGAAGTGGTGGTGCGGAACGTCGCCGCCGGCTCGCTGTCGCAGCGCCTCGGCATCGAGGAGGGCACCCAGCTGCCCCGTTCGATCATCGAGTTCTACTACAAGAACGACCAGCTCAACGACCCCATGGTGTCGGAAGAGCACATCACCGCGTTCGGCTGGGCCACGCCCCAGGAGATCGACGACATCATGGCGCTCGCCATTCGCGTCAACGATTTCCTCACCGGCCTTTTCCTCGGCATCGGCATCCGCCTCGTCGACTTCAAGATGGAGTGCGGGCGCCTGTTCGAGAACGAGATGATGCGCATCATCGTCGCCGACGAGATCTCGCCGGACAGCTGCCGCCTGTGGGACATCAAGTCGAACGAGAAGCTCGACAAGGACCGTTTCCGCAGGGATCTCGGCGGCCTGCTCGAGGCTTACACGGAAGTGGCAAAGCGCCTCGGCATTCTCATGGAGAACGAACGTCCGCAGGGCACGGGTCCCGTGCTGGTGAAGAGCTAAGAGGAATATCGACGTGAAGGCACGTGTTACCGTTACCCTGAAGACGGGCATCCTCGATCCGCAGGGCAAGGCCATCGAAGGCGCGCTGAAGTCGCTCGGCATCGACGGCGTCGCCAGCGTCCGCCAGGGCAAGGTGTTCGACATCGAGCTCGCCGGCGCCGACAAGGCCAAGGCCCAAGCAGCGCTGAAGGACGCCGCCGACAAGCTGCTGGCGAATACCGTGATCGAGAACTACCGCGTCGAGATCGTCTGAGTGATGCTGCACCCGTAGCCCGGATGCAGCGAAGCGAAATCCGGGGCTATCGGCGACGGAGCCCCCGGATTGCGCGGAGCCTGTCATCGGGCGGCGCTTCGCGCCGACCCGTTGGCTCCATCCGGGCTACCGGGCTACCAAGCTGCTCGCCTCACAGCCAGCCGACGCGGCGGAAGCGCCAGTACAGGCCGGCGCAGGCGAGCGCCATCAGCCCCATGACGACGAAGTAGCTGTACTCCCATTGCAGCTCGGGGATGTATTTGAAGTTCATCCCGTAGATGCCGGCGACGGCAGTGGGGACGGCGAGGATCGCAAGCCATGAGGCGAGCTTCTTCGACACCGCCGTCTCCTGCGCCTGGCCGACCAAAAGGCTCGCCTCGAACGCGAAGGCCAGCACCTCGCGCATGGAATCGATGCGCTCCTGGATGTTGCGGACGTGGTCGGTGACGTCGCGGAACAGCGGTTGCATGGCCTGCCGCACCATCGACAGCTCGTCATGCTCCAGCCGGCGGCAGACTTCGACCAAAGGCCCGATCGCGTTGCGAAGCCGCAAGAGGTCGCGGCGGAGCATGTACAGGCGCTCGATCTGCGCCTTGGTGATCGGCTTGGAGAGCACGTCGTCCTCGATGCCCTCGACCTCGTCGTGAATGCTCTCGAGCACGGGCGAGTAATTGTCGACGATGAAATCGAGGATCGCATAGAGGATGTAGTCCTCGCCGCGGGCGAGCGCCCGCGGACAGCTTTCGCAGCGCTCGCGCACCGGTGTGTAGGACGTCGAAGGGCCATGACGCACCGAGACCAGATAGCCTTCGCCGACGAAGATGTGGGTCTCGCCGAAGGCGATCCGGCCCTCGATCAGTTGCGCTGTGCGCGCGACGATGAATAGGGCCTCGCCATATTGCTCGATCTTCGGTCGCTGATGGGCGTGGTTGGCGTCTTCGATGGCGAGTTCGTGCAGGTCGAACTGCTTCTGCACGGCGGCAAGCAGCGCCATGTCGGGCTCGTGCAATCCGATCCAGACCACGTGGCCGGGCTTGGCCCGCCAGCTCGAGGCCTCGCTGATGGCGATATTGGCGACGCGCCTGCCGTCGACATAGGCGCCGGCAGCGACGACGCCCTCGGTGGGCACCGGTTGGGCAGCAGAGGTGGGCCGTGACGGGACATTCATGGCATCGATCCCGGGCAAATCGTTGGGCTCACCCGCCCTGGCTATGGCCTGTGTACAAGGCCATTGCGCAAGGCTAGCACTGGTAAAATTCCGGTCAAATGGCTATGTCTCCTGACGAATTGGCCGCCAGGCCACCGATTCCAGCCATCGTCGGAACCCGAAGCATGAAAGCCGCCATCCTCGTCTTCCCCGGCATCAACCGCGAGCGCGACATGGCGCGAGCGTTGAGGCTGATCTCGGGCCATGAGCCGGCGATGGTGTGGCATGCCGAGACCTCGCTGCCTGCGGGCACCGACCTCGTCGTCGTGCCAGGCGGCTTCTCCTACGGCGATTACTTGCGCTGTGGCGCGATCGCGGCGCGGGCGCCGGTGATGGATGCGGTGCGCGACTATGCGGCCAAGGGCGGCCTCGTGCTCGGCGTCTGCAACGGCTTCCAGATCCTCTGCGAGTCCGGCCTGCTGCCGGGCGTGCTGATGCGCAATGCGCGGCTGAAATTCATCTGCAAGGACGTGCATCTGCGCGTCGAGCGTTCCGACACGCCGTTTACGCGTGGCTACAATGCCGGCCAGGTCATCCGCGTGCCGGTCGCCCATGGCGAGGGCAATTACGAGGCGGATGAAGAGACCATCAAGCGCATCGAGGGCGAGGGGCGGGTGCTCTATCGTTACTGCTCGGCTGATGGCGTGGTCGACGAGGCCAACAACATCAACGGTGCGGCGCATTCCATTGCCGGCCTTCTCAACGACAAGGGCAACGTGCTCGGCATGATGCCGCATCCGGAAAACCACGTCGAAGACATCATGGGCTGCACCGACGGCCGCGGGCTGTTTGCAGGCCTCACGGCGCATCTGGAAAAGGCCGCGTGATTGCTGTGATGGTGAAGCGTGCGCTCGCCGCGATTGCGGCGCTCGCGCTCACGCCTGCGGCATTCGCGCAGGATTTTCCGAAGCGTCCGATCACGATGATCGTGCCGTTCGCGGCCGGCGGCACGTCGGACGTGATCGCGCGCACCGTCGCCGAGCAGATGAGCGTGGCGCTCGGCCAGTCCATCGTGATCGAGAATGTCGCGGGCGCCGGTGGCTCGACTGCGCTGGCGCGCGCCTCCCGCGCCGAGCCTGACGGCTACACCATTGCCATCGGCAATGCCGGCACGAATGCTGCGACCTACACGATCTATCCCAAGCTGCCGTTCACGCCCGAATCGTTCGCGCCGATCGCGATGGTGGCCAAGACCTTCGGCATCATCGCACTGCGCAAGGATTTCCCTGCGAAGGATTTGAAGGAGTTCATCGCCTACGCCAAGGCCAATCCGGGCAAGATCAATCTCGGCCATGCCGGGGTCGGTTCGTCGAACTACCTTATCTGCAAGAGTCTTGTCACGGCGGCGGGGATCGACGCGACGCTGGTCGGCTATCGCGGCGCTTCGCCCGCGCTGACGGACGCGATCGGCAGCCAGATCGACGGGGTCTGCGATGCGGCCGCCTCGGTGTCGCAGTCGATCAACGAGAAGCTGGTGAAGGGGCTCGTGGTCGGCTCGACGGTGCGGCTTGCCACGCTGTCCGATCTGCCGACGTCAGCTGAAGCGGGCCTGCCCGAATTCGAGGCGCAGGGCTGGAACGGCCTGTTCGCGCCCAAGGGCACGCCGCCTGATATCATCGCCAGGTTGAATGCGGCGGCGCGCACCGCGGTGGAAACCGAGGCGGTGAAGAAGCGCTTTGCGGACCTCTCGACCGTCGCACCTGACTCCGACGAGCACACCCCCGGGATGCTTCAGAGGCTCGTGACGCGCGACGTCGAGAAGTACCGCAAGATGCTGGCGGACGACGCCAAGCAATAGCAGTTCGCGCGAGCGCAGTTGCCGTTGCCGCCGGCACGGTCACCTCGGCGCTGCCGGCTTCCGCTTCACCCGCTTGATCGTGCCGGAGAAGGTGAACAGGCGGCGTTCCCCTGATATCATCTCCCCGCGCAGAAAGATCAGCGAGCCGCCGGCACGGGTGACCTCGCCGGTGCACTCGATCAGCTCGCCCTCATGGCCGGCATCGAGGAATTCGCAGGCGAAATTGACGGTCACGCCCTTGCCCTGGAGCGCGTGGCGGCCGATCGCGAACAGGCAGTAATCGGCGAACGCCATGAAGCAGCCGCCATGGACGTTCTGGGAGCCGTTGAGGTGCTTTTTCTCGACCCGGAAGGCGCAGCGGACCCGGCCGTCCGCCTCAAAGCGGTGCCAGAAGGGGCCGATATGATTCTCAAAGCTGTCGCGGATCCAGGTCTGCCAGCCCGCGAATTCGCCCTCGGTCGCGACATGGAGGTCGGGACGGTGGGGCGGGGGCGTTTTGGTCAATTCGTGCAAGGAAATGGGCCTTCAATTGCGGGTCTTTAGCCCTTAAATCCGATCCGTCCACGCCGTGCAATT
Organism: Bradyrhizobium manausense; assembly: GCF_001440035.1. Taxonomy (GTDB): domain Bacteria; phylum Pseudomonadota; class Alphaproteobacteria; order Rhizobiales; family Xanthobacteraceae; genus Bradyrhizobium; species Bradyrhizobium manausense. The sequence goes on along the minus strand of NZ_LJYG01000054.1, from coordinate 17,477 downwards.
GTTGTTCCCGCGACGCCCGCCCTCCAAAACGTGGGACAGCGGGAAAATGCGCCATAAAGGGCTTTTCGAAGCCGTCCGATCTTCCTAAGAACGGCCAAACCGCCGCCGAAAGCTCCTGAAGCCATGAAGAACGAACCCAAGATCACCCCCGAACTGGTTGCCGCCCACGGGCTCAAGCCCGACGAGTATGAGCGCATCCTGAAGCTGATCGGGCGGGAGCCGACCTTCACCGAGCTCGGCATCTTCTCGGCGATGTGGAACGAGCACTGCTCGTACAAATCCTCGCGCATCCATCTGCGCGGCCTGCCGACCAAGGCGCCGTGGGTGATCCAGGGCCCCGGCGAGAATGCCGGCGTGATCGACATCGGCGACGGCCAGGCCGTGGTCTTCAAGATGGAGAGCCACAACCACCCGAGCTATATCGAGCCCTATCAAGGCGCGACCACCGGCGTCGGCGGCATCCTGCGCGACGTCTTCACCATGGGCGCGCGCCCGATCGCCTGCCTCAACGCGCTGAGCTTCGGTGCGCCCGAGCACGCCAGGACCCGGCATCTCGTCTCCGGCGTGGTCGCCGGTGTCGGCGGCTACGGCAATTCCTTCGGCGTGCCGACCGTCGGCGGCCAGGTCCGCTTCCACACCCGCTATGACGGCAACATCCTCGTCAACGCCATGGCCGTGGGCCTCGCCGACGCCGACAAGATCTTCTATGCGGCGGCCTCCGGCGTGAACATGCCGATCGTCTATCTCGGCTCCAAGACCGGCCGCGACGGCATCCACGGCGCCTCGATGGCCTCGGCCGAGTTCGACGACAAGTCCGAGGAGAAGCGCCCGACCGTGCAGGTCGGCGATCCCTTCGCCGAGAAGCTGCTGCTGGAAGCCTGCCTCGAGATCATGGAGAAGGGCTGCGTCATCGCAATCCAGGACATGGGCGCCGCGGGCCTGACCTGCTCGGCAGTGGAAATGGGCGCCAAGGGCGACCTCGGCGTCGATCTCGATCTCGACGTGGTGCCGACCCGCGAGACCGGCATGAGCGCCTACGAGATGATGCTCTCGGAAAGCCAGGAGCGCATGCTCATGGTGCTCAAGCCCGAGAAGGAAAAGGAAGCCGAGGCCATCTTCAGGAAGTGGGGCCTCGACTTCGCCGTGGTCGGCTACACCACGCCGAGCAAGCGCTTCGTGGTCAAGCATGGCGGCGACGTCATGGCCGATCTGCCGATCAAGGAACTCGGCGACGAGGCGCCGGTCTATGACCGGCCGCATGTGCCGTCCGCGGCGCTGCCGGTCGTGCATGCGCGCGAGGTGCCGGCGCCGATGGCGCTTGGTGCCGCCCTGGAGAAGCTGATCGGCACACCGGACATGTGCAGCAAGCGCTGGGTCTGGGAGCAGTATGACCACGTCATTCTCGGCAACACCATGCAGCGTCCCGGCGGCGATGCCGCCGTCGTGCGCGTGCAGGACGGGCCGAAGGGGCTGGCGCTGACCGTCGACGTCACGCCGCGCTATTGCGAGGCCGACCCGTTCGAAGGCGGCAAGCAGGCGGTGGCGGAAGCCTGGCGCAACATCACCGCGGTCGGCGGCAAGCCGCTCGCGATCACCGACAATCTCAACTTCGGCAATCCTGAGCGGCCCGAGATCATGGGGCAGTTCGTCGGCTGCCTGAAGGGCATCTCGGAAGCCTGCCGCACGCTCGACTTCCCGGTCGTCTCGGGCAACGTCTCGCTCTACAACGAGACCAATGGCCGCGCGATCCTGCCGACGCCCTCGATCGGCGGCGTCGGCCTGCTCGACGATTTCACCAAATCGGCCTCGCTGGCGTTCAAGGCCGAGGGCGAGGCGATCCTGCTGGTTGGCGAAACCCATGGTTGGCTCGGCCAATCCGTTTATTTGCGCGACATCTGCGGTCGCGAGGAGGGCGCGCCGCCGCCGGTCGACCTTGCTGCCGAGAAGCGCAACGGCGACTGCGTGCGCGGCATGATCCATGCGGGCACCGCGACCGCGGTGCACGACCTCTCCGACGGTGGGCTCCTGATTGCGCTGGCCGAAATGGCGATGGCGGGCGGCATCGGCGCAAAGCTGCTGGCAGCGCCGACCTCGCTGGTTTCGCAGGCCTATTGGTTCGGCGAGGACCAGGCGCGCTATCTCGTCACCGTGCCGGAAACCGAAGCCGGCCGCGTGCTCGCCAAGATGCGCGGCTGCGAGGTGCCTTGCGTGCGTATCGGCACCACCGGCGGCGATGCGATCGCGATCTCGGGAGAGACGCCTGTCACGATCGATGCGCTGCGCGCCTCGTTCGAGCGCTGGCTGCCGGAGTATATGGGCGGGAAGGCGGCCTGAGACCGCCATCCTAGCCTCGGACCCGTAGCCCGGATGGAGCGCAGCGTAATCCGGGACCATCGTCGTTTGTGGCAAGACCCGGATTGCGCTGCGCTCCATCCGGGCTACAAGGTCACAGCACCTTCGATGCCCCGGGGATTTGGCGCAAGGCGCGCGTCAGCGCCCAACTGAACGCGACTGTCAGCACGAATCCCACCATCGCCTTGACGATCGCTGGCAGGTCATAGTCGAACAGCCAGTATTGCAGCCAAAGCGCGATCGGGTAGTGCACCAAAAACATGCCAAAGGCGTCCCGCTGCATCGGATCGAGCAGTCTGGCCGAACCGGATTGCTTGAACCGCTGGAAGAAGGCCAGGATCAGAAACATGATGGCCACGCTGAAGACGGTGACGTTGGCCGCGTAAAGTCCTTCATACCAGTTCGGCAGCGGTGACGGATTGCCGAGGATCTCTCGCTTGATGAAGATCAGCGTCCACAGCAGGCAATACGGAACGATGGCCAGCACCAGCCATTCCCAGCTCACTTTCGCCATCCGGCCCTCAGCCGAGAGCAGCCCGCGATCCATATTGGCAGCGCCGATGCCGGCGCCGAAAAAGAAATAGGTCGCATAGAGCATCACGCGCCCGTGCTGGACCGAAAACGGCCCGAACTCGAACCAGCTGCTGGGTCCGAAATACATCAGCCCGGGGACGTAGAACGCGGCGCTCACGACCAGCATGACCGCGAAGAATTCCGCGGGTCGCCGCCGTCCGCGCACCGACAGGCGGTTGATCGGGTCGAGCAGGTTGGGCCGCAGACTGTACAGCAGGCATGCGATCAGATCGAAGGCGAACAAGACCCAGAGAAACCAGATCGGCCCTGATGGCCACGGGCCCTTCGTGATCGTCGTCCACCAGAACTGTGAAAAGCCGATCTCGGGATCATTCCGCAGAGAGATGGCGTAGTAGGCGATCGGAATGACCGTGAACGCGCAGATCACGAACGGGATGCCGAGCCGGCGAATACGGTCGGCCAGATAACTCGCCGGCCCCTTGCGAGCGATTCCCGACCAGGCGAACAGGCCCGACAGGAAGAAGAACATCGCCATGAAGAAGCTGTCGGTCGCCAGCACGATCATGTCGAAGCCGAAGAAGAACTTCGGGTCGGTATGACCGAAATAGGTGTAGGGGATAACGGCATGGTGCAGCAGCACCACCAGCGTCAGAAAGGTGCGAGCGCGATCGAGCGATAAATTCCGCGTCTTGGCCTTCGGCTCGGCATACGTTTCCGCGCCGATCGTCGCAGAAGTTGACATGGTCATCATGGCAGCCCCAGTCGCGTTTCCGTCCCGGCCGGACCTAGCGCCGGGACCCCGATTCAGCAAGCGCAGTTTGCGCCGCGACATTCTTCCATCGTGCCTTAGGAACCAGTTCCGCGCAACGCAGTTAGCGTTCCCGAAACGGTGAGCGGCCGCCGATTGCGGTCACCAATCTTGCGGAGCTGGCGATGACGATCCTGAAATGGGCCCTGATATTCCTGCTGATCTCGATCGTAGCCGGTGTGCTCGGCTTCACCGGCATCTCTGCCGCCTCCGCCGACATCGCCCGCTTCCTGTTCTACGTCTTCGTCGTGATCTTCCTGGTGCTGCTGATACTCGGGCTTACGGTGTTCAGGGCGTAGCTACAGGAGTCATTCCGGGGCGATGCGAAGCATCGAACCCGGAATCTCTAGATTCCGGGCTCGCGTCTATGACGCGCCCCGGAATGACGCCACCAAACCGCTACCCCACTTCCTCGATCTTCACCTTGTCCGGATAGAAAGCGAGATGGCCCGTAATCTCCGCCATCGCGGGGAAGGGCGTCTCGTAGGTCCAGATGGCGTTGTCGAGCGTCTTGCCGTCGGCCTTGATGCTGTAATAGCTGGCGTCCCCCTTGTAAGGGCAGTGGGTGGTGCGCTCGGAGCGCTCCAGCAGCGCCATGTTGGCGTCTTCGCGCGGCAGATATTGCACTGCCGGATATCTGGCCTCCTTCAGCGTCAGTGCCTTGGTGCTCTCGGCGATCACGATGTCGCCCGCCGTCACGCGGACGCGGCGGGGATTTTGGGTGATGGTGATGGGGTGGTCGGGGCCTGGAAGCTTCATGATTTCACGCCTTTTCGATCAATCTGCCGCGCGCGGCACTTTGTCGTGCCTTTATCCTGATGGGATCAGGGATATAGTGCCGGAAAGCGTGACGTAGAAGGCCGTTCACGCTAAGTTTGGTCCTGCCGGCAAGTTCGGCTTTGCGGATCCGGACCCCGGCAAAAATGTTTCGACGCGAAGGCTGCAAGCCGTCACGCTGTAAGCCGACATAAGGAGCAAGACCCGAATGCCCATGGACGCCCACGATATCGAGGCGATGATCAAGGCAGCGATCCCCGATGCCGAGGTGACCATCCGTGACCTCGCCGGTGATGGCGACCACTATGCCGCGACCGTGATCTCGGAATCCTTCCGCGGCAAGTCCCGCGTCCAGCAGCACCAGATCGTCTATCGGTCCCTGCAGGGCCAGATGGGCGGCGTGCTGCATGCGCTGGCGCTGCAAACCGGCGTACCAAGTGCTTGAATAGACTGCACCTGACCTGATCGCGCGACGGGGACGCTGATGGCTGCGGACAATCCGCGCGGCGCGATGTTTCGCGTCATCGTGCCGAACCAGCCGAGCCGTGTCACCAATGCCGAGCTGTTCTTCGACCTGGTTTTTGTCTTCGCCGTCACGCAGGTTTCGCACACGCTGCTGAACCACTTCACGCCGCTTGGCGCGGTCGAGGTCACGCTGCTGTTCCTGGCGGCGTGGTGGGTGTGGGTCTACACGGCCTGGGTCACCAACTGGCTCAACCCCGACCTGACGCCGGTCCGCATCGTGATCTTCCTGATGATGCTGGGCGGCCTCGTGCTGTCGACCACGATCCCGACCGCCTTCGATGGCCGCGGCCTGTGGTTTGCCATCGCCTATGCGGCCATGCAGGTTGGACGTACCGCGTTCTGGCTGTTTGCGACTCCTCGCCATCGTACCGCCGTGCGGCACAATGCGATCCGCATTCTGGTCTGGCTCTGCGGCTCTGCGGTGTTCTGGATCCTGGGCGGTCTTGCCCATGGCGAGGAGAGGCTGTGGTTCTGGATCGTGGCGCTCGGAATCGAATACGTCTCGCCCGCGGTCCGCTTCTGGGTCCCCAAGCTCGGCTTCTCGTCGGTCGAGGCCTGGGCCGTCGAGGGCGGCCACATGGCCGAGCGCTGTGCCGGCTTCATCATCATCGCACTCGGCGAGGCCGTCGTCGTCAATGGCGCGACCTTCGCCGAGCTGACTTGGAGCGCGGACAACATCCTGGCTTTCGTCACGTGCCTGGTCGGGAGCATCGCGATGTGGTGGATCTATTTCCACAAGGGCGCCGAAGCCGGCTCCGAGGTGATCTCGAAAGCGGCCGAATCCGGCCGGGTGGCGCGGCTTGCCTACACCTATCTGCACATGCCGATCGTCGCCGGCATCATCCTCACCGCGGTCTCGGACGAGCTGGTGCTGAAGCACCCCACCGGGCATCCCGATGTCCGCACCATCGTCAGCACGATCGGCGGTCCCCTGGTGTTTCTGGTCGGCACCATTCTGTTCAAGCACTCGATCCGCGGCTTCCTCCAGCTCTCCCACGGCGTCGGCATCATCCTGCTGCTGGCGCTGTGGTGGTTCGCGGCGGACCTGTCGCCGCTCTGGCTGTCGGTCGCGACCAGCGTGATCATGATCGTGGTCGCGGTGTGGGAATCGGTGTCGCTCGGGGCGAAGGTGGAAGAGGCCGAGGAGCGTTGAGGCGCCGCAGCTTTACTCCGCGACCTCCAGGGCGTGCACCGAGAACATCTTCGCCGCATCGGTCCAGCTCTCGCGCACGCGCCAGCCGGCGCCTCGCGCCAGCGCGGCGAACCGCTCCAGGCTGTATTTGTAGCTGTTCTCGGTGTGAATGCTCTCGCCGGGCCGGAACGAGAAGCTGGTGCCGAGCAGGCGCACGGTCTGGCTCTTCTTGCTGATCAGATGCATCTCGATGCGGTGCCGGTCGTGATTGTAGATCGCGCCATGGGTGAACGCCGAGAGGTCGAAATTGCCGCCGAGCTCGCGATTGATTCGCACCAGCACGTTGAGATTGAACCGCGCGGTGATGCCGGCCGCATCATTATAGGCGGCGTGAAGCAGGCGCTCCTCTTTCTCCAGGTCGGCGCCGATGATCATCTGCGCGCCCTGGCCAAGAATCTGGCGGGCGCTCCTCAGGAACGCCTGGGCTTCATGCGGCTCGAAATTGCCGATGGTCGAGCCCGGGAAGAAGCCGACCTTCGGCATTGATGCGACCGCCTTCGGCAGCTCGAACGGCGTGGTGAAGTCGGCGGCCACCGGATAGATGCCGAGCGAGGGAAAGTCGCGCTTCAGGCCATTGGCCTGCGCCTGCAGGAAATCGCCGGAGATGTCGACCGGAACATAGGCGGCGAATTTGGCCTGGTTCAGCAGCAGGCGGACTTTTGTGGTGGAGCCTGCGCCGAACTCGACCAGGGCGGCATTCTCGGGGATGATCTTCGCGATCTCGCTGCCGCGCTCCTTCAGGATCGATAGCTCGGTGCGCGTCGGATAATATTCCGGCAGACGCGTGATCGCCTCGAACAGCTCCGATCCGGTCGCGTCATAGAAATATTTCGGCGACAGTTTCTTCGGCTGCTGCGAGAGCTGCTCGATCGCCTCGCGGGCGAAGGCGGTCGTCTGCTCGTCGGGGAGATGGGCTTCGGCCAAAGCGCTGGCGTGCACATTCATGATACTCTCCTGAACGCGCTGTCCGGCGCGTATTCGTCGTCGGATGAGAACTAGTCGTAGTCGGCGAGCCGCAACCCCGTGAATTGCCAGCGGTGGTGCGGATAGAAGAAGTTGCGGTATGTGACGCGGCTGTGACCGTCAGGTGTCGCCAGCGAGGAGCCGCGCAGGACCAGCTGGTTGACCATGAACTTGCCGTTGTACTCACCGAGCGCGCCTTCGACGGCGCGGTAGCCGGGGTAGGGCGAATACGAGGACCGCGTCCATTGCCAGACGATGCCGAAGGCATCGTTGAGCTGACCCGCGCGCGCCGCGACCTCCCATTCCATCTCGGTCGGCAGATGTTTTCCGGCCCAGCGCGCAAACGCATCGGCCTCGTAATAGCTGACGTGGCAGACCGGCGCGTCGGGATCGACCGGCTTGAGGCCGGCGAGCGTCATCACCTGCCATCCGCCATCGGCCTCGCGCCAATGGCCCGGAGCCTGCCAGTCTTCCTTGCTGGCCGCGGCGAAGCCGTCCATCAGCCACAGCGTCGCACGCCGGTAGCCGCCGTCGCGCATGAAGGCGAGCCATTCGCGGTTGGTGACGAGATTGCGGGCGATCTTGACCGGGCCGACCAGCGCGCGATGCGCCGGCTTCTCGTTGTCGAAATGAAAGCTGTCGTCGACATGGCCGACGGTGTGGATGCCTTCGGTGAGCGTCAGCCAGTCCTCGCCAGCGCGCGTCCCGGCCGGAAACCGCCAGTCCTTGTCGTAAGCCGGATAGACCGGGTTCTGCGCGAAGGCGTGCAGGATGTCGGTGTACATCAACTCCTGATGTTGCTGCTCATGGTTCAGCCCGACTTCGACCAGGGGCGCGATCTTGCGGAGCTTGTCCTCGCCGGCCTTGCGGAAGAATTGGACGATCGCGGCATCGACATAGCTGCGATAGGCACCGACCTCGGTGGCGCTGGGCCGCGTGATGTCGCCGCGATGATTGCGGGCGTGGCGCGGGCCGGCGCTGACGTAATAGGAATTGAACAGGAAGGCGAAGTCGGGATGGAAGGGGCGGTACCCGGGCGCGTGCTCGCCGAGCAGAAACTGCTCCCAGAACCAGGTGGTATGGGCCCGATGCCATTTCGCCGGGCTCGCGTCCGGCATGGATTGGATCTGCTGGTCCTCGGGTGAGAGCGGAGCGGCGCGCCACTCAGTCTCGGCACGAACGGCCAGAAACGCGCTCTCCAGCGCCTGCGCGAGGCCATCAGGGGTGGCCGGGGGTGACGAAAGCGGCTGATCGGCCGTAGCGGAGGCTTGTTTCGTCACGTTTTTCTCCAGACAGGACAAGAGAACGTTGTTGGCGAACCCAGGTTCCAAAACCAAGGTTCGTCCTAGATAGGGGCTCCGTTACGGTATGAAAGTCCTCCCCGGCGATAATATTCGTGTCATCATGCAATGGCGCCGGGGCCGCCCTGGCCTGATGTCCAGGGACTGCTCTTTGCCATTTTACTTTGGATGCACAACGGTTTGGGCTACATATATAGGCAGGTATCGGGTTAACTCGGCTGAGCCGCCCCGGATTGATAAATGAGGGCTCTGCCCCAGAAGGACACGGATATGAGCATCGCGGAATTCATCGACAACGAAGTGAAGTCGAACGACGTGGTTCTGTTCATGAAGGGGACGCCGCAATTTCCGCAGTGCGGTTTCTCCGGCCAGGTCGTGCAGATCCTCGACCACATCGGCGTCGGTTATAAGGGCCTCAACGTGCTCGAATCCGCCGAGCTGCGTAACGGCATCAAGGAATATTCGAACTGGCCGACGATCCCGCAGCTCTATGTGAAGGGCGAGTTCATCGGCGGCTGCGATATCGTGCGCGAGATGTTCCAGGCCGGCGAATTGCAGCAGCTCTTCTCCGAGAAGGGCGTCGTCGTCGCGGCCTGATCCGTGACAGTGCTGACGCGTCGGATCGGCGGCGTCCAGCTCGAAATCATCGTCGCCGACATTACGACCCTCGGCGTTGACGCCATCGTCAACGCCGCCAACTCGTCTCTTCTTGGTGGGGGCGGCGTCGATGGTGCGATTCACCGCGCGGCCGGCCCGGAGCTGGTGGCCGAATGCCGCATGCTCCACGGTTGCAAGACGGGCGATGCGAAGATCACCAAAGGCTACCGGCTCAAGGCCGCGCACGTGATTCACACCGTGGGACCGGTCTGGAACGGCGGTACGCTGGGCGAGGACGATCTGCTCGCCTCCTGCTATCGCCGCTCAATGGAACTGTGCGGCCAGCACGAGCTGTCGTCGGCGGCCTTCCCCGCGATTTCGACCGGCATTTACCGCTTTCCTGCCGACCGGGCCGCGAAGATTGCGATCGGAACAACCATTGAAGCCCTGCCGGCCGCCCCCTCAGTCGGCCACGTCATATTTTGCTGCTTCTCGGAGGCAAGCGCCGCCCTGCATGCGGACGTCCTGGCCCGGCACGGCAGCCCTTGTGCCTGACGACGCGGTCGGTACACTCCGCCAGCCATGTTCCGGGGAGGGGATATGATTTCACGTTTTGTACGATTTTCATTGGCCTGCGGTGCGCTTGTCTCGTTTGGGACGATGTCGGCGCGCGCGGAGGGCACCTACGAGATTCCGGCCGGCGCACATTTCAATCAGGACAAGCTCGCCAAGGTCAGCGAGTTCTTCAAGAACGAGGTCGCGACCGGCAAGATCGCCGGCGCGACCGTGCTGATCCAGCAGCACGGCAAGCCCGTCTATCACGAAGCCTTCGGCGTGCAGGACGTGGTCAGCAAGGCGCCGATCACCGACAAGACCATCTTCCGCCTGTCGTCGCTGACCAAGGTGATCACCTCCGTTGTGGCGATGCAATTGATCCAGGACGGAAAGATCAAGCTCGACGATCCCGTCTCGAAATACATTCCCTCCTTTGCAAATGTGAAGGTCGGTGAGGAGAAGAAGGCCGAAGACGGCACCAAGACGCTCGACCTGGTGCCACTGGTCCGGCCCATTACCATTCTCGACCTGATGCGCCATACCTCCGGGATCACCTACGGCTTCTACGGCGACAGTCTGGTTCGCAAGGCCTATCGCGACGCCAACATCTACGCGGGCGAATTCGATCTCGCCGAGTTTGCCGAGCGGATCGCCAAGCTGCCGCTGCACAATCAACCCGGCGCGCTCTGGCAGTACGGCCATTCCACCGACATTCTGGCGCGGATCATGGAGATCGTGTCCGGAAAGACATTGTTCGAACTCGAGAAGGAAAAGCTGCTCGATCCGCTCGGCATGACCGATACAGGCTTCTTCGTCACCGAACCGGAGAGGCTGAAACGGCTCGCCCAGCCGCTGCCGAACGACAGCAATTTCCGGGTCGGCCGCGAGTACAGGACTGAGGTTCGCCAGAAATGGGAATCCGCCAGCGGCGGCATGGTCTCGACCATGGCGGACTTTTCGCGCTTTGCGCAGATGCTGGTCGATGGAGGAACGTTCGAGGGCAAGACCTATCTCAGCCCGAAGACGTTCGAGCTGATGGCATCGGACCATGCCGGCAAGGACTCCGGCGTTGAGCGGGACTACTTCTATTTCCCCGGTGACGGTTTTGGCATGGGACTTGGGTTTGCCGTGCGCACCGATCCCGGTAATGCCAAGCCGCCGCCGCCCGGCGATCTCGGCGAGTTGAAGTGGGACGGCGCCAGCGGTTGCTATCTGGTGGTCGATCGCAAGCAGGACATGTTCTTTGTGCTGCTGGAGCAGACCCCGACCGAGCGCCAGCGCATCCAACGGACATTGAAGCTTTTGGTCTATGAGGCCATGGAGAATTGACATGCGCGCGCGCCGCGCGCTCCTCGCGGCGCTCGCTCTCTGAAGACCACTAATCTATCGGGCGATGGGGTGGCGATCGTTTCGCCGCTGCCGTAGCCCGGATAGAGCGCAGCGCAATCCGGGAACTCTCGCCGCTGCAACACTGTCCCGGATTTCGCTGCGCTCCATCCGGGCTACGGGGCTACGGGGCCAACCAGGCCTCACGCCGCGCGCACGATCTCGCGCACGTAGCCGATGGCTTCCTCGATCATCGCCGCATCGACGTCGAGATGGGTGCAGGCGCGGATGCGGCCGTCCATCATCGCGAGCGTCACGCCGCGCTGCCTGAGGGCCGCGACCATCTTGTCGCCGGGGATGCCGGCGCCGTCGGGCTTGAAGAACACGAGGTTGGTCTCGGGCTCCTGCACCTCGATGCCGGCGATCTGCGACAGGCCGCGCGCGAGCGCACGCGCATTGGCGTGGTCGTCGGCGAGGCGCTCGACGTGATGGTCGAGCGCGTAGATACAGGCGGCCGCGCAGATTCCGGCCTGCCGCATCGAGCCGCCAAGGCGCTGCTTCCACTGCCAGACCGCGTCGATGAATTCGCGGGTGCCGGCGAGCACGCCGCCGATCGGTGCGCCGAGGCCCTTGGAGAAATCGATCCAGGCCGAATCCCAGCCCGCGGTCATGTCGCGCGGCGAGATGCTGCTTGCCACTGTCGCGTTCAGCAGGCGCGCGCCGTCCATATGCGTCACAAGGCCGTGCTGTTTGGCGATCGCGACGATCTCGTCGAGCGCGGCCTTCTTCCAGATCGTGCCGCCGCCGATATTGGCGGTCTGCTCGACGCTGACGACCCGCTGCGTCGGCTGGTAGCGCGTGCGCGGATGCAGGGCCTTGCGGAGCGTCTCCGGCGTGAACTGGCCGTCGGGGCCCTTGAGCTGCGTGACCTGGAAGCCGCCGATCGCGGCATGCGCGCCGCCTTCGCGGGCGATGATGTGCGCGGTCTCATGCGCCAGGATCTCGTCGCCGGGGCGGCAATGCACCAGCGTCGCGGTGACGTTGCACATCGTCCCTGACGGCAGGTAGACCGCCGCTTCCTTACCCATCAGCGCGGCGACGCGCTCGCACAGCGCATTCACGGTCGGATCGTCGCCGACCTGCTCGTCGCCGACTTCGGCCCGCGCCATCGCCTCGCGCATCGCAGCCGTCGGCCTGGTTTGCGTATCCGAGAGCAGATTGATGCGCACCGGGGGCGCCTTGGGATCGACGGGGGGAGGGGTGTAGAGCATGCGACGGCTCCTCAAGCGATGCGGCCACTGAAATGTGGCTCTTAAGCAAAAAGGCCCCGGCGAACCGGGGCCTTTCGACATTCAAATCTTAGCGCGAATAGAATTCGACGACCAGATGGGGCTCCATCTGCACCGGGAACGGCACGTCGGAGAGGGCGGGGATGCGCACGTACTTTGCGGTCATCTTGCCGTGGTCGACTTCGAGATAGTCGGGGGTGTCGCGCTCGGGGAGCTGGCTGGCTTCGAGAACGTGGGCGAGCTGCTTGGAGGCTTCCTTGACCTCGACGACGTCGCCGACCTTGACTTGGTAGCTCGAGATGTTGACCTTGCGGCCGTTCACCTTGATGTGGCCGTGGTTGATGAACTGGCGCGCGGCGAAGATCGTCGAGACGAACTTGGCGCGATACACGACCGCGTCGAGACGACGCTCCAGCAGGCCGATCAGGTTCTCGCCGGTGTCGCCCTTGAGGCGGCTGGCCTCGACATAGATGCCGTGGAACTGGCGCTCAGAGATGTTGGCGTAGTAGCCCTTCAGCTTCTGCTTGGCGCGCAGCTGCACGCCGAAGTCCGAGAGCTTGCCCTTGCGGCGCTGGCCGTGCTGGCCGGGGCCGTACTCGCGGCGGTTCACGGGGCTCTTCGGGCGGCCCCAGATGTTCTGGCCCATACGGCGATCGATCTTGTACTTCGCCTCACTGCGCTTAGTCATCGCGTCCTCTTCGGTTGCATGGTTTGAGGAAACGCGCCCTCCTGTGTGCCCGGATGATCCCGGCACCGACAGGTCCGATCCCCAAAGCTTAAGGGACCAGACCACGGGTCGCGAAACGCTTCGCGGGCCGAAACCGGCCCGCGAGCAGGCGGCTTTTAGGGGAGTTTGGGCCGTTCTGTCAATTCTCTACGCCGTCATTCCGGGACGATGCGCAGGCATCGAACCCGGAATCTCGAGATTCCGGGTTCGGTGCTACGCACCGCCCCGGAATGACGGGCCTTAAGTCCCAACCGCCCGGATGGGCTTGGCGCCCGCCGCGCGCAATTCCGCAGCAATTTCAGTGTTCAGGACCTGTTCCAGCCGGGTCAGGACCCGGGCGATGGGGGCAGCGTCCGTCACCCGGTGGTCCCAGCGGATTACGACATGGATGGTCTGGTCCGGCTCGACAAGGCCGTAGCTGACGATGAACGGGCCGGGTGTGATGGGATGAAGCTCGCCGCCGCCATAGGCGGCCACCGAGCTGACCGCGAAGCTGCCGAACCAATTGCCGCGCTGCCGGCCGAAATTCAGGCCCACCGCCCAGAACAGGCGCCGCAGCGGCAGCGGTAGCCTGGTGACCCGCATGACCTTGCGGAACATGGGGATATCAGCGACCGGGGCCGTCTTGGCGCGCCGGATCTCGGTATCGATCGCGACCAGCGTCATCGCCTCTGGCGCCGCGATCCGCTGCGGCATGACGCATTCCTCGCCATTCTCGAGCCGGGCGATCGCCACCGACGCCACGCTATTGGGGAGCTCATAGAGCGTCGGCCAGGGCCATTTGGCGTAGACGGTGCGCAGCACCGGCTCATCCCTTGCCACCAGGGCGAACGCCTTGACGAACACGGCCGCCCAGCCGGCCGGCGTCCTCGCGCCCGCGCGGGCCTCCTGCAGGGGGCGGATGTTGAGCGCGCGGGAGAGCGACACGAACGGCACGCCCCTCGAGGCGTGCATCAGGTCGATGATCAGGCGACGCGGCAGGGAAATGTTCTTGGGTTGACCGCGCATCGTTCCTTCGGTTCCCGCGGACTCACATGGGACGGGCGGCGGGGGGGGGCCCGCGCGCCGCCTGCTCTAGCACGCCGCGACGGCTGAAGGCGAGAACGAGCATTTCTTGAGCATTGTTCCGTCTGGCTCGGGCTACCCCGGGCTCCGGCAAGCGGCAGGCGGTTCAGCGCCTGATCCCGTCGAACGCCGCCATGATGCCGCGCTGGAACAGCGACCAGTCGAAGCCGAGTGCGATGGCGCGGTAGCCGCGGTCAATGAGCCGGTTGGCCTGGTCGGCGGTGCGCGCCACGCCGCCGATCGGCACGCCGCTGTTGAGGATGCCGGCCTCGGCCCGCGCGATCAGCGCCAGCAATTCCGGATCGTCCATCTGACCACGCTTGTTGATGGACGTGGCAAGATCGCCGGGGCCGATCACCGCGACATCGATGCCTGGTGTCGCCATGATCTCGTCGATGCGGTTGACGGCATCGACATGCTCGATCGTGATCATGCAGATCATCTCGTCATCGGCTGAGGCCATGTAGTCAGGCATTGACTGGCCCCAGCGGAACGGCGCGTGGAACGGCCCCCAGAGCCGGTCGCCGCGCGGCGGATAGCGCACGCTGCGCACCGCTTTCTCGGCCTCGTCGCGATTGGTGATCATCGGGAAATTGATACCGAAGGCGCCGATATCCATCGGTGCTTTGGCCAGCCACGGCTCGTTCGCGGCGATCCGCACCAGCGGCGTGCACGGCGTGCCCGTTGTCGCGGCGATCATGGCATGCGCTTCGGTGAGGCCGATCGGGCCGTGCTCGAGATCCACGATGATCCAGTCGAGCGAGCGCGCCATGATCTGCACCATCTGCACGCTTGGGATCGTTGCGATCGCGCCGAAGGCGGGGCGGCCTTCGCTCCACATCTGGCGAACGCGATTGAGCGGCTTTGCGGGGACCGACATGTGAATACCTGCGCGTGGGTAACGATGCGCGAAGCCTAGCAGCACGCCGCCGGGGCGCAAAGTCAGGCGACCGCGCGCCCGCCGAAGAACGGTGTCAGCGTGGCGGAAAGGCCATGCGCGCGGTTCGAGGTGAAAATCATCTCAGCGCCCGTCTGCGCGATGCCGCAGCCGTACGGGCCGAGAAGGTCGGAAACGCGGCGGGCGATCGCAGGCGCCGGATCAATCCATTGGACCGGCCAGGGCGCCAGCCGCTCCATCCGGTCCAGCAGCAGCGGATAATGAGTGCAGGCCAGCACGATCGTGTCGGTGCGCGCAGTCGTATCCTCGGGGTTTCCGACGAAGCAAGGTTTCAGCTCAGCGAAAATGTCGCTGTCGTCGACTGTGGTGCCGCTGAGCGCAGCCTCGGCGAGCGTGGCGAGTTCGGGCGAACCGACCAGCGTCACCTCGCAGCCTTGGCTGTGATCCCGGATCAGCGCTTGGGTGTACTCGCGTTTGACGGTCGCTTTCGTACCGAGCACGGAGACGCGGCGGGTCTTCGACTGCGCGCAGGCCGGCTTGATCGCCGGCACCGTGCCGACGAACGGCACGCGATAAGCGGCGCGCAAATGGCTCATGACTGAAACGGACATGGTGTTGCATGCGATCACCACCAGGTCGGGCTTGTGCGTGGCAATCAGCTCCCCCATCAGCGGCACGACGCGGGCGATGATCTCGTCCTCGCTGTGATGGCCATAGGGGAAAAAGGCGTCGTCGGCGACGTAGGTATAATGCGCATCCGGGCGCGCCGCCACGACCTCACGCAGCACGGTGAGGCCGCCAAGACCGGAATCGAATACCAGGATCGTCGGGGAATTGGTCACGTCGCTACCTTAAGACCCCATGGTTACCATTCGGTTTTTGGGGCGGTTTTGCGGCGGGGGCGGCCGGCGCCGAGTTTGGAACGATTCAATTTCACCTCTGCCGCCTGGACCCGCTATCCGCCGTGCTGCGCTGCGATTGGGATATCCGTAAGTTTTCGGGAGCCGACATGATCAGAAACACTGGGAATGTTGCCCGGTGGTTTCACTGGGGCCTGGCGCTGGCCATCATC
Organism: Bradyrhizobium manausense; assembly: GCF_001440035.1. Classification (GTDB taxonomy): domain Bacteria; phylum Pseudomonadota; class Alphaproteobacteria; order Rhizobiales; family Xanthobacteraceae; genus Bradyrhizobium; species Bradyrhizobium manausense. The sequence continues at coordinate 1,496 of NZ_LJYG01000054.1, read as the reverse complement.
GGCATGATCGGCTTCGGCTGGTGGATGAATCACATCCCGGCGCGCGCCGACAAGTTCTTCTACCGCTCGATCCACGCCGATATCGGCTACGTGATCCTGCTGCTCACGGTGTTGCGATTGGCCTGGCGCGTCGTCAACGCGACGCGGCGCTGCCGGCCGAGTCCTTGCGCTGGCAGAAGATCGCAGCCGCGTCAGCCACGGCGGCGGCAGTCCGGATTGCTTCGCTGCTGTTTAGCCCGGAGACATGACTGACAGGTGTTCGGGGACATGGTTGACACGTCAAAATCGGCTCGATTCGTCAAACAAGGGGGCGAACGATGCCGTGGCGAGAGGTGTCAGTCATGGATCAAAGGCGGGAGTTTGTGGTGCTTGCCAAGCAGGAGGGAGCGAACCTGCGGCAGCTGTGCCGGCAGTTCGGCATCAGCGCTCCGACGGGCTACAAGTGGATCCAGCGGTACGATGCAGGCGATACGACATTGGCGGACCGATCGCGACGACCTCATCACAGTCCGGAGCGTACAGCTGCTGCGATCGAGCAACAGATCGTCGAACTGCGCGATGCTCACCCGGCCTGGGGAGCGCGCAAACTCGCGCATCGTCTCAAGCGCAACCGGCAGGCCGTTCCGGCGATATCGACCGTGCACGAGATTTTGCGACGTTATGATCGGGTGAAGGAGCCTGCGGGCACGCCTGGACAGCCGTATACGCGCTTCGAGAAGGATAAGCCCAATCAACTTTGGCAAATGGACTTCAAGGGACACAGTGCCTTGGAGAACGGCGTGTCCTGCCATCCACTGACGACGCTGGACGATCACTCGCGCTTTGCCTTGTGCCTGGCAGCCTGTGACAACGAACGAGGCTCGACGGTACGAGGCCATCTCGAGACGACGTTCCGCCGCTACGGACTGCCGGATGCGATGTTCGTCGACAATGGCGGCCCCTGGGGCTTCACCCTCGAAGACCCCTGGACCACGCTGACGGTGTGGCTTCTCAAGCTCGGCATCCGCACGATCCACAGCCGGCCCTATCATCCCCAGAGCCGAGGCAAGAACGAACGGTTCCACCGCAGCCTGAAGGCCGAGGTCTTCGCCTTCAAGCGCTACCGCGACCTTGCCGATGTCCAGCGGGCGTTCGACCAATGGCGCAACGTCTACAATCTCGATCGGCCGCACGAGGCATTGGGCTTCGATGTGCCCGCGAGCCGTTATCGACCGAGCCAGCGCCCTATGCCGAACCGCCTTCCAACGGTGGAGTACGACGACGGCGAGATCGTCCGTTCCGTCTCCACCACCAAGGCCTATGTCAGCTTCAAGGGACGGCTCTGGAAAGTCCCGCAAGCCTTCCGTGGTGAGAGGCTCGCCATTCGCCAGCTCAGTGCCGACGGAAAATTCGGAATATTCTTTGCCGCTCATCAGATCGAAACGATCGATCTGCGTAACCCCAAAAGTGTCAACCATGTCTCCGAACAGGTGTAAGCTATGTCTCCGGGCTAAACA
>NZ_LJYG01000053.1:13948-33827 GCF_001440035.1 Bradyrhizobium manausense | reverse complement strand
TTCGATATTAAAGAGTGGGTAGCGCCCGCGCTGATGTCGGGGGCCGTCGATGTCGAACCGCCGGGGGATGGCTGTGCTGTCTATGCTTTTGCCAGTTGGTGTCCTTGCAGGATGTTGTTGGTGAGGGCGTACCAGAGCACGACGGCACGGACCTTCTCGATGCCGCGCACGGTCAATTGCCTGAGGTCCCAGTTCCGCCACCGGGCATGGATGCATTCGCAGATCGTGCGGGCTTTGTACTGTGCCTTGCCGGCTTCGCTGGCCATGCGGGCCCGCCAGGCCGCGACGCCAGGACCGTCGCTGCTCCGAGGTAAAAAGGGATCGACACCGCTCCTGGAGTTGGGCGGAGGACAGTAGACCTCGACGCCTTCACCGTGCGCCCATTCGATGTCCTCGCCGCTGCAGAACCCGCCATCGGCGAGGTAGCGACGCGGCAAGCGCTTCAGCCGAGTGCGCGTTCGCTCCAGCATCGGCCGCATCAAGCCGCGATCTGATCCGTTGTTGTCGATGTCGACCGTGACCACGATCAGTTCGCCGGCCGCGCTGGCCACCTGCACATTGTAGGCGGGGCGGAAGCCGGCATCTGCCATCTTCATCACCCTTGCCTGCGGGTCGGTGGTGGAGGCCCGGGGCTCCTTCGGCTTTTTGCCATTGCCGCCTTTTTCGTCGAGTTGCTTGCGCTTCCGCTTGATCTCGTCCAAAGCCCTCTGCGCAGCCTGCACCCGCTCACTGCGTTCGCGTGCCGCGCGCTCTCTGGCCGCCCTGATACGCCGGCTGCTGGCTTCCGGATCCGCATCGACCTCGCGCTTGAGCTCTTCCACCACAGCCTTCGCTTGGGCCATCTGCCGGCCGAGCGTTGCCTCCCGCCGGAACGAGCCGGCCCCCGCATTCGCCCGTATCCGCACCCCGTCCTGGGTCAGCTTCTCCAGATCAATCAGCCCTGCCTCATTCAGAGCCACCAGATGTTCGACCAGCAAACGGTCCAGCAGGTCCGCGCAGCCGACCCGGAAATCCGACAGTGTGTGATAGTTCAAAGACACGCCGCCGCAGAGCCAGCGGTAGACGTCGTGACTGTCGCAGAGCCGATCCAACGCCCGCGCGCTGCCAACGCCATCGCTCGTGGCGTACAGCCAAAGCGCCAGCAGCAGCCGGGGTGATGGCGCCGGATGGCCCGGCCTGTTTTCCCGTGCCTTAACCCGATCTTCCAGCTCGCTCAGGTCGAGCCCCTCGACATAAGCCCAGATCACCCGGGCCAGATGATCCTGCCCGATCAGGCTGTCGATATCGACCGCCCGCAATTCGACCTGATTGCGCACGGGCTCGCGCAGCCGAGGTGCACCCCGCGGCACCGCTTCGGTTCGTGGCGCCGACTGATCCGGCAATTCGCCAAAAAGTCCCTCGTCAGCCATCATCCTCTCCAGCAGATCAGTCTGCCTAGAGAATCACATTCGCCCGACACGCGGTACAAAAGATTCACAGTCTCGTAGGGTGGGTTAGCCGAAGGCGTAACCCACCGCTGTGTGTAGCCGTCGAGGCAGAAGAGGTGGGTTACGCCGAGCAGATGCGCTTCGCGCATCTGCGGGGCAAACCCAGCCTACGAGACCTTCCTCAGCAACAAGCTGCTCCACCCCTCAATCCGCAGATGCCGCAGCGGCACCAGGCCGCGCGCGCGGTAGGCGGCGATTACTGCGGGGGCCTGGTGGGTCAACAGGCCGGAGAGGATGACGCGAGCGCCGGGCGCAAGATGCCGGGCCATCGGGCCCGCCAATTGCCGCAGCGGATTGGCCAGGATGTTGGCTAGCACCAGGTCGAACGGGCCGCTTTTGGCAAAGTCCGGCGCGGCAAAGCCGGTGGCGCGGATCACCCGCACATATTGACCTGTTTCGTTCAGGGCGGCGTTCTCGGCTGCAACCCGCACCGAGGGCGGGTCGATGTCCGAGGCCAGCACGGCGCGATGCAGCGCCTTGGCCGCGGCGATGCCCAACACGCCGGTCCCGGTGCCGAGATCGAGCACGCGCTTCGGCTGCGCGCGCTTCAGGATATGGTCAAGCAGAAGTAAACAGCCACGCGTGGTGCCATGGTGTCCGGTGCCGAAGGCGAGGGCCGCCTCGATCTCGATGGCGAGCTTGTTTGGCGCCACGCGGTCGCGGTCGTGGCTACCATGGACGACGAAGCGTCCGGCCGGCACCGGCACGAGGTCCTCCAGGCTGGCCTTGACCCAGTCCTTGGCTTCGACCGTGTCGAATGCAAGCGTCGCGGCGATGTCATTTCCCGCTGAAGTTGCAACGAGTTCGCGGAGCAGTTCGTGATCGGGCGCCTCTGCAAAATGCAGCGTGACATCCCATTGTCCATCCGGTCGTTCGAAAGCGGCAACCGCAGCATCGCCCTCGAAAAAGACTTCCGTCAGCAGGTCGACGACACGCCTGGCAGCAGCCTCGTTGCCGATGGAAAAGCTGGCGCGATGGGTGGGAGAAGGCTGCATGCTCAGGGTTCCATTGGATTCAATTTGGAGAACTTTTGTTCCCAATTTTCCGCATAACTTGCGGTTCCCGGGTTAACCGGACTGTAGGTTGTGCCCCGTAGAATCCCCGACGTTCCAACCAACACCGCTCGGAATCGAAAACGGAGGCGAGTCTTGAAGCACATGATTTTGAAGTTCTGGTCCGATGAATCCGGCGCGACTGCCATCGAATACGGCCTGATCGCGGCCGGCATCGCGCTGGCCATCATCACCGTGGTGAACAGCCTGGGCACCACGATGAACGACAAGTTCGGTTCGATTAGCACCTCCTTGAAGTGATTTCAGCCTCCCATTTCCCAGCGGGGCCATTTTCTTCATAGACGGCTTTTTTCGACGACCGCCTGCCAGGGAGTTGCCCCCTGGTAGGCGATGTCGTTTTGGGAGCAAGCGAGGCTGACATCGTCGCCTGTGCCCACAGGTTGTCCACTCGCGATCGTGAAGTCTTCCACCGGCTTGTCCGCGGTCTATCCAGCCCCTTCTCCACAGCTTGATCCCTCGATGTACCTGGCGGTCGCGTGAGGATCCCACCGCTTCACCACAGCCCTGCCAACAGGTCTGTCCACAGCCCATCCACAAGCCCATCCACAGACCTATCCACGGCCTGCGAACAGGCTGCGGTGATCGCGCAGGATCGCCTGCGCCGCGTTGTGGCCGGGGGCGCCGGTGACGCCGCCGCCGGGATGGGCCCCTGAGCCGCAATGATAGAGGCCCTTCAGGGGCCCGCGATAATCGGCATGACCCAGCATTGGCCGCGCCGAGAACAGCTGGTTCAGCGTCAGCGCGCCATGGAAGATGTCGCCCCCTAGCAGGCCGAATTGTCGCTCGAGATCCAGCGGGGAGAGGATCTGGCGGCCGAGCACGCTTGCCGCAAAGCCCGGCGCGTAACTGTCCACCGTCGCGATCATGAGATCGGCGACCTCCTCGCGATGATCATCCCAGGATTTGCCGTCGGGCAGGTCCGGCGCGACGTGTTGGCAGAACAGGCTGGCGACGTGCTTGCCCGCCGGCGCGAGCGTGTCGTCGAGCGTCGAGGGGATCAGCATCTCGACGATCGGCTGTTTGCTCCAGCCCTGCGCCCGCGCGTCGAGCCAGGCGCGGTCCATGTAGGCCAGGCTTGGTGCCACGATGATGCCGGAGGTGAGATGATCGCCGTCGCCAGGCAGCGCCGTGAAGGTGGGCAGGCGGTCCAGCGCCACGTTCATGCGGAAGGTGCCGGAGCCGTTCTTCCAGTGCCGGATGCGGGCGAGGAAATCTGCGGGCAGTGCGTCGGCTGCGATCAGCTGCGTGTAGAGCAGTTTGGGATTGACGTTGGCCGCGACGTATCTTGCGCGGATCATGGTGCCGTTCTCCAGCACCACGCCGGCGGCGCGGTCGCGCTCGACGATGACCTCGCGCACGCCGGCATCGAGATCGATCGTGACGCCGCGCGCGCGGGCGGCGCGCGCCATGGCCTGCGTGATCGCACCCATGCCGCCGATGGCGTGGCCCCAGACGCCTTTCTTGCCGTTCACCTCGCCGAAGGCGTGATGCAGCATCACATAGGCCGAGCCGGCCGCATAAGGGCTCGCGTAGTTGCCGACGATGGCATCGAAGCCGAACAGCGCCTTGACCAGATCGTGCTGGAAGCGTTCATCCAGCATCTCGCCGGCCGATCGGGTGAAGAGATCGAGCAGGCTGCGGCTTTGCTCCAGCGTCAGGGCGCGCAGGATGTTGGCTGTCGCCAGCGCATTCGCGGCCTCGCGGATCGCGCCGATGCCAAAACTGTCGAGCAGGTTCGGCGGCGCGCGCAGCACGAACTGTCGCAGCACGTCGGCGATGTCCTCGAGCTCGCGCGAAAAACCATCGAGCGCATCGGCATCGCGCGCGCTGAGCCGCGCAACCGACGCCTTGGTCCGCCCCTCGCCGGTAAGGAGATAGCTGCCGTCGGGCGCGGGCAGAAAATTCTGCGCGCGCCGTTCGACCACGCGCAGGCCTTGTTCTGCAAGTCCGAGGTCGCGGATGACTTGCGGATTGAGCAGGCTTACCGTGTAGGCCGCGACCGAGTTGCGAAAGCCCGGATGAAACTCCTCCGTGACAGCCGCTCCGCCGACCACCCTGCGGCGCTCGACCACATGCACGCGCAGGCCCGCCATCGCGAGATAGGCCGCGCAGGTGAGGCCGTTATGGCCAGCGCCGATGATGACGACGTCGGTTTCGGTCATGATGAGGTCTAATGTTCCGCTGTCATTCCGGGATGGTCCGAAGGACCAGACCCGGAATCTCGAGATTCCGGGTTCGCCTCTTCGAGGCACCCCGGAATGACATCTCTATATCAAGCATTCCCGCCTGCAACATCACGAGACCATTTATTGCCCGTTCAGGCGTGGTGTGCTCCATTGCGCGCGCCCGGCGCGCGCCGGAGGAATGCCGGAGCTCCCATGGATTCGATCGTGCAACCCGCTGCCACGGAGCAGCCGTCCGCCTTGCGCAACCGGCTGCTGCTGACAGTCTACACGTCCGCGATTTTCGTCAGTGCGCTGTTGCTGTTCTCCGTGCAGCCGCTGTTCACGAAAATGGTGCTGCCGCGGCTCGGCGGCTCGCCGGCGGTGTGGTCGGTGGCGATGGTGTTCTTCCAGTCGTTGCTGCTGGCGGGCTATGCCTATGCGCATCTGCTGATGCAGGTGAAAAACCGCCTGGTTCCGGTCGTGGTGCATCTGGTGCTGCTGATCGCGGCTTTCGTGACGCTGCCGCTCGGCATCGCCAGCGCCTATGGCGAACCGCCGGCGTCGGGCTATGCGCTGTGGCTGCTCGGCCTGTTCGTGATGTCGATCGGGCTGCCTTTCTTCGCGCTCGCTGCCAACAATCCGCTGCTCCAGGCGTGGTTCGTTCGCACCGGCCACCCTGATGGCGACGATCCGTATTTCCTCTATGCGTCGTCGAACATCGGCAGCTTCCTCGCGCTGCTGTCCTATCCCTTTCTGCTGGAGCCGATGTTCACGTTGCACACGCAGAACCGGCTCTGGACCGGCGGCTACGGCCTGCTGATCCTGCTGATCGCCGCTTGCGGCGTGCTGTTGTTGCGCTCGCCGAAGCTTGCATTGGCCGATATGCGTGCCGAAGAGGCGAATGCGCCGGCGCCAGGCATCGTGACGCGGCTGCGCTGGATCTTCCTCGCAGCAGTCCCGTCAGGCCTGCTGATCGCGGTCACCGCGCATATCTCCACCGACGTCGCGGCGGCGCCGCTGCTATGGGTACTGCCGCTGTCGCTGTATCTGCTGACCTGGGTGGTGGTGTTTCAGTCGCGGCCGCTTTTGCCGCACAAATGGATGCTGTTGCTCCAGCCTGCCGCGATCGCGGGCGTCGTCATCCTGCTGGCCTTCGGCGGCGAGCAGAATCTGCTGCTGACGCTTGGCGGCCATCAGCTCTGCTTCTTCATCATCGCCATGGCCTGTCACGGCGAGCTGGCGCGGACCCGCCCGGCCGCCAAATATCTCACCGGCTTCTATGTCGCGCTGTCGTTCGGCGGCATGGTCGGCGGTCTCTTTGCGGGCCTCGTCGCGCCCTTCACCTTCTCCTGGATCGCCGAATATCCGATCCTGATCGCGCTTGCCGCGCTGTGCCGGCCGTCGGCGAACGAGCGTCCTGCGGTCATCGTGAAATGGTATTGGCTGGCACTGGCCGTGCTCGCGGTCGTGTTGATTGCACCGTCTTATACGACGGGCAATGTTTCGACCTGGTTCGAGGATCAGCGCGTCTGGGTCGCTGGCGCCGTCGGCGTGCTGGCTGCGCTGCTGGCGTTCGCACTCAATGCCAGTCGCTGGAAGATCTTTGCCACTGTCGCGCTCGCGCTCGCATTGATCCGAATCTATCCGGCCGACGAAGGCCGGGTCACCACGGTGCGCAGCTTCTTCGGCGTGCACAAGATCGTGGAGACGCCGGGCGGCTATTTCCATGTGCTGATGCACGGCACCACGATTCACGGCGCCGAGCGCTTCCGCAACAATGATGGCACGCCGGTCACCGGCCGGCCGGAGCCGATCACCTATTATCACCGGGACGGCGGCATCGGGCAGGCCATCACAGCGATCCGCGAGCGTAAAGGCGCGCCGCTCAAGGTCGCGGCGATCGGCGTTGGATCAGGCACGCTCGCCTGCGCCGCCGAACCCGGCGAGGACTGGAAATTCTTCGAGATCGACCAGTCCATGGTCGATGCTGCGCGCGATCCCAAAAACTTTCGCTACATCTCGAGCTGCCTGCCGGACCTGAAGCCGGTCATCGGCGACGCGCGCCTCACCTTCGCCAGAGAACCCGACGGCATCTACGACCTCATCATCGTCGACGCCTATTCGTCGGATGCGATCCCGATTCATCTCGCGACCCAGGAAGCAATGAAGATCTATAAGGACAAGCTCGCCCCCCACGGCGCGGTGGTGATGCACGTCTCCAACCGCCATCTCGATCTCGAGCCCGTCGTGGTCGGCATTGCCGATGCCAACGATCTGAAGAGCTGGGTCTATGACGAGGATTCGGGGCGCGACGCCGATTACATCTTCTCGACCGACGTCGTCATCTCCGCGCGCGAGGCTGAAGACGTCGGCAAGCTCGCGTCCTCCAAGCAGTGGGAGGAGACCGACGCGGACGAGAAGGTGCGGGTCTGGACCGACGACTATTCCAACATCCTCGGCGCGCTGTATCGGCGCTTGCGGTTCGGGGAGCAGTAGCGCTTCGTAGCCCGGATGGAGCGAGGCGTAATCCGGGACCCCCTGCGCTTGGGCCACACCGCTTCCGGATTTCGCTGCGCTCCATCCGGGCTACAAGGTGGAGGGCTTACGGCTGGACCGGTGTTCCCGCCGGCAGCTTTACGCCTTTCTCGCCGGCCACCTGCCGCAGCAGGTCGGGTCTGTCGGAGATGATGCCGTCGACGCCGAGCTCGATCATCCGGGCCATGTCGTCGGGCTTGTTGACGGTCCAGACCACGATGCGCAACCCAAGCGTATGCGCCTCTGCGACGAGTGCCGCGGTCACGTCGCCGAAATAGGGTGACCACACCGCGCCGCCCGCGGCCTTGATGGTCCGCGGCAGCGAGCCGCCGTGATCGGCCGGGTTGAAACCCGCCGTCCAGCTGGTGGCCTTGTCGAGGGCGATCGTCGGTGCCGGGCCGCGCTGCAGTGTCAGATAAACCGTCGGAATGGCCGGGGCCTGCTGCTGGACGAGGAGCAAGGTCCGCCAGTCGAACGACTGGATCATGACGCGGCCCGAGAATTTTTCGTTCTCGATAACCCCGAGCAGCTTCGTGACGAAGGGCTGCGGCTCCAGCGATTCATCGGGATGATCGGGATCGATCTTGGTCTCGATGTTGAAGCGCACGCGGTCGTTGCCGGATTTGCGCACCAGTGCGAACAGCTCCTTCAGCGTGGGAATGCGCGTCCCCGGCACGGCACGCTGGTCGGGAAACTGCTTCGCATAGGCGCTGTCCGGCCGGATCCGGCCGACGTCGTAGGTCCTGACGTCGGCGAACCGCAGCTTGACGAAGGGCGTGCCTGGTGCCGTGACATAGGTGCCACCAGCATCCCGCGCGAGGTCGGGATTGAGCCCGCGCTCATGCGACACGACCACCTCGCCGTCCGAGGTCACGCCGACATCGAGCTCGAGCGTGTCCACGCCCATCGTGAGTGCGTTGGCGAAGGCCGGCAGGGTGTTTTCCGGCAGCAGCGCCCGTCCGCCGCGATGCGCCTCGAGATCGAAAGCCATCGCGTTGCCAGTCATGGCTCCTCCTGCAGCGAGAAGACAGATCGTGCCGAGCAGGTGTGCAGGACGAAATGACATCATGACCGCGAATGGCAAGAGGAACCGCAGCCTAAGCCGGACCGACCAATAATCGGCATCGACAGCGCCGTCCACCCCGTGAGAGTTCGGCGTCGGGGCCGGCGCCGAACTCAAGCGATAGCGTCAGTTCTGGTAGTAGTAATTGCGCGGCTGATAGTATTGGCGCGGCTGCGGCTGATAGTAATAGCCCTGCTGGCTATAGGCCGGGTCGTAGGTCGGCTGCTGCGGTTGCGGCAGCTGCTGGTAGACCTGGGTGCCATAGGGGCGGGTGATCGGGCGCGGCGCCGGATAGCGCGCGCCGGTGTCGCTGCCGTCGGCGGGATAGATGTAATTGTCGTCGTAGCGCCGCGCTGGCTGCATCGGGGGTGTCAGACTGACGGGATCGCCAGAGGTGGCGTACTGCTGCTCCTCGGCCGGCTGCTGGGCACGGGCCACCGCATTGTTGGCGCGGCCGCGCGGGTTGCGGGCCAGCGCGACCTGCGCCGAGCCGGTCAGCGTCACCGTGGTGTTGAGCACGCCCTGCTCCTGCACCAGCGCGTAGAGTGTCGAGGCGTTCTGACGCGACAGCCGCACGCAGCCATGCGAGGCGGGCGTGCCCAATCGTCCGACCGAGTCGGTGCCGTGGATGGCGTGCCCGATCTTGGTGAAGAAGATCGAGTGCGGCATCGGCGCGTCGTCGAATTCCTTGGAGAAGTGATCCTCTTCCATGCGGAAGGCGCGGAACGAGCCATTTGGCGTCTCGCGCGAGGGGATGCCTGTCGACACCGGCCAGCGGTAGCGCGTCACGCCGTCGACCGCGACGGTCATCTGCTGATTGTCCTTGTCGACGGTAATGTCGACCTTGGCCTGCGCGGTGCCCGCGCTCAAGAGCATCAACGAAGTGAAAGCGATAAGAAACGAACGCATCTGACGTCTGGCCTCCGGCCTGTTCTTGCTAGCGCCGCGGCTCTCCGTCCCCGGCATGCACTATGCCTGCAATCCGGCTTTCGTTCCAGCGGCCTGCCTAGCTCACCTTCCTGCCATCGTTAACGCGATGCCGGGCGTAAGCAAGGCCGCTTTGTGCCGCGCCGGCGCTGCCGGTGCTGACATTTTCGCGAGCGGGCGGACGTTCATAACGCCGACAATTCATGACAAAGGCGCAACCATTTGGCCGCCTTGCGCGTTGATGGTGGCCCTTCCAGACGCGGCTTTCGCCGCCGTCCATCGCTTGGACTGATGAACTTATGTCGCAGTAGCCCGGATGGAGCGAAGCGCAATCCGGGGTCTTTGTGCCTGAGGTGACGGCTGTCCCNTCCGGGCTACTGATCCGCAATCAGTTCTTCAGCCGATATCCGGTCCGGAAGATCCACCAGATCACGGCGAGGCAGATCGCCAGAAACGCCACCGTCATGCCGATGCTGATGGACACGCTGACGTCAGCGATCTCGTAGAAGCTCCAGCGGAAGCCCGAGATCAAATAGACGACCGGGTTGAGCAGGGCCAGCGTGCGCCAGGTCGACGGCAGCATGTCGATGGAATAGAAGCTGCCGCCGAGGAAGGTCAGCGGCGTCACCACCAGCATCGGGATCATCTGCAGCTTCTCGAACCCGTCGGCCCAGATGCCGATGATGAAGCCGAACAGGCTGAACGTCACCGCCGTCAGCACCAGGAAGGCCAGCATCCAGACCGGATGATGGATGTGCAGCGGCACGAACAGGCCGGCTGTCGCCAGGATGATCAGGCCCAGAATGATCGACTTGGTCGCGGCGGCGCCGACATAGCCGAGCACGATCTCGAAATAGGAGATCGGCGCCGACAGGATCTCGTAGATCGTGCCGGTGAATTTCGGGAAGTAGATGCCGAACGAGGCGTTGGCGATGCTCTGCGTCAGCACCGACAGCATGATCAGGCCCGGCACGATGAATGTGCCGTAGCTGACGCCTTCGACCTGGCTGATGCGCGAGCCTATCGCAGCACCGAACACCACGAAATAGAGCGAGGTCGAAACGACAGGCGAGACGATGCTTTGCAGCAGCGTGCGCCAGGTGCGTGCCATTTCGAACAGATAGATGGCGCGGATGGCGCGGTGGTTCATGACGTCCTCACGAGGTCGACGAAGATGTCCTCGAGCGACGATTGGGTCGTGTCGAGATCGTTGAAGCGGATGCCGGCGGTGCGGAGGTCGCTGAGCAGGCTGGTGATGCCGGTGCGCTCGCCCTTGGTGTCGTAGTCGTAGACCAGCGTCGCCCCGCTGTCGCAAAGCTCGAGCTTGTATTTGCTGAGGCTCTCCGGCAGCGCGCCGAGCTTACCCTGCAAATGCAGCGTCAGCCGTTTCCTGCCTAGCTTCTGCATCAGGGTCGTCTTGTCCTCGACCAGCACGATCTCGCCCTTGTTGATGACACCGATGCGGTCGGCCATCTCCTCGGCTTCCTCGATGTAATGCGTGGTCAGGATGATGGTGACGCCGGATTGCTGTAAGGCCCGCACCACTTCCCACATGCCCTTGCGCAGCTCGACGTCGACGCCGGCGGTCGGCTCGTCCAGGAACAGGATCTGCGGCTCGTGCGAGAGCGCTTTCGCGATCATCACGCGGCGCTTCATGCCGCCGGACAGCGTGATGATCTTGTTGTCCTTCTTGTCCCAGAGCGACAGATCCTTGAGGATCTTCTCGACCAGGGCCGGATTCTTCGGCTTGCCGAACAGGCCGCGGGAGAAGCTCACCGTCGCCCACACGCTCTCGAAGGCGTCGGTATGGAGCTCCTGCGGCACGAGGCCGATCAGCGAGCGCGCCTTGCGGTAGGAGATCTGGATGTCCTCGCCACCGACCAAAACCTTGCCTTCGCTCGGATTGGCGATGCCGCAGATGATCGAGATCAGCGTGGTCTTGCCGGCGCCGTTGGGGCCGAGCAGCGCAAAGATCTCGCCGCGCCTGATGTCGAGATTGACGTTCTTGAGTGCCTTGAATCCGGACCCATAGGTCTTGGACAGGTTGGCGACGGAAATGATGGAGGACATGGGGGCCGCTAGGGTGGGGGGATGCACCGGAACCTGCGCCCTGGCGGGCTCGTCCGGCGGACCCCCGAAATAGGAATGGCCTTGCCCGGTCGCAATCGCCTTGAGAAAAATGGTCTCAAAACCGGCCCATTGGTGGTAGGTTTCGAGCAGGTGTTGCGCGATGGTCACGGATTGCGGCGAAGATCGCCGTTCACGCGGCTCTTTGTTGCGTCTGCGAGCAAGCCAAGGCTACGATTCCAGCCAATCGCGAAGCGTATGTCCCAGGGAAAACATCAATGAGACTGAACGGCCGTCACACCGCCGGCGCAAGCCAGTTGCCCGCCCTCCGCGTGTGGGCGATCTGCCTGCTCCTGCTGTCAGCTGTTGCCATGAGCCCGTCCCCCGCCAGGGCGGCGCCGAGCCAGGCCGCTGCAACGACGCACGTCTATCTGCTCCGCGGCGTGCTCAACATCTTCTCGCTCGGGCTCGACACGATCGGTGCAAGGCTCGAGGCGCAGGGTATCCCGGTGACGGTCGCGAACTTCGTGTCCTGGTCCTCGCTCGCCGATGAAGCCGCGACCGCCTACAAGGCCGGCCGCCTCAAGACCATCATCCTGGTCGGCCATTCCTCCGGCGCGACCGCGCTCCCTGACATGATCGCCAAGCTGAACCAGCTCGGCGTGCCCGTGAAGCTCGCGATCGGCCTCGACTCCGTATTCAAGACCAGGCTGTCGACCGGCGCCGAGCGCTACATCAACATCTATATCGGCGACGGTCCGGGCGAGCCGGTGCGCGCCGCGGCCGGCCTGCGCGGCAAGCTCGACAATGTCGACGTGCGCGGCAGCGGCGTCGGCCACATCACCATCGACAAGAACGAGGCGATCCAGCGCCGCGTCATCGCCGAGATCGACGCCGCGATCGCCCGTTGGCACGGTCCGGCACCTGTCGCCGAGCCCGGCGCGGCGCCGCGGGCCGCGCGCTCGGCGGCGGCGACGGCGCCGGCGAGGAACTGAGGCCTGGCGCCAGCGAATGCTGATCTGATTGTGCCGCCGCCGACTTGATTGTCGGCGGCGGCCTTGTCTTGTCCGCGCTGCCGTAACGCCGTGGTCGCGCGTTCGCTATGCGAGAAAGGCGCGGATGGCCTCCGCGATCTCACTTGCGTGCGTCTCCAGCGCGAAATGTCCGGTGTCGAGGAATTTCACCACCGCATTTGGATTGTCGCGCTTGTACGCTTCTGCGCCGGGCGGGATGAAGAACGGATCGTTCTTGCCCCAGACCGCAAGGATGGGCGGCTTGTGCTTGCGGAAATAGTCCTGGAACGCGGGATAGAGAGCGACATTGCTCTTGTAGTCGCCGATCAGATCGAGCTGCACCTCATCGGCGCCAAGGCGTGCCAGGTAGAAATTGTCGAGGTTCTGGCCGTCAGGCGATACGGCCGTCGGATCTGGGACGCCATGCGTATACTGCCAGCGTGTCGCATCCGGTGTGAGAAAGCCGCGCAGCGCCTCGCGATTGGCGGGCGAGGGATCCTGCCAATAGGCCTTGATCGGCGTCCAGCCGTCGCTGAGGCCCTCCTCATAGGCATTGCCGTTTTGCGAGATGATCGCGGTGATCCTTTGGGGATGGCTGAGCGCGAGCCGGAAGCCGGTCGGCGCGCCGTAGTCGAAGACGTAGACGGCGAATCGATCGAAGCCGATCACCTCGGTGAAGCGCTCGATCACGCGCGCAATGTTGTCGAAGCTGTAGCTGAAGGTTTCGCGCGAAGGCATGTCCGACTGGCCGAAGCCGGGAAGATCAGGTGCGACGATGTGAAACTTGTCCGTCAGCAGCGGGATCAGGTCGCGGAACATGTGACCTGCGCTCGGGAAGCCGTGCAGCAGCAGAAGCTTCGGCGCGCCGACGCGGCCGGCCTCGCGATAGAACACCTTGAAGCCGTCGACGTCGGCGGTGCGATAGGTCGTGCGGGCCATGAGCCTCTCCATTTCGAGTAACCTATTAATTGGCAGTAAGACGGTTATTTTGATATTAGTAACTTGTCAACAGCTAATTTGATGGTTACGTTCGCCATGCCCACCCGGAATCGTCAGGGATCACCCATGGACAGACCGCCTGCCGTATTCATCGCCGACTCGCTCGGGCTGGATTTCCTCAATTCGATCGCGACGCCGGTCGATACGCCCGTCGACTGGATCGACGATGGCGATGGGCTGATCGATTGGCTGGCGCAGGCGAAGCTGGTGCCCACGGACGAACTGGAGGCGTTGAGGGCACGTGCGAAGCCTGATGAGTTGGACGAGGTTGCCGATCAGGCGCGGGCCTTGCGCGAATGGTTCAGGGGCTTTGTCCGCAAGCATGCGGGCCGACCGCTCGCGGCGACGGCGCTCAAGGAGCTCGGTCCGCTGAACAGCCTCCTGGAACAGGACGAGGTCTTCAGCCGGATCGAACCCCGGCACGACGACAGCCATCGTGGCCTTGCGTTGCGGACCACGCGGCACTGGCGATCACCACGGTCGCTGCTGTTGCCGATCGGTGAGGCGATGGCGAAGTTCGTCTGCGACGAAGACTTTTCCGACGTGAAGGCGTGCGAGGGCCATAATTGCACGATGCTGTTCGCGGACCACACCCGTCGCCGCGCGCGGCGATGGTGCATCATGGCGGTCTGCGGCAACCGAGCCAAACAGGCGGCGCATCGCAGCAGGCTCAAGAGCCGGCAGTGATCAGCTGATCGCGCCCACGGAGCCGGTTGACCGGGCCGGTTTCGTGCCGCAAAAACCACCCAATCGGCGGTCAAGAACCGCCGCGGGGAGGCCCCTGCCTCCCGTGGTGGGACTGTAGGACTTGATGATTGATCCCAGGCGACTTGTGGTGTTGGCAGCTTGCGCGCTGCTCGCCTTCAATCCCGGTCTGGCTGCGGCCTCACCCGCAAAGCCAAAGCCGGCTGCAGTCCCGGTGGTCGCGCTGCCGCCTCCGGCTCCGCCGGTCGAGCCGCTGCCGCCGCCGAAGATTTATCTGTTCCGCGGCGCCATGGGGCCGTTCTTCTCGACCGGCATCGATCGGCTCAGCGAGAAGCTGACCAAGGCCGGCTTCTCGGCCGACGTCTACGAATTCACCTTGTGCCGGCTGATCGGCAATCGCGCGATCGACAGCTACAAGGAGAGCCCGGCGCCGATCGTGCTGATTGGCCATTCCATGGGTGGGCTGTGCTCGGTCATCATCTCCGAGATGGCAGCCAAGGAGAACATCCCGATCAGCCTCGTCATCGCCATCGACCCCGCGCACGCAACCGACGACGTGCCGCTCAATGTCGAGCGCTTCATCAACATCTTCCTGTCCGACAGCGTGCTCGGTGGTGGCGATGTGGTGGCGGTGCCTGGCTTTCGCGGCCATTATGCCAGCTACGATTTGAAGCTGAACGGCCGCGTCACGCACATCAACATCGAGAAGTCGGACGACATCCATCGCCAGATCGTCGACATGGTGACGCAGTTGCCGCGTATCCAGGCGCAGACCCAGGCTGACGCCGTGCCGCTGCGCTATCAGGTCCCTGGGGACACGCTCGTTGAATTGTGGGACAGCGGCGTGCGCATACCGGTCCGCACCGGCGATACGATGGAGAGCATCGCGGCAACCCATCGCGTGCCGGTCTGGGCCATCGCGCAGAGCAACTCGCTGGTCGAGAACGCCACGCTCACGCCGGGCCAGTCCATCGTCGTGCCCAGACATTTGGCGCCGCCGGACGCCGCAGCCGCAATGGCGGCGCCGCCGCCGGCGGCACCTTCGGTGCGCAAGAAATAGCTTTTCCTCAGACGTTCGAGCCGTGGATCGCGTCGATCACGGCGTCGGTCACGTCCTTCGTCGTCGCCTTGCCGCCGACGTCAGGCGTCAGCACGCCGGCGGCGCAGACCTGCTCGACCGCCTTCATCAACCGCGCGGCCGCGTCCTTCTCGCCGAGATGCTCCAGCATCTGCGCGCCGGTCCAGAACGTCGCGACCGGATTGGCGATGCCCTTGCCGGTGATGTCGAAGGCCGAGCCGTGGATCGGCTCGAACATCGAGGGGAAGCGGCGCTGCGGATCGATGTTGCCGGTCGGCGCCACGCCGAGGCTGCCTGCGAGTGCGCCGGCGAGGTCGGAGAGGATGTCGGCGTGGAGGTTGGTCGCAACGATGGTGTCGAGGCTCTTCGGATGCAGCGTCATGCGCACGGTCATGGCATCGACCAGCATCTTGTCCCAGGTCACGTCAGGGAATTCGGTCGCGACTTCCGCGGCGATCTCGTCCCACATCACCATGCCGTGGCGCTGCGCGTTCGACTTGGTGACCACGGTCAGGAACTTGCGCGGACGCGACTGCGCGAGCTGGAACGCGTAGCGCATGATCCTGCTGACGCCGACACGGGTGAAGACCGCGACTTCGGTGCCGACCTCCTCGGGCAGGCCTCTATGCGCGCGGCCGCCCATGCCAGCATATTCGCCTTCCGAATTCTCGCGCACGATCACCCAGTCGAGATCGCCGACGCCGACGTTACGCAGCGGCGAGGCCACGCCCGGCAGAATCTTGGTCGGCCGCACATTGGCGTATTGGTCAAAGCCCTGGCAGATCGGCAGGCGCAGGCCCCACAGCGTGATGTGATCGGGCACGTCAGGTGCGCCGACCGCGCCGAAATAGATCGCGTCGAACTTCTTCAGCTCGGCGAGCCCATCGGCCGGCATCATCACGCCGTGCTTCTTGTAATAGTCCGAGCCCCAGTCGAAGGTTTTGACATTGAAGGCGATGTCACCGCTGCGCTTCGCCAAGGCCTCAAGCACGCGGATTCCGGCCGAGATCACCTCGGGACCGATGCCGTCGGCGGGAATGGCTGCGATCGAATGTGTGCGCATGGGAAGGCTCCGTTTGGGATGTCGCGCGGTAAGCTTAGGCCGGGCTATGAGGCGGATTCAATTGCCGCTGGTTTATACAAAAAAATGATATAATCATCGCTTGGTGGGACGAGGGAATGTTTGATGGAATTGCATCAGCTCCGATGCTTCGTGGCGGCGGCCGAGCAGCTGCATTTCGGCCGCGCCGCGCAGCATTTGCAGATGCTGCCATCTGCGCTCGGCCGCCAAATCCGTCTGCTGGAAGAGGATCTGGGAACGCGACTATTCGCGCGCACGACCCGGGCAGTCTCGCTCACCGAGGACGGCACCACCTTGCTGCGTGATGCCCGCGCAATCCTTGCCAAGGTGGAGGCGGTCGAGAGCAATCTGCGCAATCGCTCCCGCGCGGGCGCAGCGCGACGGCTGCGGATCGGCGCCGTCGACAGCGCTGCGGCGGGGCTGGTGCCGCCGCTGCTGCGTGACTTCCGCAGCAGGCATCCCGAAGTTTCGGTCCAGCTTCTGGAGGACAAGACCGTCAGGCTGTTGCCAAAGATCCTGACCGGCGCGCTCGATCTCGCTTTCGTCCGTCCGCCCGATCGGGCGGACAAACGGCTCGAGTTTCGCCCGTTGCTTCAGGAAACCGCGATCGTGGCGTTTCCGCAGCGCCATGCGCTCGCGGCACGGAAATCGATCACGCTGGCGGACATTGCGGGCGAGGCGATGCTGGTGCCGGATCGCCGTTCGCGGCCGGACAGCTACAACCTCACTGTCAAGCTGTTCGAGCAGGCGGGCCTGACGCCGCGCATCGTGCAAGTCGCGGACGAGAAGCAGACCATCATCAATCTCGTGGCAACCAAGCTCGGCGTTGCCATCGTGCCGCGCTGGACCACGCGGATGGCGGTTTCGGGCGTGCGCTTCGTGCCGCTCCGTCTGAGGCAGAGCGGCCCGGCCGGCCGGCTGCCGCTGGCGGCGGCCTGGCTGCGCGGCTCAAATGATCCGGCCCGCGATGCCATGCTGGCGGTGCTGGAGGGGCGCCTGCGCTCCTATGCGCGGGAGGCGTGAGGGGCTATGACACGGGCTTGGACAAAAGAGGTATGACGCGATGACTGGGCAGAAAGCTTCGAACGAGTTGCGGGTGGCCATCGCCGGGCTGGGTTCGATCGGCAGCAAGATCGCGACCGCGCTCGATCATGGAATCGAGGGGTTGATGCTGTCAGCCGTGGCCGTGCGCGATCCCGCCAAGCATCAGGCGTATCTGGGCGGCCTGCGTCACCAGCCGCAAATCCTGCCGATCGATCAGCTCGGCGAGGTCGCCGACATCGTGGTCGAGTGCGCGCCGAGCAGCCAGTTGCGCGCGATCGTGGAGCCCGCGGTGAAGCGAGGCAGGTCCGCAGTCGTGGTCAGCGTCGGCGGTTTGCTCGACAATTTTGATCTCATCGATCTCGCCCGCGCCAAGGGCGGCCGCATTCTTGTCCCGACCGGCGCGCTGATCGGGCTCGATGCCGTCAACGCCGCCGCGCTCGGCACCATCCATTCGGTGAAGATGGTCACGCGCAAGCCGATCGACGGGCTGAGAGGCGCGCCGTTCATCGTTCAGAACAACATCGACATCGATAATCTGCGCGAGCCGCTCAAGCTGTTCGAGGGCAGCGCGCGCGACGCCGCAAAGGGCTTTCCTGCCAACGTCAATGTCGCCGTGGCGCTATCCTTGGCGGGCATCGGGCCCGACCGCACCCAGATCCAGGTCTGGGCCGATCCCACCGTGACGCGCAATGTTCATCGCATCGAGGTCGAAGCGGATTCGGCGCGATTCTCGATGGGCATCGAGAACATCCCGTCCGAAAATCCCAAGACCGGGATGATCACCGCGCTGTCGGTGATCGCACTGCTCCGCAAGCAGCGCGCCACGCTGAGCGTTGGGACGTAATTCTTAAGCGCCCGTCACGCGCCAGATCACGTTGCCGACGTCGTCGGCCATCAGCAGCGATCTCTTGTCGGGGCCGATCACGACGCCGACCGGGCGGCCGTAGGATTCCTTCTCGTCCGGGGACAGGAATCCCGACAGGATGTCGCGGCCGGGGCCGGAGGGCTTGCCGTTCGCGAACGGGACGAACACCAGCTTGTAGCCGGACAGCGTGCTGCGATTCCACGAACCGTGCTGGCCGATCACCATGCCGTCTCCGAACCCCGGCAAGGTGCCTGCGGGCATCCAGCACAGGCCGAGCGACGCAGTATGGCCGCCGAGCGCGTAATCAGGTTGAATCGCCTTGGCGACCATCGCCGGATCTTGCGGCACGCGGTCGTCCACCGTCTTGCCCCAATAGCAATAAGGCCAGCCATAGAAGCCGCCCTCGCGCACTGACGTGAGATAGTCCGGCGGCGTCTCGTCGCCGAGTCCGTCACGCTCGTTGACGACGGTCCAGAGCGCGCCGGTGTTCGGCTCCCACGCAAGCCCGACCGGATTGCGCAGGCCGCTCGCGAAGATGCGATGGGTACCGGCGACGAGATCGAGCTCGTACACCGCGGCCCGGCCTTCCTCCACCTCCATGCCCATCTCGGCGATGTTGCTGAGCGAGCCGACGCCGGCATAGAGCTTCTTGCCGTCGGGGCTTGCGAGCAGGCTGCGCGTCCAGTGGCCGCTCGGCTTGAACGTGGTGAGCCGCTTGCCCGGCGCAGTGATGCGATCGGCATTGGCGACGTAAGGAAAGGCCATCACACCGTCGGTGTTGCCGACATAGAAGGTGTCGCCGACCAGCGCCATGCCGAACGGCTGGTTGAGGTTCTCCATGAAGGCGCCGCGAACTTCCGCGACGCCGTCGCCATCCTTGTCGCGCAGCAGCGTGATGCGGTTGGCGGAGACGCCGAGCGCCGCGGCACGGCGCATCGTTGCCTGCATCGCATAGTGGAATACGCTGCGCGGGGGGCCTGCGATCTGCGTCGCTTCAGCGATCAGCACGTCGCCATTGGGCAGCACCTCGATCCAGCGGGGATGGTCGAGATCGGTCGCGAACGCGTTGACCTTGAGCCCGGCTGCGGCCGTCGGCTTTTGGCCCTGGCTCCAGCCGCGCGCGGTCGGCATCTTCAGGGTCGGGATCGCGCCTTGCGGCTTGGCTTCGGGAATGGCCGGCGTCTGGCCCCAGGCCGGTGCGGCCTCGGTGCCGGTCAGCTTCCGCCATTGCAGCGCGATGCCACCGAGGACTGCGACGAACTGCGCGAAGATGCTGGAAAAGGTCATGCGAAGCCCCTGTCGAAGTTTGGTCGCGCCCATTTTGCGCGCGCATCCAACTGGGTGGCGGTCAAAAGGTCAACCGGGGCGGAACTGGCCCGGTGTCTATTCCCGGGGAATGGCTGCTGATCGAATTTGCATAGGAGATGCTGATCAGTGCCGGACCTGCCGCTCCGCCCGTCGCGCGTGCCTGAAATCGTCGAGGTGATGAACGTTCGGGGTGAACGCGGCCTCCTTGGCGAGGAGATGATAGACGCGCGCGACCGTGCGCTGCTTCAGCTTCGGCCGCCCTGGCGGCAGCGCGCGCGCCTTGCGGACTGCCGCAATCGCGTGCGCACGAAAATAATCATAGGCGTCCGACATGGCGCGATGCTCTGCGTCTGGTGCAGGTGTCGCGGGGCTAACGGGTGAGGGGAGAGGCGGTTCCTGCCTGATCCCGCGCTTACCAATCCGTCATCCTGAGGTGCGAGCCAGGGCGCGCAACGCGCGCCATGGGGAG
>NZ_LJYG01000053.1:0-13921 GCF_001440035.1 Bradyrhizobium manausense | reverse complement strand
GCTCGCGATGCATGCGCATCGCGAACCTCGCAACTCAGGATGACGGATTAGCAGTGATGCACGCTCTCACCGCGGCGACGTGAACGGGATGATCATGGGCACGCGGCGGCAATAGGCGCCGTAGGCGTCCTCGCCGAGCTCCTTCGACAGGAACACCTCTTCCATCCGGCCCTTCTGCCACATGCCGAGCGAGATCAGGATGGCGCCGAGGATCGTCGTCACCAGGCCGATCGCAACGCCGGTCACCAGCATGCCGAAGATCAGCCCGGTGTAGATCGGATGGCGCACGATGCCGTAGGGCCCGGTGTCGATGACGCGGTGATCTTCCTTGTGGGTGATGGTGTTGGACCAGAACTTTCCGAGATGCAGCCGTCCCCACCAGGCGAAGGCGATGCCGGCGATGGAGAGGACCGCGGCGATGGTGATGCCGGTGTTGCCCAGCACCCAGAGCGGCTTCCAGCCCATCACCTCGGCAATGAAGGGCGTGTACAGGATGCCGCCGACCAGGATCGGCAGGCGATAGCGCTGCGACTCCAGCGTCATGACCTGCTTCTTGGTCCGCCCCTGCCAGAACGAGGCGCCCACCCAGCTGGTGAGAAAGGCGAGCCAGATCAGGGCCAGGAGTTCGGTCGGCCAGGTCGTGGTCCAGCCACCCCAGGCGATCGACAGAAGCTTGTTGGAATCGAAGGACATAAGGAAGGTTCTTTGGGTTGGGGAGCAGATCAGCTCGCGCGCGAGGAGAGCGCGTGATGCTCGATGGCATCGGAGGCGGCCTGGCCGCCGCGGGCGAGCAGATGGGTGATGGTTTCGCGCAGCACCGGCTCGATCGGGCGCGGCGCATAGCCCAGCTCGTCACGGGCCTTGCCGATCGAAAGGTCGCTCGCGGCAAGCGCGATGCGCACGCCCTCGGCGGTGCCGTTGGGCGGACGATGCGTGATGTGATCAGATATCTTCTCGAGCAAGATCGCGGAGAGTTCGGCGATCTTGCCGGGAACGACGATCGGAAGATGCCGCCGACCGCTCATCGCCGACATCATTCGCAGGATCTGCCCGAGCCTGACGCAATCGCCGCCGAGGATGTAGCGCTGGCCGATGCGGCCACGCTCCATCGTCAGCACCAGGCCCATGGCGACGTCGCGGACGTCGACGAGATTGACCAGGAAGTCGAGATGCGGCTGCACCTTCTTCTGCAGGAAGTACCACAGCATCGCCGTCGGCGGCGTCAGATTGTGGTCGGCAGCGCCGATCGGCATGGTCGGAGTGCCGATCACGAGCGGGAAGCCGCTGGCCGCGGCCTTCGCCGCGTGATGCTCCGCGAGCGATTTCGAACGCGTATAGGCGCCGGGCATTGCGTCGGCCGGCTGCAAGGCTTCCTCGGCGGCCACGCCGTTGAGGTTGGCGTAGGGGAACAGGATCGATTCCGTCGAGCAATGCAGGAAGCGCGAGACGTTGCGCTTCATCGCAGCCGCAAGCACGACCTCGGTGCCGCGGAAATTGACGTCGTGGAAGTCCTGCTTGTTGGCGACCCACATGCCGGGCAGGCCGGCAAGGTGATAGACCCGATCTACCCCGGAAACCGCAGCATCGACTGTCGCAGCGTCGAGCACCGAGCCGGGCACATACTCGACGTCCGCATTCGCGGTCGCCGGCGGGCGGACATCGAGCACACGCACCCGCTGCCCACGGGCGCGGAGCGCTTCGACCAGATGCTGTCCGATGAAACCGCTGCCACCGGTAACCAGTACGAGAGCCATGAAGTAGGTTTTGCTGTTCCGCTTGAGAAAGTTATCGGGTTGAAAGGGAGTTGGCCGGAAGAGGCGCCAGAATCGCGGCAAGGTCGCGACGGAAGCCCAGTGCAATGAACAATTTTGCCATGACAAACATCGGTCCCAGCAACAAATGCGACGGAAACGTGAATAACGAGGCTTCGCGCCCCTCAAAAACCTTGTGGCCGATGGTCTGCGCGGCGAGGCCGAGCACGACCAGGGCGGCGAAGACCGCCCACATCGTCACGGTGCTCACTTGCGCCGCAATGGTCGATGCGATCGAGAACAGCACGATGGAGACGGCCAGAATGCCGGCCCCGAGCGCCACATCGAGCAGCAGCCAGTAGATCAGAACCGGCAAGGCCAGGAGCACCGCCAGGCTAACCTCGGACCCGAACAGCGGGACCTTCACCAGCGTCAGCGGCATCACCGCGCCGGTGAACAGCAGGAGGATGCCCACCACATGCATCGCCGTGTTCCGGGGATCGCGATGGTACTCGACATAAACGGCAAGTTGGCGTTGAAACAAGCCACCCATCTTGGTCTCATGCAGCACGGGGTCGGGAAGGGCGAAAACAGCCTATAGCACCTGGGAGGGCAGCGCACAAACCGGCACTATTGTCGCGCAAGGCCTTGTTGTCGCGCTGTGAGACAGGTCACAAAATAATCAGAACTTCAAGGGGTTCCGTTGGCCGCGAAGTCTGCACGCTTAATGCTTCTTGGCGGGCTTTTTCGCCGCAGGCGCAGGGGCTGTTGCGGGATGCGCGGGCGCTTCTTCGGGCACTTTGGCAAAGGTCAGGATTTGCAACTGGCCGTTGACGGGTGAGGTCGGCTTGGCACGGTCGAGGAACTGCTCCTCGCCGAGACCGATCGGCTGCAGCCGCTTGGTCGAAATCTTGAACGTGTTCACCAGTACGTCGCGGATTGCATCGGCCCGGCGCTGGCTCAGGATCGCGTTGGCCTCGCGCGTCTTCGAATTGGATTCGACGTGGCCGACGATCAGGAACGTATAGGGCAGCAGCGAGGCGTGAACCAGCGCGTCGGCGATCCGGCCGACGGTCTGGTAGGATTCCGGCTGGATGATCGGCGTGTCGGCGTCGAACTGGATCTGCGCATTGAAGGCGGGCAGCTTGGCGAGGTCAGGCGCGATCGGCGGCCGGTTCACCGGACCCGGATCGTTCTTGATCCTGGCCTTGGCCCGCTCCATCACCTGCTGCTTCAGCGCGGGGAAGTCGACCTCAGGGGTCTCCTCGAAATGATTGAGCTTGCCGACGATATCGTCGCGGGTCGGCGCAGTCTGTGCAAAGGCTGCGCCGGCGAGCAGCGCGAGGCCCAACGCGATGCCGATGCCCGCGGCGATGTGCCCGGTTGCGCGCATCATCGATACCCCGCCTCGTCGACGGCCTTCAGGCAGTTGTTGCTGATGCCCTTAGGCGTCGAGACCAGGCAGGGGATCGACTTGCTGGTCTCCTTGGTCGAGCCGCCGCAGACCTTGACGATCTCGCGCTGGCAGGCGTTCGCCACGGTGACGCGGGCGGCGACGCGCTTCTGGATGGCGTCGAACGCGGTGAGGTAGTCGCTCAGGCACTGTTGGGAGAGCACGTCCCGGTTGCGGGACAGACACTCCTTCAGGCGCGTGGAATCAGGATTGACGCCGCGGCAATTGGCGACGATTTCCGCGCCGCAGCTCCTGGCCAGCAGCCCGATCGAATCGCCAAAGCTCATGGTCTCCGCCGTCGCGAGCGACGGCATCCCCAATGCAAGCACGACTGATGTGACGAAGCCCCGGACCATGATTGCATCTGATACGGGGAAGTTCGCCATGGTCAAGGGCTGATCGCCCCCGAACTGTCAGGAGCCCGGCGAGTGCGGCGAACAGTCCTCACTCCGCAGCGAGGGGTGGCCACTCGATCAGGACGGCCGTGTGGTTCCGGATCGCCTCGGCAAATTCCGGGGCGGCCTTCAGCTCGTCCAATGTCCTGGGCGGAGGAAGCTCGCGGCCGTTCTCGATCAGCTCCTCCGCATAGAACGTGATCGCGTCGGGCGCGCTCTCCAGCGCCTCCTCGACGTCGTCGCCGCCGGAGATGCAGCCGGGCAGGTCGGGAAACCACAGGCTGACGTCATCAGGGCCATTGTCTTCGATGATGGCAACGTACCGAGGCATGCAGGCTCACGCCCGCTGCACAAAACTGTCCACGACCTTCTTCTCGCCGGCCTTGTCGAAGGCGATGGTGAGCTTGTTGCCGTCGATCTTGGTGACGCGGCCGTAGCCGAATTTCTGGTGGAAGACGCGGTCGGACAGCGAGAATTCCGAGGTCGTGCCGGTGGATTTCGCGACCAGCTCGCCTTCGATCGTCAGGGGACCGCGGCGACGCGAGGAGAAGCTGCCGAAATCGGGGCCTGAAGACGACGACGTGGAGAATGTCGCGGCTTCCTCCTCGAAGCTGCCGCTTCGACCGCCGCCACGATTGCGGTTGCCTTCTCGGTTGGCCTGGGCGCGCTGCCAGCCCGGCGTGGTGTAGCTTGATCCAAACGCCTCCATGTCGTCGAAGCGCGAGGCGCCGTAGCCGCCGGTGCCGCCCCAGGCCGAGCCGCCCTTGGATTCCGTGATCTCGACATTGGCCGCCGGCAATTCGTCGAGGAAGCGCGACGGGATCGTGGTGGACCAGGTGCCATGGATGCGCCGGTTGGTCGCGAAATAGATCATGGCGCGGCGGCGGGCACGGGTCAGGCCGACATGGCCGAGCCGGCGCTCTTCCTCAAGTCCCGCGCGGCCCTGTTCGTCCAGCGTGCGCTGGCTCGGGAACAGGCCTTCTTCCCAACCGGGCAGGAACACGTTGTCGAATTCGAGGCCCTTGGCCGAGTGCAGCGTCATCAGCGACACGGCATCGTCCTCGGCGCCGCCCTCGCGGTCCATCACCAGCGAGATGTGCTCGAGGAAGCCTTGCAGGTTCTCGAACTCCTCCATCGAGCGCACCAGCTCTTTGAGGTTCTCCAGCCGGCCCGCGGCATCGGCCGAACGGTCCTTCTGCCACATCTCGGTGTAGCCGCTCTCGTCGAGCACGATCTGGGCGAGGTCCGTATGCGCGGTGACCTCGCGCTGGGCGCGCCAGCGATCGAACTGGGCGACGACGTCGCGCAGGGATCCGCGCGCCTTCGGCTTCAGCTCGTCGGTTTCGACCACGGCGCGCGCCGCTTCGAACAGCGGAATCCGCCGCTTGCGGGCGTGATCGTGCAGCAACTGGATGGTGGCATCGCCAAGACCGCGCTTGGGCACGTTGACGATGCGCTCGAAGGCGAGATCGTCGGCCGGCGAATTGATAACGCGCAGGTACGCCAGCGCATCGCGGATCTCGGCACGCTCGTAGAAGCGCGGGCCGCCGATGACGCGATAGGGCAGGCCGAGCGTGACGAAGCGGTCTTCGAATTCGCGCATCTGGTAGGACGCGCGCACGAGGATCGCGATCTCGTTGAGCTTCTCGCCCTGGCGCTGCAGCTGCTCGATCTCCTCGCCGATGCCGCGGGCTTCCTCTTCGGAATCCCACGAGCCCGTCACCGTGACCTTCTCGCCCTCGACGTCCTCGGTGCGCAGCGTCTTGCCGAGCCGGCCTTCATTGTGCGCGATCAGATGCGAGGCGGCGGCGAGGATGTGGCCGGTGGAGCGGTAATTGCGCTCGAGGCGAATGACTTTTGCGCCCGGAAAATCGTGCTCGAAGCGCAGGATGTTGTCGACCTCGGCACCCCGCCAGCCATAGATCGACTGGTCGTCGTCGCCGACGCAGCAGATGTTTTTGGTGGGGCCTGAGGGAGCCACCGTCATTCCGGGATGCGCCGGAGGCGCAGACCCGGAATCTCCAGCCGAGGACTCATCTCCGGATTCCGGGTTCAGGCCTTCGGCCTGCCCCGGAATGACGGCGGGAGTGGTGGGCTTCGCCGCCCCCGGCGCTTGCGACAGCAGCCGCAGCCACAGATATTGCGCCACGTTGGTGTCCTGATACTCGTCGACCAGGATGAATTTGAAGCGCTGCTGATACTGCCGCAGGATATCCGGGTGCTCGCGGAAGATGCGGATGTTTTCCAGCAGCAGATCGCCGAAATCGGCGGCGTTCAGGATCTTCAGCCGCTCCTGGTAGCTCGTATAGAGCTTGCCGCCCTTGCCGTTGGCGAACATCGCGGCCTCGCCCGAGGGCACCTGTGACGGCATCAGGCCGCGGTTCTTCCAGCCGTCGATCAGGCCGGCGAGCATCCGCGCCGGCCAGCGCTTGTCGTCGATTTTCTCGGCCTGCAGCAGTTGCTTGAGCAGCCGCACCTGGTCGTCGACATCGAGCACGGTGAAGTTCGACTTGAGCTGCGCCAGCTCGGCATGGAAGCGCAGGATGCGGCCGCCGATGGAGTGGAAGGTGCCGAGCCACGGCATGCCTTCGACGGCGTGGCCGAGCATCTGGCCGAGCCGGTGCTTCATCTCGCGCGCGGCCTTGTTGGTGAAGGTCACCGACAGGATCTCGGCGGGGCGGGCGCGGCCCTGGCTCAGGATATGGGCGATGCGCGTGGTCAGCACGCGCGTCTTGCCGGTGCCGGCACCGGCCAGCACCAGGACCGGGCCGTCCAGCGTTTCGACAGCTTCGCGCTGCTCCGGATTGAGTCCGGTGAGGTATTTCGGGCCCACCGAGGCGCGAGCACGCGCGGCGATGCCGCCGGCTGCGGGCTGGTGGTCGGGTACGCCTGTGATCTTGCTCGGCTCGGTCATGCGAATCATTTGGCCCCACGATGGCACCGCGGGGTGACGGGAGGGAGCCTTCTTAACAGGGATTAGCGCCTATATGGGGCGGCGGGGAGAGGTTTTCCACGTGCACGGCGGCCCGATTTGTTCCAGCGCGAGCTGCGAATTTCGCCGTTATGCGTGCCGGAACCATCGTTCCCGCGTCGAGATTGTCTGGATAGGTGGCGCGGGCAGCCGCGGCGATCGCCGACAGACATCAAGACGAGGGTTTGACCATGCTAGGCTGGGTTGTGACGTTTCTGGTTATCGCACTGATCGCCGGCATCCTGGGCTTCGGCGGCATCGCCGGCGCCTCGGTCGAGATCGCCAAGATCATCTTCTTCATCGCGGTCGTCCTGTTCCTGGTCTCGGCCGTGGTCGGATTGGCCCGCGGCCGCAGGATCTAGCGCCCTTCACCTCTCGCCGCTGGGAGAGGTGAGGCAAGCGCCGGGCATCAGCGTTTGACTGGCATCGCCACGCTGCGGCCGATGCCCTCGGGCTGCGCCAGGGCGCTATGGGTCCTGCCAATGCCCGCGATGCGCTGCTGGATGTCGGGCGGAAACGGCGCAACGCGCCGCGCCTTCATGTCCATGTGCAGCGACATGTTCTCGGAGGTGGCCGACAGCCAGCCCTCCGTCCCATGCCTCATCTCCTCGAACGTATGTAGCCGCTTGTCGTCGGCGGCCAGCAGCCACACCAGGATCTGCACGGGATCGCCGAGATGGATCTCGCGCAAATAGCGCACATGGCATTCGGCGGTGAAGGTCGAGCCGTGGCGCTCGTTCTTGTAGACCGGACCAATCCCGAGCTCGAGCCAGAACTCATCGATCGCCCGGTCGAACATCACGTTGTAATAGGCCATGTTGAGATGGCCGTTATAGTCGATCCATTGCGGCTCGATCTGCATGATCGAGCTTCTGAACGGCTCGGCGGGCTTCGAAGCGGCACTCTCCGGCATGTCTCATTCCCTGGCTATGCGTCCGGTCGCTTGACTTGACCGGTCAGATGTCCTTTGCCACGGTTTGTTCTGTCGGGAGGACGATCCGTGGGTACGACCATCACCAATAATCCGCCGCGGCCGGAGCCGAAAGCCCTCGCGAGCGCGCTGGAGCAGCTTGCCGCACGCTTCGGCAACCGCCTCATCACCTCGCAGGCCGTCCGCGAGCAGCACGGCCACACCACCACATGGATCGTCAACCAGCCGCCCGACGGCGTGGTGATGGCGCAGGAGACCGCCGACATCCAGGACGTGGTGCGGATCTGCGCAAGGAACGGCGTGCCCGTCATTCCCTTCGGCACCGGCACCTCGCTCGAAGGTCAGGTCAACGCGCCCGCCGGCGGCATCTCGATCGATCTGCGCGACATGAACAAGGTGCTCGCGGTGCATGCCGAGGACCTTGATTGCGTGATCCAGCCCGGCGTCACCCGCAAGGCGCTCAACGAGCACTTACGCGACCAGGGCCTGTTCTTCCCGATTGATCCCGGCGCCGATGCCTCGCTCGGCGGCATGGCTTCGACGCGTGCCTCAGGCACCAATGCGGTGCGCTACGGCACCATGCGCGACAGCGTGCTGGCGCTGAAGGTGGTGCGCGGCGACGGCGAGATCATCACCACAGGGACGCGCGCCAAGAAATCGTCCGCCGGCTACGACCTGACGCATCTGTTCGTCGGTGCCGAAGGCACGCTCGGCATCATCTCGGAGCTGACCATTCGTCTGCGCGGCATCCCCGAGACGATCGCGGCGGGCGCGGTCTCGTTCGTGTCCGTGCACGGGGCGTGTCAGGCCGTGATCCTGGCAATCCAGACCGGCATTCCGGTGGCGCGCATCGAGCTGCTCAATGCCGCGCAGGTCAAGGCCTGCAACGCCTATTCGAAGCTGACGCTGCCGGAGACGCCGCTGCTCTTGATGGAATTCCACGGCAGCGAGATCGAGGTCGCCGAGCAGTCCAAGGCGTTCGGCGAGATCGCCAAGGACTGCGGCGGCGGCGATTTCTCCTGGACCACCAAGCCGGAGGATCGCACGAAACTTTGGCAGGCGCGCCACGATGCCTATTGGTCCGTCAAGGCACTCCGCCCCGGCGACAGCATCGGCGTGGTCGCAACCGATGTCTGCGTGCCGATCTCGCGGCTTGCCGATTGCGTCAGCGAGACCGAGGAAGATCTCAAGCGTCTCAATCTGCTGTCGCCCATCGTCGGCCATGTCGGCGACGGCAATTTCCACTGCTCGCTGGTCTGCGACACCAACGACGCCGACGAGATGGCGCGCGGCGAGGAGTTCATGCATCGCCTGGTCGAGCGCGCCCAGGCAATGGACGGAACCTGCACCGGAGAGCATGGCATCGGCCAGGGCAAGCAGAAATACCTCAAGGCCGAGCTCGGCCCCGAGGCGCTCGATGCGATGCGCGCGCTGAAAAAGGCACTCGATCCGCAAAACATCTTCAACCCCGGCAAGATCGTGCCGGAGGCGTAGCCTGTCGCGCCCGCGGAACTTTCCGCGGCCACGCCGGTTCCGTCTCCCGAACAATTTCCGATGCCTCCATGGCGCGGCTTCTTTCGGAGGATGCGATGTTGCGACCGGTCATTGGACTCGCCGCTGCGGCGCTTGCCTGCGTGCTGGCGGGCACGGCTCTGGGTAAAGGCGGAGGCGGCCATGGCGGTGGTGGTCACGGCGGTGGTGGTCACGGCGGCGGGCATGGCGGTGGCCATTTTCATGGCGGCGGACATGGTGGTGGTCATCATGGTGGTGGTCATGGTGGTGGGCACGCGCATGGTGGCGGGCATCATGGCGGACCCCGCTTTGCGGCGGGCGCGCGACATGGCGGTCCGAACTTCGGTCGGATTCGCAATGCGGCCGTCGGCCCGGCGCATTTCCGCAGTGCACTCAATCTGCATTCCAGTGCTTTCCGCAACGGTCGGCTGATCAGCAATCCCGCGGCGCGCGCCCAGATCGCAGCGGCGGCGGCGCTTGCCGGCTGGCATGGTGCAAGCAGCGGATGGTGGCAACATCCAGGAGGCGGTTACGGCTGGGTCGGACCGCTGTTCTGGCCGTTCGCCTACAACGATCTCTACGACTACACGATCTGGGGCGACGGTCTCGGTTTCTGGGGCTACGGCTATCCGGACATCTATGCCGGCCTGTTCGCGCCCTATGGCTATGACGGTTTGTCAGCCTATCTGCCGTCGCGGCCGCAGGGTCGCCGGCAAGCGCGTGGTGTGGCGCTGGATCAGCTTTGCGGCAGCGATCGCCGCGAGATCGTCGGTCTGCCGATCGACCAGATTGCCGCCGCGGTACAGCCGACCGAAACGCAAGGTGCAAGCCTCGACGAGCTCGGCAATGCCTCGATCGATGCGGCCGGGATCATCCGCGCCTCCTGCCCGACGCAGGTCGCGGCGACGGCACCCGGCCGGCTGGCGGCGATGCAGCAGCGCATCGAGGCGATGGAGAAGGCCGTCGATCTCGTGCAGCCCGCGCTCGATAAATTCTACGGCTCGCTGACCGACGAACAGAAGCTGCGCTTCAACGCGCTCGCCGAAAACCAGCGGCGCGCGACGGATTCCGGCAGTGCCGGGACGTCGCTGATCCAGAATTGCGGTACGCCCGCCGCGCTCGATTGGCCCGGTGCCGACATCGAGGCGAGGCTTCGTCCGAGCGACACCCAGCGCGCCGCGCTGCAAGTGCTCCAGGACACGAGCGCCAGGGCCAGCGCATCGCTGAAGGCGGCGTGCCAGCCGGCCGACGTGATGACGCCACCGGCGCGCATGGCAGCGGTCCGCAAGCGGCTCGATGTCATGCTGGACGGCGTCAAGTCGGTTCGCGCCGCGCTGGAGGATTTCTACGGCACGCTCAGTGACGAGCAGAAGGCGCAGTTCGAGGCCATCGGACCGCGTCGGACGTCCTGAACGCGCCCGAGAAACTGTACCGCAAAAATCGCCTCGCCGATCCCGGTTGGGCTCTCTATGCTGAGTGAGCCTGAAGCGCGGTCAATCGGCGGTGAGGCGATGAAGTGGTTCGCGAGGCAGAAGCGGGCGGACATCTGGGACGAAGCGATCGAATCGCCGCTCGGCGACATCGAAGCTGCCGCGCGCATCCGCGCCATCTGCGACGCCGCGGCCCAGAGCGCCATCGCCGCTGCGCGAAACGACAAGAGCGAGAATGCTCGTTATGAGCGCGCGGCGAAGGCGGCAATGGAGATCGCCATGAAGATCTCCGACGGCCTGATGCGCGACGACGCCGTGCATCGGATCGTCAATCTGTGCATGACGGCGAACGATCTCAAGACCGCGCAGATCCTGTTCCGCGCGATCCACACCAGCTGGATCCGCGAGGCGGCGCAGCGGGATCATCCCACCTTGGTGCAGTGATTATTTCGCCAGCTTGTGCACGGCCTCATCCACGCTGTGGAAGACGTGCTCCTTCGGCAGGGCACCGTACAATTCGAAGCGCTCGAACGCCTCCTGCGCGCGCAGCGATTCCAGCCGTGCCACCGCGACCGTGACGCCTTGCGCGTTGCACACCTTGAAGACGTCGAGCAGGATCTGCGCCGCAGTAAAGTCGATCTCGACCATGCCGCTCGCCTCCAGCACCAGCAATTGCGGTGCCGACGTGCCCAAAACCTTGGTCACGTCGCTGCGGAAGCCCGGGGCGTTGAGAAAGGACAGCGGCGCCTGGAGCCCGATCACGGCGACACCCGCGACACGCTCGCCGGTGATGTGCGGATGCGCCGGCCACCAGATCGTGGTGCCCGGCACGCGTTCGAACTCCACCAGTCTCGCGCGCGTCGTGCTCCAGATGCCGTGCAGCAGCGACAGCACGATGCCGAGAAAGGCGCCCTGCTGGATCGGCAGCACGATGATCAACGCGGCGGTGGCCACGATCAGCAGGAACTCGCTGAACGACTGGCGATAGATCGTCACGATCTGTTGCACGCGGATGATCCGCAGCGCCACAAACAGCAGGATGCCGCCAAGCGCAGCGTCCGGAACGTGTCGCAACAATCCGGTGCCGAATGCGAGCAGCGCCAGCACGATCGCCGCCGCGGCAAGGCCTGCGAGCTGCGATTGTCCGCCGGTTTCGGCGACGATGCCGGTGCGCGGCGGGCTGGCATTGACCGGAAAGGCGCCGAACAGGCCTGACAGCACGCTGCCGGCGCCTGCGCCAAGAAAGTCGCGATCAACATCGGCGGGCTTATCGGGATCGGACGGAAACGACCGCGTCGTCGCCGCCGTCTGCACCATCACAACAACTGTGATGACGAAGGCGAGCGGCACGAGACGTACCCACAGTTCCGGTGCGAGGTCGGGCAAGGTCGGCCGTGGCAGCGTGCCCGGCACTGTGCCGACCACGTTGACGCCCTTGCTCTCGAGACCGAGCGCGACGGTGGCCAGCGTCGCGCCGACGAGGCCGATCAGCGCGCCGGGAATTTTTGCGCTGACGTTCTCGGAGATGAAGACCACGGCGAGCACGCCGAGGCCGATGCAGAACGTGATGGGATTGGTGCGCCCGATCTCGCTCGCGAGCACACCGATGCGGTCGAGCGTCGGACCACCAGGCGAGTCCAGTCCGAGCACGCCAGGCAATTGCGACACGATGATGTGGACGGAGATGCCGGCGAGGAAGCCGACCATGACAGGCATCGACAAGAGATTGGCGATGCCGCCGAGCCGGAACGCACCGCCGGCGAGCATCATCGCGCCGACCATCAAGGCCAGCGCGATGGCAAGGACCTGATATTCAGGCGAACCTGTCGTGGCGAGCGCCGCGAGCCCGCCGGCAAAAATCGGCGTGATCGTGGAATCGGCGCCGCAGGACAGGAAGCGATTGCCGCCGAGCAGCGCAAATCCGAGCGAGCCGGCCATGAAGGCGAAGAAGCCGATCTGCGGCGCAAAGCCGCCGAGCCGCGCGGTCGCCATCTGCTCGGGGATGGCGATCGCCGCGAGCGTCAGTCCCGCCATGAGATCGCCGGGCAGGGCATAGGACGCGAGCGATCGAAACAGCGGCCATGAGCTTTTGGCGCGAGGGTCTTGCGGCATCGATGTGGTGTCCCGGGAAAGGCCTGAGTCGGCCGGTGAGACTACAGCATGTCCGGAAGGCGCAGGCCACGGCCTCTCCGTCGTCATTGCGGGCGCAGTGTTTAGCCCGGAGACATGACTGACAGGTGTTCGGGGACATGGTTGACACGTCAAAATCGGCTCGATTCGTCAAACAAGGGGGCGAACGATGCCGTGGCGAGAGGTGTCAGTCATGGATCAAAGGCGGGAGTTTGTGGTGCTTGCCAAGCAGGAGGGAGCGAACCTGCGGCAGCTGTGCCGGCAGTTCGGCATCAGCGCTCCGACGGGCTACAAGTGGATCCAGCGGTACGATGCAGGCGATACGACATTGGCGGACCGATCGCGACGACCTCATCACAGTCCGGAGCGTACAGCTGCTGCGATCGAGCAACAGATCGTCGAACTGCGCGATGCTCACCCGGCCTGGGGAGCGCGCAAACTCGCGCATCGTCTCAAGCGCAACCGGCAGGCCGTTCCGGCGATATCGACCGTGCACGAGATTTTGCGACGTTATGATCGGGTGAAGGAGCCTGCGGGCACGCCTGGACAGCCGTATACGCGCTTCGAGAAGGATAAGCCCAATCAACTTTGGCAAATGGACTTCAAGGGACACAGTGCCTTGGAGAACGGCGTGTCCTGCCATCCACTGACGACGCTGGACGATCACTCGCGCTTTGCCTTGTGCCTGGCAGCCTGTGACAACGAACGAGGCTCGACGGTACGAGGCCATCTCGAGACGACGTTCCGCCGCTACGGACTGCCGGATGCGATGTTCGTCGACAATGGCGGCCCCTGGGGCTTCACCCTCGAAGACCCCTGGACCACGCTGACGGTGTGGCTTCTCAAGCTCGGCATCCGCACGATCCACAGCCGGCCCTATCATCCCCAGAGCCGAGGCAAGAACGAACGGTTCCACCGCAGCCTGAAGGCCGAGGTCTTCGCCTTCAAGCGCTACCGCGACCTTGCCGATGTCCAGCGGGCGTTCGACCAATGGCGCAACGTCTACAATCTCGATCGGCCGCACGAGGCATTGGGCTTCGATGTGCCCGCGAGCCGTTATCGACCGAGCCAGCGCCCTATGCCGAACCGCCTTCCAACGGTGGAGTACGACGACGGCGAGATCGTCCGTTCCGTCTCCACCACCAAGGCCTATGTCAGCTTCAAGGGACGGCTCTGGAAAGTCCCGCAAGCCTTCCGTGGTGAGAGGCTCGCCATTCGCCAGCTCAGTGCCGACGGAAAATTCGGAATATTCTTTGCCGCTCATCAGATCGAAACGATCGATCTGCGTAACCCCAAAAGTGTCAACCATGTCTCCGAACAGGTGTAAGCTATGTCTCCGGGCTAAACA
>NZ_LJYG01000052.1:42156-78745 GCF_001440035.1 Bradyrhizobium manausense | reverse complement strand
TTCGATATTAAAGAGTGGGTAGCGCCCGCGCTGATGTCGGGGGCCGTCGATGTCGAACCGCCGGGGGATGGCTGTGCTGTCTATGCTTTTGCCAGTTGGTGTCCTTGCAGGATGTTGTTGGTGAGGGCGTACCAGAGCACGACGGCACGGACCTTCTCGATGCCGCGCACGGTCAATTGCCTGAGGTCCCAGTTCCGCCACCGGGCATGGATGCATTCGCAGATCGTGCGGGCTTTGTACTGTGCCTTGCCGGCTTCGCTGGCCATGCGGGCCCGCCAGGCCGCGACGCCAGGACCGTCGCTGCTCCGAGGTAAAAAGGGATCGACACCGCTCCTGGAGTTGGGCGGAGGACAGTAGACCTCGACGCCTTCACCGTGCGCCCATTCGATGTCCTCGCCGCTGCAGAACCCGCCATCGGCGAGGTAGCGACGCGGCAAGCGCTTCAGCCGAGTGCGCGTTCGCTCCAGCATCGGCCGCATCAAGCCGCGATCTGATCCGTTGTTGTCGATGTCGACCGTGACCACGATCAGTTCGCCGGCCGCGCTGGCCACCTGCACATTGTAGGCGGGGCGGAAGCCGGCATCTGCCATCTTCATCACCCTTGCCTGCGGGTCGGTGGTGGAGGCCCGGGGCTCCTTCGGCTTTTTGCCATTGCCGCCTTTTTCGTCGAGTTGCTTGCGCTTCCGCTTGATCTCGTCCAAAGCCCTCTGCGCAGCCTGCACCCGCTCACTGCGTTCGCGTGCCGCGCGCTCTCTGGCCGCCCTGATACGCCGGCTGCTGGCTTCCGGATCCGCATCGACCTCGCGCTTGAGCTCTTCCACCACAGCCTTCGCTTGGGCCATCTGCCGGCCGAGCGTTGCCTCCCGCCGGAACGAGCCGGCCCCCGCATTCGCCCGTATCCGCACCCCGTCCTGGGTCAGCTTCTCCAGATCAATCAGCCCTGCCTCATTCAGAGCCACCAGATGTTCGACCAGCAAACGGTCCAGCAGGTCCGCGCAGCCGACCCGGAAATCCGACAGTGTGTGATAGTTCAAAGACACGCCGCCGCAGAGCCAGCGGTAGACGTCGTGACTGTCGCAGAGCCGATCCAACGCCCGCGCGCTGCCAACGCCATCGCTCGTGGCGTACAGCCAAAGCGCCAGCAGCAGCCGGGGTGATGGCGCCGGATGGCCCGGCCTGTTTTCCCGTGCCTTAACCCGATCTTCCAGCTCGCTCAGGTCGAGCCCCTCGACATAAGCCCAGATCACCCGGGCCAGATGATCCTGCCCGATCAGGCTGTCGATATCGACCGCCCGCAATTCGACCTGATTGCGCACGGGCTCGCGCAGCCGAGGTGCACCCCGCGGCACCGCTTCGGTTCGTGGCGCCGACTGATCCGGCAATTCGCCAAAAAGTCCCTCGTCAGCCATCATCCTCTCCAGCAGATCAGTCTGCCTAGAGAATCACATTCGCCCGACACGCGGTACAAAAGATTCACAGTCTCGTAGGGTGGGTTAGCCGAAGGCGTAACCCACCACTGTCTGCCCTCGCGGGACCAAAAGAGGTGGGTTACGCCGAGCAGATGCGCTTCGCGCATCTGCAGGGCTAACCCACCCTACGACAGCCGTCGCGATGGTGACATTATGCCCCTGTTTTGCCCGACGGATCAAGCAATCCTTCTCAAAATCCGAATATCGAGCACATTCGCCGGAAAGCCATTGATTCCGTTATCATCGGCTACTGTGCATGGGGTTGTTTTCGAAGATCAGAGAAACATGTCGGTCAAATCGACCGTAGACGAACGACCGATCCGGTCGAAGTTTTGTGTCAGCCAGCTTCGCGCGGCCTCGCGGCCCTCATCGCGCAGACGACACAACAGGCTCCATTCGGGATGGAACTGCGTCGCCGTTCCGAGCTGCGACATCAGCTGGTCGTTTCCGATCCAGTGCATGAACATGCGGCTGTGCGTGTTGGGATCGAGTTCGCCGTTGTCGATGAGCCGGGTCGCGAAGGCAATCGCGCGCATCTCGCGCATCAGTGACGAATTGAAGCTGATCTCGTTGATGCGATGCAGGACGTCGGCGGCGCTTGCCGGAAGCTCGTCACGCCGGATCGCGGTCACCTGCACGATGATGACGTCGTGACTGCCCTTGCGATAGATCAGCGGAAAGATCGCGGGATTGCCGAGATAGCCGCCGTCCCAATAATGCTCGCCGTCGATCTCGACCGCCTGGAAATAGGGCGGCAGGCAGGCCGACGCGAGCACGGTCTCTGCGCTGAGCAGCGGCGTCTGGAACACCTTGATCTTGCCGGTTCTAACATTGGTGGCGTTGAGAAAGAGCTGCGGTGCGTCCGGCGACGAATTGAGCCGGTCGAAATCGATCACGCGTTGCAGCAGGGACCGGAGCGGATTGAAGTGGAACGGGTTGAGCAGGTTCGGTGGCACCGTGTGCGTCAGCGTATGGATGAAGGCGTGGACGGGGTGATATTCCGGCGGCAGCTTGAGGGCCTGGATCACCTGGTTGACGGGTGAAAACAGGTCATAGAGCTGGTCCATCCGCGAGACCTCGTACCAGAACGCATGCAGGTTCTGCCGCGCCGCCTCGGCTCCGCCGATGGCCATGCCCGAGGCGAGCGCCACCGCGTTCATCGCGCCCGCGCTTGTGGCGCTGATCGCCTCGATCGCGAGCCTGCCGTCCTCGAGCACCTGGTCGAGCACGCCCCAGACGAAGGCGCCGTGCGCGCCGCCGCCCTGCAGCGCGAAGTTGACGTTCTTCTGGTTCCTGGCCTCGGGAGCGGTCACTTTTTGCGCTTCCTTCCTCCCTTGCCCTCGCTCTCCAGCGCCTTGCGGACCTCGGCAAACTCGCGCAGCGAAGCCTTGTCGGCACGGGGGAAGCGCAGGTCCAGCTTTTCAAGCTCAGCCACGATCACGGAGCCTATCACAACGCGGGCGAACCATTTGTGGTCGGCGGGCACGACATACCAGGGCGCATGCGGCATTGCGGTGTGGCGCACGATGTCCTGATAGACCGCCTGGTAGCGCGGCCACAGCGCGCGCTCCTTGATGTCGTCCATCGAGAATTTCCACTGCTTGCCCGGCTCTTCCAACCGGTCGAGAAAGCGCTTGCGCTGCTCCTCCTTGGAAACGTTGAGGAAGAATTTCAGCACCACGGTGCCGTTGCGCATCAGGTAGCGCTCCCAGGCGGCGATGTCCTCGAACCGCTCCCTCCAGATGTTCTTGGTGACGAGCCGCTGCGGCAGCTTTTCCTTGGCGAGGAGCTCCGGGTGCACGCGCGTCACCAGGCATTCCTCGTAATGGGAGCGGTTGAAGATGCCGATATGGCCACGCTCCGGCAACGCGACCACGTGACGCCAGAGGAAATCATGGTCCAGCTCCTTGCTGCTCGGCGCCTTGAAGGCGGAGACCTCGCAACCCTGCGGATTGATGCCCTCGAAGATCGCCTTGATCGCACTGTCCTTGCCGCCGGCATCCATGGCCTGGAACACGATCAGCACCGACCAGCGGTCCTGGGCGTAGAGCTTCTCCTGGAATTCGACGAGACGCTTCTTGTTGGCATCGAGAATCTCCTGAGCCTTATCCTTGTCCAGATCGCCCTTCTCGTTGGTCTTGTAGTCCTTCAGGTGAAACTTGCCGGACCCGTCATGGCGGAATGGCGTGATGTAGCGGTCAAGTTCCTGGGCGAGCGATTTGGACGGCTTTTTGCTCATGAGCGCGGGGCACCTTGCGTTGCGGCTTCAATCGATCGAGCAGGCTACCAAGGATGCCCTTGGGAAGAAATATGATGAAAAGCACCAGCAGCACGCCGTAGACGAGATTGTCCCAGCCGACCGCCTTGGTGCCGAAGCCGATCCGCAAGGTTTCCGCGAGCAGGATGGTGATGACAGCACCCACGGTGGGGCCAAGCGACACGAACAGGCCGCCGACAATGGCCGCGAACACCATCTGCAACGACACTGCGATGCCGCTGACCGTGTCGGGCGTGATGAACATCTGGTACTGGCAATAGATCGCGCCGGCGAGCGCGGTCATCAAGGCGCTGATCATCGTGATCTTCAGTTTCTCCGCGGTGACATTGACGCCAGCGGCGGCCGCGGCGTCCTCGTCCTCCGAGATCGCCTCCAGCGCATAGCGGCTCATGCTGCGATCGATCAAATGCCAGACGACGATGCCGATAAGCCAGACCGCAAGCGCGATCAGATACCAGCTGGTCTTGTCGTCGAATTGCAGCGCCAGCAGCTTGTTGCCGGACGCCCGGTTCGGCGTGTAGCCGAGCGAGCCGCCGGTGTAATCGCGCGTCGCCGTGATGACCTGAAGCACGATGCCTGACAGCGCCAGCGTCACCAGCACGAAATAGTGCCCGGTGATGCGAAAGCGGAAGCAGGGATAGCCGACAATCAGCGCCAGCGTGCCGGCTGCGACCATGCTGACCGGAATGCCGATCCAAGGCGACAGGCCGAGGTGATTCCACAGCAGCGCGGTGACATAGGCGCCGATGCCCATGAAGCCGCCGTGCCCGAGCGAGACTAGGCCGAACCGCCCCATCATCGACCATGATGTGTAGGCGAACGACCAGATCAGGATCAGCACCAGGATGTGCAGATGATAGGGATCGCGATAGACGAAGGGCAGCGCGACCAGCGCCGCCAATCCGATCCCCCATGCCGCAAGCCGTCCCTGCCCCGTCATCGCCGCCTCGCGAGCAGGCCCGCGGGCCGGATGAACATCATGACAATGAAGAAGGCAAAGGCGAGCACGTAGCCCCATTCGAGATCGGAGAACAGGCCGCCGAGCGAAATGATCTCGGCGAACACGAAGGCGGCGATGAAGCCGCCGATGAAATTGCCGAGACCGCCGAGCACGCAGATCAGGAAGGTGATCGGCCCGAACGAGAGACCGACGAAGGGGTGCACGTCATATTGCAGCACCAGCAGGCAGGCGGCGAGCCCGGCCAGCCCGCCGCCGATCGCGGAGGTAATGAGATAGATGCGTTTGGTATCGACGCCCATCAGCGCCATGATCTGCCGGTCCTGCGAGATGGCGCGGATCGCGGTGCCGGTGAAGGTGCGGGTCATGAACAGATACACCGCGACCATGCCGACCAGCGCCGCCAGGAACGAGAGGAGGCGCGCGTAACTGAAATTCATGTCGCCGAAGGCGAGCACCGGCAGGCGGATGCCGAGGTTGCGGAAGTCGATGCCGAAAGCGACAGTGGCAAAGCTCTGCAGCACGAACAGCACCCCACCGGTCGCAAGCAGCTGGTTGATCGGCGGCGCTGTGAGCAGCGGCGCGATCACGAGGTAATGCAAGAGTGCACCGAGGATCGCGACAAGCAGGATGGTCAGGGGCGCCGCGATGAAATAGCTGAAGCCGTAATACTGGACCATGAAATACATGGCGTACATGCCGATCATCACCAGTTCGGCGTAGCAGATCCAGGTGACGTCGATGACGCCGAAGATCAGGTTGAGCCCGAGCGCAAGCAGCGCCAGCACGCCGCCAAGCAGGATGCCGTTGATCACCGCTTCCAGCAGATAGATGTCGAAAATGTCCAGGACCGCCTGCATATGCGCCTCATACCCCCAGATACGCTTCCTTGACCGTGTCGCTCGCCAGCATCTCGGCTGAAGTGCCTGAGCTGCGAATCGTGCCGGCCTCGATCAGATAAGCACGATCGACCACACGCAGCACCTGCTGCACGTTCTGCTCGACGATCAGCACCGTCAGCCCGCTGGCCCGGATCCGCTTCACCAGCTCGAACACCTGCTGCACCACGACCGGCGCCAGCCCGGCGGACGGCTCGTCGAGAAGCAGAAGTTTTGGGTTGGACATCAGCGCACGGCCGATCGCGCACATCTGCTGCTCACCGCCCGACATGGTGCCGGCCATCTGATGGCGGCGTTCCTTCAGCCGGGGAAACAGGTCGAACACGACCTCCAGCCGCTCGGCATAACGACCGCGCGCCTCCTTCATGAAGGCACCCATCTTGAGATTGTCGTCGACCGAGAGCTGCGGAAACAGCCGCCGGTTTTCCGGCACATGCGCAATGCCAAGGCTGACGATCTGGTGCGCCGGCGTAGCAAGAACGTCGACGCCCTCCATCGCGATCGATCCGCGCGAAGGTCGGATCAGGCCGGAGATGACACGCATCAAGGTGGTCTTGCCGGCGCCATTGGGACCTATGACTCCGACGGCCTCACCAGCCTTGACGTCGAGATCGACGTCGAACAGCGCCTGGAAAGTGCCATAGCCGGCGTTGACGCCACGCAGCTCCAGCATCATTGGCCTCCCGCGCCACGGCGGGCTTCGGCGGCCGCTGCCTGGGTGGTCTCGGCATCAGTGCCGAGATAGACCTCGACGACGCGGGGGTCGCCGGCAACCGCGCTCGGCAGCCCTTCCGAGATTTTTTCGCCGTGATCGAGCACCATGACGCGGTCGACGACGCGCATCAACACGCCCATGATGTGCTCGACCCAGATGATGGTGATGCCGAGCTCGTCGCGGATGTTGCGCAGCATGTCCGCCGCCTGGTCCATCTCGGTCTCGTCGAGACCGCCGAGGCTCTCGTCGGCAAGCAGAAGCTTTGGCGCGGTGGCGAGTGCTTTCGCAAGCTCGAGCTTCTTCAAACCGGCCGCGCCGAGGCCGTCGACGCTGGCCTGGCGATCGGTCGGCAATCCTACCATCCCAAGCGAGCGCTCGGCCGCCTCCTCGGCCTTGGCGCGGCTATGGCGACCCTGGCCATAGAAGCCGGCAAGGGCGACGTTCTCGAAAATGGAGAGGCGACGGAACGGCCGCGGGATCTGGAAGGTGCGACCGATGCCGCGGTTGATGATCCGGTGCGGCGCGAGGCCTGCGATCTCCGAGCCATCGAACCGGATTGATCCGGCGCTCGGCGAAAGCGTCCCTGAGAGCATGTTGAAGATCGTGCTCTTGCCTGAGCCGTTGGGGCCGATCAGGCCGACAATCTCGCCATGCCCGACCCTGAACGACACGTTGTTGACGGCGGTGAAGCCGCCGAACCGCTTCACCAATCCGTTCACTTCCAGCACCGCCCTGCTCCGCCGCTACTGGTTGCTGTAGGTGGTGCCCTTCGGCAGCGGCAACACGGCTTCGCGCTGCGCCTGACTCTTGGGCCACACCACCCAGGACTTGTCGTCGATATACTGGATCACGACGGGGAACGAGCGCTCGTTCTGCCCTGCCATTGGCGTGCCCTCACCGAAGAACTTGACGCCGAAGCCGAGCATGGTGCCGCCCTCGGGGATATCGGTATCCAGCGCAGCCTTGCGCAACGCCTCCGGATCAACCCCGCCATACTTCTTGATCGCGCGCGGCAGCACGTCATCCATGAAGACGTAGGTGTTGGACGCGCCGATGCCGACATGAGCCGAGCGGATAGCGACGCCGGGCTTGATCTTGTCGAACTCCTCGCCGACCATCTTGATGACGGGGGCAAGCTTCGGATCCATGGTCTTCTGGTTGGCGAGCCAGATCGAGATCGGATCGGCGTTGAAGACGTAGCTCGCGTCAGCGCCCATCCCCTCCTTGAGCTTTTCGTAGACGCCGTAGCCCGCGCCGTGGCCGACGAGCGCTGCGAACTTCAGCCCCTGCTCGCGTGCTTGCCGCAACAGCAGCGTGATATCAGGGTTGTAGCCGGTGTGGAAAATGACGTCAGGCTTGGCACGCTTGAGCTTGGTCACCAGCGCGGAGAGATCCGGCGCGGTGGCCGAATAGCCCTCCTTCAGCACGATGTTGAAACCGGCCTTCCTGGCGCCGGCCTCATTGCCCTTGGCGACGTCGACGCCATAGGAGCCATCCTCGTGGATGATGGCGACGCGGAGGTCCTTCGGCTCCTTGCCCAACTTCGCCTGAGCGTTCTGCGCAATGAAATCCATCGTCATCGCGCCGAACTGATCGCCGCTGGCCTGCGGACGGAAGACGTATTTGTAGTTCTTGTCAGCGAACACGGCAGACGAGATGCAGGTCGTCATCCACATGAACTTCTTGAGCTGCTCGACGCGGGCGGCCACCGGCACGCATTGCGCCGACGAGAAGAAGCCGAGCACCATGTCGACCTTCTCCTGCTCGAGCAGGCGGACGGATTCGTTGATGGCGACGTCGGGCTTGCTCTGTGCGTCGGCGTAAACGGCCTCGACCTTGTAGCCCTCGACGCCGGTCTTGGTGAAATGGTCGAGGATGATCTTGGTACCGAGATATTCGAGCTCAGAGCCGCCGCCCGCGAGCGGGCCGGTCAGGTCGAAAATCACGCCGATCTTGATTTTCTTGTCCTGAGCCTTGTCTTCAGCCTTGGCCGAAGCCGTCAGGCCCATCGTCGCAATCGCGATCAACAGCCCACGTACCAAGCGGGCAGCCATGCGCAGGCGCATCTAAACCTCCCTGGACGATTATGCGTCGTATTCTTGTTGCTTTTGCTTTTTGCCCATCACATGGGCTGCGCGCGGCGATGTCAAGCCTCGCGCTCAGCGCGAGGCGAACTGCTGCTCGACGAAGGCCGTGACAAATCGCGGCATGGCCGGCGTGAGATCGCCGATTCCGCGCACGAGATGAATGGCCGACAGTTCGGGCTCGGTCTCGCGTGCAAGATTGGCCTGGATCCGGGCGCGGGCCACGTCGCCCGGCACATCAAGGTTGAGGACCTGTATCATTGCAATCGAGGGGCCCGTGACGATGCAGTGCCAATCCGGCTCGGCCCAGTAGTCGGCCGTGGTCAGCCCGGTCTCTTCCCCGAGTTCTCGGATGACACTGCCGGGAATGTCGAGGACTCCCTCCGTGACGTCATCGAGGTCGGGCGTACCGGAGGGGAAATAGATGCGGCCGGCATTCGCAGTGTGGTGCGCCATCTCGCCCATGATGAAGGCGCCGTCCGAGGCGCGCAGCGCGCCCATGCCAAAGCCGTTGAACACGGCCTTGTCGGGAAAGCCCCAGTCGCGCCAGGCGAGGAAACTGGCGAAATCGGTCTCGAAATAGGTCGCGGCAAGATGACCGTCACCGAACACGGCATCGCGCCCGAGCAGGACACGGCCGTTCCAGAGCTTCGGCCGCTCACGCTGCTTCTCGGCGAAATGCGCCGCGATCTCGGCGCGCCGTTCCTGCGCGAACGGCCAGACGACCGGCCGCACGGCAAGGTCGAGCGTCGTGACGCGATGAATGACCAATGACGTCATGACGCCTTGTTACTACGACTTCGCGTCAGTTATTTGGCGCTCCCCGTGGTCTTCTTGGCCTGGTCGACGAACTTGTTGGT
The DNA here is from genome assembly GCF_001440035.1 of Bradyrhizobium manausense. GTDB lineage: Bacteria > Pseudomonadota > Alphaproteobacteria > Rhizobiales > Xanthobacteraceae > Bradyrhizobium > Bradyrhizobium manausense. The sequence continues at coordinate 69,482 of NZ_LJYG01000052.1, read as the reverse complement.
AAATGTCTTGTTGACGTCGATCTTGGCGTTCGCGACCTCCGGCGAGCCGACGCTGAACACCGCGAGCACGGCATCCGCGCCCTTCGGGTCCATCTTGCCGGTCTCGGAGAACATCGGGATCGTGTTCTTCAGCGCAGCGAGATAGAGGTCCTTGTTCTTGCCGACCATCTCCTCCGGCATCTTCGCCATGATCTCCTCGGGAGAGTGCGAATGGATCCAGGCGAGCGTCGACAGCATCGCGTTGGTGAGCGCCTGCACCTCCTTCTCGTGGCCAGCGACCCAGGCCGCCGTCGAGTATAGCGCGCCACCCGGATATTCACCGCCGAAGGTCTCGAGCGTGTCCTTTTGTGTCCGGGTGTCGCTGAGGATACGCAAGTCCGGATGGCTGCCCTTGAGCACCGTGACGGAGGGATCGAGCATCACCGCGGCGTCGATTTGCCCCTGCTCCATCGCAGCCACCGCGGTGGCGCCGAGGCCGACGCCGATGACGGCGGTACCGGCGGGGTCGAGACCATTCTTCTTCAGGAGATATTTCAGGAAGAAATCGGTCGAGGAGCCGGGTGCGCTGACGCCGACCTTCTTGCCGGCAAGATCCTTGATCGACTTGATGTCGGCCGTATGCGAAGGCGCCACCACCAGCACGAGGCCGGGATAGCGGTCATAGACCACGAAGGCCTGCAACTCCTGCTTCTTGGCGGCCAGGTTGACGCAATGGTCGAAATAGCCGGATACGACGTCGGCGCTGCCGCCGAGCACGGCCTTGAGCGCGTCCGAGCCGCCCTTGAGGTCGACCAGATCGACATTGAGGCCGGCCTTCTCGTACTCGCCAAGCTGCTTGGCAAGCACCGTCGGCAGATAGCACAGGCACGCGCCGCCCCCGACCGCAACGGTGACTTTGCTTTGCGCTGCGGCAAGCGAGGTGGTGAGCGTCAGCGCAAGCAAGGCGCCGGCGAGCCTGGCAATCGTGTTCTTCATTGGTTTCCTCCGTTCGGCTGGCGGCACCATAGAGCAGCAGGGTGGGCTTGAGAAGGCGACTAACGGATACGCCTACCCGCGGCCGTCTACGGTCGGCCGCCAGACCAGCAGACGCCGCTCCACCAGCGTGACCCCGAAATCGATCAGGATGACGAAGGCCGACAGCACGAACATGCCGGCGAACACGCCGGCGACATCGAACACGCCCTCGGCCTGCTGAATGAGATAGCCAAGGCCGGCCGCCGACCCCAGATATTCACCGACGACGGCGCCGACCACGGCGAAACCCACTGACGTGTGCAGCGAGGAGAACATCCACGACAGCGCCGACGGCCAATAGACGTGCCGCATCAACTGCCCCTCGCTCATGCCGAGCATGCGGCCATTGTCGAGCACGGTGCGGCTGACTTCCTTGACGCCCTGATAGACGTTGAAGAACACGATGAAGAACACCAGCGTCACGCCGAGCGCAACCTTGGACCAGATGCCGAGGCCCAGCCACAGCGCGAAGATCGGCGCCAGCACCACGCGCGGCAACGCATTGACCATCTTCACGTAAGGGTCGAACACGGCGGCAACCAGCGGCTGGCGCGCGAACCAGAAGCCGATGAGAACGCCGCCGAGCGATCCGATCACGAAGGCCAGGATCGATTCCATGAGCGTAATGCCGAGATGCTTCCAGATCACGCCGGAGACGAACCATTTGACGATCTGATCGAGCACATCGACCGGATTGGAAAAGAAGAACGGCGGCAGCAGGATCTTGCCGAACACCGGCACCGTCGACAGCAACTGCCACAGCACGATGCCGACGATCGCGACCAGGAGCTGCAGCGCAAGCAGCGAGACGCGCGACATCAGACCGCCTCCGCAGCATGGGTGGATTGCGCGTAGCCCTTCATCACCTCGTCCTTGAGCACGCTCCAGATCTCGCGATGCAGCGCATGGAACTCCTTGTCCAGCCGCACCTCGAAAATGTCGCGCGGGCGGGGAAGCGTGACACGCCAATCGCCGATGATGCGCGAGGACGGCCCCGCCGACATGATCACGACGCGGTCGGCGAGCGCGATGGCCTCCTCTAGGTCATGCGTTACGAACAGCACGGCCTTGCGGTCGGCGTTCCAGAGATCGAGCAGCAGATTGCCCATGACTTGCCGCGTCTGCGCATCGAGGGGCCCGAACGGCTCGTCCATGAGGAGGATTTTGGGATCGCGGATCAGGACCTGCGCCAGCGCCACGCGCTTGCGCTGGCCGCCTGAGAGCATGTGGGGATAGCGGCCCGCAAAGGCGCCGAGGCCCACGGACGTCAGCCATTTCTGCGCCTGGGGTAGCGCCTCGGCGCGCGCCGTGCCCCTGATCTCGAGGCCGATGGCAACGTTGTCGAGCGCGGTCTTCCAGGGGAACAGCGCGTCGGCCTGGAACAGATAGCCGGCATCCCGGTTCAGCCCCGCGAGCGGCCGATCAAAAATCCTGACGCTGCCGGCGGCAGGCTTGAGCAGGCCGGCGGCGACGTTGAGCAGCGTGGATTTTCCGCAGCCGGTCGGCCCGACAATGGCGACGAACTCGCCCTGGGCGACTGTGAGATGGGCCTTCTCCACCGCTGTATAGACCCGTCCGTCCCCCAGCCGGAACGCAACCTTGGCATCTTCCAGCGCCACTGCCGTGGGCGTTGTCATATGTTCCCTCCAAACTTGGCTTGATGCCTTAGCCGCTCGCGCGACCAAGTTCAATCAAGCGGCCAGGCGTGCTACGCATGGGCCTTGGCCCTGCTCTCACCTGAGGGGGAGGGTAAGAGAACAGCGAGCCCGTCAGCGATGCCTTCCAAGCCGGCGATCAGCTACCGAAACGTCAGCAAGAGCTTCGGCGCCCTCAGGGCCGTCGACGATGTGTCGCTCGACATCGCCGAGGGCGAGCTTCTGGCCGTCGTCGGCCGCTCGGGCTCGGGCAAGACGACGCTGCTGCGGCTCGTCAACCGGCTGATCGAGCCCGATGGCGGCACCATCACGGTCGAGGGCAGGAACGTGCAGGACATCGATCCGGTCGCACTGCGGCGCCGGATCGGCTACGTTTTCCAGAGCGGCGGGCTGTTTCCGCATCTGAGCGTCGCCGACAATATCGGGATCACGCCAAAACTGCTCGGCGCGCCCGCAGCCGAGATTGTCGCGCGCGTCGACGAGTTGATCGAGCTGATGCAGCTCGACCGTGCCTCCCATCGCGACCGGCTGCCGGAAGCGCTCTCGGGCGGCGAACGCCAGCGCGTTGGCGTGGCGCGGGCACTGGCCGCCAAGCCACGCATCATGCTGATGGACGAGCCGTTCGGCGCGCTCGCCCCCCTCACCCGCGACGCCCTCGGCGAGGATTTTCGCGAGCTGCACCGCAAGCTCGGCCTGACCACCGTCATGATCACGCATGATATGACGGAAGCGATCTTGCTCGCCGACCGGATCGCGGTGATGCGCGGCGGAAGGCTGCTCGCGCAAGGTACGCCGGCGGAGCTGTCAGCGAGCAGCGATGCCTATGTGCTGGAATTGCTGCGCACGCCCCGCCGCCAGGTCGAGCGGCTGAACGCGCTGCTGCGACAGGGCGGTGCGGCATGAGCCTTTTCAACGATCCGCGTTGGGGCGAGGCGCTGTCGCATCTGCCCGACTATCTCGGCAATCATGTGCGGGTGAGCCTCGCCGCGCTCGCGCTTGGCCTCGTTGTCAGCCTGCCGCTCGCCATCCTGACGCGCAATCGTCCGGCGCCGCGCGCCATCCTGCTCGCCCTCGCCAGCATCGTGCAGACGGTGCCGGGGCTGGCGCTGCTCGCATTGTTCTACCCGCTGTTGCTGCTCGCCGCCTCCCTGGCACTGAAGTGGTTCGGCGTTTCCTTCTCCGCGTTCGGCTTCCTGCCGGCGATGCTGGCGCTGGCGCTCTATTCGATGCTGCCGGTGCTGCGCAACGGCATCACCGGACTGAACGGCATCGATCCCGCATTGATCGAAGCCGCCAAGGGCGTCGGCATGACCCCACGGCAGTCGTTGGTCATGGTCGAGCTGCCGCTGGCGCTGCCGGTGATGATGGCCGGCATCCGCACCGCCTCGGTGTGGGTGATCGGCACCGCCACGCTGTCGACGCCGATCGGGCAGACCAGCCTCGGCAATTACATCTTCGCCGGACTCCAAACCCAGAACTGGGTGTTTGTGCTGTTCGGCTGCGTCGCCTCGGCCCTGCTGGCGCTCGCCGTCGATCAGCTGCTCGGCCTGATCGAGGGCGGCCTGCGTCAGCGCGGCCGCTTGCGTACTGCGCTCGGCGCGGCCGGGATCGCGGCGCTGGTTGCGGCGACGCTGGTGCCGACGATGGGACGCTCGTCGTCCGGCTACGTTGTCGGCGCGAAAACCTTTGCCGAGCAATATGTGCTCTCGGCCCTGCTTCGCGACCGCCTCCAGGCCGCAGGCCTCTCCGCAACGGCGCGATCCGGCCTCGGCTCGAGCGTGGTCTTCGGGGCGTTGAAGGCCGGGGATATCGATCTCTATGTCGATTATTCCGGCACGCTCTGGGCCAATCAGTTGCACCGCACCGATATCAAGCCGCGCGCAGAGCTGGTGGCGGAGTTGAAGACGGCGCTCGCCAAGGACAACATCACCCTGCTCGGCGAGCTCGGCTTCGAGAATGCCTATGCGCTGGTGATGCCGAAAAAGCGCGCCGACGCGCTCGGCGTCCACACCATCGCCGATCTCGCCGCGCACACCTCGACGATGTCGATCGCCGGCGACTACGAGTTCTTCTCACGGCCGGAATGGGCGGCGTTGCAGAAGGCTTACGGCCTTCAGTTCGGCGCCCAGCGCCAGATGCAACCGGACTTCATGTATGCGGCGGTGGCGAGCGGCGAGGTCGACGTGATCGCGGGCTACACCAGCGACGGCCTGATCGCGAAATATGATCTGGTGGCCCTCGACGATCCCAAGCAGGCGATCCCGCCCTACGACGCGATCCTGCTGCTGGCGCCGAAGCGCGCCGGCGACGAGCGGCTCAAGGCGGCGCTGAGCCCGCTGCTCGGCAAGATCGACATCTCCACCATGCGCGAGGCAAACCTGCGCGCCAGCGGCAACGATGCGAACTCCTCGCCGGATGCGGTCGCGAAGTGGCTGTGGGAGAAGATCGGGCGACCATAGATGGAGTTGAGGGGGTAGCCGCAGGGGACACCGGCCACCCCCTCGTGCCCATCTCTTGGAGGATGAGAGGGCAAAGCGCAATCAGTTCACGCCCTCACCTCCTGGCGCTGAAACAGCACATAGCTGAAGACGAACAGAATGATGGTGCCGGCGATGAGGCCGACGGTCTGCGGCCAGGCGAGCATGACGCTTTCGCCGAAGGGCAGCGGCGCGCCGATGACGGCGCCGCGGAGCTGATCGAGGAACACCGGTCCGAGTGAGCGGGTTGTCGGTGACAGCACGGCAAGCATCGCTTCTTCGAACAGATCGTTCGGCGATAGCCGCAACAACTCCTGGGCCCACACTGTCGTTGCCGGATCGTTCAGGCCGAGCAGCGCATAGCGCGGGTCAGGAGGCGCGACCACCTGTGCCAGGGCCGGGGCCAGCATCGGCCACAGTATCGTCAGGAACAGCCAGATACCCAGCGAGACCAAGGCCGCGGTGGCAGCCGACCGGAACACCGTGGACAGCAGCATCGCCAGCGACAACCAGACACCCGCGTAGAAGATCGCCACAACCAGGAACACGAGCGATCGCGCGACCTCCTCGCTGCCGGGCGGCACGCCGAGAAAGATCAGGCCGAGGCCGATCACCAGCAACCACAGGGCGGCAAGGCTGATACCGATGGTCGCGAGCGCCGCAAGGAACTTTCCCATCAGCAAAGCATCACGATAGATCGGCTGCGCCAGGATGCGCGACAACGTTCGCCTGTTGTGCTCGCCATTGACTGCGTCAAAGCCAAGTCCAATCGCCATCAGCGGGATGAGGAAGCCGAGGATCGCGACAAAGGACGGCAACGGCGCCTGGTCGATCGTAAACAGCCGCAGCAGCAGGAACGGATCCTCGGCGGTGTTCTGCCTGAGACTGTTGATCGCCTCGTACAGCGCGGCGAGCGCCGTGAAGACGATCAGGAGCTGCAGCATCAGCATCCGGACGCTGGAAATATGGTCGGCGAGCTCCTTGACGAAGACGGTCGACATTCCCTGAAACGGTGATCCCTCACGCCGCATGACGAGCGCCTCCCGCAGGCAGGTCCTGGAAATAGCGTGTGTAGATCGCTTCGAGGCTCGGCTCATCGACGGACAGTCTGCGCAAGGAACCGTCAACCGCGACCACCGCGCGCGCCGCATCCGGCCGCACGTCGCGCTCAGCCGTCATGCGAAAGCGATTGACGGAGAGTGTCTCGACATGCGTGACGCCAGGGATCATGGCGAGCCGCCGGGCGAGACCAAGCCCCTCGGCCTCGACCTCCACGACAAAGCCAGCGCCCAGCACCTTGACCGCGAGCTCAGGCACCGCCCCCATCAGCACGATGTGACCGGCCCTGAACAACGAGACACGGTCGCAAATGCGCTGAACCTGATCGAGCATATGGGACGACAGCAGCACCGTGATGCCTTCGGCCTTGAGTTCTCCGATCATGCCCAGAAACTCCTGGGTCGCCTGCGGATCGAGGCCCGACGTCGGCTCGTCCAGGACCGCGATCTCGGCCCGCTTCATGATGATCTCGGCGAGGCCCAGCCGCTGCCGCATGCCGCGCGAGAAGGTCGCGACCCGCTTCGAGGCAACCTCGGTCAGCCCGGCGCGCCAGAGCGCCTGCTCGATCCTGCGCGCACGCTCCGCGCGGGCGAGCCCCATCAGCTTGCCTGTGTAGGCGAGGTTCTCTGTCGCCGTGAGCTGGTCATAGAAGCCGACGGCATCAGGCAGATAGCCGACGCGACGCTTGACCTTGAGCGGCTCGCGCGCCGGATTGAAGCCGAGCACGCTCATCTCGCCCGATGATATCTCGGTAAGGCCCAGCATCATCAGGATGGTCGTGGTCTTGCCGGCGCCGTTCGGGCCGAGCAAGCCGAACACCTCGCCCCTGGCGATGTCGAGGTCGATGCCATCGACCACCGCTCTATCGCCGTAGCATCGGGTCAGGCCGCGCGCATGGATGACCGGAACCTGCGGTGGAGTCCTGGTCTCGGTGGGTTGCTCGCTCATCGCCGTCCGAACCTCGCAACGGCGCCCAGCATCAACAACAACGCGACGCCGATGACGCCGGCACCGGCCATGCCCCATACGGTGGAGGTGCCGACGGTGATGCGGAACTGGCTCGAGGCGGTCTCACCCCTGGACGTGGCGCGGATGTTGGCCTGATAATCGCCGGCCAAGGATTTGTCGCTGGGCGTGAGCAGCGCCTGCACCTCGCTATCCTTGCCGGGCACGAGATGATCGATCGACGCCGGCTCGAAGGTCACTTTCCAGCCGTTCGGCGCCGTGGCGGCGAGGCTGATATTCTCGGCCGGCGCCGTTCCATTGTTGCTCACGACGATCGGGATCGAGCTTTGCTTGCCCGCGACGGCCCGCGCGCTCAGCAGGCCATCGCGGCCCGAGATCTGAAGCTGCGGCTCGCCGACAACGTCGAGCGCAAGCTCGGTCGAGGCCGAAGCGTCGCCCGCCTTCACCGTGACCTTCACCGGAAAATGTCCGGCAGCGGTCGAGCTGGGTGGCCGCACCTTCAGCTTGACGTCTTTGGATTGACCGGCGTCAATCGGGATCGATGACAGCTCCTGCGTGCCATAGGCTTCGGTGAAGGAGGTTTCGAAATTGGCGGGCGCATCGGCCGCGAAGCTGGCCACAACGTTGCGACCCGAATCGTTCTTGATCGAGAGCGTGTAATCGAAATTCGATTTCGGGCTACCACGCAGCGAGGGCAGGCTCGACTTGACCGAGAGCTTGGCGGGCAGCTCCTTGGCGAGCGAGACGGCTATGGGAAGTTCGGCGTTGGTGCCCTGCCCCTCCGCCTTGACCGTAAGCGTATGAGCGGTGAGATCGCTGGTGGCGGGGATGTCGAGCCGAAGCTGGAGCGCCACACTGCCATCGGGCGCCGGCATCGCTGCACCAACCGGCTGGCCGCCGCCCAGCAATGTCGCGGACCAGCCGCTCGGCACGCCGGAGACCGAAAGCTGGTAGCGCGCCGGCGCGAGACCATAGTCGTGCAACCGCAGCGAAACATTGGTCGTTGTCCCCGGCCGCACCGTGACGGCCGGATAATCCGTCATGAGGTAAAGACCTTTGATGTCCTGCGCCGGTTCGGCCGCGTAAGCCGTCGAGCTGAGCAGCAAAAGGGCAAATGCAAGACGCGCAGCATCAAGCGCTCGCATGGATGATACTCCTGCAAGGAAAATGGACCCAGAGATGGATGACGCCGCCTGAAAGACGACGGCGACGGCTTGCCGGATGATGGGAGAAATCGTGACAAAGTTTGGGAAATGAGGCGCCGCCCCAATTACAAGTCGGTGATTTCAGGTATTTTTTGCTCAGACTTTAGTTTGAAATGCACCTCGCGCATCCCGATGATTAATATATCGTAAGGCGATATATATTGTTCGCTGGCGCTACAGCCCCCGGATCATCCCCGCATCGATCAGCAGCCGGTTCAGCCGCCGCGCCTCGGCGCCGTCCTTGCAGCCGTAGAAGATGCCCTTGCAGCGGAGCATGATCTCCTTCTGCTCCGCGAACGACGGATCGAGCGGGATGCCGGCAGCCTCCTGGATCACCAGCGGCAGATAGGGACCATCGATCGTGTCCATCACGGCGTCGCTCTTCACCGGCTCGAAATTGACCGCGTCGATGGCGTAATAGGTGGCGTAGAGGCGCGGATCATAGGCGTCGAGCCTCTTGCCGATCGCGCCTTCGTCGAGCCCGGGCTCGAGGATAGCAGGAGCGAACTCCGGCTGGTGATCGCCATAGCGCACGATCAGGAACGGCTCGCCCGGAAAATTCTTGGTCAAGCCCGCGAGGAAGGCTTTGTATTGCTCGGCACTCATGGCCTGGCGGCGCAGATATTCGTCGATGGACGGCAGGTTGCCCGGCGCGCGCCAGTTCGGCAGCAGGTCGGGACGGAAGCGCGTCTCCCAGGGGAAATGGTTGGCGCCGAGATAGATGAAGGTGAACAGCGGCTTGTTCGGCGTGCGCTCGGCCATCAACCGCAGCGCCTTGTCGTAGAAGAAGCTGTCGGGCTCGACGTCTTTGGCGCCGAGATCATGAGAATCGAGAAAGCGCTCGACGCCGGTCGTCATCTGGAAGCCGCGTGCGCTCATGAAGCCGCCATAGGCAGGGTAGAGCGACATGGTGTCATAGCCGCAACGGCGTAAGCTGAGCGGCAGGCCACGCTCGACGCGGCCCGACGCAAGGCGCGTCACGAAATAGGCAAAGCGGCCAAACGAGCGCGAGGACAGACCCGCCAGCACGTTGTATTCGGTGAACCAGCTCGGCCCGCCATTGCTTTCAGCCAGGAAGGTGCGCTCCTTGCCGTCCCAGGACTTGAAATGACTGCCGTAGCCCGGTGGCACCTTGATGCCCTGCGCGGCGCGGATATCGAAGCTCGATTCATCATGGATCATGATGATGTTCGGTCGGCGGCCCGCCGGGTGGCAGGCGTCGACCAGCGGTATATTGAGCCGCTCATTGGTCGCGGCGGCCGACTCCATGAAGCCGTACTCCACGAAATCGGACACCGCAGTGACGCCGGAGCGGAAGAACTTCGAAAGATAGCCGTCGTCGTAATAGCCGCGCCAGGCCTCGTCCGGATGATAGGCGGAATAGAAAACCAGGGCGGCGAGACAGGCGAGCTTGCAGGCCAGCGCTGGAAGGCGGCGGATGCGGAACGGATCGAGCCACCACAGCGCATACATCAGCGGCAGCGTGACAAGGCCCGCCCCGATCACCGACCAGCGCAAATTCGGGAAGATCGTGAACAGGAACGCGACCGTGTCGCGATCGATCATCATCAGGTCGATGAAGTTCACCGTCATCTGCACGACGTCGTGCTTGAGCCGGGACAGCAGCACCAACATCACGACCATAGTCAGCGACAATGCGCCCGACAGTGCCGGCCGGCGCAGCAGCGTGATCCAGAAGAAGTTGAGAATGCCCCAGGCGAGCAGGAAGGACAGGCGCGAGCCGAAATCGGTCTCGGTCTCGTACATCAACGCAAGAGCAGCGACATGCGGCGCGGCCACCGCCAGCAGCCGCCAGATGCCGACCGCAGCGACGCTCGCCAGAACGGCGGTGGTGGCAGAAGGACCTGGATTGGGCGCGGACGCCATCGACGACACGCTGAACTTGGGTCCGGCGCGGTGATGCCAAGCCGTCTGGCCAGCCTCGGGCCGCCAAGGCGGACGGCGCAGCCGGCTGCACCGTGTCACAAAACTGTAATGGAACGGTCACGAACAGGCAACGCGCGCGGCGATCCGACCTTCGCTTAATGTTAGCGGACGGCGAAGGGCCGCATTTGGATGACCTAGCTCTTGGCAATCCCTGCGATGAACAGATCGATCACGCCCTCCGCCATCCGCTCGATCTCCCCCTCCTCGACGCCCCAGCGCGGGAAATGGCCGTCGAGGTTCATGCGGGCAAAGCCGTAGATCAGAGCGCGGCCGGCGATTAGGATACGTTTCAGATCCGGCGAGCGCAGCAGGCCCTGCGCGGCCGCCTCAGCCAACATCCGTTCGGTCAGCGCCACGAGCTCGGCGTTGTCGCGGAGCAATTCGGCCGAGCTGCCATACGCGAAATAGCGTCCCGTGGAAATGATCTCGAAATGCGCGGGGTTGTGCATCGCCCAGCGCACATAGGCGATGCCGAAGGCGCGGAAGCGCGCCAGCGGATCGGTGGAGCTCGCTTCCGCCAGCGCAGCCTCGATCTCGGCGCGAAAGCGCCGCTGCGCCTCCTCGGCCACCGCAGCCATCAAGGCGTCGCGGTTGGGAAAGTGCCGGAATGGCGCCCCCGGCGACACCGCGGCGCGGCGCGCGGCCTCGCGCACGGAGACCTCGGCTCCTTCGGCCGCCAGTTGCAACGCAGCATCGATCAGCACCCGGCGGAGGTCACCGTGGTGATAGGGCCGGGCTCCGGGTGCCTGGCGACGGGTGCGGGGCTTTGAAATCCGGGGCTTGGGGGACTGACGGGCGGGCATGACCGCTTCCTAGCATCACCCGAACGTGAATGTAAGCATCGATTACACTATTGACGATCGTGCCAGCTCGAAATGTAATCGATGATTACATGACGGAGGAGACCGCTACGATGTCACAGCGCCACAACTGGTTCGAAGGCTGGCGGCTGCTTGCCGTGCTCGCGCTGAACCTGATCGCCTTGAGCTTGTGGATCGCCTCGATGCGCCAGTTCGAGGTCGAGGGCGTCCGCATGGTGATCCGCTTCACGGCGCGCAGCTCGCTGCTGCTGTTCTGTCTGGCCTTCAGCGCTGCAGCGGTGGCCCGACTGTGGCCCAACGCCTGGACGCGCTGGCAGCGGCGCAACCGCCGCTATCTCGGCCTGAGCTTTGCGGTCTCCCACGCCATCCATGCGGTGGCGATCGTCGTCTTCGCCAGGATGGATCCAGCAGGCTTTGCGGAAGCCACTTCGCCGGCCTCCTACATCTTCGGAGGCATCGGCTATGCCATGATCATTGCCATGAGCGCGACCTCGTTGGATCGTGCTGCCGCACTGCTCGGACCGCGGGCCTGGCGCACGCTGCACCTCGTCGGCGGCTACTATCTCTGGTTTCAATTCATGGTGTCCTTCGGCAAGCGCGTGCCGGCCATGCCGGCCTACGCCGCGTTCCTCATTCCGCTGCTCGCGGTCATGGCGCTGCGGATGATCGCAATGGCCGCCCACCCGCGCGGGCAAGCCATCACGGCGAGCTGAGAGGACGGCTTGCAAGAAGGCGTATCGGGTGTGCGTTCTTAAGATGAAGCGGCGTGCGAACGTTGCCAACCGCGATCGATGATGCCTTGAGAGCGCGGATGAAGAGCCGACTTCTAGCCGCTGAGCGCATTGCGCTTTTGGCGATCACGGCTTCTAAAAAAGGTCCTGAAAAACGACGCGAACTCAAGAATGTGGTTTAAGCGTCAGTTCTTCGCTCTGGGAAAGCACATCAAGGCGCGAAGAATTTGAATGAAGCAGCAATGCTTCGCGCGAGAAGGAAGAGCGAGACCGCTGATTGCGATCTCGCTCAGAAATAATCGCGAAGATTTAAGATTTGGTTTGGCGAGCGAAGCTTGTGCTTCATTCGTCATTCCGGGGCGCGCTTAGCGCGAACCCGGAATGACGCGATGCCGTCAGTTCTTCGACTTGTCGACCAGCGCGCCCTTCTTGATCCAGGGCATCATGTCGCGGAGTTTCGCGCCGACTTCCTCGATCGGGTGCGCGGCGAGCTTGGCGCGGGTCGCCTTGAACGAGGTCTGGTTGACCTTGTTCTCCAGCATCCAGTCGCGGGCGAACTTGCCGCCCTGGATGTCGGCGAGAACGCGCTTCATCTCGGCCTTGGTCTCGGCGGTGACGATGCGCGGGCCGGTGACGTACTCGCCGTACTCCGCGGTGTTGGAGATCGAGTAGTTCATGTTGGCGATGCCGCCTTCATAGATCAGGTCGACGATCAGCTTCACTTCGTGCAGGCACTCGAAATAGGCCATCTCCGGCGCGTAGCCGGCTTCGACCAGAGTCTCGTAGCCGCCCTTGATCAGCTCGACCAAGCCACCGCAGAGCACGACCTGCTCACCGAACAGGTCGGTCTCGCACTCTTCCTTGAAGGTGGTCTCGATGATGCCGGCACGGCCGCCGCCGACAGCCGAAGCGTAGGACAGGCCGAGATCATGGGCATTGCCCGAGACGTCCTTGGCGATCGCGATCAGGCAGGGCACGCCGCCACCGCGCTGATATTCCGAGCGCACGGTGTGGCCGGGGCCCTTCGGCGCGATCATCAGCACGTCGAGATCGGCGCGCGGGTCGAGCAGATTGAAGTGGACGTTGAGGCCGTGCGCGAACACCAGGGCCGCGCCCTTCTTCATGTTGTCGTGCAGGTGCTCGCGATAGATGTCGCCCTGGAGCTCGTCCGGGGTCAGCATCATGACGAGGTCGGCCCATTTGGCGGCTTCGGCCACTTCCATCACCTTGAAGCCGGCGGCTTCGGCCTTCTTGACCGAGCTCGAATCCTTGCGCAGCGCAATGGCGACGTCCTTGACGCCGGAGTCCTTCAGATTGAGCGCATGGGCGTGGCCCTGGCTGCCATAGCCGACGATGGCGACCTTCTTCCCCTTGATCAGGTTCAGGTCGGCGTCGCGATCGTAATAAACACGCATAGTCGTTTCCTCGTTGAGGGCCGGAAAATCGGCCGATGGGTCAGGGTCCGAAGGGTGGAATTTGCGGATTTCGGGGGCTGTCTAGAGCATTTTCAGCCTTTAGGGAAACCCGTTTCTGCATGGAAATCCGCGACATCATGCATCCATGAAAACGGGGTAGAGGGAGGCGAGCAGCAGGAGCGCCATCAGGATATTGAAGGCGCGGACGAGCCGCTCCGAGGTCAGCACCGGCCTCAGTGCAGTGCCGAATAAAGCCCAGACCACGGTCGAGGCGGTGCCGACCAACAGGCTGATCAGGGTCTGGATCGCGATGTTGACCGGGAACTGGGCAATCGCCGCATAGGCGGTGATGGTGCCGATCACGATCACCCAGCCCTTGGCATTGATCCACTGAAACATGGCCGCGCCCCAGAACGACATCGGGCCGCGGCCGTCTGCCTCGCCCGGCTTGGCCGGACCGGACATGGCGATGACGACGGCAAGATAGATCAGGTAGGCCGCACCGGCATATTTCAGGATGGTCTGGAGGATTGGATAGGCCAGAAACACGGCGCCGAGCCCGAGGCCGACGGCACCGACCATGAAGGCGAAGCCAAGGACGATGCCCGCGATGTGAGGGATGGTACGCCGGAAGCCGTAGGTCAGGCCCGAGGCCAGCAGCATGATGTTATTCGGCCCGGGGGTGAAATACATCACCACCATGAAGGCGAGAAAGGCATAGAATAGCGAGTGGGTCATGCTCACCTCACGCGGTCTTCGGCAGGATTTGCGGACGCTTCGCCAGCACCATCACGGCGATACCGCCGATCACGGTGAGCATGCCGGCGAGGCGCAGCGGGCCGAACCGTTCGCCGAACACGATGCTGGAGGCGGCTGAGCCGACGAACGGCACCAGCAGCGCGAATGGCACCACCTGCGCCGCCGCATAATCGCGCAAAAGGCGGCCCCAGAGCCAATAGGCGATGCTGGTGGAAATGCCGCCGAGCATCAGCATGCAGAGCGCCGATCTCAGCGAGATATGCGTCAGCGACGTCAAGGTCGATGCCGGCCCGTCCGCGATCAGCGCCAGCGCGAACAGCGGCACCGCGGCAGCGAGACACAGCCAGGCAAACAGATCGAACATCGGCACGCCGCGAGCACCGCGCAGCAGCAGATTGCCGACGGCAAAACTGATCGGCGAGATCATCAGCACAGCGAATGCGGCAACGCTGAAATCATAGCCGACGGTGCCGCAGATCATCAGCAGGCCGATCGCAGCAATGACGATGCCCAGCGTCTGCATCGGCGTCGGCCGCTCGCCAAAGGCGAGCGCGGCAAAGCCGATCGTGAACAGCGCCTGGCTCTGCACCACGACGCTGGTCAGGCCCACCGGCACGCCGTGGGCGATGCCATAGGCCTGAGACAGGAACTGGCCGAGGAACAGCGTGAAGCTGATTGCGATGAGAAGTGACCAGGCGACCTTCGGCTTGCGGATGAACAGGCACGGCACCGCGGCGATCGCAAAGCGCAACGCCGTCATCAGCTCCGGCGAAAGCTCGTCGAGCGCGATCCGGCTCGCCACGAAGGCGAGCCCCCAGATGATCGCCACCATGAGGGCGATGAGGATATCGGCCGGCTTCATTGTTGTTCTCGGTTCTGCCTCTCGTGCAGCCCTGCTTGTTCTTCTGTCTAGCCTTGCTCGCCGGCTTTGGGTTTGCGTAGGAGATAAGTGCCGTGCATCGGCGCGTGATAGTCGGCCGAGACCAGCGTGAAGCCGACGTCGGTCAGCATCCGCTCCATCACCCAGCCGAAGGTGGAATATTCGTCGCGCATATGCGTCACCACGCTCTCGCGCGAGAAGTCGTGGTTCTTGATCTGGTAGTCGGCCCATTGCTCAATGTCGCGCTCGACCGCGTCAGGCATCGAGGCATAGACGATATCGCGCAGATAGAAGCTTGCGCCGGGCTTGAGCGCGCGAAAGATCCGCGACATCGCCACGACCTTCCAGAAGTCGGGCAGATGATGCAGCGTGAACTCGCTCACGATCAGATCGTAGGATTCCGGGCGATAGGCGAAGCTGAGCAGACCGGCGGACTGCGTGCGCACGGGCGCCTTGCGGTCGCGGGCGTAGATCTCGGCGAGCGCCAGCATCGCCGGCGAGATGTCGATGGCGTCGACATCGGCGCCCATCAGGGCGGCTTCGGTGGCGAGAACGCCGTTGCCGCAGCCGATGTCGGCGATGCGCCAGCCGCGCTGGACGCCAAGCATTTTCAGTGCGGCGCGCGCCCGCAGATCGGCATCATCGTGAGCATCGTAGATCGACGCCACTGCGGGCTCGATGCCCATACGGTTCCGCTCGTTGTAATACCAGTCGCGCGCCAGCATGGCTCACATCCCTTCAGGCCCGCGGCCGATCGCGGCAACACCGGTGCGCGACACCTCGACAAGACCGATCGGGCGCATCAGGTCGATAAACTGATTGATCTTCTCCGTATTGCCTGTGATCTCGAACACAAAGCTCTCGGTGGTGGCGTCGATCACGCGGGCGCGGAACGCATCGGCCAGCCGCAGTGCCTCGACGCGATGCTCGCCCTGCCCGCGCACCTTCACCATCGCCAGCTCGCGCTCGATCGAGCGGCGGGTCTCGGTCATGTCGACGACCTGGTAGACCGGGATCATGCGATCGAGCTGATGCTTGATCTGCGCGATCACCATCGGCGTGCCCGTGGTCACGATGGTGATGCGCGAGAGGTGCTTCTGGGCCTCGGTCTCCGAGACCGTCAGGCTCTCGATGTTGTAGCCGCGCCCCGAGAACAGGCCGATGACGCGCGCGAGCACGCCCGGCTCGTTCTGGACGAGCACCGCAAGCGTGTGCGTCTCGTTGGGATCGTGGCGCTCTTCGATGAAGTAGGCGGATGCGGGCTGGTTCATTGTCGTCCCCTCTTGTCTCGTCCTCACGCCTTGCCCAGTTCTTTGGCCGGCGCGTCCATCCCGACCCAGCGGCGGAACAGATCGAAATCGATATTGCCGCCGGACAGCACGAGACCGACGCGCTTGCCATTCAGCTTGTTCTTTTCCTGCAACGCCGCGGCGAGTGCGGCCGCGCCGGCGCCTTCGGCGAGATTGTGCGTGTCCGTCCAGTAGGCGCGGATCGCGGCAGCGACCTCGTCGTCGGTCACCTGAACGATGCGCGAAGCGCCCTTGCGGATCAGCGCGAGCGCATCCGCGTCGGGAATGCGCGTTGCCATGCCGTCGGCGCGCGTATTGGCGGTCTCGGTGGTCACGACCTTGCCGGCGGCAAACGACAATGCGTAGGACGGTGCTTCCGTCGACTGCACGCCGACAATCTCGGTGTTCAGGCCGAGCAGGTCGCGCGCCATGATGCAGCCGCAGATGCCGGAGCCCTGCCCGATCGGCACGTAGAGAATGTCGAGATCAGGCGCAGAGCGGAACAGCTCCAGCGCGTAGGTCGCGACACCCAGCACCAGGTCCGGATGGAACGACGGCACCATGTGAAGGCCGGCGAACTGCGCGCGGCGCTCGGCTTCCTCGCGGGCGGCCTGAAAATCCTCGCCATGCTCGACGAGCTCGGCGCCAAAGGCCTTCATGGCACGGTTCTTTTCGACCGAGTTGCCACGCGGCACGTAGATCACAGCCGGCACGCCGTGGCGGCTGGCAGCGAACGCCAGGCTCTGACCGTGATTGCCACGGGTTGCCGAGATGATGCCGGGACCATTCGGCCGCTCGCGCTTCAGCCGTTCGAGATAGACCAGCCCGCCGCGCACCTTGAAGGCGCCGATCGGCGTATGGTTCTCGTGCTTGACCACCACCTGCGTGCCAAGCCGCCGGCTAAGCAGCGGCCAGGCATGCGCCGGCGTTGCCGGCACCGCCTGCCCCACGATCGCATGTGCGCGCTCGAGCTCCGTCAGGTCGAACATGGCCTCACACCAGCGCCTTGCCGCCGGCGAACGCCTTGGCGGTGGCCTCGTCGTTAGCCTGCTCGGGCAACAGCATCTCGTTGTGCGCCTTGCCGGAGGGGATCATCGGGAAGCAGTTTTCCAGCGCGGCGACACGACAGTCGAACAGCACGGGGCGCTTGACCGAGATCATCTCCTTGATGGCACCTTCGAGATCGGCGGGCTTGGTAACCTGGAGACCGACGCCACCATAGGCTTCCGCGAGCTTGACGAAATCAGGCAGCGCCTCCGAATAGGAATGCGACAGCCGGTTGCCATGCAGCAACTGCTGCCACTGCCGCACCATGCCCATATATTGGTTGTTCAGGATGAAGATCTTGATCGGCAGCTCGTATTGAACCGCGGTCGACATCTCCTGCATCGTCATCTGCACCGAGGCATCGCCCGCGATGTCGATGACGAGGCTGTCCGGATGGGCGACCTGCACGCCGATCGCGGCCGGCAGGCCGTAGCCCATCGTGCCGAGACCGCCGGAGGTCATCCAGCGATGAGGCTCCTCGAAGCCGTAGAATTGCGCCGCCCACATCTGGTGCTGACCAACCTCGGTCGTGATGTAGGTGTCCTTGCCGCGCGTGGCCTCGAACAGGCTCTGGATCGCATGCTGGGGCAGGATGACGTCATTGCTCTTCTTGTAATAGAGCGAGTTGCGGGCACGCCATTGCGCGATCTGTTGCCACCAGCTCTTGATGTCGGGCTTCTTCGCCTCCGCCTTGAACACTTGCAGGATGTCGCCCAGAACGTTGCCGCAATCGCCGATAATCGGCACGTCGACGCGGATGTTCTTGTTGATCGAGGACGGGTCGATGTCGATGTGGATCTTCTTCGAGTTCGGCGAGAACGCATCGACACGGCCGGTGATGCGGTCGTCGAAACGCGCGCCGACGCACAGCATGACGTCGCAATCATGCATGGTCATGTTGGCCTCGTAGGTGCCGTGCATGCCGAGCATGCCCAGCCAGTTCTTGCCCGACGCCGGGTAGGCGCCGAGACCCATCAGCGTCGAGGTGATCGGGAAGCCCGTGACCTCGACCAGTTCGCGCAGCAGCTTCGTCGCCTCCGGCCCGGAGTTGATCACGCCACCGCCGCTGTAGATCACAGGGCGCTTGGCGCCCGCGAGCAACGCCACGGCCTTGCGGATCTGCGTCGCCTCGCCCTTCACGCGTGGCGCGTAGGAGCGATGCACGTCGGATTTTCGTGGCGGATGATAGGTGCCGATTGCGAACTGCACGTCCTTGGGAACGTCGACCAGCACCGGGCCTGGACGGCCCGTGGTCGCAACGTAGAAGGCCTCGTGCAGGACCTTGGCGAGATCGTTGACGTCGCGCACCAGCCAATTGTGCTTGGTGCAGGGCCGCGTGATGCCAACGGTGTCGCATTCCTGGAACGCATCGTTGCCGATCAGATGCGTCGGCACCTGACCGGAGATGCAGACCAGCGGGATCGAATCCATCAGCGCGTCGGTCAGCGGCGTCACCATGTTGGTGGCGCCGGGACCTGAGGTCACCAGCGCAACGCCGGGCTTGCCGGTCGAGCGCGCGTAGCCCTCGGCGGCGTGACCGGCGCCCTGCTCGTGGCGGACCAGGATGTGCTGGACCTGGCTCTGCTGGAAGATCTCGTCATAGATCGGAAGCACCGCGCCGCCGGGATAGCCGAAAATGTCGGTCACGCCGTGATCGATCAGTGCGCGGACAATCATCGCTGCGCCGGTCATCTGGTTCGGATCGTGGCTCTTGTCGCTCATTGGCTTGCTCCGGATGCGCTGTTGCCAGCGGCTTCGTTCGTGTCTGGTTCGGGAAATAAAAAAGGCCCCGAAGAGGGCCCATGCACACCGCCTGTCATGTGGATGGCAGCTAGCCACCCCCGGCGGTGTGCCTGGGTACGACGGCGATAAGGAGTTTGGTAATAATGTTGCGCATGGTAGACGCTAGGCTTCCCAAAGGTTGCGCGAAACATAGCGACCAAAGCCCCGATGTCAAGGCAAAGCGGCCACTTCCGCGCGATTTTGGCAGTGTAACCGCGTTCCCGGGGTTCGGCGAGAGGTAAATTCGGGAAGCCGCGCACAAAAGCACGTCAACAGGGCTTCCCGGCCGCATCGGCGGCGGCTGACAGCCAGCCCCTCGCCCCCGCCGGCCTCACCCACTCGAATTCGGGCAATTGGTGCCTGAACCAGGTGAATTGCCGCTTGGCATAGTGGCGGGTATCGGCCCGGCCGATCGTCGCGGCCTCCTCGAGGCTGAGCTCACCGCGCAGATTCCGGATCAGCGCCGGCACGCCATGGGCCTTCATGGCCGGCAGCAGCGGATCGAGGCCGCGGGCGGCAAGCTGCTCGACCTCGTTCAACGCGCCGGCCCTCAGCATGGCGTCGAAACGGGCGTCGATGCGGGCATAGAGCTCGTCACGCTCCGGGGCGAGAAACACCGCCCGAAAGCTGTCCTTGGGCAGCAGCGATGGCTGGGCCTCATGGTGCCAGTCGAGCAGTGAACGCCCGGTCGCCTCGACCACTTCGAGGGCGCGCGCGATGCGCGTGCGGTCGCGGAGATTCAGTCGTTCCGCCGCGCGCGGATCGTGGCGCGCCAGTTCCGCATGCAGCGCCTCGACGCCGTTCCGCTCCAGCCGCGCGCGCACATCCTCGCGCACCTCGGCGGGGATCGGCGGCACCACCGAAAGGCCCGCCGTCAGCGCCTTGAAATACAGGCCTGTGCCGCCGACGAAGATCGGCAGGCGGCCCTCGGCCCGCACTTCGTCGAGCACCTTGGCGGCATCGCTCACCCAGGCGCCGGCCGAAAAATTCACGGCCGCATCGACGTGGCCGTAGAGGCTATGCGGCACCTGCGCTTCTTCGTCGAGCGTGGGACGCGCCGTGATGATACGGAGGTCACGATAGACCTGCATGGAATCGGCATTAATCACGACTCCGCCTGCACGGCAGGCAAGCTCGAGCGCCAGCGCCGACTTGCCGCTGGCGGTCGGGCCTGCGATAAGCACGGCCTTGCCAACATGCTTTCTGCCGACTTGCCCCTCGTTCACGAAAACCTCAAATGTCCCTCGTCGCCACGCTGATCTGCAACCCCAACAATCCCGCGCTCGACTCTACCATCGTCGATGGCGCCCGCGCCGTGCTGCCCAGCGCAGCGCCCGCGCACTGGCTGTTCGACGGGGTTGCGGTCGACATTCCCTTCGGCGCCGACAGTAACCTCGAAGGCGACCGTCACGCCATCGAAGAGCGGCTGCGCGAGCTCCGCGGCGACCTGCCCATCGACATCGTGGTGCAGCCTGTTGGCTTCAGGCGCAAGAAGCTTTTTCTCGCCGACATGGATTCCACCATGATTGGCCAGGAATGCATCGACGAACTCGCCGATCTCGTCGGGATGAAGGCGCATGTCGCTGGCATCACCGAGCGCGCGATGCGCGGCGAAATCGAGTTCGAGCCGGCGCTGCGCGAGCGCGTCGCGTTGCTGAAGGACCTCCCCGCCAGCGTGGTCGATGAGGTGCTGGCCAAGCGCATCACGCTGACCCCGGGCGGCCGCGAATTGGTCGCGACCATGCGCGCGCATGGCGCCTATACCTGCCTCGTCTCCGGCGGCTTCACGCTGTTTACCAGCGCGGTCGCCGCCAGGATCGGCTTCCAGGAGAACCGCGCCAACGAACTCGTCGTGCGCGACGGCAAATTCACCGGCGAGGTGAAGGAGCCGATTCTGGGTCGCGCGGCGAAGCTGGCGACGCTGGTGGATCTGATGGAATCGTTCGATCTCGACGACATCGACTCCGTCGTCGTCGGCGACGGCGCCAATGATCTGGCAATGATCCAGGCGGCGGGACTGGGCGTGGCGTATCACGCCAAGCCGGCGGTGGCGGCTGCCGCTGCGGCGCGGATCGACCACGGCGATCTCACGGCCCTGCTGTACGCGCAGGGATATCGGCGGGACGAGTTCGTGGAGGCGTAGGCTCTGCCTCACACTCCGCTGCCGTAGGGTGGGCAAAGCAAAGCGTGCCCACCACTCTTGCCGATTGATAGAGATGGTGGGCACGCTTTGCTTTGCCCACCCTACGAGATTGTTTCCGACTACTGCACGCTCAGCGCCACGAAGCGCAATTCGCCGTCGCCGTTCGACACCAGCAGCAGCACGGACTTCTTGCCGTCCTTCTTGAGCTGGTCGATCCGCTTCTGGATGTCCTCGCCGCTCGAGACCGCTTCCTGTGCGACTTCGACGATGACGTCTCCCGCGGAGAGCCGCTTCTCGGCGGCATCCGAAGTGGCGTCGACGTTGGTGACGACCACACCCTTGACGCTGTCCTTGATCTTGTAGCGCGCGCGCAGATCCTTGTTCAGCACGGCGAGATCGAGGCCGAGCGCCTTCTGCGTCACCAGCTTCTCCGGCGGCGGCTCGTCGGTCTTCACCGCGGCCTGCACCTTGTCGGGATCCTGCAGGCGGCCGAGCGTCACCTTCTTGGTCTGCTCCTCGCCCTTGCGGATCACGATGACGTCGACTTCCTTGCCGACCGCGGTGTCGGCGACGACGCGGGAGAGATCCTTGGGGTCCTTGACGTCCTTGCCGTCGAACTTGACGACGACGTCACCAGGCTCGATGCCGGCGGGCTTGGCCGGGCCCTTGTCGTCGACGCCGGCCACCAGCGCGCCGCGCGCCGGCTTGATGTTGAGGCTCTCGGCGATCTCGTCAGTGACGCTCTGGATGCGCACGCCGAGCCAGCCGCGGCGCAACTCGCCGAACTGGCGGAGCTGGTCGACCACGCCAGCAACCGTCTTCGACGGCACGGCGAAGCCGATGCCGATCGAGCCTCCGGAGGGCGAGATGATCAGTGTGTTGACGCCGATGACGTCGCCTTCGAGGTTGAACAGCGGACCACCGGAGTTGCCGCGATTGATGGCAGCGTCGGTCTGGATGTAGCTGTCATAGGGCCCGGAGGAGATGTCGCGGTTCTTGGCCGAGACGATGCCCGCCGTCACCGTGCCGCCGAGGCTGAAGGGGTTGCCGATTGCGACCACCCAGTCACCCAGACGCAGTTTGTCGGAGTCGCCGAACTTCACTGCGATCAGCGGCTTCGGCGGCTTGAACTTCAGGACAGCGAGGTCGGTCTTCTTGTCGACGCCAACCAGATCGGCCTTGATCTTGGTGCCGTCGTTGAGAATGACATTGATCTCGTCGGCATCGGCGATGACGTGATTGTTGGTGACGACGACACCTGAGGTGTCGATGATGAAGCCGGACCCGAGCGAGTTGGTCTTGCGCGGCGGGCTATTGTCGCCGCCCTTGCTGCCGCCACCCGGGCCTTTGCGGTTCTTGAAGAAGTCGTCGAAGAATTCCTCGAAGGGCGAGCCGGGCGGCAGTTGCGGCATGGTGTTGCTGCCGCCGCCCTTGGCCTCGACAGTCTGCGAGGTCGAGATGTTGACGACCGCGTCGATCACCTTCTCGGCGACGTCGGCGATGCCCTCCGGTCCGCGTGCATAGGCTGGCGAACCGAATGCGCTGACAGCGCCGATGGCGAGCGCAGCCAACCCAAATCGCAAGCGGGTCGGGACAATGGTGGCAGCGGTCATTGTGATCTCCAGAGAAAAGGATTCGGCGTCAAGACTGCGCTCGAACATGGGCACGGCGCAAGCACGGAGCTTAACGGCCCTCAAGATCCGGATAATACGGCGAAAACCCGCCGCTCGCCTTCACTTTGGCGTTGGCGCTGCGGCTAGATCGGGCGTCGCATGACCCAGATCAGGATCAAACCGGCCACAGCCGAGCCGATCCCCACCGCCCGCAGGATATTGTCCGGCGTGGCGATGGCGCTCTTCATGGCCTTGCGCATCCAGTTCGGACTTGCCGCGAACATCAAGCCTTCCAGCACAAACAGGATGCCTAAGCCGATGAGGAAGTCGGCGAACGCAATGGACCTCATCGGATTGGAACCTCCCGTGGTGCTGTTCTTGTCTGGACGAAGGGCGGCCAAACCTGCCGCCCTTGTCTAACTTACGGTTTCGCCGGCGTCTCGGTCGACGTCTTGCCGGAGGGGTTACCAAAATACCGGAAGAAATCCGAGTCCGGCCGCAGTAGATAGCGGGTGTCGTCCTTCTTCAGCCCGTTCTCATAGGCCGTCATCGACCGGTAGAACGCGAAGAAGTCAGGATCCTTGCCATAGGCTTCGGCGAACAGGCGATTGCGCTCGGCGTCGCCGACGCCGCGGGTCTGCTCGGCCTGCGAGTTGGCCTCGGCGACGATCACGGTTGCCTCGCGATCCGCCTTGGAGCGGATTTCCTGCGCCTTCTGGCCGCCCTGCGCGCGGAACTCCGCCGCTTCACGCTGACGTTCGGTCTGCATGCGCTGATAGACCGCCTGACTGTTCTGCTCTGGCAGATCGGCGCGGCGGATCCGGACGTCGACCACCTCGATGCCGTATCCGTCGGCCTCATGGTCGAGCTGTTCACGGATGCGGCCCATCAGCTTCTCGCGCTCATCACGCACCACGGTGATGAAGGTGACTTCGCCGAGCACGCGACGGAGCGCCGCGTTCAGGAGCGATGTGAGCTGGAGATTCGCCGCCTGGATCGAGCCGACGCTCTGGTAGAAGCGTAGCGCGTCCTTGATGCGGTAGCGCGCGAAGGCGTCGACCACGAGCCGCTTCTGGTCGGACGCGATGACTTCCTGCGAGGGATTCTCGAGGTCGAGGATCCGCTTGTCGATGTTGATCACGGAGTTCCAGGGCGCCTTGAAGTGCAGCCCGGGGTCGGTGACGACGTCCACCGGCTTGCCGAATTGCAGCACGATGGTCTGCTCGGTCTGCTGCACCGTGAACAGCGACATGTAGCCGACGATCACGACCAGGAGCGCCGCAAGCAGCGCGACGATGCCTGTAACCGGGGACCTCATCGGGTGCCTCCGCCCGGTTGCTGGCCCAGCGTCGTAGGCTTCTTGGCAGACAATTCATTGAGGGGCAGATAAGGCACCACGCCCTGGCCCGATGAGCCACCATCATAAATCAGCTTGTCCGAGCCGCCGAGCACGCGCTCCATCGTCTCCAGATAGATCCGTTCACGCGTCACGTCGGGCGCCTTCTTGTATTCCTCGTACACTTTCAGGAAGCGTGCGCTCTGGCCCTTGGCCTCGGCAACCGCCTGCTCCTTGTAGCCTTCGGCAGCTTGCAGGATCCGCGCCGCGTTTCCGCGCGCTTCCGGCACGATCTTGTTGGCATAAGTCTGCGCTTCGTTTTGCAGCTGCTCCAGATTGGCGCGCGCTGCCTGCACGTCGCGGAAGGCGTCGATCACCTGTGCCGGCGGATCGACCTTCTGCATCTGCACTTGCGTGATCTGGATGCCGGCGCCGTAGCCGTCGAGCGTCTTCTGCATCAGGTCCTGCACCGTGGTCTCGGTCTGCGTCCGCGCGCCGGTCAGGATCGGCTGGATGTTGGAGCGGCCGATCACCTCGCGCATTGCGCTCTCGGCCACTGCCTTCACGGTGCCTTCGGGGTTCTGGATGTTGAACAGGAAATTGCCGACGCCGTTGGGCTTGATACGCCACAGCACGGTGAAGTCGACGTCGACGATGTTCTCGTCGCCGGTCAGCATCAGGCTCTCTTCCGGCACGTCACGGATCGAGCGGCCGCGCCGGGCCGGATCGTCGATCAGCGTCATGCCGATGGAAATCGTGGAAACGCGCAGCGCTTTCGGCAGCAGCACTGTCTCGATCGGATAAGGCAGATGATAATTCAGGCCCGGATCGACGGTGCGCACATGCTTGCCGAAACGGAGCACGACACCCTGCTCTTCGGACTGCACGCGGAAGAAGCCCGACAATAGCCAGAGCGCGACGATGATGAGCAGGATCAGCGTGATGCCGACACCGGAGAAATAGCCGCCCGGCATGATCTGCTGCAGCCGGTCCTGGCCACGCCGCAGAAGGTCTTCCAGATCCGGCGGCCTCGGCCCGACCGGTTGCGGGCCTGTGCCCCATGGTCCTTTCGGACCCGAGCCCCACGGGCCACCGCCCTGATTCTTCCACGGCATTCGACGTTCTCCTCGGCAGGCCGGGACTAGAACTAAAGCCGGCCCGCATTGTCCGGTCCGGCTTTATAGGGGACCGAAAGGGCCCTTACAACGCAAGCCTGACCGTCTCACGAGCTATGCTCGGGGGCGGAAAAGTCAATGTAAACATTGGCGAATGCGGTTAATGGGAGGGCCGCCGACGATATGTCACATAGGAGAAGTCGGCGCTGTCGTCCGGGCCGGCGGCATGGCGGACGCGCTCGGTCTCCTCCCACTGCGCCTTGTTGATGTCGAAATGCGTGTCGCCATCGGGCCGCGCATGCACTTCGGTGATCTCGAGGCGGTCGGCGCGGTCGAGCCATTGCCGATAGATTTCGGCACCGCCGATCACGGCGATTTCAGCGACCGAACGCCGCAAGGCATCGCCAAGGGCGACCGCGCCGGCGTCCTGCGCCGAGGTCGTGACGATGGCGCCGGCGGCGCGATAGGCCGCATCGCGCGTGATGACGATGTTGGTGCGGTTTGGCAGCGGCCGGCGCGGCAAGGATTCGAAGGTCTTGCGGCCCATGATCACGGGCTTGCCGATGGTGAGCGCCTTGAAGCGCGCCACGTCGGATTTCAAACGCCACGGGATCGCATTGCCGGCGCCGATGATTCCGTTTTCCGCGATCGCAACGACGAACACGATCTCCATCAGGACGCGCTCCCCGCAAGGCGCGTCAGCGCAGGGCCGGAGATGCGGCACAACGTCCAGTCGTCGAGCATGACGGCACCGAGCGATTTGTAGAACGCGATCGACGGCGCGTTCCAGTCGAGCACCGCCCATTGCAGGCGCGACCAGCCGTGATCGACGCATTCCTGCGCCAGATAGACCAGCAGCGCCTTGCCGAGACCTTTGCCCCGATGCGAAGGCCGCACATACAAATCTTCGAGATAGATGCCGTGGCGGCCGCTGAAGGTCGAGAAATTCAGGAACCACACCGCAAAGCCGACAGGCTCGCCGTTCCACTCCGCAATCGCACAAAACAGCCTTGGATCGTGACCGAACAGGGCGTGCTCAATGTCAGCCTCGGTCGCCTCGACTTCATGCGAGAGTTTTTCGTACTCGGCAAGCTCGCGGACGAAATCCAGGACGAGCCCGGCTTCGCCGGGACGCGCGCGGCGGATGTTCAGCGACATCGACGTTAGACCGCGACTTCCGCCTTGATATGCGGATGCGGATCATAGCCGACGAGCTCGAAATCCTCGTAGCGGAAGGAGAAGATGTCCTTCACGTCGGGATTGATCCTCATCACCGGCAGCGCACGCGGCGTGCGCGTGAGCTGGAGCCGCGCCTGCTCCAGATGGTTCGAATAGAGATGCGTGTCGCCGAACGAGTGCACGAAATCGCCGGGCTTCAGCCCCGTGACCTGCGCCACCATCATGGTGAGCAGCGCATAGGAGGCGATGTTGAAGGGCACGCCGAGAAACACGTCGGCCGAACGCTGATAGAGCTGGCACGACAGTTTTCCATTGGCGACGTAGAACTGGAACAGGCAGTGGCACGGCGGCAGCGCCATCTTGTCGACCTCGGCCGGATTCCAGGCCGAGACGATCAGGCGGCGCGAGTCCGGATTGCGCTTGATCATGTCGACGACGTTGGCGATCTGGTCGATGCTGCGTCCATCAGGCGCGGGCCAGGAGCGCCATTGATGCCCGTAGACCGGGCCGAGATCGCCATTGGCGTCCGCCCATTCGTCCCAGATGGTGACGCCGTTCTCCCTGAGATATCTGATGTTGGTGTCGCCCTTCAGGAACCACAGCAGCTCATGCACGATCGCCTTCAGCGGCAGCCGCTTGGTCGTCAGCATCGGGAAGCCGGCGGACAGATTGAAGCGCATCTGATGGCCGAACACCGAGAGCGTGCCGGTACCGGTCCGATCCGTCTTCTCGGCGCCGTCTGAAAGAATCCGCTCGAGCAGGTCCTGATACTGGTGCATGTGCGATTTAGCCTTTGGGGATCGGCGAACTTATCGGCCGCTCCGGCGCTGCGACAGCGGCGATTCGCCGTCCACTGGGATTATACCCGGAAAATGAGTGTTCCCGGTCGAAAC
>NZ_LJYG01000052.1:29733-42131 GCF_001440035.1 Bradyrhizobium manausense | reverse complement strand
CCCCTATCGGCTTGATCCTTCTGACAAAACGGCCGGATCGAGAAGCCGCGCCCCGTTTTCGCGCGCCCCTGCCCGGCATGCCGACGCGAGTGCACCTCGATCAATTCTCGGATTCGGTGAACACCTCGTCGCGCTTGGCGCGCAGCATGGGCAGCAGCGTCAGCACCAGCAGGAAGGCGGCGATCGCGAGCAGCACGGCCGAGAGCGGACGCGTCAGGAACACGCTCCAGTCACCACGCGAGATCAGCAATGCGCGGCGAAGGTTCTCTTCCATCAGCGGTCCGAGCACCATGCCGAGCAGCAGCGGTGCCGGCTCGAAATCATGCTTGATCAGCCAGTAGCCCACCAGGCCAAACACACCTGCGAGGATGACATCGACCGGCGCGTTGTTCACCGAGTAGATGCCGATCGCGCAGAAGATCACGATGGAGGGGAACATCAGCCGGTAGGGCACGCGCAACAGGCGCACCCAGATGCCGACCAGCGGCAGGTTGATGATGATCAGCATCAGATTGCCGATCCACATCGAGGCGATCATGCCCCAGACGAGGTCCGGCTGTTTCTGCATCACCTGCGGGCCCGGCACGATGCCGTGGATGGTCATCGCGCCCACCATCAGCGCCATCACCGCGTTCGGCGGGATGCCGAGCGTGAGCAGCGGGATGAAGGAAGTCTGGGCCGCCGCGTTGTTGGCGCTTTCCGGCGCCGCCACGCCCTCGATCGCGCCGCGGCCGAACCGCGACGGGTTCCTGGCGAGCTTTTTCTCGAGCGTATAGGCGGCAAACGACGCAATCACCGCACCGCCGCCCGGCAAAATGCCAAGGATCGAGCCGAGCACGGTGCCGCGCAGGATCGCGGGCGTCGAGTCGATCAGGTCCTTTCTGGTCGGCATCAGGCCGGTGATCTTCTGCTGCACCAGATCGCGATTCATCTCGGCGCCATGGTCAAGATTGCGGATGATCTCGGCAAAGCCGAACACGCCCATCGCCACCGTCGCAAAGCCGAGACCATCGGCAAGCTCCGGAATGTTGAAGGCCATGCGCGAGGCCCCGGTCTCGATGTCGGAGCCGACCATCGACAGCAAGAGCCCGAACACGATCATCGCGATCGCCTTCAGCACCGAGCCCTTGGCGAGCACGACGGCGAAGATCAGGCCAAGCACCATCAGCGAGAAATACTCCGCCGGCCCGAACGCCAGCGCGAGCTTTGTGAGCGGCGCGCCAAGCACGGCGATGAGCACGGTCGCAACGCAGCCGGCGAAGAACGAGCCGATCGCGGCGATCGCCAGCGCCGGACCGGCGCGGCCCTGCTTGGCCATGGCGTGGCCGTCGATGGCGGTGACGACCGATGTCGCTTCGCCTGGAATGTTGACCAGGATCGAGGTGGTCGAGCCGCCATACTGGGCGCCGTAATAGATGCCGGCGAGCATGATCAGCGCGCCGACCGGCGGCAATCCGAAGGTGATCGGCAGAAGCATCGCAACTGTCGCGATGGTGCCGATGCCCGGCAGCACGCCGACCAGTGTGCCGACGAGCGCGCCGATCAGGCACATCAGAAGGTTGATCGGAGAGAAGGCGACGACGAAACCGTGAGCGAGGTTGGCAAAAAGCTCCATGACAGCCTCACTGAACCAGGAAACGCGGGAACATCGGCATCGGCAGGCCGAGCACGTAAGGGAACAGCAGCGCGCAGCCGATCGTCAGGCAGGCACCGACGATGGCGGCCTCGACCCATCGTGTCTCGTGCGATCCGAGTGCGGCGATCATGAAACTCGCGAATGCGGAGACCACGACGCCGAGCGGCCGGATCGCCAGGGCAAAGAACAGGATCGCGCACATCACGAACAGCGGCCCGCGCCAGGAATAATGTGCCAGCGCCGGTCCCTCGTTCAAAAGACCCGTCAGGGCGATCGCGGCAGACAGAGCCACCAGCAATCCGCCGAACATCCGCGGCGCGGTGCCCGCACCGAAGGAGAAGCCGCGCATGCCCTGCAAATCGCTCGAGGCCCACAGCGCGAACAGCGCGAGCGCCATCAGGATGACACCGCCGATATAGTCCTGCGCCGACTTGATGGTCATGAACAGCGTCACGAATGCCACTGCGAACAACGGATAGGAATAGATCAGCGCCAGCAAGACATCCGATGACGCCTTCTTGGTCTCACCGCCGATCGCGCCAAGCAGCGCAGCGGGCGCGCCGGCGACGAGCGCCGTCGTGTGGCTGATCAGGACCGTGGCCGGACCGCGTCCAGCGCCCCAGCCGAAGATCGTCCCGATCGACCATATCAATTCGAAAATCTGGGGTGCGAGCGCCAGCAGGCAGAAGCCGAGCGCCACCGAGGTGTTTCTGGTGGCTGTCGCCGAGTGGCCCATTGTGTCGGCCATGCATGTCTCCTCCGCGACCCGTAAGTCACGAGCACTGTTGTTCTAATCGGCTGGAAATGGATCCCCGCCCCGGATCATTGCCTAGCGATTTTCATCACACAATACCAGCAAAACCCAACAGTCCGCCCGCGAGCAGAGGCCACAGCGGATTGACGCGCGAGACGGAGGCGATCACCGCAATTGTCGCGGTCAGAAGCAGCGCAGCAATGCTGCGATCGATCGCCTGTGCGAGGATCAAGGCACTTGCCGCCATCAATCCGATCGACAGCGGAACCAGGGCAGCCTGGATCAGCGCCGGCCAGTGCGATTGGCTCGGCCGGTTCAGCAGCCGGGCGACACCGTAGGCAAGCAGGGCGGTCGGCAGACACATCGCCAGCGTCGCGGCCAGCGCGCCTGGAATGCCGGCAACGGCATAGCCGATCAGCGTGACGATCAGCACGTTTGGACCCGGCGAAAGCTGCGCGATCGCATAGGCGTCCGCGAACTGCTTCTCGGTCATCCAGTGATGCACATCGACAGCGATGCGGTGCATCTCGGGCACTGCGGCGGCAGCGCCGCCGACCGCGAATAAAGACATCAGTCCAAAGGTGGAGATCAGCGCCCAGATCGGGTTCTGGCTGCTCATGCTGCTGCCTTCCGTCGCATCACATAGGTAGCCGCGATGCTGAACGGAATCGCGATGAGCAACACCGCCTGCAAGGGCCAGCGAAACACGCCAATGGCTGTGAACACGCCAAGCATCATGATGAGCACGACGACGTCCATCCGCTTGAGCAGCGGCGCCATCATCCTGAAGACCACGGCGATCAGCAGGCCGACCGCGGCGCAGGAGATGCCCGCGAGACTACGACGCAGCACCTCCGCATCGCCGAACCGGGTGTAGATGATCGCAAGCACCGTCATGATCAGCGTCGGCGGCAATAGCAGGCCGGTGAAGGCCGCGACACCGCCGGCGATGCCGCGCAGCCGCGATCCGAACACCATCGACAGATTGACGATGTTGGGCCCGGGCAGGAAATGGCAGAGCGCGAAGGTCTCGTTGAACTCGTCCGCGGTCATCCAGCGGTGCTGGTCGACGATGGCGTGCCGGGCGAATACCAGGACGCCGCCGAACCCGGCCAGCGACATCCGGCCAAAGGCCAGGAACAGTGCTATCAGGCCGGGCGGAGGGACGTGAAAGGCGGGATGATCCGACTCTTGGGCGGCAGGGGCTGAATCCGTGGACATGTCAGGAGCTTAGAACGCGAGCCGGAGGGCGGCCAAGGTCAGGCTCCGGCCCACCTCGGACCTATCCAAAGGGAACCAGCCCTTTCCGCTCGAAACCCCTGTTTTTTGAAACCTTTGCCCCCTATATTGGGAGTGCCGGTTCGCCGGCTATGGAAATAAACGGTCGTCGCAATAAACCATTCGGACCCGGGGGCGGTACCCGGCGCCTCCACCAAAGCCCACTTGAAGGCCCATTTACGGGCATACCCGAAAGCGGGCTTTGGCGGGGGCGAAATAGGATCGACGAGGGCGTAAAGGGCGTACTTTTTCCCGGTATTGTTCCGCCGTTATCGGGCTATTGCAATAGTTGCCAACGACAACTTTGCTCCGGTTGCTCAGGCTGCGTAACGCAGTTTGAAAGACCAACTTAAAGTCCTAACGGGTTAAGCTCCGTTAGGCGGGGTTCGGAGGCACCTGGCAACAGAAGCCTCCACTTAGCTCTGATTTCCTTTCCGGCGGGGACTCCTGCTGACCCGTCAGGCGCGGTACTATTGCGGCTTGGCGAGTCGGGGCCGACGGGGCCCGTCTGCTGGAATGCAACAGGACCATTATGGCGACCGATCACATCCGATACGACGTGCTGGCGAGCGAGGCGATGCGCGGCGTGGTCAAGAAAGTGCTGACTGACGCTGCGGCCCACGGCCTGCCGGGTGAGCATCATTTCTTCATCACCTTCGTATCGAAGGCCGAGGGCGTGAAGCTGTCGAGCCGGTTGCTGGCGCAATATCCGGAAGAGATGACGATCATCCTGCAGCACCAGTTCTGGGACCTGACCGTGCTCGAGGACCGTTTCGAGGTCGGCCTGTCCTTCGGCGGCATTCCGGAGCGGCTGGTGGTGCCGTTCAGCGCCATCAAGAGCTTCCTCGACCCGTCCGTGAAGTTCGGCCTTCAGTTCGAAACCTCCGACGCCGAAGTGGCGGGCGAGAATTTGCCGGCCGCCCCTGCCCCGTCGGCTGTGCCGATGCCCGCGCCTGCCATTGAGCCGACAGAGACCGGGGAAGAGCCGAGCCCGCCGAACCCAGGCGGCGCCGAAGTCGTGCGGCTCGATCGTTTCCGCAAGAAATGATCCAGGCTGGCCGCGAGACCGTCGCGTCCGGCCAAACTCCCTATATAGAAGAGCACATGAAGAGGCCGTGCGGCACCTCGCGCGGCGGAATGGATGTGCCCATGGCCAAAGCTGCGAAGACCGCTCGCCCCGCGACCCGCATCGAGACCGACAGTTTCGGTCCCATCGAGGTGCCCGCCGATCGTTATTGGGGGGCGCAGACCGAACGCTCGCGGCAGAATTTCCGCATCGGTATCGATCGCATGCCGATTTCGCTGGTCCATGCGCTCGGCATCGTCAAGCTTGCGGCGGCACAGTCCAACCTCGAACTCGGCCTGCTCGACAAGCGCAGAGCCGGCGCCATCATCCGTGCCGCACACGAGGTGATCGAGGGCAAGCTCGACGATCATTTCCCGCTGGTGGTGTGGCAGACCGGCTCGGGCACCCAGAGCAACATGAACCTCAACGAGGTCATCGCCAACCGCGCCAACGAAATTCTGGGCAGCGAGCTTGGTGCCAAGAAGCCGGTGCATCCCAACGACCACGTCAATATGAGCCAGTCGTCGAACGACTCCTTCCCGACTGCGATGCATATTGCCGCGGCAAGCCGCATCAATGCCGATCTCCTCCCTGCCCTCGGCGAACTGCACCACGCGCTGCGCAAGAAGGAGAAGGAGTTCGCCAGGATCGTGAAGATCGGCCGCACCCACACCCAGGATGCGACGCCGCTCACGCTCGGCCAGGAATTTTCCGGCTATGCCGCCCAGGTCGAAAGCGGCATCGCGCGGCTGAAGGTCGCAGTCAGGGATCTCTATCCGCTGGCGCAGGGCGGCACGGCCGTCGGGACCGGCCTCAACTCGAAGCCGCGCTTTGCAAAGCTGTTTGCAAAGCACGTTGCCGGGATCACGAAGCTCCCCTTCACCAGCGCCGCCAACAAGTTCGAGGCGCTGGCATCCAACGACGCCTATGTGCTGGCGCACGGCGCCATCAATTCGGTCGCCACAGGCCTGTTCAAGATCGCCAACGACATCCGCCTGCTCGGCTCTGGCCCGCGCTCGGGGCTGGGCGAACTGATCCTGCCGGAGAACGAGCCGGGCTCATCCATCATGCCGGGCAAGGTCAATCCGACGCAATGCGAGGCGATGACCATGGTGTGCTGCCAGGTGTTCGGCAATCACACAACGATCACACTCGCCGGCAGCCAGGGACATTTCGAGCTCAACGTCTACAAGCCCGTACTCGCCTACAACATGCTGCACTCGATCCGCCTGATGGCCGACGCGGCGCGCTCCTTCACCGAGCATTGTGTCAGCGGCATCCGCGCCGACGAAAAGCACATCAAGGAGTTGATGGAGCGCTCGTTGATGCTGGTGACCGCGCTCGCGCCGAAGATCGGATACGACAACGCCGCCAAGGTCGCCAAGACTGCACATGCCAACGGCACCACGCTGAAGGAAGAGGCGCTGCGGCTCGGCTTCGTCTCGGCCGACGAATTCGACCGCCTGGTGCAGCCGGACAAGATGACGCGGCCAGGATGAATTCCGAATTCCGATAGCCATCCGTAGTGATACGGAGCCCCAAAAGCTCATAATTATAAGGTTTAAAGGACGGGATTTGATTACCGTCAATGTGGCGGCCGGGATGCGTGTTACGGAAGGCCCCCTCCGCTCCTTGACGGGGCGAAATTCATCGTTTGATGGCCTCGAGGCCGATTGACGAGGACGAGCGAATGACGACGATCAAGTCTTGTTGGGCGCGACGCTGCGCCCTGTTTCTGAATGTAACATCCTGCCCGAAAAGGATCGGGTGATGGAGACGCGGCATGGGGAACGTCATCAACCTGAATCGTTTCAGGAAGCGCGCCGAGCGGGAAGCCTCGGCGAAGCAGGCGGACGCCAACCGAACGAAGTTCGGCCGCACGAAGGCCGAGCGATCGGCGCAGGAGAAGCAGGCGGACCAGGCGAAGGCGCATCTGGACCAGCACCGGATCGATCGCGAGGAGCAGCCATGAAGTCGCCCGTGGTGAAGCGTTCGATCGTGGTCGCCGGCCACAAGACCAGCGTCAGCCTGGAAGAGGCGTTCTGGAACGGCATGAAGGAGATCTCGGGCCTTCGCAACATGACGCTGTCCGAGCTCGTCGGAGAAATCGACGGCGCCCGCCAGCAGGGCAACCTGTCCTCGGCGATCCGCCTGTTCGTGCTCGACTACTTCAAGAGCCGCGCCATGCAGCCGGACAAGGTCCCGGCGCAATAGCCACCGCCTGGCCACGCTTTTCGTGATCTGCACTTTAAAATCCCTCTAAGGTGCAGTTTCCACGGGCGCGCGCGCTTGACCTGCATGCCCTGCGTTGAAAATACAGGGCATGACCGACACTCATGATATGCGCCGCGAGATGCCGCTGGGCCTGGCCCAGCGCGGCTACACCGGCGTCATTCGACACCTCGCCGCCAAGGAGGCGGGTTCGGCTCTCTCGGATATCGAGCTCGAGAGCCGGCTGATCGAGCTGGGCTTCGTCGAGGGCGCCCGGGTCGAGGTCCTGCATGAGGGGCTGGTCGGGCGCGACCCGATCGCCGTACGTGTCGACAACATCACCATCGCGGTGCGCCGCCGTGAGGCCATGGCCATCATCGTCGCTTAAGTCACGCGACCGGAAATCCGATTCCATGGAATTACCCCTTCTGCATCTCGCCCTGGTGGGCACGCCAAACAGCGGCAAGACCTCGCTGTTCAATGCGCTGACCGGCAGCCGGCAGAAGGTCGCGAACTATCCGGGCGTCACCGTCGAGCGCAAGGAAGGTTTTTTCGTCACGCCGCTGGGGCGCCAGGTCTCGATCGTGGACCTGCCCGGCACCTATTCCTTGCGCGGCCGCAGCCCGGACGAGGAGATCACCCGCGACTTCGTGCTGGGCAAGGCTTCCGGCGAGATCGTGCCCGACCTCGTGCTGTGCGTTGCGGACTCCACCAATCTGCGCCTGACCATCCGCCTGCTGCTCGAGCTGAAGCGCACCGGCCGGCCGCTGGTGCTGGTGCTCAACATGTTCGACATTGCGAGCCGCCGCGGCATCTCGGTCGACGTCGTCAGGCTCGCCAAGGAGCTCGGCGTGCCCGTGGTCACCTCTATCGCCGTGCGCAAGGGCGGCACCGCCGACCTCTTGAAGCTGACCGACGAGATCTCCGCCAGGCTCGCCTCCGAACCGCGGGAAAACAGCTGGCGCGCACTCAGCGTCCCCGAGCTGCGCGCGACCCAGCGCGAGGCCGACCGCATCATCTCGGACTGCGTCAGCCTGCCTGCGAGACCCGACACCTTGACCGCGCGGATCGATGCGATCGTGCTGCATCCGGTCGGCGGCCTGATCGTGCTGGCGCTGATCCTGTTCGTGATGTTCCAGGCCGTGTTCGCTTGGGCGCAGCCGGCGATGGACCTGCTCAAGTCCGGCTTCGACGCGCTCGGGGCGTTCGTGCAGGCCACCCTGCCCGACGGCCTGCTGCAGAGCTTCCTGCAGAACGGCGTGATCGCGGGCGTCGGCAGCGTGATCGTGTTCCTGCCCCAGATCATCCTTATCTTCCTGTTCATCCTGCTGCTGGAAGATTTCGGCTACATGGCGCGCGCCGCGTTCCTGATGGACCGCATCATGGGCGGCGCCGGCCTGCACGGCCGCGCCTTCATTCCGCTCTTGTCGAGCTTTGCCTGCGCCATTCCCGGCATCATGGCGACGCGCGTCATCGACAACAAGCGCGACCGGCTGACCACGATCCTGATCGCGCCGCTGATGACCTGCTCGGCGCGCATCCCGGTCTACACGCTGATCATCTCGGCGTTCATTCCGGCGAGGGACGTCTGGGGCTTCATCAACCTGCAGGGCCTCGTGATGTTCGGCCTCTACGCCGCCGGCATCACCAGCGCGCTTGTCGTCTCGTTCCTGATCAAATTCTTCATGCTGCGCGACTACGCGCCGGCGCCGTTCATGCTGGAGCTGCCGGACTACAAGGTACCCAGGCTGAAATCGATCGCCATCGGCATCTTCACCCGCGCAAAAATGTTCCTGCAGCGCGCCGGCACCACGATCTTCTCGATGATGGTGCTGATCTGGTTCCTGGCCTCGTTCCCGCAGCCGCCGGCAGGCGCGACCGAGCCCGCGATCAACTTCAGCCTCGCTGCCATCATCGGCAAGGCGATCGAACCGCTGCTCGCGCCGGTCGGCTTCAACTGGCAGATCGCGGTCGCACTGATCCCGGGCATGGCGGCGCGCGAGGTCGCGGTCGCTGCGCTCGGCACCGTCTATGCGATCGAAGGCGGCAAGGAGGCGGCCGAGCAGATCGGCCAGGTGCTGGCGAGCAAATGGTCGCTCGCCACCGCGCTGTCGATGCTCGCCTGGTACATCTTCGCCCCGCAATGCGCCTCCACGCTCGCCGTCATCAGGCGCGAGACCGGAAGCTGGACCTGGATGGCAGCGACCTTCGGCTACATGCTGGTGCTGGCCTATGCAGCGAGCCTTCTGACCTACAATGTCGCGGTCGCGCTGGGCGCCGGCTAGCGCCCCGCAAACCAAACCTCGAAAACAACCCCATGCACAGTAGACGGGGTTGTGAAATCGATGGCCGTAGCCCGGATGGAGCGGAGCGAAATCCGGGTTTCCTCCCACGACGCCCCGCCGGCCCCGGATTGCGCTCCGCTCCATCCGGGCTACGAACTATGGACTTCTGAAAATCCGTTGACGCGTCGGGCAAAACATTGGCATGATACCATCATCCCCGACAAGCATCTGCTTCCATGAATAGCTACAGCACGACGTGGCTGCTCGTCGAGCGCCTGCACGACGACCACCTCGACTCTCGTCGCGCTTGAATCCCGACCCGACGTCTCCCGCCATCTCCAAGGCTCCCAAAGCGACTTGTGTGCAATTGTGAACCGACCCTGCCTGGGTTGTTCGCGTCCTATGGTGCGGGGATCGGATGAAGAGCCGCCGGGAACTCGATCGCTGCTAGCGAGTTCCTATTGCGGACCTTTTTTCCTGACTGGCCTCGTGGAGGCTCGGGGCAATAGCGGGCCTTTCCAGAGCGTATAGAGGTTTCAATTGACCGGTTCGTCCAATGCTCCAGGCAGCAATCCCTCGGATTTGCCGCGAATTTCGACCGGCAGCGATGGCCTCGATGACATCCTCTGCGGCGGGTTCGACGCCAACCGGATGTATCTTTATGAGGGACGGCCCGGGACCGGCAAGACGACGATCGCGCTTCAGTTCCTTCTGCGCGGCGTGCGGGATGGCGAGCGCGTGCTCTACATCTCGCTCTCCGAAACCAAACGCGAACTGACTGTCGTCGCGCAGCGACACGGCTGGTCGCTGCAGGGCGTCGACATCTTCGAGCTGGTCCCGCCGGAAACGACGCTCGATCCGGACCGCGAGCTCACCGTGTTTCATCCGGCCGAGGTGGAGCTGAGCGAGACCACCGGCCTGATCTTCAAGGAGGTCGAGCGGATCAACCCGGCCCGCGTCGTGCTCGACAGCCTGTCCGAACTTCGCCTCCTGGCCCAGAACCCGCTGCGCTACAGGCGTCAAGTGCTGGCTTTGAAGCACTTCTTCACCAACCGCAACTGCACCGTCGTCCTGCTCGACGACCTGTCGTCGGCGCAAGACGATTTGCAACTGCATTCGATCGCGCACGGGGTCGTGATGCTCGAGCAGCTCGCAATCGATTACGGCGCGGAGCGGCGCCGGCTTCGCGTCATCAAGATGCGCGGCATCCGCTTTCGCGGCGGCTATCACGACTTCATCATCGAACGAGGCGGGCTGGCCATCTTTCCCCGGCTCGTGGCGGCCGAACATCACAGATCATTCACCGGCGATTTCACGCCGAGCGGCAACGCGGAGCTCGACCAGCTTCTGGGCGGCGGTCTGGAGCGCGGCACCAATGCCCTTCTCATTGGCGCGGCCGGCGTGGGTAAATCGTCGGTGGCTCTCACCTATGCGATCGCGGCGGCGGAGCGCGGCGAGCACGCCGTGTTCTTTGCGTTCGACGAGGGCCGCGGCACCGTCGAAGCGCGCGCCAGGACGCTGGGGCTGGATCTCGACAAGCACATCGATTCGGGCCGCATCCGCTTCCAGCAAGTCGATCCGGCCGAGCTATCGCCCGGCGAGTTCGCCGCCAATGTGAGGGACAGCGTCGAGCGCGACAACGCCCGAATCGTCGTCATCGACAGCCTGAACGGCTATCTGAACGCGATGCCGGACGAACGCTTTCTCATCCTGCAAATGCACGAGCTGCTCAGCTATCTCGCCCAGCAAGGCGTGTTGACCATCCTGATCCTTGCCCAGCATGGCTTGGTGGGCCCGACCGACACCAGCCTCGACATCAGCTATTTGAGCGATGCGGTGCTGATGCTGCGCTATTTCGAAGTCGGCGGAACGGTACGGCGCGCTCTGTCGGTCGTCAAAAAGCGCAGCGGCAATCACGAGCATACCATCCGCGAGTTTCGGCTTACCACCAGCGGCATCAAGCTTGGCCCGCCCCTCAAGGACTTCAGCGGCATCTTTTCCGGCACGCCGCGTTATACCGGCCCGGCGCTGTCCGAAGAGACCGCTGAATGAGCGCCGCGCCGGATCAACGGATTCTCGTCTTTGCTCCGATCGGGCGGGACGGGCCTGCATCGGTCGAGCTGTTCCGCAGCGCGAACCTGGAGGCGGTCAACTGCAGGAACTTGGCCGAACTCGTCAGCGAGATGGCGCTCGGGGTCGGCACCGTCTTCGTGGCCGAGGAAGCCCTGTTCGGCAAGGACACGGTGCCGCTGGCACAATGGATCGAGAGCCAGCCGCCCTGGTCGGATCTGCCCTTCGTCGTCCTGACCAGTCACCGTGAACAGCCGGCGGTCATGGCGTGGCGCCGCAGCCTTGTCTCGCTGCTTCGCAACGTGTCGCTGCTCGAACGGCCGCTGCAGCCGATGACGTTGACGAGCGCCGTTCAGTCGGCGTTGCGCGCCCGGGGGCGCCAATATGAGATCCGGGCCCTGCTCGCCGCGCGCGAGCAGATCGCTCAGCAGCTCGAGAAACTCGTGGTCGAGAGGACGCGCGCGCTGGCGGAGGCCAATGAGCAGTTACGCCTTGAAATGAACGAGCGCGCCCGGGTCGAGGAGACGCTTCGACAGGCCCAGAAGATCGAGGCCATCGGCCAGTTGACCGGCGGGGTGGCGCATGACTTCAACAATCTGCTGATGGTCATTTCCGGGGGCCTCGACATGCTCGATCGCCAGACTGATCCGGACCGCAGGCGCCGCCTGATGGACGGAATGGTTCAGGCGGCGCAGCGCGGTGCCAGCCTGACCCGGCAGCTTCTTGCCTTCTCTCGCCGGCAGACACTCCGGCCAGAGCCGGTCGATATTGCTGCGCAGATGGGCGGCATGCGCGAATTGCTCGATCGGAGCCTGCGAGGCGACGTCCACGTCGAGTTCGATTTTCCGGACACGCTCTGGCCTGTTGAGGTCGATCCCGGCGAGCTCGAGCTCGTGATCCTCAACCTCGCCGTCAACGCCCGTGACGCCATGCCCAATGGCGGCACGATCGTCGTGCGCGGGGAAAATCTTCCCGATCTGAAGGACGAGCAGATTGTGGGAGACTTTGTGCGCTTGTCCGTCATCGACACCGGTGTCGGCATGGGGCCGGAAATCCTGTCGCGCGTGTTCGAGCCGTTCTTCACGACCAAGGAGGTCG
>NZ_LJYG01000052.1:22871-29726 GCF_001440035.1 Bradyrhizobium manausense | reverse complement strand
GGCTCGGCCTCGCCCAGGTCCACGGATTTGCGACACAGTCGCGGGGGACGGTCCGCATTCGCTCGGAGGTCGGCAAAGGCACCAGCATCGAACTCTACCTGCCGCGATCGCACGACGTTCCCTCCCGAGAGCTGCACCTCGTGGATCTGAACATGGTGCGGCCGACAAGAAGCAGCCACGGCCGCATTCTGCTGGTCGAAGACGACGAGGAGGTCGCCGCACTGGTGAGCGAGATGCTCGCACAGCTCGGCTACGAGGTCACCCACGCAGCGAGCGGCGCCGCCGCGCTCGGCGCTCTCGCCGACGGCCGAACGGTCGACCTCGTCTTTTCCGACATCATGATGCCCGGCGGCATGAATGGCGTGGAGCTCGCCCGCGAAATCAGACGACGGCGAAGCGACATACCCGTGCTCCTGACCAGCGGGTATTCCGAGGCCGCAGTTCACGACGCTGAATTGGCGGGGATCCAGATCCTGCCGAAACCCTATCACATCGAGGAACTGGCCGCAGCGCTGAGCGCGGTGACGTCAGAGCTCGGGCGCGCAATCGACACCAAGCGCTCCAACCGATGCTGATGCGTGGTCTTGCGCCCCGAAAGCGATCGACAACGGGCTTCAAGAGCAGCTATCTGTCAGCATGGACCGCTTCAGCACCGAGAGATTGATCGCCGAGAGGCTGAACGAAGGTCACCTGACCGACCTCGTCGCGCTCCATCTCGATCCCGATGTCTCCCGCTATCTCGGCGGCGTGCGTTCCGCCGACGTCACGAAGGTCTATGTTGCGACTAACATGACACATTGGGACCGGCACGGATTTGGCCTGTGGGCGCTACGCACGAAGGACGGTGCATTCGCCGGGCGGGCCGGAATCCGGCACATTCCCGTGGACGGCGTCGACGAGATCGAGATCGCCTACACGTTCAAGCGCAACCACTGGGGCCAGGGCCTCGCCAGCGAGATCGCGACCGCGCTGACTGACATCGGCCTGTCGCAGCTTCAGCTGCCATCCGTGATCGGTCTCGTCTCTGTCGAACACGTCGCCTCACGGCGCGTGCTGGAGAAGGCAGGCTATGCACTGGAGAAACACACGGCGCATCACGGCGAGGACGTCGTGATCTATCGTATCAGGCGATGACGCATGACATGCCGGCGGCTCACAGCCTCGTGAGCGCCGCAACCAAATGTTCGGGATGAAACGGCTTTTCCAGCAACAGGCTGTTGGGCACGCCTTGTGACTTCCACAATCCAGCACCCGCGCCGCCGGTGATGTACACGACCGGAAGGGCCGGATCCTTTTCCCGCATTCTCCGCGCGAGATCCCAACCATTGAGCTTGCCGCCCAGATAGACGTCGGTCACCAGCGCCTTGTGACGCTTGCCGCGCGCGAGGAACACCGTCATCGCCTCTTCGCCGGACGAAAGGATGTCGGAGGCAAAGCCTGCATCCGCCAGCACGCTCTCGAGCACGCCCTGCAGCGGATATTCGTCCTCCACGATCAGGATCGAAGGTGGTTCCGACATGTTGGACCTTTGGCTCGCGCGATACAAATGTTCCAGCTCATCCGCAGCGCAACATAGGTTTTTGGCTTTCTGACGATGGCGTGTGTGAAACCTGAACACCCATTCAAGAAAGTTTCTTGTCAGTTCCTGCAACAGGCAGCGGCGGCATCCGTTGACGAACCGACGATGCAGAAGGAGGAGGAACAGATGAGGAAGCTGACTTACGCTCTTGCGGCAGTTGCGACACTCGCAATCGGTGCCCCCACCATCGCCAATGCGGCCGGCTTCGGCGTCTATGTCGGCGGCGACCGCGATGACTATTACGGCCCGCGTGCCCGCATCTACGAGCACGATCGCGGCTGGCATCATGGCTGGTACCACCACGACCGCGACTACGATCGCGGCGTCGTGATCCGCCGTCACCACTGGGACGACGACTAGTTCGTGCCAGCATCGTAAAACAAGGAGGCCTCGCTTCGGCGGGGCCTTTTTGTGATGCTACGGAATGCCATCCTTGCACCGCGTCCGCCCTTGGCGTCAAAGCGTCACGCGCTCGTTCGGGCAAGGCCGCTGCGTCGCGTGGATAGGAGCTTGAACGTAGCGATTCTTTCCAGCACGAGATTGCGATACGCGTCTGCATCAAGATTGCGATCGACGACGGCCGAAAGTCCACGCGAAACTGGGAGGAGGAGATCGCCATCGAATTGTCCGCGCATGGCGCCGATGGTGGCGGCATCCGCGCCCTGCGCGCCCAGCCCCGGTGCAAGTATGATCGATCGCGGCATGAGCTGCCGCAACCGCCTGCCCTCATGAACGGCCGTTGCACCAATAACCGCGCCAATCGCGCTCAGACGTTGCGCACCCTCCTGCGGTGGCCCGATATTGGCGATCAAGTCTGCAACATGTTCAGAGATCAGCCTGTTCCCTGCCACCTTGTCTTGAAGCCAACCTGCGCCCGGATTTGATGTTCTGCAGAGAACAAACAGACCCTTACCGTAGCTACGCGAGCAATCGACGAAAGGCTCCAGCGTATCCGGGCCCATGAATGGAGCGACTGTCAGGCAGTCGACTTCAAAGTCGCCGCTGCCACCGGCTGAGGCCGGGGTGAGATAGGCCCGGGCGTAGGCCGCTGCAGTCGATCCGATGTCACCTCGCTTGGCATCGAGAATGACCGCCATCCCGTTGGCCTTCGCCTGTGCAATGCCGGCCGATAGTGCCGTCAGGCCCCTTAGTCCGCAGGCTTCAAAATATGCGGACTGAAACTTTACAAAGCCGACCTGGCCCTTGAGTAGCTCAAGCATGAATGTGACGTAGTCTTCAATCCATGAGCCGTCCCCTCTATGATCGAAGAAGGCAGGAAGCTCAGGCAGGTATGGATCGATGCCCGCCACCAGCTCGCCAAACTCGGTGGCATTCCTCTCGACGAGGTCGATCCAAGAGAGAGTGGTCATCGCTAGCTCTCCAACGGCATCAGGAAGTTTCGGTCGAACCAAGGCCAAGCCGGCAATCCAACGCCAATCGCTATAAATCTCCGACGCGTCATCCTGTCCTCAGTTCGTCGGACGGGCTGAGTTTGTGGATGGGTGAGCTCTTGCGAAACCCATCACGCTGCAACACACTCGTATGCAATGATGGGTTTCGCAAGAGCTCAAACCATCCTACGCGCTATGGCGAGAGACCGCCGAAACCGGCAAGAAGTCCCTCGCA
Organism: Bradyrhizobium manausense; assembly: GCF_001440035.1. Classification (GTDB taxonomy): domain Bacteria; phylum Pseudomonadota; class Alphaproteobacteria; order Rhizobiales; family Xanthobacteraceae; genus Bradyrhizobium; species Bradyrhizobium manausense. Next base: position 26,521 of record NZ_LJYG01000052.1, on the reverse strand, counting down.
GCCGAGGGCCATCGCATACGGGCTCATTGGGCGACCTGCACGCACGCCTCGTCCTTCGAGACGACCGCTTCCAGCGGTCTCCTCAGGATGAGGCTAAACAGCTTCCGCACCCACTGACACTGCTGCCACAGGTCGAGGTACGACGACTGCTTCTGGCCCGACAATCCCACTCGGATTTGAATGGCTTTCGCGCGACCGGCTGTCTATGGTCTGACCATGTCACGCCTTCTCTGTCTCTTTGTTGCTGTCATCCTGTCGCTGCTGCCGGCCATTGTGCCTGCCGAGGCCGTCGCAAAGAAACCCAGGCAAGCCTGGCACGGCTATGGCTTCCTGCCGGGCTATCGCCAGCCGCTGAGCAACACCCAGCCGATCTTCATGCAGAAGAACGGCTTTCGTCGCTACGCGCGCGAAAACCAGCGCCCCTGGTACATCGATCCGGTGCCGGCCTATTACCGTTTCTTCGACGGCGAATGGCATTATTTCGGCCGGCCGGGCTTTGGCGGCTCGCGCTACAATGGCGGCAGCTTCGGTCCCTGCTGGACGCGGACGCCGATCGGCGCGATCTGGAATTGCGGCTGATTGTGCGGCCGATTCATTAATCCCGCCGGTTGAAGATCGTAGGGTGGGCAAAGGCGCACTTGCGCCGTGCCCACGAATTCGGCGCTCCGATAGAAAGTCGTGGGCACGCTTCGCTTTGCCCACCCTACGATAGCTCGCGCGACTGTGAGGGGTGAGCTTGAAGTCGTTACCTGAAATACCCGACCACGAGATCGGTATCCGCACTGGCGGCGACCGTGCCGTTCAGCTCGGCGTCGATGACGCGGCGGCAGGCTTCGATCGCGGCGTGGTCGCCGAGATCGTTGGCGGCTTCCAGCACGAGCCATGCGGCGTCGACCGTGGCCTTCTCCGGAGCTGCCCCGCCCGTCTCGGCGGGAAGCGGCTTGGCGGGAAGCGTCTTGGCGAGGCTCTTGTTCTTGCGAATCGCGGTGCCGAATTGAGGCAACATTGCAAATACTCCCTCGATATCCCGCTCAGTGGACCTGGAGCTCGGGCTGACGACCCGTGGCGGGATCGGCGCCGGCGCTGTTCTTGCGCGACTGGTAGAATTTCAGAATGCTGCGCGAGGTCTCGATCTTGAGCCGGCTGAAATCGCGCTCATTGTCGTGGAGCTCGCGCGCCGTGATCAGATGATCCTTGGCGCCGAGGAAGAGCAGCGACATCGTCGTGTCCCAGGAGAAGTCGAGAGCCTTGCACAGCACCAGGATCATCTCGCGGTTACGATCCATCAGCGCCCGCTCGATCACGTCGACCGGCAGCGATGACAGCAGCGACAGGCCGATCTGGACCTCGTCGAAGCGATGCTGGCGCGCATAGTTCGAGATCGAGACCTGGTTCAGGTTGCCCTGCCGGTACTGCGTCGTCACCACGCGCTTGGCGACGAAATAGCTGCGCGAGGACGGGCCGAACTTCGACTGCAGGTCGCCGGTGACCTCGGTCACCGAGCTCTGGATCTGCGACATCATCTCCGGGCGCTCGGTCTCGAGGCGGCGACGGACGTCCTCCGACGCCTTGGAGATGAGCTGCTGGAAGACGTGGCGCGGCACGTCCTTGCGCAGGCCAAGTTGTTCGGCAAGAATCGAATCTCCCTCGGCGCGGCGGACCATGTGCAGCAGGCCCGAGCCGGAGAAGCGCGCCCCCTCGTTCCTGGCGACCGAGGTGACAACCTCCTGGTTACCACGCTTGACGAGAACGTCGGTCACGGCCTCGCCGATCGTCTCGCGCTGGGAGATCGCGAGCAGATGCGCCTGGCCCTTGGTCATGGCGCTCTCGACCAGCACCTTCTCGCCGATCCTGACGGAGTCGCGCAGCACGGGGCCGGCGACCGCGATCTCGTCGTCGAGCGCGAGCTTCTCGATGACGTTGAGCGGCGCGTGATCGCAGCCTGCCATCAATTCGGAGAGCTGCGCCCGCGCGGCGACCTCGATCTCGTCGGCAAGCCGGCCGATGACCTCGCCGAACATGCTGATCTCGTCGTCGACGTAGCGGCCGGTGATCAGAAGATCAGTCGCATGCCACAACGCCTTCGCCCGGCTCTCGTCCGTGCCGCGCGCGATTGCGTCGTCCAGATCCTGTAGAAGCGTTTTCGCCCCATCCATCGCGATAACCCCAGTTCTTGGTCCAGTTGCTGGCGAGCCATCCTGCCGATGCGGGCAGGACGCCGGATTCCTCTGGGGACCAACACTAGGGAACAAACGCGAGAATCCAGTAAAACCGTCACATCAGTTTTGCCGACGAAAATTCGTTCAAATGCGAGGAAGTTCGGTTACTGCGGCGCAAGGTGTGCTCCACCCTCCCGGAGTATCGTAGGGTGGGCAAAGCGAAGCGTGCCCACCACCTAATCGTGGGCACGGCGCAAGTGCGCCTTTGCCCACCCTACGATTTCGGACTCGCGGCGACATACCTCTTGCAAGCGGGAGAGGTAAGAAGAGCCCGCGGCTCGAGCTTTCCTTATTGATGCCTTACGGATTCTGCGGCGTCAGGACCAGCGGCGGCTTCGGCCGCGGCTTTGCGGGCGGTGGGCCCGGGGCGGGCCGCACGTCGATCGGCGGCGGTAAGGGGGCGACTTGCTGGCTCGCCAACGGCGGGCTCGGCGCAGCGGGCGCGGCCAGCGGCGGCTTCGGTGTCGGTGCGGCTTTGGGCTCCAGCTTCGCCTTCGGCGGCGGGCGGCGCGGATCGCGGCCGGGCAACGGCACCTCGGTCGGCGACGGCTCAGGCTCGGGCGAGACCAGCGTCGGCAGCGCGGCGGTTGCGGGCGGCGGCTCGCCACGCTCGATGGCATCGAGCCGTCGCGTCTCGCGATCGATCGTGCGCACCGCGAGCCACGACGACAACGGCGTGAGATCGACGGTGCGGCTGAGCTTGTCGGGGGGTCCGGCCGCAAACAGCTGGATCTCCGGCGGTGCGCCGGAGAGACCGGTCATGATCGGCGTGAGGCTGGCGCGGATATCGGCCTGGTCGGCGGGAATGTCGTAACCGCCGGAGACGATGGCATGGGCGTTCTTCGCTTCCAGCGGCGTTGCGCCGACGCGCAGGCGGCCGTCGCGGATCGTGAACGGGATCTGCGCCGAGGCGACCGCGATCGGCCCCGCGGACAATGCGGGCTCGACCAGCTGACGCAATCTGGTGTCGTCGGAGATCTGGCCATTGTCGCTGGCGCGAATGGCGATCTCGAAGGCGCGCGGATTGAGGCCGTTGATCTCGGCCGCATCAAGCGTCACCGTGCCGTTGCCGGCGAGTGCGCCTGTCAGCGCCGAGACGCTGCGGCCCTGGCTCGTCAGCGTCATCTGCGCCGAGATGCGCCCCTTCGGCAGCGCCAGATCGCGGTAGCGCAGCGAGGCCGCATCGACATTGCCGAGATCGAGATGCGCATTCAGCGCCAGACCGTTGGGGCCGTTGCGGGCATCGAGGCTTGCGGTCATCTCGCCGCCACCGAGGCTGCCTTTGAGTGCGTCGAGCGCGAGCGACTGGCCGTCGCCCCTGAGCGCGCCGCTGAAGGGACGAATCTCGATTCCCCCGGGCAGGTTGCCGCGCAGCGCCTGGAACGCGACCCGGCCGCGCCAGCCGGTGATGAGGCCCGCGCTGAGCGGCTC
>NZ_LJYG01000052.1:21505-22842 GCF_001440035.1 Bradyrhizobium manausense | reverse complement strand
AAGCGCGAGCGCCGGCATCAGGTCGAGCGTGTCCAGCCCGACTTCGCCGTCGACGCTCTTCTCCTGATCAAGCGTCACGACGAGATGGCCGCGCAGGCGTGAACCCGATGCGGTGCCGTCGAGATCGTCGAAGATCAGGCGATTGCCTGCCAGCGTGAGGCGGGAGGACAGGCTCGCAGTCTGAGCCGATTTATCGGCCGGAGCGGCCCCGAACAGCGGCGCCAGATTGACGTTGCGGACGTGCAGGTTCACGTTTGCCTTGGGCTCAGCCGCCGACAAGTCGACGCTGCCTTGCGCATCCGCGTCCAGGCCGCCGCCACCGAGCTTTGCATTCAGCTGCATCGGCCGTCGCCAGGCGCCGCTCAGCCTGCCCTCGATCTGCGCGGCGCCCGCGCCTGCGGCAACGATGCGATCGAGGCCAAGCAGCGCCGTCAGCGCGGCGGCCTGCGGCGTCGAGATTTTCGACTCCAGCGTGAAGTCGCTGCCCCGTAGTTTTTCGATGTCGAGGCCGCCAACCGCCGCGACCTGCGGCTGCGCGGCGAACGTCGCGGCGGCCTTGAGCTGCGGCGCATCGAGGTCGAACACGATACGGGCATCGCTGCGGTCGGCATGTTCGGCGCTCTTGTCAAGGCTGAGGTCGAGCTTCAAGCGCGTTGCGCCGGGCAAGGCCGGGATGGCGTCGAAGCGCGCGCGGACCGCGGGCGCGACCGGCTCCAGCAACGCCGTGAGATCGCGCAGAGAATTGGCCGACGATTTCAGCGCGAGCTTGCCGGTGGCCCTGGTGCGGTCAAAGCTGCCGCTCGCCTCCGTGGTCACGCCGCTGGCCTGGCCGAAGTGCAATTGCTCCAGCGAGAGTGCGGTCGGGCCGTAGCCGAGCCTGGCCGCGAACGGCCGCAGCTCCTGTCCCGCCGAAATCGCGCGGCCGATGTCGAGCGAAAGTTTCGCCTCCTCCGGCCATTCGCCTTGGGGACCTGCGACCGCGCGGACAAAGCTCGTGGCGGCATCGAGATCGAGACGGTCCGCCTTCAGCTCCGCCTCGATCCGCGAGCCTTTGTTCGCGCCCGTTTGCACGAAGGCGATCCGCCCCTGGACGGTGCCACCTTCAATGTCGGCCTTCAGGGCGTCGATGGCCAGATGATTGGCCGCGATCGTCACATTGCCATCGAGACGGAGCGGCCTCGTGCTGCGCCGGATAATTTCGTTGCGGCCCTGCAGCCAGGCCACCAGCGTATCCGGATCGGAGGACTCGACACTGAGGCGGCCGCTGAAACTGTCGGCGCCGGGCGCGGCGCCGTTGAGCGAAACCTGCGTCATGCCGGGTGCGCGCAGCTCGAGCC
>NZ_LJYG01000052.1:0-21433 GCF_001440035.1 Bradyrhizobium manausense | reverse complement strand
GGCCGCCCAGCATGATCTGGTCGGAGTTGAACTCGATCTGCGCCGGGATCGGCGCCTGCGGAATCGCCGCGAGACCCGCGCGCAGGGCCGGCAGGATACGCAGCGGCTCGGCATCGTCGCGGCCGGCGAGCTTGTCGGCATCGACCTGCCGCGCCGACAGCACCGCGCGCAGCAGCGGCGAAGCGCCGAACCTGAGGTCGCCGACGCCGCCGACTTTCAGCGCGCTGTCTTCCGCGCCGAAGCTCGCGTCGATCTGGTCGAACTTGGCACCGGCCGGATCGGCCTTGAGCTTTGCGGTGAGCTTCCAGGGCGTCGGCCCCGCCTCGCCTGCTTTCTTCGGTGGCGGCACGGCCAGCGTCAGCGCGCCATCGAATTTCGGCGAGCGGTTGTCGAAGGCAAGCACGCCTTCGAGGTCGGCCAGGATGGCGCGCTCGCCGGGATCGATATTGAGGTGCACGCGGGTGGCGCTGCCGTCGGGGTTGGGGCCGGAGGAGACGCGGAACGGATAGCGCACGCCGTTGGCGGTGAAATGACCATCGCCCCGCACCGATCCCGCGAGCGAGCGGACGTCGCCGGAGAAGCCGATGTCAATCAGCTCGAGCGTCGAGCGGCTGGCGGCATCGTGAAGGGCGATGCGGCCGGTGAGGTTGAGCCGCTCGATGGCGAGCGAGGCGAGATTGAAGGTGCCGCTCGCGGTGGAGGGCAGATCGACCTTGCCCCTGGCGTCGAGGCCGAGATCCGCCGCCATGCCGCCGACCGAGAGCTCGGTGGCACGCCATTCGCCGCGCATCAACGAGCTCAGGCTGAACTCGACGTCGAGCTTGTCGGCGCGCAAGCGCCCGAGATCATTGTTGCCGCCGAAGGTGACCGAACGCAGCCGCAATGTCGGCGCCGGCAGGAGCCGCGCATCGAGCTCGCCCGCCACGCGCACCGGCACGCCAATGATTCGGGTCGCCTCTGCCTCGAACTGGGGCCGGAACTGGTTCCAGTCGATGAAGTAAGGCCCGATCAGCGCGGCCAGCAGCGCTAAGATGAAGGCAATCGCCAATCCGAGCAGCGTCGTCTGCACGGGTCTCCCCTCGGCCAAGCCGGCACCCGGGTCAAACCCAAGCTGACAAACCAAGCTTCAGGCGCGCCGGAACAGCCCCTTATATAGGGGGAAGTGTGGCGAAGTCACAGCGACTGTTGCGCGCGGCGGTTAACGCACCCGGCCTCACCAGCTGGCCGGAAGGCGCCTCAAGCCCCGCAAGACGAAGGTCGGCCGCCATTCCGGGTTCTCGACGTCGTCGATGCGCAAATCCGGCAGCCGCCGCAGCAGCGTGGCGATGGCGATCTCGGCCTCGATGCGGGCCAATTGGGCCCCCAGGCAGAAATGGATGCCGCCGCCGAACGACAGCGGCCGGACGTTCGGCCTGGCGATGTCGAGCCTCTCGGGGTGGTCAGGATAAACCGCCGGATCGTGATTGGCCGAGCCGAGCAGGCAGAGCACGGTCTCGCCCTTGGGGATGGTCTTGCCGCCGAGATCGTCGATCTCCTCCAGCGCCACGCGCCCGGTCATCTGCACCGAGGAATCGTAGCGCAGGAATTCCTCGATCGCGCCCGTCATCAGGTCCGGCCGCGCCTTCAACAGCGCCAGCTGGTCCGGATTGCGATGCAGCGCGAGCAGGCCGTTGCCGATCAGATTGACTGTGGTCTCGTGGCCGGCGCCGAACAGCAGGATGATGTTCGCCGTCAGCTCCTCATTGGTGAGCTTGTTGCCGTCCTCCTCGGCCTGCACCAGCTGGCTGATGAGATCGTCGCCGGGAGACTTGCGGCGCAGCTCGAACAGCTGCTGGAAATACATCTGCGCCATCGTGGTGGCGGCGTTGGCCTTGGCGATCTCCTCCGGCGTCATCGGCACCGGGTCGAGCAGCCGGCCGCCCTCGCGCGAGCTTTTGTAAAACACCTCGCGATGGTCCTCGGGAATGCCGAGCATCTCGCAGATGATGGTGACAGGCAGGCGGAAGGCGAAATCCTCGATCAGGTCCATCTGGCCGCGGCCGATCACGGTATCGATGGTCTGGTCGACGATCTCCTGGATGCGCGGGCGCATGTCCTCGACGCGGCGGGCGGTGAACGCCTTCACCACGAGGCCGCGCAGGCGGGTGTGATCGGGCGGATCGGCCTGCAGCATCCAGTGCGCCATGCTGCGGAACACCGGCTCCTTCATGATGTCGGGGCCGTAACGGCGGCTCGTGCGCTCGACGAAATCCTTGCCGAAACGCTTGTCGCGCATCACGAGGCTGACCTCGGCATGACGACTGGCCACGAACTGGCCGAACGGCGTGACGTGGATCGGGTCGATCGCGCGCAGCCGGTCGTAATGCGGATAGGGATTGCGGATGAAGTCCGGCGCGAGCGGATTGAACAGGGGATCGCTGGCGACGCTCTGAACTGGCTCGTTCATGGTGACCTCACGTCGGTTGCCGCATGACACGATACGCCGGTTTGCAGCTCCGAAAGCCGGCGTAACCATCCCTGATGATTTATCAACTCGATACATTGTTGTATCGAGTTGCATTTTGCCCTAACCTTGAGGGATGTCAAGACTGAGAACCAGGCCGACCAGGGACGACACGCGCGAGGCGCTGTTCGAGGCAGCCGCGCGCGTGTTCGAGCAGGACGGGATCGGCGGCGCCAGCATCGAGGCGATTGCGGCGGAGGCCGGCTTCACCCGCGGCGCGTTCTATTCGAATTTCAAGAGCAAGGACGAGCTGATCTTCGCCATGCTCGAGGACCATGTCGAGCGATCGATCCGGCGCAACATGGAGATCCTGGCGCAGCACAGGAACCTCGACGACTTCATCGCGGCGCTGAAGACGATGGACCGGGCCCGGCAGGACCCCCTCGCCCGCTCGCCGCTGCTGCATATCGAGATGATCCTGTTCGTTGCACGCGCCGAGAAGCGCCGGCCCGAACTCGCCAAGCGGCTGCGGGCGCGGCGCAAGCTGATCGCCGACATCGTCGAGGCGACGTTGAGAGACAGCGCCAAAGGCGAGACGCTGAACCCGCCCTGGATGGCCTCGGTGGTGCTGGCGCTGGAAGACGGCTTTCGCCTGCACCGGCTGATCGATCCCGAGACCACGCCGGCCGACAGTTTTCTGCGCGCGATCACGGATTTGAGGCGGCGAACGGGATTGGCGACGGATTAGGGCGCACCAGCGACGCGCTCGACATTGCGATGCCGGGAAGCAGCAACGTAGCGCCGTCGTCGGGAATCGGGTGGGAGAGCAGCGGTGTGATCGTCATAGCTTCTCATGGTGGGCACCAAAGCACACAGGAGAAGCGATCGTGACGGTTGAACAAGATAACAAAGCCATCGTCGGCCAGTGGTTCACGAAATTCTGGGGCAAGACCTGCGACCTCGGAATTGTCGATGAACTCGCCGCACCGGATATGCTGCTGCAATATTCGCTGCACGAGCCGCGCCGTGGGCGCGACGACATCAAGGCATTCATGACGGACTTTCGGAAAGCGTTCCCCGATCTCAATTTCTGGGGCGCCGCCGATCTCATCGCCGAAGGCGACTATGTCGTCGGCCGGTGGGAGGGCGGAGGTACGCATACCGGGCCGGCATTCGCCGACTTCCTGGCAGGATCGCTGCCGGCCAACACCGGCCGCAAGATGAAGTTCACCGGCACGACCGTATTGAAACTCAAGGACGGAAAGATCCTCGAGGAAATCGGTCTCGACGACGGGGTCACTGCCCTGCAGCAGCTCGGTCTCATCCGCGCTGCCTGAGCCCTGTGCCAGGCGCAGAGACCTCAACGAACACACCGGCGATCTTGCGGTCGCCGGTGTCATTCTGGAAAACGCGCGCCAAGCCGACCCCTTCACCGCAATCGGTTGCCGATCATCGAGGCGACATTGCTGGACAACGCGAATGGCGAAAGGCTGAACCTGCCGTGGATGGCCTTGGTCGTGCTGGCGTTGGAAGATGGTTTGCGCCCGAACCGGCTGATCGGTCCGGAGACGACACCGGCCGACGGCTTCTTGCGTGCGATCCGGCGGACGGCATTTTCGATCCCATCGCACTGGGCAAGGATCTCGAAGCGCTGATCGCCGCGCTGAGCGAGGACGGGCAAGCCTGCGTCGTCGGCATGGATTGGGGCGGCACGTCGACCTTCCAGGCGCTGGCCACGGCACCGTCGGCGATCAAGGCTGCAGTGGTGATGAACACGGCCCACCCGATCATTGATCGCGAGACTGGTTCAGCTGGCGCCCCTGCCGGTCAATATCATGGTGACGCAGGGGATTCCGGAAATTCGCGATCTCGCTCGCGTCGGCGTTCGGCGGGTGAGCCTTGGGCCATGGCCGATGATGGCGGCGATGTGCCTCATCGGACAGGCAGCCGCAGGGGTCGCCGCGAGCAAGCAATACGGGACGTTCCTGCAGCCGAATGCCTGAGCCGTTCTCCGGCGTCGTGCCTCAAGCCGAGCGCTTCACCGCAACCGCCGGCTTGACCTCGAGCTGCCCCAGCATCGCCCTCGCCTGCTCGGCGCAGTGCTCGATCAGCCAGCGCTCGAAGGCGACGGGCGCCAGCGCGGGGGCGTAGACGTAGCCTTGCACGACGTCGCAGCCGAGCTCGGCCAGCATCTTGCGCTGGCCTTCGGTCTCGACGCCTTCGGCGACGACGGTCAGCCGAAGGCCCTGGCCGACCCGGACCACGGCGGTGGCGATCGCGAGTGCGCCGGCATCCTTCTCGATGTCGCGCATGAAGCTGCGGTCGATCTTCAGCTCGCGGATCGGCAGATGGGCGAGCCGGCTGAGGCTCGAATAGCCGGTGCCGAAATCGTCCACCGACAGGCCGATGCCGAGGGCGCGGATCGCGTGCATCGTCTCCAGCGCAGCGGCGCCGTCCTGCATGAAGGTGCCTTCGGTGATCTCCAGCATGAGGGCATCGGGCGGCAGATCGTGTTCGGTGAGGACATCCTGGAGCCGCGCGGCCAAGGTGACGTTGCGGAAATTGATCGGCGACAAATTCACCGAGACACTGGGGATGTTGAGCCCGGCGCGACGCCAGGCCGCCATCTGCCGACAGGCCTCGCGCACCGACCACAGGCCGATCTGCTCGATCAGGCCGCATTCTTCGGCGAGCGGAATGAACTTGGCCGGCGAGACGTCGCCGAGCACGGCATCGTGCCAGCGTGCCAGCGCTTCGACCCCATGGACGGCGCCGTCGCAGCTGCGGATCTGCGGCTGGTAGAACAGGCTGAGCGCACCCTCGGCAATGGCGCGGCGGAGTGCTGCGATCATCGCCAGCCGCTGTTCGGTCAGGCCGTTCATTTCGGCGTTGAACATGCAATGGGTGGAGCGGCCCGCCTGCTTGGCCATGTACATGGCGGCATCGGCCTGCTGCATCAGCGTGTCGATATCGGTCGCATGGTCGGGATAGAGGCTGATGCCGATGCTGGCCGACATCGGCATCAGCTTCGATCCGAGCCGCAGGGGCGCAGCCAGCGCCTCGGTGATGCGGGTCGCGACCTGCTCGGCGCTCTCGGCATTGCGATGCGGCAGCAGGATGACGAACTCGTCGCCGCCAAGCCGGCCCAGCATATCCTCCGGCCCGATCTGCTCGCGCAGGCGCTGCGCGAGCTGGATCAGAAGCTCGTCGCCGGCGGCATGGCCGAGCGTGTCGTTGACGTCCTTGAAGTGATCGACGTCGAGGAAGGCCAGCGCGACATGGCTGCCGGTCGGACAGGCATCGATCGCGGTCGTGATCAGGTGCCGTAATTGCGCGCGGTTGGGCAGGCCGGTGAGAATATCGTGATAGGCAAGCCGCGCGATCTCGGCGCGCGCTTCCTTGCGTTCGATGGCGAAGGCGGCGAGGTCGACGCAGGCATCGACGATGCGCCGGTGCCAATTGCTCGGCGCGCGAGACTCGCGATAGTAGAATGCGAAGGTGGCAATGACCCGGCCGTCCTTGGCCTTGACCGGGGTCGACCAGCAGGCCCGCAAGCCGGTTGCGAGCGGCATGGCCTTGTAAGGCTGCCAGCGCGGATCGGTGTCGAGATCTTCAGCCAGCACCGGCTCGCCATAGAAGGCGGCGGTGCCGCAGGAGCCGACGTCAGGCCCGATCGCGATGCCGTCCAGCGCGCTGGAATAGTCCTCGGGCAGGCTCGGGCCCCCGAGCGGGTGAACCAGGCCTGCGGCATCGACATGCAGCAGCGAGCAGACGACGTCGGGTGCGATCTCCTCGACGCGGCGGCAGAGCCGGTCGGCGATCTCGGTGATCGGGACCTCGTCGGCGAGCGCGCTCATGATGAGCTGCTGCAGCGAGCGCAACTGCCTGCTCTCGGTGATGTCCTCGACCAGCGCGAAGATGTGCCTGAGCCGGCCTTTGTTGTCGCGGAAGGCGTCGAGCCGCGCACAGACCCAGATCTCCTCGCCGCTCTTGTCGTAAACGAGTGTCTCGACCTCGCCGCGGCGGCCGCCGGCCATGAGCCGCTTGACGAGCTTCGCGATCGCCCTGCGGTTGGTATGGCAACCGGCGATGAGCTCCGCCGCAGGTCGTCCCTCGGCTTCCTCGCTGGTATAGCCGAACAGCGCCGTGAAGGCCGAATTGACGTAGCGGATGTTGTGCTCGACGTCGGCGATGATCACGGCGCGATTGGTCTGGTCCGAGACTGCGTTGAGCAGCCCGATCCTGACGCGACGCTCGGCCTCGGCGGTGACGTCGCGCGCGAATATGATGTGATTGACAGTACCGTCGATGGTCGTCGACGACAGCGCAATCGTGGCCTTGATCCGGCTGCCGTCGCGCCTGATGAGGCTGATCTCGTCGCGAAAGTCCACGACCGGATCGGCTTGAAGACATTTGAGCGTGAGAATGGCGGCGTCGCCGCCGAGCACGTCGGCAGGCGCAAGCTTCCAGATCCGCTCAGCGCCGGCGTTGAAATAGGTGATGCGACGCGCATCGTCGACGATGACGATGCCGTCGTCGGCGCATTCGAGCGCGGCGCGCAGCACGTCCGGCATTTTGGTCAGGGGGCAGTCGGAGGCAGACATCATTCGACCCGGCAGCATCGGCAAGATACGGCAACCAGCCCAAGGCTACCGCGGCGATGGTGTCCAAGACCTTTTTGCAACCGGCCCGGGTTCGGCCAAGCCGCGACATGCTTAACAGTCCGAGAAAAATGCCGTGCTAATGCAGCGCGAGCGGAACCTATTGGGCGCGAGTTCCCGCCCTAAAGCGCGATGAGATCAGGATGCATCGTCATCGCGCTTTAGCTCCTTGTTTGAGCATGATCTTTTCGTAAAACCGCTTCGCACTTTTCCGGATCATGCTTTAGAGCATGTGCAGCCGGCCGGCCACGGCCCTAACCTTGCCCGGCGAGGCCCGCCAGACCGACAGCGCCGAGAGAAGGCTGACGATGATCGCAATGCCAAATGCGAGCGTGTAGTCGCCGGTGCGGTCATAGAGCAGGCCGGTCACCCATGGCCCGGCCGCGCCTCCCGCCAATGCCGCGAGCATGATCATGCCGAAGATGCTGCCCTGGTGGCGGCCCCCAAAAATCTCGAACACCACTGCGCCCATGATCGAGGTGAGCCCGTAGCCGAGCGCGCCTTGTGTGAACACCATCAGCCAGACCAGCCAGAACGAAGGCTGGTATTTCAGCGCCATCAGCGCCGCGAAGCAGATCGCAAACCCCACACAGCTGATGGCCCAGACCCATTCCCGCCCGATCCGGTCGGAGGTATGGCCGAGGAAGATCTGGCCGGGGATGCCGAGCAGGCTGACGGCGCCGAGCGCCCAGACCGCAACGCTCGGGCTGAAGCCGATGTCGAGCAGGAATTTGGTCTGGTGCACCTGCACCGCGTACCAGATGTACAGGCCGCAGAAATAACCGAGCGCGAGCCACCAGAAGCGCGCAGTCGCAACCGCCCGCTTCAGCGTCCAGTCGATCGCGGCCCAGTCGGGATCGACGATGTTGGAGACCGGCTTGGCGGCGCCCGTGACCGGCTCGCCGTCGCCATCGGGCCGCAGGCCGATGTCTTCGGGGTGCTTGTGCAGCAGCAGATTGATCGGCGCCAGCACGACCAGGATCATCAATCCCATCGCGGTGCAGGCGGTGCGCCAACCGGTCTGCTCGATCATGTGCTGCACCCATGGCAGCAGCGTCATCGAACCGATGCCGACGCCGGCAAAGGCGATACCGATGGCAAAGCCGCGCTTGCGGATGAACCAGTTCGGCAGGAACAGCGACTGGCCGGAATAGCCGAGGCACACGGAGCCGGCGCCGACCATGACGCCGATCGTCACGTAGAGATGCCAGGGCTGGCTGGTGAGCGGCGCAAGCAGCAGCCCGCCGGCCATCAGCGCCACCCCGAGCTCCATCACGGCGCGCGGGCCGGCACGGTCCATCAGCCTTCCGATCAACGGGCTGGCCACGGCGGACGCGATGAAGCCGAAGGAGAACGCGCCCGCAGTCACGCCGCGCTCCCAGCCGAACTCGGCAATGATGGGCGGAAAGAACAGCGAGAAGGAAGTGCGCGCGTTGACGCCGATGGCCATGGTGACGAACGTCACCGCAACCACGACCCAGCCGTAGAAGAACGGAAGCCGCATTTTTCTTGTTTCATCCCTAGACGGTCGTCTACCGATCATCCGGGATTGCCCGGGTCAAGTGATTTTAGCGAATGCCTCTACATCGTCATTGCCGGGCTTGTTCCGGCCATCCACGCCGTGCAGCGGTACCAAGAACGTGGATGCCCGGGCCTTCGCCGCGCCGAAGCGGCTTCGGCCGCGCAGGCGGGACAAGCCCGGGCATGACGACCTCTTGTGATGTTCAAATGCTGCGAGACGGGCGTTCAGGCGGCGTCGCGCTGCGAGCCTTCGGCCGGCCCGTCAAGCTCGATCTGGTCGATCGGCAGCGGGCGGCTGAACAGATAGCCTTGCGCAAAATTGACGCCGAGTGCCTTCAGCCGCTCGAACTCCTCTGATGTCTCGACGCCTTCGGCGGTGACCGACATGTCGAGCCCGCGCGCCAGTGTCACGATCGAGGAGATGATCGCGGAGGAGCGCGGCTGGTGCGTGAGATTGCGGATGAACGATTTGTCGATCTTGATCTTGTCGAACGGAAATGCGGTGAGATAGCTCAGCGAGGAATAGCCGGTGCCGAAATCGTCGAGCGCGAGCTCGACGCCGATGCTCTTCAGCCGCTCCATGAAAGCAAGGTTCTCGGTGCCGCGTTCCAACAGGACGGATTCGGTGATCTCGATCTCGAGCCGCTGCGGCGACAGGCCGGAATCCCGCAAGGCCGCGTTGATGACATCGAACAGATCGGCTTCCTTGAACTGGATCGGCGAGAGATTGACCGCGACCATCAGGTCCGACGGCCACGCCGCCGCATCCGCGCAGGCGCGGCGCAGCACGAATTCACCGAGCGGCACGATCAGCCCGGTCTCCTCGGCAAGCGCGATGAACTGATCCGGCGGGATCAGCCCGCGGGTCGGATGCCGCCAACGCACCAGTGCTTCGAAGCCGCGCCGCGCGCCGGTGCCGGCATCCATGAACGGCTGGTAGTGCACCTCGAGCTGGCAGAGCGCGATGGCGTCGCGCAGATCCCCTTCCAGCGTGTTGCGCGCCTCGAGCTCGGCCGACATCGCCTCGTCGTAGATGGTGAAACAGTTGCGGCCGGCCGATTTCGAGCGATAGAGCGCAAGGTCGGCCTTCTTCAGCAATTGCTCCTGGTCGCTGCCGTGATCCGGCGCGACGGCAATGCCGATGCTGGTGCCGATCTCGACGCGATGCCCCGGCAATGGGAACGGCTCGGCGATGAGCTTGGCGATCCGCGCGGCCAGCTCGGTCGACGATGCGCGCTGATCCTCGCAGCCCTCCTGGATGATAGCGAACTCGTCGCCGCCGAGCCGCGCCAGCACGTCGGTGGCGCGCACCGCGGATTTCAGCCGCTGCGCCACCAGGCGCAGCAGTGCATCGCCCGCGCCATGACCGAGTGAATCGTTGACGTTCTTGAAGCGGTCGAGGTCGAGCATCAGGATCGAGAAGGTCCAGCCGCCGTTCTTCAGCTGAGCATTAAGCTCGTCGAGCCGGGCAAGGAAGAAGGCGCGGTTCGGCAATCCGGTCAGGACGTCGGTCTGCGCAAGCTCGAGCACGCGACGGTTGGCCAGCGACAGCCGCCGCGAGTTGCGGCTTGCCAGCATCAGATAGATCGACAGTGACAGTGTCAGCAGCATGCCGACGATGAGGACCGCGCCGGCGCGGTCGTAGGTCATCTCGAGGGAACCACCGACCGTCGGCATCGCGCGCACCTGCCAGTCGGTATCCCCGATCTTGAGATGGCCCGACCAGTGCAGGCCCCGCGCGACGTCGCGCATCGACTGCGGCGCGGAAGGCGCCGACGAATAATCCGGCATCATCTCCTCGAGGCCGACGATCCCCGCCGTGAAAGGCGGATACACGTTCACGCTGACCGCAGGGCTTGCGCCGGTCGTGCCACGAATGGCCTCTATCAGCAGCGGCAGGTCGAACACGCCGACCACGTAGCCTGTGAGATTGCGGCGCCGGTCCGCGACCGTGTCGCGAGAGGTCCCCTTGGCGTAGACGGGAACGGCGACGAGAGCATAGGACAGCCGGCCACCCCCGCGCGGATCGTAGAGGCGCGCACGAACGCTGGCGATACGGTCGTTGTCACGCGCGCGCTCGAGCGCCGCGGCGCGTTCCGGAACACTGGCATAGTCCATGCCATAGACGGGCGACGTCTTCGGGTAGGTCGAATAGAACACCGGAAAATATTCATCGCTTTGCGGCGCGGTCGCAAATCTCTCGCCCTGGAGCGACTTGATGCGATAGCCGGACAGGCCGTCCGCGACCGCGGCAGCCTCGTATTCAGCGCGTTCCTTGCGGTTGACGCGCGGCAGCCAGGAGATGCGCAGCATGCCGGGATGATGCTCGAACAGCCGGGCGCTGAACGTCTGGAACTCGCTGCGGGTGATTTCCTCGTTGGCCGATTCGAACAGGGTGCGCAGCGCGACGAGCCGGCTGATATATTCGTTCATGCCGTTCTGCATGACGATGGAATCGGTCTCCGCCGTGCTTTCGAACTCGATCCTGTTGACGCGGTCTTCCCACCGCGCCACGGCCGCAGCGCCCGCCAGCGAGAACAGCAGACCGACCCCGGCTGCGACGAGAGCAGGACGATAGAGCCCGAGCAGCGGCGCAGTGCGCCACCACCCGCTCCCCCGTTTCCGGCCCTGATCGTTCCGATCGCGATCGCCCATCCGTAAAAGCCGCCGTTCCCCTCTTCGCGGCGGACCGAACTTCTGGTTGAACCGCCGCAGTGGCAATCGGACAAGGACCGCGGTTAAGAACTGCACAATTTCGGAACCAGGCCTTGCCGCATTGCACGGCTTAGTTAACGAAGTGCGCCCCTGAACCGCCTGCATCGGCGCAACTTGCCGGTTTTACCCGGAGTATTACGGAGCTGCCGGTCCAGAGCCGGTTAGCGAGCTATTCAGGCCGCGCGACTATGCTTGGCGCGCTTTCTCCAGCATCCGGCAACACTTCCTGATGAACCTGTTTCGATCAGCGACACGCATCGTGCTGAGCTTCGCACTGCTCGCCGCAGCCACGTGTGCTGCAAGCGGCGGGGAGGTCGGCGTCGGCGCCGACACGATCCTGTTCGGCCAGACGGCTGCGTTCGCAGGCCCCTCAGCTTTGCTCGGTCAGCGCATGCGGCAAGGCATCGTCGCAGCATTCACCGAGATCAACGCAACTGGCGGCATCCATGGCCGCAAGCTGCAGCTGATCAGCCGCGACGACGGCTACGATCCCGACCGTTCGGTGGCGCAGACGCTGCGGCTGATCGAGGACGACAAGGTGTTCGCGCTGATCGGCGGGGTTGGCACGCCGACGGCGATGGCGACGATTCCGATCACCAGAGCCCGGAACATTCCCTTCATAGCACCGTTCACCGGCGCCGAATTTCTGCGCGACCTCAAGCTTCCGAACGTCGTCAACATCCGCGCGAGCTATGGCGCGGAGGCCGAGGCCTGGATCAAGCACCTCACCGAGGACCGCAAGTTCACCCGCATCGGCATCTTCTACCAGGACGATTCCTTCGGCCGTGACGGCCTTGCCGGCGTGAAGAACGCGCTGGCCCGGCGCGGCCTCGAGCTCGCCGCCGAAGGCACCTTCGAGCGCAACACCCGCGCCGTCGGCGCGGCCTGGCGGGTGATCAAGCGCGCCGAGCCCGAGGCGATCGTCATGGTCGGGACCTACGGTCCTTGCGCCGAATTCATCAAGCTGGCGCACCGCAGCGGCCTTTCGCCGACATTCGTCAACATCTCCTTCGTCGGCGCCACCGCGCTTGCCAAGGAGCTCGGTCCCGAGGGCGAAGGCGTCATCGTCTCGCAGGTCGTGCCATTTCCATGGGATCGCTCGCTCAAGCTCGTGGCCGACTACCAGGCCGCACAGAAGGTACTCGACCCGGCGCTGACCCCGGACTTCGTTTCGCTCGAAGGCTATCTCGCCGGCCGCTTTGTCGCCGCGGTCCTAAGACATCTCGGACCGAACCCGACGCGGGCGGAGCTGATGCGGATCATCAACGACGTCGGCCGCTTCGACATCAGCGGCACCGTCATCACCGTCGGCTCCCGCGCCATCGACACGCCACCGAAGGTGTTCTTGACGGTGATCCAGAAGGACGGGACGTTCAAGGCGGTCGATAGGCTTTAGGGCAGTTCACCGCCTGCGCGTCCAGCGCTCGGCGTTGACGGCACCCTGCGGCGCCTCGCCCTTGATGATGGCCTCGACCTGCCGCACCGTCTCCAGCGACTGATATTCGATCGCCTGCGGCGTCAGGCCGCCGACATGCGGCGTGGCGATGACGTTCGGCAGCCTTGCCAGCTCCGGCGTCGGCATCTGGTCGGGTGCACGGCCGACATCCATTGCCGCGCCGGCAATGCGGTTCTCCAGCAGCGCCTTGGCGAGCGCCGCCTCGTCGACCAGATTGCCGCGCGAGAGGTTGATGAAGAATGCGTGCTTCTGCATGCGCGCCAGCGCCGCCCCGCCGATCAGCTTCTCGGTCTGCTCGTTGGCGATGGCGAGGCAGACGACAAAGTCCGATGCCGCGAGCAGCTCGTCGAGCGCGACATGCCGGATCGCGCTGTCGCTGACATCGGCGAAGGGATCGGCCACCAGCACCTGCATACGCAGCACTTTTGCGATCTCGGCGAGGTAGCGCCCGATGCTGCCATAGCCGATGATGCCGATGGTGCTGCCGGCCAGCTGGCGGCCCATCCGCGCCTCCGGCTTGCGGCCGGCGTGGTAGTCGGCCGTCGCTCCCGACACGCCGCGCGACAAATCGACCATGAAGCCGACCGCGAGCTCGGCGACCGCCTGCACGAAGCCGGGACCGGCCCGTGTCACCAGCACACCGGCTTGCGAGGCCGCCTCGACATCGACATTCCTGATATCGACGGCACAGCGGACAAAGGCACGCAGGCGCGGCAATTGCGCAAAAATCTCGCCGCGAGCTTCGGTCATGCGATCGGCGACGATGATGTCGGCGTCCTTGGCCGCACTGACGAGGCCTGGAGAATCGAGCGCCTGGTCGCCCTCGTGCAGGATCACCTCGGCGATGGCGCGCAAGCCGTTCAGGCTGCGATCGCCATAGTAATTGCGGCGCATCTCCGGCGTATGGGCCAGCAGGACTTTCACGGCAGCACTCCCTTAGTAGCCGAACGCGCGCGGCAAGGCGGTGCTCAGCCACGGCACGAAGGCGATGACGAGCAGGCAGAGGAACAACAGGCCGAGATAACCCAGGATCGGCTTCACCGTCTGCTCGATCGGCACGTTGCCGATCAGGCAGGCGCCGTAGAGCCCGAGCCCGAGCGGCGGCGCGAACAGGCCGACGCCCATCGCAATCACCAGCACCACGCCGAAATGCAGGGGATCGATGCCGAGCTGCACCGCCACCGGCAACAGCAGCGGGCCGAAGATGATCAGCGCGGCCGCCCCTTCCAGCACCGAGCCCATCACGATCAGCACGGCGATCGCGAGCAGGATGAACAGCCAAACACCCGACGTCTTGGACAGGCCCAGCATGAAATCGCCGACCGCATGCGGCACCTGCTGCAAGGTCAGCGTGAAGGCCAGCGACTGCGCAGCGGCGACGATGAACAGCACCAGACCGGCGCGCGTCGCCGCCTGCACGAAGCTGTGCGCGGCCGATCTGAAGCTGAGCTCGCGGAACACGACGCTGCCGACGACGAGCGCATAGGCCACGGCAAAGGCGGAGATCTCGGTCGCGGTGGCAAAGCCGCTCTTGAAACCGAAGAAGATCATGAAGATCAGGCC
Organism: Bradyrhizobium manausense; assembly: GCF_001440035.1. GTDB lineage: Bacteria > Pseudomonadota > Alphaproteobacteria > Rhizobiales > Xanthobacteraceae > Bradyrhizobium > Bradyrhizobium manausense. The sequence goes on along the minus strand of NZ_LJYG01000052.1, from coordinate 7,074 downwards.
GAACGAGGCGATCGCGCCGCTCCACAGGCCTGAAACCGCCATCTGCGGCTCGACCTCCTCGGCGGCATCAGGCGTCTTGCCGAAGACGATGGAGAAGGCGATCAGCACCGCCGCCATCAGCGCCGCGGGCAGCAGGCCTGCCATGAACAGGCCGCCGATCGAGAGGTTTGCGACAAAGCCCAGGATGATCAGGTTGATGCAGGGTGGTATGGTCTCCGCCATCACCGCGGACGCCGCGAGCAAGGCGACCGCGCTGCCCGGATTCTGCTTGGAGCGGCGCGCGGCCGGGATCAGCACGGAGCCGACGGCGGCGACGTCGGCCATCTTCGAGCCCGAGATGCCGGAGAACAGCACCATCGAGGCGACCATCACGACGTTCAGGCCGCCGCGCATGCGGCCGACCGCGCGCTGCAACAGCTCGATCAGGCGCACCGACATGCCGTTGGCTTCCATGAGGTAGCCGACCAGGATGAAGAACGGGATCGCCAGCAGCACGAAATTATCGATGCCGCGCGCCATCTGCTGGGCGAAGATGACGCCGGGCAACGCGCCCTCGACCCAGATGAAGATCAGAGCGGCCAGCGCCAGCGCAAAGCCGATCGGCAGGCCGCCGAACAGCGTGGCGAAGAAGCCGATCAGCATCAAGGTGCCCGCCGACGGCACCGAGGACGGCGACAGATAATCCCAGGCGAGATAGAGGCCGGTGACGACGGCGACTGCAACAAGCCCCCTGACAATGTCGGGGAGCGGCCGCGCGCAGAGATGATCGATCGCGAACACCGTCATGAACAGCGCGCCGATCCCCATCGGATAGAAGGTGAGCTCAAGTGGCAGACCCGAGCCGGTGGTCTGGCCTGAGGTCAGCGAGCCCAGCTTGATCGCGTTGTAGGCGACATAGCCGGAGATCAGCACGACGAGCAGGCTGCTTGCCGCATCGACCAGCGTGCGCAGCCGTCCCGGCAACAGATCGCGGAAGAAGGACACGCCGACATTCTCGCCGCGCGCCAGCGCGCTGGCCGCGCCGAAGAAGGCAGATCCAACCATCAATCCGCGCGCGACATCATCGGACCATTCGACCGGCGCGTTGAAAAAGAAGCGCAGCAGCACCGAGCCGCAGACGACCGCGAGATCGGCGGCCAGCAAGACGGCCGCGATCGCGTCGCTGAGGCGAAGCAGGAGGGCGATGCTCCCGTGGCGGCCGCCCGGGAGCGATACGGCGTCTGCCATCACCATCTCAGGCTTGGGTCGAACGAATGATGTCGATGACGGGCTTGGACTCCGGCCGCGCCTTGATGAAGTTTTCGATCTGCGGCGCGACACGCTTCTTGAAGGCCTCGCGGTCGCATTCGGCCACCGTCACGCCCTTCTCGGTCAGGGCCGTCAGCGCCTCTTTCTCGACCGCAAGCCCGTGGGCCCGCGTGTCGACCGCGGCCTTCTTGGCGGCGTCCAGGAAGCCCTCGCGCAGCTTCGGATCCATGCGGTTGAACGTCACGTCGCTGAAATAGACCGCGAGCGGCGAGAAATTGTGCTGCGTCAGCGCATAGAATTTCGCAGTTTCGAAGAACTTGCTGGCGAGGATGGTCGGCGGATCGTGCTCGAGACCGTCGAGCACGCCGGCCTGCAGCGCCGTGTAGATCTCGCCGAACGCCAGCGGCGTCGCGGCGGCGCCCATCAGCCGCAGGCATTCGGTGATGACGGGATTGGGCAGCGTGCGGATCTTGAGGCCGGCGAGATCCTCAGGCGTCTTCACCGGCTTCTTGGCGAGCACGCTGCGCGAGCCAAAATTATAGGCCCAGGCGATGATACGGATGTTGCTGCCCTTGAGCAGCGCGTCCTCGATCGGCTTGGCGGCGCCGGCATCGAACGCCTTGGTCTGCTGCGGGAAGCTCGAGAACAGGAAGCCGAGATCGTAGGTCCCGACCAGCGGCACCAGATTGGCCGAGATCGACGAGCCCGAGATCATGAGGTCGATGACGCCGAGCTTCACCGAATTGATGACGTCGATCTCCTGACCGAGCTGGTTGTCGGGGAAGAAGGCGACCTCGACCTGCTCGCCAAGACCGTTGGCCTTAATCTGCTTCACGAGGTTGTCGTAGTAGACGCGGCCGTTGGCGAATTTGGGATCGTTCGGCAGCGAGGACGAGCATTTCAGCTTCAGCGTCGCAGCTTCTGCGCGGCCGATGATGGCAGGAGAGAGCACAAGGCCGGCGGTCAGCGCCGTCGACGACTTGATGAACGTGCGACGGCTGACGGGCACGATGGTCATGGTGTTTCTCCCCAATATTTTTTGTTTGCCGGCCGCGGTCGTTGCCACGGCCTGTTGCGCGGAGAGTAGGGCCAAAGCGACGGGGCAGGCAAGGCGTGCCACGGAGCGCGATGCGCGCGCGAGCGGCAGGGGCGCCGGCACGGATTGCAGCGCAACGCCTATATTTGCCGAGGTTTTCGATCATGCCGCATCGCGGCCAAGCGGCTTCCATGCAAGATTGCCGCAGATCGATCCAATTCAGGTATGGATCGATGCCGAACGCAGATTGATGGGCACGCAGCAAAAAGCTGCGGGACTGGGATCCCGCAGCTCTGTCATTTTCCGCGATCGATGAGATCAGCGCGACGGCGCGACGCTCAGCTGTCCGTTCGCCGCCTCGACATCACGCGAGGGCCGCAGCGCGAAGGCGCCGTCGCCAAGCAGCGCCTGCGCAGCCAGCGCGATCGCCCAGAAGGCGGGAAATTCCCAGCCGCCCTTCGGGTTGGTGAAGAAGAAACCGGCCGCGCCATGCACGGTGAAGATCGCACCAAGCAGGACGGGAATGCCTGCCAGCGCCGCATAACGGGTCCAGACGCCGAGGATCAGGGCGATGCCGCTGAGAACCTCTACAGTCATGACCAGGTAGGCCAGTTCCGGCGGGAAGCCGAGGCTGCCGAAGAACTTTGCGGTGCCGGCGGGGGTGAAAACGAACAGTTTCAGGCTGGCATGTGCCAGGAACAGCGCGCCCAGGGTCACACGCAGCACCAGCGCGGCGTAGGGGGCGGTACGGGAATCGATCATGGCGGTCTCCATTGTTGGGCGATCTATGATCTATTCTCAGAACAATGATAATCTGCTATTTTAGAAATATACTTCACACTAACAGAGTGAAATAGGTGCTCGACCGCCTGACCAGCCTGGAAGTCTTCGCCAAGGTCGCGGCGAGCGGCAGCCTGTCGGGCGCGGCCCGGGCGATGGGCCTGTCGCAGACCATGGTGACCAAGCATGTCGCCTCGCTGGAGGCGCGGCTTGGCATCAAGCTGTTTCACCGCACCACGCGGCGGCTATCGATCACCGAGGCCGGCCGGCTCTATCTGGAATCCTCCGAGCGAATCCTCGCCGACATGGAGACGGCCGACGCCGCGGTCGCGCGCGAGCGCGTCGAGCCGCGCGGCTCGCTGCGGGTCAATGTGCCCGTCGTGTTTGGCACACGCCAGATCGCCCCGCTGATTGCCGACTTCTCGGAGCGTCACCCCGAGGTCACGATCGAGCTCGGCCTCAACGATCGCCTGGTCGATCTCGCCGAGGAGGGTTGGGACCTCGCGATCCGAATCGGCACATTGCGCGACTCCAGCATGGTGGCGCGCAAGCTCGCGCCGAACCGCCTGGTGGTCTGCGCGGCCCCTTCCTATCTCGCCAAGCACGGCACGCCGCGCAGCGTCGCCGATCTCGCCGGGCATAATTGCCTCGGCTACACGCTGTCGCAACAGGCAAGCGCCGCGGAATGGCTGTTCGGCGCGGAGGGCGAGATCCGCGTCCAGGTCTCCGGCAATCTGCGCGCCAACAATGGCGATGCGCTACGCGCGGCGACGCTGGCCGGCCTTGGCCTTGCGCGGCAGCCGACCTTCATCGTCGCCGACGATTTGCGCGCCGGCACGCTGGTCGCGCTTCCGCTCGACCAGCCGGAGGTGCAGTCATCTGCCGTGCATGCGGTCTACCTGCCCGACCGTCGTCCGCCGGCAAAGGTGCGCGCCTTCATCGATTTCCTCGCCGCGCGCTTTGCGCCGGAGCCGCCGTGGGACCACGGCCTGTTCTGACGCTGCACGGTGCAACACGTCGGCTCCGGCATACGCCCTGCCCAATCGCCGCTCGTTGCAACGTGAGCCAGCGCACAGACGCAGCAATGGCGGACGATTAGAAAAGGTGACATTCTTGCACCCATTGCCAGTGGAGGTGACCCCATGCGCCGTCCAGTCCTTTGCAATTTGATCCTTGCCTCCGGTCTCCTTGCCCTTACCCAGTTGATGACGCCGACGGATGCTGCGGCCGAAGCGCGTCTTGCGCTGGTGATCGGCCAGTCCGCCTATCGCACGGTGCCGGAGCTGCCCAACGCCGCCAATGATGCCAAGGGCATGGCCGAGCTGCTCGGCAATGCCGGCTTCACCGTCACGGCAGCACCGAATCTCGCGCAGAACGAGATGCGCCAGGCGATCTCGGATTTCGCCGGCAAGGTCAGTGCCGCCGGCGCCGACACCGTCGCGCTGGTGTTCTATGCCGGGCACGGCCTGCAGATCGACGGCGAGAACTATCTCGTGCCTGTCGATCTCGACCCCAAGCGCGAGGCGGACATTCCGCTGCAGGGCGTGCGGCTGAACGACCTGCTCAACACGCTCGGCGCGCTGCCGACGCGGGCGCGCATCTTCATGCTCGATGCCTGCCGCAACAACCCGTTCCCGGCGCTCTCGGGTGCCGGCCATGGGCTCGCGATCGTCGACACCAAGGCCGGCGCACCCGGCTCGTTCATTTCGTACTCGACCTCGCCCGGCGCCGAGGCCGAGGACGGCGATGGCACCGACAGTCCCTACACCACGGCCGCCCTGACCGTCGCCAAGCAGCCGAACATTCCGATCGAGGAAGTGTTCAAGCGCATCCGCATCGCGGTGGCGCAGTCGACCGACGGGCGCCAGATTCCCTGGGAAAGCTCGTCGCTGACGACCGACTTCAAGTTCTTCGGCGAGAGCAGCGGCCAGCCGCCTGCGCCGGGCGCAAATTCGATGGCGCTCGCCAGTGCCTCGCGCAGCGTCGCTGACTGGCGCAAGGATTTGCAGGGTAAGGATGCCAAGGTCGCCTATGATCTCGTGATCGCCGACGACACGGTGGAAGCCTATCAGGCCTATATCGAACTGTACGCGCAGGATGTCCGCACGCCGCGCTTGCGCACCGTCATGGAGCGCCGGCGTCAGATGCTGGCGTGGGACCGCGCCGTGGCGATCAACACCCGTGCATCCTATGAGGCTTATCTGGCGAACTGGGACAACAGCGATCTCGCCGCAACCGCGCGGCGGCTCCTGCTCCGCGTGCAGAACCGCAACTATGCCTTACCGGTTGCCGCCGCTGCGGTCCCGGTCGCCGTCGCGATGGCGCCGACCTGCCCATGCTCGGCACCGACCCCGCCGGCATCGACGCCGATCAACCCGACGGTTGCGCCCATCATCAAGAAGCGCGTCGACGACACGCCGCCGCCCTCAAAGCGCAAGGTCGCCGACACACCGCCGAAGCGCAAGCCGCCGACTGATGAAGTCGTCGAGCGCGCGCCACCTCAACAAGGCCCGCCACCCGCCGCCATCATGCAAGGCATCGGCATCGGTGTCGGGATTGGCATGGGAATGGGCATGGGCGGCGGCCGCGGTGGCGGCGAGATGGGACACGGCGACTACGGTCGCAGCAACAGATACTGAGTTCCTGATCGCGAAGCGGAGGGCAAACTTGCCCTCCGTCATTGCGAGCGCAGCGAAGCAATCCAGAGTCTTTCCGCGGAGAAATTCTGGATTGCTTCGCTGCTGTTTAGCCCGGAGACATAGCTTACACCTGTTCGGAGACATGGTTGACACTTTTGGGGTTACGCAGATCGATCGTTTCGATCTGATGAGCGGCAAAGAATATTCCGAATTTTCCGTCGGCACTGAGCTGGCGAATGGCGAGCCTCTCACCACGGAAGGCTTGCGGGACTTTCCAGAGCCGTCCCTTGAAGCTGACATAGGCCTTGGTGGTGGAGACGGAACGGACGATCTCGCCGTCGTCGTACTCCACCGTTGGAAGGCGGTTCGGCATAGGGCGCTGGCTCGGTCGATAACGGCTCGCGGGCACATCGAAGCCCAATGCCTCGTGCGGCCGATCGAGATTGTAGACGTTGCGCCATTGGTCGAACGCCCGCTGGACATCGGCAAGGTCGCGGTAGCGCTTGAAGGCGAAGACCTCGGCCTTCAGGCTGCGGTGGAACCGTTCGTTCTTGCCTCGGCTCTGGGGATGATAGGGCCGGCTGTGGATCGTGCGGATGCCGAGCTTGAGAAGCCACACCGTCAGCGTGGTCCAGGGGTCTTCGAGGGTGAAGCCCCAGGGGCCGCCATTGTCGACGAACATCGCATCCGGCAGTCCGTAGCGGCGGAACGTCGTCTCGAGATGGCCTCGTACCGTCGAGCCTCGTTCGTTGTCACAGGCTGCCAGGCACAAGGCAAAGCGCGAGTGATCGTCCAGCGTCGTCAGTGGATGGCAGGACACGCCGTTCTCCAAGGCACTGTGTCCCTTGAAGTCCATTTGCCAAAGTTGATTGGGCTTATCCTTCTCGAAGCGCGTATACGGCTGTCCAGGCGTGCCCGCAGGCTCCTTCACCCGATCATAACGTCGCAAAATCTCGTGCACGGTCGATATCGCCGGAACGGCCTGCCGGTTGCGCTTGAGACGATGCGCGAGTTTGCGCGCTCCCCAGGCCGGGTGAGCATCGCGCAGTTCGACGATCTGTTGCTCGATCGCAGCAGCTGTACGCTCCGGACTGTGATGAGGTCGTCGCGATCGGTCCGCCAATGTCGTATCGCCTGCATCGTACCGCTGGATCCACTTGTAGCCCGTCGGAGCGCTGATGCCGAACTGCCGGCACAGCTGCCGCAGGTTCGCTCCCTCCTGCTTGGCAAGCACCACAAACTCCCGCCTTTGATCCATGACTGACACCTCTCGCCACGGCATCGTTCGCCCCCTTGTTTGACGAATCGAGCCGATTTTGACGTGTCAACCATGTCCCCGAACACCTGTCAGTCATGTCTCCGGGCTAAACA
>NZ_LJYG01000051.1 GCF_001440035.1 Bradyrhizobium manausense | reverse complement strand
TCCGAGCACATGAGCGTCGCGGCGATCATCCTTGGCACCGGCCACCGTGAAGCGATCCCGGAAGCGGTCGAGTTGCTTGGGATTGATGGCAAAGACCATAAAACCATGCTCGAGCAGCATCTCCACCACTGGGCCATGCGGCGTCTCGATTGCCACCGCGATCTGTCCCGGTGCGGCCTTGGTCTTTTCGACCAGCCAATCACACAGCTCCGTCAGTCCGGCTCCACCATGCGCAAAGTCGCGCTGGCCGGCCGGCCGTCCTTCCGCATCCAGCAGGCAAACGCAATGACTCCGCGTTGCCCAATCGATCCCGACGAACCATTGCACGTCCTTGACCATCGTTGGATCTCCTCGCTCTCAAAGCGGGCCAACCGCGATCCTGATCGATCCCTGTACTGGCGCTCTCGGCGCAATGACCTCCTACTGGATCTCGATCGCGGACGTTCCGCTGGGGCGCGGTTCCTACGTGGGTGCTCAAGGCACGGGTGGACAAGGCTGCTCCCGACGGATCGGCCCGAATGGCCAGTCTACACCTCTAGGCCGGCCATGAACGTCAGAAGGGTACAGGGTGGGCAAAGGCGCAAAGCGCCGTGCCCACATCTTTCTACGATTGCGGGATCGTGGGCACGCTCGACTTTGCCCACCCTACGGCACCGAAGCTGGCTTTCCCGTACCTTCGTTCAACAAGCACGCCACCTGGTGCGCGTCGCCTGCATCCATCAGCACCGGCCGCTCCGTCCTGCATCGCTCCATCGCAAACCGGCAGCGGGTGTGAAACGCGCAGCCGGGCGGCGGATTGACCGGGCTCGGCACGTCGCCGTCGACCAGCGGCGCGAGCTTCTTGGCCAGCGGATTGGCAATCGGCACCGAGGCGAGCAGCGCCTGCGTGTAGGGATGGCGCGGATTGCTGAACAGCTCATCCTTGTCGGCGATCTCGACGATGCGGCCGAGATACATCACCGCCACGCGGTGGCTGATATGGGCGACCACGGCGAGGTCGTGGGCGATGAAGAGATAGGAAAAGCCGTGCCGCTTCTGCAGATCGATCAGCAGATTGATCACCTGTGCCTGGATCGAGACGTCGAGCGCGGACACCGGTTCGTCGCAGACGATCAGGCGCGGCTCCAGCGCGAGCGCGCGCGCGATGCAGATGCGCTGGCGCTGGCCGCCGGAGAATTGATGCGGGAAGTTGCGCATCTGGTCGGGGCGGAGGCCGACCTGCTCGAACAGTTTGGCGACCCGCGTCTCCAGCTCTTTGCCGGTTGCGAGACCATGGACCGCGATCGGCTCGCCGACAATATCCCCGGCGGTCATGCGCGGATTGAGCGAGGCGAACGGGTCCTGGAACACGATCTGCATGGCGCGGCGATGCGGTCGCAGCGCCGACTTGGACAGATGCGTGATGTCCTCACCGTCGAGGCGGATCCGGCCTGAAGTCGGCTCGACCAGCCGCAGCACGCTGCGCGCCACCGTCGACTTGCCGCAGCCGGACTCGCCGACAAGGCCGAGCGTCTCGCCGGCTCCAAGGGAGAACGAGACGCCGTCGACCGAATGCACGGTGCCGACCTGCCGGCGCAGCACGCCGGCACGCACCGGATAATATTTCTTGAGGTCGGTGACCTCGAGCAGAACCTTGCTCATGCCACCTCCGCCACGTCAGCCGCGCGCCAGCAGGCGGCAAGATGGCCGCCGCCCCAATCGATCAGCGGCGGATATTCGGCTTCGCAGCGCTTGATCGCGAGCTTGCATCGTGGGGCGAAAGCGCAGCCCGCGGGAAGCCGCACCAGCGAGGGGACGGTCCCCGGAATTTCGTTCAGCCGTTCCTGCGCGGCGACGCCGGGCGCAGGCACGGCGGGAATCGAGGCCATCAGCCCGCGCGTGTAGGGATGCTTTGGCGCAGCGAACAGCGCCTCGACACTGGCTTCCTCGACCTTCCGTCCCGCGTACATCACGATCACGCGTTGCGCGGTCTGCGCGACGACGCCGAGATCGTGCGTGATCAGCACGAGGCCGGTCCCTAGCTCCTTCTGCAGATCGAGGATCAGCGCCAGGATCTGCGCCTGGATGGTGACATCGAGCGCGGTAGTCGGCTCGTCCGCGATCAGCAGCGCCGGCCGGCACGCCAGCGCCATTGCGATCATCGCGCGCTGGCGCATGCCGCCTGAGAGTTGATGCGGATATTCGCGCGCGCGCCGCGCCGGCTCCGGGATGCGCACCAGCCGCAGCATCTCGACGGCGATGTCGCGGGCCTGTTTCGATGACAGATTCCGATGCAGCCGCACCGCCTCGACGATCTGGTCGCCGATCCTGATAACAGGATTGAGCGATGTCATCGGCTCCTGGAAGATCATGGAGATGCGATTGCCCCTGACCTTGCGCATCTCGGCCTCGCTCAGGGCCAGGAGATCGGTGGCTTCCAGTGAGACGGAGCCACCAACGATCCGCCCGGGCGGATCGGGCACGAGCCGCATCAAGGACAGTGCGGTAACGCTCTTGCCGCAGCCGGATTCGCCGACGATCGCCAGCGTCTCGCCGCGCTTCACGGTGAACGAGAGATCGTCGACGGCCTTGAACAGGCCGGAATTGGTGAAGAACACCGTCTTCAGGTTCTTCACCTCGAGCACGAGATCGGAGGAATCAGCCATCAGCCGCGCTGCCGGGGATCGAGGATGTCGCGCAGGGCGTCACCAAAAAGATTGGCGCCGAACACGGCGAGGCTGATGGCGATGCCCGGGAAGATCACCAGCCACGGTGCGGTGCGGACATATTCGGCGGCGGATTCGGAGAGCATGCGGCCCCATGACGGGTACGGCTCGGGGATACCGAGGCCGAGGAAAGAGAGCGAAGCCTCGGTCAAAATGGTTGAGCCGAGCTGCGCGGTCGCCAGCACGATCAGCGGCGCCAGCGTGTTCGGCAGCACGTGGCGCAGCGCGATCCGTATCTCGCTCATGCCGATCGATTTCGCCGCCTCGACGAACGGCTGCTCGCGCAGCGCCAGCGTGTTGGCGCGGGTGACGCGCGACACGGTCGGGATCAGAGGAATGGCGATCGCGAGAATGACGTTCGGCAGCGACGGGCCGAGCGCGGCCGTCATGATCAGGGCGAGCACCAAAAGCGGCAGCGCCTGCAAGATGTCGGAGACGCGCTGGAACATGAGATCGACCCAGCCCGAGAGATAGCCGGATGTCAGCCCGACGATCACGCCGATGGTGCCGCCGAGCGCGGTCGAGCCGATGCCGACCGCGAGCGAGATCCGTGCGCCGTGGATGATGCGGCTGAACACGTCGCGGCCAAAGGAATCCGTGCCCATCCAGTGTGCCCAGCTCGGGCGCGCCAGCGCATGCGCGGCATCGACGCTTAAGGGGTCATAGCGCGCGATGAAATCGGCGAAGATCGCAGTCAGCACGAACACCGTCATGATGGTCAGCCCGGCCGCGCCCAGCACATGCCGCTGCGCCAAAAACAGCACGCGCCGCCAGCCGCCGGTCGCATGCGCGCCCGCCCGCTTCAGTTCGACCTCAAAGTCGATTGCAGCCAAGCTGATCTCCTAATCCGTGTACCGGATGCGCGGGTCGAACACCGCGTAGAGCATGTCGACGGTGAAATTCGCGAACACCACCACGACCGCGATGAACATCACGAGGTTCTGCACGATCGGATAATCGCGCCAGCGGATCGCCTCGACCAGGAAGCGGGCGACGCCGGGGATGTTGAACACGGTCTCGGTGACGATGAGGCCGCCGATCAGGAACGCCGCCTCGATGCCGATCACGGTGATCACGGGCAGGATCGCGTTCTTCAGCGCATGGTGATAGTTCACGGCCGCGTCAGATGCGCCCTTGGCACGGGCGGTGCGGATATAATCCTGCCGCAGCACTTCCAGCATGGACGATCGCGTGATGCGCATGGTCAGCGCTGAACTGCGGAAGCCGACCACCATCGCCGGGATGCAATAGGTTGCGAAGGCCTCGGCAAAACTCTGCGGATTGGGATTGAAGATCGGCATCTGCCCGAACATGGCGACGGACGCGGTCAGAACCAAGAGACCGAGCCAGAACGAGGGCAGCGACAATCCGCTCAGGCTCAGCACGCGCAGCGCGTAGTCGATCCGCGAGCCCTGCTTCACCGCGCTGATGACGCCGAGCGGAATGCCGATCGACGCCGAAAACAGCAGCGCGAGCCCGGCGAGCCGCGCGGTGATCGGGATTCGCGGCAGGATTTCCTGCAGCGCCGGCTTCTCCGAGACGTAGGAGTAGCCGAGATCGCCGCGCAGCAAGCCGCCGATCCAGTGCAGATATTGCACCACCAGCGGCTGGTCGATGCCGAGTTGCTTCTCGAGATCGACCTTGTCGGCGGGATCGACGTAGCCGGCCGCGGCGAACAGGATGTCAACGATGTTGCCGGGCACGATACGCAGCAGGAAGAAGATGACGACCGAGATCCCGAACAGGGTCACGAGCATCAGGAACAGGCGCCGCACCAGATAGGCAAACATTCGCGCCCTCCGCCGAAACTGCTAATCTTCAGCCTGCCGCTTTATTTGTCGAGCCACACATCCTCGTAGCGAAATCCGTTATAGGAGCTGTTCGACATGATCGTGACCCCCTTGACATAAGGCTGCCAGCAGGTGCCGGCCCGCGCATGGAAGATGATCGGACGGGCGACGTCCTCCTGCAGCTTCTGGTCGATGTCCCAGACCAGTTGCTTGCGCTTGCCAATATCGATCTCCTGCGACTGCAGGTCGAACAGCTTCTCGATCTCCTTGTTGCAGTAATTGGTGTAGTTCCGCTCCGAACCGCAGGAATAGTTCTCGTAGAAGGATTGGTCGGGATCGTCGACGGAATTGCCGGTCAAATTGAGGCCGAGCATGTAGTCCTTGCGCGCAACCTTCGGGAACCAGTTCGCGGTCTCCACCACATCGAGTTCACCGTCGATATAGATGCTCTTGAGCTGGTCGATCAGGATCACCGCGGGATCGCGATATTCCGCCAGATTGCGCGTCGAAACCTTCACAGCCAGATGCTTGTCGGGGCCGTAACCCGCCTTCTGCATCAGCTTCTTCGCTTCTTCGCGGTTCGCGTTCACGTCCGGACCGTAACCCGGAATGGTCTGGAGCTTGTCCTTGGGCATGCCCCAGATGCCTTGCGGCGGCGGCAGCATGGTGCCGCCGATGTCGGCCTGACCTTCGAACAGGATATCGACGAACGCCTTCCGATCGAGTGCCAGCGACATCGCGCGGCGGATATCGATGTTGTCGAACGGGGCCGAGGTCGAATTGACAATGATGTTGGTCGAGACGTTGGTCGGTTCGACGACGCAGACCGCGTTCGGCGCCTGCGACTTGATGTCCTTCAGCAGCGGGATGGTGATATGCGTCGGGAACGTCATGTCGAACTTGCCGGCGACGAAGGCGAGGATCGCGGTCGAGCGGTTCGGGATGATGGTGTATTCGATGCCGTCGAGATAGGGCAGGTCCTTCTTCCAATAGTCCGGATTCCGCGTCAGCTTGATCGATTCATTGGCCTTGAACTCGACGAATTTGTAGGGGCCGGTCCCGATCGGGTGGGTGCGCATGTCCGCCGGCGAGACGTGGCAGGGATAGATCGGCGTATAGCCGGAGGCGAGCATCGCCAGCAGCGAGGGCTGCGGCCGCTTCAGGTTGAAGGAGACCTCGAAGTCGCCGTTTGGTGTGACGTCGTCGACATCGCTGTACCAGGCCTTGCGCGGATTCTGCCGCAGCTTCTGCTGCGACTTGCCCATGAGGAGGTCGAATGTGCATTTGACGTCGGCCGACGTGAACGGCTTGCCGTCATGCCATTTGACGCCCTGGCGCAGCTTGAACGTCAGTCTCTTGTTGTCACTGCCCCAGGACCAGCTCTCGGCCAGCTCAGGCCTGAGTGTATCAGGACTGTTCTGCGCGATATGCTGATCATAGATGACGAGATTGTTGAACACCCCCATGAAGGGCACGTTGACCGAATAGGTCGCGCCCTCGAGGATCGACGCATTCGCCGGGCTGTCGCGGTGATACATCCGCAGGATTCCGCCCTGCTTGGGCTCGCCGGCGAAAGTCGTGGTCGAAAACGCCAACAAAGACAACGCCGCCGCCGCGGCGAGTGCCCGCACGCTCCGCATCCTCGGTCCTCCCTGGACACCAGTCTCTTGGGCCGTTTACGGCCTGTTTGACCGGACGATAGCCGACGGGTGCAAGGTGAGGCAACGGGCTAAAGCGCTTGAGGGCCTTGGTAATTTGGATGACGTAACGCCGCAGGCATTCACATTTTCATAATGGGAAAGTGCAGGTGCGAAGGGTTCCGGAGCTGATGTCGTGCAATCCTTAACCAACAAACTCGATCGTCGTCCCTGCCCCCGTGCGGAATTGCGCACTAGGCCGGGACGACACCGAGTTTGTTGCGCCTAGCCGGGCAGGCAACGCAGTAGCAGCAAGCTTTCACACAATCCTTGACGTCTTGTTGCCCCAATACCGGTCCCGCAGCAGCCGTTTGTACAGTTTTCCCGTCGGCAGCCGCGGCAATTCCTTCTCGAAATCCACCGAGCGCGGCACCTTCTGCCGCGACAGCGATTTTGCGCAGAAGGCGATCAGCTCCTCCGCAAGCGCCTCGCCAGGCATTACGCCCGGCATCGGCTGCACGACGGCCTTCACCTCCTCGCCGAGATCGGCATTGGGCACGCCGAACACGGCGGCATCCGCAACCTTGGGATGGGTGATCAGCAAATTCTCGCATTCCTGCGGATAGATGTTCACGCCGCCGGAGATGATCATGAAGGTGGCGCGATCGGTGAGATAGAGGAAGCGGTCCTCGTCGACATAGCCGACATCGCCGACCGTGCTCATGCTGCCGTCGGCCGAGCGCGCCTCCTTCGTCTTCTCGGGGTCGTTGAAATATTCAAACGGCGACGCCGTCTTGAACCAGACTTGGCCCGGCGTGCCGGTCGGGCACTCCCGCATATTCTCGTCGAGAATGTGGAGGTCGCCCAGCAGCACCTTGCCGACGGTGCCGCGATGCGCCAGCCATTCCTCGCTGTTGCAGGCGGTGAAGCCGAGGCCTTCGGTCGCGCCATAATATTCGTGGATGATCGGGCCCCACCATTTGATGATGTCATCCTTGACCAGCGCCGGGCAGGGTGCCGCGGCGTGGATCGCGATCTCCAGCGAAGAAAGGTCGTAGCGCTTGCGCACCTCTTCCGGCAGCTTCAACATCCGTGAGAACATCGTCGGCACCAGCTGGGTGTGGGTGATGCCCCATTGCTGGACGAGTTGAAGGTAACGCTCGGGATCGAACGTCTCCATGATGATCACGGTGCCGCCCATCCGGATGGTGAGATTGACGGCAGCCTGCGGTGCGGAGTGGTAGAGCGGCGCCGGCGACAGATAGACCATGCCCTCGCGATAGTGCCAAAGCCTTGTCAGAAAATCGAACAGCGGCAGATTGTGTTTTGGCAGCTCTTCCGGCAACGGCCGCAAGATGCCTTTCGGCCGCCCCGTCGTGCCGGATGAATAGAGCATGGCCGTGCCGAGCCATTCATCCGCGATCGGCGTCTTCGGCAGGTCGGCGGTGACGTCGGCAAGGCCCACAATGCGATCGCTCTCCCCCGGGCCGTCGGCGACGATGCAGAGCTTGACATCGGGGCAGGCCTGGATCGCCTCGCGCGCGATGCCGAGCTTTGCCACCGACGTGATCAGGATCTTGGACTGGCTGTTGACGAGGAGATAGGCAAGCTCCCCCGGCGTCAGGAACGAGTTGATGCAGGTATAGTACAGTCCGGACCGCTCGCCCGCGCCGCAGGCTTCGAGATATCGGGAGTTGTTCTCCATGAAGATCGAGTAGTGATCGAGCCGTTTCAATCCGTGCTTGCGAAACAGATGCGCCAGCCGATTGCTTCGCGCGTCCAGCTCGCGATAGGTGACGGCCTCGCCGGTCGCCGCCATGATGAAGGCGGGCTGCAGCGGGCGCAGGCGGGCATGCAGACCAGGGTACATCAGTCCTCCTGCCTTAATATCATGCAGCGAGATCCAGGATTTCGCGTATCTGCGGCGGGCTCTCGATCTTGCGCGGATTATGCGGAATCCAGTTCGTGCGCATCGCCTGCTCGGCGATGGAGTCGAAATGCTCGGGCGAGACACTCACCTCAGCGAGGCTGCGCGGCATGCCCAGCGAGCGGATGAAGGCGTCGAGCACGTCGGCGGCGTTGTGACCGGGAAAGCCCATCGCGGCGGCGACGATCATCTGGCGCTCGGCATTGGCGCTCGCGTTCCAGCGCATCACCGCCGGCAGCATGATGCAGGAGGTGTGGCCATGCGGCACGCCGAAGGCGGCGCCCAGCACGTAGCCGATGCCGTGGCTCGCGCCCATCGGCACCCCGGCCGCGAGCGCGCCCATCGACAGCCAGGTGCCGATCTGCGCGTCCATCCGCGCGTCGAGATCTCTGGGGTCGGCCTTCACCCGCGGCAACGCGTCGGCGAGCATGGCGAGGCCCTTCACCGATTGCGCGTCGGCGTAAGGGTGGGTCTCGTGCGAGCAGATCGCCTCGACGCAATGGTCGATGGCGCGGATGCCGGTGGAGAGAAACAGCCATTCCGGCGTGTGCACGGTGATCGCAGGGTCGAGAATGGTCGCGCGCGGCACGGTGAGCGGATGCCGCAGCATCTGCTTCACATGCGTGCTGCTGTCGGTCACGCCGGCGATCGACGAGAACTCGCCGCCGGCAATCGTGGTCGGCACGCTGATCTGGCGCACGGTCGGCGCGGTCATCTCGGGCGCGACGCCCTTGCGCACACGGATGCGGTCGATGCCTGCGATATCGTCGATCCCATTGGCAAGGCAGAGCTGCACCGCCTTGGCGCCGTCGGTGATCGAGCCGCCGCCGACAGTGACGATGAGATCTGCGCCGGCCTCGCGTGCCGCATTGGTGGCCGCGATCACCGCCTCGCGCGGCGTGTGCGCAGGCATCGCATCGAACAGCCCGACACAGCGCGAGCCCAGCGCCTGCACGATCCTCGCGATCTCATCGGTCTGGCGGTTGAGCGTCCCTGACACCATCAGGAAGGCGCGGCGTGTTCCCAGCCGGTCCATCTGCGCGACGAGGGCCTCGGCCGCCGGATGGCCGAACACGACCTCCTCGATCGCGCCGTAAACGACACGTCCCTGGTGCACGCCTGTCCTCCCCGGACAATTCGTTTTGATTTGTTGGGGGTAGTCTAGCCAAGCCGGCGGCCTCCGTCATGTGCGAAGACGCTGATCTCTCGTCTCCCTCCCCCGCGAGCGGGGGAGAGGCGAAGGCAATGTCAACCCGTCATCAGGCTAGGACATCCGGCGGAGCATTGCGGGTGACGTAGTCTTGAAGATTTCATCATCGCCACCCATCTTGTGGCGCCCGCGGGTAGAGGACTACGCTGCATTTTCCGCGGCTTTCATGCGAGGACCAGGGATGAGTGGATCGGACGAAAGCGAGCAATTTGTCAAAACGCACGATTTCGTTCGGCCCAAGCCTTATGACAAGCCCTACGCCATAGCCGGCCTTCTCGTCGCCGCCTTCGCACTCAGTGGCTGTGGCCAGCCCACCTCGCAAGCGGCTGCGCCGCCGCCTCCAGCGGTGACCGTCGCCCAGCCGGTCAAGCGCACCGTCACTGATTGGGATGAGTTCACCGGCCGCTTCGAGGCGGTCGAGGAGGTGCAGGTGCGTCCGCGTGTCGGCGGCTTCGTCAACTCGGTCGAATTCCAGGACGGTGCCATCGTGCACCAGGGTGATCTGCTTTACGTCATCGACCCCCGGCCGTTCGAGGCAGTGGCGGCGCAGGCCGACGGCCAGCTCTCCGACGCCCGCGCCAAGGTGGAGCTGGCCAAGCGCGAGCTCGATCGTGGCCTGAACCTGGTCCAGACCAGCGCGGTCTCCGAGCAGGTCGTCGACCAGCGGCGCCAGGCCTTGCAGGCCGCGCACGCGGCGGAAACCCAGGCCGAAGGCGCACTGCAAGCCGCCCGGCTCAACATCGAGTTCACCCATGTCACAGCGCCGCTGACCGGCCGCGTCAGCCGGCACCTCGTCAGCCCCGGCAACCTTGTGCAGGGCAGCGACACCGGCACCTCGACGCTGCTGACCTCGATCGTCTCGCTCGATCCGATCTACATCTATTTCGACATGGATGAGACGACCTTCATCAAATACAGCAAGCTGTGGTTTGAAGGGAAACGTCCGAGTTCGCGCGATACTGCGAACCCCGTGCAGGTGACGCTCGCAGGCGAGACCAAGCCGTCGCATGACGGCGCCATCAACTTCCTCGACAACCGCCTCGATGTCTCCACGGGGACGCTGCGCAGCCGCGCGGTGGTCAAGAACACCGACCTCTCGATTCTGCCCGGCCAGTTCGGCCGCGTTCGCCTGATCGGCAGCGCGCCCTACGAGGCGCTGCTGATTCCGGATGCAGCAGTCGCGACCGACCAGTCGCGCAAGATCGTGTTCGTGGTGAAGCCGGACGATACTGTGGAAGCGCGCCCGGTGGTGCTCGGGCCCCTCGATGACGGCCTGCGCGTGATCCGCGAAGGGTTGAGGGCCGAGGACCGCGTCATCGTCAATGGCATCCAGCGCGCCCGTGTTGGCGCCAAGGTCACCCCGCAGACCGCTCAAGCGCCGGCCGGTGGCAAGGCTGGTGACAAGTCATGAATCTTGGCCGTCTGTCCATCAACCAGCCCATCCTCGCGATGGTGCTGTCGATCGTGCTCCTGATCGTCGGTACGCTCGCTTATTTTACGCTACCAATCTCCGAATATCCGCAAGTGGTGCCGCCGACCGTCGTCGTCACCACGCAATATCCCGGCGCCTCGGCGCAGACCGTGTCCGACACCGTCGCTGCTCCGATCGAGCAGCAGATCAACGGCGTCGAGGACATGCTGTATCTCTACAGCCAGGCGACCTCGAACGGCCAGCTCACCATCACCGTCACGTTCAAGCTCGGCACCGATCTGGACAAGGCCCAGGTGCTGGTGCAGAACCGCGTCGCGATCGCGCAGCCGCAGCTGCCGGACGAGGTGCAGCGCAACGGCGTCGTCACCCGCAAGAACTCGCCCGACATCCTGATGGTCGTGTTCATGCTGTCGCCCGACGACACGTTCGACCAGCTCTATATCTCCAATTATGCGCTGCTCCAGGTCCGCGACCAGCTGCTGCGCATCGACGGCGTCGGCGACATCCAGATCTTTGGCGCGCGCGACTATTCGATGCGGCTGTGGCTCGATCCTGATCGCATTGCCAATCTCGGCCTGACCTCGGCCGAGGTGCTGGCCGCGATCCGCGCCCAGAACGTTCAGATCGCGGGCGGCCAGATCGCCGAGCCGCCGATCGCCGACCGCGCCTTCCAGCCGAACCTGGTATTCACCGGGCGTCTGAAAGACCAGAAGCAGTTCGAGGACATCCTGATCAAGGCCGGCTCCGACGGCCGCACGGTGCGCCTGCGCGACGTCGCCCGCATCGAGCTCGGTGCTTTGGCCTATTCGACCAACAGCTTCCTGCTGCGCAAATCCGCGGTCGCCATGCTGGTGACGCAGCGGCCGGGCTCGAATGCGCTCGCGACGGCCAAGAACATCTCCGACACCATGGCGAGGCTCAAGCAGAGCTTTCCGAAGGGCCTCGACTTCAACATCGGCTACAACCCGACCGAGTTCATCGCGCAGTCGGTCCACGAGCTGATCAAGACCATCTACGAGGCCATGCTGCTCGTGGTCGTCGTCGTGCTGGTGTTTTTGCAGGGGTGGCGGCCGGCGATCATCCCGATCATCGCGATTCCGGTGTCGCTGGTCGGCACTTTCGCGGTGATGGCGGCGCTTGGCTTCTCCATCAACAATCTCACGCTGTTCGGGCTCGTGCTCGCCGTCGGCATCGTGGTCGACGATGCCATCGTCGTGGTCGAGAATGTCGAGCGGCATCTCGAGCACGGCCTCAGCCGGCGCGACGCGGCGCTGAAGACGATGGAGGAGGTCGGCGGCGCGCTGGTCTCGATTGCGCTCGTGCTCTGCGCAGTGTTCGTGCCGACGGCGTTCCTGGGCGGCATCTCCGGGCAGTTCTTCCAGCAATTCGCGGTGACCATCGCGGTTGCGACCGCGATCTCCTGCTTCTGCTCGCTGACGCTGTCGCCCGCACTGGCCTCGCAGATCCTCACCCCGCATGAGGAGAAGCGGCCGCCCGCCGCCTGGAATCTGCTTGCGCGGGGTTGGAACGCCTTCACCGGCGCCTTCAATCGTGTGTTCGATCGGCTTTCGCATGGCTATGCCGGCCTCGCCAATTTCGTGATCCGGCACGCGGTGGTGATGCTGCTGATTTATGTCGTGCTGATTGGCAGCGCAGGCTGGTTGATCGGGACGACGTCGCAGGGCTTCATCCCGGCCCAGGACCGCGGCTACGTCATCATCTCGGTGCAATTGCCGGGGGCGGCCTCGCTGGCGCGCACCACCGAGATCGTGCGGGAGATCGAGCGGATCTCGCTGGACACGCCAGGCATCATCCGTGTTGCGGCCTTCGCCGGCTTCTCGGGCGCGACACGAACCCAGGCCGGCAATGCGGCGGCGCTCTTCCCTGTGTTCGATGAGCCCGAGGTGCGGCTGAAGAAGGGCCTGACGGCGAATGCGATCACGGCCGAGCTGCGCAAGCGCCTCGCCGCGATCCAGGGTGCCTTCATCATCGTGATTCCGCCACCGGCCGTGCCCGGCATCGGCACCGGCNCGCCATCCGCATCCAGGACCGGCAGGGCCGTGGACCGCAGCTGCTGGCGTCAGCGACCGACGAGCTTGTCGCCGCCGCGCGCAAATCGCCCGCGCTGCTTGCCCCCTCGGTGTTCTCGCCGTTCTCGGCCAATACGCCGCAGCTGTTCGTCGACATCGACCGCACCAAGGCGCAGAAGCTTGGCGTGCCGATCTCGAACATCAACGACACGATCCAGACCTATTTCGGATCGACCTATGTCAACGACTTCAACCTGTTCGGTCGCACCTATCACGTCACCGCGCAGGCTGATTTCCCGTTCCGCAAGGAGCCTGCTGATCTTGCGCGGCTGCGCACGCGCAACGCCTCCGGCGACATGGTGATGCTCGGCAGCGTGGTCGACTTCAGGGACGTCTCGGGTCCGGATCGCGTGGCGCGCTACAATCTCTACGCGGCGTCCGAATTGCAGGGCGAGCCGGCGCCGGGGACGAGCTCGACCACCGCGCTCAACGCCATCAAGAAGCTCGCCGACGACACCTTGCCGAGCGGCTTCACCTTCGAATGGACCGACCTGTCCTATCAGCAGATCACCGGCGGCAATGCCGGCCTCTACGTGTTCCCGATCTGCGTGCTGTTCGTCTATCTCGTGCTCGCCGCGCAATATGGCAGCTGGACGCTGCCGTTCGCGGTGATCCTGATCGTGCCGATGTGCCTGCTCGCTGCCACCATCGGCGTGCGCATCATGGGCCAGGACGTCAACATCCTGACCCAGATCGGCTTCGTCGTGCTGGTGGGGCTCGCGGCCAAAAACGCGATCCTCATCGTCGAGTTCGCGCGCGACATCGAGAAGGAAGGCAAGCCGCGGCTGGAGGCCGTGATCGAGGCCTGCCGCCTGCGCCTGCGGCCGATCCTGATGACGTCCTTCGCCTTCATCCTCGGCGTGCTGCCGCTGGTGATCTCGTCCGGTTCAGGTTCCGAGATGCGCCAGGCCGTCGGCGTCGCCGTGTTCTTCGGCATGATCGGCGTCACGCTGTTCGGCCTGCTGTTCACGCCGATCTTCTATGTGGTGGTGCGGAACCTGGCCGAGGGGCGGAACGAGAAGGGCGTGGTCTCGTCATCTTGACCATCAGCCTATCCGCAATCTCGATGTCGTCCCGGCCTAGTGCGCTATTGCGCAAGGGCGGCCGCGACGACACCGACTGTTGGGCGTGCAGAAGCCATACTAACGACCAACACGAACCCCATGGGCACGCCCGTTGTTCTTCACTACACTCCGCGCGATTTCAAAACAGAACACTGCTGGGAGATAACGAATGAAATCAGGACTTTTGGCCGCTGTCGCAATTTCGGCTTTGTTGCTGGCCGCGCCGGCCTTCGCGCAGGGCGTCAAGATCGGCATTCTCAACGATCAATCCGGCGTCTACGCCGACTACGGCGGCAAATGGTCGGTCGAGGCGGCCAAGATGGCGATCGAGGATTTTGGCGGCGAGGTGCTCGGGCAGAAGATCGAGCTCGTCACGGCCGATCACCAGAACAAGCCTGACCTCGCCACCTCGATCGCACGGCGCTGGTACGACGTCGAGAACGTCGACATGATCACGGAGCTGACCACCTCCTCGGTCGCGCTCGCAATCCACGAGCTCTCCAAGGAAAAGAAGAAGATCGACATCGTGGTGGGCGCGGCGACATCGCGCCTTACCGGCGATGCCTGTCAGCCCTACGGTTTCCACTGGGCATTCGATACGCGCGCGCTTGCGGTCGGCACCGGCGGCGCGCTGGTGAAGGCAGGCGGCGACAGCTGGTTCTTCCTCACCGCCGATTACGCCTTCGGCTATGCGCTGGAGAAGGACACCAGCGAGATCGTCACCGCCAATGGCGGCAAGGTGCTGGGCTCGGTCCGCGTGCCCCTGAACTCGTCAGACTTTTCCTCCTTCCTGCTGCAGGCGCAGAGCTCGAAGGCCAAGATCGTCGGACTCGCCAATGCCGGCCTCGATACGACCAACTCGATCAAGCAGGCTGCGGAGTTCGGCATCGTCTCTGGTGGCCAGAAGCTCGCTGGTTTGCTGATGGTACTCTCGGACGTTCATGGTCTCGGGCTTCAGGTTGCGCAGGGCCTCGTGCTCACCGAAGGCTATTACTGGGATCTCAACGACAAGACGCGCGACCTCGGCGAACGCTTCTTCAAGCGCACCGGGCGGATGCCCAACATGATCCAGGCCGGGACTTATTCGGCTACGCTGAGCTACCTGAAGGCAGTCAAGGCGGCCGGCAGCAAGGACACCGAGGCCGTCGCCAGGAAGCTCAAGGAGCTGCCGGTCGACGACGCTTTCGCCAAGGGCAAGGTGCTCGAGAACGGCCGCATGGTCCACGACATGTATCTGTTCGAGGTCAAGAAGCCCTCGGAGTCGAAGAAGCCCTGGGACTATTACAAGCAGCTCGCCGTCGTCCCCGGCGACCAGGCGTTCTTCACCGCCAAGGACAGCGGCTGCCCGCTGACGAAGTGACGCGCGGCGTCATTCCGGGGCGATGCGAAGCATCGAGCCCGGAATCTCGAGATTCCGGGTTCGGCGCTGGCGCGCCGCCCCGGAATGACAGCTTACGATCATCCCTCACACCAACCTCATCACCACCGCCCCGAGCGCTCCCACCCACAGCGCAATGGCTGCCACGCCCTGGATCGCAAACCCCGGGCCGCGCTTGGCGGCGGCCTGCGAATAGCCGGTGAAATAGGCGATGCGGCCGATGATCCAGATCGCGCCGATCGCGGCCGCAATGGGATCGCTGATATAGATCGCGAACAGCCATAGCGACGGCAGGAAGATCGGCATCCATTCCAGCGTGTTCATCTGGATACGAAAGGCGCGCTCGAAGTCCGGATGGCCCGAAATGGCCGGCGCCTTCACGCCGGTCCTGGTCCGCGACCGCGAGACATTGATGCAGGTGAAGAAATAGAATGCCAGCGACAGCAGCGTGACGAGGGCGGTGAGGCGGTACATTGCGGGATCCCCCTAAACAGACCGCGCTTCAATAGCCGGTCAGCTCGAGATAGCCAACGCCATCATGCGTGCCGGTAAAGCTGATCGGTCCTTCCCAATATGAGAAGCCGGTGCCCATCCACGCCTTCGGATTGAGCGGCTTGCAGGAAATCGAGAACGAGCGCGACGGGATTGCGATCTGCCATTCCACCGGCAGCTTGCGGCCCGCCACGTCCGCATTTGCCTTTGGCGTCATCCGGATATCGCCTGCCGCGATCATCTGCGTCTCGCCGGTGGCGCTGATCCAGTTGCCGAACGGATGATCCTTGCCGTCCTTCTGGCGCAGCCGGTACAGCATCAGCTTGGCGCCGGAGGACAGATGCAGCGACAGCCAATCCCAGCCGGTCTGATCGGTGTCGAGCGGCTGGCTGCTCCATTCGCGGTCCATCCAGGCCTGGCCCGAGACCTCGACCTGGATGTCCTCGACGATGAGCGTGCCGCGCGCGCGGTAGAACGGCTGGCTGTAATAGTACGACGCCTGCCCGCGCTCCGACTTGCGGCTGTAACCGGCCTCGCCCTGCAACACGACCGGGCGATCGGCCTCCAGCGTCAGCGCGTAGCTGAAATCGTTGCCCGATGCCTTCAGCGTCACCGGTGACAGCGTGCGATCGTCGGTGCGCTCAACGCCCTTCATCTCCCAATCGTCGATCCACGCCGCGAACGGCTTTGCCGCGACGCCCGCCTGTCCGATGCCGCCGCGCGCAAACGCCTCGCTGAACCGATGGGTGTCGGCGCGCGTCACGGCGGCATGCGCCATCCAGATCTGCTGATTGGCCCAGCCTTCTGCTTGCGGCCCCGGCTTTGCGGCCTGGCGGAACAGCGTCCATTGCAGCCCGCAGGCCGCGCCGCTGCTGTCGACGAGGTTCGCCGTCAGATACCACCACTCGATGCGAAAATCCGGATGCGGCCCGTGATCTCCGGGGAAGGTGAACAGCCTTCCAGGCGTGACCTTCGCAAAGCCGTCGGCGGTCTCGCCCAATCCGGCATAGCCTTGCGCCTTGGCGCGATGCGCGAGAGCGAGCGTGGCGATGCCGCCGGCGAAAGCTCGCCGAGAAATCCGATCACCGCTCATTGGCAAACACCTTGACGAGGCTCGACGGCTGCATCCGCGCCAGCCGCAACACCGGCAGCAGCGCGGCCAGCAGCGAGGCGACCAGCGCCACCGCGACCAGCTCGACCAGTTGCAACGGAAACACATGGAACGGCAGCCGCCAGCCGAACGCCTTCACGTTCACGATCGCAATCAGGCACCACGCCACCAAAAGCCCAAGCGGCACCGCGAGCAGCGAGGTGAACAGCGCCACCGCCAGCGTCTTGGTCAGCTCGATGGCAGCGAGGCGCGGCCGCGTGATGCCGATCGCCCAGAGCGGCGCGAGCTGCGGCAGCCGCGAGTTCGCCAGCGTCAAGAGGCTGGTCAGGAGCGCAATGCCGGCGACCCCCAGCGTGAAGGCATTGAGTGCCGACGTCACCGCAAAGGTGCGGTTGAAGATGCGGATCGATTCCGCCTTCACCGTCGCCTGGTCGGCCACCGCGCGGTCATCGAGCGCGAATTGCTTCTGCAAGGCCGCGATCAGGCCGGGAATGTTATCCCGTGAAACGATCAGCCCGATCCGCGTCTGCGGCGTTTGCGGAAACTGCCGGATCAGCGCGGCGACGTTGACCGCGAGCTGGCCCTTGGGATTGCCGTAATCGGCATAGATGCCGACGATGTCGAGCTCCCAGGCCCCGCCCGGCGCCGGCACCTCGATGACATCGCCGACGCGGATATTGAGGCGGCGGCTGAGCTGCTCGCTGATGAAGGCGGCATTGCCGGGCACGAGCTGCGTCCAGGCGCGCGGCGCGGTCTCCAGCAGCGGCCAGCGCTCGCGGTAGAGCGGGTGATCGGGCAGGCCGAGCAACTCCACCGGCTGGCCCTGAACCTGCGTCTCCGCGCGCCCGCCGGACAGGATCGCCTGCACCTCGCTGCGGTCCTTCAGCCAATTGCGGATCGCCGCGCCTTGCGCGTTGTCGGCGGCGCTGATGTAGACATCGGCCGCAAGCCGTCCGTCGAGCCAGCCGACAAAGGTGCGGCTGAACGTTTCTACCATGGTCGAGACGCCGACATTGACTGATAGCGCGAGCAGCAGCGCCATCAACGCCAGCGATAGTCCCGAGAGCTGCTGCCGGCTGTCCGCCCAGAACCACATCGCCAGCGGCCGGCGCGCGAGACGCTGGCCGGTAAGCAGGAGGATCTCGAGGAAGGCCGGCAGGATCAGCGCCGCGCCGAGCATCAGCGCGGCGAGCAGGCCAAACCCCGCGATCAGCGATTGTCCGTAGAAGAGCAGCAGCGACGCGACCGCGAACACGGCGCAGGCAGCAAGGCTCTGCAGGATCAGCCACCGGCGCTGCCGCTGCTGCCAGGCCCGCGGCTGCGCCGTCGCCAGCACCGGCATCCTGATCGCCTTGATCAGGCTGGTCGCGGCCGCCACGATCGCACCCAGAACGCTGATGCCGACACCTGCGAGCCACCACTCGGGCCGAAGCGTCAGATGCCCCGGAATCTGCGCGCCATAGAGCCCGCGCAGCGACGCCGCGACATCGGGCAGCAGCGCCGCCGCGATGACATAGCCGCAGACCAGCCCGATCAAGCCGGCGACCAGCGCCAGCGCCACCAGCTCGACCACCAGCACGGTATTGACCAGCCGCGCCGAGGCGCCGCAGGCACGCAAGGTGCGCAGCATCGGCAGGCGCTGCTCGAAGGCGAGGCCAACGGCCGAGTTGACGATGAAGAGGCCGACGAAGAACGACAGCAGGCCGAAAGCGGTGAGGTTGAGATGGAAACTGTCGGTGAGCCGCTCCAGCTCGGTCTCCGCGGTCGGCTCTATCAATTGCAACTGATCGCCGACGATGCTTTGCAGCGCCGCCGGCTTGCCCCTGGCCTTGCCGATCAGCAGCCGCGAGACCTGGTTCGGCTTGTTGAGAAGCCGTTGCGCCACGCCGATGTCGACCACCAGCACATCAGGCACCAGCTGCGGCTGCACATGCAGCGGCGGCAGTCTTGCGCCGCTGCTGATCGACGGCGCCGCGCCTTCGCCTTCGTGCAAATCGGCCAGCGTCTCCCGCGCCACCAGCGTCTGCCCGGGCGCGGCCACGAAAGTGCCGAGATCAGCCGCCCCAAGCCGCGGCGCATTGCCGACGTCAACCGGCAGCGTCACCGGCTCGATGCCGAGCAGCCGGATCGAGCGCCCATTGATCTGAACCCGGCCTTCCAGCACCGGCGAGACCGGCCAGCCGGCGCGGCGAAGCTTGATGAAAAGCTCCTGCGGGAACGTCGCCGTATCAGGCGCGACCAATGTCGCCGTGCGCACGCCGCCAAAGGTCGCCGCCGCGCGGTCATAGGCGCTGCGGGCCTGCTGGTTGATCGCCTGCACGCCGCTCCACAGCGCGGTCGCCGCGATCAGCCCGATCAGCAGCGTGGCGAATTGCATCCTGTGCCGGCGCCAATGGCTCAGCAGCACCGCCAGCACCCACAGCGCGCGCTTCATGCGATCCGCCCCGCATGGAGTACGATGTGACGGTCGAGCGTGCCGGCCAGATGCAGACTGTGCGTCACCATCAGGAAGCCGCAGCCGGTGCGCGCGACGAGATCGCGCGTCAGCGCCAGCACCTCGTCGGCGGTGGCTTCATCCAGATTGCCGGTCGGCTCGTCGGCAAGCAGCAGCGACGGTCTTGTCGCCAGCGCCCTGCCGATTGCGACCCGCTGCTGCTGGCCGCCTGACAATTGCTCGGGATAACGTTTGAGCAGGCCGCCGAGGCCGAGCCGCTCGACCAGCTCTCTGGTCCAGGCCGCTTCATGCCGACCGGCGATGCGCGCCTGGAAGGCGAGGTTGTCGGCGACCGACAGGCTCGGGATCAGGTTGAATTGCTGAAACACCAGGCCAATCCGGTCGCGGCGCAACTCGGCGCGGCCGGCGTCCGCAAGCCTGGTGACCTCGGTGTCCTCGAGCCGGATCGTGCCGCCATCGGCGGCATCCAGCCCTGCGATCAGATGCAGCAGCGTGCTCTTGCCGCTGCCGGATTCGCCTGTCAGCGCGACGCGCTCGCCGCCGGCGAGGTCCAGGTCGACGCCGCGCAGCACATGCACGGGCTCGTCGGCCGAGGTGAAGGTTTTGGAGAGGTTGCGGATGCTGAGCAAGATCTGTGCACCGGACGGAATTAACTCCACGCTGCGTAGCACACTTGGCGCCACACTTGGCACCTCACTTGGCACTACACTTGGCGCGGAAATGCCGGGGTTGCGTTGCCGTTCAAGCCGTTGTTAGCTCTCAAGACGGCCAAATCAAACGTGCCGACGATAAAGACATACGGGGAGAATGATGAGCGCTCAGGCAACGCCGTCCGCGGCAGCCAAGACGGTAGGGACGTCCAAGGGAGCATCCAAGGGAGCATCCAAGGCAACGCCGAAGGGCGCCTGGACCATCGTTTTTCTCCTCTTTCTCTTGATGGTGGTGAACTTCGCGGACAAGATCGTCGTCGGCCTCGCCGGCGTGCCGATCGTGACCGACATGAAGCTCGAGCCCGCGCAGTTCGGCCTGCTCGGCTCCGCGTTCTTCTTCCTGTTCTCGATCTCGGCCATCGTGGTCGGCTTCCTCGTCAACAAGGTGCCGACGCGCTGGGTGCTGCTGACGCTCGCCGTGATCTGGGCGCTGGCACAGTTTCCGATGGTCGGCACCGTCAGCTTCACGACGCTGTTGATCTGCCGCATCGTGCTCGGCGCGGGCGAAGGTCCCGCGGCTTCTGTCGCGATGCACGCGATCTACAAATGGTTCCCGGACGAGAAGCGCGCGTTGCCGACCGCGGTGCTGACGCAAGGCTCGGCCTTCGGCGTCATCCTGGCCGTGCCGGCGCTGAACTGGATCATCGTCAATCACTCCTGGCACTATGCCTTCGGGGCGCTCGGCGTGATCGGCCTGATCTGGGTCTGCGCCTGGCTGGCGCTGGGCAAGGAAGGCCCGCTCGAGGACACGCAGACGCTTGCCGTCAGTGAGCCGAAAATTCCCTACATCCGGCTTCTGACCTCGCGCACCTTCCTCGGCTGCGTGATCGCGACCTTCGGCGCCTATTGGGCGCTGTCGCTGGGACTGACGTGGTTCACGTCCTTCATCGTCAAGGGACTTGGCTTCTCGCAGAGCGACGCCGGCTGGATCTCGATCCTGCCCTGGGTGTTTGGCGCCACCATCGTGATTCTGACCGGCTGGATCTCGCAGGTGATGATGGTGCGCGGCTACAGCACGCGCGTCTCGCGTGGCGTGCTGGGCTCGGTGCCGCTGATCGTCGGCGGCCTGATCCTGGCATCGATGCCGCATGTCGCGGGCTCGGGTCTGCAGATCGCGCTGCTCGTGGTCGGCGCGGGCCTCTGCGGCGCGATCTATGTCGTCTGCCCGCCGATGCTCGGCGAGTTCACCCCGGCCTCGCAGCGCGGCGCCATCCTCGCGATCTACGGCGCACTCTACACGCTCTCGGGCATCATCGCGCCCTACGTAATGGGCAAGGTGATCGAGCGCGCTGGCAGCACGATCGACGGCTACCTGACCGGATTTACCATCAACGCGGTGATCATGATCGGCTCCGGTGTGGTCGGCCTGCTGCTGCTCTGGCCGAACACGGAAAAGGCGAGGCTGACGCGGGGTGCCGCGGCGCAGCCGGCGCCGATGAAGCGTGCGGTTTCGCCGACGTAAAGGGGTGCGCTGGATAGACGCTGCCGGCTACACCCACACCTGTCGTCCCGGACAAGCGCGCCCCAGGCGCGCGCAGATCCGGGATCCATAATCACAGGGAGTGCTTAGGGGCGAAGCTGGTAACTCCGCGTCTTCGAAAAACGATTGCTGCGGCGTATGGGTCCTGGCCCCCCGCGCGCAATTGCGCGCTAGGCCGGGACGACAGTTGAGCTTGCAGCTACGCCCTGGCTTGCGCCTTCCGTTCCGTCAACGGCGACAGCACCACCGTCGCCAGCATGAAGATCACCGACGCCCCGAACACCCAGTGTGGCGCGCTTTGATCCATGATCCAGCCGAACAGCAGCGGTGAGACGATGCCGCCGAGATTGAAGCCGGTGGAGACGATGCCGAAGGCTCGTCCCGCGGCACCGGGAGGCGCGGCATTGCGCACCAGCATGTCCCGCGACGGTGCGATCACGCCGGAGAGGAAGCCCGCCGTCGCCATTGTGGCGGTGAGGGCCCAGCCCGGCAGCGTCACCAGCGCGATCAGCAGCACGATGGCGGCATTCGCGGCAAAGCAGGCGGCGGCGACATAGCCGTGGCGCTCGGTGTGGTCGGCGAGGAAGCCGCCCGCGAGCACGCCCGCGGCGCTGGAGCCGAGAAACGCCGTCAGCGCGACATTGGCGACGGAATAGCTTGCGCCGTAGCCGCTCATCAGCGCCACCACGCCGAAATTGTTGATGCCGGCCACCGACAGGCTCAGCAGCATGAACAGCGCGGTCAGCGTCATCAGCGCCGGCGTAATGACCGCCTGCTTCGGCGCATCGGCGTTTTCCGGCTTCGCCTTGTGCGCACCGGCATCGGGAATGCTCATCGCCACCAGCAGCAGCGCCACCAGCACGCCGATCGCGCCGGAAGCCAGCAGCGCGCCGACGCCGCCGGACAGCGTGATCAGAGCGGCGACAATCGCCGGCGCGACGGCGCCACCAAAATAGCCGGCAAAGGTGTGGACCGAGAACGCGCGGCCCATCCGCGCCTCGTCCATGTGCTCGGCGAGGATGGCGTAGTCGGCGGGATGATAGACGCTGTTGGCGAGCCCGAGCAGCACGGCGCAGGCGATCAGCGCGGCGTAGCTCAGGTGCAGGCCGAGCATGATCAGCGCGAGGCCGCCGAGTGTCAGGCCTGCGAGCAGGATCTTGCGCGCGCCAAAATGGTCGACGAGATAGCCGGTCGGTGCCTGCGTCAGGCCGGAGACCACGGCCGACACGGTCAGCGCGAAGCCGAGCTCGACATAACCGACGCCGAGCTGGTTCTTCAGGAATGGAAACAGCATCGGCAGGACCAGCAGATGGAAATGGCTGACCCAATGCGCGATCGAAATCCCGGTCAGCGTGCGCAGCGCGCTGTCCGCCTTGCTCTGTTGCGGTGCGGCGAGAACGTCGACCATTGCAGTTCCGTTTTGCGTCCGAAGGGAGGCGCAAAGTATCGGCGAGGCGGGTTATTTGTCCATGAACGCAGGCGCATGGCAGCTAGTGCGGGCGGGGGCGAAGGACCCCGAAATGCCTCCACATCGTCGTCCTGGCGAAAGCCAGGACCCATACCGCGTGATCTCTCGATTGTGCTCGATGGCAATACCGAGGCGGGCGTCTTCGCCAAACTGCTCTCTGGGGTAATGGGTCCTGGCTTTCGCCAGGACGACGGAAAGCCTCACAGCGGCTCGTCATCATTCCCATAGCGATCGCGCTTTGGCGTGGCGATGTCGCCGTCTTCGTAATCGTCGTCGGTGTCGCGTGGCGGCTGTGGCTTTTTGGCCGTCGCGTCCGCTGTCTTCGTCTTTGCCGATTCAACTTTGGGCGGTTCGCTCGGTTTGGCTGAATTGGCCATGGCGGGTCCGGGATGGTGAAGCGTCATCCGCTTCTAGCCGAAGAATCTATCCGGTTACTGACCTATCTCAAGGTGGCTGACGCTGTCGTCAGGCGTGCACCACCGGCCCGCCCGCCTTTTTCCAGGCATCGATGCCGCCGGCGATATGGGCTGTGTTGGAGAGGCCGGCCGCCTTGGCCGCCGCAACCGCCATCGCCGAGCGCTCGCCGAAGGCGCAGAAGAACACGACGCGGCGGCCGGTCGCGGCTGCAACCTCGCGCAGCATGCCGCCGGGCTTGAGGCTTTCCTCGATACCAGGATAGGGCGTGTGCAGCGCGCCTTCGAGCATGCCGTGCTTGATCCGCTCGTTGGTCTCGCGCAGATCGACCAAGAGGATGTCGGGCCGGTGCAGGATGCGGATCGCCTCGACGGCACTGAGCGCACGGCCCTCTTTCTCCAGCTCTTCCTGATGCAGGCCGACGTGCATGTTGGCGGGCACCGCCACGTCCATCATCTTCGGGTTGGGCAGCTTCAGATTGGCCATCAGCTCGATATATTCGTCGACCGAGCGCACCTGGAGCCTGGGATTGTAGCGCCTCTCCTCGCCGATGGTGGAGACGGTGTCGCCCTTGTAGTCATGGGCAGGAAACACCATCGTCTCGTCGGGCAACTTGAGCAGACGGTTGAATATCGAATCATATTGCGCCCGCGACGAGCCGTTCTGGAAATCGGTGCGGCCGGTGCCGCGGATCAAAAGCGTGTCGCCGGTGAAGACACGGTCGCCCATCAGATAGGAATAGGAATCGTCGGTGTGGCCGGGCGTGTACATCACGTCGAGCGACAGACCCTCGATGGTCACCTTGTCGCCGTCGGCAACCCGCATCGCCACCACGTCGGCCTTGGTCTGGTCGCCCATCACGGTCATGCAATGGGTGCGGTCGCGCAGCTCGCCGAGGCCGGTGACATGGTCGGCGTGCAGATGGGTGTCGACCGCCTTGACCAGCTTGAGATCGAGCTCGCGCAGCAGCTGGCAGTAGCGATCGACCTTCTCCAGCACAGGATCGAGGATCAGCGCCTCGCCGCCGAGGCGGCTGGCGAGGAGATAACTGTAGGTTCCCGAAACGCTGTCGAAGAGCTGGCGAAAGATCATGGCAGGATCCGTCGTGGAGTGACTTCGAGGGATTCTACTACGTCTGGGGGCAGGAGGAGAAGTAATGTACTGTTGAAACAAGAAAATTTAGAAGATTCTTATTGCGGCGCGATGGTCGCCTCAACCTCCGCCGTCATCGCCCGCGAAGGCGGGCGATCCGGTATTCCGTGACAGCAGTGATAGAGTCGATGGGCCGCGGCGTACTGGATTCCCCGCCTCCGCGGGGAATTGGCGCGGCGACGTGCCGAGGCGGCCTGCAGCCATCCCTACCCTGCAATGCCCGGGTTGCCTTCGACGCCCTTCAGCGTGACACCTCCGCCGAGCCGCTCCTGAAACATCCGGCCCGAGCGCAGATATTTGGCCACCACGTCCCACACCGCGGCGCCCTGCTGGCCGTTGACCGAGGCCCAGCCCGCAACCTTGTAGCGATGGCTGGCGCTGATCGCCCTGCCATTATCGAGCTTCAACTCGGAGATGCGGCTGCCGATCGTGTTGGTCGGGCTGCAGGCGTAGCTGAGCCCGCCGGCGCGCACCATGTCGCCACCCTGCTGATGATAGGGATCGGCGTTGAAGAGATTGTCGCAGATGTCTTCCAGCACGTCCTTGATCTCGGCGCCCGTCATCTCCTGCACATAGGTTTCGGGATAGGTGATCGCGGTCTCCGCGAGCACGTCTTCCATGGTGATAGGCTGGCCGGACAACGCGGTGGTGCCCCAGCGGAAGCCCGGCGACAGCGCGATCTCGGCATCGAGCTCGGTGCGCAGCGCAGTGCAGATCAGCTCGTCGACGGAGCCGGCGAAATTGTCGCGGCGATAGAGCAGCCGGTCCGGCGTTGCGATCTTCTCCGACCAGTCGGTGACGTGAGGCGCGCGCAGCTTGCCGATCAGCTCGGCCATGGCCGGATCGGGCTTCAATAGCTCGGAATAAACCGGCAGCAGATGATATCTGGCGTCGCTGACCTTGCCCTTGTCGAGCGCGAGATCGAGCACGGCAAGAAACTTTCCGTTGGAGCCGGCATTGGTGACGAGCGTCGTGCCGCTGGCGTTCTTCACCGGGATCGGCTGCGGCACCGCGTCATGGGTGTGTCCGCCGAGAATGGCATCGATGCCGGTGACGCGGCTTGCGAGCTTGAGGTCGACATCCATGCCGTTGTGCGAGAGCAGGATCACCGCATCGACCTTGTCGGCGCCCCGCAAGGCATCGACATGCTTCTGCAGCTCTTCCTCGCGGATGCCAAAGGTCCAGTCCGGCGTGAACCGCTTGGGATGCGCGATCGGCACATAAGGAAAGGCCTGGCCGATGACGGCGAGGCGATAGCCGCCGAGCTCCTTGATGATGGACGGCTTGAACACGCGCCCTGTCGCCTTGTCGAAGGCCGGGGCGTCGTTGAACGCGGCTTCCTCGGTCAGGAAAACGTTCTGCGCCAGAAACTCGCCCTTGAAGTGCTCGAGATTGTCGCGCAGCGCCTGCTCGCCATAGGTGAACTCCCAATGCCCGGTCATCGCCTCGATGCCGAGCAGATTGGCGACCTCGACCATGTCGCGGCCCTGCATGATGTTGGCGAGGCCCGTGCCCTGCCAGAGATCGCCGCCGTCGACCAGCATGGCGCGCTTGTCGCCGACATCGTTGCGCAAGCGGTCGACCAGCGTCTTCAGATGAGCGAAGCCGCCGAGCTTGCCGAACCGGCCGGCAGACTTCTCGAATTCGACGGAGGTGAAGGCATAGGCATCCGCGCTGTCGGGCCGGATTCCGAAATGCTCCAGGAACGCGCGGCCGACCAGATGCGGCGGTCGCCCGGCCATCTCGCCAATGCCGATATTGACGCTTGGCTCGCGGAAAAAGACCGGATTGAGCTGCGCATGCGTGTCGGTGGTGTGCAGGATCCGCGCATTGCCGAAGCGCTCGATGTCGTAAATGCTGGCGGCTTCAGCGCCGCGCGCGAGCCGCGGCAGGCTGAGCGATACGGCAGCGATTGCCGAGCTCTTCAGGAATTCACGGCGGCGGATCGCCATCACACATTCTCCGCGCCGGTTCTCGGCAGTTCCGCGAGCATGCTCCGGACCCGAAGGGCCGCGCCAGCGCAAAGTGTGTCGCGGTTTTCCAACAAGATCATGCTCAAACAATAGTCAGTTTAGCGCATTTGCATCGCTTTCCAGGCTTCCTTTTCCGAGGTTGCCTGGAAGATTGACGCTTTCGCCAGCGCCTCAGCCTCCTTGGCTGCAGCCACGGCGCCGTCGAAATCGCCGCTGTCGCCCGCCTTCTTGGCGGCGGCCAGCGTCGCGACGGTCGTGGTCCATTGGTTGCGCATGCCGGCAGCCTCCTTGGACGCAGCCTCCGCGGCAGCATAGGCGGCCTTGTAGTCTGCTTCGCTTGCCGCGTGCGCGGACGGCGCGAGGCTCAACGCCAGCAACATGGCGAGGGGAAGTGTCCGCTTCATGGCCGGGCTCATGGTCGTGCCCCTGGACCTGATATCGGCAGGCCGTTGGCGACGTAGGAGAGGAAATATTCGACGTCGCGATATTCATCCGCCTGTGGCTCGAGCGGAACCGCGCGGGTCTGGCTGTTGCAGGTGATGAAGCGGCGGCTGGTCGTCCCCATGCCGCCCCATTCGGAGCGGTAGATCGGCAGGGCATTCAGGATGCCGAGCGCCGGCGCCAGAACCTCGGCGCGAATGCGTTCGCCTGGGCTCTGCACGTGGCAGCTCGCGCAGGAGAAGTTCAGCTGGCCGCGGCGGGTGTAGAAATAGCGCTTGCCGTTCTCGAACGCCTCCAGCGCGCGCGGATCATCGGGGATCTTGATGTCCATCGGCTTGCCGCGCGAGGTGAAGGCCATGTACGCCGTCAGCGAGGCCATCTCGTCCTTGACGTAGGAGTAAGGTTGCTCGCCATTGGCCTCGCGGCAGCGGTTGAGCGCCAGCTCCAGCGTAACGACCTTGCCTTCCCCGGTGTCGAAATAAGGATAGTTCTGGCGGATGCCGATGCCGCCGTTCGGGAAGCAGTCGGCATAGGTCTTGCCGTTCTTGAACGGCGTTGCAAACATCTCCTTGCCGGTGTCGAGTGCGAACTCGTAAGGCGGGAATTCCTCCTTCTCCCGCCACTGCCGCTTCATGTCCTCGTTCATGGAATAAGGACCGTTGGAGAAATCCTCGTGCTTCACATCGGGAAACTTCTGGAAGAAGTAGTTCTGGAACGCCCTGGCGTCGGCGACAGGGTCGACCTTGTCGGCTGCGATCACGCGCACAGAGGTGAGCGCCAACGCGACGAGCGCGGCGCTCAACGAGGACAGCAGGAGGGCGGCGCCTGCCTTCATCACGCGATCTTCGCGGTGATCTGGTCCGAGCCGCCCTTGTTGTCGGTCCAGGAGATCGTGAGGTCATCGCCCTTCTTGGCGCCCTTGAAGCTGAACTTCACATAGGGATCCTTGGAGATCGCGGTGCCCCAATTGGCGACGAAGACGTCCTTGCCGTTACAAGCGAACTTCAGTTCCTGGATGTAGTGCGCCGGGATCGTTTCACCCTTGGAATCCCTCACGAGGCCGGTGTCCATGGGGTGCTGGATCAACGTCTGCACCTCGGTGACATCGCCATTGGATGTTGCGCGGACACGAATGCTGGATGCCATCTCCGATCTCCCTTAGCCGCCGCAGCCGCCGACGGTGACCTTCACTTCCTTGGTCGCGCTGTAGAGCTTGCCGTCGGCTTCCACGATCGCGGTCACGTTGCTGGTCTTCGCCATCTTCAGGCGGTTGGCGACAGCGGGGATCGTGCCGTCAGGGAATTTGTAGCTTGCCGCCAGCGCGTTCGGATTCTCGGCGACGAAGAACGAGATCGAGGTGACCTTGTCCAGCGTCGTCGTCACCGCCATCGGCACCACGCCGCCGTTCTCGGCGATCTCGGGCGCGTCGAGCTTGACCTTGTCGGATGGCTCGGCGGTCTTGCCGTAGAGCGCTTTGATCGCCTCCGCCTCGTTCTTCAGCTTGAACGCCTCTTCCGGATATTTGTCGTTGGCCGCGGCGTGCACGGGGACAAACGGCAGATTGCCAAGGCCGATCAGCGCGACCGTAACAGCGCCCTGCAGGATCAGGCGCCGCGTCGGAAGAGGGCCGGTATGAACAGTCATGTCGAGTCTCCTTGAGCCCGCCGTTACAGCGTCTGCAGGAAATCAACGATCGCGTTGATCTCCTGCTCCGTCAGGATGCGGTTGCGGCCGAACGGCGGCATCATGGTCTGCGGATTGCGTTTGGTCTCGTCGAACAGGATCGCGACCAGCTCGTTGCGATCAGGGTATTTTGCCTTGAGATCCCTCAGCTCGGGGCCGATCGTGCCGGGCAGATCGCCGCCCTTGATGACATGGCAGGTCAGGCAATTGCCCTTGCCGCGGTCAAAGGCGAGCTTCCGGCCCTCTGATATCGCGGACTGCGCCCACGCCCGGGGCGCGCCGAGGCCTGTGAGGACGGCCAGCGCGAGAAGCAGGGCGGGCTTGCGGGGAAAAGCGGTCAAAGCATCGTTCCGAGGCTTATCATGTCTGCAAAAGATAGTGTTCAAAAGCACAAAGGACATGCCCTGACAATCAAGACTATGCAGGCCGCAAAATGCCGTTAATATCTTCCGCATTGCAACTGATGAGATAGATCGTTCATCAAGCCGGCTTTATCAGGCAAATTGTTCGGGGCGTTTTGCCGTTGCTCGCGTTTTCGACCGCATTCTCATTTTC
Organism: Bradyrhizobium manausense; assembly: GCF_001440035.1. Classification (GTDB taxonomy): domain Bacteria; phylum Pseudomonadota; class Alphaproteobacteria; order Rhizobiales; family Xanthobacteraceae; genus Bradyrhizobium; species Bradyrhizobium manausense. The sequence goes on along the minus strand of NZ_LJYG01000051.1, from coordinate 33,926 downwards.
CGGGGACATGAATTGGCTGAATATGTCGTTGAATTTGGCAGGGACGGCGGGCGGGTTGAGCCCGATGGTCGTCTCGATGCACCGGCCTTCCATCGCAATCACGAGCCGCTCTGGGCGGCGCTCGAAAAGCACCTCGCCGGACGGTCCGGCGACGTCGTCGAGGTCGGCAGTGGAACCGGCCAGCACGTGGTCCATTTCGCCCGCCACACGCCTGATCTGGTCTGGTGGCCGAGCGACCTCAACCAGCGCCATGTGAAAAGCATCGAAGCCTGGCGCGTGCATTCGGGCCTGACAAACGTCCGCAGCCCCCTGCGCATCGATCTGTCCGATCCCGATTGGTGCCCGGAAATGCGAAGCGGGCAGGGGCCGCACGATCTCGCCGCGGTGTTCTGCGCCAATGTCATTCACATTGCGCCCTGGACCGTGGCCGAGGGCCTGTTCGCCGGCGCCGGCCGTTATCTACGCGCCGACGGCGAGCTGTTCCTCTACGGCCCGTTCAAGCGCGACGGCAAGCATACCGCGCTGAGCAACGCCGTGTTCGACACCTCCTTGCGCGAAGGCAATCCCGAATGGGGCGTCCGCGACGTCGCCGACGTCGAGGCCCTCGGGAAGGCTGCTGGCTTTCGTCTCATCGATACGATCGAAATGCCGGCGAACAATCTGACCCTGGTGTTCGGGCGGGGATAAAGCGAGGCCGTTAGGCCTCGCCATCCCTCCATCCGATCTTCTCCTTCAGGAACTGAAACCCCAGCACCTGGAAGCCGGCGCGCTCCTTGTTGTCCTTGCCGTAGCCGTGGCCGCCGGCGGCGGGCTCGTAGAACCAGGCTTCATAGCCCATGGCCTGGAGCTTTGCCGCCATCTTGCGCGCGTGGCCGGGATGGACGCGGTCGTCGCGCCGCGTCGTGGCGATCAGGATCGGCGGATAGGGCTGGCCTGGCTTTGCGTTATGATAGGCCGAGTAGGTCTTCAGCCATTCCCACTCCTCGGACTTGTCGGGGTCGCCATATTCCGCGATCCAGCTCGCGCCCGCCAGCAGCTTGGTGTAGCGGCGCATGTCGATCAGGGGGATGGTGCAGAACAGCGCCCCGAACCGCTCGGGGTAGCGCACCAGCATGTTGGTGATGAGGATGCCGCCGTTCGATCCGCCCTGGGCCGCGATGCGCTTCGGCTGCGTCACGCCGCGGCGGACGAGATCGGCGGCCACGGCCGCGAAATCATCATGCGACAGCTTCTTGCCGGCATGGCGGCCGGCATCATGCCAGCGCGTGCCGAACTCGCCGCCGCCGCGCAAATTCGCCTGCACCGTGGTGCCGCCGCGCTCCAGCCACAGCTTGCCGAGCGATGAATTGTATTCTGGCTTCACCGCGAGGCCGAAGCCGCCATAGGCGCTCATATAAACCGGCGCATCGCCGCTTTCGCCAGCCGGGCCGGTCTGCACATAGGGAATGCGCTCGCCGTCGACAGAGATCGCCTCGTGCTGGGTCACGACGAGCCCGTCCGCGTTGAAAATCTTCGGGGCCTGTTTCAGGACCTCTGGACTTTCGACGCCGCGCTCGATCAGCATCAGCGCCGGCGGCGTCAGCGGGTCCTGCACATTGGCGAGCAGATCGCCGTTGCTTTGGGATTCGTGGCGGTCGGGACTCCAGACATCGACGACGCCGATATCGGGCAATCCTTGCAGCCGCTGTTTGCTCCAGCCCGATGTCGATGGCGTGCAGATCTCGAACACCGGCCGTAGCTCGTCGAGGATCGAGAGCACGAGCTTGCCGCCGCTCCAGAAGAAACCCTGCAACGCTCGCCGCGGACCCGGCTCGAACAGCACGGCGAAGTCGCGATTGCCGGCCAGGAACGCGGAGAGCGAAATGCCGAGCATCGCGTCGGCCTGATAGCTGCGTCCCGCGACCGTCCAGGCCTCGCGCGGCTTGACTGACAGCCAGTCGGCATGGGTCTGCATCCAGATGTTGCTGGGCAGGTCGAGTTTTGTGATCGCGCCCGATGTGGCGCCAATCGAGCTGCGGAAGTTGAAGAAGTCGGACTGGTCGATGAACCAGATGCGTTGGGGCGGGACGGTGTCGTCGACATAGCTGTACACCCGCATGTGGTCGGGGGTGGTCTCGAACACGACCGGCGCCTGCTCGACGCTGGTCCCGCGCCGCCACAGCCGCACGGTCCTTGCATAGCCCGATGAGGTCGCCATACCCTCGCCAAGCGCGCTCGACAGCAGCAGCGTGTCGGCATCGACCCAATCGACGCCGCTCTTGGCCTCCGGCAGGACGAAACCGTCGGCGACGAACTCCTTCGTCGTGATATCGAACTCACGCAAGGTGACGGCATCGCTGCCGCCGCGCGACAGGCTCAGGATGACGCGCGTGCTTCCGGCTCGCGTGGATGCTCCGCCGAAAAGCCAGTCCGCGCCTTCGGTCGCGGCAAGCCGATCGATATCGAGCAAGGTCTCCCAGGCCGGTTCGGCCTTGCGAAACTCCGCCAGCGTGGTGCGCCGCCACAGGCCGCGCGGGTTCGCGGCGTCCTTCCAGAGATTGTAGAGAAAGCCGTCGCGGCGGCTGACATAAGGGATGTTGTCCGATCGGTCGTAGATCGCGGCAAGGATGGCGGTGTCGCGTTCGAACGCCGCGCCGCCGAATTGCTGCAGCGTCGCCCGGTTCTGCCGCTCGACGAATTCGAGCGCGCGGGCGCCTTCGATCTCCTCCAGCCAGAGCCAGGGATCGTCGTCGGGAGCTTGAAGCGTGGGCCTGTCATTGGCGGACATGAACGAAACTCCCAAAAATCGCGGCGGATAGGATTTGATCGAGAGCAAGCCGTCAAGAGCGCGGGCCGGATATCATCGGTCCGATTGCGTCAGAGGCATGGCCTGCGCCCGCTTGCGCCGGTTGCCCGGCCCTTTCGACCCCTCCATAGTGCCCGGGAATCAACGAGTTTTTTCGGCGGAATGCCAATGCTGGACGTGACCACTGCCAACGAGATCGCCGACGATGCCCGCGTGCGTGCCAATGTGGTGCGCCTTGCCGCGGCGCAGGCGCTGACCGGCGCCAATTCGGCCGTGATCTTCGCCACTGGTGCGATCGTTGGCGCCACGCTCGCTCCCGACATGTCGTTCGCGACGGTGCCGATCTCGATGTATGTGGTGGGACTTGCCGCCGGCACGCTACCGACAGGCGCGATCTCGCGCCGGTTCGGCCGCCGCGCAGCCTTCATCATCGGCACCGGCCTCGGCACGCTCACCGGTCTCACCGGCTCGTTCGCGATCCTGCACGGCTCGTTCGCGCTGTTTTGTCTGGCAACCTTTCTCGGCGGCCTCTACGGCTCGGTGGCGCAATCCTATCGCTTTGCCGCGGGCGACGGCGCCAGCGCGGCCTATCGGCCCAAGGCTGTGTCGTGGGTGATGGCAGGCGGCGTGTTCGCCGGCGTGCTCGGTCCGCAACTGGTGCAATGGACCATGGACGTCTGGTCGCCCTATCTGTTCGCCTTCAGCTTCCTGGTGCAGGCCGCGGTCGCATTGATCGCGATGGGCATCGTCGCCGGCGTCGATATGCCCAAGCCAGCGCCGGCCGATCTGCATGGCGGACGGCCGCTGCTGACGATCGTGAGCCAGCCGCGCTTCATCGCCGCCGCGCTGTGCGGCGTCATCGCCTATCCCATGATGAACCTGGTCATGACCTCGGCGCCCCTAGCCATGAAAATGTGCGGGCTGTCCGTGTCGGATTCCAATTTCGGCATCCAATGGCACATCGTCGCCATGTACGGGCCGAGCTTCTTCACCGGCGCGCTGATCGCCCGCTTCGGCGCACCCAGGATGGTTGCTGCCGGCCTGCTGCTGGAAGCCGGCGCCGCCACCATCGGGCTATCAGGCATCACCGCGATGCATTTCTGGGCCACGCTGTTCGTGCTCGGTGTGGGCTGGAATTTCTCCTTCATCGGCGCGTCCGCCCTGGTGCTGGAAACGCACCGCCCGCAGGAGCGCAACAAGGTGCAGGCCTTCAACGATTTCCTGGTGTTCGGCATGATGGCGGTCGGCTCGTTCTCCTCGGGCCAGCTGCTCGCAAATTTCGGCTGGTCCGCGGTGAACATGGTGGTGTTCCCGCCTGTTGCACTCGGCCTCGTCGCGCTCTCGCTGGCGTCCTGGGCCCGCCGCCGCAAGGCGCGGCTCGAAGCGGCCATGGGCGAGTTCCCGGACGCGATCTAACGCATGATCCCGAAAAGTGCACAGCGGTTTTCGGAAAAGATCATGCGCAATAAGTGGCAGGAGCTTGTCAGCAGTCTCGATACTTCGATCGCGGTCGAAGTGATTTCCGGAGACGATTTACTAGATGATGCGTCATGGCCGGGCTTGTCCCGGCCATCCACGTCTTTCAAGTTCTGCCGTCATTCCGGGGCACCCGAAGGGTGAACCCGGAATCCTGAGATTCCGGGTTCGATGCTTCGCGTCGCCCCGGAATGACGGCGAGGAGCAAAGAAATGCTCGACAATCCCCAGCACACAGCTCCCGACGATGAATCCTCCCTCCGCTACGAAGGCTGGCGCATCGTCGCGGTCTGCTTCCTGCTCGCGACCTTCGGCTGGGGCCTCGGCTTCTACGGCCAGAGCGTCTATGTCGCCGAGCTGCAGCGCGCGCGGGGCTGGCCGGCCTCGCTGATCTCGTCAGGCACGACGTTCTTCTATCTGTTCAGTGCGTTGCTGGTCGTTTTTGTCGGCGAAGCCGTCCGAAAATATGGTCCGCGCCCCTCTCTGATTGCTGGCACGCTGGCGATGGCGGCAGCTGGCGTGGCGATCGGCGCGGTGCGCGAGCCCTGGCAGCTTTGGCTTGCCGATGCCGTGCTCGCCTTCGGCTGGGCCGGCACGAGTCTGGCCATGATCACCAACACGATCAGCCTCTGGTTCGACCACAAGCGCGGCATGGCGATCAGCCTCGCGTTGAACGGCGCCAGTTTTGGCGGCATCGTCGGCGTGCCGCTGCTGGTGGTGATGATCAGCCATATCGGGTTTGCGAACGCCATGTTCGCGACATCGGGCGCCATGCTGGTGCTGCTGGTGCCGCTCATCCTGCTGGTCGTCGGTCGGCCGCCGGATCTCCACGGCTGGCGGGCGGCAGCAGAGACAAAATCATCGACGGAGATCCGCAAGCATGCGCTGCGCGATGTCGGCTTCCTCACGGTGACCGTTGCCTTCTCGCTGGTGCTGTTCGCGCAAGTCGGCTTCATCGTGCACCTGATCTCGTTTCTCGATCCCGTGATCGGACGCGAGCGCGCCGCCGTGGCGGTCGCGGTGCTGACCGCGATGGCGGTGGTCGGCCGTGTCCTGTTCTCGATGGTGATCGACCGGCTCAACCAGCGCCTTGCCTCGGCGCTGTCGTTCCTGAGCCAGGCGGCGGCGCTCGGCGTCGTCATCGTCATGCACAACGACTATGTGCTGATCGCGGCCTGCGCGGTGTTCGGCTTCTCGGTCGGCAATCTCATCACGCTGCCGTCCCTGATCGTGCAGCAGGAGTTCGATAGCGCCGCGTTCGGCGTGCTCATCAGCCTCAACACCGCGATCAACCAGGTGACCTATGCCTTCGGTCCCGGCGTCGTCGGCTTCTTGCGCGATTGGTCCGGCGGCTATTCGCTGCCGTTCTATCTCTGCATCGCGCTGCAAGTGACGGCGGCGGCGCTGATCATGGTGCGGGGTGCTCCGCGGGCGAAGTCCGCGTAGCGACGCGACGCTGCCTCCACAAACTCCGTCATTGCGAGCGCAGCGAAGCAATCCAGACTGTCTCCGCGGAAAGATTCTGGATTGCTTCGTCGCAAGGGCTCCTCGCAATGACGGGGAGAGAGCGGGGGCTCACACCTCCCGCTGCCTCAACAACCCCTCCACATCCAGCCGCTTGGTAAACATCGCGAGCTTGCCATCCGGCCCGAACGGCCATTGCTCCCGCGGCTTGTCCCAATACAGCTCCACGCCGTTCTGGTCAGGATCGCGCAAATACAGCGCCTCGCTCACGCCATGGTCGCTGGCGCCATCCAGCGCAATGCCTGCTGTCAGCACCCGATGCAGCGCATCCGCCAGCGCCGGGCGCGTCGGATAGAGGATCGCGGTGTGAAACAGCCCGGTGGTGCCCGGCGGCGGCGGCGAGCCGCCCTTGCTTTCCCAGGTGTTGAGCCCGATGTGGTGATGGTAGCCGCCGGCCGAGATGAAGGCCGCACCCGAGCCCATGCGCTGCATCAGCTCGAAGCCGAGCACGCCGCAATAAAAGCCGAGCGCACGATCGAGATCGGCAACCTTGAGATGGACGTGGCCGATGCGCGTGCCGGCGGGGACGGGTGATGTTTGCGACATGTGGCTGCTCCGTGTCTAAACCTCACTTAAGCCGGGGTTCGGCACACCGCCACTGGCTGATCCCGAAACCCAGCGTTTCCAGATGCGAGACTCAAGTCAGCTCCGGCACCTCGCCCTCCGGCAGCCCGAACTCGAACGTGTTCAGCGTCATCGACACCATCGTGTAATAGCCGCACAGCCCGATAACCTCGACGACGCCGCGTTCGCTGAGCAGCTTCACGGCCTCGTCATAGAGGCCCTTCTCGACACCGTGGCCCTCATGCAGCGACTTCGCGAGATCGTAGATCATCCTTCCCTTGGGGTCGTCGAACTCGGGCGTGCGGCGATCGCGGATCGCGTCGATGATGTCCACCTTCATGCCGCCGGCAAGTGCAAGCCGCTTATGCGCATACCATTCGTAATGCGCGGTCCAGTGCCGCGCCGTCACCAGGATCGCGATCTCCGAAAGTTTTGCCGGGAAGATGGTATCGTAGCGCAGCACCTCGCCGAGCCGCGTGGCGTGACGGGCCATGTCCGGGCTGTTCAGCCAGGCCATCATCGGCGCCGGCGGCTTGCCGCGTTTGCCGGCAATCGACTCGTCATAGGTCTGCCGCTGGCTCTCGTTCATTTCGCCAGGCGAAAGAAGCTTTAGGCGCATCCTCGTTTCCTCTTTGTTTTCAAACACCATCGCGCCACGACTATAGCCGACAACGCCCTACGGAAGTGGTTGAATTCCGCGAGGGCTTGGCCCAGAGTCGCGCCCAACAAGGGTTGCATCGATGGAAACGACCAATGACTGACGCCAAAACCAGCGAAATTGAAAGCGCCGATCTCGACAAATTCCGTAGCGAGACGCGCGCCTGGCTCGAGGCCAATTGCCCGCCGGAAATGCGCAAGCCCGCAACCTCCGACGCCGACGTGTTCTGGGGCGGACGCAACGCAAAATTCTCCTCCGAGCCGCAGCGCGTCTGGTTCGAGCGCATGCGCGACAAGGGCTGGACCGTGCCGGATTGGCCCAGGGAATATGGCGGTGGGGGCTTGAGTGCTGCCGAGCACAAGGTGCTGCGCTCCGAGATGGCCCGGATCGGCGCGCGCCCGCCGCTGTCGAGCTTCGGCATCTGGATGCTCGGACCGGCGCTGCTGAAATACGGCAACGAGGCGCAGAAGAAAGAGCATCTGCCGAAGATCGCCGCGGGCCTGATCCGCTGGTGCCAGGGCTATTCCGAGCCGAACGCCGGCTCCGACCTTGCCTCGCTGCAGACCCGCGCCGAGAGCGATGGCGACGACTTCATCATCAACGGCCAGAAGATCTGGACGTCCTACGCGAACTACGCGGACTGGATCTTCTGCCTCGTGCGTACCGATCCCGCGGCGAAGAAGCACGACGGCATCAGCTTCATCCTGTTCGACATGGCCTCGAAGGGCGTCACCACCAAGCCGATCCTGCTGATCTCGGGCTATTCACCGTTCTGCGAGACCTTCTTCGACAATGTCCGCGTGCCGAAATCGCATGTGGTGGGCCAGATCAACCGCGGCTGGGACGTCGCCAAATATCTGCTGCAGCACGAGCGCGCGATGATCTCGGGGATGGGCGAGCGCGGCGTCGGCCGTCCGCTCGGCCAGATCGCGGCCGATTCCGTCGGCACCGATGCGCTGGGGCGGCTCGACGATGCGATGCTGCGCGGCCAGATCGCAACCTTCGACGTCGACGAAGCCGCGCTCGCCGCCTGCGCCGAGCGCGCGGTCGATCTCGCCAAGGCCGGCCAGGCGCATCCGGCGTTCTCGTCGGCGATGAAATATTACGGCACCGAGCTCAACAAGCGCCGCTACGAGATCCTGATGTCGGCCGGCGGCATCGACGCGCTGGAATGGGAGAGCGAACGCTCCAAGCATGGCGCCCGCCCGCGCGCCTGGCTGCGCACCAAGGCCAACTCGATCGAGGGCGGCACGTCCGAGGTCATGCTCGGCATCGTCGCCAAGCGCATCCTGGATCTGCCGGGGGCCTAACCGTCGTTCCGGGGCGGTCCGCAGGACCGAACCCGGAACCTCGAGATTCCGGGTTCACGCTTCGCGTGCCCCGGAATGACAGCAAAAACATGCATTCCACGCGATACCAGAGACTTAAGCACATGGCCCTCGTCCTCACCGAAGAACAATCAATGCTCCGCGACTCCGCGCGCGGGCTGATCAGCGACAAGGCGCCGGTGTCGCATCTGCGGCACCTGCGCGACAGCAAGGATCCCACCGGCTTCTCCAAGGAGCTCTGGCAATCCTTCGCCGAGATGGGCTTTGCCGGCCTGCTGGTGCCGGAAGAGTTCGGCGGCAGCGGCCTCGGCTTCATGGAGGCCGGCGTGGTCATGGAGGAAATCGGCCGCACCTTGATGCCGTCGCCTTTCCTCGCCACGTCCGTGGTCGCAGCATCTGCGCTGAACCGTGGCGGCAATGCCGCGCAGAAGGCGGAGTTCTTGCCCTGGATTTCCAACGGCTCGCTGCTGGCGACGCTCGCAATCGACGAAGGCGCAAAGCACCGCCCGCTCCACACCGCCTTGCAGGCCGTGCGCGCCGGCAACGGCTTTAAATTGTCCGGCGCCAAGGCGCTGGTGGTCGACGGCCACGTTGCCGATCTCTTCATCGTCGCCGCGCGCACTGCGGGCTCGGCCGGCGAGCGCGACGGCCTGACGCTGTTCCTGGTCAATCCCAAAGCCAAGGGCGTGTCGATCGAGCGCACCATCATGGTCGACGCACACAATGCGGCGCGGATCGAGCTCGCCAATGTCGACGTCAACGCCGACAGCGTGCTCGGCGAGATCGACCAGGCGGCTGGCCTGCTCGACGGCGTGCTCGATATCGGCCGCGGCGCGGTCGCCGCCGAAATGGTGGGCCTCAGCGACGAGGTCTTTGGCCGCACCATCGAGTATCTCAAGAGCCGAAAACAGTTCGGCAAGCTGATCGGCGAATTCCAGGCGCTGCAGCACCGCGCCGCCGAGCTCTATGTCGACATCGAGATCACCCGCGCCGCCACCATGAAGGCGCTGCAGGCCCTGGACGCCGATGTGACGAAGGCTGCATCAAGCGTTGCGGTCGCCAAGGCCCGCGCCGGCACCACCGCCACCCGCGCGGTGCAGGAGGGCGTGCAGATGCACGGCGGCATGGGCATGACCGACCAGTTCGACATCGGCTTCTTCATGAAGCGCGCACGTGTGTGCGAGGAATTGTTCGGGGATGCGAACTACCACACCGAGCGGCTGGCGCGCGCGCGGGGGTATTGATCCCGTAGCCCGGATGGAGCGTAGCGAAATCCGGGTTCTGTCCACGCGGCGAGACCACCCCGGATTGCGCTGCGCTCCATCCGGGCTACCGCTCTCCTAGGGTGGGTTAGCGCTGCAGAAGCGCAAAGCGCATCTGCGGCGCGTAACCCACCAACTTTGTTCGGCGAACGCGGAAGCATGGTGGGTTAAGCCCTGCAATTGCGCCTGGCGCAATTGCAGGGCTAACCCACCCTACGAGGTGCGCCGGAGAGCCCTCACCGCATCGGCGGCGCATACTGCACGCCGCCGGCATTCCACAGCTGGTTCATGCCGCGCGGGATCTTCAGCTGCGACTTCTCGCCGATGTTGCGCTCGTACATTTCGCCGTAATTGCCGACATGGCGGATGATGCGCACGGCCCAGTCCTTGGTCAGGCCAAGCTGCTCGCCATAATTGCCTTCGGTGCCGACGAGGCGCATCACCTCGGGCTTCTTCGACTTCAGCGCTTCGTCGATGTTCTGCGAGGTGACGCCGAGCTCCTCGGCGTTGATCATCGCGTAGAGCGTCCACTTCACGATCATCATCCAGTCGTCGTCGCGCTGGCGCACGACGGGGGCGAGCGGCTCCTTGGAGATCATGTCGGGCAGGATCATGTGATCGCCGGGCTTGGACAGGTTCAGCCGGAGCGCATAGAGCTGGGAGACGTCGGCGGTGAGCGTGTCGCACTTGCCGGTATCGTAGGCCTTCACCACGTCTTCCAGCTTGTCGAACTTCACCAGCTCATACTTCATGTTGTTGGCTTTGAAGTAGTCGGCGAGGTTGAGCAGCGTGGTGGTGCCGGATTGCACGCAGACCTTGCTGTCGGCGAGGTCGAGCGAGGTCTCCTTGTTGCGGGAGCGCGGCACCATGAAGCCTTCGCCGTCGTAATAGGCGACGGCCGGGAAATACAGATCATATTCGAGCTCGCGCGACATGCTCCAGGTCGAGTTGCGCGAGAGGATGTCGACCTTGCGGCTCTGCAATTCCTTGAAGCGCTCGCTGGCATCGAGCGGGACGAACTTGGCCTTGCTCGGATCGTTGAAGATCGCCGCCGCGACGGCACGGCAGAAATCGACGTCAAAACCGGTCCAGTTGCCCTTGTCGTCGGGAATCGAGAAGCCCGGCAGGCCCTTGTTGACGCCGCACAGCACCTCGCCGCGGCGCACGGTGCGCTTCAGGGTGCGGGTGTCGTAGAATTCGTAGGTGATGGCCAAGGCGGCGACCAGCACGGCGACCGCGAGCCCGATCAGCAGGCCGCCTCGAAATGTGCGCATCATGTTGCTCTCTCGAAAAAATCGGGACAAGGAAATTTGGAAGAGGCGGGAAGCATGATCCCAAGGAAATTCCAAGGAAATTCCAAGGGATCATGCTCGAAGGACGAGCTTAAAGTTCGGGCTTCTGCCGGATGACCACCTTGGTCCCGACAGGAACGCGATCATAGAGATCGGCGACGTCGTTGTTGACCAGGCGGAAGCAGCCCGAGGACACCTTGGTGCCGATCGTGTCAGGCCGGTTGGTGCCGTGGATGCGGTAGACCGTGGTGCCCAGATACATGGCGCGGGCCCCGAGCGGATTGCCGGGGCCGCCGGCCATGAAGCGCGGCAGATAGGGCTGGCGCTGGATCATCTCCGGCGGCGGCGTCCAGTCCGGCCACTCCTTCTTGTTGGTGATCTGCACCAGGCCCTGCCACTGGAAGCCGTCACGACCGACGCCGATGCCGTAGCGGATCGCGCGCCCGCCCGGCTGGATCAGATAAAGGTGCCGCTCGGCGGTCGAGATGATGATGGTGCCCGGCGCTTCGGTGGTGCGATAGTACACGACCTGCTTCTGCCATTCCGGATCGAGCTCGTAGCTGTCGTCGGCGATCAGGCCGGGCTCGTCGCCGCGATCAGGCTGCTGGGCGAACGCCTGCGGCGCGGACAGGATCAGGCCCATCGCAGCCAGCAATGTCCCGGTCAGGCGACGAAAATCCGTCATTTCAAGCTCTCCCCGCTGCCACAGCGCAAATCGTCAGGTTGCATCTGAACTCAGGGGCAGCTTCGTGGCAAGTTCAAGGCGCCGCCGATTCGTATGTCACGAGAATGCTTTGGTTTTTTGACGTAGATCAACACCATGAACAGGGTGGGTTGGCGCGAAAAGCAGTGGTGAGGCCGCTAAATCCGATTAGCCTCCTCCCCGATCCCGAGCCGCCGCACGATCTCGGCGCCCACGGCGCGGGCTTCGTTGCGCGAGCCGATGCGGGGGCTGCGAAAGCGTCGCCCGGAGTGCAGGCGGATCACCACGATGCAGTGCTCATCCTCGGACCGGCCGCGGCGTTCGACCGTGATCGCCTTGACGTCGTGCCCTTCGATATGGTCCGCGCGCGGCTCGCCGCTGCCCCAGAGGCGTTCGACGCGGATGTCGCCCTCGCGGACAATCCAGAAGGCGCCCGTGACGAGATTGGCAAATCTGGTGACCGCGAACGCCGCGACCACGCCAAGCGGCAGCAGCATGAAGTCGATCCAATTGGGCGGCAAACCCCGCCAGAGCTTGTAGGCGTAGGGTGCGGCACTCACCGCGACGGCGATCACGGCCGCGATTCGGATGTCTCTTTGGGAAAACGGCTCGACGGGTTCGCCAAGCCGCATTTCGGGATTGCTGGCATCGAGCGGGTTGAGGGGCGCCTCGACATCGGGGACGTCGAACTGCGCCGCAATCCGCGCCACGGTGTCATGAACATGGGTGACGTCGGACAGCGGCGGGGAGGTCAGGCGCTCGCCCGAGGCCAGCGTGAAGGCCAGTTGAAATCGGGCCTTGGCGGTCTTGCTGCCGGGAACCTGGAGCCCAGTGATCTCGTCTTTCGCGACGACCCTGGTCTGGAGCTTCCCGAACGGACGTTGCCGTCCGATCAGGATCTCGTCAGGGGTGATGATCCACACCACCGCCGGCGTCAGCATGACCACACCGACAAACGCGGTGCCCGCCAGCAGCGCGACCACGGAGATGATCACCTCAAAGGCGTCATGGGTGAACAGGCCCGGCGTGAAGCACAGCGCAACAGCCGCCGCCGAGCCGGCCACGACCAGCCGCTGCGCGATCGAGGAGCCTTCGCGAAGGCGGATGTCGTTGCTGGTGGTCGCGTCGTTCATTGCGGCGGCTGATTGCGTCGCGCGCGAAACTCCACGGACGGGTCCGTGGAGTCAAGCAGCAACGCAACAGCATGATCCGGAAAAGTGCGACGCGGTTTTCCCTCGTGACATCAGCGGAACACGTTTGCGCGGAGATCATGCTCAAACAACAACCTGAAGCGCGATGATCTTCATCGCGCTTCAGCCGCCGCAGATCGGCCTAGCTGCTAGCGTTCAGCAGCTTGGCGACCGTGCGGTCGATCTCGTCGTAGCGGCCTTCGCCTTCATGCTGGAACACGATCTTGCCGCTCTGGTCGATGATGTATTGCGCCGGCCAATATTGGTTGCTGTAGGCGTTCCAGGTCTTGGAGTCATTGTCCTGCGCCACCGGGTAGGTGATGCCGTGACGCTTCAGCGCCGCCTGCAGGTTGGATGCCGAGCGCTCGAACGGGAATTCCGGCGTATGCACGCCGACCACGACGAGACCCTGGTCCTTGTACTTGGCATAGAGCTCGGTGACGTGTGGCAGCGTGTTGACGCAGTTGACGCAGCCATAGGTCCAGAAGTCGACCAGAACGACCTTGCCGCGAAGATCGGCGACATGAAGCGGCTTGGAGTTGAACCAGTTGCTGATGCCGGTGAAATCGGGCGCGCTCACCGCCTGGCTTGCGGCCGCGACCTTGACCGGCGCCGCTTGTATGGCCTCGTCGCAAATGCCGGGGATGACGGCGCCGGTCACGGTGAAGCCGATCAGGGCGGCGGAGACGGCGAGCAGCTTGAAAGTCATGGTCATGTTCTCCGTTTGAGAGGTGAGGGATCACAGGCCGATCTGGCCGGTGGGATAGATCGAGGTGAGCCACGCCACGATCAGCGTGTCGTATTGGAAGTAGGCGGCGAGCGCGAAGGCGATCACGACCACGCCAAAGCCCTGCTGCATCAGCGGCGAGATGCGCGACAGGCTGCGCACGCGCGTGGTCGCGGCCTGTCCGCCATAGGCGATCGCCAGCATCGGGATCGCAGCGCCGATCGCATAGGCAACCAGCAGCGTCCCGGCCCAGGCCAGATTCCTTGACGTCGCAACCAGCGTCAGGATCGAGCCGAGCACCGGGCCGGCGCAGGGCGTCCAGACCAGCCCGAGCGTGGTGCCGAGCAGGAGCCCGCCAAGCGCGCCCTCGCGCGGCGCGCCGCCGGCGGCGCCGAGATTGAGCCAGCCATTGAGCCGGATCGACAGAAATTCGAACGGCGCCGGCCACAGCATCAAGAGGCCAAAGCCGAGCAGCAGGATCGCCGCCGCCTCGCGCAGCAGATTCGGATCGAAATCGAACAGTCTTGTCAGCGCACCGAGCAGCAGCGCGACCGCGGAGAACGAGACGACGAAGCCAAGCGCGATCATCGCAGGCCGCGCCCGGGAGGAATGCCCGATCGAGGCGCCAAGCAGGATCGGCAGCATCGGCAGCGTGCAGGGAGCGGCGATGGTGAGGATGCCGGCGAGGACAGCGAACAGAATCTCAAGCATGGGGCACTCGTGAAGGAGGTCACGAGAGCAGTTCGCGATGCAGATGCCGGTCGTTACGCGCCGTCACGCGGTCGTGACGGGGCGGCCCTCCCCACCCCAAATATAAAACGACCCGGAGGGGGGCATCCCGTCCGGGTCGTTTTAGGTCGTTTTCGGTCTTGGGAGGGTTTAACGAAACCGTATGGGAGCTTTATAGGGACGAAGTTTTTCCGCCTGATGTTGTGCTTTGTTTCATTTGCTTCGTCGGCGGTAACGCTTTCGTGTCCTGGGACGGGGCCGCAAATCCGCCCCTATCCCATTGAAATCGCTTGGCTTAGGCCGCGAAACGGTCGACGCCGCAAGTCTTAAGCAAATCGGCCAGTTGCTTGCGGGCGTAGAACATCCGCGTCTTCACCGTGCTCTGGGGGATGCCGATGATCTGACCGACCTCCTCCACCGACTTCTCATGGTAGTAGACGAGGTTGATGATCTCGCGATGCGCCGGCGACAGCTTCTGGACGCAGGCGCGCAGGATGGCGCTGGTGTCGCTGCGGTCGAGCGAGGTCTCGGGCGTGTCGCAATCGTCGGGGATCTGGCGCACGTCCTCCTGGTCGATGTCCTCGAAGCGGCGCTGGCGCATCGCGGTCAGCGCCTTGAAGCGGGCGATCGAGAGCAGCCAGGTCGAGACCTGCGAGCGGCCCTGGAATTGGCCGGCGGTCCGCCACACGTCCAGGAACACCTGGCTGACCAGATCTTCGGCCGTGGTCGCGTCACGCACCATGCGCAGGATGAAGCGGTACACGCGCACGTTGTGACGGCAATAGAGGATGTGCATGGACGTCCGGTTGCCGTCGGCAATGCTTTCGAGAAGCATGTCGTCCGAGGTCGCCTGGGCAGCGATGATGCTCTGGCTGGCTTGGGCGTTGATGGCGATGACGTTCGGCATTGACTTGGCTCCCCGGTGCGCCGCAACCGAGCGGCGTTTCCTTGAGCCAAAGTGTTAATCAGCCATCGTTTCGGGACGTCTGCACGAAAAGGGAAAAATGGTTTCGTGCGCCGCCAAATTGTTTCGTCGTTCAAATCGCGACGAAACATCAGGACCAAAAAAGTGTGGAATTTCAAGGCTTGGAAAATACGGCGCTGCGGAATTGGACTGGGAGGAACGAATTTCCGGGGCTTGCGTTTCGTCGCGCCGCACCCACTGCCGTCGACACGACGCAGGTCCGGCTCCAAACACAGTGCCGTAGGTTGGGCAAAGGCGCCCTTCGCGCCGTACCCACGTTCATTCCGAGATTCGAGAGAGATGGTGGGCACGGCGCGTTGCGCCTTTGCCCACCCTACAGCCTAGGCCTTCTCGCCCTGCGGCGAGAACAAATAGCCGCCGCCGCGGATGGTGCGGATCACGGCGGGCTTGGTCGGGTCGGGCTCGATCTTGCGGCGGATGCGCATGATGCGCAGGTCCACGGCGCGGTCGAAGGCTTCGGCATCGCGCGCGTTGGCAAGCTCCAGCAGCCGCTCGCGCGACAGCACGCGCTTCGGATTGGCCGCGAACACTTTCAAAAGCCCGAACTCGGACGCGGTCAGCGGATGCTCATTGCCCTCGTCGTCCCGCAGCGCCTGGGCTTCGAGGTCGAGCCATTTTGTCCCAAAGCGTACCAGCTGATCCTTGTCGGATTTCGCCGGCGCCGCATCGCTGCCGGCTGACTTCGCCGGCGTGCTCCGCCGCAGCACCGAGCGGATCCGCGCCATCAGCTCGCGCAGCTCGCAGGGCTTTGCCACGTAATCGTCGGCGCCGAGCTCGAGGCCGACGACGCGGTCGATCGGGCTCGCGGTCGCCGTGAGCATGATGACGGGCACGTTGCTGCGGCTCTTGAGGTCGCGAATGATCGAGAGGCCGTCCTCCTCGGGCATGTTGAGGTCGAGCACGACGAGGTCGGGCATGCTGCCGTCGATCGCGGCGCGCAAGCTCTTGCCGCCGTCGCACAGCGTCACCGTGAAGCCGTGCATCTTGAGGTAATCGCCGACCATCTCGCGGGCCGGGGCCTCGTCGTCGACGATCATGATGTGCGGGCTTTGTGTCATGTCACGCTCGAATCACGGCATCTCGGTCGCGGGTAGGGTGATGGTGAAGGTCGAGCCCTTGCCCGGGCCGTCGCTGTCGGCGGTTACCTCGCCGCCATGCATGTCGATAATACGCTTGACGATGGACAACCCAAGCCCCGTCGAGCTCTCACCCGCCGTCGGTTTTGCGGAGAGCCGCTGGAACCGGCCGAACAGGCGGCCGAGGTCTTCCGGCGACAGGCCTGCGCCCTCGTCGCTGACGCGAATGATGGTGTCGTTGCCCTCGTGGCTGACCGCGACGGTGATCTTGCCCGCAAACGGCGAGTATTTGATGGCGTTGCTGATCAGATTGTCGATCGCCTCGCGGATGCGGTCGGTGTCGCACATGGTGACGATGTTGGTGGGCGCGCTGACGCTGATCGACTGTTGCTTGTTGACGGCGAGGGGCTGGTTGGCCTCGGCGACCTCCTTCACCAGCGCGGCGACGTCGACCGGCTCGCGGCGGATGGTGATGTCGAAGGCATCGGCCATCGCATCCGAGATCAGATGGTCGACCATCGTGGTCAGGCGCTTGGTGGCGTCTCTGATATGGTCGACCTGGGAGACCACGCCTGATGCCGAGGCGCCGGTCGAGATCAGCTCCTTCAGCATCTCGGTGCGGCCGAGGATGACGCCGAGCGGGTTCTTTAGATCGTGCGCGACGGTGCCCAGGATCTCGTTCTTGAAGCCGTTGGCGCGCTGCAGCCGCAGCCATTGGGCCGACAGCCGGCGGTTGGCCTGCATCAAGGCGCGGGTGCGCTGGGCGACGCGGTCCTCCAGCTGGGTGTTGGCGTCCTGGAGCTGCTGATAGAGGATGACGTTGTCGAACGCGATCGAGAGCCGGCTCGAGAAGATCTCGACCAGCGAGCGGTCGGTCTCGGACAGATCGCGCTCGGACTGCAGCAGCACCACGACCTCGCGGCCGCTTCCGGTGCGCAAATAGATCACGCTGCGATGGTCGGCGAATTCGTTCTTGCGGCGCTGGAACGCGTCCTCCACCAGCTGGCGCAAATCAGGATCGAGCGCCTTCGACGAGGTCGTGCCGATGAAGCGGCTGTAGCAGCCGCTGCCGGCCAGCACCGAGAGTTCGGCATCGACGCCGCCATTGTCGCGCAGCACCAATATGCCGGCGCAGTCGACATTGAGCAGCGAGGCGAGCTGGGTCAGCACGCCCTCGGCGAGCCGCTGCATCGACTTGAAGTCGTACAGGGTCGAGGCCGCATCGATGATGATCTCGAGACCGCGCCGCGTCTGCACCATGCGCTCGAGCTGCTGGTAGGAGCGTAGCGCCGCGGTCAGCGAGGTGAACAGCTTGTCGGCGGTGAGCTCGGTCTTGGCCTTGTAGTCGTTGATGTCGTACTGCACGATCACGCGCCGCTCCGGCGCCTGGCCCGGCTGTCCGGTGCGCAGGATGATGCGCACGGTCTCGTTCTTGAGCACGTTGCGAATGTATTCGACCAGCTCGAGGCCGGCGACGTCGGTCTCCATGATGACGTCGAGCAGCACCGCGGCGATGTCGCTGTGCGCGGCCATCAGCTTGCGGCCTTCCGCCGCGGAATGGGCGGAGAGGATCTCCAGTCCCTGGCCGTTCAGGCTGTAATCCGAGAGCGCAAAACGGGTGCCGTCATGCACGGCCGGATCGTCGTCGATGACGGCGATCTTCCATTTCCGGACGTCCGTGTCCTCCGACGCGGTACCGGTATCGTCGATCAGGTGGAGGACATCGTCCTGTTCGGCCATTGAGAAGTCCCGTCACTTTCTGTGCTTTGCGCCCCGCCCTTGGCGATGCGCGGCATGATAATCCGAAAAGTAGTGCCTTGTCCCAGCTTGGATTCCAGCATCATCCGCCCGCCGAGCTGCTGGGTGACAAGGTTATAGACGATATGCAAGCCCAGGCCCGTGCCACCTTCGTTGCGCCTTGTGGTAAAGAATGGGTCAAAGGCCTGGCGCTGCACGTCCGGGGTCATGCCGGCCCCGTCATCGGCGAAGATGATCTCGATATCCTCGGTGCCGCGCGGCCGGGCCGAGATCGCGATGGTGCCGGCGCGGGCGTCGGCAAAGGCGTGGTTGGCGGCGTTGAGGAACAGGTTGGTCAGGATCTGGCCATAGGAGCCTGGATAGCCGTCGAGCAAGAGCCCCTCGGGCACGTCGACCTGCAGCGTGATCGGCGAGCGCTTCAGCACGGGCCGCAGGCTCGCGATGATCTGGTCGGTGGCTTCGCTGAGCGAGAACTGCCGCCGCTCGGCATGGGAGCGGTCGACCGCGACCTGCTTGAACGACTGGATCAGCTCGCCGGCGCGGGCGAGGTTGGCGACCAGCTGCTGGGATGCATCGCGCGAGGACTGCACGAATTCCTCCAGCTGCGAGCGGCGCAGGCCGCCGTCGCCCTTCAGCTGGGCCTCGAAAATCTCGGTGCGCCTCGCAAAGCTCGAGGCCACCGTCAGGCTGATGCCGATCGGGTTGTTGACCTCGTGCGCGACGCCGGCGACGAGGCCGCCGAGGGCTGCGAGCCGTTCGGCGTCGATCAAGTTCTGCTGCGCGGCGTTGAGCTCGAGCAGCGCGCTTTCGGCCTTTTCCTTGGACGCGCGCAGCTCGTCCTCGGTCTGGCGCTTGGCGATCGCGTTCTCGCGGAACACTTCCACCGCGCGCGCCATGGCGCCGACCTCGTCGCGGGCCCTGGTGCCCTGCACCTCGCGGCCGAGATCGCCGAGCGTGATCGCGCGCATCGCGGTCATGATCTGCTGCAGCGGCAGCCGGATCGACAGCGCGATCAGCACGCCGGCGGAGAGGATGATGCCGAGGAAGATCACCGCGATGGAGAGCACGCGACGTGAAATGTCCGCCAGCGTGCGGTCGAACGTCTCCTGCGCCTTCTGCTCGCGCTGGCGCATCTTGGTCGAGAGATTATCGATGGCGCCGATCGCCTCGGCCTGGCTGGCGTCGATGGTGTTGCGCAAGAGCTCGTTGCGGTTGGTCAATTGCTCCGAGAGTTTTGCAAAGCCCTCGCGCAGCGCGATGGTGCGGGTCGCGAGCTTTTGCAGCGCCATCTTCTGCAAATCATTCTCGGCGAGATCGATCATGACGGGAATCGTCTTCTCGATCGTCTCGGTGTGGCGGCGCGCGTCGTCGGCGGCCGCGACCGACTGCGACAGATAGTAGGAATTGGCCGCGACCAGCATCGCGGTGAAGGCCTCGCGCGACTTGCCGAGCGAGGGCCAGATCAGCGCGTCGCGATGGCCGGTGGCGCCCTCGATGATGGAGTACAGGCCCGCCATGTCCTTGGCGGGGCCCTGCACCTTTTCCTCATAGGTCCTGGCGATGGTCGCCTGCACGCTGCGCAGCTCGCCGAAGCCGTTGAGGAAGCGGTCGGTGGTGCGCTCCAGCTCCTCGACCGAGCCTGACAGCATCGGGTCCTTGGCGGCGCGGTCGGTCAGCGTGCCCTGCACGGCCTCGCGCAGCAGCAGGATCTCGGCGAACAGGTCGGGGCTCGGCTGGTTGATGTAGCGATGGATCAGGTTCTGCAGCCGCCCGGTCTCGCTCTCGAGCAGGGCCAGGATCCGGTCGGATTCCCGCACCTGCCGCACGTCGTCCCAGGCCGAGCTCAGCACCTGCGCGCCGTTCCAGATCATCGCCACCAGCACGATCACCACGGCGGAGTTCAGCGCCGCGATCGACAGGATGCGCCAGCGGATCGGCACTGCCCGCAGCACGCCGACGAGGCGCGCGCGCAGCCGCCCGATCGGGCCGGGCGGCCGCTCTGCACTCTCGCTGGTGCCGGGCGCGATCAAACAGCGTCACTCCACCTTGCGAATGCGTTCGATCAGCGCCGCCGCGGCGGGATCCTGCGCGGCCTTGGCGTAGATCGGCGCCATCGCATCCTCGAACGGCTTGCGGTCGATGGTCTTGATCACGGTGATGCCGGCGGCGTCCGCCTTGCGCTGCGACTGCTCCTCGAGGTCGCGCCATTTCTCGCGCATGTACAGGCTCGAACGGGCGGCGGCTTCCCTGAAGATGGTCTGGTCCTCAGCCGACAGGCTCTGCCAGGCCTTGAGCGAGATCACCAGCACCTCCGGGCTCATCGTGTGCTCGGTGAGGGTGTAGTAGGCGGCATGCTTGTAATGGTCTGTGGTCACGAAGGAGGGCCAGTTGTTTTCGGCGCCGTCGATCAGATGGGTCGAGAGCCCCGTGAGCACCTGCCCGTAGGGCAGCTCGACCGGCTCGGCGCCGAGCGCGCGGATCATCTGGCTCATCAACTCCGATTGCTGCACCCGGATCCGCAATCCCTTGAGGTCGGCAAGGCTCCTGACCGGACGGACGTTGTTGTAGATCGAGCGGGCCCCGGAATCGTAGAAGGCGAGCCCGACAAAGCCGTAGGGCTCGAAGCTGCCGAGGATCTCCTTGCCGATCGGCCCGTCCAGCACCTTCTGCATGTGCTCGATGGACCGGAACAGGAACGGCATGGCCAGCACGTTCATCGCCGGGACGAAATTTCCGATCAGGGCCACATTGGTCCGGTTGAGGTCGATCGCGCCGGCGCGGGTCTGCGCGATCGTCTCCTTCTCCTCCCCGAGCTGGCGGGAGTGAAACACCTTGATCTGGTGCCGGCCGCCGGTGCGCTCAGAGATCAGCGCGCCCATGTAGCGCAGCGCCTGGACGGTCGGATAGTCCTCGGTCTGGGTGTCGGCGGCGCGGAATTCACGCGCAACGGCGCTCGTCGCGCAAATGGCGAGCAGCAGCGCGACGAAAATCACCCCGGCCCGTGAGCGTTCGGCACGGTTTAACACTGGCACACTCAACCCCTCGGTGATGGAGTCTATGGCGGGACCAAAAGGTTCAACGCAATCTAGCAGATGGTAAAGGGAAGGCCATCCCGGCCGCCGGGGCCGATTGTGCGCCGCCGCACGTCGTCATTCCCGGTTGAAACCGCTTCTCGCGCGCCTTAAGCAGGGTGTGGCCGCCTTTTGCCGCGTCATACGGGAAGAGCCATCGTGACTTCAGCATTGCGCCTTTTGCAGGTCGCCGCCGCCGCCTTGGCCCTCGCCTTGAGCTGCGAGGCGCGTGCCACGACCGACATCGCGTTGTGGCACGCCATGTCGGGCGAGCTCGGCAGGCAGCTCGAGAAGCTCACCTCCGACTTCAACGCCTCGCAGTCGGATTACCGCGTCGTGCCTGCGTACAAGGGCAATTACACCGAGACGGTGACGGCCGCGATCTTCGCCTTCCGCTCGCGCAGCCAGCCTGCGATCGTCCAGGTCAACGAGGTCGCCACCGCGACCATGACCGCCGCCAAGGGCGCGATCTATCCGGTCTACAGCATGATGCGCGACATGGGCGAGCCGTTCTCGCTGAACGACTACCTTCCGGCGGTCTCCGGCTATTACACCGATGCGTCAGGCAATCTGCTGTCCTTCCCGTTCAACTCGTCGACGCCGATCCTCTACTACAACAAGACCATGTTTCGCGACGCCGGCCTCGACCCGGAGGCGCCGCCAAAGACCTGGCCCGAGCTTGGTCAGGCGGCCAGGCGCCTGCGCGAGCGCGGCGCCGTGTGCGGCTTCACCACGTCGTGGCCGTCCTGGATCCACATCGAGAATTTTTCGGCGTTTCACAATCTGCCGGTGGCCACGCGCGCGAACGGCTTTGCTGGTCTTGATGCGGAATTGACCATCAACAATCCGGCCGTGATCAAGCACGTCGCCCAGCTCGCCGAATGGCAGAAGACAAAACTGTTCGACTATAGCGGCCGCGGGCAGGCTGCCGAGCCGCGTTTCCAGAACGGCGAATGCGGCATCTTCATCGGCTCGTCGGCGACGCGCGCCGACATCAAGGCCTTCTCGAAATTCGAGATCGGCTACGGCATGATGCCGTATTGGCCCGATGTTGCGGGTGCGCCGCAGAATTCCATCATCGGCGGCGCCACGCTGTGGGTGCTGCGCGACCGGCCGCGCCAGGAATACAAGGGCGTGGCGCGGTTCTTCGCCTATCTGTCGCAGCCCGGCGTGCAGGCCGCCTGGCACCAGAACACCGGCTACCTGCCGATCACCCGCGCCGCCTATGAGCTGACGCGCGCGCAGGGCTTCTATGAGCGCAATCCGGGCTCGGCGATCTCGTTCGAGCAGATCACCCTGCATCCGCCGACGGAAAATTCCAAGGGCATCAGGCTCGGCTCCTTCAACCTGATCCGCGGCACCATCGAGGAAGAGCTCGAGCAGGCCTTTGCCGGCCGGAAGAGCGCGCAAGCCGCGCTCGATGCCGCCGTCGAGCGCGGCAACAAGCTGCTGCGCCAGTTCGAGCGTGCGAGCCCGGAGCAGTAATGGATCTTGCGAACAGCACTCGCAAGCCATTGCCGGCCTTCGCGGACGCGCAGTCCTTCCGCACCTTTCGCTCCGATCCGCAGCAATGGCTGCCGATCGCGCTCGACATCGCGCGGAGCCACGGCGTCGACACCGGCGCGCCTCACGTGTTCTCGACCGGCACCAATCTCGTGATCGGCTTCGGCCACGCGTTGATCCTGAAAATCTTCCCGCCGCTGCTGCGCGCACAATTCATCTCCGAGCGCGGCTCGCTGATGCAGCTTGCGGGCCGCCTCCATCTGCCGATCCCCGAGATTGTCGCGGAAGGAAGCCGTGACGGCTGGCCCTATCTGATCATCACACGGCTATCAGGCACGCTCGGCTCGGAGGTCTGGCCGCACCTGCCGGAAGCGCAGAAAGAGCGCGTGCTGCGCCAGATCGGCGAGGCCATCGCCGCCGTGCAGCGTGCGCCGCTTGGGCCGCTCGCTGAGCTCGAGCCACGCTGGGATGCCTTCATGCGCGCGCAGATGCGTGCCTGCCGCAGCAGGCACGAACACCTCGGCCTTGCGCCGAAATTCCTCGCCGGTCTCGACGATCTCCTGCGCGATGCGGCGACGCTGATCCCGATGGACGCGCCGCCGGTGATCCTGATCGGCGAATACATTCCGGAAAACTTCCTGCTCGCTTGCCACGACGATCAATGGGCGCTCGCCGGCCTGTTCGATTTCGGCGACGTGCGCGCCGGCTTTCGCGATTACGACCTGCTCGGCCCCAGCGCCTTCATGGCGGCGGGCCGGCCGGGCCGGGTGCGCAGCCTGCTCGAAGGCTTCGGTTACGCAAAGCCCGATTTCGCGCTCAAGCGCCGCCTGATGGCCTTGATGCTGCTGCACCACGCCAGCGACCTCAACAGCCACATCTGCATCGAGGGTTGGCAGGAGCAGGTGGACGATCTGGTCGAGCTGCAGGAGCTGATCTGGCCGGAGTGACTGCGCTCGCTCTACGCCTCGCCTGTCGTTCCGGGGCGCCGCAAGGCGGCGAGCCCGGAATCCATTTTTCCGCGCGTGCTGCGGCCCGATGGATTCCGGGCTCGATGCTGCGCATCGCCAGGGAATGACGGGCTTTGCCTGTTAAGCGTGCCGACCTCAAGCTTAGCCTATTAAATGAGCAAATGTTTTTCTTTGCATGCAATTCCTGGCGCTCAAGCTTCGAAGCCCGGCTCGCCAGAATCGACAATATGTAAGTGATACCAATAATTTACATTTGATTTAACCTCCCGCTAACCCTTGGCACGAACCTTGCGAATCCGGTTCCAACCAGAAACTCCTGCGTTGGAGCACCCGTCATGAAGCGCCGCGATTTCCTCAAATCCGTTTCCGGATTGGCCGCTGGCGCGGCGCTTCCGGCCGTGCCGCAGGTCATCTCATCGGCCTATGCCGATGCCCGCTCCGAGACACTGCTGATCGTCTCGGAAGGCGGTCCCAACAATCTCGACATTCACGGCGTCGGCACCAACGTGCCCGGCTACGAAGTGTCGTGGAATTGCTACGACCGGCTGATCAGCCATGAGATGAAAGCCGGCCCCGGCGGGGTGCCCTATTACGACCGCGACAAGTTCAAGGGCGAGCTCGCCGAAGAGTTCAAGATCGACGACATGTCGGTCACCTTCAAGCTGAAGAAGAACGCCAAATTCCATGACGGCACGCCGGTGACGGCGAAAGACGTGAAATGGTCGCTCGACCGCGCCGTCAGCGTCGGCGGCTTCCCGACCTTCCAGATGAGCGCGGGCTCTCTCACCAAGCCGGAGCAGTTCGTCGTGATCGACGACTACACCGTGCGGGTCGACTTCCTGAAGAAGGACAGGCTGACCGTTCCCGATCTCGCCGTCATCGTGCCCTGCATCGTCAACTCCGAGCTGGTGAAGAAGAACGCCAGCGAGAAGGACCCCTGGGGGCTCGAGTTCACCAAGCAGCAGACCGCGGGCTCCGGCGCCTACAAGGTGACGAAATGGACCGCCGGCACCGAAGTGATCATGGAGCGCAACGAGGATTGGGTCGGCGGTCCGCTGCCGAAGATCAAGCGCGTGATCTGGCGCATGGTGCCGCAGGCCGGCAACCGCCGCGCGCTCCTGGAGCGCGGTGACGCCGACATCTCCTATGAGCTGCCGTTCAAGGATTTCCAGGAGATGAAGGCGAACGGCAAGCTCAACGTGGTGTCACTGCCGTTCTCCAACGGCATCCAGTATATCGGAATGAACGTCACCAAGCCGCCGTTCGATAACGTCAAGGTGCGGCAGGCCATCGCCTATGCGCTGCCGTATCAGAAGATCATGGACGCCGTGCTGTTCGGCCTCGGCAATCCCATGTTCGGCGCGCCCGCGGACAAGGCCACCGAGGTCGCATGGCCGCAGCCGCACAAGTACAATACCGACATGGAGAAGGCGAAGGCGCTGCTGGCTGAAGCCGGCTATGCCAACGGTTTCGAGACCACGATCTCGTTCGATCTCAACTTCGCCGGCGTCAACGAGCCGCTCTGCGTGCTGGTGCAGGAGAGCCTCGCCCAGCTCGGCATCAAGACCACCATCAACAAGGTGCCCGGCGCCAACTGGCGCACCGAATTGAACAAGAAGGAGATGCCGCTCTTCACCAACGTGTTCTCGGGCTGGCTCGATTACCCCGAATACTTCTTCTACTGGTGCTATCACGGCAACAATTCCGTCTTCAACACCATGAGCTACAAGTCGGCGGAGATGGACAAGCTGATCGACGGCGCGCGCACGTCGGCTGCGACCGGGGACAAGGCGGCCTACGACACCGACGTGAAGGGCTTTGTCGATCTGGCCTTCACCGACGTCCCGCGCATCCCGCTGTACCAGCCCTTCGTCAACGTCGCGATGCAGAAGAACATCAGCGGCTACCAATACTGGTTCCACCGCAGATTGGATTATCGCGCGCTGGCGAAGGGGTGAGAGAGGCGAATAGGGAGTGGCGAGTAGCGAATAGGGAGCAGCGACAATGACCGGCAGTTGCGAGAATCCATTCGCCATTCGCCATTCGCGATTCGCCAGCGCGGAGCGCCAGCCATGCTCACCATGATCGGCAAGCGCCTGATGTTTGCGATTCCCTCGCTTATCGGCGTCGTCATCGTCACGTTCCTGCTGACGCGCGCGCTGCCCGGTGATCCCGCCGCGTATTTCGCCGGCCCCGCCGCCACCAAGGAAGCCGTCGAGCAGATCCGCAAGAAGCTCGGGCTCGACAGGCCGCTGATCGAGCAGTTCCTCCGCTACACCAACGATCTCGCCCATGGCGATTTCGGCAATTCGCTGACGACAGGCCAGCCGGTCGCGACCGAGATCCGCAACCGCCTGCCGGCCTCGGCCGAGCTGACATTGCTCGGCCTGATCGTCTCCATTGTCATCGCCATCCCGCTCGGCGTGCTGGCGGCAACGCGGCCGGGCTCCTGGATCGACCATCTCTGTCGCATCACGACGACAGCAGGCGTTTCGCTCCCCGTGTTCTTCACCGGCCTCGTGCTGGTGTACGTCTTCTACTTCCAGCTCGGCTGGTCGCCCGCGCCGCTCGGCCGTCTCGACGTGTTCTACAGCGCGCCGCCGACGGTCACCGGCTTCTATCTGATCGACACCCTGATCGCGCGCGACTTCGAGGCGTGGCGCTCGGCGCTGAGCCAGCTCGTCCTGCCCGCGACGACGCTCGCGATCTTCTCGCTGGCGCCGATCGCGCGCATGACGCGCGCCTCGATGCTGGCGGTGCTCGCGTCGGAGTTTGTCCGCACTGCGCGCGCCAGCGGCCTGTCGCCGACGACCGTGATCGTCACTTACGCCTTCCGCAACGCCATGCTGCCCGTCATCACCACGCTCAGCATGGTGTTCTCGTTCCTGCTGGGCGCCAACGTGCTGGTGGAAAAAGTCTTCGCCTGGCCCGGCATCGGCTCCTATGCGGTGGAAGCTTTGATCTCGTCGGACTTCGCGCCGGTGCAGGGTTTTGTCCTCACCATGGCGGTGATGTACGTGCTGCTCAATCTCGTGATCGACATCTTGTACGGCGTGATCGATCCGCGCGTCAGGTTGGAGGGCTAACGGATGCTCCGGAAACTTATGCCTCAACCTCGTCATTGCGAGGAGCGAAGCGACGAAGCAATCCAGGCCGTTGCCGGGGCGGACGGTCTGGATTGCTTCGCTTCGCTCGCAATGACGACGGGCAGCCAATCTTCGAACAACATAACGCGCAAAGGGAGCAGTGAACCATGAGCTCCGTTGCGCCTGCTGTTGAACCGGTCGGCCCCGCGCGCACCTCCGGCCTTACCGCCATGCTCGAACAGACCCGCTACGTGCTGAGCGAGAACAAAGTCACGGGCTTTGCTTTCGCGCTGCTGATCCTGATCCTCGCCGCCGCGATCTTCGGCCCCTATGTGGTGCCGTATGATCCGCTGGCTTCCGACACCGCTGCGGCCTTGAAACCGCCTTCAGCCGCGCACTGGTTCGGCACCGACCAGCTCGGCCGCGACATCTTCAGCCGCGTCGTGGTGGCGACGCGGCTCGATACCTTCATCGCGGTCGCCTCCGTCGTGCTGGTGTTTTTGATGGGCGGCCTCGCCGGCATCGCCGCCGGCTATTTCGGCGGCTGGACCGACCGCATTGTCGGCCGCATCGCCGACACCATCATGGCCTTTCCGCTGTTCGTGCTGGCGATGGGCATCGTCGCGGCGCTCGGCAACACCGTGCAGAACATCATTCTCGCCACCGCCATCGTGAACTTCCCGCTCTATGCCCGCGTCGCGCGCGCCGAAGCCAATGTCCGGCGCAATGCCGGCTTCGTGCAGGCGGCGCGTCTGTCCGGCAATGGCGAATTCCGCATCCTGCTGGTGCACATCCTGCCCAACATCATGCCGATCATGATCGTGCAGATGTCGCTGACCATGGGCTACGCCATTCTGAATGCCGCGGGCCTCTCCTTCATCGGCCTCGGCGTCCGCCCGCCGACGGCGGAATGGGGCATCATGGTCGCCGAGGGCGCGGGCTTCATGGTGTCGGGCGAATGGTGGATCGCGCTGTTCCCCGGCCTCGCTTTGATGATCGCCGTGTTCTGCTTCAACCTCCTCGGCGACGGCCTGCGCGACATCGTCGACCCCCAGCGGAGGACGTGATGGTCTGGCAGAAATCCTTCAATGACTTCAGCGGAGCTTCTACTGTGCATGGGGTTGTTTTCGCGCGTCGGAGCGACCGGAGGCGCTCGTGACCGCTCAGCCGCTGCTCGACGTTCAGGACCTCACCGTCGAATTCACCACCCGGCGCGGCATCGTGAAGGCCGTGCAGCATGTCAACATCTCCGTCGCCAAGGGCGAGACGCTCGCCATCGTCGGCGAATCAGGCTCCGGCAAGTCGGTGACGTCCTATGCGGTGATGCGCATCCTCGACCGCGCCGGCAAGATCGCCGAGGGCTCGGTGATGTTCTCCGGCATCGACGTCAAGGCCGCGAGCGAAGACCAGATGCGCGACCTGCGCGGCCGCGAAGTCTCGATGATCTTCCAGAATCCGCGCGCGGCGCTGAACCCGATCAGGAAAGTCGGCGACCAGATCGAGGACGTGCTGCGCACCCATGTGCAGCAGGCCCAGGTTACAGATGGCGGCGAGAAGGCGATCGAGGCGCTGGAGCAGGTCAAGATCGCCCGCCCGCGCGAGCGCTATCATGCCTATCCGTTCGAGCTGTCCGGCGGCATGTGCCAGCGCGTCGTCATCGCGCTCGCGCTCGCCTGCAACCCGCAGCTCCTGATCGCCGACGAGCCGACCACGGGCCTCGACGTCACCACGCAGAAGGCGGTGATGGACCTGATCGTCGAGCTGACCAAACGCAAGGCGATGTCGACCATCCTGATCACCCACGACCTGGGCCTCGCCGCCGCCTATTGCGACCGCGTCGTGGTGATGGAGAAGGGCCGCGTGGTCGAGACCGCGAAAGCCGCCGACATCTTCGCGAGCCCGCAGCACCCCTACACCAAGAAGCTGATGCGCGCGACGCCGCGGCTCGGCGTGTCACTGCGGGATCTGTTGCCGGAGGAAGAGGGCGCGACTGTCATGGCCGGGNCCATCCATCACGCTTCGCAGGATTCATCGCAATCGATGGACCCCCGGGTCAAGCCCGGAGGTGACGAGACTCCCAAGCCGCTCCTTCTCATCGAAAAGCTCGTGAAAGAATATCCGCGCCAGGGCGCCACCGCCACGCTCGGAAAACTGTTCGGCCGCAAGCCGCCGGTCGAGCAGGACGTGTTCCGCGCCGTCGATGGCATCAGCTTCGCGATCGGCCATGGCGAGAGCGTCGGCCTCGTCGGCGAATCCGGCTGCGGCAAATCGACCACCTCGATGATGGTGATGCGCCTGCTCGACCACACCTCCGGCCTGATCCAGTTCGACGGCGAGGACATCGGCGCCATCGCGCCAGCAGCCTTTGCCCGGCTGCCGCAGCGCAGCCGCATCCAGATGGTGTTCCAGGATCCGACCGACAGCCTCAACCCGCGCTTCACCGCCGCGCGCGCCATCGCCGATCCGATCATGCAATTGGGCGATATCAAGGGCCGTGACGCGCTCCGCGCCCGCTGCGAGGAGCTGGCCACCATGGTCGGCCTGCCGCACAATCTGCTGGACCGCTTCCCGCACCAGCTCTCAGGCGGCCAGAAGGCCCGCGTCGGCATCGCCCGCGCCATCGCGCTGCATCCGAAGCTGGTGATCCTGGACGAGCCGACCGCGGCGCTCGACGTCTCGGTGCAGGCGGTCGTCCTGAACCTGCTCCAGGACCTCAAGGCACGGCTAGGTATGAGCTATCTGTTTGTCTCGCATGATTTGAATGTAGTGCGCTTGTTGTGCGATCGTGTCATTGTGATGCGGACGGGACGGATCGTCGAGGAAGGCTCTTCCGAAAAGGTCCTGAGCGATCCGCAGGACGACTACACCAAGGAGCTGCTGACGGCGATCCCGCATCCGCCGTTGCAGGTCCACTAAGAGTGCACTGAGCTTGAGAGAGTGATGGCCGAGCCGCTGGACGACTATATCGACGCCGTATCGAAAGCGCTGGCGCTGCCGGTCGAGGAGGCCTGGCGGCCCGCGATCCGCGCCAATCTCGAGGTCTCGCTGCGGCTTGGCCGGCTGGTCGACGATTTCGCGCTGCCGGACGAGACCGAGCCAGCGCCGATCTTCACGGCCTGATGCTGCCATGACCACCAAGCCAGAGATGAGTGCTGCGGACATCGCAAAGGCGGTGGCCGGCGGCCAATTGTCCGCGCTCGATGCGACTGAAGCCGCGCTCGCACGTATCAAGCAGCACGACGCCATCCTCAACGCCTTCACCGACGTCACCGCTGATCGTGCGCGCGCGAGAGCGACAGCCATCGATGCCGACATCGCCGCCGGCAAGACCGTCGGCCCGCTCGCCGGCGTGCCGTTCGCGGTCAAGAACCTGTTCGACGTCGCCGGGCTTCCAACCCGCGCCGGCTCGAAGATCAATCGCGACCTCGCACCCGCCAAGCGCGACGCGACGCTGATCGAGCGCATGGAGGCCGCCGGCGCCGTCCTCGTCGGCGCGCTCAACATGGGCGAATACGCCTACGATTTTACGGGCGAGAACGTCCACGACGGTCCCTCGCGCAATCCGCACGACACCACGCGGATGAGCGGCGGCTCCTCCGGCGGTTCGGGCAGCGCCGTTGGCGGCGCGCTGGTGCCGCTTGCGCTCGGCTCGGACACCAATGGTTCGATCCGCGTGCCGTCGTCATTCTGCGGCATCTTCGGCTTGAAGCCGACCTATGGCCGGCTGTCCCGCGCGCGCTCGTTCCCGTTCGTCGCGAGCCTGGATCATCTCGGCCCGTTCGCACGCTCCGTCACCGACCTCGCGCTCGCCTACGACGCAATGCAGGGCCCGGATGCCGATGACGGCGCTTGCACGACGCGCGGATTGGAGCCGACGCTGCCGCTGCTCGCCAATCCGGTCTCGGATCTGCGCATCGCGATCGCCGGCGGCCACTTCCAGAAGAATGTGTTCCCGGAAGCGGTCGAAGCCGTCAGCCGCGTCGCCAAGGCACTGGGCGCGACGAAAGTCATCGACGTGCCCGAAGCCTCGCGCGCCCGCGCGGCGGCTTACGTGATCACCACCACCGAAGGTGCCTCCCTGCATCTCGATCGCCTGCGCATGCGTCCGAACGATTTCGATCCCGCCGTGCGTGACCGGTTGATCGCCGGCGCGATGGTGCCGGCGGCGCTGGTCGACCGCGCCCAAAAATTCCGCCGCTGGTATCGCGCGCAGCTCGCCGAGCTATTCAAGTCCGTCGACGTGCTGCTGGCGCCGGCAACGCCCTGCACGGCGCCAAAGCTCGGCCAGGTCAACTTCAATCTCGACGGTGTCGAGCTGCCGGTGCGCGCCAATATCGGCATCCACACCCAGCCGATCTCGTTCATCGGTCTGCCCGTGGTTGCGGTGCCCGTGCCGCTCGAGCCGCTGCCGATCGGAGTGCAGATCATCGCGGCGCCCTGGCGCGAGGACGTCGCGCTGCGCGTCGCATATGCATTGGAACAGATGGGCGTGGTCGCCGCGCCAGCCCCAAGGGGACTTTAAGAGGATTTTGAGATGGAGATCGATCTCCCCGATGTGATTGCCGAAGTCAAAGCCGCGTTTGAGCGTTATGAGCAAGCCCTCGTCAGCAACGACGTCGCCGTGCTCGGCGAGCTGTTCCGCAACGATCCCCGTACGCTGCGCTACGGCATCGGCGAGAATCTCTACGGCTATGAGGCGATCGCCGGCTTCCGCGCCGGCCGCTCGCCTGTTGGCCTCAACCGCCGCAGGGCGAAGACTGTCATCTCCAGCTATGGCCGCGACACGGCGGTGGCGTCCACCCTGTTCTATCGCGACACGGCTCCCGGCAAGGTCGGCCGGCAGATGCAGACCTGGATTCGCTTCCCGGAGGGCTGGCGCGTCGTCGCTGCCCATGTCAGCATCATCGACGAGTCGAAAGAAACCTGACCGTATGACGCTTGACGATTTTCCGCCCGGGACACTGCCGGCCGAACCGGTGGTGCCCCGCGTCGACCGTGCCTCACCGTCGGTGCAAAAGGTCACGCGCGCGGAGGAGCTGCGTCTCCAGCTTGCCGACGAGATCGTGCGGGGAACTCTGGCCCCTGGCACGCCACTGGACGAGACCGACATCGCACGGCGCTTCAGTGTCTCGCGCACACCGGTGCGCGAAGCGCTGCGTCAATTGGTCACGAGCGGCCTGGTCGAGGCGCGTCCCCATCGCGGCGCCGTGGTCGCTCAGCCCTCGATCGAGCGTCTCAAGAGCATGTTCGAGGCGATGGCGGAGCTGGAAGCATTGTGTGCCGGACTTGCGGCGGAGCGCATGTCGGCCGCCGAGCGTCACGGCCTGGAGGCGATCCACGAAGAACTGCGCGTGCTGAGTTACGCCGGTAACCCCGATCGCTTTCATGAGGTCAACGAGCGCTTCCACAACGCGATCTATGCGGGATCGCAGAACGGCTACATCGCCGAGATCACGCTGGCGACGCGCGTGCGGGTCCAGCCGTTCCGTCGCGCCCAGTTCCGCAATCTCGGCCGTCTCGCCAAGTCGCAAGCCGAGCACGACCGCGTCGTCGTCGCCATCATGCGCGGTGACAAGCAGGGCGCCGCCGCCGCGATGCGCGCCCATATCGAGCTGGTGCGCGGGGAGTATGAGATTTATGCGGTGTCGGTGTAGGGCGGCGCAATCGCTGCCGTAGGGAGGGCAAAGGCGCGAAGCGCCGTGCCCACGTTCTTTCCGATTGATGGTAATGGTGGGCACGCTTCGCTTTGCCCACCCTACGAGACTGTGAATCTTTTGTACCGCGTGTCGGGCGAATGTGATTCTCTAGGCAGACTGATCTGCTGGAGAGGATGATGGCTGACGAGGGACTTTTTGGCGAATTGCCGGATCAGTCGGCGCCACGAACCGAAGCGGTGCCGCGGGGTGCACCTCGGCTGCGCGAGCCCGTGCGCAATCAGGTCGAATTGCGGGCGGTCGATATCGACAGCCTGATCGGGCAGGATCATCTGGCCCGGGTGATCTGGGCTTATGTCGAGGGGCTCGACCTGAGCGAGCTGGAAGATCGGGTTAAGGCACGGGAAAACAGGCCGGGCCATCCGGCGCCATCACCCCGGCTGCTGCTGGCGCTTTGGCTGTACGCCACGAGCGATGGCGTTGGCAGCGCGCGGGCGTTGGATCGGCTCTGCGACAGTCACGACGTCTACCGCTGGCTCTGCGGCGGCGTGTCTTTGAACTATCACACACTGTCGGATTTCCGGGTCGGCTGCGCGGACCTGCTGGACCGTTTGCTGGTCGAACATCTGGTGGCTCTGAATGAGGCAGGGCTGATTGATCTGGAGAAGCTGACCCAGGACGGGGTGCGGATACGGGCGAATGCGGGGGCCGGCTCGTTCCGGCGGGAGGCAACGCTCGGCCGGCAGATGGCCCAAGCGAAGGCTGTGGTGGAAGAGCTCAAGCGCGAGGTCGATGCGGATCCGGAAGCCAGCAGCCGGCGTATCAGGGCGGCCAGAGAGCGCGCGGCACGCGAACGCAGTGAGCGGGTGCAGGCTGCGCAGAGGGCTTTGGACGAGATCAAGCGGAAGCGCAAGCAACTCGACGAAAAAGGCGGCAATGGCAAAAAGCCGAAGGAGCCCCGGGCCTCCACCACCGACCCGCAGGCAAGGGTGATGAAGATGGCAGATGCCGGCTTCCGCCCCGCCTACAATGTGCAGGTGGCCAGCGCGGCCGGCGAACTGATCGTGGTCACGGTCGACATCGACAACAACGGATCAGATCGCGGCTTGATGCGGCCGATGCTGGAGCGAACGCGCACTCGGCTGAAGCGCTTGCCGCGTCGCTACCTCGCCGATGGCGGGTTCTGCAGCGGCGAGGACATCGAATGGGCGCACGGTGAAGGCGTCGAGGTCTACTGTCCTCCGCCCAACTCCAGGAGCGGTGTCGATCCCTTTTTACCTCGGAGCAGCGACGGTCCTGGCGTCGCGGCCTGGCGGGCCCGCATGGCCAGCGAAGCCGGCAAGGCACAGTACAAAGCCCGCACGATCTGCGAATGCATCCATGCCCGGTGGCGGAACTGGGACCTCAGGCAATTGACCGTGCGCGGCATCGAGAAGGTCCGTGCCGTCGTGCTCTGGTACGCCCTCACCAACAACATCCTGCAAGGACACCAACTGGCAAAAGCATAGACAGCACAGCCATCCCCCGGCGGTTCGACATCGACGGCCCCCGACATCAGCGCGGGCGCTACCCACTCTTTAATATCGAA
>NZ_LJYG01000050.1 GCF_001440035.1 Bradyrhizobium manausense | reverse complement strand
TCCGAGCACATGAGCGTCGCGGCGATCATCCTTGGCACCGGCCACCGTGAAGCGATCCCGGAAGCGGTCGAGTTGCTTGGGATTGATGGCAAAGACCATAAAACCATGCTCGAGCAGCATCTCCACCACTGGGCCATGCGGCGTCTCGATTGCCACCGCGATCTGTCCCGGTGCGGCCTTGGTCTTTTCGACCAGCCAATCACACAGCTCCGTCAGTCCGGCTCCACCATGCGCAAAGTCGCGCTGGCCGGCCGGCCGTCCTTCCGCATCCAGCAGGCAAACGCAATGACTCCGCGTTGCCCAATCGATCCCGACGAACCATTGCACGTCCTTGACCATCGTTGGATCTCCTCGCTCTCAAAGCGGGCCAACCGCGATCCTGATCGATCCCTGTACTGGCGCTCTCGGCGCAATGACCTCCTACTGGATCTCGATCGCGGACGTTCCGCTGGGGCGCGGTTCCTACGTGGGTGCTCAAGGCACGGGTGGACAAGGCTGCTCCCGACGGATCGGCCCGAATGGCCAGTCTACACCTCTAGGCCGGCCATGAACGTCAGAAGGGTACAGGGTGGGCAAAGCGTAAGCGTGCCCACCATTCTTTTCAGGAGTCGCGAAGACGTGGGCACGGCGCAAGTGCGCCTTTGCCCACCCTACGAGACCGTCACGCCTCACGCGTTGCCGCGATCCTCGCGAAACAGATCCAGCTTCTGCTGCACCGGCCGGTCCGAGAAACTGAACAGCACCGCGTCCTCATCCGCCTCGTGCGTCACCCATTGCCAACTCGGCACCACGAACAGATCGCGCGGGCCCCATTCGAACACGGCATCGCCGATGCGGCTGCGACCCTTGCCCTCGATCGGGCAGAACACCGTCGCATCGGTCGCGCGGTAGCGCGCAGTCTTGAAACCCTTCGGCAGCAGCTGGATGAAGGTCCCGATGGTCGGCATCGCGAAATCGCCGGTCTCGGGGTTGCTGAATTTCAGCTTCAGCCCGTGACAGGCATCCCACTCCTGGCTGGTCCGCGCCTTCTCCAGCGCTTCGCGGGTGTAGACATAGGGATAACTGAAGATCGGCGAGGTCTTCGAGGACCGCTTCACGTCGACAGGCAAGAGATTGTGGCCATAGCGGGCAAAGCTGTCGCCTGCCGGCTTGGTGATCTTCTGCTGGTCTTGCTTGGCGCCTTCCGCAAAGGAGCAGTCGAAGAACTGCACCAGCGGAATGTCGAGGCCGTCGAGCCAGAACATCGGATCAGTGGTCTCGTTGGAATGATCGTGCCAGGTCATCGACGGCGTGATGATGAAGTCGCCGGGCTCCATCGCGGTGCGCTCGCCATCGACGGCGGTGTGGGCGCCCTTGCCTTCGAGCACGAAGCGCAGCGCCGATTGGCTGTGCCGATGTGCGGGCGCGACGTCGCCGGGCACCACCATCTGCACGCCGGCATAGAGCGAAGTCGTGATCTTGGACTGGCCGCGCAGGCCCGGGTTCTCCAGCACCAGCACGCGCCGCTCGGCTTCCTTGGCCGTGATCAGCCGGCCTGCCTCCGTCATGTAGTCGCGGATGACGTCGAACTTCCATAAGTGCGGCCGGCAGGCGCTCTTCGGCTCCGGCGTGATCAGATCGCTCATCACCGTCCACAGCGCGGTGAGATTCTCGCCGTCGATCTTCCTGTAGAACGCCTCGCGTTCCGGCGTCTTGGTCACGGCTTCCATGGTTGCTGCTCCCGACGTTTTGTCGATTGACAGTATACTGACGATCTAGGTAGCGTCAACTTGACGAAGGACATACAAGATCGTCATTCCGGGACGATGCGATAGCATCGAACTATGGTGCGCACTTGCGCACCTGAGAATCTCGAGGTTCCGGGTTCTCGCTTCGCGAGCCCCGGAACGACAAAAAGGGGAGGGCTTCCGATGAAGCTGCACGGCTATTTCCGCTCCAGCGCCGCCTATCGCGTCAGGATCGCGTTGAATCTCAAGGGTCTCGGCGCCGAGCATCTGCCGCATCACTTACGCAAGGGCGAGCAACGCGCGCCCGCCTATCTCGCCATCAATCCGCAAGGCCTGGTGCCGGCGCTGGAAAGCGACACGGGAGCGGTACTGACCCAATCCGTCGCGATCATCGAGTGGCTCGATGAGACACACCCGAATCCGCCGCTCCTGCCAAGGGACCCTTTGCAGCGGGCCAAGGTGCGGGCCTTCGCGCTGGCGATCGCCTGCGACACCCATCCGGTGCAAAATTTGAAGGTGCTGGCGCGGCTGCGCGAACTTGGTTTGCCCGAGCAGAAAGTGCAGGACTGGGCCGCCTGGGTCAATCGCGAGGGGCTGTCGGCCTGCGAGACCCTGATCAAAGAAGAGCCGGGGCCATTTTGTTTTGGCGCTGCGGCGACGCTCGCTGATCTCTGCCTGGTGCCGCAGCTCGCCAATGCGCGCCGCTTCGGCGTCGATGTCGCGGCCTATCCGCGCCTGCTCATGGCCGAGGCCGCCGCCAAGGCGCTGCCGGCCTTCGCCAACGCAGCACCGGAGAAGCAGCCCGATGCCGAGTAAGCCGCTGCCTCCGATCACGATGGACGCGGTCTATGCCGCGCCGGGCTATCTGTTCCGGCGCATGCAGCAGATCGCGGTCTCGATCTTCATGGAGGAGTGCAAGGCTTTCGATCTCACGCCAGTGCAATATGCAGCGCTGATCGCGATCCACACCCATCCCGGCATCGACGCGACGCGGCTGTCGGCGGTGATCGCCTTCGACCGCTCCACGCTCGGCAGCGTCATCGAACGTCTTCAGGCCAAGAATTTTATCGAGCGCAAGCCGGCAGCCGAGGACAAGCGCATCAAGCTGCTCTATCTGACCAAGCCGGGCGTCGCGATCCTGCGCGAGATCGTCCCCGCAGTCGAACGCGCCCAGGCGCGCATGCTGGAGCCGCTCAAGCCGACGGAGCGCAAGGCGCTGATGGGGCTGATGTCACAGCTCGTCGAGCTCAACAACGAGGCCTCGCGCGTGCCGCTGCGGGCCGAGGACGCGCTGGAGCATTTGGGCAAGGTGGGTTGAGGGGGAGACGATACCGTCGCCTCATCCCCAGATCTTGTAGGGTGGGCAAAGGCGCCCTTGCGCCGTGCCCACCACGTCTCTCCAACAGATCGGAAGTCATGGGCACGCTTCCGCCTTCGCTCTTCGAGCTACGGCGGACAAGCCGCTTTGCCCACCCTACGAGACTGTGAATCTTTTGTACCGCGTGTCGGGCGAATGTGATTCTCTAGGCAGACTGATCTGCTGGAGAGGATGATGGCTGACGAGGGACTTTTTGGCGAATTGCCGGATCAGTCGGCGCCACGAACCGAAGCGGTGCCGCGGGGTGCACCTCGGCTGCGCGAGCCCGTGCGCAATCAGGTCGAATTGCGGGCGGTCGATATCGACAGCCTGATCGGGCAGGATCATCTGGCCCG
Source organism: Bradyrhizobium manausense (assembly GCF_001440035.1). Lineage (GTDB taxonomy): Bacteria > Pseudomonadota > Alphaproteobacteria > Rhizobiales > Xanthobacteraceae > Bradyrhizobium > Bradyrhizobium manausense. The sequence continues at coordinate 1,248 of NZ_LJYG01000050.1, read as the reverse complement.
GGTGATCTGGGCTTATGTCGAGGGGCTCGACCTGAGCGAGCTGGAAGATCGGGTTAAGGCACGGGAAAACAGGCCGGGCCATCCGGCGCCATCACCCCGGCTGCTGCTGGCGCTTTGGCTGTACGCCACGAGCGATGGCGTTGGCAGCGCGCGGGCGTTGGATCGGCTCTGCGACAGTCACGACGTCTACCGCTGGCTCTGCGGCGGCGTGTCTTTGAACTATCACACACTGTCGGATTTCCGGGTCGGCTGCGCGGACCTGCTGGACCGTTTGCTGGTCGAACATCTGGTGGCTCTGAATGAGGCAGGGCTGATTGATCTGGAGAAGCTGACCCAGGACGGGGTGCGGATACGGGCGAATGCGGGGGCCGGCTCGTTCCGGCGGGAGGCAACGCTCGGCCGGCAGATGGCCCAAGCGAAGGCTGTGGTGGAAGAGCTCAAGCGCGAGGTCGATGCGGATCCGGAAGCCAGCAGCCGGCGTATCAGGGCGGCCAGAGAGCGCGCGGCACGCGAACGCAGTGAGCGGGTGCAGGCTGCGCAGAGGGCTTTGGACGAGATCAAGCGGAAGCGCAAGCAACTCGACGAAAAAGGCGGCAATGGCAAAAAGCCGAAGGAGCCCCGGGCCTCCACCACCGACCCGCAGGCAAGGGTGATGAAGATGGCAGATGCCGGCTTCCGCCCCGCCTACAATGTGCAGGTGGCCAGCGCGGCCGGCGAACTGATCGTGGTCACGGTCGACATCGACAACAACGGATCAGATCGCGGCTTGATGCGGCCGATGCTGGAGCGAACGCGCACTCGGCTGAAGCGCTTGCCGCGTCGCTACCTCGCCGATGGCGGGTTCTGCAGCGGCGAGGACATCGAATGGGCGCACGGTGAAGGCGTCGAGGTCTACTGTCCTCCGCCCAACTCCAGGAGCGGTGTCGATCCCTTTTTACCTCGGAGCAGCGACGGTCCTGGCGTCGCGGCCTGGCGGGCCCGCATGGCCAGCGAAGCCGGCAAGGCACAGTACAAAGCCCGCACGATCTGCGAATGCATCCATGCCCGGTGGCGGAACTGGGACCTCAGGCAATTGACCGTGCGCGGCATCGAGAAGGTCCGTGCCGTCGTGCTCTGGTACGCCCTCACCAACAACATCCTGCAAGGACACCAACTGGCAAAAGCATAGACAGCACAGCCATCCCCCGGCGGTTCGACATCGACGGCCCCCGACATCAGCGCGGGCGCTACCCACTCTTTAATATCGAA
>NZ_LJYG01000049.1 GCF_001440035.1 Bradyrhizobium manausense | reverse complement strand
GGGTCTTGGTTGCGTGAAAACGCTTCAGTGCGGGGTGACGCGGCCGTGAACGGCCCCTGTGAGGGCCAGCTAACGCCAAAGTGGCATATTTTCCGGCAAGGTGGCGGAAGCCGGTCCATTGGCTTGCCTTGGTCACTGTGATCGATCGATAAAGGTTGGCGGCACGCGCACGACAGCGCTCCTGCCTCATGCCTGCATCGCCGCGATCAGCGCACCGACACCCATGATGTTCATTGCGCGTGTGAGATTGTAGGCGAGCACGTGCAGCGCCATCTCGGCGGCGACCTTCGGCAACCGCTTCGTCAGGAAGTGCGTCGCGCCCATGCGCATCTTCAGTGTGCCAAACGGATGCTCGACCGTCTCGCGACGGCGACGCATCGCCTGGGGATCGGCGTCGAGCCGCCTCTGGGCATCCTCCATGACGTGTTCATGTTCCCAACGGGAGATGACGCGGTTCTTGGCCGTGGTGCAGCGCGCCTTAAGCGGGCAGCTTCCACAAGCTTTCGTGGCGTAGCGCCGAATGGTGCGTTCGCCATCCACTGTTGTAAGCCAATACGCCAGCAACTGGCCCGCCGGGCAGCGATATACATCCTGCTTGGCCAGGTATGCGAAGTCGTGCTTGCCGAACTTGCCCTTCGCCTCCATGCCCGTCGTATTCGGTTTCGGCAGTGTCACAGCGATATCGGCGTCGGCGCAGGCTTTGATCTCCTCGCCTGTGTAGTAGCCGCGATCGGCCACGGCCTCGAGCTTGTCGACGCCGAGCACGGCCTTGGCCTGTTTACCCATGTTGGCGAGTTGTGCACGATCCGAGCCGCTATTCGTCACCTCGTGCGCGATGATGAGGTGGTGCTCGGTATCGACGGCAACCTGCACATTGTAGCCGACGACACCGGAGCCGCGGCCACTCGTGGCCATGGACCGACTGTCGGGATCGGTCAGCGAGATCTGCTGGTCCGGTGATGCCAGCATTGCCTGTTCGCAGGCTTCGAGCTTCTGCATCTCGCTCGCGAGCTTGGTGAGCTTCTCCTTCAGATGCGCCGTCTTCGCGGCGAGAGTCTCAGATGGCTCCTGCAGATCTGCGGTGTCCAGCTGCGCGAGATAGCGCGATACGCTCTCCTCCAGCTGCTGGCGACGGCGCTCGACCTTGCCCTTCGTGAAGTTCTTGTCACGCGTGTTGACCGCCTTGAACTTCGAGCCGTCGATGGCGACGCTCGCCTTCGTCAACAAGCCCATCTGCCGGCAAAGTTCGACGAACTTCGCGCACACCTTCTTGATGGCGGGGCCGTTGTCGCGGCGAAAGTCGGCGATCGTCTTGTCGTCGGGCGAAAGCCGCTGCAACAGCCAAATCACCTCAAGATTGCGCCTCGCCTCGCGCTCGAGCCGGCGGCTCGACTGGATGCGGTTGAGATAGCCGTAGATGTAGAGCTTGAGCAGCGGCGCAGGGTGATAACCGGGCCGGCCGGTTGCCGCAGGCTCGACGTCCTTGAAGCCCAGCTCTGCCAGATCGAGCGCTTCGACCAAGGCATCGACCGCGCGAACCGGATTACTCTCATCGACCCAGTCGTCGAGGCATTCGGGCAACAGCGTCGATTGCGCTCGGTCCGCCCCTTCAATGAACCGATTCATTGATCGTCTCCAAAAACCCCCAGACGATCTCTATCTGACTCGTCGTTTTCACGCAGCCAGGGTCAGTCGCGTCGCTTTGGCCGTGTCTCAAAGCCAAGCGAGATGGGGACTTACTATGGACCGAAGATCGATCGTTCGCGACCTTGTCGAGCTTGGGAGGCGATTGGAATCCATTGTGCGCGATCTCAAGCGATTTCCATGGGACTGCGAAGCTCCGCTTGTCATGTGAGGAACAGCACTTTGCGTCAGTTCTTCGGCGCTATCGCAATAACGACCTGAGCAGCTCAGACGTGGAAATGTGGGCAAACGCGATCGAGGGGCGCGACGAATACGACCCAGACTCTACCGCAGGACAACTATTGCACGAGCTCGCAAACCCGATTCTTACAGAGCCGCTGACTCCGGGCGCGCCGCAGAATTACTGGAGTTGATTTCGTAAGAAATGATGCAACCCGATGCGTATCCATGCCCCCTGAAAGGTGCGTCCTCTTGGTCCGATTTAGTTGAGTGGTTTGCGACGAGCCGCACCGTCCGCACAAAGGTGTGCTAGGGGTCAAAAATGCGAGAGCTCAGGTTGAGCAAATCAGGTCTGCTCTGCCGCCCATCCCCTCACACGCATCTCTGGATTGCTTCGCTGCGCTCGCAATGACGTGGGTAGGGCGGAAGCTTACTTCTTCTTCGCCCCGACCCGCTCGATCCGCTCGATCTCCAGCGCGGGCCGCCCGCTCTTCTCCGCGATCTCGCGGTCCTGCTCCCTGATGAAGTTACGCGCGGGTTCGTCGCCGTCGAGACCGCCGAGCAGCTCGCTGGGCACGCGGCGGTTGGAGCGTTGCGAGCCGTCTTCGTAGACGACGTTGAAAAAGGCGAACTCGCCTTTCGGGTTGGTTCCGGGTTTCTTGGCCATGGCGGCTTGTCGTCGATCAGGGCGCCGCAGTCAAATGACTTCGGCTGATTTCGACACCTCGCGAACGGAATAACGGCGGAGCTGTTGGATTGTGCCAGTTTTCAGCCAAGCCCCGGCCTGATGCCTGCGAGCGCCATCACCTCGATAAGCAGCGGGCCGATAAGCCCGCCGCTTATCTTGGGGTCCTCAGCGTCGCCCGGGGGCTGGCAAGGGGCGACAACCTGAGATAGAAATCTATCGCTTGTGCGCCATGATGGCAAGGCAAATCGTGATGGCGACGATGTCGCAGCCGGCGCATCAGATATGCGGAAGATGTCACAAGCAGGTTCCCGTGATCTCGACACCAGATGCTTGGGGATTTGAAATAGTTTGTTCATCCTGCCGCGCTCTCGCAATGCAGCGAGAACGCGTGCGGTGACCGGGATTATGCCCAGCGACCATGCGCGGCGGGATGCGGTGCCGGGACTCATGCGGCGTCGGGCATGAAGGTGGATCGCACGTCGCATCGCCGGACTGTTGTGGGCAGGCGCCTATGCCCGGAGTCTGCGATGCTGACACCATACTCCTGTTTTGCCCGACGGGTCAAACCGCAATTCGGAAAAATAGCATCATATTGTGGCCGGGCTCCTACTGTGCATGGGGTTATTTTGCGGTTTTTGTTTCGGCGCAGCTGGTCGCGCGCCCCTGCAGGCTCTCACGCCGCCGGCGCGATGTGGTCGTCCGCCTTGGTCTGCTGGGTCTGCTGACGCGCCATCATGTCCTGCCACAGCGTTGCGATGCTGGCCTGCGTCTGCGGCGCGATCAGGCAATGGCCTTCATTGTCGAAGCCGCAGAACCGCGCGGACGGGTCCTTCCTGACCACGGTCAGCGCCTGGTTGATCATTTCGAGGCAGGTCATGACCTGCTCGATCTGCTGCAGCCGGGTGTGGTGCAGGATGTCCATGAGGCGGAACGTCATCACCGCGGGCTGTCCGTAATTGATGCCGGGCCGGCCGAATTCGAACAGCACGTTCACCGCCGGGAAGGTGCCGCGAATGTGCTCCAGCACGCCGGCGACGTCGTCCACACTGCAGGCGACGAGATGGGCGGCTTGAGCCGGGATGGCCGCAGGCGCCCGCGGTGTCAGGCCGAGCGAAGTGAGGACCTCCTGCTCGATCCATTGCCGCACCGGCGCAGGTGCATTGCGGATCTGGTCGGTGGTCAGGGTGATTCCGGTCATGGGCTGATCTCCTCGGCAGGCGCTCCGTTTGCTCGAATTTATGAACAGGAGCGTGAGGCGCGTTGATGCGGATCAAACCTGCTGCTTTGACCGTGCCCGCGTTCCCGGGCATGATCGCCTTCTGTTTCGCGCCCACGCCATGAGGAATCTTTGGAATGTTGAGACCGCTTCTCGCCGCCGCCGTCATGGTTTGTCTCGCCGGCGGCTCGGCGCAGGCCGCGCGTTGCGGCGGCGACTTCAACAGCTTCATCGCCAGCATGAGCGCGGAGGCGCAAGCCGCCGGCGTCTCGGCCGCCGTGACCAGCGCGGCATTCAGCGGCATCACGCCTGATGCCGCCGTGCTCGCCTTCGACCGGCGCCAGCGCTACACCTTCAACAAGAGCTTCGAGCAGTATGTCTCGACCCGCGTCGGCCCCGGCCGCATCAATGGCGGCCGCGCGCTCTTGCAGCGCCATGCCGCGCTGCTCTCGCGCATCGAGCAGCAGTTCGGCGTGCCCAGGCAGATCCTGGTCGCGATCTGGGGCCTGGAGAGCGATTTCGGCAAGGGCGACATGGGAAGGCTGCCTGTGATCCGCACCCTGGCGACGCTCGCGCATGATTGCCGCCGCACCGAGCTGTTCCAGGGCGAGCTGCTCGCCGCGCTCAAGATCGTGCAACGCGGCGACCTGCCCTTGCGCGACCTCATCGGCGCCTATGCCGGCGAGATCGGCCAGACCCAGTTCCTGCCGTCCTCCTATATCAAATACGGCGTCGATTTCGACGGCGACGGCCATGTCGACCTCCGCCACAGCGTCGCCGACGTGCTGGCCTCGACCGCGAACCTCTTGCACTCCAACGGCTTCAAAATGGGCCAGCCCTATGGCGAGGGCTCGGCCAATTTCGAGGCCATGCGCGAGTGGAACAGGGCGGTGGTCTACCGCAAGACGATCGGGTATTTTGCCGACCGGCTGGTGGGGCAGTAGGGGCATCGCTGCCAACCACACCCGTCATTGCGAGCGCAGCGAAGCAATCCAGAATCCCTCTACGGAGACAGTCTGGATTGCTTCGTCGCAAGAGCTCCTCGCAATGACGGGGAAGACGCCATCGCGTCCCTGACCTACTTCCCCATCTTCTCCAGCCGCCGCTGCAACGGCGCCCAATACGTGCCCGGGCGGAAACGCTGCAGGATGTCCATGAACCTGGCATCGTTGCCGATCAGGATGCGCGGCTCGTTGCGCTCGATGCCCCTGATGATGCGCAGCGCCGCGTCCTTTGGCGTCGTCTTTGCAGCACGCTCGAACCGGTCGATCGCCTCGGCGCGGCGCGCGTTGTCGGTGACGCCGACCCCGGTGCGCGAGGAGCGCGCGATGGAGGTGGCGACGCCGCCGGGATGCACCACCGAGAGCCTGACAGGGCTGCGAGCGACCGCGAGCTCATGCCGCACGCTCTCGGAAAAGCCGCGCACCGCGAACTTGGCCGCCGCATAGGCTGATTGCCCCGGCGGCGCGATGATGCCGAAGATCGAGGAGATGTTGACGACATGCGCCTCCGCTTGCGTTTTCAGATGCGGCAGGAAGGCGCGGGTGCCGTGCACCACGCCCCAGAAATTGATGTCGAACAGCCAGTCCATCTGCGCCTGGTCGATCTCCTCGAACGTCCCCATCAGCGCCACGCCGGCATTGTTGATGACGATGTTGAGCGCGGGATGCGTAGCGATGGCCTCGGCTGCGAATTGCGCGATGTCATCGGGCTCGCTGACATCGACGCGATGCACGCTGATCTTGCGCTGTGCGCCGATCTCGGCGGCCAGCGATTTCAGCCCGGCCTCGTCGCGATCGGCAAGCGCGAGGTCGCAGCCGCGGTGAGCGAATTCGATGGCGAGCGCGCGGCCGATGCCGCTGGCCGCCCCCGTGATAGCGGCCGCGCCGCGAATCATTGTCATGATACCCCCCGTCAAGCCCCACATGCGGGAACAAGGATTTACATTTTTTCAGTTTGGAACCGAACCGTTGTCCCGCTCCATCTTTAACATGCGTTACTTGAACGGAGGCAAGCATTGGGAGCCGCCGATGGGACAATCAGAACCATTTCGTGCCACCGCCCTCGTCGTTGAAGACGACCTCATGCAGCGGGAGATGCTCTGCCTCCTGCTCGAGGAGAGCGGCTACCAGGTCATCCAGTGCGAAAGTGCGGAGGCCGCCGAGCGTGTGCTGGACAAGAACGCCGGCGCGCTCTGCCTGATGCTGACCGACGTGCAGCTGGCCGGTCGCATGAACGGCGTCGAGCTGGCGCACGTCGCCAAGGACCGCAATCCGAAGCTCGACGTCGTCGTCACCTCCGGCCGCCCCCTGGTGCAGGCGTTGCCCGCCGGTGCAAAATTCTGGGCTAAGCCCTGGGCGCCGCTGGACGTCCTGCGCGAAGCCGAGCTCGCCCAGCTGAACTGAGGCGCGCCCGGCGCGGCAGCGCTGACCGTGTCGTGACTTCTCGGCAAGCGGCAGGGGTGGTAGGGACGAGGCATGTCCTGGTCCTTCCTGCTCACCTCGCTCATCGTCGTCGCTTCGCCCGGCACCGGCGTGCTCTACACCCTGGCTGCAGCGCTGACCCGCGGCTCGCGCGCCAGTGTGGCGGCGGCGTTCGGTTGCACGCTCGGGATCGTGCCGCACATGTGTGCTGCGATGCTCGGGCTTGCCGCCGTGCTCCATACCAGCGCGCTCGCCTTTGCCGCACTGAAATGGTGCGGCGTAGCCTATCTGCTCTACATGTCCTGGCAGGCGCTGCGGGAGACGGGGGCGCTTGCGGTCGACGGCGAGATCAAGGAACGCTCGGGCGGCCGGGTCATCGTCACCGGCTTCCTGATCAACATCCTCAACCCCAAGCTCTCGATCTTCTTCCTCGCCTTCCTGCCGCAATTCATCGCGGTGGACGAAGCGCATGTGCTGGCGCAGATGCTGGAATTGAGTGGCGCGTTCATGGCGATGACCTTTGTGGTGTTCGTCATCTACGGCCTTTGCGCCGCCTCCGTGCGCGAGCGCGTCATCTCCCGTCCCGGCGTGATGGCCTGGCTGCGCCGCTCATTTGCGGCGGGCTTCGCCTTGCTGGGTGCCAAGCTGGCCTTCGCCGAGCGGTAGCCAATAAAAAAGCGGGCCTCGCGCCCGCCATCTTCAAACTCTCTTAGCCTTGTGGCCTGTAGCTTTGCCCGACGCCCGGGCGGAGCATGCTCCACCCGGGCAAAGAACATCCGCGCTACTTCTTCTTCGCGGCCTTCTTGGCCTTTTTCTTCGTCGCCTTCTTCGCCTTCTTCGCTTTCTTAGCCATAGGATCCTCTTAAGGGTTAATGGTGAAACGCGACACGAGGATCGCTCGGCGGAGGGCCAGCCTCGCAACATCCTCGTTGACGAACTCAGCAGATTCGCGCGTCTATGCCCCGCGCTGTCACATCTGCGTCATCACGTTATCCACAGCTCAGATGCGTTTTCAGGTGATATTGGCCCGCGAATCCGCTTCGCGGTCGGCGTCGACGCGATCGCGCCTCGACCCCGGCGACGTGCCTAACGATCGATGACCGAGACGCTGCGTTCATGAATCCAAAACCAAGGGCGCGCTTTCGACAATCGCAGTGAGGTTCCGTTAAGTGCAACCAGCGCATGATCCTCCGCAAGAACGCGGGGGCGGGTCATGGACGAACTTCTGCTGGAGACAGGGGGCGGCACGCTGCGCGTATCGCGCACGCAATGCTGAACGTACCGACGCTCTGGATGGTCTTCGTCGTCAACTTCTCGGCGCTCGGTCTGATCTGGGCCTATGTGACGCGCTCTTATCCGAAATTCGAAGCTGCACGGTTCTGGATGGCGTCGGCTTTCGTCGGCGCAGCCGGCGCGAGCACGGCATTGACCGGCCTGTTCGTCAATTCCGTGGTGCCGCTGCTGTTCGGGGCTGCCGGCATCATTGCCGCGAGCTGTTTTGCGGCTGCGGGCATTCAGCGTTTCTACGATCGGCCGGCGTCCTGGCGCCTTATGACCGCGACCGCGATCGCAAGTCTCGCCGGTGTCATGTTCTTTAAGTTCGGCTTCGACCAGATGCAGCTGCGAATGCTCTGCTACACCATCGGCCAGGGGTGGCCGCTGGTGTTGTCGTTGCGCCTGCTGCTGTCGCCGCCGGAAGGCCGCGCCAGCCCCGGCGCGCGGCTTGCCGGCATCGTCATCCTCACCATGATCGCCGTGTTCGTGGCCCGTACGGTCGGCAACGCGCTTGGCGGCGATTTCTCGGCAGTCGCGCGCGGTCAGAACCATGCCGTCATGGTGCTGGTGCTGCTCTTCCTGTCGATGACGCTCAATTTCGGCTTCCTGCTGATGGCGATGGATCGCCTCCGCAACGAGGTCGCCGACCTTGCGCTGCTCGACGATCTCACCGGCGTCGCCAATCGCCGCCATCTGTTGCAGCGCCTGTCCGAGGAATGCGCCCGTTCGGAGCGCAGCGGTGAGCCGTTCTCGCTGCTGGTGATCGATCTCGACGGCTTCAAGTCCATCAACGACACCTATGGCCACGCCGCCGGTGATGCCTGCCTCCAGCACTTCACCCTGATGGCGCAGACGCGCTTGCGGCCCGGCGACATGCTCGCCCGGACCGGTGGCGACGAGTTCTGTGTCGTGCTGCCGTCCTCCTCCTTGCGCGAGGGCGCGCTGATCGCCCGCCGCATCCTCGAGGTCTGCCGCCAGGACGCCGCCGGCTGCTCGGGCAACGACATCCCGATCGCGATCTCGATCGGCGCTGCGGAATGGGATCGCGGCGTCGGCCAGTTCCCGGACAGGCTGATCGCCCACGCCGACCACGCCCTCTATGCCGCCAAGAAGAACGGCAAGAACGATTTTGCGATCTACGATCAGGCCCCGCCGCTCTCGCCCGAGCCGGTCGAACCCGCGCGCAAATTCGCGTAAATCTGCTACGCTGGGGTCCGTTGTTGGATCCTGTTATGATATCCCGCCTCCTTGCGGCGGTTCTCGCCGCCCTCCTGATCGTCCCTGCCGCTGCCATGGATGCCGAGCTCGCAAAGCTCGCGCGCAGCAGCGGCACGCCCGATATTCCCGGCCTGAAGATCGTCTGGCTGGCGCCGTGGGGCGATGTCGCGAATGCCCATCCGTGGCGCAACATCATCGTGCACCAGACCGAAGGTCCGTCAGGTTCGGCGCGCGGCGGCGCGCAGGAGCAGTTCAAGAATCCCACCCGGCGCGGCGTGATGGTCTGGGTCGAGACCGACGGCACGGTCTATTGGTCGGTCGCGGACAATCTGGTGCCGACCCATACCGACGGCGCCAACCGCAACGACAACAAATACATCGACAACAGCACGACCTATCATCAGGTCGTGCGCGACAATTCGATCGGCGTCGAGTTCGCCGGCAACTATCCCGATGTCGCGATCGGTCCGACCGAAGCGCAGGTCGCGGCGTGGAAGGTCCTGGTCCAGGTCCTGCGCGCGCGCTACGGCATCCCGCTCGGTCACGTCTATGCCCACAACTGGATCGACTTCAAGGACGCCCGCTATTGCGAAGGCTGCTGGCTCGCGACGCTCGCAAGGATTTGGGGCGAGTAGCGCTGTCATTCTGCGGCGCGACGAGTCGCGAACTATAATGCGCAATTGCGCATCTGAGAATTCATTGATCCACTAACTCCGTCGCCTGATGGATTCCAGGCTCGCGCTGCGCGCGCCCCGGAATGACATTCACACCGGCTGTGCCATCCAGCCGAACAGGCGCCGGATCAATCCCGCCTGCTCAGGCAATTCCGGCGGGCCGTCCGCGGCCAGCACGCGATTGAGGAAGTAATCCAGGAACACCATGTCGTTCGGCTCGGTGACGGTGAATTCCTCCTCGCCGAAATAGACGCTGTAATTGAAGAAGAACGGGCGCATCAACGGAATCGTCGCGGTCGAGGCATAGTCCTTGGAGATCACGAACTCTGCCGGATCGAGGCCGTGGTCGCGCATGGCCTGCTCGACCAGCGGCAGCTTGCGCATGAACTGGGCGGAGAAGCCGCCGGCGGTGGATTGCAGGATGATCGACACAATGCGTGTCCGTTCTCTGGATATGGTCCGACAATCTTTGGTCGGTCGAGCCGTCACCTGCGTTCAACAGCCTCGCCGCCACAACGGGCGACCATACTGCGGCTCACACAACAAAAAGCCGGCGTTGCCGCCGGCTTTTCGTCAATCTCGATCCGCCAATTCCTGGCGCAGGAAATGCCGCGCTTAGTGCGCGGCTTCCAGCGCGGCCTGCTCCTGCCTTGCGATCGTGCCCTTGACCGCGGACTGCACCTTCTCGAAGGCGCGGACCTCGATCTGGCGGACGCGCTCGCGCGACACGCCGAACTCGGCGGCAAGGTCTTCCAGCGTCATCGGCTCATCGGCGAGGCGGCGGGCCTCGAAGATGCGGCGTTCGCGCGGGTTGAGCACGCCCATGGCGCCATTCAGCGCGTCGCGGCGATGGTCATATTCCTCATGCTCCGCCATCATGGCTTCCTGGTTGGGCGTATTGTCGACCAGCCAGTCCTGCCATTCGCCGGCCTCGCCGTCGTCCCGGATCGGCGCGTTGAGCGACGCGTCACCACCGAGGCGGCGGTTCATGTCGATCACGTCCTGATCGGTGACGCCGAGGCGCTTGGCAATGACCTTCACCTGATCGGGGCGGAGATCGCCCTCGTCCAGCGCGTTGATCTTGCTCTTCGCCTTGCGCAGGTTGAAGAACAGCTTCTTCTGGTTCGCGGTGGTGCCCATCTTCACGAGCGACCAGGAACGCAGGATGTACTCTTGAATCGACGCCTTGATCCACCACATCGCGTAGGTGGCGAGACGGAAGCCCTTTTCGGGCTCGAAGCGCTTGACCGCCTGCATCAGGCCGACATTGCCTTCCGAGACGACCTCGGAGATCGGCAAGCCGTAGCCGCGATAGCCCATGGCGATCTTGGCCACGAGCCGGAGATGGCTGGTGACGAGTTGATGTGCCGCGTCGCGATCGTCATGCTCGCGCCAACGCTTGGCGAGCATGTATTCCTGCTGGGGCTCCAGCATCGGGAACTTGCGGATCTCGGCGAGGTAGCGAGAGAGGCCGGATTCTCCATTGAGGACCGGCAAAGCAGCGGTACGGGCCATTATGAAGCCCTCCAAAGGTTCAGGCCCCCGATAGCGGCGGGCCAGGCAGACGACCGCTTGGTTAAAGCCGGTCGTACCTGCGATGTTCCACGTTGGTCACTTCCAACGCAGGCGCAATATACCCCATCGGGCGTCAAAAAGGGAAGGATTGCTGACGTCACGTCCCCGTGTGGCAGCTATAACTTTTTGTAATGTAACGCTTTTCTTAAAGCCCCTGCGTCATAGCGCCGCTTTCAGAGCGCTTTCAAGGAGAAGCAAATCCTCTGGTAGAGCTGCCTCCCAGTGAAGAAGTTCTCCGGTTCTGGGGTGCTCTAATACCAGCAGATAGGCATGCAGAGCCTGCCGCCCAAGTGCCGTCAAAGCGGCTTGCGACTCGGGCCCCAGCTGGTTGGCCTTGGTCTTGAAATGCGGGCCATAGACCGCGTCCCCCATCAGGGGGTGACCGATATGGGCGAGGTGGACGCGGATCTGGTGGGTGCGTCCGGTGTCGAGCTCGCAGGCCAGCAGTGCTGCGACCGGCTTGCCGTCGCGGCCGTTAAAACTCTCCAGCAGCTCCCAATGCGTCACCGCCTCGCGGCCGCCCTGGCGCACCGCCATCTTTTCCCGGGCATGCGGATGGCGGTCGATCGGCGCATCGACGGTGCCGCGATGCCGGCCCGGCAGCCCCCAGGCGAACGCCATGTAGCCGCGCCGCATCGCACCCGTCCGGCCGTGATCGGCGAATTGGGCGGTGAGCGAGGCGTGTGCGAGGTCGTTCTTGGCAACCACCATCAGTCCCGTCGTGTCCTTGTCCAGTCGGTGCACGATGCCGGGCCGGCGCACTCCGCCAATGCCTGACAGCGAGCTGCCGCAATGGGCGATGAGGGCGTTCACCAAGGTGCCGGTCTCGTGCCCGGCAGCGGGATGCACAACCAGGCCTTTGGGCTTGTTGATAACGACGAGGTCGTCGTCCTCGAACACGATATCCAGCGCGATATCCTCGCCCTTGGGCTCGGGCGGGGCTGCCTCCGGCACGTCGATTCTGATCGTATCGCCTGAGGCGACGTGATAAGCGGGGTCGCGAATCTCGGCGTCCTTGAGGCTCACCGCGCCCGCCAGAATCAGGGCTTTCAGCCTTGATCGCGACAGCTCCGGCAGGCGCGCCGCCAGCACGCGGTCGAGCCGGGCCGAGCCCTCGTCGCCTTCGACCACGACTTCCAATCTCTGCGCTGAACCCAGGCTTTCCATGACGACGTCTGATACCGTTGTTCCCGAACCGACCCCCGAGCAGGCCGCGCTGTTCGCGCGGGTGCGACGGATGATGCTGATCGCGGGGTTGACCACGGCGCTGGCCGTCTGCGCCGTCCTGATCGCGGTGGGCTACCGCCTTTTCAAGTCGGAGGGAAGGGCGCCCGAGCCCACGGGCGACGTCATCGCGACCCTGCCGAAAGGCGCCAAAATCGTGTCCACGGGCGTTGCCGGCGACCGCCTCGTGGTGACCCTGGATATCGGCGGCGTCACCGAGATCCACACCTTCGATGCCCACACGCTCAAGCCGGCCGGAAAGCTGAAATTTGCCAACGAGCCGTGAGGGCGGCCCGGATAGGCGCCCCAACCCCCGCTATCGTCCTGGCGAAGGCCAGGACCCATAGCCACCGAATTCGGTTGCGTGAACGAGATCGGCACTCCGATGTGCCTTAACCACGACCATTCGGGGTAATGGGTCGTGACTTTCGCCAGGACGAGGCTGCGGAGACGTTCGAAACCCGTCAATCCCACCTTGCCGTCGGCAAAATTCGCGGCTATGTCCTCTCCCTCACGCTCCCTTCGTCTAGCGGTTAGGACGCGGCCCTCTCAAGGCTGAAACAGGGGTTCGATTCCCCTAGGGAGCGCCATCCGGCTCCATCGAGCGTTGATCTCCCTCAGCTTTTTGCCGATTTCCCCAAACTCTTAGAAGAGGTTTGGGGCGTTCTGTTCGCCTTGTGATCTTCGAGCTTCACGATTGCACGGCGGCCGCCGCGCCGACGATCGGCTTCGCGCGTGTAGCGCTCGGCTTCGGCAAGCGTGAGGTGACCCATCGCGGCCATGATCTCATGCGCCGTTGCGCCGGCATCAGCCAGCAACCTTCCGAACGTCTTGCGCAAACCGTGCGGCTGGCACTTCAGGTCAACGATGCCGGCGGCCTTGATCGCGTCGCGCATCCACCCGCTAAATCCGTCGACCGTGAACGGTTTCCCGTATTGGGTCGTGATGATGCAGAAGTGGACGCGCTTTAGTGCATCGAGCGCCATCTTGAGCGAGATCGCCTTTTCGACTGCGACCGGGACACCCGTCTTGCGGCGTGTGTACTCGAAGTCTTCAGCATCGGCCTGCACCCAGGTGGTCAGATGCGTGTCAGCACGTGCAGTGCCGACGTTCAACATCAGCTCATAGGCCGCGCGCTGTTTCGTGCCGACTTTCCAGCGCTTTTCGTAGGCTTCCATCTCCGCGTCGGTCCAGGCCCGGATCTCCTTCGATTTTCCGCGCCTGATGCCCTCCGACGGATCACGATCAACCCACTTTAGGTCGTCCTTGGCGTGGTTGATCAGGATGCGCAGCTTCTTGATGGTGTCGATCTTCGCGCCGGGAAGGTTGTGCAGCGGCTTCAGAACCACGTCCTCAATCCGCTCTTTCGTCAGACCGGCCACGGCTCGGTGGCCGTGGTCACGTTTAATCTGGTCCATGCGGCTGCGGTAGCCGGCCTTGCTGCCGTCGCCCAGCGAACGAAAAGCGTCGCTTCCCAGATAGGACGTGATCAGGGCGCCGATCGAGCGCGGTTTGTCCTCGGGCAGCTTTGGCGGTTCTTTCGCGCCGCCGGCCATGGCGGAGGCGTAGGCGTCGCGAAATTCTTGAGAGCTCGGATCGTCGGGCAGTCGTATGCGCGGGCCCTTGCCAATCCGGAATGACAGGTAGGTGTGGCCCTTGACGTGGTTGCGTTCGACATTCGGGGGTAGCTTGCGCGGCATCTACGTCCAGCCCTCGTCTGCGGCGGTCAGGTCCTCTCCGTCATGAGGCAGCGCATCGACCGCCGCGTCAAGGTCCCGCAGGTCCCAAGCCTTGCGCGTAGTACCCACTATTAGTCTCGGTTGCGGCATGACTTGGCGGGCTACCAGGTCATCGAACGTGTTCGGCGATACGCACACGTAGGCGGCCGCAGCCTCCCGCCCGACCAAGCGCGGGGCGAGCGTAGGGGGGAGGGCGGCCTGCTTCGGCACGTGAACTAGGCCCGCCGCGTTTTGCGCCGAGCGGAGCGCCACTGAGTAACGAGACCCTCGAAATCTTCGCCGAGGCCGAAATGGTCGGGATAGTACCTGCACGTAGAAACCATGCGGAACACCGTGACCATGTCCTCGGCAATCTCCGTATCGACGTTCCAAAGGTCGGTGAGATCGAAGCCGCCGTCCCGGCTTGCATTCCACCATGCCAGAAGGAAATTCGCGACGCGGCGGCTTTGGCCGGAGCGGTTTTGTGCGATTTTCAGAAGGCGGTGAAGCGCGTCGAGATCCCCCAAGGTGTACAACATATGCTACCCTTTACTCTGTGGACCGCTTGATTGCTGGCCTCGAAAGGGGGCGTACGCGCGCTCGGTGCCGGTCGCTATTTGTCGATTGTCGGAATTTGTCGGCGATTGGACCTCATCGAGATTGTTCTCGGAATCAGGTCGATGGTTTATTGCGCAGCCTTTCGACGTAGGCCCGAACCAGGCGCCGGTGCCCGTCATCAATCGAGATCTCTCCGAGGTCCATCATCCTGCAGCGCCAACCGTGCCAGTAGGCGCGGCCGCGGTTAGAGCCCGGCTCTGGATCGCCCCGCTTCGCGGAGATGTAAGCTTCTGCAACGAGATCCTGATTAAGACTGTCGAGATCAGCCAAAGTGACTACCGGCTTAAAGTTCACTCTATACCTCATTCCTGAGCTGGGGGCCGATGAGGACTTAGCTCGCCTATCGCCGGTGTTGCTATTTGTCGATTGTCGAGATTTGTCGCGACACGGAGGACGGGCGCGGAAGCCCGGAACGCAAGGGAGCCTGCCGACGAGAGGCCAGTCGGGAAGTCTGTAAGGCGCTGGTTGGAGTAAACTGATTGGTCCGAGCGGACTGTTCATAAGCGAAGCTGACGAGTTTTTGAGTACGCGCCATCGGCCGGCTCAGTGGGCAGGTTTCCTTCGTTTCGGCCCAGTTGACCTCCGCTGCTGGAACGTTGCTGCCCATAGCTCTAACGGCCGTAACGTCTGCTTTCCGTAAATAATCCGACAAGGCCGTGTTGGTCGCTAAGGGCAGCCTTTGACCCTGGCTGTGTGAAAAGGCACGAGTCAGCTAGGATTCTTCCGTTTCCTGATGGGGGATACGGATGGGACGCTTCGTTGAAGGCGCTGACAGATCCCAGCTGACGCTCTTGCCGGAATGTTTGGAGGATTGGGTAAGTCAGGACAACGCGGTCAATGTGATCGATGTGTTTGTCGAGGCACTCGACCTGCATGGAATGGGGTTTGAGCGTGCGATTGCCAAGGAGACGGGCCGGCCCTCCTATCATCCGGCAGTCCTTCTGAAGCTTTACATTTACGGCTATCTCAATCGGGTGCAGTCCAGTCGCCGCCTAGAACGTGAGGCGTGCCGCAATATCGAGGTGATGTGGCTGATCGGCCGCCTGGCTCCCGATCATAAGACGATCGCCGATTTCCGGAAGGACAATGGTACGGCGATCCGGAAGGTTTGTGCGAAGTTCATTGCACTATGCCGGCAAATGGGGCTGTTGCAGACACCAAGCGTCGCAATCGACGGCAGCAAGTTCAAGGCGGTGAACAACCGCGATCGCAACTTTACGCATGCCAAGATGGCCAGGCGGGTGGCGCAGATCGAGGAAAGCGTCGGTCGATATCTGCGTCAACTCGATAGCGCCGATCGGCAGGAGCCATCGGAAGCAATCAGCATCAAGACAACGAGGATCAAGGAAAAGATCGCTCGGCTGAAGCGGGAGATGAGCCGCCTGGAAGTACTTGACGCGCAGATGCGCAACACACCGGATCAACAGATATCGCTCACTGATCCGGATGCCCGTTCGATGGCCACCAGTGGACGCGGATCCGGTGTCGTCGGCTACAATGTCCAGGTCGCGGTGGACACGGAACACCATCTGATTGTTACGCACGAGGTCATAAACGTCGGCAACGACCGTGGGCAGCTTGCTCGGATGTCGAAGCAAGCCAAAGAAGTGCTCGAAGTAGACAAGCTCGAAGCGGTCGCCGACCGTGGCTACTTTGACGGAGAAGAGATATTAGCCTGCGAAGAGGCTGGCGTTGCAGTCACCTTGCCCAAGCCCATGACATCGAACGCCAAGGCGGAGGGCCGGTTCGGCAAACAGGACTTCGCCTACCTGCCTGATGAGGACGTATATCGCTGCCCCTCCGGCGAGCTGCTACCCTATCACTTCACCAACATCGAGCATGGAATGACACTGCGCCGCTACTGGTCGACGGCGGCATGTCAAGGCTGCGCAATCAAGAGCCAATGTACGCCGTCCAAGGAGCGTCGTATCACGCGCTGGGAGCACGAGCATGTGGTCGAGGAGGTCCAGAGACGGCTCGATTCCAATCCCGACGCCATGCGGACGCGGCGCGAAACGGTCGAGCATCCCTTCGGCACGATCAAGGCCCGTATGGGTGCGACCCACTTCCTGATGAAGCGCCTACGGAACGTCGCTGCTGAGATGGCGCTGCATGTTCTCGCCTATAACCTCACACGGGTGATGAACATCATCGGCAAAACGGGCATGATTGCTGCCATCCGCGCAGCCTGAAGCCTGGAAAGTGCGTCTAAAAGCGCAATAACGCGTCACGATACGCACTTTGACCAGTCATGGGCGATCTGACGCGAGAAACATCGACTGATAACCGCGGCCGCGGGCCCTCCAATTTCGTTTGCACACAACCAAGACCCAGAGCAGAAATCACGCCTTCCGACGAACTGGGTCGATTCGAGAGTGGCACCGCCCGTCGAGGAGGCCAGCTGCTGTACTTCGCTTATGACAACCTCGCCATCAATCGCCTCTGGGAGTGAGCTCAATAGTGGTCCTGGCAAGGTTGAGCTTTCAATTATGCCCTGTAAAGGAGCGATCGATCGCAGGATAGGGGCGCCAGGGAGACGCTGCCAACACGGTCCTCGTCGCCGCAGGCTACAACTTCCGCCGCCTCATTCGGTGGCTCAGACTTTGCTGCGCCCAAATCCTCTTCGCTCTCACCGCCGCGCTCCAGGCCCTTCCAGCCTGACGCCAGAGTTCATCAAGAGCGACTGATCTCATTCCAGGCGCCTTCGCAAAGATAATTCCGCATTACTTCCGCCGCCGAGGGCTCAGTGCAAAGCCGACTTGATTTTTTCAATTAGTTCGTCCTCCGTAAAGGGCTTCCGCAGTATTCTCCGTTCGTCAAAATCCGATAGACCTATCCGCTCCACATAGCCGGTGACAATGATCACCGGCAAATTGGGATCCATGGCACGAATTGCTTCCGCAAGCTCAACTCCTGTCATCTCTGGCATTGCGAAATCGGTTAAGACGAGATCGATCTGCAAGGATGAATCAATCAGTCGCAGTGCTTCCGCTCCACTAGCCGCTGCCACAGCGGCGTATCCAAGGCTGTCGAGGACCCGCAGCGTGCTCCGTAGAACTGACTTGTCGTCATCGACGACGAGGATTCTTGCCGTCACGTTGGTGGCGGTCACGTGCGTGGCTCGCTGTTGCTGTTCATGACCTCGCGCCTCTGGTGCTCGTGGGAGAAGCACCTTTACGGTGGTGCCCCTTCCGACATGGGTTTCAAGGCTCACGCCACCACCAGATTGCTTCGCAAAGCCATGAACTTGCGCCAATCCAAGCCCTGATCCTTCGCCCGGCTTTTTGGTGGTGAAGAAAGGCTCGAAAACCCGCGGCACCAGATGGTCCGGAATGCCGACGCCGGTATCCTTGACGGCCAGGCCAACATATTGCCCTGGAACAGGTTCGCTCGGTCCGGAGGACGCATTGTCGATCGTGGCATTGAACGTTTCGAGCGTCAGCACGCCGCCCGCCCCCATGGCATCCCTGGCATTGATGGTCAGGTTCAGGATAACCGATTCAATCTGCATCGGGTCCACCGAAGCAGGCCAAAGGTCCTGCGCCAAAGACATCTTCAGCCGTATCGTCCCGCCCAGACAGGCGCCCAGCAAATCGCTCATCCCGGCGATCGTGCTGTTGAGGTTGACGGCCTGAGGCTTAAGCCGCTGCTTACGTGAGAAAGCGAGCAATTGAGTAATCAGTTTCGCCCCTCGTTCGGCGGCGCCGCAGATGAGTTGGATACCCTCCTGATGGTCAGGGTCATACAACCTGCGCGACAGCAATCGTGCGTTGGTGAGCACGACACTCAATAGATTGTTGAAGTCATGTGCGACGCCGGACGTGAGCTGGCCAATGGCTTCGAGTCGGTGCAATTGCTGGACTTCGGCTTCGGCCTTCTCCCGCTGCTCGATCTGCAAGCGGAGTTGCGCGTTGGTCTCTGCCAGTTCGCGCGTTCGCGCCTCGACGCGGCTGGCGAGTGTTCGTTCGACTTCCCGCCGAAACTTGGCCATTTTGATGCTGGCGGCAATTTGGGCTAACAGTTCACGCGCGTTGAAGGGTTTGATGAGGTAGGCATCCGCGCCAATTCCAAAACCTTCAACTTTAGCCTCCTCATCTGCGCGAGCCGACAAGAGAATGACCGGAAGCTCTGCGCAAGCCGCATCGTTTCGTATCGCGCGCAGCAGCCCGAACCCGTCGAGACGCGGCATCATTACGTCGGCTATCACCAAATCAGGACAGTCCTGGCGTATGACTTCAATCGCGGCTTGTCCGTCGGCAACCGTTTGGACCTCACAATAGGCCTTGAGCAGACCGCCGACGTATGCCCGCATGTCGGCGTTATCGTCAGCGATCAAAATTCGCGCGCCAGAAAGCTGGGAAAGTTCGCTCGCCGCTCTAAGCTCAGCCGAAACTTCCGTCGCGACCGACGGTATATCGGGTAGCCAGCGCAAAGCTTCCTGAACAAAAGCGTCCGCGCGGACGGCTGTCGATGAGAGTTGGCGTTCGGCTCGAATTCGTTCCTGCGGCAGGTGCGCCTTTCCGAACGGGATGGTTACCGTGAAGCTCGTACCACGTCCAATCACGCTATCGACTGTGATCGTCCCAGAGTGGAGTTTTACAAGTTCCTGCACCAAGGCGAGACCAATCCCGCTACCTTCATGCGTCCGGCTCTCTTGTCCTTCTATTCGATGAAAACGCTCGAATAGGCGCGGCAACTCGTCTGGCGGAACACCGACGCCGCTGTCGCAAACGGTCAAGGCGATCCTATCATCCACAATTTGCAAGCTAACAGCAACTTGACCGTTGAACGTGAATTTAAAGGCATTTGAGAGAAGATTGAGCACGATCTTCTCCCACATCTCGGGGTCCACGAAGACAGGCGCCCCAAGTGGCGGACAATCGACCAACAGCTTCAGTCCAGCTCTCTCGAAAGCCGAGCGGAAATTGCTGGCTATGTCGGCCGTGAGCGATGCCAGATCAGTTGGTTCGTAGCTTGCTTGCGCGCGCCCGGCCTCTATGCGCGAGAAATCTAAAAGCGAATTGACCAGCTTCAAGAGACGGAGTGAATTGCGGTGAGCAGTAGCGAGACTTTCGCGCTCCGTGGTAGGCAAATTGCCAATCTTAAGGGCATCCTCCAAAGGCCCGAGGATCAAGCTAAGCGGTGTTCGGAATTCATGGCTCACATTAGAGAAAAACGAGGTTTTGGCGCGATCGATTTCAGCCAATGCCTCCGCACGCCTGCGCTCCGCCTCATAAGCGCGCGCATTCGCAATCGCAGCGCCGATTTGACCGGCAACCAATTCGAAAAAACTGAGATAGTCGGCGTTGATCACTTGTCGCGGACTGAGACCTGATACCAGGAAGCCGGTTGCGATGTTGTGTCCCGGGGCAGCAATAGGTGTGATAAGAGCCGTTTCGGGGGCTTCAGGCCATGGCCCACCTGGCAGTACTCCAAACCGCACTGAAATGTCTGAGACGAGTTTGGCCGTCGCGGCTTCGAGCGCCTGGCTCAAAGGCCAATTGGATTGCTCCTCAGAGTCAGCCCTTAGAATATCGACGGTGAAAGGAGCCCCTGGCTCTCCCGCCGGTATTGCGGACGTAGCAACCAATTCCGCGCGGTGTTTATCGCTGTCCAGGAGATAGATTAGCGCGAACGGAACGTCGTGTGGATTCTCGCCGAGCGTCTGGGCGGCAATTTCACAAGCGCTTGCGACCGTCCGTCCATTCGCTTCCATTCGGCCCAAATCGCGAAGCGTTTGAAGCCGCCTCTCACCGAGAACGCGGGCTGTGGTTTCATTGCATGCGCAAAAGATTCCGCCGATTGAGCCGTCGTCAGTGCGGATCGGGCTGTAGGAAAAAGTAAAGTAACCCTCCTCGCGAGCAAGGTTACGGTTCAAAACATATAGAAAATCCTCCGACCATGTCGCCTCGCCAGTGCTAAAGACGTGGTCGAGCATCGGGCTCATAACCGGCCAAATTTCGCTCCAGCATTCGCGGCCGGATCGCCCCAGAAAGGCCGGATGCTTCTCAGGACCGAGAAAAGAGATGTAAGCATCGTTGTAGAACTGGACATGGGAGGTTTGGCCCCACCAGAGAACCATGGGATGTCGCGATCCCAGGCAAATACTGACTGCGGCCTTTAGGCTTTGGGGCCACTTGGCGGGAGATCCGACCGCAGTGGACGACCAGTCCATCGCCCTCGTGCGTTCACCCATTTCACCGCCACCAGCAAGGAACGAAAGGTCCCTGACATGCTCCATGAGTATGCTCCGCAGACAAATGGATGAGGGCAGATAACAGTGAACTGGACGCCGAAGCAAGTTCCTTTAGTCCACGCGAAGCGTCGCGTCGCTTTAGGCGGGGCGACACGGTGGCGACACGGCCCCCAAAACAAGAAAGCCGCCCTTCGGGCGGCTTCTATCCGGGCTGTAAACTCAGCATCTATAAGAGGTCGTAAAACGGCTGATCAACTTCGCCCATCCAGAACGCTAGTGCCTTCGCAACCCAGTGGCGAATAGGCGACCGATCGGTGTTTCTAGATAACGTTCTCACGTTCTCCGACTTCAAAGGATACGAGGACTGGTCGGTGGTCTCTTCCGCGCGGACCGACGAAGTTCTCAAGGTGGTAGTCGCCAATCCGACCATGATCGAGGCTTACAAGTCGGCGTTCCGGGCAGTGGCCAGCCTTTCCCGGGCTCCAAGATTGTGAGGCTCCAGTGGAAACCGAAGAAGGTACGGAGGCCCCCTTTGTCGTGGATGTGCCAGACGTGTTCACGCAGGAGGATGGGGATACGCGCTTTTCAACTACGAAGCTGCATCCGACAGTTTAGCGGCTGATCCTAGCCCCTCAGATTGCGGACACGCATGCCATACGGCCGTGAAGGCGAAGGATTACATCATCCACCCGTATCAAAAGCGTTGAGCAGCGCGTGTCCGCGATAGGAGCGCCGAGCCCTTCACCAATGATGTCCAGATTTGGCCCATCTGCGACCTCGGCAGAGGTCCGCTTTCCCGCCGCTGTTGGGGGTTGAGCAGACATCAGGCGGCCGGTGCTTAATGAAGTACCCAGCCTAGGTCGAGCATTGTTCATGTCCTCTGAATTCCCGACAAATCTCGACAATCGACAAATAGCGACAATAAATTCCGACCTGTAGCTCCACCCCGTAGTTGGTCGCAGGCAGCGCATCCGGGCGCGCCTGCATCGCAAACCGGGGTACATGATGCAGCCGAAAGACACCGAATTCCTCGCTGGCGGGCCCGTCGTTCCGCTGCGTCCGGAAGCTAGCAAACCGAAGACCGCAGCCGAGCGTGCCAAGGCCTACCGGGCGCGCCGGAAGGCGTCCTCCAAGCGTTCGCGCCGCCAGGGCACCGGCGGCCTTACGACCGCCCCGGTCGCGCCCGTAGCTTCGGCCGCCGAGACAGCTATGCCGGTGCGCGCCCCGAGCATCACCTCGACCGTGCTGACCGTTGCGGCGCTCTGCCTCGCTGCCGTCAGCATCGCGATGAACGGCTTGTTTGCCCGATCGCTCGGATCCAGTGATGTCGCCGGTTGGCTGCTCCTGGCGATTGGCGTCGCCGCCGATATCGTTGCGCTCGTTATGCCCTCCTGTGCGGCAGATCTCTGGCTCCGCCGCCAGCGCGGCGCGGCGGCCATTGGCTGGGGCGCCTGGCAGTTAGCCTTCGCGTTCGTCGTGGCAGCCAGTGTTGGCTTTGCCTCTTCAAACGTGAATGACGTGATGCTCGAACGCGCGTCACGCGTGACGCCGGCCGTGACGGCCGCTCAAGCAGCATTGACTGATGCAATGTCGGCTCGCGACAGAGAATGTAAAGGCGGCGTCGGCCGGTTCTGCAGGGAGCGAGAAGCGGCGGTGGACGAGCAGCGACGGGCGGTCGACGCGGCCGTGCGCGCGGTCAGCAAGGCTGCGGACCCGCAAGCGGAGATGGCCATTCAACTGGTGGGGTGGGTCACGCGTGGCATGCTGAGGCCTTCGATCGACGATTTCGTCATGTTCCGCCTCTTTCTGCTCACCCTGCTCCCCCAGATCGGCGGAATTCTCCTGATGGTGGCGAGGCGCGCCAACACCCGCGGCCACCCCCAGAGCTGTGCAAAATAGCGAAAAGGACACCGCCGAGGGTACAGATCGGCGTAAAATCTGAATCGCGCGGGGCTAGGCCGGCCAGCCGAAAGCCGATCCACACTCGGTTGCCCCGCAGTTCCTGTGTGGGCTCGCTTAGTGTGGAAGTGAGAGATGGACACCGAAGATCTGAGTATCTCATACGCCGAGATGCGCGACCGCGTCGGCGGCGCGCGATTTGGCGATGTGTGGCGCGTCGACCTCACGGACGACGAACAGGGGGCGCTTGAGGGGGGCTTCTGGCAGTCATCGTCCGCTGAGGGCCACCAGTTGGTCGAGGAAAAGGCCAAGGCGATCGAATGGCGGCGCGAATGGGTTGACGGCTGGCTCGCCGAGAACGGGCTCATTGATCCGGTTGTTCGGCAACACGGTTTAAACCTTCCGCCAGCCTCGCTCGCCCGCTTCAATGCGGCATTCCTCCCGGTGTTCGGGCCGCATCCCCAAAGCGGCCCCACCGAGCCCACCCTTAGGGAGGAGCTGGAGCGTGCCCACGACGACTGCAGCGCAAGAGATGAGCATCGCGACGATCATCCGTGGTCGCCGCCGGAGGGCCTAACACTCCAGCTTTTGATGCGGACCTTCGATAACGACCCTCGTCCGTTTCTGAGCGGTGTCATCGACTTGCTGGCCTTCGGCATGGCGCTACCCGAAAAAGTACTTCAGTTGCTCGCCTTGCTGTTCGAGCAAAAAGACCGCGATGCGCGCCTCGAAATCTGCGCGGCAATTGAGAAGGAAGGCCGCTCGATCGAGCAAATTGTTGCGGAGCGCCGCCGGGCTGCCGCGGCCCTTTTCGCAGGTGCCAGGCGTGCGGATCGGTCGGTCCTCATCGGATCTCTCGACCGCACCACCGACCAGGCCATTCCGCCGCATTATTTCGACGTGCCAAGAAATCTGGGATTTGAAGACAACAGCATCGCTACGGATCAGACGATCGTAGCAAGCGATGCCCGCTGGCAGAGGCAGTTCGATGCTGAATGGCGGGAGAAGCCGAAACCCTGGGTCAATGTCCGAGTCGATTTTAGGTGGCTTGTCGAATGGTTGGCGCAGCAGCTAACGCGCGAGATCATGCCGGGGGTGATCGAAACTCCGTCAGAGTACGGAGGCATTGTCCTGAAGGTTGTCGCGTCGCCCGGCGGACCGCAGCCTCCGGCGTCACCGAGTAATATGCGCGGGCTCTCGATGTCGGTCTCGTCGATCGGTCCGTCATCGTCAAGAAAGCCGCGTCTTGTTGTCTCCGCTAAGAAGCGGGGCAAAAAGGCAGACAAATTCGAGCGCGTGATGAGAGACATGCGGGCGGACCTCGCCAATGGCGCGCTAACTCTCGAAAGTTTAAAGGATATGCTTGAGAAGCACCTAGAGGCAAAATATAGCGCCTCAAGGGATACCTGCCGGAGGGCTCGCGCGGCGGTGTTAGCATCGCACGCCGAATAGAGATCGCGACAAAAGCCGACAATCGACAAATAGCGACGCAGATTTTCCAAGGGTACGCCTGATCCTCGCAAGAGATCGCAGGCCGCGCGTTGCGCCGCGCCTGCATCGCAATTCGAGGCAGGAGATGCATCCGAATCAAACCGTGGCTCCTCGCTCCGAGGAAGATCTTCTGACCGAGGGCGAGGCCGCAAGGCTCCGCCGTCAGTCGGTTCGTACCCTCCAGGCCGAGCGGCTGCGCGGCGTCGGGTGCACCTACGTCAAGCTGGGCCGTAGCGTGCGCTACCGCCGGGCCGACGTCCTCGCCTACATCGAGGCCAATCTCCATCCTGCCGCCAAGGCGGTGAGCGAATGAGCTTCGCCCCGCTGCGCGAGCTCGCCGCGCGCGCCTTGATGCGCTCCGAGCTGAATCATTTCCTCGAGAGGATCGGGAAGGCGCTCGCTGTCGGCACCGCCGAGGCGCGGCGTTTGGCGCTGGACGTCATCAGAGACGACCTGTCGGGCGCCACCGAGGCTGATCGTGACGCGGAGGCAGGACATTGACTGCGCCGCGTCGCATCGCCTTCCAGCGCATCGCCGAGGCGGCCATCCAGCATGCCGATGCGATCGTGACGCGCTGGCTGCCCGGCGGGAAGCGTGAGGGCTCCGAGTGGTGCGCGCTCAATCCCATGCGCGCCGACGGCCGGAAGGGCAGCTTCAAGGTGAATCTCAAGTCCGGAAAATGGGGCGACTTCGCCACCGGCGATCGTGGCGGAGACCTGATCGCGCTCGCGGCCTATCTCCACAGGCTTGACCAGGGTGAAGCGGCGAAGAAGCTCGCCGACATGCTCGGGATCGACGCGTATGAGTAGCGATCCGTTCGCGCCGATCGACACGCTGCAGTCGGGAAAGGACGCCGGCGCCAGCGCTAAACCCAAGTGGTCGACGGTGGTCCCCGTGCCTGCAGATGCACCGCCGCCGCCGGCGGCCCATCCGACGTTGGGCAAACCGACCAAGCGCTGGGAATATAATGATGCCGCCGGCAATCTGCTCGGTCTCGCCTGCCGTTTCGATCCCGACGGCGGCAAACAGTTCCGCCCGCTCACGCTGTGCCGCCCCGCGACAGGCGGTCCGGCCCTTTGGCGGTGGGAAAGCTGGCACGGCAAGCGGCCGCTCTACGGTCTGAAAGACCTCGCGGGGCGTCCCTCTGCACAGGTTGTCGTCACCGAGGGCGAGAAGGCCTGTGACGCTGCTCGGGTTCTCTTGCCGAGCGCAGTAGCGGTAACATCGCCGAACGGCGCAAAAAGCGCCGGGCATGCCGACTGGCGACCGCTCCAGGGGCGCACGGTCGTGATCTGGCCGGACGCGGACTTTGCCGGGGCCGAATACGCCAAGGAAGTCGCGCGCGAATTGCTGTCCATTGGCGTCGCGTCCGTCCGTATCGCCCCACCGGAACGGGACGTAAAGACCGGATGGGACGCCGCCGATGCCGTCGACGACGGTTGGGACGAAGCTCGCGCGGCCGCGTTCATCGCCACGTCGGCCGAACAGTCGGCGGCCGCCAATCGAGATGACGGTCGTGGCGCTGGTGAGCGCAAGCGCACGCCGCAGCGTGACATCCTGATTGCGTGCACCGACGGCGTCGATCTCTGGCACGATGCAAACCGCATCGCCTATGCCACATACGCGGTGAACGGGCACCTTGAAAGCTGGCCGATCCGCAGCCGGGACTTCCGGATGTGGCTTAGCGGTAAGTACTTCGAGGAGACCGGCGGCGCAATCGGGGGCCAGGCGCTCGAAGATGGCATCCGGATCCTCGAAGCGCGCGCGGTCAACAAGGGGCCGCTGTGCGAGCCCTTCATTCGCGTGGGTCATCAGTCTGGCAGGCTCTATCTGGACCTGTGTCATGACGATTGGAGCGCCGTCGAGATCACGGCCGCCGGCTGGACCGTCATCGAGAAGCCCGCCGTAAAACTCATGAGATCTACGGCGATGCGGGCGCTGATGCGGCCGGAGCCGGGCGGCCTGATCGAGGAACTGCGCCAATTCGTAAATGCCAGCGACGAGGATTTCATGATGGTCGTCGCCTGGCTGGTCGCCGCGTTGCGGCACCACGGGCCCTATCCCATCTTGGTACTCAATGGCGAACAAGGCAGCGGCAAAAGCTTCTTCAGCCGGATGCTCCGTTCGTTGGTTGATCCGAGCGCAGCGCCGATCCGAGCGGCTCCGAAGGACGATCGAGACCTGGTCGTCAGTGCCGGCAATTCTTGGCTCTTGGTGTTCGACAACTTGTCGGTGATGATGCCTTGGCTGTCGGACGCCCTGTGCCGCCTGGCGACAGGGTCTGGCTTCGCGACCCGCATGCTGCATACTGACAATGCCGAGGCGATCTTCGAGGCCGCGCGGCCGATCATCTTAAACGGAATCCCGTCGCTCACCGATCGTCCCGATCTGGCCGACCGCGCACTTACTATTCACCTCAAGACCATCCCGGAAGATGCTCGCCGACCCGAGGATGAGCTGGAAGCGGAGTTTGAAGCGGCCCGGCCCCGTATCATTAGCGCGCTCTGCGATGCCGTATCGGCGGCGTTGCGCAATGTCAGTACAGTCCGCCTCGAGCGCTCGCCCCGCATGGCGGATTTCGTGAAGTGGATCACCGCCGCGGAATCCGGCTTGGGCTGGGAGGCCGGCGACTTCATGGCCGCCTACAACACGAACCGTCGGGATGTCTCGGAGACCGTTTTCGAGGCCGACAGCGTCGCGGTCGCCATCCGTAGCTTCATGGCCAACGAGCACCCCACCGCTGCCGGATGGGAGGGTACTCCCACCGAACTGCTTGGAGAGCTCAATAACCGCGTCACCGAGGGCGTCCGGAAGTCGCGGTCGTGGCCGATGACCGCGCAGGCTCTGGGCAACCGGATCGACCGCATCGCGCCGTTGCTACGCGCGAAGGGCTTCACCGTAGAGCGAATGCGGTCGACTGTCCGGACGATCCGAATCGTGGCGCCCTCAGTTTAGAAATTCTAGATTTGGGGGGCGGCGGAGCCAAAAACGACGCATGCGTCGCTTGTGGTAAGGAAGGTGCGGTAGCGATCGGCGGCTACTCTGCCCTCGGGTGGGAGGGGTAAAACTTCGCAGATTGAGAATATTCATCTGAGCGAGCCGCAAATTTGCCGCTTGCCCAGCCGGACCATTTCAAATGCTGCACATGTGCAGCATTTGAAGCCGTCGAGCCGTCGAGTGGGGAAATTCCCCCGTTGCGCAGGCGGTCAACCTTTGTTCGTTGCCGAGAAACGTTCCCTGGTCGGTACATTTTCAGCGCCCTGCACAGTCGGTTCTCATCCCTCATCTGATCCTGAGGCGATCGGGAAAAAGCGCAACGTATTGCGGATCTAAGCGCAACGATCGGCCTCATTTTTATCCCGCACCCTGCCGGATGTTCTGCTCCGCCACGTCGATGGGTGCCGTCGGCCACGCGCGATGCGCAAATGGGCGTTGAATTGTGGCGGCGATGGAATCTTTTGGAATCATCCTGGGTCTCGACGACTTCCGTCGACCGTCGACGGCTCTACGGATCGCGCAAACTCTCGGCTTTTATTGCATTTCCGACGGCTTCGACGGTTTCGACGGCTCCTATTCTTCTTCAAAATGGGGACGTCTTTATAGGAGGAAGAGACAGGAGGCGCCGGGAAGACCGCGTGGCCAATCCGTCCCGCAATGAAGAATGAAGAGGCGAACAGCCGTCGGGGCCGTCGAGATCGGCCGCGGTGTCGAGAGATCAATGGCTTAGAGAGCTTCGTCAGCCGTCGAGGATCGTCGTCGACATTGTCTAGGCCGTCGAGATCGGGAGCGCCATGGAACATTACCAATCTGAATCGGAATGAATCCCAGGCCTCAAGAGCCAGTCCGATGCCGGAATTGCATAGGAGACCGCCCGTCGCTCAGTGGCGAAGATGATGATGCGGGGGCGCGGGGTTCACACTCATCCACAGCTTTGAAAAGCATCTAACTAGCGGCGTTTCGTCATGCTCCGCTTAGGTTCGTCCACCAGTTTTGCGCGGGTGCTCCGGGTCGACTGTCATGACACAGCTTCCGTTGCTGCTGAGCCTCAAGCCAAGATGTCGGCAGGCAGGAAAGCAGCAGGAAGAGAGTGCAAGACATGGCGAGTGTCACGACATCGCCCGGGCGGCCATCGGCCCCCGAACCCCCGAAAGCAAAGCGAGTGCGCTCCGCGCCGGTCCAGATTTGGACGAAGCCCGAGGAGTCCGCGACTTGGAAAGCAGCTGCCGAACGGCAGGCATTGAGCCTGTCCGAATGGTGCCGGCGCCAGTTGGGCAACGCCGCTGCGGCCCAAGGCACCGACAGCGAATTGGGCGAGTTGGCGGCGATCCGGACCCGGATCAACAGCCTCGAGGCGTTCCTCCGCGCCAACCGTGCGATTGCTGCACCGAGCGAGATCGAGCTCCACGTCGCCAGCGAGGTGGCGGCCATCCGCGATGGCGTCGCCAAACTGATCCAGCGAATGCTGAGGCGCCTATGATCATCAAGTCCTTTCGTCTGCGGACAGCATACGGTCCCCACCGCATCAGCCAGCACGTTCTGAGGGGCGATGAAAATTCGGAGATCGTCCTGCTTCGCGGTTCGGAGCAGGACGTGGTCGACATGTTCAATGACGCCGCTGCCTTGGGCCGGCAGTACGCTGTGCGCCATTGGATCATCGCTCCGGAGCTGATCACATCACGCGAGGCCGCCCTCGAAATCGTGGACGATCTCGGAGCCGATTTCGGCTTCAATCCGAAGCGCGCCGTCATCATCGAACATTGCAAGGAGCGGAGCACGGACGCCTTTGGACGGCATTGGCACGTTCTGGTCCCGGAATGGGAGGATGGTGTTGACGGCCATCAGGCGGCCGGTCGCGTGCTGGACAGCCGGCATGATCGGCGCAGGCAGGAAAAGCTGGCGCGGCTCTGGGAACATCGGCAGTCCCATCCCTTCTTGCACGGGGCGCACCATCAGTGGGTGGTCCAGCAGTTACGCCGCGAGGGTCACATCCTGGCCGCCGCCGCACTGGAGGCGGCCTTTCCTGCAGATGCGCCTGGTCCTCAGGCTTCGCTGAAGCTCAACACCGTTCAGATGCTCGGCCGCCTCGGGCTCAAAGCCACGGTCCTTCGCAAGGCGGTCCGCGATGCTTGGCGCGAGACTACCGCTCGCGACGACTTCCTCGCCCGGGCCCATGATGTTGGTCTCTCGATCGAGGCCGGCACCGGCNNNCCCGCCGGTGTGGATCGTCACCGTACAGGGTCATTTCCTTTGCACGCTCGCCGGCTGCCTGCCCGGCGTGAAGCGCAATGACATTCTCAGCAGGCTCGGAGATCCCGCAGATGCCCACGAACCAGCCGCCCCGGTCGACGACGCGCCCGCCGACCTCGGCCGAGAAGATCATCGAAACCCAGCAGGAGATTCTGCGCCTGATGCGCGAGCTGTTGGCGCCGGCCAGCCCGGAGGCAGCGGCATCCGATCCGGACAGCCGCCGCTCGTCGGACGCGGACTCGCTGGTCGCGACGATGATCGAGTTGCTCCAGCGGATCCTCACGGGAGTGAACCTGCAACGGGACCTGATGGAAGCGATCTTGGGAATGATCCGCGGCGGCCCGGGGGCGGAAGCGGCGCTCAACGAGGTCTTGCGCCGGCCGAAAGGTTAGCGCTGCAACGGCGGCGCCGGCAGATCGAGGATCTGCTTGCGTCTGCCGCCCTCGTCGCCGAATGGCCGCGGGATCGCGCAGAGCGCATTCTGAGCGACATGGAGTGCGAAGCGCTGGCCGCGCTGAACGCGGCGGAGCTGCCGGAGACCAATGAACTGCGAGAAGCGAGGGCGAGCCTCGCGCGCCTGGGCACCGAATTGGCGAAGGCGCGGCAAGAGGTGGACCACCGCCGCGGCGTGGTGAGAAACGAAAGCCAGCGTAAGTCCGGCCCGATTGACCGCCTGCGTGATTGGTTTACCGGCGCGGGTGTCAAGAGGATGGCTATGGCTGTAGGCGCTCTTGAGCGCGCGGAGCGGACCTTCGACGAGATCGCTGACAAACACCGTCAGCAGGCCGAGTGGACCCGTCTTCTGACGACGGCCCACGAAATCCACGTGAAGGAACGGAGGGCACCTGCCGCGATAGCGGAAGGAAAGATGAAGGTCGTGCAGGAGGCGCGGCGCAGCCTTCAGCAAGCGCCGCGCGCGGTTCGATGGGGGCCGGTGGCGCTCATCGCCCAGGCAATGCGACGTGTGCACTACCGGCCTTACGTGCTCGCCGCCGAAGGAGAGGAAGCGGCGGCAAACCGTCCGGGTCGGGGCTGGGTCGACCTGTGGGGGATCCCGCGGCAGGGACCTCGCCAATAGCCGCTCGCGGCGCGGGACGGACAGGCGATCGGCCTTGTTTGCCGCTATACTGATTCCCGTTGCACGCCTTTCGTGGCTGGGCGCTCCAAGTCCACAACGTGCAGGACCAAACCCCGAACCAGCCCGGGCGCTCCGGTGAGCATTCGAGGGAACTTTAACACCGCGACTTCGCGGCTGTTGGACGTTTCCCCGGCTCGGCTCGGATGCCCCTCAGAAACCACCGCCAGTCTGCGAAGTCGCTCCACATCAAGAGGAGTGAATTTCCATGTCTACCGACGACGATATCGTGAAGGCTGACCTTGCGCTCGATGAACTGCCGCGCGCTCGGACCGAGACGCGCGAGCGAGCTTTGGCCATTGTGCGGCACCTTGCCAACACCACCGGCAATAACGGGTCCAGGACGGTCAGCATCGAGACCGCGCAGGCCGACGCATGGTTGAGCATCTGCGCGGTTGGCCAGTCCATCGACAAGCAGGGCCAGTGTCCGGACGAACTGTGGGAGAAGGCAATCGCGCTGACGCGGCGTTGGCGGCTCCTGCTGACGTTCTAGCTGGCCCGCTCGCCCAGTGCAGTTTGGGTCTACCCCAAGTGCACTATTTCGCGAGTGGTTCTTTAATTCGGTTTGACAGTCCAAATTGAACCGATATTATATGAACCATCCAAAATGAACCGAGGGGTCACAATGTTCGTTCGGGCATATCTTAGGGCTTCGACCTCCGAGCAGGATGCCAACCGTTCCCGCGAGCAGCTCCGGTCATTCGCCGCAGAGCGTGGCCTGACCATCGCGGCCTGGTACGTTGAGAACGAGAGCGGCGCGAAGCTCGCCCGTCCGGAGCTGTTCCGTCTGCTCGCCGATGCGCACCCGGGCGACGTTCTGTTGGTCGAGCAGGTCGACCGTCTCTCGCGCCTGACCGCGGATGATTGGGAGCGCCTCAAGTCGGAGATGACCGCACGCCGCGTGCGGGTCGTCGCGTTGGACCTTCCGACGTCCTGGATGATGGCAACGAGCTCCGGCGACGAATTCACCGGCCGCATGTTCGAGGCGATCAACGGGATGCTGCTCGACATGCTCGCGGCCGTGGCCCGCAAGGATTACGTGGATCGGCGCCGCCGGCAGGCGCAGGGGCAAGAGAAGGCGAAGGCCGAGGGGCGTTACAAGGGCCGTCCAGAGGACACCGAGCGCAACGCGGCGATCGGCCGAATGCTTGCTTCCAGACAGTCGTGGGGCGAGATCCAGAGCGTGACTGGATGCAGCCGCGCGACGATCGCCAAGATCGCAAAGCGCATCAAGGCAGCTTGAGGCCGGAAACGCGCGCCCGCGCTTGCGCGCCAACCCGCGTTCTGGCATTCTCCCTAAGTGAAACCATTAGCCAGTTTTTCAACAGATAAAATTGAATTAAAACAGTAAGTTACCAAAAACCTGCAACAAATCTGCAAAATATTCTTCGATTTTGGCACTTTCTGCGATAGGGTCCGGTACCGATTCACCAGGAGCCGAGTGCAAAACATGTCGCTGCCCGTCGAAAAGGAAGTCCGCGAGGTACTGGCGCCGTACAGCAAGCGGATCCGGAAGGTTCTTGACCGGGCCTTCAAGGACTTCCTGGCGAAGCGCGGCGCCGGCAACATGTACAAGCGGACGGACTCGGTCGACGTGTTCGACAGCCTGATCCGGGCCGCGGTCGCCGAGTTCAACGGCAAGCCCGGCACCGTGGTTTTCACCAGCGGCTCGACGGCGCGCTTCCTGTTCGATGGTAAGGTGCTGGTGCGGTTCAAGAAGGCCGTGAAGCCCGGCAAGGGCAGCAACATCCGGACCGGTGCCAACGACAACTTCCTCGACCCGGGCATCCCCTTCGCGGACGCGCCGTCTGCGATGAAGGTCGAGATCTGCTGGAAGGTGAATGAGCTCGGCACCGGCTATAAATCGGTGCATGTGACCGCCCGCAACGGCGAAGGCCACTTGTGGAGCTTCGAACTGCCGGGCGGCCAGCAGGGCATCATCGAATTTCCGCAGCAGAAATCCGCCGCTCCTCAGCCCCGTCGCCGCAGCGTGGCCAAGCTGAAGGACACGGCCAAGACCAAGAAGAAGAACGGCGGCGAAGCGTCCTGACCCGCTAAAGGCGGTTAACCGGACGTAAACGAGAATCGACGCCGACTGGGTGGGGTGAAGGATACGGAATGTCGAAGCCAGGTCTCATGCTGCGCCTAGCGCGGCAGTTGCGCGGATTCCCGCAGAACGAGGCGGCGGAATGCTTGCGCGTGCAGAACTCCGAACTGTCGAGGATCGAGAACGGGCTGAAGGAGCCGTCTGACCAACTGCTTGAAGCGGCCGCCGAGACGTTCTCGGTACCGGTGGAATTCTTCAGGCAGACCGACGTCATCTACGGGGCGCCCGTCAGCGTGCACGCGCCGATGTGGCGCAAAAAGGCGGACGTGTCGGCGACCGAGCTCCATCGCATCGTCGCCGAACTCAACGTGCGCGTCATGCACCTCCGCAAGCTGCTGGAGGCGACCGACCTCGAGCCGGTCAACAAGCTGCCGCGCTTCGACGCCGACGAGTACGACAACGACCCCGAGAAGATCGCCGGCCTGCTGCGCCGGTTCTGGCAGGTGCCGGACGGGCCGATCCACGACCTGACCGGGCTCGTTGAAGACGCCGGCATTATTGTCGCACATTCCGACTTGGGCGGATCGTCCGTTTCGGGCGTGCGTTTCTCGGTGCCATCGATGCCGCACATCATCGTTTTGAATCGCGCCCAATCGGCGGACCGTATGCGCTTCACGCTGTGCCACGAACTGGCGCACGTGATCATGCACAACTTCCCGACCCCAAACATGGAGGAGGAAGCCGACACCTTCGCGTCGTGCTTCCTGATGCCAACCGAGGACATCAAGCCGTACTTCGCCGGCCGCGGCCGCGTTGACCTGCGCTTACTTGCTGCTCTCAAGCCGGAGTGGAAGGTCTCCATGGGCTCGCTGGTGTTCGCCGCCAAACGCGCTGGCTTTCTGAACGAGACCCAGGCGCAGTACATCTGGAAGCAATTCAACATCCACAAGATCCGGCTGCGGGAGCCCCCCGAACTCGATTTTCCGGTCGAGGAGCCGCGTACGCTCTCCGATCTTGTCTCGCTGCACATCAATGACATGGGCTATTCGCTGGCCGATCTATCGAAGGTGCTGATGATGAACGAGACAGAGGTGGCCAAGACCTACTCCATCAATCTTCCGACGGACGGCAAAGGCCGCGCGTCGCATTTGCGGATCATCCAGTGACGTCGTCGTGAGGGAGATCCGTCCCGGCGTCGATGTGTTCTTGCTTTGTTCGAATAATTGAGTAGGCTGGCATTTGAACTTTTGGGCTCGAGAACGTTGGCTCCCCTGAAACTGGTGGACTTCGTCTCGGTGGATTCGACGCCGCCGCAACGGGTGGCTAGGGTTGGACGATGAACCTGCTTGCACGAATGAATGACGGGCCCGCCGTACGGTCGATCTCGCCGCGCAGGGAACTCGGAGCGTATGAGGCCCTGTGGCTTGAGAAGGGCGCGACGTTCAAGACGATCGCAGAGAAGTTTGCTTCCGATCCTGTCGCAGTGCCATCCGATTTCGTTCCGGGAGCTGTTGCGGACGCACGGGCCGCTGAGGTGCTTGCGGCGCTGAAAAAGGCTGGCGTCTCCAGGTTCGGCACCCGGCTCAACCTCACCGGCAACTATCCTCCGAAGCTTCGGGACGCGAGGCATCCGGTCGAGATGCTGTACTTCCAGGGAGCTTGGGAACTGGTCGAGACCCGTTGCGTCGCGGTCGTCGGCAGCCGCAACCCGAGCGAAGACGGCAAATTGCGCGCCGGCAAGCTTGCACGGGCGCTGGTCGAGCGCGGCTTCACCGTCACGTCGGGACTGGCGACAGGCATCGACACCGCAGCTCATACGGCCGCGATCGAGGCGAAGGGCCACACCATCGCGGTGATAGGCACGCCGATTGGGACCTATTATCCGAAGGAAAATCAGGCACTCCAGCGCAAGATCGCGGAGGAGCACCTGCTCATTTCCCAGGTGCCGGTTCTTCGCTACGCCAGCCAGCATGTGCCGCAGAACAAGCTGTTTTTCCCTGAGCGCAACGTCACTATGAGCGCGCTCACCGAGGGAACGATCATCGTCGAGGCCAGCGACACGAGCGGGACGCTCACGCAAGCTCGTGCCGCGCTTCAGCAGGGCCGCAAGCTGTTCATCCTGGATTCTTGCTTCAAGCGAGATGACATCACTTGGCCGGCGACGTTCGAGAAGCGAGGCGCAATCCGCGTCCGCGAGCTTGACGATATCTGGGGCGCGTTGGGTGATGGCACGCCTGCTCCAGCAAATTGACGAGACCAATCGGCGAGACCACTGGTACCTCGACGACGGGGACGATTGCCATTTCCTCTACGAATATACGGCCGGCCAGGGATGGCGCGGCGGTGAAACCAATCAGCTGATCCATAATCTCCAGAAGAAGCGGAACGACGGCGGGTACCACTACAAGGCCCCGGCGATCGCCAGGTGCGCGCGCGATCTCTCGTCTGTTCTGAGCGCGGATTGGCTGGCCCAAGCAACGCTGGTGCCGATCCCGCCGTCGAAGATCAAGACCGATCCGAACTACGACGACCGAATGGTGCAGGTGTGCCGCGGCATTCGCGCGCCGGCACCGACAGACGTCCGCGAGCTGGTGGAGCAGATTGCTTCGACCGACACGTTCAAGGGGGGACACCGGAAGACGCCGGCCGAGCTCAAGCAGAACTACAGGATCGCGGAAAATCAACTGCCGAACTTGCGCGGCATCGTCGGCATTTTCGACGACGTTCTCACGACCGGCTCTCATTTCAAGGCCGTCAAGGAAATGATCCTGGAGCGCGCCCCGCAGGCCCGCGTGATCGGTCTGTTCGTCGCTAGGCGTGCGATTCCATGCCCGTTCGACGAGGTCACCGAGGACGATCTGCTGAAGCTGTAGCGCTAGGATGGGAGCCCTAACCGGCCTTCGACTGTTTCATAATGCGCTCCATCCATTGCGTTCGTTGAGCTTCTTGAGCTGCTTGACTGATCGGATGGTCGATTTTCTTTAGGCCAAGGTGCCAGAGCATATTGATGTTTGCGAGATACAGCGCGACGTTCGCGTCGTTGTCGGAAATTATCCCGCTGGGGTTCGCGAACGAACCAATCTCTGTCGTCCAGAAGTCGCCGTTGGCCATGTCATTGCAAACATCCTGCAGCCGCTTAGACAAGTACGCAGTCGATGCAACTGAAAAAGGTGATATGATGCCGGTCATGGAGCCCTTTCGCTCACCAAACATAACGAAGTTCGAAAGAAGGCCTGAACAGTAAAGCTTATAGATCGGCTCGATGACTCGCTCGTCGTGATCCTCATCCCAGATAATTGCAAAGTCCAGAAACTGAGCCTCGCTGATTAGCCCGCCGTCGGCGTCCTGAAACGATACCGCGCGCAGCACCGAGTAATGCGTGCCGCGTCCAAGGTGGCCAACAGGCCCAATTTCGTCATGGAGTGTCTGAAAAAAATGCGAATAGGTGCGCATCGCGCAGCTCCTTTCGAGAGTGCATCACAGGCTTCCGCCAAGGTGTGCCTTGGATTTCGTCCGCGGCACGGTTCACGGTTCAAGCATCTCACGCACAGGATAAAAGTCAATGAACGCACTTCTCGCCAGTTCGAGAGGCGGACTTGGGGGAGGCGGCGTTTTGGGGAGATCTTCTGAAACCGCTTGGATAACAATGAGGAGCGGCCGCCCCAAATTGCGAGCTAAGCCTTTGGGGCTCCACAAAATCCCCAGTCCCCTAGGGAGCGCCAGTTTCAAGGCCGCGCCTCACGCGTAGCTCAGCCGGATCGAAGCCACTGCTCGGCGGTCAGGGCCTTCAGCTGCTCGAAATATCTGACATTCGGATCCTCGCCGGCTCCTGTTCCGGGCTTCGCGCCGCGCTCTTCGAAGTTGCGGACCAGGTCGTTCATGTGTCCGGCAAGGACAGAGCCGACCGCATGAATGGCCTCGTGGCGATCGAGCCCCTCGTCCATCAGTCGTTCCACCGTGCTTCGCACCGGCAGTTCGGGATCGGCAATCTGGCTCTCGACCACGGCATGGAGGGTCGCGTGCAGTTCTGGCCGCGGAAGGCGGATCCCCGCGCGTTGATGGTAATCCATCACGAGATCGATCCGTTCCTCCTCGTCCAGGGCAAGCCATTGCTCCGGGTCCGGTTCGATGAAGGGGTCGTACGCCAGCATCCTTCCTTCGGCTTCCTCGAGCGCCGACGAGACGAAATCCGGGGCATCGTCTTGGAGCAATCCGGACGACGACCCATCAAGCCGTTGCGCGTCGAGGCAGCACTTCTTGAACTTCTTGCCGCTGCCGCAGGGGCATGGGTCGTTCCGTCCGACCTTATGCGAGTTCATGATCGAGACTTTCGCTGACCCGGTCCTCTGGGATCCTCGCCCATGACAATATCGATTTCGACGTGCCGGGGAAACCTCCCTCCCGCAGGCCGCGGGCCGAACTGAGCGCACCGTCACCGAAATACGAGTGCGTTCTCCATGGCGAATTCGGATTGGAGACGCGGTAAGGGCGCACCAAACCTTGCTCCTTAATGACCAAGTTGATGCCACAAGCGCTTAGCAGTTCGTCGGCTGCAGTGACTCTTCGCACCGCTGAGCGGCTAAGCAAACATTCTCTCGATTCACCGAGATCAGCCAAGGCGTCGATCTGGCGATCTTTCGTTTGGCCCAACCGACCGGCGACCTTCGCGAAGTAATTTCGATAGATTGTAGCCGCGCCGGCGGCGATCGCGCAGGCTGGGCCCTGCGTTGAATCGCTCTGATAGATGGTCACGCCGTCTTCCGGAGTTCCATTTCCAACAGGTTGAACTGCGAAGCAACTTGAAAGAGCGCGCCAGCAAGTGCGCGTTGCCAGTGCATATCTCTGACGTCGCCGGTCAAAAGTCTCCGCAATGCAAAGCAGCGCATTGGTAGATCGTCGTCACAACGATTATGCGATGGCCTGCATCATCAACCAGAGATTAACATGATGCACTATGGCGAGACAGGCTGTGAAAGCCGTGAGCTGTCTAACGACGAATTCCCGATTGGATCGCGCATTCCGCGACAGCCGAAGTCTTCGTTCGGGTCCCGCCGCCGCAACCGGCGAGATTGGCCAGCTTATGGGTCTTGATGTGGGGGCGAACGGCCAGACCTGCCCGGTCGAATGACCTTGTGCGCGTGCGATGTTCTGCAGCACGACGCGAAATCGATCACCTACCGCCGAGATCCAGCTTCCACGTGTGCTCCAAAGCAGTTGACAAAGATCAGGGCATGTCCAAGGTTATCCGCTGTAGCGTTTTTATGTCTACTATAATGGACAAAAGGGGTAGAGCATGGCAATGATTCCGAAGGCAATGGTGCTGGGGCTCATGGCGACCGCGTCTGTCGGCCTTCTTCCGAACGGCGCGATGGCGGCCAAGCTCGACGACGTGCTGGCACGCGGCAAGCTCGTGGTGGGCACCGGCTCGACCAACCCGCCTTGGCACTTCAAGGACGCGTCCGACACGCTTCAGGGCTTCGATGTCGACATGGCCAAGATCATCGCCAAGGCACTGTTCGGCGACGCGAAGAAGGTCGAGTTCGTCAACCAGTCGTCTGACGCGCGCATCCCCAACATCACCACCGGCAAGGTCGATATAACCTGCCAATTCATGACCGTGACCGGCGAGCGCGCCCAGCAGGTCAACTTCACGATCCCGTATTACCGTGAGGGCGTTGGCCTGATGCTGAAGGAAGGCGGCCAGTACGCCGACTACGCCGCACTGAAGGCGGCCGGCTCGTCCGCGACCATCGCCGTTCTCCAGAACGTCTATGCCAAGGAACTCGTCCACAAGGCGCTTCCCAAGGCGAGCGTCGACCAATACGAGTCGCAGGACCTGCTCTACCAGGCGCTTCAGTCGGGCCGCGCGGATGCCGCCGCCACCGACCAGTCGTCCATCGCCTGGTACGTCACACAGAACCCCGGCCAGTACAAGGACGCCGGTTACGGTTGGAGCCCGCAGACCTATGCCTGCGCCGTTGCCAAAGGCGATCAGGACTGGCTGAACTTCGTCAACACTGCCCTGCACGAAGCGAT
The DNA here is from genome assembly GCF_001440035.1 of Bradyrhizobium manausense. Lineage (GTDB taxonomy): Bacteria > Pseudomonadota > Alphaproteobacteria > Rhizobiales > Xanthobacteraceae > Bradyrhizobium > Bradyrhizobium manausense. Next base: position 18,396 of record NZ_LJYG01000049.1, on the reverse strand, counting down.
GACGGGCGTCGAGTTCGACACCTACGCCGCCTCCTTCAAGAAGTGGTTCGGCAAGGATCTGCCGCCCCCGGCGATCGGCTTCCCGGTCGAGTTCAAGTAACCGGCTGAGCCGGCCGTCCAGGCTCCGCGCCCGCACCGCCCCACGCCCAAGCGAGTGATCCCGATGGGATACACCCTGAACTTCGACGCCGTCTGGCGCAACTTCGACAACCTCCTCTGGGGTCTGGGCCTCAGCCTCACCCTGGCCGTTGTGGCGATCGGGATCGGCTGCGCCCTCGGCCTGATTCTCGCCTTCGGGCGGATCAGCCGATCCCGGCTCCTGTCGGTGCCCTCGGGTGCCTACGTCACACTGTTCCGCAACCTGCCCCTTCTCGTTATCGTCCTGTTCTCCTTCTTCGCGTTGCCGCAGCTTGGGCTGCGTCTGTCGAAGGCGAACTCGTTCGTGCTGGCGCTGGCCCTGTATTCGGCGGCCTATCTGGCCGAGGTGTTCCGCGGCGGCCTTCTGGGCCTGCCCAAAGGCCTGCGCGAGGCGGGCCTCGCCATCGGCCTGACGGAAGGGCAGATCCGCCGTCGGCTCGTCCTGCCCGTGATGCTCCGAGCCGTCCTGCCGGCGCTGGGGAGCACCTTCATCGGCCTGTTCAAGGACACTTCGCTCGCCGCCGCGATCGCGGTGCCCGAGCTGACCTTCGAGGCGCGCAAGATCAACGTCGAGACCTTCCGCGTGATTGAGACGTGGATCGTGGCGAGCGGGCTCTACATCGCGACCTGCGCGATCCTTGCCGCCCTTCTGCGCCGCCTCGAAGCGCGACTCGCCGTTTCGAGGTAAGGCCCCGTGACCCCACCTCTCTCTTTCTTCGAGATCGTCTGGCTCGCGCGCTGGCCGTTGCTCTACGGCCTCGGCACCACGGTCGCGATCTCCGCCCTCGCCATTCTGGGCGGCACGGTGCTCGGCACCGGCCTCGGCCTCGCTCTAACCTACGGCAACCGCGCCATGCGGGGAATCGCCCGCGTCTACACCGACGTGATCCGCGGCACGCCGGTCCTCGTCCTGGTGCTGGCGAGCTTCTACATTCTCGGCACTGTCGGCCTCGATCTGTCCGCCTTCCAAGCTGGCGTCCTTGCGCTCACCCTGTTTTGCGCTTCGCATGTCGGCGAGATCACACGCGGGGCGCTGCAAACCCTGCACAAAGGACAAACGGAGGCCGCCAAGGCGATCGGCCTGACGTTCGGGCAAACCTTTCGCTACGTACTCGGTCCCCAAGCGCTGCGTCTGGCTCTCCCGCCGCTCATCAACACCGCGGCTGAGATGGTGAAGGCCTCGACGCTTCTCTCGGTCATCGGTGTTGCCGAGCTTCTCCTGCGCACGCAGGAGGTCATCAGCCGCGCCTTCCACAGCCTCGAATTTTATCTCCTCGCCGGCCTCCTATACTTCCTCGTCAACTTCGCCATCGAGCGCCTCGGCCGGTACGTCGAGCGCCGCGTGAGCCTCGCGTGAAAGGCGCTTTAATGACCGCGAACCTTCTGGAAATCCGGGACCTACGAAAAAGCTACGGTCCGGTCGAGGTGCTCAAGGGCGTCGACTGCGACGTGCGGGCCGGCGAGGTGATCTCGATCATCGGCTCGTCGGGCTCCGGCAAGACCACGATTCTGCGCTGTGTCAACATGCTGGAGGAGTTCGAGGGCGGCACGATCCGCATTGACGGCGAGGAGATCGGCTATTCCACCGCCGGCGGCCAGCGCAAGCGCAAGGCCGAGAAGGAGATTGCCCGCCAGCGCGCGCTCACCGGCATGGCCTTCCAGCAGTTCAACCTGTTCCCGCACATGACGGCGCTGGAGAACGTCACGCTCGGCCTGACACTCGTGCGCAGGATGGGCCGCGAGGAGGCGCGCGCCCTCGGCGAAACTTGGCTCGACCGCGTCGGTCTGCTCCAGCGCAAGGACTACTACCCCGCCAAGCTCTCCGGCGGCCAGCAGCAGCGGGTGGCCATCGCGCGCGCCATAGCCATGAGCCCGCGCCTGATGCTGTTCGATGAGGTGACCTCGGCGCTCGACCCCGAACTCGTGGCGGAGGTCCTGCAGGTGGTGCGCTCGCTCGCCGACGATGGCATGACCATGCTTCTGGTCACCCACGAGATGCGTTTCGCCTACGAGGTATCGAGCCGCGTCATCTTCATGAACGGCGGACGCATCGGCGAGGAGGGGAACCCGCGCGAGATGTTCGCCGCCCCGAAGACCGAGCGCCTTGCCGCATTTCTCCAATCCTCCCGCTTCAACTGACAACACAGGATACATACAGCACGACCCGCAAGCGCCATGGAGCCGGCGAGAGCGGCGAACGGAAAATCATCTCGCAAGGTCGAGGGGCACCTAATCGTGGGAGCGGCAGCGCTGGCAGCGCACTCGGCCTGTTCGACCTAGTTATTGGTCGGTGTTCATAAAGATGATTGGATTCATTTCAACAACATACGAGTTCGGTTCTGCTCTGAAGGCGGAGGGCCTGCTGGAACGATACAGGCAGGACGTGCGCGAGAAGTGATCGTGGTGTCATTTGCGCCCAAGAGAGTAGCGGCCTGACATCCTTGGCGGCGGCGGCCGGACCTCCGGTCCGGGCATGATGCATCGGCTTCCGTGGAGGTGGTCGTTGGCTTGGAAATCTGTCTCTATAGAGATGATCTCGCCTCCGAAGCTGCTGCCGGGCCTTTGGGGGCTTTGGAAATGGCTTGGCGGAGTGGCGATATGAGCGGTTTGGTGATCTCGGGCGGCCGGGTGGTGGATCCTGCGAGCGGAATGGATGCCATCGGCGACGTGGCCGTGGTCGACGGCAAGATCGCCGCGGTCGGCGCCTCGCTCGGCGGCGCCGAGCGGGTGATCGATGCAACCGGCCTCGTGGTCGCGCCCGGCTTCATCGATCTGCACGCCCATGGCCAGTCGATTCCCGCCGACCGCATGCAGGCGTTCGACGGCGTCACGACGACGCTGGATCTCGAGGCCGGCGTGCTGCCGGTCGGCTCCTGGTACGAGCGTCAGGCGCGGAAGGGCCGCGTGCTGAACTACGGCGCGGCCACCAATTGGGCCTTTGCGCGCATCGGCGCGATGACCGGCTCCAATGCGGAGAGCTCGCTGGAGGCGTTCGGCAATGCCATGCGCGACCGACGCTGGATGGATAACGTCGCGAGCGATGCCGAGGTGACGGGTATCCTCGATCGGCTTGCGCGCGGCCTCAACGAAGGCGGCATCGGCATCGGCATCCTGAACGCCTACGCCCCGGGCGCCGGCGTGCAGGAGCTGACCGCGGTTTGCCAGCTCGCCGCCAAGCAGAACGTGCCGACCTTCACCCATGTCGCCTACATGTCGCGCATCGACCCTGAAAGTGCGGCGGAAGCCTATATCCGCCTGATCGGCTATGCCGGCGCCACCGGCGCGCATATGCACATCTGCCATTTCAATTCGTCGAGCAAGACCGACGTCGAACGCTGCCGCGTGCTGATCGAGAAGGCGCAGGCGCAAGGCCTGCCCATCACGGTCGAGGCCTATCCTTACGGCACCGGCTCGACGGTGCTGGCGGCGGCCTTCTTCAGCGATCCCGAGTTCGTCGAGCGCAACGGCACCGGCTATGATTCCGTGCAGCGCGTGACCGACGGCTACCGCTTCCACGACCGCGAGGAGCTCTTGAAGGCGCAGGCGGAGGAGCCGTCCTCGCTGGTGCTCTGGCACATCCTCGACACCGAGCACAATGCGCATCATCGCGATCTGCTCGACATGTCGGTGCTCTATCCCGGCGGCGCGATCGCCTCCGACGCGATGCCGTGGACGACGTCGGACGGCAAGACCTACACCGGCGATGCCTGGCCGCTGCCCGACGATGCCACCTCGCATCCGCGCTCGGCCGGCTGCTTCACGAAATTCATCCGCGAATGGGTGCGCGAGCGCAAGACCGTGTCGCTGCTCGAAGGCGTGCGCAAATGCGCGCTGATCCCCGCCGAGATCCTGTCGCAGAGCACGCCCGCGATGCGCGCCAAGGGCCGGCTCGCCAGGGACGCCGACGCCGACATCGTCGTGTTCGACTACGAGAAGCTGTCGGACCGTGCGACTTTCACCGCGATGAATCGTCCGGCGGAAGGCGTGCGGCATCTCGTCGTCAGCGGTCAGCCGTTGATCACTGACGGGGTGCTGGATGTGGCGGCGCGGCCCGGAAAGGCCGTCCGCCGTCCCGTCATTGCGAGCTGATCCATGCCGGTCCCCATTCTGCTGGTGACGGGCTTTCTGGGGGCGGGCAAGACCACGGTCGTCAATCATCTGCTGGCTCACGCGGAGGGACGGCGCATCGCCGCCGTCGTCAACGATTTCGGCGCGATTAACATCGATGCGGAGTTGATCGCAGACGCAAGCGATGGCGTCGTCAGTCTCGCCAATGGCTGCATCTGCTGCTCGCTCGAAGGCGATCTGCTCCGCACGCTCTCCACCTTGCTGCGGCGTGATCCCAGGCCGGAATACATCGTCATCGAAACCAGCGGCGTCGCCGATCCCGCCGACATCGTGCGCAATCTGATGGATCCGGTGATCCTGCGCGAGGCGCCGCTGGAAACCGTGCTGTGTGTGATCGACGCGGCAACGCCGGCGGCGGCGCTGGACGATGCGCTGCAGCGCTCGCAGCTGCGCGTCGCCGATATCGTGGCGTTGAGCAAGCTGGATCTGGCCGGCGAAGGCGCAGGCGCGCGGATGCGCGAGGCGATCCGCGCCCAGCGCGTGCTCGCCGTCGTGGTCGATGCCAGGCACGGCGAGATTCCATCCGCCTTGCTGTTTCCCGCCAGCGATCGCGCGCCCGCGCCGCGCGAGCCGGGGCCGAAGCGTCCGGCCGAAGAACGCTTCGAGACGCTGAGCTGGACCTCTGACCATCAGCTCTCGCTGCCGCGCCTGCAGCAGGTAATCGGCAAGCTGGCACCGAAACTGGCGCGCGCCAAAGGCCTGTTCGAAACCGTCGAGCAGCCCGGCCGCCAGATGGTGTTCCAGTTCGCCGGCGGCCGCGCAACGCTCGCGCCGGGTGACGCGCCCGCACCAGGCATGCCCCGCGCGCGCATCGTCTTCATCGCCGAGCTCGGCGTGCTCGCCAAGGCCGAGCTCGACGCGCTGATGGATGGGTGCATTGCCTCGCCTTGACGTGAGGCGATAAAATCACTTCTCCAGTATCAGCCGCCGCCTGTCTTGCCGTGCGATTGAGGTCATCATGTCCCTGAAGAACTTATCCGCCCCCACTGATGCGGCCTCACGCCGTGCCGCCAAGCCGGTCATCGTCTATCCGGCCGGCTCGATGCCCGGGCCCGACGTGACCACGCTCGAATCGGCGCGGCAGACGATGGTCAAGACACACGAGCTCATCGTGCCGCCGCGCGATGCGCGCGCCTTTCGCGTGGCGCGCGGGCAATTCTTCCGCATCGTCAGCATCGAAGGCCCGCAGGTCGGCGATCTCAATCTCTGGAACGCGAACGATCTCTCCGAGCGCTTCTTCAGCGGCAAGACGCGGGCGCTCCACGGCACGCATGTCGGCCTCGGTGACAGGGTCTGGAGCACGATGCCTTATCTGCGGCCGATGGCGACCATCAGCCACGATACGCTGGGCTGGTACGGGTTCGACGCCGACGGCGCCGGCATCCATGATGTGATCGGCACGCGCTGCGATCCCTACACCAATCTCCTGCTGAACGGCACGAGTTACGATTTCTGCTGCCACTCCAACCTGGCGCGCGCGCTCGCCGCCGAATTGAAGCTCGATCCCGCCACGGTGGAGCATCACGTCCACGATGTGCTCAACGTCTTCATGTGCACCGGCTTCACGAAGGACACGCATCAGTATTTCATGAAGGCGAGTCCGGTCCGGCCCGGCGACTTCATCGAGTTGTTTGCAGAGATCGACCTGCTCGGCGCGCTGTCGGCCTGTCCCGGCGGGGACTGCAGCGCAACCCATTCCAGCGATGCCGCGGCCTGCCACCCGCTCAAGATCGAGATCTTCGAGCCGGACCGGGCGCGACTAAAAGACTGGTCCTGGCCGGCGCCGAGCGCCTATCACCGCCATCACGGCGCGCCCGCTGCAAGCTAAGTCCTACTCCTCGACCGGCAATTCATCCCCGTGCACATACCATTGCGCACGGGAGGCCCAGTGCACATGCCGGTCGGGTGACACGCCCAGCGGCTGGTCGAACGCTCCGGCATGAATGATCGCCTCGCGCCCGCTGCGCGTCAGATGCGGCATCGGGCTGCCGCAGCGCTTGCAGAACGCGGTGGCAAAACTGCGCGCGCCCGGCAGATCGAACCGCGCGACGGCGGCTTCGCCGCGCAGCCAGCGTAGCGCGCTCGCCTTGACGATCACCTCGCACGAATGCGCGGTGCCGGTTGCCTTGCGGCAGCGCGAGCAATGGCAGTTGAGGAAGCGATCGAGCGGACCCTCGACCTCGAAGGCGACTTCGCCGCACAGACAGCTTCCCCCAAACGTCGTCATGTCACTCCTCCTTCGCAAGTCTCAAGAAGGTGCCAGGTCCTCAGCGTTCAAGCAAACTGGGCAACGCCGTGTCCGACCGACCAGTTTTCCGCGGGCGCGTCGAGCACGTTGACGAAGACATCCTCGGGGCGGATGCCGGGATTGTCGCCGAGCAGCTCGGCAATCCGGCGGTACAGCGCCTTCTTCTGCTGAGGAGTGCGCGAGGCGAATACGGTGATCTGAATCAGCACGGCATCGTCGCTGCGTGCGACGCCATAGGCGTTGCCGCAGCGGAAGTTTGCCGGTGATAGCTCGTTGATGGTCATGAACTCGTCGCCCTCAGGCACGTTCAGCGCCTCCCGCATGGCGCGATAGAGACCGTCGAGGATTGCTTGTCGATAGGCGTCGGGCTTTCCGGCCCGCATCGAGATGTGAAGCAGAGGCATCGGCTGGTCCCTTTACGTGCGACCCCGACCGGCCCGGTGTATGCACGCACCGGTCGTTCGGCCCCTTGGCGAAACGGGCTATCAATCCCGCCTGGTTTTTGACACGATGTCTAGAAAACACATTCTTGACGCTGTGTCAAATACCCGGAGTGTCCATTGAGGCCGCGCGAATTCGATCATGACGAGGTCCTGCGCATCGCGTTCGATCAGTTCTGGCGCAAGGGCGTGCGTGGCGCCTCACTGTCGGACATCGCGCGCGCTTCAGGCGTTCAGCGCGGCAGCCTCTACAACGCCTTCGGCAGCAAGGAGGCGCTGTTCCTCCAGGCCTATGAGCGTTACGCCGGCGACTACCTGCTCGCCCTGCAAAAGACGCTTGCCACCGGCTCATTGCGCAAACGACTGACGTCGTTTTTCGATCTCACCATCACCAATTTCCGCTCCGGCTCGCCGCCGCGCGGCTGTCCGACCACGCGCGGGCTGATGGAGCTTGGCGCGGTCGAAGGTGAAGGTCTTGACGAGGACGCGCGGGAGGCCTTTGCGAACCTGATATCGCGCATCGCCGCGCTGGTTCAGGACGCATTGGAAGCAGGCGCCGCGCGCGGCGAGTTCAGCGGCGACCCGGCCGCCGCTGCGCTGCACATCATCACGGTGACGCGCGGCCTCGCCGTGCTCGAACGCGCCTTCGATGAGGAGCCCCAGTTGCGCAAGATCGCCGCCCACACCATCGACCTCGTGCTCGGCAAGGGCGGCCGCTAGGCGTAACCAACAGCATTGATCTGGTTTCGGTGCCAGCGATTCGCAGAAGATCCGCCTCGGGAACCCGAATGCTTAAAGCTTTGCTAAGGGGGAGCGGGATAATCTGGCATATCTCCCCGCCAAATCTTGCGAGCACCGATGATTTTCTCACGCATCAGTTTCAAGCTGGTCCTCATTGTCGGCATCAGCCTCGTCGGCATGATCGCGCTGGCGCCGATCGCGCTTTCGACCCTGCGCAGCCAGATGATTGCCGACCGCCAGGCCAAGACCCAGCACATGGTCGATGTCGGCTACGGCATCCTCGCGCATTACCAGAAGCTCGAGAGCGACGGAAAGCTCACGCGCGAGCAGGCGCAGGCCGGCGCCATGGCGGAGATCAAGAGCCTTCGCTACGACAAGGTCGAGTATTTCTGGATCAACGACATGGCCCCGAAGATGATCATGCATCCGATCAAGCCCGAGCTTGACGGCAAGGATCTCGCCGGAATGAAGGATCCGTCCGGCAACGCGCTGTTCGTCGGCTTCGTTGACGTCGTCAAGAAACAGGGCGCGGGCTTCTACAGCTATCTTTGGCCGAAGCCCGGCTTCGAGCAGCCGGTCGCGAAGATCTCCTATGTGAAGGGCTTTACGCCCTGGGGCTGGATCATCGGCACCGGCATCTATCTCGACGACGTCGACGCCGTCTTCCGCCAGGATGCGACGACGTTTGGCCTGGTGTGCCTCGCGGTGTTCGTGCTCGTGCTCGGCGCTTCCTTCGTGATCGGCCGCAGCGTGACCCGGCCGCTGGCGAAAATCACTGACCTCACCGAACGCCTCGCAGCCGGCGACAGCGCGTTCGAGGTGCCCTACACCGACCGCGCCGACGAGGTCGGCGGGCTCGCCAAGGCGCTGGCCGTGTTCAAGGACAATGCAGCGGCCGTGGGCCGGATGCATGCCGAACAGCAGGAAGCCAAGCAGAAGGCCGACGACGAGAAGCGCAAGACCATGGCCGATCTCGCCGGCAAGTTCGAGGCTAGCGTCCACGCCGTGGTCCGCGACGTCTTCAACGAGGCGCGCGCGATGCAGCAGGCCGCGCAAGGCATGTCGGAGACCGCCGACAAGGCGACCGAGCGCGCCAGCTTCGTCGCCACCGCCTGCCAGCAGGCCTCGAACAATGTTCAGACCGTGGCGTCCGCCGCCGGGCAGCTGTCGGCCTCGATCACCGAGATCAGCCAGCGCGTCGCGCAGGCGGCGACCGTCGCCGACAAGGCGGCCGCCGACGGCCAGCGCACCAACGACACCGTGCAGGGGCTCGCGCAGGCCGCCCACAAGATCGGTGAGGTCATCGATCTCATCAACCAGATCGCCTCGCAGACCAATCTGCTCGCGCTCAATGCGACGATCGAAGCCGCGCGCGCCGGCGAGGCCGGCAGGGGCTTTGCAGTGGTCGCGAGCGAAGTGAAGTCGCTGGCGAGCCAGACCGCGAAAGCCACCGACGAGATCGGCGCGCAGATCACCGCGATCCAGGCCGAGACCAACCAGGTCGTCGGCAACATCGAGAGCATCCGCGCCACCATCATGGAGGTCAACGAGATCTCCTCGTCGATCGCGGCCGCGGTCGAGGAGCAGGGCGCGGCGACGCAGGCCATTGCCCACAGCGTGCAGGAGGCAGCGTCCGGCACCGACCAGGTCTCGCAGAACATCTCCCGCGTCACCGATGCGACGGCCGAGACCGGTCAGGCCGCAGGACGCGTGCTGCAATCGAGCGGACGGCTCGCCGAGAAACTGCAATCGCTGGAGAACGAGGTCAGCGCCTTCGTTTCCGGCGTGCGGGCGGCCTGACGCGCGCATCTGCTCGGCGTTTTTCCGCGTCACGGCATCGCCCGTGATGCGGATGAACTGTTTGTCTTGACATGACGTTCGCCGTGCTCGACGTGTAATCACGTCGATCGAAGGCACATCTGTGCCAGAAAAGAAAAAGCATCGGGAAAGACGTCATGAGTGCAGGCCTCAACGAAAAGGACTACCTCGCCACCTTGCACGGGCTGTGGGAGAAGGCCTGGCCCAAGGGCCTGCCGCGCTCGCCGAACTATCTGCATGGCGAAGTTCCCCTGACGGAATATCTGCGCGCCTGGGCGAAGCAGAGCCCGACGCGCCCGGCGGTGATCTTCTACGGTCACGTCACGACCTATGCCGATCTCGACCAGCAGAGCGAGCGCTTTGCGGCGCTGCTGCAGGCCAAGGGTGTGCGCAAGGGCGACCGCGTCGCGGTGTTCCTGCCGAACTGCCCGCAATTCCACATCGTGTTCTTCGGCATTTTGAAGCTCGGCGCGGTCCACGTTCCCGTGAGCCCGCTGTCCCGTGCGTTCGAGCTGTCCTACGAGCTCAACGACACCCAGGCGGAAGTGATTGTGGCGCTGGATCAGCTGATGCCCGTCGTCGAGCAGGTGAGGGGCGAGGTGAAGCTGCGCGAGATCATCGTCACCAGCTTTGCCGATGTCGTGCCGGCAACGCCGGCCTTTCCGACGCCGGAGTCGATCCGCACGCCGCGCATCGTGGTCGCAGGCGCGACCGACCTGCTGCCGGCGCTTGCCGCGCTGCCCGCACCGGCGCCGCTGCCGCCGCCCGGCCTCGATGAGGTCGCGGCGCTCAACTATACCGGCGGCACCACCGGCATGCCCAAGGGCTGCGTTCATACCCACCGCGACATGGTCTACACGGCCGCTGCCAATTACGGCGTCTCGATGCAGTCGGATGAGAGCAGCGTGTTCCTGTCGTTCTTTCCGGAGTTCTGGATCGCCGGCGAGAACCTTGGCCTGATCTTCCCGCTGTTTTCAGGCGCGACGCTGGTGTTGCTGGCCCGCTGGGACGCCGTCGGCGCGATGGCCGCGATCGACAAGTACAAGGTCACGATCACGGCGATGCCGGTCGATGGCGCGGTCGAGCTGATGGACCATCCGCGCTGGAGCGAGTTCGATCTGTCATCGCTGCAGCAGGTTCGCGTGGTCTCCTTCGTCAAGAAGCTCAATGCCAGCTATCGCAAGCGCTGGAAGGACCTCACCGGCACCATCCTGATGGAGGCGGCCTGGGGCATGACCGAGACCCACACCTCCAACACCTTCACCGCGGGCTTCCAGGACGACGATTTCGACCTCAACAATCAGCCGATCTTCGTCGGCCTGCCGGTCCCCGGCGCCGAGTTCAAGATCACCGATTTCGAGACTGGCGCATTGCTGCCGCTCGGCGCCGAAGGCGAGATCCGGGTGCGGACGCCGTCACTGCTCAAGAGCTACTGGAATAAGCCGGAGGCCACCGCGGAGTCGCTGATCGATGGCTGGCTCCGCACCGGCGACATCGGCGTGATCGACAAGGACGGTTTTCTGCACTTCCTCGGCCGCCGCAAGGAGATGCTGAAGGTCAAGGGCATGAGCGTGTTTCCGCCGGAGATCGAGGCGCTGCTCGGCCAGCACCCGAAGGTGCTGGGCTCGGGCGTGGTCGGCCGCGACGATCCTGACAAGGGGCAAGTGCCGGTGGCCTATATCCAGCTCAAGCCGGAGGCATCAGGCACTATCTCCGCCGAGGACATTCGCGCCTGGTGCGCCGAGCGCATGGCCGTCTACAAGGTGCCGGAGATACGCATCATCGAGGCATTGCCATTGACGGCGACGGGCAAGGTGAAGAAGCAGGATCTCAACCCGAACCAGCCTGCCGCAGTCTGAGCGAGAGAGACGATGTCGTTCAGAAGACTTCTCATCGCCAATCGCGGCGAGATCGCCATCCGCGTCGCGCGCGCCGCGGCTGATGCCGGGATCGCCACGGTCGCGATCCATCCCGCTGACGATTCGCTGTCGCTGCACGTGCGCGTCGCGGACGAGGCGGTCGAAATCCCCGGCCGCGGCGCAAGGGCCTATCTCGACATCGAGGCGGTGGTGAAGGCGGCAAAGAGCACGGGCTGCGATGCCGTGCATCCCGGCTATGGCTTTCTCAGCGAGAACGCGGCATTCGCAAAAGCCTGCACTGACGCCGGTATCGCCTTCGTTGGACCAAAACCGGCCGCGCTGGAGCTGTTCGGCGACAAGGTCGCGGCGCGACAATTGGCAAAGCGCTGCGGCGTGCCCGTCATCGCCGGCACCAGCGGTCCCTCGAGCCTGGAGGAGATTTCGGCGTTCTTCACCTCGATCGGAAGCAATGCGGCGATTGTGATCAAGGCGATGGCGGGCGGCGGTGGCCGCGGCATGCGCGTCGTCGAGAACGCCGCCGATCTCGCCGAGGCTTATGCGCGCTGCCAGTCCGAGGCCAAGGCGGCGTTCGGCTTCGACGGCGTCTATGCCGAGAGGTTGATCCGGCAGGCACGCCACATCGAGGTGCAGATCATCGGCGACCGTCACGGTGCGATCTCGCATCTCTGGGAGCGTGAATGCACCATCCAGCGCCGGCACCAGAAGCTGATCGAGGTGGCGCCGAGCCCGTCACTGAGTGACAGCTTGCGCGGCCGTATCATCGAGGCCGCGAAGCAGCTTGCGGCTGCGGCATCGTATGACAATCTCGGCACCTTCGAATTCCTCATCGACGGCACCGCCGAGGACAGTTTCGCCTTCATCGAGGCCAATCCGCGGCTCCAGGTCGAGCACACCGTGACGGAAGAGGTGCTCGGCCTCGATCTGGTCCGCGCCCAGCTCGCGATTGCGGCGGGCTCGGCGCTGGCAACGCTCGGCCTTGCGCAAGCATCGATCCCGAAGCCGCGCGGCTATGCGATGCAGCTGCGCGTCAACATGGAGACGCTCGACGAGACGGGGGCGACGCATCCGACCGGCGGCGTGCTCGCGGTGTTCGAACCGCCGTCAGGCCCCGGCGTCCGCGTCGATAGTTTTGGCTATGCCGGCTACAAGACCAGCGCGGCCTTCGATTCGCTGCTTGCAAAAGTCATCGTGCATACGCCGGGCGAGTCCTGGCACGACGTGGTCGCAAAGGCCTCGCGCGCGCTGCGCGAGTTCCGGATCGACGGCGTCGTCACCAACATCGCCTTTCTCCAGGCTGTGCTGGCGCATCCCGATTTCCGGACCAACCGCATCGCGACCGATTTCATCGATCGCAACATTGCCAAGCTGGTCGAGGCGGCCGACGGTGCGGCGAAGCCGCTCTATTTTGCCGCAACCGAGCACGGCGGTGCATACGCCGCCGAGGCGCATGTGGCGCAAGTGGTGCCCGAGGGCGTGGTCATGGTGGCCGCACCGCTGCAGGGCACCATCGTCACCATTCAGGTCAAGGAGGGCGAGATCGTGCGCCCCGGCCAGCAGCTCGCCGTGATCGAATCCATGAAGATGGAGCATCTCGTCATGGCCGAGCAGGGTGGCCGCGTCACGAAGGTCGCGGCCGGCGACGGCGTCACGCTGCTGCATGGCGAGCCGATCCTTTATCTGGAGCCGCTCGACGTGGCGGCCGATAGCGCTGATGTCGAGGCCGACATCGATCTCGACCACATCCGCCCTGATCTCGCCGAGCTGATTGCGCGCCAGGCCAACACGCTCGATGAAAACCGCCCGGCCGCGGTCGAGCGCCGCCGCAACACCAACCAGCGCACCGCGCGCGAGAACGTTGCGCAGCTGGTCGATGACGGCTCGTTCATGGAGTATGGCAGCCTCGCCATCGCGGCGCAGCGGCGCCGGCGCAAGCTCGACGATCTCATCAAGAACACGCCGGCCGATGGCCTCATCATGGGCCTCGCCACCGTCAACGCCGAGAAGTTCGGACCCGAGGGGGCGCGCTGCATCGTCCTGGCCTATGACTACACCGTACTCGCGGGCACGCAGGGCCACATGAACCACAAGAAGATCGACCGCATGCTGACGCTTGCGGAAGACTGGCGCGTGCCGCTGGTGTTTTACGCCGAAGGCGGCGGCGGCCGGCCCGGCGACACCGACCGGCTCGGCATGACCGGCCTAGATGGTCCGTCCTTCGTGCAGTTCGCAAGGCTGTCCGGCCTCGTGCCCGTCATCGGAATCGTCTCCGGCTATTGCTTCGCCGGCAATGCCGCGATGCTCGGCTGCTGCGACGTCATCATCGCCACCAGGAACGCCTCGATCGGCATGGGCGGCCCTGCGATGATCGAGGGCGGCGGGCTCGGCGTCTATCACCCGGCCGAGGTCGGCCCCGTCTCGTTCCAGTCCCCGAACGGCGTCATCGACATCCTCGTCGAAGACGAGGAGCAGGCGACCTCGGTCGCGCAAAAATACCTGTCCTACTTTCAGGGCGCAGTGAAGGATTGGGAAGCGGCCGACCAGCGCCTGCTCCGCCGCGCCATCCCCGAGAACCGTCTGCGCGTCTACGACATCCGCAGCGTGATCGATCTCGTCGCCGACAAGGACAGCGTGCTGGAGCTGCGGCGCGACTACGGCGTCGGCATGATCACGGCTCTGATCCGCATCGAAGGAAAACCGTTCGGCCTGATCGCCAACAATCCGCGCCATCTCGGCGGCGCCATCGATGCCGATGCCGGCGACAAGGCGGCGCGCTTTCTCCAGCTCTGCGATGCCTTCGATCTGCCTGTCGTCTCGCTCTGCGACACGCCCGGCTTCATGGTTGGCCCGGAAGCCGAGAAGACCGCGATCGTCCGCCACGTCTCGCGCATGTTCGTCACGGGCGCGAGCCTCACGGTGCCGCTGTTCGGCATCGTGCTGCGCAAGGGCTATGGTCTCGGGGCGCAGTCGATGATCGGCGGCGGCTTCCACGCCTCCTTCTTCACCGCGGCCTGGCCGACCGGCGAGTTCGGCGGCATGGGCCTGGAGGGCTATGTCCGCCTCGGCTTCCGCAAGGAGATGGAGGCGATCGCCGATCCGGGGGAGCGCGAGACTTACTACCGCAACAAGGTCGCCGAGCTCTATGCCAACGGCAAGGCGGTCTCGATCGCCTCGGTGTTCGAGATCGACAACGTTATCGATCCCGCCGAAACGCGGCGCTGGATCATGGCGGGGCTGCGGTCCGTGCCGAAGCCGCCGGCGCGGACGGAGAAGAAGCGGCCGTGCATCGACACGTGGTGAGGGCGGTGCAGCAATAGCCCACATTCCGTCATTCCGGGGCGATGCGAAGCATCGAACCCGGGATCTCGAGATCCCGGGTTCGGCTCTTCGAGCCGCCCCGGGATGACAGCGGATCCGGTTCTCGATTGACATCCCCGCCTGTGGTGCCAGACTTTGCACAATAATACAGGGTGGAGACGCCGCGATGGCCAGCCTTTCGGCCTCGAACCATGTCGCCCGTGTCTTGTCCGTGGCCAATCAATTGGCCGAGGTCGACGCCTCCTCGCGCATCGAAAATTCCTGGCGGCGCTGCCTGATCAATCACAAGCTGGACCCCGCCCGTCTGGGCCCGCCGCAGACGCTCACCGAAGCCGAGATCCGTCACGTCGCCGAGCCCATGGAAGAGACCATCCGGCTGCTGACGCCGGAGCTCGACGATCTCGCCCGCGTGCTGCGCGACGCGGGCTATTGCGTCAATCTCGCCGACGCCAACGCGACCATGCTGTTCAGCCGCCTGCCTGGAGAGGCCGACGCGCGGATGTTCATGGACTGGAAGATCTATACCGGCTCGAACTTTGCCGAGACCTTCGAGGGCACCAATGGCCTCGGCACCTGCCTCGCCGAGCAGAAGCCGATCCTGGTGCATCGCGACGAGCATTTTCGCGCGCAGTGGCACATGTTCTCCTGCGCCGTTGCACCGCTGTTCGACCAGGCCGGGCACCTCGCCGGCGCGGTCAACATCACCTCCTGCCGCGAGGATCTCGAGCGCGCCGCGCATCAGCTCGCGCTCGCGGTGACCATGGAAGCGACCCGGCGGATGGAAGGCGCGATCTTCCGCGAACACTTCCGCAATGCCTGGATCGCGACCGTGCCTGGCGACGGCGGCAGCGGCCTGCTCGCCTATGACGATGACCGCCGCATCGTCGGCGCCTGCCGCTCCGCGCGCGCCTTGCTGGGTCTCACCGACGGCCTGATTGCCTCAGGCATCGATCTGGCGCGCTACATCAAGCACGATCATACGCGCAACGCGGACGAGATCGTCGAGCTGCGCCGCGCTGATGGCCGGCCGCTGGGCCAGAGCCATGTCTCCCCGCCGCTGCGCGCAAGATCTGCCCCGCTGCGTCACGATGCACCCGTCGATCGCTTCGACGCGCTGCATCGGCTGGCCGGGCGGGATCCCGGGATGGTCAAGAGCGTGAAGCGCCTGAAGAGCATCGGCGATCATAATCTGCCGGTGCTGCTGCATGGTGAGACCGGCGTCGGCAAGGATGTGTTCGCGCGCGCCGTTCACGCCGCCAGCAACCGTGCGCGCAACAATTACGTCGCGCTGAACTGCTCGGCGATGCCGGAGAGCCTGATCGACGCCGAGCTGTTCGGCTACGAGGCCGGCGCCTTCACCGGCGCGCGGCGCGACGGCTCGAAGGGCCTGATCGTGCAGGCCGATGGCGGCACGCTGTTCCTGGACGAGATCGGCGACATGCCGATCGCGTTGCAGACACGGCTCTTGCGCGTGCTGGAGAACCGTGAGGTCTGGCCGCTCGGCGCGCTCAAGCCTGTCGCCGTCGATATCCGCCTGATCAGCGCCACCCATCGCGATCTCGGCCGCATGGCGGAGGAGGGGGCTTTCCGTGCCGACCTCTATTTCCGCCTGCGCGGCATGGAGGTGCACCTGCCCGCCTTGCGCGACCGCGCCGACCGCGACGACATCATCAGCAAGATCGCGCGCGAGGAGGCGCCGAACTGCCGCCTCTCGCCTGAGGCTTGGGCGCGGCTCTCGGCCTATCCCTACCCCGGCAACATGCGCCAGCTCCGCCACGTGCTGCGCCTCGCCGGCTGCACGGCCGAGGACGGCGTCATCACCGATGCCGATCTCGACCTGCCGCCTTTCGGCGGGAGAACTGTGGAGACCGATCTCGCAACGGCCGAGCGCGCCACGATCATCGAGGCGCTCCGCAAGCACAGCGGCCGCGTCACCGAAGCCGCCCGCTCGCTGAAGCTCAGCCGCGCAACACTGTATCGCAAGATCAAGCAGCTGAAGATCGAGACCGCGCGCTAGCGTCCAACCGCATGCAGCGAGACGAGTGAGGGATATCTCTCCGCTGGCTCGGAATCGTAGGGTGGGCAAAGCGAAGCGTGCCCACGTATGCAGGAATCGTAGGGTGGGCAAAGGCGCACTTGCGCCGTGCCCATCATCTCTCGCGAATGTTGCAGCACGTGGGCACGCTTGCGCTTTGCCCACCCTACGAGACTGTGAATCTTTTGTACCGCGTGTCGGGCGAATGTGATTCTCTAGGCAGACTGATCTGCTGGAGAGGATGATGGCTGACGAGGGACTTTTTGGCGAATTGCCGGATCAGTCGGCGCCACGAACCGAAGCGGTGCCGCGGGGTGCACCTCGGCTGCGCGAGCCCGTGCGCAATCAGGTCGAATTGCGGGCGGTCGATATCGACAGCCTGATCGGGCAGGATCATCTGGCCCGGGTGATCTGGGCTTATGTCGAGGGGCTCGACCTGAGCGAGCTGGAAGATCGGGTTAAGGCACGGGAAAACAGGCCGGGCCATCCGGCGCCATCACCCCGGCTGCTGCTGGCGCTTTGGCTGTACGCCACGAGCGATGGCGTTGGCAGCGCGCGGGCGTTGGATCGGCTCTGCGACAGTCACGACGTCTACCGCTGGCTCTGCGGCGGCGTGTCTTTGAACTATCACACACTGTCGGATTTCCGGGTCGGCTGCGCGGACCTGCTGGACCGTTTGCTGGTCGAACATCTGGTGGCTCTGAATGAGGCAGGGCTGATTGATCTGGAGAAGCTGACCCAGGACGGGGTGCGGATACGGGCGAATGCGGGGGCCGGCTCGTTCCGGCGGGAGGCAACGCTCGGCCGGCAGATGGCCCAAGCGAAGGCTGTGGTGGAAGAGCTCAAGCGCGAGGTCGATGCGGATCCGGAAGCCAGCAGCCGGCGTATCAGGGCGGCCAGAGAGCGCGCGGCACGCGAACGCAGTGAGCGGGTGCAGGCTGCGCAGAGGGCTTTGGACGAGATCAAGCGGAAGCGCAAGCAACTCGACGAAAAAGGCGGCAATGGCAAAAAGCCGAAGGAGCCCCGGGCCTCCACCACCGACCCGCAGGCAAGGGTGATGAAGATGGCAGATGCCGGCTTCCGCCCCGCCTACAATGTGCAGGTGGCCAGCGCGGCCGGCGAACTGATCGTGGTCACGGTCGACATCGACAACAACGGATCAGATCGCGGCTTGATGCGGCCGATGCTGGAGCGAACGCGCACTCGGCTGAAGCGCTTGCCGCGTCGCTACCTCGCCGATGGCGGGTTCTGCAGCGGCGAGGACATCGAATGGGCGCACGGTGAAGGCGTCGAGGTCTACTGTCCTCCGCCCAACTCCAGGAGCGGTGTCGATCCCTTTTTACCTCGGAGCAGCGACGGTCCTGGCGTCGCGGCCTGGCGGGCCCGCATGGCCAGCGAAGCCGGCAAGGCACAGTACAAAGCCCGCACGATCTGCGAATGCATCCATGCCCGGTGGCGGAACTGGGACCTCAGGCAATTGACCGTGCGCGGCATCGAGAAGGTCCGTGCCGTCGTGCTCTGGTACGCCCTCACCAACAACATCCTGCAAGGACACCAACTGGCAAAAGCATAGACAGCACAGCCATCCCCCGGCGGTTCGACATCGACGGCCCCCGACATCAGCGCGGGCGCTACCCACTCTTTAATATCGAA
>NZ_LJYG01000048.1:2321-47959 GCF_001440035.1 Bradyrhizobium manausense | reverse complement strand
CACCCTACGAGACTGTGAATCTTTTGTACCGCGTGTCGGGCGAATGTGATTCTCTAGGCAGACTGATCTGCTGGAGAGGATGATGGCTGACGAGGGACTTTTTGGCGAATTGCCGGATCAGTCGGCGCCACGAACCGAAGCGGTGCCGCGGGGTGCACCTCGGCTGCGCGAGCCCGTGCGCAATCAGGTCGAATTGCGGGCGGTCGATATCGACAGCCTGATCGGGCAGGATCATCTGGCCCGGGTGATCTGGGCTTATGTCGAGGGGCTCGACCTGAGCGAGCTGGAAGATCGGGTTAAGGCACGGGAAAACAGGCCGGGCCATCCGGCGCCATCACCCCGGCTGCTGCTGGCGCTTTGGCTGTACGCCACGAGCGATGGCGTTGGCAGCGCGCGGGCGTTGGATCGGCTCTGCGACAGTCACGACGTCTACCGCTGGCTCTGCGGCGGCGTGTCTTTGAACTATCACACACTGTCGGATTTCCGGGTCGGCTGCGCGGACCTGCTGGACCGTTTGCTGGTCGAACATCTGGTGGCTCTGAATGAGGCAGGGCTGATTGATCTGGAGAAGCTGACCCAGGACGGGGTGCGGATACGGGCGAATGCGGGGGCCGGCTCGTTCCGGCGGGAGGCAACGCTCGGCCGGCAGATGGCCCAAGCGAAGGCTGTGGTGGAAGAGCTCAAGCGCGAGGTCGATGCGGATCCGGAAGCCAGCAGCCGGCGTATCAGGGCGGCCAGAGAGCGCGCGGCACGCGAACGCAGTGAGCGGGTGCAGGCTGCGCAGAGGGCTTTGGACGAGATCAAGCGGAAGCGCAAGCAACTCGACGAAAAAGGCGGCAATGGCAAAAAGCCGAAGGAGCCCCGGGCCTCCACCACCGACCCGCAGGCAAGGGTGATGAAGATGGCAGATGCCGGCTTCCGCCCCGCCTACAATGTGCAGGTGGCCAGCGCGGCCGGCGAACTGATCGTGGTCACGGTCGACATCGACAACAACGGATCAGATCGCGGCTTGATGCGGCCGATGCTGGAGCGAACGCGCACTCGGCTGAAGCGCTTGCCGCGTCGCTACCTCGCCGATGGCGGGTTCTGCAGCGGCGAGGACATCGAATGGGCGCACGGTGAAGGCGTCGAGGTCTACTGTCCTCCGCCCAACTCCAGGAGCGGTGTCGATCCCTTTTTACCTCGGAGCAGCGACGGTCCTGGCGTCGCGGCCTGGCGGGCCCGCATGGCCAGCGAAGCCGGCAAGGCACAGTACAAAGCCCGCACGATCTGCGAATGCATCCATGCCCGGTGGCGGAACTGGGACCTCAGGCAATTGACCGTGCGCGGCATCGAGAAGGTCCGTGCCGTCGTGCTCTGGTACGCCCTCACCAACAACATCCTGCAAGGACACCAACTGGCAAAAGCATAGACAGCACAGCCATCCCCCGGCGGTTCGACATCGACGGCCCCCGACATCAGCGCGGGCGCTACCCACTCTTTAATATCGAATGCGGAAATGACTCACAGGCTCTTACGAGAGCTCGCAGTCCGGTACCTTCTGCGCGCCGGTCGAAATGTCGGTCAGCACCCGTTCATAGGGCAGCCCGCTCTCTTCCATCAGCCAGAGCGTCGAGAACGAACGCGAGCGGGGTGACCATAGAGCTTGATCATGGCGAGCTCCCTTTGCGCTCCCAACGATAGTATTTCATCACGAACCCGTTCGACGGTTCGACCTCTTCCTTCTCGAACACAAAGCCTTCGCGCTCATACCAGCGCCAGGCCTTCTCGTTCTCGCGAACGCAGCGCAGGTCAATCTCGTCGGGCATTTGCGTGCGCGTGAAGGCGAGCAGCTTCCGGCCGAGCGATTGACCCTGATAGGCGGGCCCGACGAACAGCATGTCGAGATAGTGCTTTGGCAGATGCAGCGCCAGCATCGCGGCGATGGTGCCCTGATCATCGGCGACGAACAGGCTCCAGCCGTCCTCGATCTCGCGCCGGACGCGGGCGCGCAGGTTCGCCAGCAGGAAATCGCTGGCTTGGGCGAGTCCGGTCGAGACCCAGCTCTCCATCCAGACGCGAGCGATTTCGTCATATTCGTCGACCCGGGCGGGGCGGATGATCAGATCGGGCATGACCAACTCAGGCCTTCTGCCCACGCATGGTCTGCCGCGCGCGCACCTTGCCGGCCGACAGACACACCACCTCGGAAATCTGCAGCAGCTGGCGCGCCAGCGGGCTGGTCTTGCGCCAGACCATGCCGATGGTGCGCGACGGCTCGGGGTCGCGGAAGCGCGACAGCGAGACGGACGCCGATCGCGTCTCCACCGACACCGCCATCTCCGGAATCAAGGTAACGCCGATGCCGGCGCTGACCATCTGCACCAGCGTCGACAGCGAATTCGCATCCAGCATCTCGCGCGGCGGCGCCGACTGCATGTTGCAGAACGACAGCGCCTGGTCGCGGAAACAATGGCCTTCCTCGAGCAGCAGCAGCCGCATCTCGCGCATCATCTCGCGCGACGGCACCGGGGTGCCCGCATCCGTGCCCGGCCGCACCAGCAGGAATTTCTCCTCGAACAGGGCGACCTCGGTGAGCGAGGGCTCGGAGACCGGCAGGGCGACGATCGCGGTGTCGAGCCGCCCTTCGACCAGCTCCTGGATCAGCCGCGGTGTCATCGTCTCGCGCACGCGGATATCGAGCTCCGGATGCATGCGCGTCAGATTCTTGGTGATCTTGGGCAAAAGATAGGGCGCGATCGTCGGGATCATGCCGATGCGCAGGCGCCCGGCAAAACGGTTCTGCGAGGCACGGGCGAAATCGCCGAGCTCATCGACCGAGCGCAGGATGTCGCGGACGCGCTGGGCGAGCTCCTCGCCGAACCGGGTCAGCGCAACCTGGCGCGCGCTGCGCTCCAGCAGCAGCCCGCCGAGCGCCTCCTCCAGCTCCTTGATCTGCATCGACAGGGCCGGCTGCGAGATGGAACAGGCTTCCGCGGCGCGGCCGAAATGACCATGGCGGGCGAGCGCGTCGAAATAGCGCAGCTGGCGCAGCGTCAGATTGATCATCAGAAAAACCTATCGCAGCGATCATTAAAGTCAACTTCCCCTGATCGAAGCCGACGCTTAGAGTGCTTCGACCTGGTCAATGGCGCAGTCGGACGCCACCAGAGGAGGTATTCATGGACGACACTTCGAAGTGCCCGTTTTCGGGCGGCAAACGCGTGCCAGCGAACCGCGACTGGTGGCCCACCAATCTCAGCATTGACATGCTGCACAGGAATTCCAGCCTGTCCGATCCGATGGGCGAGGCGTTCGACTATGCCAAGGAATTCAAGACGCTCGACCTGAATGCGGTCATCAAGGACCTGACCGCCCTGATGACGGATTCGCAGGAATGGTGGCCCGCCGATTTCGGCCACTATGGCGGCCTCATGATCCGCATGGCCTGGCACAGCGCCGGCACCTACCGCATCACCGACGGCCGCGGCGGCGCCGGTGCCGGTCAGCAGCGTTTTGCTCCGCTCAACTCCTGGCCTGACAACGCCAACCTCGACAAGGCGCGCCGGCTGCTCTGGCCGATCAAGCAGAAATACGGTCGCAAGATTTCCTGGGCCGATCTGATGGTGCTCGCCGGCAACGTCGCGCTGGAGTCGATGGGCTTCAAGACGTTCGGCTTCGCCGGTGGTCGCGCCGATGTCTGGGAGCCGGAAGAGCTCTATTGGGGTCCGGAAGGCACCTGGCTGGGCGATGAGCGCTACAGCGGCGAACGCCAGCTCGCCGAGCCGCTCGGCGCGGTGCAGATGGGCCTGATCTACGTCAATCCGGAAGGCCCGAACGGCAAGCCGGATCCGGTCGCCGCGGCCAAGGACATCCGCGAGACCTTCTTCCGCATGGCGATGAACGACGAAGAAACCGTTGCGCTGATCGCCGGCGGCCACACCTTCGGCAAGACCCATGGCGCCGGCGATCCGTCGCTGGTTGGTGCCGAGCCGGAAGCGGGCGCGCTGGAAGATCAGGGCCTTGGCTGGAAGAGCAAGCACGCCACGGGCCTCGCCGGTGATACCATCACCAGCGGCCTCGAAGTGACCTGGACCACGACGCCGACGAAGTGGAGCAACAACTTCTTCGAGAACCTGTTCAAGTACGAATGGGAGCTGACGAAGAGCCCGGGCGGTGCGAACCAGTGGACGGCCAAGGGTGCCGACGCCATCATTCCCGATCCTTTCGACAAGTCGAAGAAGCATCGCCCGACGATGCTGACGACCGATCTCTCGCTGCGCTTCGATCCGGCCTATGAGAAGATCTCGCGTCGCTTCCTGGAAAACCCCGATCAGTTCGCGGACGCGTTTGCCCGCGCCTGGTTCAAGCTGACCCATCGCGACATGGGTCCGATCCAGCGCTATCTCGGCCCGTTGGTGCCGAAGGAGACGCTGATCTGGCAGGATCCGATTCCGGCCGTGAATCACGAGCTGGTCTCTGATCAGGACATCGCCGCGCTGAAGGCCAAGATCCTGGCTTCGGGCCTCTCGGTGTCCGAGCTGGTCTCGACCGCCTGGGCATCGGCCTCGACGTTCCGCGGTTCGGACAAGCGCGGCGGCGCCAACGGTGCGCGCATCCGTCTTGCCCCGCAGAAGGACTGGGAGGTCAACCAGCCGGCCCAGCTCTCCAAGGTGCTCGGCAAGCTCGAAGCGATCCAGAAGGACTTCAACGCGTCCTCAGGCGCCAAGAAGGTCTCGCTCGCCGATCTCATCGTCCTCGGCGGCACCGCCGCGGTCGAGAAGGCGGCGAAGGATGCCGGCGTCGACGTCAAGGTTGGCTTCACGCCGGGTCGCATGGATGCTTCGCAAGAGCAGACCGACGCGGCCTCCTTCGCGCCGCTGGAGCCGCGGGCCGATGGCTTCCGCAACTATGTCGGCAAGAAGCATCAGTTCCTGCGGGAGGAAGAAGCGCTCGTCGATCGCGCGCAGCTTCTCAAGCTCACGGGGCCTGAGCTGACCGTGCTGGTCGGCGGCCTGCGCGTGCTCGGCGCCAACGCGAACGGGTCGAAGCACGGCGTCTTCACCGCCAAGGTGGGCACGCTGTCCAACGACTATTTCGTCAACCTGCTCGACATGAGCACGGCGTGGGCGCCGGTGGCCGACGGCTCCTATGAGGGCCGCGACCGCAAGACCAATGCGGTGAAGTGGACCGGCACGCGCGCCGATTTGATCTTCGGCTCGCACTCGCAGCTCCGCGCCTTCGCCGAAGTCTATGCGACCTCGGATTCGAAGGAGAAGTTCGTGGCCGACTTCGCCAAGGCCTGGACCAAGGTGATGAACCTCGACCGGTTCGACCTCGCGGCGTGAGTACTTCACCTCTCCCCGTTGGGGAGAGGTGAAGAACCAGGCGGATAGATCCGAGCATCAACAAAAAGGGCGGCCTTGCGGCCGCCCTTCGTGTTTCTGACGTGGCTTGAGCGATTACTCGCCGGCTGCTTCGCGCGGAGCCTTCTCGCCCTCGCCGCCCTTGTCCTTGCCTTCGAGGTCTTCGCCGGTGGTCTGGTCGACCACCTTCATCGACAGGCGGGTCTTGCCGCGATCGTCGAAGCCGAGCAGCTTGACCTTGACCTTGTCGCCTTCCTTGACGACGTCGGAGGTCTTCTGCACGCGGTTGGCGGCGAGCTGGCTGATGTGAACGAGGCCGTCCTTCGAACCGAAGAAGTTCACGAAGGCGCCGAACTCCATCACCTTGACGACGGTGCCGTCATAGATCTGGCCGACTTCCGGATCGGACGCGATCGACTTGATCCACTTGATCGCGGCCTTCATCGCCTCGCCGTCGCTGGATGCGACCTTCACGGTGCCGTCGTCCTCGATGTTGACCTTGGCGCCGGTCTTCTCGACGATCTCGCGGATCACCTTGCCGCCGGTGCCGATCACTTCGCGGATCTTGTCGGTGGCGATCTTGAAGGTCTCGATGCGCGGCGCGTATTCGCCGAGTTCGGCGCGGGCGTTGGTGAGCGCCTTCGCCATCTCGCCGAGGATGTGGATACGACCTTCCTTGGCCTGGCCGAGAGCGACCTTCATGATCTCCTCGGTGATGCCCTCGATCTTGATGTCCATCTGGAGCGAGGTGATGCCGGCTTCGGTACCGGCGACCTTGAAGTCCATGTCGCCGAGATGGTCTTCGTCGCCGAGGATGTCGGAGAGAACCGCGAAGCGCTTGTCTTCGAGGATCAGGCCCATCGCGATGCCCGCGGTCGGCCGCTTCAACGGCACGCCGGCGTCCATCAGCGCGAGCGAGGCGCCGCAGACCGAAGCCATCGACGAGGAGCCGTTGGATTCGGTGATCTCCGAGACGACGCGCACGGTGTAGGGGAACTCGTGATGCGGCGGCAGCACCGGGTGGATCGCGCGCCAGGCCAGCTTGCCGTGGCCGATCTCGCGGCGCTTGGTGCCGCCGAGGCGGCCGGTCTCGCCGACCGAGAAGGGCGGGAAGTTGTAGTGCAGCAGGAACGTCTCCTTGTACGTTCCCGACAGTGCGTCGATATACTGCTCGTCCTCGCCGGTGCCGAGCGTGGTCACGACCATCGCCTGGGTCTCGCCGCGGGTGAACAGCGCCGAGCCGTGGGCGCGGGGCAGCACGCCGACTTCGGCGACGATGTTGCGCACGGTCTTGACGTCACGGCCGTCGATGCGCTTGCCGGTGTCGAGGATGTTCCAGCGAACGATCTTCGCCTCGAGTTCCTTGAACACGGCGGCGACGCGCAGCTTGTCGTATTTCGGCTCCTGCCCTTCGGGGAAGTAGTGGGCGATCACCTTCTCCTTGACCTTGCCGACCGCGGCGTAGCGATCCTGCTTGACCGGAATGGCGTAGGCAGCGCGCAGCTCCTGCTCGACGAGGCCGAGCATTTCCTTCTCGAGCGCGGCGTTGTCGATCACGGTGACTTCGCGCGGCTCCTTGGCGGCCTTCTCGGCGAGCTCGATGATCGCGTTGATCACAGGCTGGAAGTGGCGGTGACCGAACATCACGGCGCCGAGCATGATGTCTTCGTTCAGCTCCTTGGCTTCCGATTCCACCATCAGCACGGCATCCGCGGTGCCGGCGACGACCAGGTCGAGCTGGGTGTCGACCATCTCGTCGAGCGTCGGGTTGAGGATGAACTCGTCATTGGCGAAGCCGACGCGGGCGGCGCCGATCGGGCCCTTGAACGGCGCGCCTGACAGCGTCAGCGCGGCCGAGGAGGCCACGAGAGCAACGATGTCAGGATCGTTCTCCATGTCGTGCGACAGCACGGTGGCGATCACCTGGGTCTCGTTGCGCCAGCCGTCGACGAACAGCGGACGGATCGGACGGTCGATCAGGCGGGAGACCAGCGTCTCCTTCTCGGTCGGACGGCCCTCGCGCTTGAAATAGCCGCCGGGAATGCGGCCAGCTGCGTAGGTCTTTTCCTGGTAGTCGACGGTCAGCGGCAGGAAATCGACGCCTTCACGCGGCGCTTTCGCCGCGACGACGGTGGCGAGCACCACGGTCTCGCCATAGGTGGCGATGACGGCGCCGTCGGCCTGGCGTGCGATCTTGCCGGTTTCGAGCTTGAGAGGGCGTCCGCCCCAGTCGATCTCGACTGAATGCTTATTGAACATAGAGGTCTTCTTTCATGGGTTCTCGAAAGAAGGGACGGCTCGAAAAACAAAAACCATGTCAAGATTGCAGGACGCTGATCGGAGCGGGCGATCAGCGTCCTGCGATCCTGCCATGGTTTTTGGATGTCGGATGGCGTCCATCCTTTCGGGTCATACGGGCACCTTGCCCGTTGCGCCCAGCCGCCGGATTGCTGCTGGACTGTCAGTCGGCACGTTCGCGAACACCGAACCTTTGGTCTTCGCTGTTCATGCCCCCGGATGCGAAACATCGCTCACACCGGACTTACGCGTGAGCCTCGATCAAAAACCCTGCAATAAGCGCTTTCGCTCGAAATCACGCGCAAAAACGCGCGCCAGTGGCGCGCGCAAGAACTCTTAGCGACGAATGTTGTGCTTCTCGAGCAGCGCCTTGTACCGCGCCTCGTCCTTCTTCTTCAGATAGTCGAGGAGAGAGCGGCGGGTCGAGACCAGCTTCAAGAGACCACGACGCGAATGGTTGTCCTTCACGTGGGTCTTGAAATGGTTGGTCAGGTTGTTGATGCGTTCCGACAGGATCGCGACCTGAACCTCGGGCGAACCGGTATCACCGGCCTTGGTGGCATTCGTCTTGATGACTTCCGCTTTGCGTTCTGCGGCAATCGACATCGTCAATTTCTCTCGTTGCGACCGGTTGAGGCAGTCAAGCCGGTCAGGTTGAACACACGCTTGGGGATGATTTCGCCATTGCCAACTTCAGCAAGCGCCAAAAGACGGCCTGCCACCGTGACATAGACTGTGCCGCTACTTGTGGGCGCATCCCGTCCGCGCAACAAAACGGCCTGGCCCCGATGGAGCCTTGCCGCATCAGCCCGAGTGACGGCCAGTGCCGGGATGTCGTCCAGCGCGGTCTCAACGGGCATCAGCGCGTCGGCGAGGCTTCCCTCGCCGGACGCGGCTCTATCGCACAAAGCCTCCAGCTGATCCAGCGGAATCATGTCATTTTCGCTGAATGGGCCGACCAGGGTCCGCCGCAGCGCGCAGATATGACCGAAAGTACCGAGAATCCGGCCCATATCGCGGGCGAGTGCCCGGACATAGGTCCCCTTGCCGCACTCGGCCTCGAACACGGCCCGGTCATTATCTGGTTGATCTACAAGGATTAAATGGTGAATCTCGACCGGGCGGGGGGCCAGCTCCACGACCTCGCCGTCGCGGGCGAGGTCATAGGCCCGCTCGCCCTGGACCTTGATCGCGGAATAGCGTGGTGGAACCTGCTCGATGACTCCCGTGAAACGGGGCAGCAGGGCTTCAATCGCCTCCCGGGTCGGGCGGTGGTCAGATGTGGCGGTGACCCGGCCTTCAATATCGTCGGTGTCGCGCTCCTCGCCCCAGCACACGGTGAAGCGGTAGCGCTTGCGGCCATCCATGACGAAGGGAACCGTCTTGGTGGCTTCACCCAGCGCGATCGGCAGTCCGCCGGAGGCGAGCGGATCGAGCGTGCCGGCATGGCCGGCGCGCTTGGCGTTGAACAGGCGCTTGAGCACGGCAACGGCCTGCGTCGAGGTCATGCCGATCGGCTTGTCGAGCACGACCCAGCCGTGCACGTCGCGACGATCGCGGCGCACCTGATTGCCCTTGTGCTTGTTCGCACGCGGATCGTTGTTGACGCGACGCGCCTCCCGATGCGGCTCTCCATTGCCGCCGATATCCGCAAAACTATTTTGCTGCGCCTCGCGCGCATCGACCTCATCGCTGCCGATCGCGCCGTGTGCGGGGTTCATCATCATTGTTCTTCTTCCCGATCCGAATCCGGGTTCTGATCCGGATTCTTGTCCAAGTCCTTCTGCACCGCAGGTGTTCGCAAAAGCTTCTCGATCCGTTCCGCTTCGTCGAATCGTTCGTCGACGCGGAAGCGAATGTCAGGTGCAAATTTCAGGTTAACGCGCCGCGCGACTTCGCCGCGCAGGAATTTCTTGTTGCGATCGAGCGCAGTGATGACGAGCTCGGTGTCGCGGCCACCGAGCGGCATCACGTAGATTGTCGCGAGCTTCAAATCGGGCGACATCCGCACCTCCGGCACGGTGATGATGTGGCCTTCGAGGTCCGCATCATGCACGCTGCCTTGCGCCAGAATATCGGCTATCGCGTGGCGAACCTGCTCCCCGACGCGCAGCTGACGCTGCGAGCCGCCGGGCGCGGAACCCTTCTTCTGATGATGCCGTGGCATGGTCGAAAATCACCTCAACGTGCCCGCGTTTGGGACACGAGCATTGTCATTTGTCCTGTTGAACGAATGGAGCGTGGATGGCCGGAAAAAATCCGGCCATCGCACTCCCGCAATTTCAGCTCAAAAAGATCCGGGCGCTTCGGTAAGATTTGGACTTACAGGGAGCGCTGGATCGTCTCCACGCGATAACACTCGATCACGTCACCGGCACGCATGTCGTGATAGTTCTCGAAGGCCATGCCGCATTCCTGGCCGGCCTGGACTTCCTTCACCTCGTCCTTGAAGCGCTTCAGCGTCGACAGCTTGCCTTCGTGCACGACGACGTTGTCGCGGATCAGGCGCACATTGGCGCCGCGTTCCACGGTGCCGTCGGTGACGCGGCAGCCGGCAACCTTGCCGACCTTGGAGATGTTGAAGATCTCCAGGATCTCGGCATTGCCCAGCATGGTTTCGCGCAAGGTCGGCGCGAGCAGGCCGCTCATCGCCTTCTTCACGTCGTCCACGAGGTCGTAGATGATGTTGTAGTAGCGGATCTCGATGCCGTTGCGCTTGGCGGCGGCAGCGGCTTCCTTGTTCGCACGAACCGAGAAGCCGATGATCGCGGCGTTGAAGCCCTCCGCGAGCGTCACGTCGGATTCCGAGATGCCGCCGACGCCGGCATGGAGGATGCGGGCTGCGACTTCGTCGGTACCCAGCTTCTCCAGCGAGCCGAGGATCGCTTCCAGCGAGCCCTGCACGTCGGCCTTGACGATCAGCGGGAATTCCTTGCGGCCCGCCGTCTTCAACTGCGACATCATCTGCTCGAGCGAGCCGCGCATGCCTGAGATCGAGGCCGCCGCGTTCTCGCGCTTCTGGTGCGCGCGGTAGCTGGTGATCTGGCGGGCGCGGGCTTCGTTCTCGACGACCGCGAGACGGTCGCCGGCTTCCGGCGGACCGTTGAAGCCGAGCACCTCGACCGGCACCGACGGGCCGGCCTCGTCCACGGTCTCGCCCTGATCCGAGATCAGCGCACGGACGCGGCCCATCTCGGCGCCGGCGACGATGATGTCACCGACACGCAGCGTGCCGCGCTGGACCAGCACGGTTGCAACCGGACCACGGCCGCGATCGAGCTTGGCCTCGATCACGGTGCCTTCGGCCGGACGCTCCGAATTGGTCTTCAGGTCGAGGATTTCGGCCTGGAGTGCGATCATCTCGAGCAGCTTGTCGAGATTGGTCTTGTTCTTGGCGGAGACTTCGACGTCGACGACTTCGCCGCCGAAGGATTCCACCTGCACCTCGTGCTGGAGCAGCTCGGTGCGGACGCGCTCGGGCTTGGCATCGGGCTTGTCGATCTTGTTGATGGCAACAATGATCGGCACGCGGGCCGCCTTGGCGTGATTGATGGCTTCGATCGTCTGCGGCATGACGCCGTCATCGGCCGCGACCACCAGCACGACGATGTCGGTAACCTTGGCGCCGCGGGCGCGCATCGCGGTGAACGCGGCGTGGCCGGGCGTGTCGATGAAGGTGATCTTCTTGCCGCTTTCGGGCGACAGCACCTGATAGGCGCCGATATGCTGGGTGATGCCGCCGGCTTCGCCCGACACCACGTTGGCATGGCGGAGCGCGTCGAGCAGCGAGGTCTTGCCGTGGTCGACGTGGCCCATCACGGTCACGACAGGCGAACGCGTCTCGGTATCGGTGGAATCGTCGACCTGGTCGAACAGACCCTCTTCAACGTCCGACGCGGCGACGCGCTTGACGGTGTGGCCGAGCTCTTCGGCGATCAGCTGCGCGGTGTCGGCGTCGATCACGTCGGTGATCTTGTGCATCGCGCCCTGCTTCATCAGCATGCGGATGACGTCGACCGCGCGTTCGGACATGCGGTTGGCGAGTTCCTGGATGGTGATCGCTTCCGGAATCGTCACTTCGCGAATGAGCTTTTCCTTCGGCTCGTTCGAGGCATGGCCCTTCAGGCGCTGGGTGCGGCGGCGGAACGAGGCGATCGAGCGCTCGCGCACGTCGTCCGCGTTGAGAGCGGTCACGACGGTCAGACGGCCGCGCTCCTTCTGCGGGCCGGGCTTGTGCGTGGCCTTCGGGGCCGCGGCAGGACGCGCGGCGCCGCCGGGCCCGCGGCGGATCTGGCGCGGACCATCGTCCTCGTCCGGACCGGCCGCAACCGCGGGCGTGCGACCGACGGGGCCGCCCGGCCGTGACGTGGTGGTTGCCGGGCGAGCGGTGGTCGTCGCTCCCGGACGCGTCGTGGTCGGCGCGGGGCGCGGGGCGGTGGCCGCCGGGGCCGAAGCTGCGGCGGCGGGACGCGCGCCGGCTGCCGGCTGCTCGCCTTCGCCGAAACGCTTCTTGGCTTCGGTCTCGGCCTTGCGCTTGGCTTCGTCCTCGTGACGGTGACGCTCTTCCTCGGCCTTGCGGCGGGATTCGGCGGCTTCGCGCTCGGCGCGTTCGGCGGCCTCGCGGACGGCGCGGCGCTGGGCCTCTTCCTCGGCCTGGCGGCGCTCTTCGATTTCGCGAACCTTGGCGTCAGCGAGCGCGCTGGCGCGAGCGGAACGTTCGTCCTCGGTCAAGGTACGCAGCACGACGCCGGAGCCGGCGTTGCGCGGTGGCACCGGGCGTGACGGGGCGGGCGTGGGCGCAGCCGGCGCCGGCTTTGCGACAACCGTGGGGGCCTGCGGCTCAGGGGTGCCGTCGATGCGGCGCTTGCCGCGCTTTTCGACCACGACCTGCTTGCTGCGGCCATGGCTGAAGCTCTGGCGCACAGTGCCCGTTTCGACGCGCGGCTTGAGCGATAGCGTCTTGCTCGGAACGCTCAGCTTCTTGTCGTCAGGGGTCTTGGTATCAACCATTCAGCAGTCCTAATCCTGATTTATTCAGTGTTGTGCGTTTCCGCACCGTCCAATCGGGTCGTCGTGTCTCTCAGAAATCCTGGCCGGGCTTTTCGGCAGTCTTGTCGGCGTCCGCCATCCGGTATCGGACCAGCATCTGGCTACGTGACAGGAATGACTTGCTCGCCGGGCCCGCGAGCAGGGCAGCATGTATCACATTTGACCGGGTCAGTGCCAAATCCAATTCTACCGATTTCAGGGCGGTGATGACGGGAATCTGCGGCTTGGCACCGCGATTTCCGGCATTTTGCCGTGCCAGCATGTCCAATTTGCGGATTCCGTCCGCAGCCCCGTCGCTGGCGTGGATCAGGACCTCGACCGTGCCTTCCCTGAGGGCGCTCTCGACCTTGCCGAATCCGGTGACGATCTGGCCCGCCTTGGCGGCAATCCCAAGGGCTTCGGTCACGCTCCGGACCAGGAGCGCCTCGATGTCGGCGGGAAGCGTCTGGGGAGTGCGCAGCTCGCGCTTGAAGGCTTTGCTAAATTGGTGACGCCGCGCGGCTTCCGCAACCACCTGGCGCGAGGCGGTCACCCACATGCCGCGTCCAGGCAGCTTGCGCTTGAGATCGGGAACTATATCGCCGGCAGGCGATACGACAAAGCGGATCAGCTCATCGATCGGCCGGACCTCGCGGCTGACCGCGCACATGCGCATGGTCGCGGACCTTTCGGCCCGCGGTCCATGGTCAAGTTCGCTGTCAACGCTGGCAAGCATCCGGGCGACATTCTCCTTTGCCCTTAAGCCGGCTGATCTTCGGCCGCGTCAGCCTCTTCGGCCGGCTTGGCGAGGTCGGCCTCGGTGATCCAGCCAGCCTTGATGCGGGCCTGCATGATCATGGCTTCCGCCTCGTCACGCGAGATGCCGAGGCCGTCGAGCGCGCCGGCGAACTTGGTCTGTTCGCCGCCTTCCTTGCGCTCGGTCCAGCCGACCAGATCGTCGGTGGCGCAGCCGGCGAGGTCCTCGACTGTCTTGATGTCGCTCTCGCCGAACTTCACCAGCATCTTCGAGGTCACGCCGGGCACGTCCTTCACGGCGTCCTCGACGCCGAGCTCCTTGCGCCTGGCCTCGATCTCGGCTTCCTGCTGATCGAGATATTCACGGGCACGGCTCTGCAGCTCCTGCGCGGTTTCCTCGTCGAAGCCCTCGATGCTGGCGAGTTCCTTGAGGTCCACCATCGCGAGTTCCTCGACCGAGGTGAAGCCTTCGGACGCCAGCAGCTGGCCGACCACCTCGTCGACATTGAGCGATTCCATGAAGACGCGGGTGGAGTTCTCGAAGTCGGCCTGGCGGCGCTCCGATTCCTCCTGCTCGGTCAGGATGTCGATGTCCCAGCCGGTGAGCTGCGAGGCGAGGCGCACGTTCTGGCCGCGGCGGCCGATCGCCAGCGAGAGCTGGTTGTTGGTATCGGGCACCACGACCTCGATCCGCTCGCGGTCTTCGTCGATCACGACCTTGGACACTTCGGCCGGCGCCAGCGCGTTGACCACGAAGGTCGCGATGTCGGGTGACCACGGAATGATGTCGATCTTCTCGCCCTGCAATTCGTTCACCACGGCCTGCACGCGCGAGCCGCGCATGCCGACGCAGGCGCCGACGGGATCGACCGAGGAATCGCGGGAAATCACGCCGATTTTCGCGCGCGAGCCCGGATCGCGGGCGACCGCCTTGATCTCGACGATGCCGTCATAGATTTCAGGCACTTCCTGCGCAAACAGCTTCGCCATGAACTGCGGATGGGTGCGGGACAGGAAGATCTGCGGTCCGCGGGTCTCGCGACGGACGTCGAAGATATAGGCGCGGACGCGGTCGCCGTTGCGGAACACTTCGCGCGGCAGCATCTCGTCGCGGCGGATGATGGCTTCACCACGGCCGAGATCGACGATCACGCTGCCATATTCGACGCGCTTGACGACGCCGTTGACGATGTCGCCGATGCGGTCCTTGAATTCCTGATATTGCCGGTCGCGCTCGGCCTCGCGCACCTTCTGCACGATCACCTGCTTGGCCGATTGCGCGGCGATGCGGCCATATTCCAGCGGCGGCAGCGTGTCTGCGATGGTGTCGCCGACCTGGGCGCCCGGATTGGCGCGCTGCGCGTCGATCAGCGAGATCTGGTTGGAATGGTTTTCGACCTTGTCGACCACCAGCATGTGGCGCGACAGCCGCAGCTCGCCCTTCTTCGGGTCGATCTCGGCGTGAACGTCAGTCTCGCTGCCG
The DNA here is from genome assembly GCF_001440035.1 of Bradyrhizobium manausense. GTDB lineage: Bacteria > Pseudomonadota > Alphaproteobacteria > Rhizobiales > Xanthobacteraceae > Bradyrhizobium > Bradyrhizobium manausense. The sequence continues at coordinate 33,049 of NZ_LJYG01000048.1, read as the reverse complement.
TAACGGGCGCGCGCTGCCTTGGCGATGGCATCTTCCATCGCCGCGATGACGATGCCGCGATCGATCGATTTCTCGCGGGCGACGGCGTCGGCGATCTGGAGCAATTCAAGTCTGTTGGCGCTGACTGCCATGGCTAGTCTCCTTCGTCAGGCTCGATCTCGCCGCGCCGCGCGCGTTCGGCGGCAAGGCGATGTTTCTTGGTATTGGTCGGTGCCGGCTTCTTTTTCGGCTTGGTGTTCTTGGTGATTTTCGCACTGATCTCGGCGTGCGGTGCCTGCGGCGGCTCCAGACCGAGATCGCGGCGCATCTTGCGTTCCTCGGCCTTGCCGCGGCGCATCGATTCGGCGATCAGCTCATCGGTCAGCACCAGCCGTGCCTCACCGATATCTTCCATGGTCAGCAGCACGTCGGCATCGTCGCCCGCCTTGGCGTCGTCGCGACGCAGGTGCACGCGGTCGCCTTCGACGGCACCGAGAATGCCACGGAACCGCTTGCGGCCCTCATGGGCGACGGCCATCTCGACCTTCACCAGATGGCCGCAATAGCGCTCGAAATCGGAGCGGCGCACCAGCGGCCGATCGATCCCCGGCGAGGAGATCTCCAGCCGATAGGCGCGGTCGATGGGGTCGGCGACATCAAGCACGGGCGACAGCGCCCGCGAAATCGCCTCGCAATCCTCGAGCTGCATCGAACCATCAGGCCGTTCGGCCATGATCTGCACGGTGCAGCCGGCCTCGCCCGAAATACGGATCCGCACCAGGCGGTAGCCCATGCCTTCGAGCACGGGCGCCGCGACCGCAGACACCCGTGCCGCCACGCCCGGCTCGACCACGAGCCTCGGCTCGGCCAGCAACTCGGCATCGGTGGAACCAGTGGTCGGTCCGGTCATATCAGGGGTCAAGGCGCTCGATGGTTAACGCTTGGCTAAGAGGACAAAGCCCGCTTCGGAACTTTCCCGACAGCGTCGGGCCGCAATCTTCTACCGAGCCGCGTTCAGGTAATAAAAAAGAGCGGGTCCTTTCGGGCCCACTCTCACTACGCGGATCGTATGAGAAGATGAATTGGCGCTGATATAACCCTTTCCGCTCCCCCGGACAAGGCCCATCGCAGACGGATGTGGCTTTTTGCGTCCTTGGCCGTCGCCCCTTGGCGCCCCTGGGGAGTACCGACCAGCGCCCCTGGGAGCAACGCTTCTTTCACGAAGGGGGCCTAGATTCCGCAATTGTGGAGCGGCTTGAGCTATGGCGCGCCCACGGCGTGCCAGATTCGAGTTTGCGTTCCATGACCGTTGCCACGTCGCTCATTCCCGGACTGGACGATATCGTCAAACGCGGTGATCCCCGGCGTCGTGGCGAGATCGCGAGCGCTATCTCCGCGCTGTTCTTCCAGGACGCTTCAAATCTCCGTCCCGAGCTGGTCGATCTCTTTGACAATCTCCTGATCGACCTGGTCCCGCATGCCGAGCTTGCCGCGCGGGTCGATCTCGCCGAGCGCTTCTCGCGGCTGGACAATGCGCCGCCTCATCTGGTCGGCCAGCTTGCGCGTGAAAACGAGATCATGGTGGCGGGTCCTGTGCTGCGCCGCTCGCCCGTGCTCGATGAAGCCGCGCTTGTCGAGATCGCCCGGCTGAAAGGCCAGGGCCATCTGCTGGCGATAACGGAGCGGCCGACCTTGTCGACCGAGATCACCGACGTGCTGGTCCAGCGCGGCGATCGCGACGTGGTGCGCCGCGCCGCCGGCAATGCCGGGGCGCATTTCTCGCCGGGCGGCTATTCGGAGCTGATCAAGCGTGCGAGCCAGGACGGCGTGCTGACGCTCAAGATCGGCCTGCGCGAGGATCTTTCGGGCGAGCACCTCAAGGAGCTTCTGGACGGCACGCTCGACGTCATCAGGCGTCGCCTTTCCACGGTGGTCAATCCGACGCGTCAGGTCGAGATCAAGCGCGCGATGGCGGCGATCGAGGAGGCTTCGCTGCCGCCCGGGCCGCGACGTGATTTCTCGGACGCGCAACGCACGGTGCTCGGTCTGCATCGCGGCGGCCATCTCGGCGAGAGCGCGCTGCTCGGCTTCGCCAAGGCGCACAAATACGAGGAATCGGTTGCCACGCTCTCGGCGATGTCAGGCGTCAGGCTGCCGATGCTCGATCGCCTGCTCGGGGGCGACCGCTACGATCCGATTCTGGTCGTCGGCCGTGTGCTGAATTTGGGCTGGCCGACGGTGCGCGCGCTGATCCTGATGTGGTACGGGCCGCATCGCACCCCTGGTGATGCCGATCTCGAGCAGGCGCGCCTGAACTTCGCCCGCCTGATGCCATCGACCGCCGAGCGCGTCGTGAATTTCTGGCGCAACCGGCAGACGATCTAGCTCCACCCTCCGTCATTGCGAGCGAAGCGAAGCAATCCAGAGGTTTCTCCGCAGAGAGATTCTGGATTGCTTCGCTTCGCTCGCAATGACGACTAAGACCGCCTGAACCGCAAATACGCCGCCTTGCGTCCCTCGCGCGCGGCTTTTCGTCCATAGCGCGTCATGGTGTAGCCGGCCCAGGGCTGACGGAAATCATCGGCGCGCTCGGCGAGCCATGTGAAATCCGACGCGCGCGACAGATGCGACAGCGTCCAGGCGCAGTAATCGTCGATGTCGCAGACGAAGCGGAATTCACCGCCCGCCTTCAGCACGCGCGCCATCGCGGCGACGGTCCTGTCCTGCACGAAGCGTCGCTTCCAGTGCCGTCGCTTCGGCCAGGGATCGGGATGGATCAGGTCGATCCGCGACAGCGAGGCATCGGGCAGCCAGGCCAGCAGCTCGGCGGCATCGCCGGCGAACAGGCGGATGTTGCGGATGTTGGCCGCTTCGATCTGCGCGAGGATCTTGGCCATGCCGTTGACGTAAGGCTCGCAGCCGATGAAGCCGGTGGTCGGAAAGTTCAGCGCTTCCGCGGCGAGATGCTCGCCGCCGCCGAAGCCGATCTCGAGCCGCACATCCTCGGCCGCGGGATCGAAGATCTCGTTCGCGTTCGCCGGTCTTTCCGCCGTGATGTCGAGCGACAGATGCGGCAGCAGATGATCGACCAGATCGGCCTGGTGCTGCCTGAGCTTGTGACCCTTGCGCCGTCCGAAGAAGGCGCGCTCGCCGCCGGCGCGATCGGGATCTGACTTGCGTTCGCTCATCGCAGCGTCTGGTACAGGCGATAGAGCAGGCGGGCGCGCGGTTCGAGCGAGGAGATGTAAAGCTGCTCATAATGGGTGTGCGCGCCCTTGCCGTCGACGCCGAGACCGTCGAGCGTGCCGGTGTGAGGCGCGGTGAAATTGCCGTCCGAGCCGCCGCCGGTGTGGGTGTCGACGAGCTCGAAACCAAGTTCGGCGGCCAGCGTCTTGGCGTGCTCATACAGCGAGGCGCCGGCATTGCCCTTCTCGTAAGGCGGACGGTTGAGCTCGCCGGTGACGGTCACGGTCACGCCTGGCGTCTGCGAGGTCAGTCCGAGGATCTTGCCGACGAACTCGTCCGCGTCGTTGGTACCAGGCACGCGCAGATCGACTTCGGCATAGGCTTCTTCCGGCGTGACGTTGGGGCGGGTGCCGCCGCGCACCACGCCGACATTGACGGTGACGCCGCGCGCCAGATCGTTCATCCCTTCCAGCGTCTGGATGACGTTGGCGAGCTCACGCACCGCGCTGCGACCGTCTTCGGGCCGCGAGCCGGCATGCGCGGGCACGCCCTTGATGAACACCTGGAAGCGCCCGACGCCCTTGCGTCCGGTGACGATCTTGCCGCCGTCGCGCGCCGGCTCCGTCACCAGCACGTATTTGGCCTTGCGCCCCTCGTTCTCAATCAGCGCGCGCGAGGTCGGGCTGCCGATCTCCTCGTCGGAGGTGAACAGATGGGTGATGCCGAGCGGTGGACGGGTGGGTGCGGCGCACAGCTCGCGAAAGGCGTGATAGGCGATGTAGGCGCCGCCCTTCATGTCGTAGATGCCGGGACCGAACGCGCTGTCGCCTTCGACCTTGAACGGCAGCCGCGCGATGAAGCCCATGGGATGAACGGTATCGAGATGACTAAGCACCAGGATACCGGGTCGGTCCTGGCCCCAGGTCGAACGCACCGCAAGATGATCGCCGCAGCCATCGACACCGGCGATGCGTTCGAGCGTGACGGGCAGATCGCGATAATGATCGGCAACCATCGAGGTCAGCTTGTTGACCTGCTCGGGCACTTCCGTCGGCGTCTCGATCTCCACCCAGCGGCGGATACCGGCGAGGATAGTTTGGGAATCGAATGAATTGGAGCTCGCCATGGACCTATCTGTGCCTTTGAATCGCATCATTTGAGCGGAGGCAGCGCGAGGCGCGGTCCGCAAATGACGACATAGGCCAGATTTGGCGCAGTCTCAAATCGGAATGAAAAAGCGCCTCAGCGCTTGTCCGGGCCTTCGCGGGCGGCGATCTGCTCGACCAGATCGACGATCGAACGGCGCAGCTTCGAATCGGTGATTCGGGTGAACGCCTTGGTCAAAGCGAGCCCTTCCGATGTCGCGAGGAAGTCCGAGACATAAGAGGGCGATGCGCCTTCGGCGAAGCCGTCGGGGCCGGCGACGCCGCTCGGTCCGCCTTCGAACAGGAACGATACCGGCACCTGCAGAATCTCTGCAATTTGCTGGATGCGGCTCGCGCCGACCCTGTTGGTGCCCTTCTCGTATTTCTGGATCTGCTGGAACGTCAGGCCCAAAGCTTCACCGAGCTTTTCCTGACTCATGCCCAACATGATGCGGCGCATGCGCACGCGACTGCCGACATATTTGTCAACAGGGTTGGGCGCTTTCGACATTTCCTCAGCCCTCCAAACACCACCGTCGGCGCAATGAACGATCGCCTCAGGTGACAGCGACGTCAAAACTTCACTCTGATTGGGGAAACATTGCGGAGAAATTTAGCAATGCACCGCTGTCTTTTGCAGACGGTGCAGAATGGGGAGCCCGTGTGCAGTCTGTCAACCGTGGGACTACGGTTGTCAAAGGATTCCGGCCACCTCGCCGGACATCGCAAGCGCGGTAATCAGGGGCGCCGTTTGGCAACGCGCCACCGCACCGCCAAAATCACAGCCAGTGCGACGAGCATGGCTGCGGGGATGTCACCGACTCTCGCATAGATCGTGGGCGGGATTGCGGTCGGCAGATTTGCGTCCAAAATGCCTTCGATGCCGAGGCCGAGGCTGGCCACCGTCCGTCCCACCGGATCGATCACGGCCGAGATGCCGGTATTGGCCGAGCGGACCAGCGGCAGTCCAAGCTCGATGGCGCGCATCCGCGCCTGCTCCAGATGCTGGTACGGACCGGTCGAAATGCCGAACCAGCCGTCATTGGTGAGGTTCACCATCCAGCCCGGGCGCTCGTCGCGCGTGCGGATCTCGTCGGGGAAGATGGCCTCGTAGCAGATCAGTGGCAATGCGGGCGGTGCGCTCGGCACCGGTAGCATGTGCCGCACCGTACCGGGAATGAAGCCGCCGCGCATGCGCGTCAGTTGCTCGAAGCCGAGCTTCTCCATGATGCCCTGGTACGGAAGATATTCGCCGAACGGCACCAGGTGCAGCTTGTCGTAGACGGCGAGCACGCTGCCGTCGTGGTCGATCACATAGATCGAATTGTAGGCCCGCGTGATCGGCGTGCCCGGTGGCTGATCGGGCGCGCGGACCGAGCCGGTGATCAGCACCGTGCCCTTGGGCAGCAGGGCTGCGATCTCAGCCATCGCGTCGGCTTCGCGGGTCAGGAAGAACGGAAAGGCAGATTCCGGCCAGATCAGGATGGTGGCCGCGCTCACGCCGCTCGATTGCGGTCCGGAGGCGCGGTCCGACAGCGCCAGATATTTCTTCATCACCGCCGCCTTGGCGGAGTAGTTGAATTTCAGGTCCTGCTGCAGGTTCGGCTGCATCAGGCGCAGCTTGGCGCCCGCAACCATCGTGGTCGGATGCAGCGACAGGCGGATCGCGCCGAAAATGCCCATGACGACCAGCAGCGCGAGCGCCGCAGCCGGCACGCGCCATGCCGGATTGCGATCGCGCGTGCGGTCGATCAGCACCGCCGGGCTTGCGAAGATCGCGACCGTGAGGAAGGTCATGCCCCACTGGCCGATCAGCGAGGCCGTCTGTGCCAGCGCCAGCGGCTCCGACAGCGCATAGCCGAACGCGTTCCAGGGAAAACCCGTGAGCGCGTGCCCGCGCAGCCATTCGCCAATGGTGAGGCTGGCGGCGAGCGCGAGAATGCGGGTGGCATCCTTGGTCCAGAGCAGGCGGGCCAGCGCGAAGCCGATCGCCGTGAAGATGGAGAGATAGGCCGGCAATCCCAGCACGGCGAACGGCGTCAGCCAGGCGAACACGTCGGCGTCGACGAAGAAGGCGTAGCCGATCCAGTAGAGGCCAGGGACGAAATAGCCGAGCCCGAACCAATAGCCGGTCAGCGCCGCGGCGGGGACGCCGCCGTAACGTCCGGCACCCGCGCCGTCGATCAGCCAGACCATCACCGGGAAGGTGATGAACAGCACCGGAAAGACGTTGAACGGCGCCAGCGCCAGCACCGAGAACGCGCCGCACGCCATCGCCAGGAACGCGCGCTTCCATCCCCAGGTCAGGATGATGGCAAGCGCAATCTGCCGGAAACGCTGGAACGCGCTCACTGCGGGCCGGTCCCGTCGGCAGGCGGCGGGGTCGGGGTGTCACTGGCCGGCGGCTGGCCGCTGTCGGGTGCGGCCTCGCGGCGGCTTCGCTCGCGCTGGGTGCGCGGTGTGGGGCGTTCTTTCCGGGTCGAGATGCGCAGCCGCTTGACGCGGCGCGGATCGGCATCGAGCACCTCGACCTCGTAATGGCCGGGACCCGAGATCACCTCGCCGCGCACCGGCAGGCGCCCGACGAAGCTGACGAGATAACCGCCCAGCGTCTCGACTTCCTCGCCGGCCTCGCCGGTGACGAAGTCCTCGCCGATGACGGTGCGCACATCCTTCAGGCTGGCGCGGGCGTCGGCGATGAAGGCGTTGTCGGGCAGCCGCACGATCGACGGCGGCTCGTCGCTGTCATGCTCGTCGTCGATCTCGCCGACGATCTGCTCGACAATGTCCTCGAGCGAAACCAGCCCGTCGCTGCCGCCATATTCGTCGACGACGAGCGCCAGGTGAATGCGCGTCGCCTGCATCTGCGCCAAAAGGTCGATCGCGCGCATCGACGGCGGCACGTAGAGCAGCTTGCGGATGATGCGCGCATCCTGCAGCGGCATCGCGAGGTCCACGGCCTTCAGGTCGAGCCCGGCCGGCAGCGGCTTCTTGCGTTTGGTCTTGGTGGCCTCCGAGACGCGCGCCCGCGCGGTCATGAAGGCGAGCAGATCGCGGATGTGGACGATGCCGACGGGATCGTCGAGCGTCTCGTTGTAGACGACGAGGCGCGAATGGCCCGCCCTCTCGAACCGATCCATCAATTCGCCGAGCGGAATGTCGCGCTTCACAGCGATGATGTCGGCACGATGCACCATGACGTCGGCGATGCGGCGCTCGTGCAGGCCGAGGATGTTGCGCAGCATGGTGCGCTCGACCGCGGAGAAGCCGGTGTCATCGGGCGTCGATGCGTCCAGCACCACCTGGAGATCGTCACGCACCGAGCCGGCTTTCCAGCCGAACAGCGTGCGGATGGCCCGCAAAAGCCAGCCCTCCGCGGTCGGGCGCATGACCTCGCCCGGCGTCACGACGGCCGGCAGATTGGCCGTGTTGCGCGGATTGTCGTGAATAGGCTCTGAGTCCGGCATTTCAGTGCGTCCCCGCGCGGTCTGCATAGGGATCGGGGATGCCGAGATGAGCCAGGATCTCGATCTCGAGTGCTTCCATTTCTTCCGCGTCGTCGTCGTTCTCGTGATCGTAGCCGATCAGATGCAGGAAACCATGCACCGCGAGATGACTCAAATGATGGTCGAACGGCTTGTGTTGCTCGTCCGCCTCGCGCCGCATGGTCTCAAAGGCGATCGCGATGTCGCCGAGCATGCGCGGCGCATCGCCCGGCTTCCATTCGCCCTCGGGCTGCAGCGCGGGAAACGACAGCACGTTGGTCGGCTTGTCGATGCCGCGCCAGTTGCCGTTGAGCGTGCGGATGCCGGCATCATCGGTCAGCATCACGGCCACTTCCGCGTCCGCGAGGTCTTCGTCGACGGATTCGGCGGCTGCCGCAACGGCGCGCTGGATCACGGCTTCGGCATCGGGCTCGCTTTGCCAGCAATCGGCGACGACGAGGACCTCGGTGATGGGAAGGTTGGGATGTGACATGGCTTTGTTCGGAACGATAAGGCGTTGTGTCAACGCCCGCCTGATCCCGCTGTTGTCTCGTCAGGATTTGTTGCCGGCGGGCGGCCGCTGCGCCGAGCCTTCATAGGCGGCGACGATTCGTGCCACGAGCTCGTGGCGGATCACGTCCTCGGCCTTGAAATGAACTTGCGCAATGCCTTCGACGCCATCGAGCAGGCGCGTCGCCTCGGCGAGTCCCGAGGTCTGGCCGTTCGGCAGATCGATCTGCGAGGGATCGCCCGTGACGATCATGCGGCTGTTCTCGCCAAGACGCGTGAGGAACATCTTCATCTGCATCGACGTGGTGTTCTGGGCCTCGTCGAGGATGATCGCGGCATTGGTCAGCGTGCGACCGCGCATGAAGGCGAGCGGTGCGATCTCGATCTCGCCGGTCTGCAGCGCGCGCTCGACGATGCGCGCGTCCATCAGGTCGTAGAGGGCGTCGTAGATCGGGCGCAGATACGGATCGACCTTCTCGCGGAGATCGCCGGGCAAAAAGCCGAGCCGCTCGCCGGCTTCCACCGCCGGGCGCGACAGGATGATCTTGTCGACCTCCTTGCGCTCGAACAATTGCGCGGCATGGGCGACCGCGAGCCAGGTCTTGCCGGTGCCGGCGGGGCCGATGCCGAACACGAGTTCATGGCGCTTCAGCGCGCGGATGTAGGAGTCTTGCGCCGCCGTGCGTGCGCGCACCGGGCGCTTGCGCAAATTGATGCTGTCGAAGGTCGACTTCGCCGACTTGGCGTCGAACTCGAACAGCGAGCCTTGCGCGATCACGGCGCGGATTGCGCCTTCGACTTCGCCCTGGTCGACGTCCTGCCCCTTCACCGCGTGGGCATAAAGAGTCTCCAGCACGCGGCGCGCCGCGTCGCAGCCGTCGCGGGTGCCGCTGATGGTGATGTGGTTGCCCTTGGAGTCCACGACGACGCCGAGCCGGCGCTCGATCTGCGCCAGGTTCTGGCCGTAGGGGCCGACCAGCGCGGATGCGGCGCGGTTGTCGTCGAAGTCGATGACGACCTGGGTCTCGGGCGGAACTTGCATGTCGCGGTCAAATTTGCGGCTGGGAGCGATAGCAGGCGAATCCGATGCGCTTTTTGGCAAGGGTTCAGGCTCCAGTGGCGATGGATGATAAAGCGGGCTCGCGCGCATGGCGTGGCGCGGCGAGCTCGCCGAGGAAACTGTAGCGCTCGAGGCTGTCGATCCTGACCGGCAGGATTTTTCCGATGATGTCGGGCGAGGCCATCACATGCGCGGGCTGGAGGAAGGCGGTGCGGCCGACGATCTGGCCGTCCTTGCGCGCCGGGCGTTCGAACAGCACGTCGACCGTTGAGCCAATCGCAGCCTTGTTGAAGGCCGATTGCTGGCTGTCGATCAAGTTCTGGAGCCGCTCCAATCGCTGGTCCATCTCGGCGGGGGACACCGTCTCCTGCATGTCCGCGGCCGGCGTTCCCGGCCGGGCGGAGTATTTGAACGAATACGCCGCAGCGTAGCCGATTTGCGTGACAAGCGCGAGGGTCGCGAGAAAATCTTGCTCAGTCTCGCCGGGAAAGCCGACGATGAAATCTGATGAAAAAGCAATGTCTTGGCGCGCGGTGCGGAAACGATCGACGACGCGCCGATAATCATCGGCGGTATGTTTCCGGTTCATGGCGGCAAGAATCCGGTCCGAGCCCGACTGCACCGGAAGATGCACGAACGGCATCAGGGCGTCGAGATCGCGATGGGCCGCAATCAAACTGTCATCGACGTCGCGGGGGTGGCTGGTCGAATAGCGCAGCCGCGCGATGCCGGGAATCGTCGCCAGATGTTCGAGTAGCCGGCCGAGCCCCCAGGTTTTTCCGTCAGGCCCCTCGCCGTGATAGGCGTTGACATTCTGCCCGATCAGCGTGAGCTCGCGCACGCCATTGTCGGCAAGCCGCTTCACATCGTTGACGATCTTCGCCACCGGGCGCGAGACCTCCGAGCCCCGCGTGTAGGGCACGACGCAGAACGTGCAAAACTTGTCGCAGCCTTCCTGCACCGTGACGAAAGCGGAAATGCCGCGCGCGCGGATCGCATCGGGCTTGGGCTGGGCCAGGAAGCCGAACTTGTCGGCGGCGGGAAACTCGGTCTCGATCGCGCGGCCTTCATGGCCGGCGCGCTTCAGGAGGTCGGGCAGATGATGATAGCTCTGCGGTCCGACCACGACATCGACCACGGGCGCGCGGCGCACAATCTCTTCGCCTTCGGCCTGCGCGACGCAGCCGGCCACCGCGATCTGCATGGCGCGGCCCTCGCGCGCCGCTTCGTCCTTGGCGACGCGCAGGCGGCCGAGCTCGGAATAGACCTTTTCGGAGGCCTTCTCTCTGATATGGCAGGTGTTGAGGATGACGAGGTCGGCGTCCTCGGCGCTCGCGGTCTTCACGAATCCTTCCGGAGCCAGGGTGTCCACCATGCGCTGGGCATCGTAGACGTTCATCTGGCAGCCATATGATTTGATGTGCAGCTTGCGCGGCGGCGTCATGGAACCCGGAGGTGAGGTGGAGGACGGCCCTCAAATATAGGCTGAGGGACCGAAAATCCAGCGAATGAGCCTATTTGGGTCGTCATTCCTGGGGGCGCGCCAGCGCGACCCGGAATCCCGCGCGAAAACCTCTGGATTCCGGGTTCACGCGCGTTGCGCGTGCCCCGGAATGACGGCAATCGGCCGAAATCAGCCCGTCAGGGCGTCCGCGGCGACGCGCCGGATCAGGTCCGGCAATTCATGCATATCGCCGAAGGTCAGGTCGGCGCCGGCCTGGCGCAGGGTCTCGGCATGGCGGTCGTCGCAATGGCTGCCCCCGTAAAAGCCGAACACCTTCATCCCGGCCGCCCGCGCGCCGGCAATGCCAGCCAGGCTGTCCTCGATCACGACGCAGCGCTCGGGCGGCACGCCCATCTGGCTGGCTGCGAACAGGAACAGGTCCGGCGCCGGCTTGCCGTTCGTCACTTGGGAGGACGAGAAGATATTCGGCGCGAGGCGTTCATAGAGCCCCGTGCTTCCGAGGCTCACCTGCATGCGCGGATGCGAGCCGCTCGAGGCCACGCAGACGCGTTGCGTCACGACATCGAGCACGTCGTGGATGCCGCGGATCGCCTCGAGGTCGGCTTCGAACGCGCGGAACAGCTCGTCCTGGAGATCGCCGTGATAGGCCTCGGGCAGCCTGCGGCCGAGCTCGCTTTCGATCTCGAGATTGGCCTGTTTGGTCGAACGGCCGAGGAAACGCTCGGACACCTGTGCCGAGGTGATCGGATAGCCGTGCCGCGTGAGCACATCGGCATGCGCGCGACAGGAAATCAGCTCGCTGTCCACGAGCACGCCGTCGCAATCGAAGATGATGAGGTCGATGGGCACGAGACTCAAGACGTCGGCTTGTCGTCGTCGAGCGGGACGCAATAGAGCTCGAGCCTGTGATCGACCAGCTTGTAGCCGAGCTTGCGGGCGATCTCCGCCTGCAGTTTCTCGATCTCTTCCGAGGTGAACTCGATCACCTTGCCGTCGCGCAGGTTGATGAGGTGGTCGTGATGGCTGTCGCGCATCGTCTCGTAGCGCGCGCGGCCCTCGCGAAAATCGTGGCGTTCGATGATGCCGGCGTCCTCGAACAGCTTGACGGTGCGATAGACGGTCGAGATCGAGATCTTGTCGTCGACGGCGACACAGCGCCGGTACAATTCCTCGACGTCGGGGTGATCGACCGCTTCCGCAAGCACGCGCGCGATCACGCGGCGCTGCTCGGTCATGCGCATGCCGGTGGCGGCACAGCGCGCCTCGATGCCGGTCGCCTTGGATGCCGAAGAAGGTTTAAGTCCGGTCATGGTGTGTCCGCCTGCGGGGGCGCTTTCTGCCATCAATGTTACGACAAGTCACGCCGCATCAGAAGCGCGTTCAATTGTTCCCCGTTCGGCTGCTTATAGTAGCGTTCGCGGCGCCCGACCACCACGAATCCGGCCCTCTCATAGAGGCGTCGTGCGGGCTGGTTGTTCTCCTCGACCTCCAGAAAGATCGTTCGCACGCCGCGTCCCGCAAGGTGACCGAGATGGGTCATCAGCAGCGTGCGGGAGAGGCCGCGGCCGCGGTGGGCCTGGTCGATCGCGACCGAGAGGATTTCGGCTTCGTCCGCGCCGATCCGCGACACCGCAAAGCCGACGATTTTGCGCCCCACGCGCAAGCGGTGCACCAGCGTGTTGCGCTCGCTGAGCATGGCCTCGAATTCGCTCTCGCCCCAGCCATGCGCAAAGGACGCGCCGTGCAATTGCGCCAGCCGTGCCGCGTCGCGCGCTGCTGCCGGCTCGACGGCGGCCGTGCCGCCGCGCCACCAGTCCGAAAACCATCTCATCATGAGCTTGCGGCTGGAGCGAGCGGCGGCAATGCGGCCGGCTTTGCGTCGGGCGCCTTCAGATAAAACGGCCGCGCCGGCGTCGTGTCGGGATTGGCCGCGGCACCGAGCCACGCGACCCAGCCGATGTCGGGTGCGGGCTGCACGTCGACGGACACAGGTTGTGGCGCATCCTTGGGCCAGCGCTCGGCGATGATCTTCGCGGCGTTGCCGACCAGGTGTGGCGCGCCGAATCGCGCCGCTGCGATCGCCTCATCGATGGGGGCGATGCCTGGCTGCACCAGCTGGCTGCCGTCGCCGCCGACGATCTGGAAATAGACGTGGTCATGCCGCGCATCGATCGCCGAGATCACCGGCACCGAACCGCTCCGGCCAATGATGGGGGCCGCATAGGCCGACAAGGTCGTCAGCCCAACCGCCGGTCGCTTGGCTGCAAGCGCAAGACCGCGTGCCGCCGAAATGCCGACGCGCAAGCCGGTGAAGCTGCCGGGACCGACGGTCACAGCGATGCGGTCGAGTGCAGTGAAAGCAAGGTCCGCCGATTGCATGACGCGCGCGATCATCGGCATCAGCGCCTCGGCGTGACCGCGCTTCATCAGCATCTGCTCCTGCGCAAGGAGCTCGCCGGCGTCGGTATCGAGCACTGCGGCCGCGCACGCCTCCAGCGCGGTATCGATGGCAAGGATCAGCATGAAAAAGCGAATGGCTGATGGCGAATAGCGAATGGTCTAGCCGATAAAGGTTCCATTCGCTGCTCACCATTCGCGCACCGGTTACAAGAACCGTCATTCCGGGGCGGTCCGTAGGACCGAACCCGGAATCTCGAGATTCCGGGTCTGGTGCTAACGCACCATCCCGGAATGACGACTTCGTCGTCACATCGGCCGGACTTCAACCACGTCGGGCACGAAATGCTTGAGCAAATTCTGAATGCCGTGCTGCAGCGTCGCGGTCGATGAGGGGCAGCCGGAGCAGGCGCCCTTCATGTTGAGATAGACGATCCCGTCCTTGAAGCCGCGGAAGGTGATGTCGCCGCCGTCATTGGCGACCGCCGGCCGCACCCGCGTCTCGATCAGGTCCTTGATCATGTCGACCGTCTCGGCATCGGATTCGTCGAAGAATTCGTCCTCGTCGTCGAGATCGATATCGCCCTGCGCTTCGCCGCCGGCGAGCAGCGGCGCGCCGGACATGTAGTGCTCCATGATGGCGCCGAGGATCGCGGGCTTGAGCTGCTGCCATTCACCGTCCGCCTTGGTGACGGTGATGAAGTCCGATCCGTAGAACACGCCGGTGACGCCGGGCACGTCGAACAGCTTTTCCGCGAGCGGCGAACGGGTTGCGGCTTCGCGGCTCGAAAATTCCATCGGGCTGCCGTCGGACACGACGCGGCCGGGGATGAACTTCAGCGTGGCGGGATTGGGGGTGGCTTCGGTTTGAATGAACATGGGTTTCTCCAGACGTCGCCGGTTCAAGGCCGGCGCGTGGCCTCTTCCCTAGCAGATGGCGACGGAGAACGCACGATCAAGACCGTTTTGCAGATAAATCAGCAAGTTAGGACCCTATTTGCCGTGCTCGCGCGCTTCTGGTTCAGTCATTCCGGGTTCGCCCTACGGGCGTCCCGGAATGATTGTGACGATAAGCAATCACCGCCGGCGGATGAAGCCGACGATGTCCTTGGAGAGCTTCATGGTCTCCTCGGCGATGGCGCGGGCCCGGTCGGAACCCTCGTTCAGGATGGTGTCGATGTGGCCGGGGTCCGCAACCAGGCGCTTCATCTCGCCGGCGATCGGTGCGAGCTTGCTGACGCACAGCTCGGCCAGCGCGTTCTTGAAGCTGGAGAACTGGCCGCCGCCGAACTCGCGGAGCACGTCGGCCTTGGAGCGGTCGGAGAGGGCGGCGAAAATGCCGACCAGATTGTCGGCCTCGGGGCGCGCTTCCAGGCCTTTCTCTTCGCTCGGCAACGGCTCCGGGTCGGTCTTCGCCTTGCGGATCTTCTGCGCGATGGTGTCGGCGTCGTCGGTCAGGTTGATGCGCGAATTGTCCGACGCATCCGACTTCGACATCTTCTTGGTGCCGTCGCGCAAGCTCATCACGCGCGTCGCCGGCCCCGTGATCAAGGGTTCCGGCAGCGGGAAGAACAGGCCGTCATTCGTGCCTTGCGCGCGGATCGAGTCGCCGAAATCGTTGTTGAACTTCTGCGCGATGTCGCGCGAGAGCTCGAGATGCTGCTTCTGGTCCTCGCCGACGGGTACATGGGTGGCGCGGTAGAGCAGGATGTCGGCGGCCATCAGCACGGGATAGTCGAACAGCCCGACCGAGGCGTTCTCGCGGTCCTTGCCGGCCTTCTCCTTGAACTGGGTCATGCGGCCGAGCCAGCCCATGCGCGCGACACAGTTGAAGATCCAGGCGAGCTCGGCGTGGCCGGAGACCTGGCTCTGGTTGAACACGATGTGCTTGTTCGGATCGATGCCGGCGGCGATGAACGCCGCGGTCACCTCGCGGGTGTTGCGCGCGAGCTCGACCGGTCCGCCCCAGACGTCCAGGCCTTGCGTGATCGCGTGCATGTCGACGACGCAATAGATGCAGTTGTGGGTCTGCTGCATCTTCACGAAGTTGACGATCGCGCCGAGGTAGTTGCCGAGGTGCAGATTGCCCGTCGGCTGGACGCCTGAAAAGACCCGTTCAACGAATGGCATGGTCAGCTTCCCATAGATATTTGGCCGTCGTTTCCAACAGCGAGGCTGCCCCGTCAAGGGCAATTCGCTAAGCGGGCCGCCTCAGTGCGGCAGCCGCCTCGCGCCAGGAGGCCGCGCCGAGGATTTGCAGGAGCAGGCCGTAGACGGCGATCCCGGCCGCGATCTGAAGGCCCAGCACCAGGACGCGAACCAGGCCATGGGCCTCTGATGGCATCAGATCCCTGGTCAGCCAGAGCAGGGCACCCATGGCAGCAGCGGCAAGCACGATCCGCGGCAGCCGCTTGCGGGCGGCGACGTCAAGCGAGAAGCCGAATTCGCTAGTGCCTTTTCGCAGCAAGGAGGCTGCGCTGCTCCAGGCTCCAGCGGCGATACTTGCGGCAATGCCACTTGCGCCGAAGAAATGCCCGAGCAGCACGGCGAGGGCGATCGCGACCACAAGGCCTTTGGCCGTTGCGAGCAGCGGCGTCATCGTGTCGCCGCGGGCAAAAAAGGCCGGCGACAGCGCCTTGATCAGCACATGCGCGGGCAGGCCCAGCGCCAGCCATATCAGCGCATGCGCGGTCGCCGCGCTGTCCTCACTGCCGAAGGCGCCATGTTCGAACAGCAGCCGCACGATCGGCTCCGCCAGCACGGCAAGGCCCAGCGTGGCCGGCAGCGCGAGCCCGCTCGCCAGTTCCAGCGCGCGCGATTCGGCATGCGCCACGGCGTCGCGGTCGCAGCTAGCGACCGCGCGAGTCAATTCCGGCACCAGCACCGTACCCATGGCGACGCCGACAATGCCGAGCGGCAGCTCGATCAGGCGGTTGGCGAAATAGAGCCAGGACACGGCCGATGGGATCGCGGAGGCGATGATCGCGCCCGCCACCATCAGCCATTGCGGACCCGAGCTTGCGATCATGCCGGGAATGGCCTTGGCGAAAAACCCGCGGATCTCCTTGTCGAAGCTTGCGCGCAACGGCGTCGCCAGGCGCGCGCTTCGCTGCGAGCCCAGCATCACCAGTTGCAGCAGGCCGGCAATGCCAACGGTCGCCGCCAGCATCCATGCAGAGCGAGCGGCATCGGCATGCCACAGCAGCAGCGCGGCGATGGCGGCAATCAGCGCGATGTTGAACAGCAGCGGCGAGAACGCCGTGAGCGCAAATCGCCCCTGCGCGTTCAATAGGCCCATCAGCACCGTCACCGGGCCGGCAAAGGCGAGATAAGGCAGCATCAGCCGCGCGTTCTGGACGGCGAGATCGAGCGTGGGGCTGCCGACGAAGCCGGGCGCGATGATCATGATGATCAGCGGCATCAGAAGCGCAATCCCGATCGAGATCACGATCAGGGATGCGCTGACCGTGCCAAGCACGCGCCCCGCGAAGGCGGAGGCGGCGTGTTCGCCATCGCGCTCACGGACGCGCAGCCAGGCCGGGATCAGGGCTGCATTCAGCGCCCCCTCGCTGAGCAGCCGCCGCACCACGTTGACGAGCTGGAAGGCGGCCAGAAACGCATCCGCGACAGTGCCGGTGCCGAGCAGCGCCGCGATCAGGGAATCGCGGGCAAAGCCCAGCAGGCGCGAGGCCAGTGTTCCGGTGGAGACAGTCAGGAAGGAGCGGATCATCGGAGCCGTTATAATACCGTTGCTTGCCCGCGAAGGGCCGGTCGTGATAGGCCGCGAGCCAGATTTCAGCTCGACAGGAAGCGGATTTCCTCGGGGTTCGCAATCCGGCAAACAGGATCAAAGTGAATGGCTGACGTGAAATATGACGTTCTCGGCATCGGCAATGCGCTGTTCGACGTGCTGGTCCGGACCGATGAGGCCTTTTTGGTCAAGCACGGGATGACCAAGGGCAGCATGTCGCTGATCGACGAGGCGCGGGCCGCGGCCATCTACAATGACATGGGGCCGGCGACGGAAGTCTCGGGGGGATCTGCCGCCAACACCATTGTCGGCATTGGCAGCCTGGGCGCGCGCGCTGCTTATGTCGGCAAGGTCAAGGACGACCAGATCGGCAAGCTCTATGTCCACGACATCCGCGCCGCCGGGGTCGCGTTCAATACACCGCCCGCGAAGGACGGTCCCGCCACCGGCTGCTCCTACATCCTGGTGACGGGTGATGGCGAGCGCACCATGAACACCTATCTCGGCGCGGCGCAGGATCTGTCGCCGGCCGATATCGATCCGGCCGAGATCGCCGCTGCCAAGATTGTCTATCTCGAAGGTTATCTCTGGGATCCGCCGGGCGCCAAGGAAGCCTTCCTGAAGGCCTCCAGGATCGCCCACGAGGCCGGCCGCAAGGTGGCGCTGACCCTGTCGGATTCCTTCTGCGTCGGCCGCTACCGCGACGAGTTTCTCGAGTTGATGCGGGGCGGCACCGCCGACATCGTGTTCGCCAACGAGTCGGAGCTGCACTCGCTCTACGAGACCTCCGATTTCGACACCGCGCTCAGGCAGCTGCGCAGCGACGTCAAGCTCGGCGTGGTCACCCGCAGCGAGAAGGGCTGCGTCGTGGTGACGCCGACCGATGCGGTCGCAGCACCAGCCTCGCCGATCACGCAGCTGGTCGACACCACCGGCGCCGGCGATCTGTTCGCGGCGGGCTTCCTCTACGGCCTCTCGCGCGACCTCTCGCACAAGCAATGCGGCGAGCTCGGCGCGCTTGCCGCCGCCGAAGTCATCCAGCACATCGGCGCGCGCCCGCAGGTGTCGCTGAGGGAGCTGGCCCAGCAGCGCGGGCTGACGGTTTAGCGCTCTCTCTCCCCCCGTCATTGCGAGCGAAGCGAAGCAATCCAGAGACTGTCCGCCGCGGCAGAATGGATTGCTTCGCTCCGCTCGCAATGACGATGTTGAGGCAGGTCGTCGCCAACCACTCAGTCGTCATGCCCGGGCTTGTCCCGGGCATCCACGTTCTTCGTGCGACGCGGTGAGGCGTGGATGGCCGGGACAGGCCCGGCCATGACGCGTAGCGTGAGAGCCGCAGTCCCTCACGCCGCCTTTTGCCCGCTGCCCGCGTCGAGCCCGGCATAGACGCCACGCTCGAAGCCCGCGAAGGCCTGCAGGCATTTCGCATCGGCAAATGGCAGCAGCTGCATCAGGATCACGCCGGTGACATCGCGCGCCGGGTCGATCCAGAAATAGGTGTTGGCGAGGCCCGCCCAGGCGAGGCTGCCGGCGCTGCGCCCCTCCGCGGTCCTGGCGGTGTTGATCATGAAGCTGAGGCCCCACTTCTTCACCTGATCCGGATAGAGATCGACGTCGTTGGTGTAAACAGGCGCTGCCGTCGTCATCTTGGTCATGTTGAGATCGCCCATCTGGTTTTGTCCCATCATGGCGACCGTCTCTGGCTTCAGCACCTGGTTGCCGTTGCCGCGGCCCTTGTTCAGAATCATCTGCGTAAATTTGATGTAGTCGCCCGCGGTCGAATAGAGGCCGCCGCCACCCATGTGGAATTCCGGGGTCTGCTCGAGCTCGAACGGCATCGCGGCAAGCGCGCCATCCTCGCCGCGGGCATGCATGCCGACGAGGCGCTTGCGCATGTCGTCGCTGATCTTGAAGCCGGTGTCGCTCATGCCGAGCGGCGCGAACAGATTGTCGTGCAAGTAGGCATCGAGCCGCTTGCCGCTGACGGCTTCCACGGCCTTGCCGACGAAATCGATATTGGTGCCGTATTCCCAGCGCGTGCCGGGGTCGGACACCACAGGCGTCTTCAGTGCCGCGTTCTGGCAGGTGATGATTCCGGGCGTGCCTGTTTTCTCCATGTAGCGCGCGAATTCGCCGTTCCACATGTCGTAGCAGAAGCCCGCCGTGTGGGTCATGAGCTGGCGCAGCGTGATCGCGCTTTTCGCCGGTCGCAGTTTCGGCTCGCCCTTGGCATCAAAGCCGTCCAGCACTTGCGGATTGGCGAGGTCGGGCAGCACCGATCCGATCGGCGCATCGAGCGACAGCTTGCCCTGCTCGACCAGCTGCATCGCGCCCGCTGCTGTCACCGCCTTCGTCATCGAGGCGATCCAGAAGACGCTATCACCAGTCATCGCATCGGGCTTGGACAGGTCGCGCTTGCCGAACGCGCCCTGATACAGAATGTCGCTGCCACTGGCGGCGATCGCAACAACGCCGGGAATCTCCTTGGCATCGCTTGTCTTGCGCAGAATCTCGTCGATCTGGGCTTTGCTTTGCATCAGCGTTTCCTCCGGTTTGATGATTGTTGGAAGTGGTCGGATTGTCCTCCCGCGGGTCGCGTGCGGCAAGCATGGCGATATGCATCCTGCAGTCGCGATGTCGTGATTTGACGCTCTGTGCTCCGCGCGGGAGGACTGATTTGCAACACGTCTTCACAATCTGCGGTGGATGGCCGCAACTGGCCGTGACCTTGGATAGGCCCGGGCATATGTTTTCCGGTGTTTGAAACACCTGAAACATTTTGTGCGTTGCGGCGTTCAGCTCGCGGCCCGATCAGCGGCCGACGTTAAGACTTGAAGCAAATTTGGCGGCCCACCGGCCGCGAGGGGGCATCAGATGATTTCGACCTGGAGCGAATGGAAGCGCTATCCCCGTCCCGGACGGGGCGAAAATCTGGAAGCGCCGATCTCGCCTGGCATTTACGAGGTGCGCATTGCCGGATCAGGCGCGCTCTATTCGTTCGGCGCAGTCGACAATCTGGCCCAGGCATTGGCGCTGCTGCCGGTCGGCTCAAAGTCCTGGTTCGGCCGCCGCGATACCTCCGACGCGCCCGATCTCGAATACCGGACGTGTGCGACCTCCTCGAAGGCCAGCGCCAAGGCCGCGGCCGAACGCATGATCGGCCGCCGCGAGACCTATATGAGCGGCGCAGCCTGATCATCTCAGCAATGGCGGTCCCACACCTCTCCCCGTCCGGGAGAGGTGAAGAGACTGCGCTGTTACGATAACTCCAAGCAGATGTGCGTTGCAGGGCGGTGCATCGCGCGCCGTCTCTCCTTATATTCCGGGCCAATCGATGACCCCAGGAGTAACGCCATGACCCCGACCGCCGCTGCACGCGCCCAGCACGCCACCGCCAACCTGCGTGACCGGTTGAAGGACCCCTCGCTGCTGAAGGAGGCCTGCTACATCGACGGCGCCTGGGTCGGCACGCCGGTGTTCGCCGTGAACAATCCCGCAACCGGGGTCGAAATCGCAAAAGTCCCGCAGCTTGGGGCCGACGACACCACCAAGGCCGTCGAAGCCGCCCAGCGCGCATTTCCGGCCTGGGCCAAGCACACCGCCAAGCAGCGCTCCAACATTTTGCGCAAATGGTTCGAGCTGATCACCGCCAATCGCGAGGATCTCGCGCTGATCCTGACCTCCGAGCAAGGCAAGCCGCTGTCGGAAGCGCTCGGCGAGGTCGATATCGGGGCCGCCTATATCGAGTTCTTCGCGGAGGAAGCCCGCCGCGTCTATGGCGAGACCATCCCGACGCAGCGGCCCGATGCGCGGCTGCTCGCGATCAAGCAGCCGATCGGCGTCTGCGGCGCCATCACGCCGTGGAATTTCCCGAACTCCATGATCACGCGCAAGGTCTCGCCGGCGCTGGCCGCGGGCTGCACCGTGGTGCTGAAGCCCGCCAACGAGACGCCGCTGTCGGCGCTGGCGCTGGCGGTGCTCGCCGAAAAGGCCGGCATTCCCAAGGGCGTGCTCAACATCATCACCGGTGATGCGCCGCCGATCGGCAAGGTGCTGTGCCAGCATCCGGCGGTGCGCTTCGTCGGCTTCACCGGCTCGACCGCGGTCGGCAAGATTCTCTACCAGCAGGCCTCGGTCGGCGTGAAGCGGCTCGGCCTCGAGCTCGGCGGCAATGCGCCATTCGTGGTGTTCGACGATGCCGATATCGACGCGGCGGTCGAAGGTGCGATCGTCTCGAAATACCGCAACATGGGCCAGACCTGTGTCTGCGCCAACCGCCTCTATGCCCAGGACAAGATCTACGACGAGTTCGTCAAGAAGCTGTCGGCGAAGGTCGCGGCGATGAAGATCGGCGACGGCACGGAAAGCGGCGTGACGCAGGGCCCGCTCATCAACATGAAGGCGGTCGACAAGGTCGAGCGGCACATCGCGGACGCCGTCAAGCGCGGCGCCAAGGTGGTGACCGGCGGCAAGCGCAGCGAGCTCGGGCGTTCCTTCTTCGAGCCGACCGTGCTCGCCGACGTGAAGCCGGACTCGCTGGTCTCCCAGGAGGAAACCTTCGGCCCGCTCGCGCCTGTCATCCGCTTCAAGGACGAGGCCGATGTGATCGCGATGTGCAACGCCTCGCCGTTCGGTCTTGCCTCCTATTTCTACTCCCGCGACATCGGCCGCGTCTGGCGCGTTGCCGAGGCGCTGGAGTCGGGCATGGTCGGCGTCAACACCGGCCTGATCACGACAGAGGTCGCGCCGTTCGGCGGCGTCAAGGAAAGCGGCCTCGGCCGCGAAGGCTCGCATCACGGCATGGAAGAATATGTCGAGATCAAATACGTGATGATGGCGGGGGTGTAGCCCCCCGGCTCCTCCACGTCATTGCGAGCCACCGGGTCCGCGCGAAGCGCGGCCCGATGACAGGCTCCGCGAAGCAATCCGGAATCCCTCTGCGGATTCAGTCTGGACTGCTTCGTCGCATCGGCGCAAAAATGCTTCGCAATTTTGTCGCGCGCTCCTCGCAATGACGGAACGAGACGAAATAGCGCGGCCTAAATCTTCAGCTCTTGCCCCGTCACTCGCCGATACGCTTCCAGATATCGCTTGCTGGTTGCATCCACCACGCTCGCGGGCAGTGGCGGCGGCGGGGCGTCGCCGTTCCAGCGGCCGGCGCGGCGCTCGGTGTCGAGATAGTCGCGCAAGGGCTGCTTGTCGAAGCTCGCTTGCGGCTGGCCGGGCTTGTAAGCATCGACCGCCCAGAAGCGCGACGAGTCCGGCGTCATGACTTCGTCGATCAGGATGATGCGGCCGTTCTTGTCGCGGCCGAACTCGAACTTGGTGTCGGCGATGATGATGCCCTGCTCGCGCGCCAGCTCCTCGCCGAGCGTATAGATCGCGCGCGTCATGCTCTCGAGCGTGTAGGCGACCTCGTCGCCGACAACTTCGCGCATCTTGGCGATGGTGATGTTCTCGTCATGGCCGGTCTCGGCCTTGGTCGCCGGACTGAAGATCGCAGGCTCCAGCTTCTCGCTCTCGACGAGGCCGGCCTTGAGCTTCTCCCCTGCCAGCGTGCCGCTCGTCGCATACTCCTTCCAGGCCGAGCCGGAGAGATAGCCGCGGATCACGCATTCGATCGGAAACACGGTGGTGCGGCGGCATAGCATGGCGCGGCCGAGGATCTCGGCGCGATGCGGCTTCAACGCCGGTACGGCTGCGACGATCTCGTCGGCATCGGCGCTGATCATGTGATGCGGCACGATGCCTTCGAGCTTTCTGAACCAGTACGCGCTGATCTGCGTGAGGACCGCGCCTTTCATCGGAATGGTCTCGGCCATCACGACGTCGAAGGCGCTGATGCGGTCGGTGGTCAGCAGCAGCAGGCGGTCGTCATCGACGGCGTAGATATCGCGCACCTTGCCGCGGCCGATCTTGGTCAGGGGCAGGTCGCTGGAGAGCATGGTGGTCATCGGCACAGCCTTCGGAAGGGATATCCGGTCGCGCCCGATGGCGCGCCCGGAAACGGGATTAGCCTATTCCGGCAGTGGAATGAACTCATGTTCCTGCGGAACTGTGGCGAAGCGGCCGGTTTTCCAGTCCTGCTTGGCCTGCTCGATCCGCTCCTTGCTGGAGGAGACGAAATTCCACCAGATGTGGCGCGGGCCTTCCAGTGCATCGCCGCCGAGAAACATCATCCGCGTGGCCTTGAGCGCCTTCACGGTGATGCGGTCGCCGGGGCGGAAGATCAACAGCCGTGGCCCCTCGTAGCGCTCATTGGCGATCTCGACCTCGCCGTCGACGACGTAGATCGCGCGCTCCTCATGATCGGGGTCGAGCGGCACGCTCGCACCCGCCGCGGCCGTGACCTCGGTGTAGAACCAGGGCGAGACCATTTTCACCGGCGAGGTGATGCCGAAGGCGGAGCCTGCGATCACGCGCGCGGTAAAATCGCGCTCGGAGATCATCGGCAGGTCACCCGCCGCATAATGCTGGAACGAAGGATCGATCTCCTCGGAGCCTTCAGGCAGCGCGATCCAGCTTTGCAGGCCAAGCATCTTCTGGCCCGAGGCGCGTTGCGCATCCGGCGTGCGCTCGGAATGGGCGATGCCGCGCCCCGCGGTCATCAGGTTCATCGCACCCGGTGCGATCTCCTGCACGTTGCCTTCGCTGTCGCGATGCATGATGGACCCGTCGAACAAATAGGTGACGGTGGCAAGCCCGATATGCGGATGCGGCCGCACGTCCATGCCCTTGCCGGAGACGAACTGCACCGGGCCGAAATGATCGAAGAAGATGAAGGGCCCGACCATTTGCCGCTTGCCATGCGGCAGCGCCCGCCGCACCTCGAATCCATCGCCGAGATCGCGGGTGCGCGGCACGATGACGAGATCGAGCGCGTCGCATGTTTTGGGATCGCCGAGCACGGGATCGTTATCAGGCATCCAGCTCATGACGGGCTCCTTTTCTTGGCGGCAGGATTGTAGCAGGATTTCACATCGCCGTCGCGACAAAGCCGGAACCAGACGTCACAGATACAATAGCGCCGTACTCCGCTGTCGTGCGCGACGACGATCTGCCGTAGGGTGGGCAAAGGCGCGTCAGCGCCGTGCCCACGTTCCTCCTCTAATCGAGAAGAAGCCGTGGGCACGCTTCCGTCTTCGCTCTTCGAGCTACGCCGGACAAGTCGCTCTGCCCACCCTACGATTTGTAAAACTGGGCGATGACGGTCGACGTGCGGATCGTCCTTGAAAAAAGCGCCGCAACGAACGATGTTCGACCGACCGCAACCGCGATCGATCGCATGATCCGATGACCCTTGCCACCCTCGACCTCGCCTTTCGCGCGGCCAGCGTCGCGCTGCTGCTGATGCTGGCGGCGTCGCTGTTACATGATTATCGCAATGTGCTGGCTGCACGCCTTGGCGCGGCCTTCGTGCTGGGCTCGGTCGCACATGCGGTGAGCTATTCGCTGGATGTCACGTCGCGGGTCCCGCTCTGGCATGCGCCGCTGATCGCAATATCGACCGCCACCATCGTGGTGTTCTGGTTGTTCACGCGCGCCCTGTTCGACGACGAGTTCCGCCTGCGCTGGTGGCATGGTTTGATCTGGGCGGCGGTCGCGGCCTACAGCTTCGCGGGCTGCGTCTGGATTGCACCCGGCGGCCATGTGCGGTTCTCGGTCACGGTGGTCAATCTGATCGTGCTCGGCTTCATCGCGCTTGCGGTCGGGCAGATGATCGCCTCCTGGCCGGCCGACCTGGTCGAGCGCCGCCGCAGCGCTCGCGTCTTCATCGTCTGCGCCATCGCGCTCTATGGCGGGCTGAACGCGGTACTCCAGATCGCCGCTGCCGGCTACCATGTCGGCGCCGTCGCCGAAACCATCAGCGCTGGCGCGCTCACCTTGACCGTCGCGGCGATCGTCTATGCCATGATGCGCGTTGACGGGGCGGATCTGTTTCCGGCCGCCGCGGCGCCCGCAATCCCTGTTGCTTCCAGTCAGCCAGCGGCCGACGCCGCCGATCAAAAGCTTATCGACGCCCTGATGCGGCTGATGGCGGACGAGCGGATCTATCGCCAGGAGAACATCACCATCGGCGTGCTGGCGGGCCGGCTGAAGATTCCCGAATACCGGTTGCGCCGACTGATCAACCAGCGGCTCGGTTATCGCAACTTCAATGTGTTCCTGAACAACCATCGCATCGAGGAGGCCAAGGCCGCGCTGGCCGATCCCACCCAGGTCGAGGTTCCCGTCATCACCATCGCGATGGACGCCGGCTTCCAGTCCCTCGGCCCGTTCAACCGCGCCTTCAAGGCTGTGACCGGCGTGACGCCGACCGAGTACCGCCGTCTCAAGGCCGACGCGGCCTAGATCTCAGACCCTTGAAATCACTTAAGGATTCCAAAATCAATCAGCCCCGATCAGTTTCGACGAGGCCGATTTCCAAATCCGGCGAGCGCCTATCGCCCACCCCGGCTTGCTCTCCTGCAGTCGCCCCCAAGCCGGAGAAAGCCCGTGACCCGTCGCCGCAAGATCATCCTCCTTACCACCACGATCGCCTGTGGCGCCCTCGCGCTCGGCGCGGCGCGGGCCCGCGACGTGCCGAAGGTTGCCACCGGCTTCATCGCCCACACGCTCTGCTCGGACGTTTTCGTCTCCGGCCTCGATCCGCAACGCGACCTCGTCGAGACCACCGACGCGATGCCGGGCGCGGGTCTGCTGACCTGGGCGATGAATTTGCAGATCGATCGTGCGCGCAAGGATGTCACGGTGTCCCTGTTCGGTATCGGCCCCAGCCACGCCGTCTATCGCGAGGGGCTCGGTTGCACGCTGGAGCACGGGCAGGGGATCACCGCTGTCGCATTGCCGTCCGACGACCAGCAGCCCGCGTTGCTGCCCGAGATCGCCGGCCCGGGACTTGTAGTCCCGCAAAGCGAGGGCCTGGCAGCGGCGCTCGGCCGCGCCTTTGCCGAGCCCGCGCAGCCGCCTTATCGCCGCACCCGCGCGATCGTCGTCATGAAGGCCGGCCGCGTCATTGCCGAGCGCTACGCCGACGGGATCGGGCCGCAGACGCAGCTGCTCGGTTTCTCCATGACGAAGTCGGTGACCTCGGCGCTGACGGGCATCCTGGTGCGCCAGGGCAAGCTGAAGCTCGACGGGCCCGCGCCCGTCGCTGCCTGGCAAAATCCTGACGATCCGCGCCATGCCATCACCGTCGATCAATTGCTGCGTCACACCGCCGGCATCGCACTCGGAAGCTCGTTGGAGGCCAAGCTTGGCTCGGTACTCGAACCGGTCAACACGATGAAATATGCCGAGGACGATATGGCTGATTTTGCCGAGCGCGCGCCGCTCGCGGCCGCGCCGGGCACGGCGTGGAATTATCACGACGGCAACTTCCTCATCCTCGCGCAGCTGATCCGCAACGCCGCCGGCGGCAAGCCCACTGACGCGCTCGCCTTGGCGCGCCGCGAATTGTTCGCGCCGCTCGGCATGCACGACGTCACGCTGCAGCTCGACGCTTCAGGCACGATCGAGGGCTCCGGCGAGATGATGGCGTCCGCGCGCGACTGGGCCCGGTTCGGCCAGCTTTATCTCGACGACGGCGTCGTCGGCGGCAAGCGCATCCTGCCGGAGGGCTGGGTGAATTATTCGGTGTCCGCCACGCCGAACGCCTGGGTCGGCATCGGCGCGGGGTTCTGGACCAATCAGGGCAACAGTTTTGGCGCAAGATTTCGCGTCGACCACGGCTGGCCGCGCGACGCCTTCTTCGCCAAGGGCACGATCGGGCAGTACACGATCGTGATCCCCTCGGAGAAGCTCGTGATCGTGCGAATGGGCCGCTCGCCGAACTTTCCGCCGCAAGCCGACGGCGTATTCGATCTCGTCCGCGATGTCGTGGCTGTCACGCGCGAGAATGGGAAGCTGGCGGGCGTGAACTAGGCGGCTATTGCCGTCCCAGTTCCGTCGCTGTCGCGACGCGGTCGAACCGCTCCAGCGTCATGATCGCGTCGGCGAATTTGTCGGCCCGTGCCTTCAGCACGGGCCGTGCCAGCGTCAGAAACTTCTGCTGCATCGCCTGCGCATCAGGGAATGAGTTCGGCTCGCCTGAGGGATCGGCGTAGAGCCGCTCGTGCACGCCGTCTTCAGTGGTGATGCTGACGCGTGCGCCAAAAGGATGGGTGCGACCAACCTCTAACCGGTCGTCCTGCACCACCTCGAACTTGTCGGCGAGCGCGTCGATGGCGGCATCGCCCAGCCTGGCGTAATCGTCCCAGCCGAACGAGCCCTGGTCGAGCGCGAGCGCGCCGGTGAAGAACATCGAGAACTGGCCGCCGACAACAGAGGTCGGATGCCGCTTGGTGGCGGCGTCACCAGTCAGCGTGATGCCGTTGCGATGCAGGCCGATCTGGACGTGCTTGACCTGGTCGGGCGTCAGATTGTGCTCGCGCCGCATCGCGATCAGCGCGTCGATCGCGGCATGGGTGTAGCGGCAGCTCGGATAAGGCTTCACGCCGATCTTCATGGTCTCGTAGGTCTTGCCGAGCCCGGCGACCGCCTTGTCGGGATGCGCGTCGTCGGTGTAGCCGGCGAGCAGGCCGTGCTTGCCTTCGACCGATTCCGTCGCGCCGACGAAATCATTGCGCGCCAAGGTCGCTGCGACCACGCCGTTCATCGCGGCGGCGCCGACCTGGTAGCGCTTGTTCCAGGCGCCATTGACAAGGAATTGCAGCGAGCCCGCAGCCTGGCTGCCGGCGACGCCGAACGCGGCGATGATTTGTTGCTCGGACAGCCCGAACAGTTTCGCCGCCGCAGCTGCCGCGCCGTAGGTGCCCGCCGTCGCGGTCGGGTGGAAGCCGCGCGCATAATGCGAGGTCGGGTCGAGCGCGTTGCCGAGCCGGCAGCACACCTCATAGCCCGCGACGATCGCCGTCAGCACCTCGCGGCCGGAAGCGCCGACCATCTCGCCGACGGCGAAAGCGGCCGGAACCACCGGTGCGCTCGGATGCAGCGAGGAATCCGCATGCGTATCGTCGAAATCGAGGGAATGGCCGAGCGCCCCGTTGAGCAGCGCCGCCACGGCCGGGGTCCAGGTCTTGGAATCGCCGAACACGGTGGCCTCGCCCCTGGCATCGAGCGACAGCGCTTCCAGCGTCTTCAGCAGCGACGGGGTGGATTCGGCCTCGCGCCGCGCCCGGATCGCGCTGCCCAGAAAGTCCAGCGTCAGCACCTTGGCGCGATCCAGCACCTCCGCCGGGATATCGGCGAATTTCAGCCTGGCGACATAGGCAGCGAGCGTTGCGGTTTCGTGGGCCATCGTGTTTCCTCGTTTTGGCCGGCAAGTTAGGCGGGCTGATTGGGCCTTTCAAGCAGCCTTGGGGCTGCGGGCATCAGCTATGCTTTTGGTTGGCGCGAGCGGATGGCGCAGGGGCGTTTGACGATGATGTCAGCAAGACAGCTGTTCGACCGGGTCTGGTCGCGCAGGACGCAATTGGGGCTGGCGGTCCGGGTCACCGTTGCGGCCGCCGGGGCCTATGCGCTCGCCACCGCGCTGCATCTCATGCTGCCGCTCTGGGCCGTGCTGACGTCGATCATCGTGACCCAGATGAGCGTCGGCCGCTCGCTGAAGGCGACGCGCGACTACATGCTCGGCACGATCGGCGGCGCCATCTATGGCGGCGCGATCGCCATCCTGATTCCCTATTCCAGCGAGCTCGGCCTGCTGGGCTTGCTGGTGCTGGCCGTGGCGCCGCTTTCCTTTCTCGCCGCGATCTATCCGAATCTCAGCTCCGCGACGGTGACGGCGGTGATCGTGCTGGTGCTGCCGTCGATGCATCATGCCGATCCCATGGCCTCGGCGATCGACCGCGTCTGCGAGGTTGCGGTCGGGGCGGTGACGGGCCTCCTGGTCTCCTTCCTGGTGCTGCCCTCGCGCGCGGTGCGCCAGATTCGCCCCAGCGCAGCGAAACTGCTCGATCTGATCGCGGAGGCCTTCGGCGAATTGCTCGCGGGCCTGACCCGCGGCCGCGACAATGATGCGCTGCATCGGATCCAGGACGGCATCGGCACCGCCATGGTGGGCATGAACACCATCGGCGCTGAGGCCGAGCGCGAGCGTTCGGCGCGGCTGTCGAGCGGCCCCGATACCGGTCCCCTGCTGCGCACGATCCTGCGGCTGCGCCACGACGTCGTCATGATCGGCCGCGCCACCGTGGTGCCGCTGCCGGCCGAGGTGCAGGTCAGGCTCGCAGGTCCCCTGGCAGAGGTGAGCGCGGCGATCCTGCGCTTCCTCAAATCGGCGGCCGAAGCCCTGCGAGAAGGCAGCGGCGCGCCGCCGATCCATCCCGTGCACGTCGCGCTTCAGCATTATTCCGAGGCGGTGGCGGCCGTGCGCCAGGATGGATTGATCCGCGGCCACACCAGCGACACCGCCGAGCGCTTCTTCGCGCTCGGCTTCTCGCTGGAGCAGATGCACCAGAATCTCTGCGACCTCGACCGCGTCGTCGGCGAATGGTCGGAGGCGGCGGCGGATGGGCCGGTGAAGGTCGCGGAGTGAGCTAGCGACAGCAAAGGAGCAGCGTCATCGCGCGGGCTCCACGATGCTCCCCATCATGCTGCGGGCGACGAGCTTGTGGAACGGCGTGATGAGCGTGAGATAAGTCCGCCCGAGCAAATTGTTGGTTTTCACCAGCGTGGTCACGGTAACGTGGCGAAGCGTCGCTTCGCCGGCGACATCGACCACGATACGGAAATCGAGATGATAGTCGTTGAAGCCGGCGATCAGCCGCTCCGGTGTCTCGCTCACCACGGGAAACAGGCCGATCAGGCCGCCGGGCGCGTAGGCGCCTTCACCCGATTTTTTCAGGCCGAAGGGGGTCACCAGGATGTTGCGCAAGCGCGTCAGCATATCGATCCAGCGCGGCCCGTGCAGCACCATTCTTGTGCAGGCCTCGCGGGCGCTCAATTGCGTCGTGCCGACCTCCGCGCGAAACGCATCGATGAACTGCGCGCCTGCCAGCACCGCGCCGGCATCGACATCGGGGGTGATTTCGCGAACGGATCCTGTCATCCCGCCAGTTTGCGCGTCAGCATCCGGAATCGCAAGACCAGGAGTCCGGCATAAACGAATGATCCGATCGACAGCCCGGTCCAGACCCCGACCGCGCCGAGATCAGCGTGGAAGGCGAGCATCCAGGCGATCGGAAAGCCGACGCACCAATAGCCAATCGCTGCGAACGCCAGCGTCATCCTGGTGTCATTGATGCCGCGCAGGGCGCCGCCCATGATGGTCTGGAGCGCATCGGCGATGAAGAAGGTGGCGCCGACCAGCAGCAGTGTCGCGGTCAGCTCGATCGTCGGCGCGCTGGCCGCGTCGCTGCCGAAGAACAGCCGCCCCAGCTCGTAGCGGCCAAGGATGATGCCGACAGTCAGGGCCGCCACGAACGCAATGCCGAGCACCGCCGCGACGAGCCCCGCGCGCCGAACGCCGGCCGGATCGTCACGGCCAAAGGCGTGGCCGACCCGCACGGTCGCGGCCATGCCGATGCCGAGCGGAACCATGAACAGCACCGCGGTGACCTGCAGCGCGATCTGGTGCGCGGCAAGCGCCGTGGTCGAGATCAGGCCCATCAACAGCGCGGCCGAAGAGAACAGGCCGTATTCCAGCAGCAGCGAGAACGAGATCGGCGCGCCGATCGCGATCAGCTGGCGCGTCAGAGGCCAGTCGATTCGCCAGAGGCGCGTGAGCGGATGATAGTCGGCGAACGGC
>NZ_LJYG01000048.1:0-2300 GCF_001440035.1 Bradyrhizobium manausense | reverse complement strand
CCCCGCCCCGAACAGACCGAGCTCCGGCATCCCGAACAGGCCATGGATCAGGCAATAGACCAGCGCGAAATTCGCGGGGATCGCCGCGAGCGTGATCCACAGCGGCGCCTGCGGCCGGTTCACCGCGCTCATCATGCTGCGGATCGCGATGAAGCCGAGCGCGGGCGCGATGCCCCAGGCAAGGCCATTCAGATAGCGCTGCGCCAGCGCGGCCGAGTGCGGCGCCTGTCCGAGCGCGATCAGGATGTGCTCGCCATACAGCGGCGAGGCCATCATCGGCAGCGAGATCAGCAGTGCGACCCACAGGCCGACGCGCAAGGAGAGGCGGATGCGCCTGATGTCGCCGGCGCCGAACGCCTGGGCTGCCAGCGGCGATACCGCGGCCATCAGGCCGAGCCCGAACGTGAAGCTGACGAAATAGACGGTGTGCGCAAGTGCCGCAGCCGCGACCGCATCCTCACCGAGCCGCCCGATCAAGGCGAGGTCGCTGGTGATCATCGCAATCTGCCCGAGCTGCGTCAGCATCATCGGCACGGCCAGCCGCAACGTCTCGGCGAATTCCTGCGCGAGATGGCCTTGCACGCCTGTTTGCGGCGGCTGTTGTGGCTGGACGCTGTCGAGCATGGCGGCTGCGATAGCACGGCCGCACGTCGAAAACATGGCCCGGGCGAGGACTCTATCCGCTAGCTCGGTATCGTAGGGTGGGCAAAGGCGCGCTTGCGCCGTGCCCACGACCTATCAATGATTGAGAGAAGGTGGGCACGCTTCCGCCTTCGCTCTACGAGCTACGGCGGACAAGTCGCTTTGCCCACCCTACGAGACTGTGAATCTTTTGTACCGCGTGTCGGGCGAATGTGATTCTCTAGGCAGACTGATCTGCTGGAGAGGATGATGGCTGACGAGGGACTTTTTGGCGAATTGCCGGATCAGTCGGCGCCACGAACCGAAGCGGTGCCGCGGGGTGCACCTCGGCTGCGCGAGCCCGTGCGCAATCAGGTCGAATTGCGGGCGGTCGATATCGACAGCCTGATCGGGCAGGATCATCTGGCCCGGGTGATCTGGGCTTATGTCGAGGGGCTCGACCTGAGCGAGCTGGAAGATCGGGTTAAGGCACGGGAAAACAGGCCGGGCCATCCGGCGCCATCACCCCGGCTGCTGCTGGCGCTTTGGCTGTACGCCACGAGCGATGGCGTTGGCAGCGCGCGGGCGTTGGATCGGCTCTGCGACAGTCACGACGTCTACCGCTGGCTCTGCGGCGGCGTGTCTTTGAACTATCACACACTGTCGGATTTCCGGGTCGGCTGCGCGGACCTGCTGGACCGTTTGCTGGTCGAACATCTGGTGGCTCTGAATGAGGCAGGGCTGATTGATCTGGAGAAGCTGACCCAGGACGGGGTGCGGATACGGGCGAATGCGGGGGCCGGCTCGTTCCGGCGGGAGGCAACGCTCGGCCGGCAGATGGCCCAAGCGAAGGCTGTGGTGGAAGAGCTCAAGCGCGAGGTCGATGCGGATCCGGAAGCCAGCAGCCGGCGTATCAGGGCGGCCAGAGAGCGCGCGGCACGCGAACGCAGTGAGCGGGTGCAGGCTGCGCAGAGGGCTTTGGACGAGATCAAGCGGAAGCGCAAGCAACTCGACGAAAAAGGCGGCAATGGCAAAAAGCCGAAGGAGCCCCGGGCCTCCACCACCGACCCGCAGGCAAGGGTGATGAAGATGGCAGATGCCGGCTTCCGCCCCGCCTACAATGTGCAGGTGGCCAGCGCGGCCGGCGAACTGATCGTGGTCACGGTCGACATCGACAACAACGGATCAGATCGCGGCTTGATGCGGCCGATGCTGGAGCGAACGCGCACTCGGCTGAAGCGCTTGCCGCGTCGCTACCTCGCCGATGGCGGGTTCTGCAGCGGCGAGGACATCGAATGGGCGCACGGTGAAGGCGTCGAGGTCTACTGTCCTCCGCCCAACTCCAGGAGCGGTGTCGATCCCTTTTTACCTCGGAGCAGCGACGGTCCTGGCGTCGCGGCCTGGCGGGCCCGCATGGCCAGCGAAGCCGGCAAGGCACAGTACAAAGCCCGCACGATCTGCGAATGCATCCATGCCCGGTGGCGGAACTGGGACCTCAGGCAATTGACCGTGCGCGGCATCGAGAAGGTCCGTGCCGTCGTGCTCTGGTACGCCCTCACCAACAACATCCTGCAAGGACACCAACTGGCAAAAGCATAGACAGCACAGCCATCCCCCGGCGGTTCGACATCGACGGCCCCCGACATCAGCGCGGGCGCTACCCACTCTTTAATATCGAA
>NZ_LJYG01000047.1:349699-372378 GCF_001440035.1 Bradyrhizobium manausense | reverse complement strand
CACCCTACGAGACTGTGAATCTTTTGTACCGCGTGTCGGGCGAATGTGATTCTCTAGGCAGACTGATCTGCTGGAGAGGATGATGGCTGACGAGGGACTTTTTGGCGAATTGCCGGATCAGTCGGCGCCACGAACCGAAGCGGTGCCGCGGGGTGCACCTCGGCTGCGCGAGCCCGTGCGCAATCAGGTCGAATTGCGGGCGGTCGATATCGACAGCCTGATCGGGCAGGATCATCTGGCCCGGGTGATCTGGGCTTATGTCGAGGGGCTCGACCTGAGCGAGCTGGAAGATCGGGTTAAGGCACGGGAAAACAGGCCGGGCCATCCGGCGCCATCACCCCGGCTGCTGCTGGCGCTTTGGCTGTACGCCACGAGCGATGGCGTTGGCAGCGCGCGGGCGTTGGATCGGCTCTGCGACAGTCACGACGTCTACCGCTGGCTCTGCGGCGGCGTGTCTTTGAACTATCACACACTGTCGGATTTCCGGGTCGGCTGCGCGGACCTGCTGGACCGTTTGCTGGTCGAACATCTGGTGGCTCTGAATGAGGCAGGGCTGATTGATCTGGAGAAGCTGACCCAGGACGGGGTGCGGATACGGGCGAATGCGGGGGCCGGCTCGTTCCGGCGGGAGGCAACGCTCGGCCGGCAGATGGCCCAAGCGAAGGCTGTGGTGGAAGAGCTCAAGCGCGAGGTCGATGCGGATCCGGAAGCCAGCAGCCGGCGTATCAGGGCGGCCAGAGAGCGCGCGGCACGCGAACGCAGTGAGCGGGTGCAGGCTGCGCAGAGGGCTTTGGACGAGATCAAGCGGAAGCGCAAGCAACTCGACGAAAAAGGCGGCAATGGCAAAAAGCCGAAGGAGCCCCGGGCCTCCACCACCGACCCGCAGGCAAGGGTGATGAAGATGGCAGATGCCGGCTTCCGCCCCGCCTACAATGTGCAGGTGGCCAGCGCGGCCGGCGAACTGATCGTGGTCACGGTCGACATCGACAACAACGGATCAGATCGCGGCTTGATGCGGCCGATGCTGGAGCGAACGCGCACTCGGCTGAAGCGCTTGCCGCGTCGCTACCTCGCCGATGGCGGGTTCTGCAGCGGCGAGGACATCGAATGGGCGCACGGTGAAGGCGTCGAGGTCTACTGTCCTCCGCCCAACTCCAGGAGCGGTGTCGATCCCTTTTTACCTCGGAGCAGCGACGGTCCTGGCGTCGCGGCCTGGCGGGCCCGCATGGCCAGCGAAGCCGGCAAGGCACAGTACAAAGCCCGCACGATCTGCGAATGCATCCATGCCCGGTGGCGGAACTGGGACCTCAGGCAATTGACCGTGCGCGGCATCGAGAAGGTCCGTGCCGTCGTGCTCTGGTACGCCCTCACCAACAACATCCTGCAAGGACACCAACTGGCAAAAGCATAGACAGCACAGCCATCCCCCGGCGGTTCGACATCGACGGCCCCCGACATCAGCGCGGGCGCTACCCACTCTTTAATATCGAATGCGGAAATGACTCACAGGCTCTACGATTCCATGGCCACATCACCGCCCCTTGGTCGGGATCTTGTTGTAAGGCACGTCCTTGTCTACCCGAATATCGCCCGGCAATCCCAGCACGCGCTCGGCGATGATGTTGCGCAGGATCTCGTCAGTGCCGCCGGCGATGCGCATCGAGGGCGAGGACAGCAGCATCTGCTGGAATTGG
Source organism: Bradyrhizobium manausense (assembly GCF_001440035.1). Taxonomy (GTDB): domain Bacteria; phylum Pseudomonadota; class Alphaproteobacteria; order Rhizobiales; family Xanthobacteraceae; genus Bradyrhizobium; species Bradyrhizobium manausense. The sequence continues at coordinate 370,684 of NZ_LJYG01000047.1, read as the reverse complement.
CCGTGCACCGTCTCCTCGTCGCTGCCCGTGAGCACGCCGGCCGCGCCCTGCAGATCCATGGCATAGGTCGCGATGTCCTGGAGCATCATGCCCGAGACAAGCTTGCCGATCGAATTCTCCGGTCCCGGCCGCTCGCCCTTCGACAGCGCCGAGATGGCGCGGTAGCTGGTGTATTTCAGCCCGCTCGACTTCACGGCCCAGCTCGCGAGCTTCGAGCGCACCGCGGGATCGTCGATGGCCAGACCATCCTCCAGCATCAGGTTGGAGCAGAACTCGAACATCTCAGGCACGCCGGTCGCAAGCCGTGCACCGATCGACATTCGCTCGTTCATCAGCGTGGTCAGCGACACGCTCCAGCCTTCGCCGACGGCGCCGAGCCGCTGGCTGTCTGATATCACCACATCCGTGAAATAGACCTCGTTGAACTCCTGCATGCCGTTGGCTTGCCTGATCGGCCGCACCTCGACACCGGGGCTCTTCATGTCCAGGAAGAACATGGTGAGGCCCTTGTGCTTGGGCACGTTCGGATCGGTGCGCGCGATCAACAGGCCATAGTCGGAATAATGTGCACCCGACGTCCAGATCTTCTGGCCGTTGACGACCCAGACGTCACCCTTCTTCTCCGCGCGGGTGCGCAAGCCCGCGACGTCGGAGCCGGCCGACGGTTCGGAGAACAATTGGCACCAGATCTCCTCGCCCGATGCAAGCTTCGGCAGGTACCGGCGCTTGGCGTCCTCGCTGCCCCAGGCCATCACGGTCGGGCCGCACATGCCCTCGCCGATCTGGAACGGCTGCGTCAGCTTGCCGTAGACGCCCTCTTCCTGCTGCCAGATCACGCGCTCGATCGGCGTCGCGCCACGGCCGCCATATTCCTTCGGCCAGTGCAGGCAGGCCCAGCCGCCCTCCGCCTTCTTCTTTTGCCAGGCCTTGCCGACCTCGACCATGTCGTGCTTGGCAAGCCTGATGCGGCCGAGCGAGGATTTGGACAGCTCCTCTTCGAGCTCCTTCGGCGCATTGGCGGCGATCCATTGGCGCGCCGTCTCGCGGAATGCGGCTTCCTGCGGGGTGTCGTCGAAATTCATGGCGCTTCCCTTTTGTTGTCATTCCGGGGCGCGCAACGCGCGAACCCGGAATGCAGAGGTTACCTACTCATCTCGAGATTCCGGGTTCGATGCTTCGCATCGCCCCGGAATGACGGCTAATTTCTTCCCCTCGTCGGGATCTTGTTGAACGGCACGTCCTTGTCGACCCTGATGTCGCCGGGCAGGCCCAGCACCCGCTCGGCGATGATGTTGCGCATGATCTCGTCGGTGCCGCCTTCGACGCGCGTGCCCGGCGCGCGCAGCAACATCGCCTGGAAACGGCCTGCGAGCTCGGCATCCTCGCCGCTGACCACGCCGCTCGCGCCTTGCAGATCCAGCGCGTAGGTCGCGACGTCCTGGATCATCGAGCCCGCGACCAGCTTGCCGATGGAGTTTTCCGGCCCCGGTCGCTCACCCCGCGACAACGCGGAGATGGCGCGCATGCTGGTGTATTTCAGCCCGCTCGCCTTCACCGCCCAGTTCGCCAGCTTCGAGCGTACCGCGCGATCCTCGATGGCAGGGCCGTCGTCGAGCATCAGGCTGGAGCAATATTCGAACAGCTCCGGGAAACCGGTCGAGACGGCCGCGCCGATGGCGCTGCGCTCGTTCATCAGCGTGGTCAGCGACACGTTCCAGCCGTCGCCGACCTCGCCGAGGCGCTGGTGATCGGGGATGCGGACGTTGGTGAAATAGACCTCGTTGAAGTCGGAGGCGCCGCTCGCCTGCTTGATCGGCCGCACCTCGACACCCGGGCTCTTCATGTCCAGGAAGAACATCGTGAGGCCCTTGTGCTTGGGCACGGTGGGATCGGTGCGGGTGAGCAGAATGCCATAATCGGAATAATGCGCGCCGGAGGTCCAGATCTTCTGGCCGTTGATGATCCAGTCGTCACCGTCCTTCTCGGCACGCGTGCGCAGGCCCGCGACGTCAGAGCCGCCGGCCGGTTCGGAGAACAGCTGGCACCACACTTTCTCCCCGGAGGCGAGCGGCGGCAGATAAGTGCGCTTATGTTCCTCACGCGCGAACGCCATCATGGTCGGCCCGCACATGCCGTGGCCGATGATGAACATGCGGGAGAGCTGGCCAAACGGCCCCTCTTCCTGCTGCCAGATCACGCGCTCGATCGGCGATGAGCCACGGCCGCCATATTCCTTCGGCCAATGCAGGCAGGCCCAACCCGCGTCGGCCTTCTTCTTCTGCCAAGCCTTCGCGACCTCGAGAATGTCTGCGTTCTTGAGCACGGTGCGGCCCAGCGAGGATTTGCGCAGCTCCTCCTCGTACTGCTTGGGCGCATTGGCGTTGATCCAGGCGCGAGCGGTGGCGCGAAATTCGGCCTCCTGCGGGGTGTCGTCGAAGTTCATGGTTCTTTTCTCTCTTCCGTCATTCCGGGGCGATGCGAAGCATCGAACCCGGAATCCAGAGGTTATCGACCCGTCTCGAGATTCCGGGTCGCGCTCCGCGCGCCCCGGAATGACAAGAATCTAAGCCGCGTTCTTCCTGCGCATGCGCTCGATCAGCTGGTCTTCCCAATAGGACAGGCTGCCGAGCCCGAGCGCCATCGCGTTGGCGCGGCGGTAGTACATGTGGCAATCGAACTCCCAGGTGAAACCCATGCCGCCGTGAACCTGGATGTTGTTCTTGGCGCAATGCTGAAACGCTTGCGTCGCGCTGATGCGCGCGGCGGCGGCCGCCTCCGGCAATTCAGCCGCGTTGGTCGAGAGTGCCCAGGCGCCGTAATAGCTGTTGGAGCGCGCCAGCGTCGCCGAGACATACATGTCCGCGAGCATATGCTTGATCGCCTGGAACGAGCCGATCTGTCGGCCGAAGGCGATGCGGTCGAGCGCGTAGTCGCGGCCCATCTCGAGCGCGCGGTCTGCGCCGCCGACCTGCTCGAACGCACACAGCACGGCGGCGCGGTCAAGCATCCGGGTGAGAATGCTCCACCCCTCCCCAGCCGAACCGAGCGGCTCTGCTTTGCAGTCCTTGAAAGTGATTTCCGCCTGCCCGCGGGTCGGATCGAGATTGGTGAGGCTCTTCACCTCGACGCCACCTGCCTTCAGGTCGACCAGGAACAGCGAGATATCGCTGTCGCGCCCGCCCGAACCAGTACGCGCAGCCACCACCGCGAAGTCGGCGATCGCGCCGTCCGCGACCGGTTTCTTCACCCCGTTGAGCACGCCGCTCGCAGCCGTCAGCTTGACGTTTTTGGGCGCGGGATTGCCCTTGCCCTCGAACAGCGCCAGCGTGCCGATCGCCTCGCCCGACGCGATCGCGGGCAGCCACTTCTTCTTTTGCGCGTCGCTGCCGGCAATCAGCAGCGCTTCAGCGGCAAGATAGACGGTCGAGGAGAACGGCACCGGCGCATTGGCGCGGCCCATCTCCTCCGCGATCACGCAAAGCTCGAGATGGCCGGCGCCGGCGCCGCCGAACTCCTCGGGGATGGCGACGCCGAGAAAGCCCATCTCGGCGAGCCCCTTCCAGAGTTCCTTGTCGTAAGGCGCCTTGCCATCGAGCACGACGCGCACGGCTTTGGACGAGCATTTTTCGGCGAGGAATTTGCGCGCCTGGTCGCGGAGCTGCTTCTGGTCGTCGGAGAAATCGAAGTTCATGGCGGGCTTACCTTTTTCTTGCTGTCATTCCGGGGCGCGACGCAGTCGCGAACCGGAATCTAGAGGTCACTCACTCATCTCGAGATTCCGGGTTCGCCGCTGCGCGGCGCCCCGGAATGACGAATTCAGTCGCATTCATCGCAGCACGATCACATCCTGGTCGGGCTCGTCCGCATAAAGCCGCTCCACCAGCGCCGCGCGGCGCTCGAGGCCGGCGCGCTGGTTGATGTAGCCCTTGTCGGTAAGCTCGTTGCCGTCGATCGAAGGCGGCTCGGCCATCAGCATCGCGCGCGCAATGATGCGGCTGCTGGCGCCCTCGCATTCCTTGTTATGGGCCTGCAGCCCGCGCTTGAAGCAGGCGATCACCTCGGGATGCTTCACCGCATCCTCGAAGCTGAGCTCGGCATTGCCGACGAGCTGCCGGCAGGCATGCAGATTCGGCCAGGCAAGGAGCCCGATGAAGGCGCGATCCTGCCCCGCGACCAGCGCGTCATGGACGACCGGCGTCGCCGCCGCGATCGCGTCGGTGCGCAGCGAGCCGACATGCACGAATGTGCCGGTGGTGAGCTTGAAGTCCTCGACGACGCGACCGGCAAAGATGATGCCCTTCACCGGATCGTTGTCGTCGACGAAGATGCCGGCATCGCCGATGCAGTAAAAGCCCTCTTCGTCGAACATCTTCTTCGTCAGATCGGGCTGGCCGAAATAACCTGATGTGACGTTGACGCCACGCAGCCGCAGCTCGTATTTCGAGCCGCATGGCACCATCTTCAACTCGACGCCGGGGAACGGCAGGCCGATCAGGCCGACGCGTTCGGTGTCCCAATAGGTGCCGGTCGAGGTCGGCGAGGTCTCGGTCGAGCCCCAGCCGGTGTAGAACACGATGCGCTCGCCGGTGGTCTTCACCGCGAGCGCCTGCATGCGGTCGTAGAGATCATCAGGCAGCCGCGCGCCGCCATAGGCCATGATCGACAGGTTCTTGAAGAACGAGCGGCACAGCGCGTCGTCCTTCTCCATCGCAGCGGCGAGCGCGGCGTAGCCGGCCGGCACGTTGGCGTAATAGGTCGGCGAGATCTCACGCAGGTTCCTGATGGTCTCTTCCAGCTGACCCGGCACTGGCCGGCCGTCGTCGATGTAGAGCGTACCACCGTCGATCAGCACTGGATGGAACGCGGCGTTGCCGCCCATCGTGTGATTCCACGGCATCCAATCGAGCACGACCGGTAGCGGACCGCCGGGCGTGCGCGGCCGCACCTGCATCATCATCGCCGCATTGGCGCACATCATGCGTTGCGTGTTGATGACCGCCTTGGGCATGCCGGTCGAGCCCGACGTGAACAGCAGCTTGCCGATGGTATCGGGCGTGATGCCGGCGATCGACAGCTCAACGTCGCTGGTCACCGGCGTCGCGGCAAGTTCGGCAAAACTGACGCTCTTGACGCCCTCGCAAGGCCGCACGACGTGAACGACCGTGACCCCGGTGAGGTCGATCGCCTTCAGCGCCTTCTCGAAGGTCGGGCCGTCCTGCACCATCACGACAGGCGGCTTGATCAGGTCGAACAAATATTTCAGCTTGACGTGATCGTGGCTCATCAACGAGTAGGCCGGCGACACCGGCGCTGCCGGGACGCGCGCCTGCATCGCGGCTTGCGTCATCAGCGCATGCTCGATCGAATTGCCTGACAGGATCGCGACCGGGCGCCCATCGAGTTCGAGATTCAGCAGTGCCTGCGTCAGCGCATCGACGGTCCGCTTGGCTTCGCCGTAAGAGACTTTTCGCCAGTCGCGCTTCGGGCCGCCGCGCTGCGCGAGCCAGATCCGCTCGGGCGCTTCCCTTGCCCATTTTGCCAGCGAGGCCGGAAGATGCTTCTCATAGGCCTGCAAGGGAATGCGCGACTTCAGCACCACCGTGCCGTCGGCGCGGCGCTCGACATCGATATCGCGTGCCAGCCACTCGACCTTGCGAAAGGCGGGCCTCGCCATCACCGCTGCCGCGCTTCCACTCATTTTGCGTCTCCCGGAATTACTGTCCTTTACGGATCGTTCTCGTCTCAGCGCTTGATATAGACAGGCTTTCGCTTCTCAAGGAAGGCCCTGATGCCTTCCGAAAATTCCTCGGAGCGGCTGCACAGGACCTGGTTGCGGTCCTCCATCGCGATCGCCGCTTCCAGCGATCCCGCATCGACGCTCATGTTGAGACATTCCTTTGATAGCCGTAGCCCCACGGGTGACGCGGTCATCATCGCATCGATGTAGGGCTCAGCCGCAGCATCAAGCTTGTCCTCGTCGACGACCTCCGAGACGAGTCCCACCGCAAGCGCGCGCTCGGCGCCGATGAAACGTCCGGTCAGAATCAGCTCCGATGCCACGGAGACACCGACGAGCCGCGGCAGGAAATAGCTGGTACCGATATCGCAGCCGCCGAGGCCAAGCTTGATGAAGGCGCAGTTCATCCGCGCCGATCTCGTCGCGATGCGGATGTCGGAAGCAAGCGCCAGCGCAAAGCCACCGCCGGCCGCCGCGCCCTGCACCAGCGAGATGATCGGCTGCGGACAGCGCCGCATCAGCATCACGATGTCGGCGATGCGCCGCTGCGAATCCAGCGACTCCGTGACACCAGGCGGCTCGTGCTGCCCGGCGCGCCGCGCCATCGCGGCCTTGAGATCGAGGCCTGCGCAGAAATTCTTGCCGGCGCCCTTCAACACGACCACGCGCGTGTCGCGGTTGCGCTGCAGTCCCTGGAAGTAGACATTGAGCGCATCGATCAGTGCGGGATCGAGCGCATTGAGGCTATCAGGACGATTGAGCGTCACCCGGTCGACGCCGTCATCATGCTCGATCAGCAGCGGTTGGGACATCGACAACTCCCCATCGTCGTCCTGGACAAGCGAGCAAAGCGAGCGCAGATCCAGGACCCATAACCACAGGCTTTTATTGTTGGCCACCGGCGCCGATTGAGCGCGCTCAACCACGAGCGCCGGTGGTCATGGGTCCTGGCTCCTGTGCGCCATTGCGCACAGGCCAGGACGACAGCGGAGTTACCGCGGAGCCATACGGATGGCGCCGTCGAGGCGGATGGTCTCGCCGTTGAGCATCGCGTTCTCGACCATGTGCACGGCGAGCGCGCCGTATTCCTTGGCATCGCCGAGGCGCGAGGGATGCGGCACCTGGGCGCCGAGGCTCTTGCGGGCTTCCTCGTTCAGCCCCATCAGCAGCGGCGTGAAGAACAGGCCGGGCGCAATGGTGTTGACACGGATCTTCTGGCTGGCGAGGTCGCGCGCGGCAGGCAAAGTCAAACCGACAACCCCGCCCTTCGAGGCCGAATAGGCGATCTGACCGATCTGGCCTTCATAGGCGGCCACCGACGCCGTATTGATGATAACCCCGCGCTCTTCACCGATGGGCTCGATCGTGACGAGACGCTCGGCGAACAGACGCAGGCAGTTGAATGTGCCGATCAGGTTGACGTTGATGATGCGCGCGAACTTTTCCAGCGGGTAGACGCCGTCGCGGCCGACGATGCGCTGTGAACCGCCGATGCCAGCGCAGTTCATCAGCACGCGGGCGACACCATGCGCGGCTTCCGCCTTCGCGATCGCCGCCTTGATCTGCTCCTCGCTGGTGACGTCGGCATGAAGCGCGACGCCCTTCACTTCCGCAGCGACCTTCTCGGCATTCTCCTTGTTCTGGTCGATCACGCCGATCTTGGCGCCCTTGGCCGCCATGGCGCGGGCCGTGGCTTCGCCGAGACCCGAACCACCCCCGGTGATGAGAACGGCTACGTCTTTCAATTCCATCGCAATCTACCTTTCCTTGGGCGTTTCTTCTCTAGACTTGAAAGTTTCGACCGGATTATCCGGCAGCTGCAGCTTCCCCGGCTTGTGTGAGGATGCCGCCGCAGATGAGCGTCTCCATGTGCTTGATGTATTGCCGGCAGACTTCCTCGGTGACCGGGCCGACGCCGGTCGCGCGAGACATCGCGTGCCGGCCGAAGAACAGGTGATCGCAGGCGCCGATCAGGCTGGTGTAGAACAGCACCGGGTCGGTCTGACGAAACTCGCCGCGGCTGACGCCTTCAGCGAGCAGCCGGCGGTGAAAGTCGAGCAATGGCGCGACGAAAAACTTCGACACTTCGTCGGCAGAGCCCGCCTCGCTCTCATGCAGGAGATAGTGAATCAGCCGGTTCATGTAGGGGAACCGGTGATAGGCGCGGATGATGCCGGCGATGTGCAGCTTCAGCTTCGCCGTCGCCGTGATCGGCTGCGCCAGAAGGTATTCGAGGTTGGACATTTCGGTCGCGGCATCGCGCGCGAGCAGCGCCAGCAGCAGACCGTCCTTGTTGCCGAAATGATATTTGACCAGCGCGGCGTTGGCGCCGGATTTCTGGGCGATGTCGGACAGCGAGATCTCGATCGACGAACGTTCGATCATCAGCTCGCTCGCGGCCACGAGCAATTTCTCTGCCGTGGAATTCTTACCGCTCGGAAGCCTGTTCGGTACGCTGGTATTCACGGAGATCCTTGCTCTCGCCACTTGAGGCGGGCGGCAGATAAGCCCAAGCAGCGCCTCCCCACAAGAGTTAATTGATCGATTGACTAAATCATAGCCTACCCCTTAAAACCCCCACAACCCAATTCAGAACAATCCTGGGAGAGACCGAAATGGCCGAGGCATATATCGTCGCCGCTGCGCGGACCGCCGGCGGGCGCAAGGGGGGCCGCCTCGCCGGCTGGCATCCGGCCGATCTGGCCGCGAAGGTGCTGGACGAGCTGGTCGATCGCACCAAGGTTGATCCGGCCCTGGTCGAGGACGTGATCATGGGCTGCGTGATGCAGGTCGGCGAGCAGTCCAACAACGTCGCGCGCAATGCGATCATGGCCTCGAAGCTGCCGGAGAGCGTGCCCGGCACCTCGATCGACCGCCAATGCGGCTCCTCGCAGCAGGCACTGCACTTCGCCGCGCAAGCCGTGATGTCCGGCACGATGGACGTGGTGATCGCGGCCGGCGTGGAATCGATGACGCGCGTGCCGATGGGCCTGTCGTCACAGCTGCCGGCCAAGAACGGCTTTGGCAATTACAAGAGCCCTGGCATCGAGAAGAGATATCCGAACATCGTGTTCAGCCAGTTCACCGGCGCCGAGATGATGGCCGAGAAGTACGGCCTGTCGAAGGATGATCTCGACGAATATTCGTTCCAGAGCCATCAGCGCGCGATCGCAGCGACGCAAGCCGGCCACTTCAAGAAGGAGATTGTGCCGCTCGAGATCGTCAGAGCCGACGGCTCCAAGGATACCCACCACATCGACGAGGGCATCCGCTTCGATGCCACGCTCGAGGGCATCAAGGGCGTCAAGTTGATCGCCGAGAACGGTAAGCTCACCGCAGCCAGCGCCAGCCAGATCTGTGACGGCGCCTCCGGCGTCATGGTGGTGAACGAGCGCGGCCTCAAGCAGCTCGGCGTCAAGCCGCTCGCACGCATCCACCACATGACCATGACCGGCGGCGATCCCGTCATCATGCTCGATGCGCCCCTGCACGCCACCAAGAAGGCGCTGGATAAGGCCGGCATGACGATCGACGACATCGACCTGTTCGAGGTCAACGAGGCCTTCGCCTCGGTGCCGACAGGCTGGCTGAAGACCACCGGCGCTGATCCCGCCCGCCTCAACGTCAACGGCGGCGCCATCGCGCTCGGCCATCCGCTCGGCGGCTCCGGCACCAAGCTGATGACGACGCTGGTTCACGCCCTGCACCAGCGCGGCAAGCGCTATGGTCTGCAGACCATGTGCGAAGGCGGCGGCATGGCGAATGTGACGATTGTGGAGCGGCTGTAGGCCGAGGCGTCGCTACACAAACGGTGTCGTCCCGGCCGAGTGCGCGGTTGCGCACTAGGCCGGGATGACACCGTTATTGGTGAGAGATCTCGAGCATGACCCATCCGTCCATCCACGCAAAGACCACGCCCGACAAGATCGCCTACCAGATGGCCGGGACCGGCAAGGCGATTACCTATCGCGAACTCGACGAACTCTCGAACCAGGGCGCGCAGCTGTTCCGCTCGCTGGGGCTGAAGGCCGGCGATCACATCGCACTGCTGATGGAAAACCGCCTCGCCTTCATGGAGATCTGCTGGGCGGCGCAACGCAGCGGGCTCTATTACACCGCGATCAGCCGCTATCTGAAGCAGGACGAGATTGACTACATCATCGGCGATTGCGGCGCCAAGGTCGTGATCACCACGCCGAAATGCGCCGAGCAGATCAAGGACCTGATCAAGGGCAAGCCGGGCGAGCCCATCTTCTACATGGTCGACGAACCGCTGCCCGGCTTCCGCTCCTACGACAAGGAAGCCGCGGCGCAGCCGACCGCGCCGATCGCGGACGAAGTCGCCGGTTACGACATGCTGTATTCATCGGGTACGACGGGTCGACCCAAGGGAATCAAGAAAGCCTTCGAGGGTAACAAGATCGACGTGCCGAACGCGTTCCTGCGGGTGCTCTGCGCCGACATGTGCGGCATAAACGCCGAGAGCACCTATCTGTCGCCGGCGCCGCTCTATCATGCAGCTCCGCTGCGCTTCAACATGATGGCGATCGTGCTCGGCGGCACCTCGATCATCATGGAACATTTCGACGCCGAGGACTTTTTGAAGCTCATCGAGAAATACAAGGTCACGCAATCGCAGCTGGTGCCGACCATGTTCGTGCGCATGCTGAAGCTGCCGGATGAGGTCCGCACCAAGTACAATGTCTCGACCTTGAAGGGCGCGATCCACGCCGCCGCACCCTGCCCGGTCGACGTCAAAGCAAAAATGATCGAGTGGTGGGGGCCGATCCTGATCGAGTATTACGCGGGCTCGGAAGGCAACGGCGTCACCGTCTGCAATTCGCAGCAATGGCTGGAGCATCGCGGCAGCGTCGGCCGCGCCGTGGTCGGCAAGATCAAGATCCTGGACGAGAACGATGAGGAACAGCCGGTCGGCGAGATCGGTACGGTCTATTTCGCCGACGCGCCCGCGTTTACCTATCACAACGACCCCGACAAGACGAAGAAGGCCTACAACGCCAAGGGCTGGTCGACGCTCGGCGATGTCGGCTATCTCGACAAAGATGGCTTCCTGTTCCTCACCGACCGCAAGTCCTACATGATTATCTCGGGCGGCGTGAACATCTACCCGCAGGAGACCGAGGATGTACTCATCACCCATCCCGAGGTTGCCGACGTCGCCGTGTTCGGCGTGCCGAACGAGGAGATGGGCGAAGAGGTCAAGGCCGTGGTGCAGCCGCACGACATGAAACGCGCCGGCAAGGCGCTCGAGGCGGAGCTGATCGCCTATTGCAGGACGCGTCTCTCCGCCATCAAGTGCCCGCGCTCGATCGACTTCGAAGCCGAGCTGCCGCGCACGCCGACGGGCAAGCTGGTGAAACGGCATCTGCGCGACCGGTATTGGCCGAAGACGGTGGCGAAGATTTAGCGGGGTTGGCAGGGTGGGTTAGCCGAAGGCGTAACCCACCTCTTTCGTTTCCGCGGGAGCAGAAGTGGTCGGTTACGCCGAGCAGATGTGCTTCGCACATCCGCAGGGCTAACCCACCCTACGATGTCGGTGCCCGTAGCCTCAATCAAACAGGCTCGGCGTGTGGTTCACAAGCGCGCCTTCGATCTCGAGCATCTTCAGCTTCGTCACCACGCCGCCATTTGCCGAGAATCCGCCGGGCTTGTTGCCGGCCGCGAGCACGCGATGGCAGGGCACGACGATCGGGCACGGATTGCGGCCGAGCGCCTGGCCGACGTCGCGCGACAGCTGCACGCCGCCCAATTGCTTGGCGATGTCGCCATAGGTGATGGTCTTGCCAGGCGGGATGGCGCGCGCGATCTCGTAGACGCCGCGGTTGAATTCGGGCACGCCGTCGAGATCGAGCTCGATATCGGTGAGGTCGTCGTGCTCGCCCGCGAGCAGTTTTGTCATGCGCTCGATGGCGTGCTGCACCTCAGGCGTCGGCTCGGCTTCGGTGGCGTCGGCATGGCGCTGGCTGATGCGGGTGCGGATCTTCTGCTCGCCGCCCATCGGCAGCTGCGTGCCGTTGATGCCGCGCGGGCCCCAGGCGATGGCGCAGAGGCCGATCCTGGTCTCGAACAGGGCAAAATGCTGGTCGGTCATGACTTGGTTCCTGAGCTTGCGTCCCTCTCGCATGCCCCCATTGTGTTCTCCGCCTAAATCTAGGCTTGGAAATAGTTGCGATCCACCCGGTTTCCGGGAATCTTGCACAGGAGTTCCGCCCTCTTTCGCGAGCCCCCAATGCAAAGCCTGCACGTCAACGGTTACGACATGCCCTATCTCGACGTGGGCGAAGACAAGGGCAAGCCGCCGCTGGTCTGCGTGCATGGCTCGCTCTCCGACTTCCGCGTCTGGGGCTGCGTACTCGGCCCGCTGACGCAGCGGCATCGGATGATCGTCCCCAGCCTGAGGCACTTCTTCCCGGCAAAGTGGGATGGCGTCGGCGACACCTATTCGATTGCCCAGCATGTCAGTGATGTCATCGCCTTCATCGAGAAGCTGGACCTCGGTCCGGTCGATCTGATGGGCCATTCCCGCGGCGGCCACATCTGCTTCCGCGTCGCGCAGCAGCGGCCCGATCTGCTGCGGCGGCTGGTGCTGGCCGAGCCTGGCGGCGAGCTCGATGCAAGCCTCGATCCAGACTATGCCGGCGGGCCTTCGCCGCTGCTGGCGCGGTTCACGGCCTCGGCGGAGAAGATCGCGGCCGGCGATGTCGATGGCGGGCTTGCGGTGTTCGTCGACACGCTGGAAGGGCCCGGCACCTGGCCGCGATTGCCGGCGATGGTGAAGCAGAATCTGCGTGACAATGCGTATACGCTGATCGGCCAGGTCCGCGACAAGCGGCCGCCGTTCTCGAAGGCGGATGCTGAATCCATCAAAATGCCGACGCTGTTCATCCTGGGCGCGCGGACCAAGGGCCTGCTGCCGAAGGTGCTGCACGCGCTCGCGGCGCATGTGCCCTACTCCAGGACGGCGATCATCCCGAACGCGACGCATCCGATGTTCGAGCAGGCGCCGCAGAAATATTCCGAAGTGGTCCTGGACTTTCTGGCGAGCTGATCATGCAGAGCTTTCGCGTCAACGGTTACGACATGGCCTATCTCGAAGTTGGCGAGGGCCCCCCGCTGCTCTGCGTGCACGGCACGCTCGGGGATTTCCGCACCTGGTATTCGGTGCTCGGCCCGCTGTCGAAAAATCATCGTGTGATCGCAGTCAGCCTGCGGCATTTCTTTCCTGAACATTGGGATGCCGTCGGTGACGACTACAAGATGGCGCAGCACGTCTCCGACGTGATGGCCTTCATCGAGCAGGTCAAGCCGGGCCCGGTCGACCTGATGGGCCATTCGCGCGGCGGGCACATCGCGTTTCGCCTCGCACAGGCGCGGCCTGATCTGTTGCGCAAACTGGTGCTGGCCGAGCCGGGCGGCGATCTCGACGCCAGCCTGCCACTGCCGGAAGGCACGCCGGCGTATCCACCGCTCGCGGCCAAGACGACGCGTTCGGTCGAGATGATCTGTGCCGGCGACATCGAAGGCGCGCTGCAAAACTTCTATGAGGGTATCGAAGGCGACGGCTCGTGGCGGCGCGTACCGGCGGCGGCAAAGCAGCAATTGCGCGACAACACGCCGACCTTCCTCGGCCAGATCAACGAGCAGCGCCGGCCCTACACGCGCAGCGATGCGCAGGCGATCAGGACGCCGACGCTGTTGATCGGCGGCGGCGCAACGACGGGAAGTCTGTCGGTGATATGGCGCGTGCTGGCGGAGCACATCGCGGGCGCCAAGACGGCGGTGATCCCCAACGCCGGACACTGGATGTTCGAGCAGGCGCCACTGGAGTTTTGCGAAGTGGTGGATCGGTTTTTGGCGGAGTAGCGCCCGGCGCTGTCCCACAACTTCGAAAACAACCCCATGCACAGTAGACCGCATCAATAAAATCAAGGGCTTACGTAGCCAAAACCGCCAATGATTGACGGCCCTCCCTCCGGCGATATCGTTGACTACGGAATTCCGTATTAGATGCGGCCGAACGCGCCGCGCTCGCGCATGCGCAGACGGCGGGACGGATGACTGAGGAGAGATTGAGGGCGACGGACGAGGTGGCGGCGTAGCGGCAAGCGCGCCGTCATTCCGGGCGCGCGATAGCGCGACCCGGAATCTCGAGGTTCCGGGTTCGATGCTGCGCATCGCCCCGGAACGACGAACAAAAGCAAAATCGACAAAACAGGAGGAGACCCATGAAACTGTCCCAGGAGCAATTGGAGTTCTTCCACCGCGAGGGCTGGCTGTTTCTGCCCGAACTGTTCAGCCAGGAAGAGGTCGATCTCCTGGCGCGCGAGGCGGTCGGCATTTACGATGCCAACCGGCCCGAGGTCTGGCGCGAGAAGAGCGGCGCGCCGCGCACGGCGTTTGCCGCGCATCTCTACAACGAGGCATTCCGCATCCTCGGCGCACATCCGCGCATGATCGAGCCGGTCGAGCAGGTGTTTGGCGAGCCTGTCTACATGCACCAGTTCAAGATCAACGCGAAATCGGCCTTCACCGGCGACGTCTGGCAATGGCACCAGGATTACGGCACCTGGAAGCGCGACGACGGCATGCCGGAGCCGCGCGCGATGAACATTGCGATCTTCCTCGACGAGGTGATGCCGATCAACGGCCCCTTGATGCTGGTGCCGCGCAGCCAGAATGCCGGCGATCTCGAGGCTTCGCACGACCTCGCCACGACGTCCTACCCGCTGTGGACGCTGGATGAGGACACCGTGACGCGCCTCGTCAAGCAGGGCGGCATTGTCGCGCCGACCGGCAAGGGAGGCGGCATGCTGATGTTCCACGGCAATCTGGTGCACGGCTCCAGCGGCAACATCACGCCCTACCCGCGCAAGATCGTGTACCTGACCCTGAACGCGGTCTCGAACTATATCCGAAACCCGACGCGCCCCGAGTATATCGCCCATCGCGACTTCACGCCGATCAAGACGGTGGATGATGATGCGCTGGTGCGGCTGGCGCGGGCACCGCGACAGGCGGCGGAGTGAACTGTCATTCCGGGGCGACGCGTGGCGTCGAGCCCGGAATCCATTTATCCCCCGTCTCTGCGGCCCGATGGATTCCGGGCTCGCGCTTCGCGCGCCCCGGGACGACGAGCCTTAGTTGTTGTACGTAGGACATCCCCCATGAACCTCTTCCGCCTCCTGCAAGCCCGCGCGTCCGCCGGCAAGCCTGTCCGTGTCGCGCTGATCGGCGCCGGCAAGTTCGGCTCGATGTTTCTGGCGCAGGTGCCGCACACGCCGGGACTGGAGGTGCCTGTTATAGTCGACATCGACCGCGAGCGTGCGCGCGAGGCCTGCCGCACTGTCGGCTGGAGCGCCGACCGGATCGCCGCAACCGTTTTCACCGATGACGGCACGCGTGCGATTGCCGGCGGCGCGATGGAGGTGGTGGTGGAGGCGACCGGCAATCCGGCCGTCGGCATCCGCCATGCGCGCGCCGCGATCGCGGCGGGCAAGCATATCGTGATGGTCAATGTCGAGGCCGACGTGCTCGCCGGCCCGCTGCTTGCCGAGGAGGCGCGCAAAGCGGGCGTGGTCTACTCGCTCGCCTATGGTGACCAGCCGGCGCTGACGGCGGAGATGGTCGACTGGGCCCGCGCCACCGGTTTTCGCGTCGTCGCCGCCGGCAAGGGCACTAAATATCTGCCCGCCTATCACGACGTGACGCCTGACGGCGTCTGGCAGCATTATGGTCTCACCGCCGGCGAAGCCCAGTCGGCCGGCATGAACCCGCAGATGTTCAACTCCTTCCTCGACGGCACCAAATCGGCGATCGAGATGGCAGCGATTGCCAATGCCTGCGCCCTCGACGTGCCCTCGGAGGGACTTCTGTTTCCGCCCTGCGGCGTCGACGATTTGCCGCACATCATGCGGCCACGGTCGCGCGGCGGCGTGCTGGAGCGGCCGGGCGTGGTGGAAGTGGTCTCCTCGCTGGAGCGCGACGGCCGGCCGGTGTTCCGCGATTTGCGCTGGGGCGTCTATGTCGTGCTGGAGGCGCCGAATGATTACGCCGCCGACTGTTTCAAGCAATATGGCCTGAAGACCGATGCCAGCGGACGCTTTGCGGCGATGTACAAGCCCTATCATCTGATCGGGCTCGAGCTGAACATCTCGGTGCTGTCGGCGGCGCTGCGGGGCGAGCCGACCGGGCAACCTTTCGGCTTCCGCGGCGATGTCGCGTCCGTCGCCAAGCGCAATTTGCGCGCCGGCGAAATGCTCGACGGCGAAGGCGGCTACACCGTGTGGGGCAAGCTGGTGCCGGCGGCCGCGAGCCTGAAAGCCGGCGCCCTGCCGATCGGCCTCGCCCATCGTCTCAAGCTGAAGCACGACGTTGCCCATGGCGAGATCGTGCGCTGGAACGACGTCGAGTTCGACGCGAACAACGAGACGATCAGGACACGGAAGGCGATGGAGGCGGCGTTCGCGAAGTAGCAACCAGATCTTGCGAGACACATCCCTCGAACTCGGAGCGCAACTCGGCGACTGCATGCATGATCCGCTCGAATGACTGAGCTGCGCGTAGACGGTCGCCGCCCCGCGACACCAGCTGACTGATGCTTGCAAGCAGAATACTTGATTTCTCGATGCGCATCAGTTGGTCGCCGAACCCGCCAGACTCTGCTCCATACGAGAGTTCGGATGCCAACTCATCACAGAGCCTTGTGAGCTCGGAAACAAAGGCATCGGATGACAGATCGTGGCCGGGAGCAGGGAATTGCAGGACGTTGTCGCGCTTCATTCGAGCCTCCGTCTGCTATACGACGCTCGCCCGACCTTGGATCAGTGTGCATCAAGCTGAATGAGCTGCCCCTGTTTGCGCTCACCTCCATCAACCCTTGCCTTCAAGGAACAAGCAGACATTCCTGCGCGGGAACCTATTCCGCGGCTGGGAGTTAGCCCCGTTCCGTCTCCAGAGTCCCCTTGAATGAAAACGACCGCCGCCGCGGATCCCCAAAGCCTTGAGTTGCTGATCAACGGGATCATCGACTACGCCATCTTCATGCTGGATACCGACGGCCGTGTCAGGACCTGGAACAGGGGCGCTGAACGCCTCAAGGGCTATGCCGCCGATGAGATCATAGGGAAGCCTTTTTCGACCTTTTACACCCCCGAAGATCGGCAGAAGGATTTGCCGTCCAAGGCGCTGGCAACCGCCGCGGAGACAGGAAGGTTTGCCACTGAAGGCTGGCGCGTCAGAAAAGATGGCAGCCGCTTCTGGGCGCTCGTCGTTCTCGATGCCATCCGTGACGAGGAAGGCGGTCTGATCGGGTTCGCGAAGGTGACGAGAGACATCACCGAGCGGCAGCAGGCCCGTAACGACCTGCTGGAAAGCGAACGACGATATCGCCGGCTCGTTGAAGCCGTCGTCGACTACGCGATTTTTCAACTCGATCCCTCCGGACATGTCGCGACCTGGAATCCCGGAGCCGAGCGCATCAAGGGTTATCGGCCGGAGGAGATCATCGGCCGGCATTTCAGCACCTTCTACACGCCCGAGGATCTTGAAAAAGAAGTGCCGAAACTGGCGCTGAAGGAGGCCGCCGAAAAAGGTCGGTTCGAAGCCGAGGGCTGGCGCTTGCGCAAGGACGGCACGCGCTTCTGGGCCTCGGTCGTCATCGACAGGATTACCGACGAGAGCGGCACGATCATCGGCTTTGCGAAAGTCACGCGTGATCTCACCGACCGGAAGCAGGCCCAGGACGAGCTGCACCGGGTCCAGGAGCAACTCGTTGCATCCCAGAAGCTCGAGGCGGTCGGACAGCTCAGCGGAGGCATCGCGCATGACTTCAACAATCTTCTGATGATCGTGCTGGGAAACCTCGAGAATGCAGAGCGCAACAGCCGCAACGTCGGAGCACCGAATCTCCATCGCGCGCTGGCAAATGCGAAGCGCGGCGCTCAGCGGGCCGCCGCGCTGACATCTCGGTTGCTCGCCTTCTCGCGCCGTCAGGCGCTCGATCCCAAGCCGATCAATCTCAACGGCTTCCTGAGTGGCCTGCAGGAGTTCCTTCAGCGCACTTTAGGTGAACGCATCGAAGTGCAGACGGTGGGCGGCGCCGGTCTTTGGCAGATCGAAGTGGACGTGAACCACCTGGAATCGACGATCGTCAACCTTGCGATCAATGCCCGTGATGCGATGCCCGACGGCGGGAAGCTGACCATCGAGGCGGCCAATGTCTCCGCTGACGAAGACTATTCGCGTGTCAACCCGGAGCTCGCAGCCGGCCAATATGTCGCTATCTGCGTGAGTGATACCGGCTCCGGCATGACGCCGGAGGTCCTTAATCATGCATTTGAGCCGTTTTTTACCACCAAGGAGCCTGGGCAGGGGACCGGGCTTGGACTGAGCCAGGTCTATGGTTTCGTCAAACAGTCCGGCGGACATGTGAAGATCTACAGCGAGGTCGGGGAAGGCACGAGCATCAAGATGTATTTCCCGCGTTACGCGGGCAGTGCACAGCCCAGTTCCGAGCCTGCGGACGAGTTCGTGGCGGAAGGCGTCGCTGTAGAGACCATTCTCGTCGTCGAAGACGATCCCGATCTCAGGACCTACGTTTCGGACGTCCTGCGGGATCTCAATTATCGGGTTTTGTCTGCCAGCAGCGCGCAGGCCGCTTTGACCATTTTGTTGCAGGAAGATCAGCAGGTCGATCTGCTTCTGACCGATGTCGTCATGCCCGGCATCAACGGTCGCGATCTGGGACGGCGCGCGCAGCAGATCAGGCCCAAACTCAAGATTCTCTACATGACAGGTTACTCGCGCAACGCCGTCGTTCACCAGGGGCGGCTCGACGAGGGCGTGGAACTGCTGGAAAAGCCCGTCACTCAGGCAAGGCTGGCGCTGAAGATTCGCGAGCTGTTGGATCGAAGGTGAAATGAGCGGTAAAGCCTGACGGGGAGTGAGGCTCGATCTTAACGAGCCTGCCGGGCGTTCGGCATCAGGTCTATGAGGCCCAGATCCACGAGCGTGCGATGGAAACGCCGTTTCCGTTCGGAGCTTGAGGCGAAGTAGGCTTCCCGGCAATCATCCATCAAGCTCGCACGGGTGGCGAAGACCGGATCAAGCGCAACGCCCGCCCGTTGCAACGCGACAGTACCAAGGAAGGCGATATCGAGGTCTGCGCCTGGTCCGGGGCTGAAGTGAGGGATATTGAGGGCTTCTATCGCGTAGAAGGTACGAAAAGGGCTCCGCCCATCTTCCGGTCGTTTCAGCTGTCGATCGATCTGTTTCGTCAGCACGGGTTGATGGTCGCCGTAATGCACGATGAGAACAGGCCGGTCAGGGAAGCTGCTGGCCAGCCTGGCTCTGGCGGTTTGCCAGGCTGACGCGGTCTCTGCCAGTCGCGTGTAGTATTCGGCATATCCGGCATTGGGGAGGCTGGCCATGGCAAAGGCGCGTTCCCTCTCGAAAAGGCCTGAGGGCACAAGCTGCCTAGTGTGCGGGCCGTGATTGAAGTTGGTCAGCGCATAAAGAAATCTCGGCGTCGGGTCGTGAGCGACCCTCTTGGCATACGCAGCGATGACCGCATCCAGAAACACGGCGTCGGAATTTGTTGCCTCGAAACGCCTGAGATCGAATGGCGGGGGAAGTTCATCGACGAAGATGCGGTCGTCGATACCGATCGAACTGTAGAATTTATCGTAGCTGAGAAATCCGCGGCGACAGCTTGAAATCAATGTCGAGTGGTAGCCGAGCGAGGCCAACGAACGCGGCAGGCTGCTATGAAAGCGGCCGGCGCCCTTCTTGAAGAGATAGTAGGCGCTTGAACCGAAGCTGGCACTTGAGAGGCCGGTCAGCAGGCTGAATTCGGATTGCCACGATCCTCCGCCGTAGATGTCGACGTTCAGGCCGCCAAATTCCGCATCTGGCGGGGACAGGAAGGCTTCGACTGTTGGATCGACCGGAAGGCCGAAAATGCGCGGGTCGAAGACGGACTCGTGCTGTATGACGATAATGTCGGGAGAACAGGCGGAGCGCGCCGGCATGGCCTCCCGCAAGGGCAGCGGTTCGTTGGCGATATCGCTCAGCGCCAACGCACCGAACTGTCGCCAGCAAGCAGGGTCGACCAGCGAGGCCATGAAGGTTGAGTAGAAGCACCGCCCTTGCGTCAGAGTGAGCCGCAAAGACGTAACGCCCTTTGACGCGCAAGCCTTGGCAAAGCCGATGAGCGCAAGCAGGAGCAAGAGAACGCGAGGCGTGACGGGAATGGGAGAACCCGCGCCATAGAGCAGAACCGCGCTTGAGGCGAAGGCGAACAGCGCGCCTGCGGCCAGAACACCCAGCATCATGCGTGGGTATTGCAGGACAAAAAACGGGACCGTGCCTGCAAACGCCAGGGGCAGATCGGAAACCGTCAGCTTGAGCGCGCTGTGGTCGAATTTGACTGAGGATATGCCTGATATCGCCACGGCCAGCAGGCCGGACAGCAGGATCGCTCGCTCGACATCGGCCACAAAAACCAGCAGCAGGGCTGCATTGAAGAGAAGAGCTGCGACCGCAAACGGCAGATGTTCAACGCTCCGTTCGGTCAGCGCAACGGCGGCAATGACTGCTCCGAGAATGAAAATCAAAATCATGGATTGAGGATGCCCCGAGCTCTTGAATTTTGCAATTTGGGAGCTCGGATTCATCCGGGCATCATCTGCCGTTCTTCAAGGCAGCCGCCTCTCTTCCGTGGCCCTGGCAGTGAACACCCGCAAAACCACGGAAGCGGCGTTCGCAGCGCAGCATTGACGGGCGCCGGCAAAACGAGGGATCGCCGGGGCGACCAAAGTGCGCTTGATTTGCAGGTTTGCTTTGGTCATCCTGACCACGATCCGGAATTCTGAATTTCGGACACACGTCGGCCGCCGGCGAAGAGCAAAGCGACGACAAGATCGCGATCCCTCGTCGAGCTATCGACACCACAGAGAGGGGACACGCATGAAACGTCGTAAATTCCTGACGGCAGGCGGATTGGGCCTGGCCGCAAGTGTGGTCGCTGCGCCGGCGATCGCGCAATCGATGCCGGAGGTGCGATGGCGGCTCGCCGCGAGCTGGCCGAAGGCACTCGATACGCTTTATGGCGGCTGCGAATATTTCTGCAAGCGCGTCGCCGAGATCACCGACAACCGTTTCCAGATCCAGCCCTTCGCAGCCGGTGAGATCGTCCCGGGCCTGCAGGTGCTCGACGCGGTCTCGAACGG
>NZ_LJYG01000047.1:327199-344699 GCF_001440035.1 Bradyrhizobium manausense | reverse complement strand
CTCGTGGATACATCATCGCATTACTCGTACGGGGCTATCACCCTCTGAGGCCCGGCTTTCCTGACCGGTTCCGATTGTCTTTGATGTATCACTGGCCTGGTCCGCGTTCGCTCGCCACTACTAACGGAGTCTCTGTTGATGTCCTTTCCTCCAGGTACTTAGATGTTTCAGTTCCCTGGGTTTGCTTGAAACCTCCTATGTATTCAGAAGTCTCATACCTTCTCTTGATAACCGGAAATCCAAAACCTCAGCATTTCTGCATCCAGGTCATGGTCCCGATCATTTCTGGTCGAACACCAAGACACAAGGTCTTGGAGTTCCGGCTATCGAAGGTGGGTTTCCCCATTCGGAAATCCGCGGATCAAAGCTTCTTCGCAGCTCCCCACGGCTTATCGCAGCGTAGCACGTCCTTCATCGCCTCTCAGCGCCAAGGCATCCACCGAACACCCTTAAGGCACTTGATTGCTCTCATTATCAATGTCCACACACTCGGCAGAATGTTGTCTGCGCAACTGCCATTGAAGGCATGCACCCTCGAAGATGCTGTTGTCGCAGCCGGACATTGACTAGAAAGACCAGCTTGCTTCGTAAGATCGTTCCGATAGCGAGGCGGTCAAGCTTCGCTAAAAGGATCATTTTACAACTCGCGGACCAACCTTGCGGCCGGACGCGAGCGCCGAAAATGATCCGGAGATAATGAAGGCTCGCGCAGCAATCTGCTACACGACCCAACTCGGATCGATCTCCTCTTTACGATGTCAGAAAACACGCATCTTGCTGTCTATCCAGACTAGCAGGATGCGAAGTGATGTTTCGCGGACGACGGTGCACGATCAGTCGATGATCAAACCATCTGGTGGAGCCAGACGGGATCGAACCGACGACCTCATGCTTGCAAAGCACGCGCTCTCCCAGCTGAGCTATGGCCCCGTAACCAGAAGACGAAGCGCCTCTTAAAGTCCGGCGTCGCCCTGTGGGCTATGCCGGACACGCTTCGCATCGTCTTGCGTGGCGGTGCCACGCGAAGCCAACGGCGAAGCGTGGTGGGCCTGGGAAGACTTGAACTTCCGACCTCACGCTTATCAAGCGCGCGCTCTAACCAACTGAGCTACAAGCCCCTAACGCATATCCCGTTAAGGACCCCGGATCCTGCTGCGTGCAGGCCCAGCGCGTGTTCGTCCGCGAAGAAAGAGAAACGTAGACGGCGAAATCCCGCCAATGGAGCTCAACGATCTGGCGATCTGTTGGCCCCTGATGTTTCTAAAACAGCTCGATAGAAGCAAGCTTCTGAAGAGCCATCCTTAGAAAGGAGGTGATCCAGCCGCAGGTTCCCCTACGGCTACCTTGTTACGACTTCACCCCAGTCGCTGACCCTACCGTGGCCGGCTGCCTCCTTGCGGTTAGCGCACCGTCTTCAGGTAAAACCAACTCCCATGGTGTGACGGGCGGTGTGTACAAGGCCCGGGAACGTATTCACCGTGGCGTGCTGATCCACGATTACTAGCGATTCCAACTTCATGGGCTCGAGTTGCAGAGCCCAATCCGAACTGAGACGGCTTTTTGAGATTCGCGAAGGGTCGCCCCTTAGCATCCCATTGTCACCGCCATTGTAGCACGTGTGTAGCCCAGCCCGTAAGGGCCATGAGGACTTGACGTCATCCCCACCTTCCTCGCGGCTTATCACCGGCAGTCTCCTTAGAGTGCTCAACTAAATGGTAGCAACTAAGGACGGGGGTTGCGCTCGTTGCGGGACTTAACCCAACATCTCACGACACGAGCTGACGACAGCCATGCAGCACCTGTGTTCCAGGCTCCGAAGAGAGGGTCACATCTCTGCGACCGGTCCTGGACATGTCAAGGGCTGGTAAGGTTCTGCGCGTTGCGTCGAATTAAACCACATGCTCCACCGCTTGTGCGGGCCCCCGTCAATTCCTTTGAGTTTTAATCTTGCGACCGTACTCCCCAGGCGGAATGCTTAAAGCGTTAGCTGCGCCACTAGTGAGTAAACCCACTAACGGCTGGCATTCATCGTTTACGGCGTGGACTACCAGGGTATCTAATCCTGTTTGCTCCCCACGCTTTCGTGCCTCAGCGTCAGTACCGGGCCAGTGAGCCGCCTTCGCCACTGGTGTTCTTGCGAATATCTACGAATTTCACCTCTACACTCGCAGTTCCACTCACCTCTCCCGGACTCAAGATCTTCAGTATCAAAGGCAGTTCTGGAGTTGAGCTCCAGGATTTCACCCCTGACTTAAAAACCCGCCTACGCACCCTTTACGCCCAGTGATTCCGAGCAACGCTAGCCCCCTTCGTATTACCGCGGCTGCTGGCACGAAGTTAGCCGGGGCTTATTCTTGCGGTACCGTCATTATCTTCCCGCACAAAAGAGCTTTACAACCCTAGGGCCTTCATCACTCACGCGGCATGGCTGGATCAGGGTTGCCCCCATTGTCCAATATTCCCCACTGCTGCCTCCCGTAGGAGTTTGGGCCGTGTCTCAGTCCCAATGTGGCTGATCATCCTCTCAGACCAGCTACTGATCGTCGCCTTGGTAGGCCATTACCCTACCAACTAGCTAATCAGACGCGGGCCGATCTTTCGGCGATAAATCTTTCCCCGTAAGGGCTTATCCGGTATTAGCACAAGTTTCCCTGTGTTGTTCCGAACCAAAAGGTACGTTCCCACGCGTTACTCACCCGTCTGCCGCTGACGTATTGCTACGCCCGCTCGACTTGCATGTGTTAAGCCTGCCGCCAGCGTTCGCTCTGAGCCAGGATCAAACTCTCAAGTTGGACTTGAACTTTGAACCGGCTGATCACAACGTTTGACGAGGTCCCACCATTATCGACCGAAGTCGATGTGCTGCCTGCGATTCACATCGCGGGCAACGATGGTGTTTCCTTTGAAACGTGTACCGCCGAAGTCTTTCGTCCTCTCTCAGTACTTAAAAGCCGAAGCTCTCAAGTGGTCCGAGAGGCGCAAGGACTCCGCCGTCCACGTTTCTCTTTCTTCATCTTCACTTGTCAAACAGCCCGGGACCGTGGAGGCCCCAACCTTCCGGAGTGGAAGGGTTCCGACACCCTTACCGACGTCGAATGACTCCAACCGATTGTGTCGGCTGTTGTGTCACTCAACAAGGTGAGGAGCATCAGTGGCGCGTTCGCTCGCCTTGGTCAGTGACCCGGCGGCGCCGCGCTCAGTGGTTGGGGTTATAGGCCCCACCTTCCGGGCTGTCAACGCCAATCGTCAACAAATCGTCGCACACTGGATTTCCATAAAAAATCCAACGATTCCAGTCGATTAGAAGGACGGAGAGCAAGCGAAGGCGCGCCGTCCGGCAAAAAATCTGAAAAAAAGTTTGCTCCCCGGCGGGCTCCTGAGGGGCTCGGAGGGGGCTCCTGAGGGGGGCCGAAAGCGACCCGTCCGTCCCCCGTCCGTCCGCCATCCGTCCGGCGTCCTCCCTGGGTCCGGGCTCTCCGCGAGCGGCCGTTCAGGAAACTTTTTCCATATTAGGCGCCGTACTAGAGCCACAATCCCGCGGCGTTCTGGTATGAGACAAGCTTGAATCGCGGGTGCCAGTGGGGGCTGCCAGCGATTTGGGATTCAGAGAAGGCGATCTGACGATGACGCAGCCTTCTTCGGACATTCGAAAGACATCGCGAGACCTTTCACCTGCCTAGCTGTTCGTAATTTCGGCCGGGTCTCATTCGAGGCCTTCTGAGTGCGAGCATCTGCGCGAAGGCTTTTTCCGAGATGCCCCTGCAAGAGGGCGACCGGGAGGAGGCGCTGAAAGGAAAGGTTTCGGGTCGTTGATTGGGGGACTTGGGTTGAACCAGAGGACATCACGCGGCGCTTACGGGCGTGAGACCGGGATCATTGATCTCGGCCACGAGCCGCCGCTGTCCGTCGATGGTTCGGAAGCTGCCGTCATCGATCGCCGTCGTGTCTCGGTGCAATGGTTCAGCGGCACAATTCTGACCGGACTCTGCGGCGCAGCCCTGATCGGCGGCGCCGTTTTCGCGTCTCTCGACGGCGAGATGACTTTCGCCAAGGTGCCGGAACGGGTCGAGGGCGCACTGCGTGGCGCCTTTGCTGCGGCCGATCGCACCGCGACGCTGCACAAGAGCGATCGCCTGCCGCCGCCCAGTGACTCGACCGCCTCGCGCAACATCGTCCGCGTCTCCACCGTCGCCCGCGTCGGCAACCGCGACGTGATGCGGGTGCGCCCCTTCATCCGGATCGCCGGCAATCTGTCGATGACGACGAGCGATTTGTCGGCGAAGATTCCGCCGTTCAACGCGCAGCGCATGCTCACCGACGTCGGCTCCGATCCGAAGACCGCGACCGACGATCCGAACAATCCCGAGGCCGTCGAACCCGACGCCGAGGTCTCCTTCGTCACCAAGGACCTCTCGCCGGTGCTGCCGAAGGCCAAGATTTCCGCGGTGGTGGCGCTCGACGACATCCTGATGCGGGTGCGCGATGCCGCCAATTGGCGCGGCAATGGCGGGGTGCGCTACGCCTCGCTCGCCAACGCGACCGCCGACGTCTCCGGCGCGGCCGGCGCATCCGACATGAAGATGGCCTACGCCACCGAAGCGTCGTCGTCCGACCCCTATGCCGGCTTCGAGACCCGCGTGGTGCCGGAAAACGTGACGCTGCTGCCGAAGACCAAGGAGCAGATCACCGGCGGCAATCCCAACGGCGAGCGCGTCCATGTCGTCAAGAAGGGCGACAGCGTCGGCTCCGTGCTGCGCGATCTCGGCGCCACCGCCGAGGAGATCAAGGCAATTGCCGCAACCCTCGGTCCCCGCGGCCGCGACGGCGGGCTGAAGGAAGGCGAAAAGCTTCGCATCCTGATGGCGCCCGCAAGCCCCGGTGCACGCTTGCAGCCCTATCGCGTCGTCGTCGCCAACGACACCGTGGTCGAGGCGATCGCGGCGCTGTCCGATCTCGGCAAATACGTCGCGGTCGACGTCTCCAGCATGAATACCGTCGCCGACGCTACGGCCAACCCCAGCAGCGAAGACGATGACGATGATGACGGCAGCGGCGTGCGGCTCTACCAGAGCATCTACGAGACCGCGATGCGCAACAAAGTGCCGATGCCCGTCATCGACGACATGATCAAGATCTACTCCTACGACGTCGACTTCCAACGCAAGGTGCAACCGGGCGACTCGTTCGATGTGTTCTACGCCGGCGAAGACGAGGGCACGACGGCCTCGGACAAGAGCGAGGTGCTGTTCGCATCCCTCACGGTCGGCGGCGAAACCAAGAAATATTATCGCTACCAGAGTCCCGACGACGGCGTCGTCGACTACTATGACGAGACCGGCAAGAGCGCGAAAAAGTTCCTGGTCCGCAAGCCCGTCAACAGCGCCATCATGCGCTCCGGATTCGGCGGCCGCCGCCATCCGATCCTCGGCTACGTGAAGATGCACACCGGCGTCGACTGGGCCACCGCCTACGGCACGCCGATTTTCGCCGCCGGCAACGGCGTGATCGAGAAGGCGCAGCTCGAGGGCGGCTACGGCAAATACGTTCGCATCAAGCACAACAACGGCTACGAGACCGCCTACGGCCATCTGTCGGCGTTCGCCAAGGGCATGGAGCCGGGCAAGAAGGTGCGGCAGGGCCAGGTGATCGGCTTTGTCGGCTCGACCGGCCAGTCGACCGGCCCGCATGTGCACTACGAAATCCTCGTCAACGGCCGCTTCGTCGACCCAATGCGCGTGAAACTGCCGCGCGGCCGTTCGCTGGAAGGCCCGATGCTGGCCAGCTTCGAGAAGGAGCGAGACCGCCTCGACGGCATGATGAGCGGTCGCGGCGGCGCCATCGCCCGCATGTCGGACGCGACGGGCGGGCCGCTACAGGTCACGAATCGGTAAACCGGTAATTCCCTGACATCGCTGACAACCGGCGTGCCCAAAATCCGGGCCCCTCACGATCACGAAAACGCTTCCGATCGCCGTCAGAACGGCCGCGCGACTCGGGGTGGAACAGTTGGGTGATGCTCATGGTTGATAGGTCCAGTCCGTCAAGAGGAGACCGATCATGCAGCACCTCTCACGCGACGACGTCATCAAGGCGGTCGGCAGCGCTGACGACGTGACCATTGCAGAGATCATCGGAACCGGCGCGACCGTCGAGGAGCTCGCCGAAGCCCAGGCCTGGCTCGCCAATGACGAGCCCATGATCAATGACCTCAGGCCGCTGGCCCAAGGGCGCGTGCGCACGCTGGTGGATATCCTGTCGGAGCTCGAACAGGAGGATGACGAGCCAGGCCCACCCGGGCCCGCCTCGGCATCTGCAATCAGCTAGGTGCCCAACCCGACGATGAAACGCCCCGGAGAGAGGGACCTCTCCGGGGCGAATCTGTTGGCGAGTTACGCTGCTGCTCAGTTCAGCTTGCGCTTCGACACTGGCGCCTCGAACTGGGCGATTTCCGCGGTCTGCGGCGCCTTGCCGTTGAAGGTCAACACGTTGCCTTCGGACGAGATCGCCACCGTGTCGCCATCCCTGACGTCTCCGGTCAGGATCATCTCGGCGAGCGGGTCCTGCAGGTAGCGCTGGATCACCCGCTTCAGCGGGCGAGCACCGTAGGCGGGATCCCAGCCCTTGGCGGCGAGCCAGTCGCGCGCGGCGGCATCGAGCGTCAGCACGATCTTGCGATCGGTCAGGAGCTTCTGCAGCCGGCCGAACTGGATCTCGACAATCCGGCCCATCTCGCTCTTCTGCAGGCGGTGGAACAGGATGATCTCGTCGACGCGGTTGAGGAATTCGGGGCGGAAATGTCCCCGCACCATGCCCATCACCTGCTCACGCACGGCAGAAGTGTCTTCGCCTTCCGGCTGGTTCACCAGATATTCCGAACCGAGATTCGAGGTCATGATGATCAGCGTGTTGCGGAAATCGACGGTACGGCCCTGGCCATCGGTCAGCCGGCCGTCGTCCAGCACCTGCAACAGCACGTTGAAGACGTCGGGATGCGCCTTCTCGATCTCGTCGAACAGCACCACCTGATAAGGCCGGCGTCGCACCGCTTCGGTGAGCGCACCGCCCTCGTCATAACCGACATAGCCCGGAGGCGCGCCGATCAGCCGCGAGACCGAGTGCTTCTCCATGTACTCGGACATGTCGAGGCGGACCATCGCGGTCTCGTCGTTGAAGAGGTACTCCGCAAGAGCTTTCGTCAGCTCGGTCTTGCCGACGCCGGTCGGCCCCAGGAACATGAACGAGCCTGTGGGGCGGTGCGGATCCTGCAGGCCCGCGCGCGAACGACGCACGGCGGTCGCGACCGCACGCACGGCCTCGGCCTGGCCGACGACGCGCTTGCCGAGCTGCTCCTCCATCTTCAGGAGCTTCTCCTTCTCGCCCTCCAGCATCTTGTCGACGGGCACGCCGGTCCAGCGCGAGACCACCTGCGCGATGTGGTTGGCGGTAACAGCCTCCTCCATCATCTCACCGGAGCCTTCGCGCGCCTCGATCTCGGCGAGCTGCTTCTCGAGCTGCGGGATCCGGCCATAAGCCAGCTCGCCCGCCTTCTGGAATTCGCCGCGCCGCTGCGCGTCGGCGAGGTCGACGCGCAGGGCGTCGAGCTCCGACTTCAGCTTCTGGGCGTTGGAGAGCTTGTTCTTCTCCGCGCTCCAGCGTGCCGTCAGCGCCGCAGACTTCTCCTCGAGGTCGGCCAGCTCTTTCTGAAGCGACTCAAGTCGGGATTTTGAGCCGAGATCACTTTCCTTCTTGAGCGCTTCCTGCTCGATCTTGAGCCGGATGATCTCTCGGTCGAGCGAATCCAGCTCTTCCGGTTTGGAATCGACCTGCATCTTCAGCCGCGCCGCGGCCTCGTCCATGAGGTCGATCGCCTTGTCGGGCAGGAAGCGGTCGGTGATGTAGCGGTTGGACAGCGTCGCGGACGCCACCAGCGCGGAATCGGTGATCCGCACGCCATGGTGCTGCTCGTACTTGTCCTTCAACCCGCGCAGGATCGAGATGGTATCCTCGACCGAGGGCTCGCTGACGAAGATCGGCTGGAACCGCCGCGCCAGCGCGGCGTCCTTCTCGACGTGCTTCTGGTACTCGTCGAGCGTGGTCGCGCCGATGCAGTGCAGCTCGCCGCGGGCAAGCGCCGGCTTGAGCAGGTTGGAGGCGTCCATCGCACCGTCGGCCTTGCCGGCGCCGATGAGCGTGTGCATCTCGTCGATGAACAGGATGAAGGTGCCGTCGCTCCCGGTGACCTCCTGGAGCACGGCCTTCAGCCGCTCCTCGAACTCGCCGCGGTATTTTGCACCCGCAATCAGCGCGCCCAAATCAAGCGACAGCAGCTTCTTGTCCTTCAGGCTCTCGGGCACATCGCCGTTGACGATGCGCAGCGCCAGCCCTTCCGCGATGGCGGTCTTGCCGACGCCGGGTTCACCGATCAGGACGGGATTGTTCTTGGTCCGCCGCGACAGCACCTGGATGGTGCGACGGATCTCCTCGTCGCGGCCGATGACCGGATCGAGCTTGCCGTCCCGCGCAGCCTGGGTCAGGTCGCGGGCATATTTCTTCAGCGCGTCATAGGCGTTCTCCGCCGTCGCGGTGTCCGCGGTGCGGCCCTTGCGCAGCGCCTCGATCGCAGCGTTGAGATTTTGCGGGGTGACGCCGCCCTTGTTCAGGATGGTGCCGGCTTCGCTGGTCTTCTCCAGTGTCAGCCCGAGCAGCAACCGCTCGACGGTGACAAAGCTGTCGCCCGCCTTCTCGCCGGCCTTTTCGGCCGCGTCGAAGGTGCGCGCGAGCTCGGGCGCCAAATAGATCTGCCCGGCGCCGCCGCCGCTGACCTTTGGCACCTTGTTCAGGGCGTCCTCGGTGGCCTTCAGAATTGCGCGGGAATTGCCGCCGGCGCGGTCGATGAGACCGGCAGCCAGCCCCTCATTGTCGTCGAGCAGCACCTTCAACAGGTGAAGCGTGGAAAACTGCTGATGCCCCTCGCGCATCGCAAGCGACTGCGCGGACTGGATGAAGCCCCTGGAGCGCTCGGTATATTTGTCGATATTCATGTCTTTTCTGTCCCTCGGCCTGCCCTTGGGGCCCTCTAAGGCACCCCAAACGGCATCTTCATTGGGTTTCCGCCTGATGCGTTGACGTTCCTCAACCAGCAAGCGGTCGTTATCAGCCGGCGCTGGCGCCGACCTGACCCAGATGTGGGAAGCGCACCTTCCGATCGGAAGAGGCACGTTCACAATTTCGTGCGCAGATCGGCCGGCTTGGCGGGTACGGGTCGAATCCCTTAAGTAGCCGCATGACAACAAGCCAGACCGCCGAAATCACCGGCCTTTACCGCTACCCGATCAAGGGCCTGACGCCGGAAGCCCTGCTCCGGGCCCCCTTGCGGTCCGGTCAGACCCTGCCCGCCGACCGCCGCTATGCCATCGAGAACGGGCCCAGCGGGTTCGACCCGGAGGCGCCCGAGTGGAAGCCGAAAATCCAGTTTCTGATGCTGGCGCGCAATGAGCGGCTGGCTTCCCTCGACAGCCGGTTCGAGGATGCCACCAACCGCCTGACCATCCGCAAGCACGGCCGGATCGTCGCCAGCGGCGATCTCGAGACCGCGGCCGGGCGCGCGGCGATCGAGGCCTACTTCACGGAGAATTTTCAGCCGGAGCTGAAGGGCCCGCCGAAAGTCCTGTCGGGCCGCGATCACAGCTTTTCCGACGTCGCCCGCAAGGTCGTGTCGATCATCAATCTCAACAGCGTCCGCGCCATCGAGGCCATGCTCGGCGGCACCGCCGTCAATCCCCTGCGCTTCCGCGCCAATCTCTACGTGAAGGGCTGGCCGGCCTGGTCCGAGCTCGACCTCGTCGGCCAGACGCTTGCGATCGGGCAGGCCCGGCTGAAGGTGGTCAAGCGCATCGTCCGCTGTCCGGCCACGAATGTGGACCCGGTGACGGCGAAGCGCGATCTCGAAATACCGCCGACGCTGTCGCGCCATCTCGGCCACATGGATTGCGGCATCTATGCCGAGGTGGTGGCCGATGGCGAGATCGGCGTGGGAGATGCGGTGGCGGTGGAAGAGCCGAGATTGGTATGAGCCCACGGCGGCTCAACACACTCCGTCATTGCGAGCGCAGCGAAGCAATCCAGGAATGCATCCGCGGAGACAGTCTGGATTGCTTCGTCGCAAGAGCTCCTCGCAATGACGGCGCTAATTCGGCATCACATACGCGTAGATCCGGCCGCGCGAGATCGGGGCTTCGCGGACGCGGTTGCCATTGTTACCTGAGATCATGATCGGATTTCCCTGCGCATCGATGCCGGTGATGATGCCGACATGACCGCCGCGGCGGCCGCGCGACATCACCGCGATGGCGCCGACCTGCGGGCCGGAGACGCGCGTGCCGTAATGCGCGAACGAGTTCGCCATGTCCGATCCGGTGCCTTGGTGGCCGGTTTTCTCAAGCACCATGTTCATGAAGCGCGCGCACCACAGGCTGCCGCGCCCCGTCGGGTTGCCGCCGAGATAGCGGCGCGCCTCGGACACGAGGCCTGAACCGCCGCCGAAGCCGCCGCTCATCGTCGCACCGCCGCTGCTGGCGCTCGGATCATAGCTGGCCTGCGTTTTGGCGAATCCACCTGCCTGCAACTGCGGCGCGCTGTGCTCGAAGCGCGAGCTGCGGACCGAGTGCCCGATGTGATGATGCCTGCTGGCGTGATGCACGTAAGCGTGCCGCTCTGCGCTGTGACGATGATGCGGCCGCGCTGAGGCCGGAGAAACGAACGCGGCAATGGCCGTGAAGAACACCGCCAGCGCGACAACACGACGCGACAGGCGGGACGCAAACAACTCAAACATACTTCATCCTCGTTGACACCCCCACTTCCCAAGGTCGGCCCGTGCGACGGCCAACATCGATGGGGCCGTTAAGCCGTCCGATGTGGCGAGAAAAAGACGCGGTGGCCCGCGAATAGCTGCGATGATTTTGCGGCAATGCTCTGATGGAGCTGCCTTATTGCGGACATCTGCATTAACTGCGATCCTGAACTTGCGGCTTGCAGAGAGGGAAACAGTTAATGCCCCACGCCACGACCAGGGACGACGTCCGCATCTATTTCGAAGAGGCAGGTCAGGGAACGCCGATCATTTTCCTGCACGAGTTCGCGGCCGATTACAGCAATTGGGAGCCGCAGATGCGTTACTTCTCGCGTGGCCACCGCTGCATCACCTATTCCGCGCGCGGCTACACGCCGTCCGACGTGCCCGATGGCGAGGTCTACACTTACAAGCACTTCTACACCGATGCGCTCGCCGTGCTCGATCATCTCGGAATCGAGCGCGCGCATCTCGTCGGCCTCTCAATGGGCGCCTACTCGTCGCTCCAGATCGGATTGAACGCACCACAGCGCGCGCTGTCGATGACGCTGGCCGGCGTCGGCTCCGGCTCGGAGCTCGAAAATCTCGACGCCTGGCGCAAGCAGTGCCGCGCCAATGCCGAGCAGTTCGAGACGCTGGGCTCGGCAGAAGTCGCAAAGGTCACGCGCGAGGCGCCGAGCCGGATTCCCTTTCTGGTGAAGGACCCGCGCGGTCATGCCGATTTCTATGCTGCACTGGCGCGCCACGATGCCAAGGGTTCGGCCAACACGATGCGCGGCTTCCAGGGTGGCCGGCCGTCGATTTACACGCTGACGGAAGCGATCAGGAGCGTAGCCACACCCGCGCTGGTCATCTGCGGCGACGAGGACGATCCCTGCATCGGCGCGAGCCTGTTCCTGAAGAAACATCTGCCGGCCGCGGGCCTCGCGATGTTTCCGAAGTCCGGCCACGTGCTCAATCTCGAAGAGCCGGCACTGTTCAACGAGAGCGTGGAGCGGTTCGTGACGCTGGTGGAAGCCGGCCGCTGGCCGGCGCGCGATCCAAGGTCGATGGCGGCGCATTAGGGCGACGGCGTCGCCGCGCGCTCCGTCATTGCGAGCGCAGCGAAGCAATCCAGACGTCTCCGCGGAAAGACTCTGGATTGCTTCGTCGCAAGAGCTCCTCGCAATGACGAAGGATGGACCTTCGCTCCATCCGGGCTACAGGCAGCAAACTATTTCCCACCGCCCCGGCTCAGCAGGAACACGCCCTGCTCGCCGAACAGATTCCACACCCACCAGGGCAGCCGCAGCCGCAGCGGACGACCGTAGAGGTCGAGCGCCTCGGCGCGCTCCATCTTGACGTGGATTTCGTCGCAGAGCTCGACGAAATCCTTGATGGTGCAGAAATGGATATTGGCGGTGTCGTACCAGCTCGCCGGCAGGTTCTCGGTGCGCGGCATGTGGCCGCCGATCAGGAGCTGCAGGCGCATCCGCCAGAAGCCGAAATTCGGGAACGAGACGATGGCGCGGCGACCGATGCGCAGCAGATTCTCCAGCACGACCTTGGGCTGACGCGTCGCTTGCAGCGTCTGCGACAGGATCACGTAGTCGAAGGCATCATCGGGGTAATTGACGAGGTCGGTGTCGGCATCGCCCTGCACCACGGCGAGGCCCTTGGCCACGCAGCGGTTGACGCCCTCGCGCGACAGCTCGATGCCGCGGCCGTCAATGCCGCGGGTCTCCAAGAGCTGAAGCAGATCGCCGTCGCCGCAGCCGACGTCGAGCACCTTCGAACCCGGCTTGACCATTTCGGCGACCAGCAGATGGTCGGCGCGAAATGGGCCCGACTGCTCAGCCGCGAGGCCGTTCAGCGGCAGTACTTGCTGCACAGACATCGCTAGCCGTCCTTGTTCGTGAGTCCGCGCGCCTTGCCGGCGGATTGCAGGAAGGCGCGGGAGATGTCGAAGAATTCGGGCACGTCGAGCAGGAAGGCATCGTGGCCGCGATCGGTCTCGATCTCCGCGAACGACACCCGCGCGCTGGACGCATTCAGCGCGTGCACCAGCGCGCGCGATTCCGAAGTCGGGAACAGCCAGTCGCTGGTGAAGGAAACCACGCAGAAGCGGGTCTCAATCCCTGCAAACGCCTTCGCCAGCACGCCGCCATGGTCGGCGGCGATGTCGAAATAATCCATCGCGCGCGTCAGATAGAGATAGGAATTGGCGTCGAAGCGCTCGACGAAGGACGAGCCCTGGTAGCGCAGATAGGACTCGACCTGGAAATCGGCGTCGAACGAGAAAGTCGGCAGCTCGCGGTCCTGCATGCGGCGGCCGAACTTGCGATGCAGCGCAGCGTCCGACAGATAGGTGATGTGCGCGGCCATGCGCGCGACCGCGAGGCCGCGATGCGGATGGATGCCCTGATCGGCATAGGCGCCATTGTGCCAGTCGGGATCGGCCATGACGGCCTGGCGGCCGAGCTCGTGGAAGGCGATGTTCTGCGCCGAGTGCCGCGTCGAACAGGCGATCGCCAGCGCTGAGTAGACACGCGCAGGGTACGCCGCGGTCCATTGCAGCACCTGCATGCCGCCCATCGAGCCGCCGACGACGGCAAACAGCGTATCGATGCCGAGCCGGTCGATCAGCATCGCCTGCGCGCGCACCATGTCGGGAATGGTGATGACAGGGAAATCCAGGCCCCACACCTTGCCGGTGGCTGGATTGATCGAGGCGGGCCCGGTCGAGCCCATGCAGCCGCCGATCACGTTGGAGCAGATGATGAAGTATTTGCTCGGATCGAGCGGCCGGCCGGGGCCGACCAGAGTCTCCCACCAGCCGGGTTTGCCGGTGACCGGATGGACATTGGCGACGTGCTGGTCGCCGGTCAGCGCATGGCAGATCAGCACCGCATTGGAGCGATCGGCGTTGAGCTCGCCATAGGTCTTGTAGGCAATTTGGAACGGGGTGAGATCGACACCGCAATCGAGCCGCAGCGGTTGGTCGGCGCCGAACCGCGCGACCTCTGAACTCGGATGATCGACCTCATGCGACCGATCGTCGGCACTGATCGTAGGACTTGGGATCGTAGGACTTGGGACAGACTTGACGCCAACCATCTCTGACCATCGACCTCGTTTGCGATCGGACGTGAGACCGCGATGAAATCAGGCCATGAAAAACCCGGCCTGAACGATAGGTTCGGCCGGGATCGGAAGCGTCCCCGGCCTGTTTAGCGAGTTTTTTAACGTGGCTGCAAGCCGGCCGGCTCAAATGACCACGGAACGGGCAAAAACCTACCGGCTTGGGCCGATTTCGTCAAGTCGCAGTCAGGATGAGCCAAAATCGCCTCTCATCCGGCAGCCTTGCAGGCCGTCATTTCTCTTTGCTTTCGCCGCCCTGACTGCCTAATCAGGACAATCTCCGCAGCCTCACAACAGTCCTGTCAGATATGTCCCAACGACCGCCCGCGCCACCATCGCTCCAGGAATTGCGCAAGGAGATCGACGCGATCGATGAGGCCATGCATCGCCTGTTGATGCAGCGCGGCGACATCATCGACCGGCTGATCCAGGTGAAGCAGACCCAGGAGGTCGGCTCGGCGTTCCGGCCCGCGCGCGAGGCCTCGATGATGCGCGAGATCGTGCAGCGGCATCGCGGCATCCTGCCGCTCGACACCGTCGAAAGCATCTGGCGCGTCATCATCTCGACCTTCACCTATGTCCAGGCGCCGTTCTCCGTGCATGCCGACATCTCGGCGAGCGAGCCCGCGATGCGCGATTCCGTGCGCTTCCATTTCGGCTTCACGGTGCCGTATGTCGCGCATTTCAGTGCGCAGGCGGCGGTCGAGGCGGTGGCGAAATCCAAGGGTGACCTCGCGCTGGTCTCGGCGACATCGAGCCGCACGCCGTGGTGGCTGGAGCTGGAAGCCGTGGGCGCGCCGAAGATCATCGCGCGCATGCCCTTCGTCGAGCGCGCCGACCATCCGGCGTCGCTGCCGGTGTTCGCGATCTCGCGCGTCGCCGACAGCGCCGTGGTGACGGAGGTCGAGACCTTCAGCGTGCGCGTGTCAGGGTGGAACGCCGAGGTCGCGCGGGCGCTGTCGCCGCTCGCCGAGATCGTGGCGGTGCCCGATACCGCCTTCGACGGCGCGGCGCTGCTGGTCTCGGTCACATCGGCCACCAGCATCGACAAGATCAAGGCTGCCCTGATCGAAGCGGGGGCCTCGGTGCGCTCCACGGCCCTCGTCGGCAGCCACGCAACGCGCTATACGGTGCCCCCGACCGGGTCGTAAATCGCGTACCGCCCAAAGCCTATCCGGAGTTGAAGATGTCCCGCCCCATGCCGAATCCCGGCATTCTCGATATTGCGCCCTACACGCCCGGCAAGACCCCGGTCGCCGAGCCCGGCCGCAAGGTGTTCAAGCTCTCGGCCAACGAGACGCCGTTCGGACCTTCGCCCAAGGCGATCGAGGCCTTCAAGCACGTCGCGGATCATCTGGAAGACTATCCTGAGGGAACCTCGCGCGTGCTGCGCGAGGCGATCGGCCGCCACTACGGGCTCGATCCCAACCGCATCATCTGCGGCGCCGGCTCGGACGAGATCCTCAACCTGCTCGCCCACACTTATCTCAGCCATGGCGACGAGGCGATCTCCACCACACACGGCTTCCTGGTCTACCCGATCGCCACCATGGCGAACGGCGCCAAGAACGTGGTGGCGGCCGAGAAGAACCTGACCGCCGACGTCGACGCCATCCTGAAAGCGGTGACGCCGAAGACGAAGCTGGTCTGGCTCGCCAACCCCAACAATCCGACCGGCACTTATATCCCGTTCGACGAGGTCAAGCGCCTGCGCGCCGGCCTGCCCTCGCACGTGCTGCTGGTGCTGGATGCGGCCTATTGCGATTACGTCTCCCGTAACGACTACGAGATGGGGATCGAGCTGGTCGCCACCACGGAGAATACGGTGGTGACGCACACCTTCTCCAAGATCCATGGCCTCGCGGCGCTGCGCGTCGGCTGGATGTTCGGCCCCGAGCCCATCATCGACGCCGTCAACCGCATCCGCGGCCCCTTCAACGTATCGACGCCGGCGATGTATGCCGCGGTCGCCGCGATCGAGGACACCGCGCATCAGGCGATGTCGAAGCAGTTCACCGAGACCTGGCGCAACTGGCTCAGTGAAGAGATCACCAAGCTCGGGCTGAAGGTGACGCCCGGCGTTGCCAATTTCGTGCTGATCCACTTTCCGGAAAGCGGCAAGACATCGGATGCGGCCGACGCCTATCTCACCAGGCGTGGCCTCGTGCTGCGCGCGCTGAAGAACTATGGCCTGCACCATCAGCTGCGCATGACCATCGGCACCGAGGAGGCCAATCGCCTCGTCGTGGACGCGCTGCGCGACTTCATGGCCGGCAAATGAGCGTGGACCCGCATTTCCAGCGCGTCGCCCTGATCGGCTTCGGCCTGATCGGCGGCTCGATCGCGCGCGCCGCGAAGCTGCAAGGCTTGGCCGGCGAGATCGTCACCACCGCGCGCTCGGAGAAGACGCGCGCGCGGGTGCTCGAACTCGGCATTGTCGATCATGTCGTGGCAACCAATGCGGAAGCGGTGAAGGATGCCGATCTCGTCATCCTCTGCATTCCCGTCGGCGCCTGCGGCGAGGTGGCGCAGGAGATATCGGCGCATCTGAAGCCGGGCGCCGTCATCTCCGACGTCGGCTCGGTCAAGGGCGCGGTGGTCAAGGACATGGCGCCGCATCTGCCGAAGGACGTTCATTTCGTGCCGGCGCACCCCGTGGCGGGCACCGAGCATTCGGGGCCTGACTCCGGCTTCGCCGAGCTCTTCATCAACCGCTGGTGCATTCTGACGCCGCCAGAGGGCACCGACACCGAGGCGACCGCGCATTTGCGCGCGTTCTGGACGGCGATGGGCGCCAAGGTCGAGGTGATGACGCCGGATCATCATGACCTCGTGCTCGCGATCACCAGCCATCTGCCGCATTTGATCGCCTACACCATCGTCGGCACCGCCGACGAGCTGGCGCAGGTGACGGAATCGGAAGTGATCAAATTCTCCGCCGGCGGCTTCCGCGACTTCACCCGCATCGCGGCGTCCGACCCGACGATGTGGCGCGACGTCTTCCTCGCCAACAAGGACGCGGTGCTGGAAATGCTCGGCACCTTCACCGAGGACCTCGCCAAGCTGACGCGCGCGATCCGCCGCGGTGACGGCGAGGCGCTGTTCGACCACTTCACCCGCACCCGCGCCATCCGCCGCGGCATCGTCGAGATCGGCCAGGATTCGGCAGCAGCAGACTTCGGCCGCCAGCATGGGCAGCTCGACAAGAAGCCGTAGCGCCGAAGTAGCCCGGATGGAGCGAAGCGTCGCGCCCCCGGCGCGCGCATTGCTTCCCTGGTGTGGAGTGATGCGAATAAGCGGGCTGTTGTTCGCAGCCCTGTGCATCTTCTGCATCACGTTTTCCGACGATCATGGTCGGAATATTTTCGCAGCGTCGGCGATCCGCACGCGCGCGATGATTGCGGGCCTCACGCAACGCGGCTCCGCATTCCGATGCGCAATCACGATCCGGCGAAGAGATCCTGACGTCAGTTCGTAGCCCGGATGGAGCGCAGCGCAATCCGGGATTCTTCGATGCGGTTGGCGCTG
>NZ_LJYG01000047.1:310724-327180 GCF_001440035.1 Bradyrhizobium manausense | reverse complement strand
CTCCATCCGGGCTACGGGAATCAGTACAGCGGCGGGATCTGGCCGACCTTGAACGGGCCGAGCAGCACGGCGCCGTCGGCAAATTTCAGCGGGAAGCTGCGCGCCTTCTTGCCCTCGAGCGTGCTCTCGGTGCCGATCGAGTTGATACCGGCGGCGACGCCGGCATTGGCGTTCTGCTTGATGACCTTGCCGAGGCCGGGAACGGCACGGTCGAGCGCGCCGAAGAGATTGTTGAGGTCCTGCGACTTCACGCCCGGCGCGACGCGGTCGAGCGTCGCCTGGGGCACGCCCTCTTCCAGCATCTTCTCGATGCCGAGCGCCGGAATGACGCGCTCGAGCCCGGTCACCGTCATCTGCAATTCGCCGTCCAGTCGGCCATTGGCCGAGAGGCCCAGCGTGCCGGCCGCGACCGCGATCATCTCGCCCTGCTGGATGCGCGACTGCACGATCTCGATATGGCCGCCGGCGGCCTGAATCTCGCGAAAGCGCTGCGGCCAAGGCTTTGGCGTGAGATCGGAAAGGCCGGTGATCTTGGCGCGCGTGTCCGCTTCGAACGGCTCAGCGAGCAACGGATGCACGCCCTGGACGCTGCCTTGCGAGACCTGGAGCACGGTCTCGATCACAGGATGAGCCGAGGTCGATCCATCGGCGAGGCGACCATGCAGCTCGATCTGCCTGGCGCGCGCGAGCGGCACCTGCACGCTGCCGTCCAGCCTGGCGATGCTGGGATCGTCGAACACGATGGAGGCGCGCTCCGGCACCGCCGGCAGACCGATCACGCTGCTGCGGCCCTTGCTCCAGTTCACCACGAAGGTGTTTTGCGTCACGCCGTCGACCAGCGTTGCCGGCGCAGTGAATTCCGCAATGACGTGCTTGGGATCGTAGACCTGCCCGACGACCAGGATGTTGTCGAGCCTGGCCGTGAACGGCGTCTTGCTCGCATTTTGCGACACCAGGGCGACGCTGGCACCGGAGCACTGGACCTCGAAGCGGAACGGGAAACCCGCGATCGAGCGCTTGGCGCAATCATAGATGCGGCCGGCTTTGGCCTCCTGCGCGCGCCAGGCATCGACGGCGATCGCGGCCTGCGAGGCCGCGTAGAACCAGAAGCCGCTCCAGGCGGCCGCGAGGATCAGGAGGAGGACGGGGGCAATGAAGAGGCCCCAGCGGGAGCGTCGGCCTGCGGCAATGGTCATATTGGACATGCGGCGACCCTTTGGCCCCAGATTTTGTCAAATGTAAGCGAGCTTGGGCCCCGACAAAAGGCGGAGAAATGACTTCGCTTCGGAGCCGGGTTCTGGTAGCCGTGCCCGAAATGTCGGAAATCATCCTTCCCACCGTCACGTCAGCCAAGGGCGACCTCTGGGTGTTCGGCTACGGATCGCTGATGTGGCGGCCGGGCTTTGAATTCGAGGAGCGCGTCCCGGCGCGGCTGGTCGGGGAGCACCGCGCGCTCTGCGTCTATTCCTTCGTGCATCGCGGCACGCCGGAGCAGCCGGGCCTTGTGCTCGGGCTCGACCGCGGCGGCGCCTGCCGCGGCATCGCGTTCCGTGTCGCCGAAAAGAACCGCGCCGATGTGGTTGCTTACTTGCGCGCGCGCGAGCAGGTAACGTCGGTCTATCGCGAAGTGATGCGCTCGGTGTGGCTGGAGAACGATGCGCGGCAGCGCGTCAGCGCGCTCGCTTATGTCGTCGACCGCGGTCATGTGCAATATGCCGGCCGGCTCTCGCTCGCCGAGCAGCACCGCCACGTGCTCCAAGGCCACGGCCAATCCGGCGCCAACCGCGACTATGTCACCGCGACCGTGAAGGCGATCGAAGCCGAGGGCTTTCGCGACACGCAACTGCATCAGCTCGCGATGATGCTGCACGGCGAGGCGCATTCGTCGCACGCTCAGGCTCCGAGCGAGGGACGGTCGCTAAAGCGCAGACCAGGCATGCTCTGACCACGTTGCCGCCCACGAAACCCCGCCCAAGTGCGCGATCACTTTAAGGACGATGTGTGATTATGGATCATCTGATCGTATAATGGGTCTTGGCGAATGCCGGGATAACCGGTTTTAGCAGTGTTGTTGCGACGCATGATCGTGGGGGCGACAGTCCTCACTGGGAAGGACCAACCTGATGGCCCAGATAGCGAATTTTGCTGTACTCTCATCCCTGGTCTTGTTGACGTCGGGTGTGCCGGGACCGGCGCAAGCCCAGCAAAGCAGCATGAGCTTCTTCATAACCAGTGTGGGGCTCGGCAAGGGCGGGGACCTCGGTGGGATCGACGGCGCCGATCGACATTGCCAGACCCTCGCCGAGGCCGCAGGCGCGGGCGGCAAAACCTGGCACGCCTATCTTTCGACGCAGGGGCCGAATGCGATCAACGCCAAAGACCGGATCGGGAGCGGTCCCTGGTCCAATGCCAAGGGTACACAGATCGCGGCAAGCGTGGCCGACCTGCACAGTGACAATAACAAGATCAACAAAGAGACCGCCCTCGACGAGAAGGGCATGATGGTCAAGGGCCGCAGCGACACTCCCAATCAACATGACATGCTCACCGGCACACAACACGATGGCACGGCCATTCCGGGCGCAGACGCGACCTGCAGTAACTGGACCAGCAGCACTGACGGACAGGGTAGCGCGATCGTCGGACACCATGACCTGATCGGCAACACTCAGGGTCCGAATTTCTGGAACTATTCGCACAAGACGCCGGGTTGTTCCCCGGCGAACTTGCAGCGCGTCGGTGGAGCGGGTTTGTTTTACTGTTTCGCCACCAACTGAGTTCGGCCGACTGTTTCTGGGCCGGGGAATCAGAGAGCATCCAATGATCGCTCACGCGTACAGTCGGGTGATGTGCTCGATTTTGAATCTCACCGGATTCATGCCATTGCGCAAACCCCAGCAGAGTTGTCAGGGATCCCTACGAGCCTCTACATTCGGCTCGTCCAATTAGACTAGCTGCCCGAGGCCCCGTAGCTCGGCGAGCTGCCGATCAACCGCTCCTGCTCTTTCCGACCTGCTTCGACGATGCGGCTGGTCGCATCCTCGATCACGGTTTGCACGCGCGAGAGAAACTCATCCTTGGGCAGGCCCGGCGGCAGCGGATCGAGGAACTCGACGACCAGCGTGCCGGGATAGCGCATGAAGGTGCGGCGCGGCCAGAACAGGCCGGAATTGAGCGCGATCGGCAGGCACTGCACGCCGCAGGATGAATAGATCTGCGCAAAGCCGGTCTTGTAATCCGGCGGCGCCCCCGGCGCGCGGCGCGTGCCTTCCGGAAAGATGACGAGCTGGCCGCCGGCGCGCACCGCCTCGCGCGCGCGCCGCGTCATGTCGAGCAGCGCCTTCACGCCGGCTTTGCGGTCAATCGCAATCATGCCTGTCTTGACCAGAAACTGACCGAACACCGGAATCTGCATCAGCTGGCGCTTGAGGATGAAGATCGGGCGCTCAAAGAAGCCCGGCAGCACGAAGGTCTCCCAGAACGATTGGTGCTTCGCGACGATCACCAGCGGCCCTTGCGGAATCTTCTCGACGCCGCGGAATTCGACCTTGATGTTGCAGACCACGCGCATCAGGACGAGCGTCGCCTTCGCCCACCATTGCGCAACCGTCAGCATGGCGCGCGGCGGCAACGCGAAGGTCGGCAGCGCCACGATCGCAAGGCACACCAGCACGGTGTAGAACAGCACGTTGAACAGCAGCGAGCGCAGGAAAATCAGGAACATCAGGAATCCGATCAATTGGCCTGAGCGGTGGCGGGCCGCCTGGATTGCAGACCAAGAGGCTGCTCCGACATCTCGGGAGAAAGGTCAATCCCGAAATCTTCCAGCCGTACCCTCACCTCGGCCGCGATGTATTTGACATATTCGGACAACAGCAGCCGCAGCGTCGAGGCCGAGGTCCACCACGGCTCCTCGCGCCATTTGTCACCGACCACGGCGAACGGGACCAGCGTGGTCTCCGGCATCGCATGCGAGAATTCCACGAGCGCGCGGGGCATGTGGTAATTCGAGGTGACCACGATCAACGATTTGAAGCCGCGCCCCTGGGCCCAGCGCCGCGCCTCCGCCGCGTTGCCGCGGGTCGTGAGCGCGGTGCGGTCGAGATCGACGCAGCAGGTCATGAAGGACTGGTTCTCCGGCAGGGTCCGGGAGATATCGCTCGCGGTCGAGGTCGGGTGCACGCCCGAGATCAGGAGCCGCTTGCCGTAGCCGGCCGCGAGCAGCTCCATCGCGTCCGAGACCCGCGAGGAGCCGCCGGTGAGGACCACGATGCCGTCAGCCTTGCGATCGGGTGCGATCTCGGCGCCGCGCAATTGCGACAGGAAGGCGACGAAGCCCGCCGCCGCGCCGACAAAGGCGAACGCGATCGTCGACACCACGGTCGCACGGAGCCAGCCGCGCGGCAGTTTCGGCGATCGATCGTCGGTCGGCGAGGTCATGTGATGTCGGTGATCCCTTCCCCGAATGATTTTAAGACGTTTTGAGGCGAAGTGGAGTCCGGTTTGTCGGGCTCAATCCACGTCATTCAGCGTCGCGAACAGGGTCTGGCGCGAGGCGACCGCCGTGATTGCGCCGATCAGCACGGCCTGCACCGCGAGCACGACATAGCCTGACGGCCGCAGCGAGAAGGTGCCGAGCAGCGCCGCGAACTGGTCGCCGACGGGGGTGCCGGAAAACCAGCCGGCGATCGATTCGGAGAAGCCGAATAGCAGCATGGCGACGCCGCCGCCGATGACGCCGCCTTCGAGGCCGAGCCGGAGGAAATGCCGCAGGAAATGATTGGCGATGTAGCGGTCGCCTGCGCCGACGAAATGCAGCACTTCGACGATCGGCCGGTTCGCTGCCATCGCGCCGCGGGTTGCGAACGAGACCGAGATGATGGTTGCGACGATGACGAGTGCAAGAATGCCGATGCCGGCCAGCACGGTGGCGTTGGTCATCGAGCGCATCCGTTCGATCCAGGCGCGATGATCGTCGACGCTGGCGCTCGGCGCCACTTGCGTCACGCGCGCACGCAAGCTGCCGAGGTCGAGCGCCGTGCCCGGCTGCACGCGCGCGATGATCATGCGCGGCACCGGCAGATCGTCCATCGACAGGCCGGTGCCGAGCCAGGGCTCGAGCAACTTGCCGCTTTCTTCCTTGGTGAACGGCTTGACCTCGACAATACCGGGTTGCGCGCGCATCGCCTCGGTGACGGCGGCCGTGTCGCGCTCGAGGTCGCGTCCCGATTGCGGGCGGACCTGGATGGTGATTTCGCTGGCGACATCGGACTGCCATTCCGCAGCCGAAGCGCTCACCAAGAGCACCGCGCCCGTTGTCATCGAGGCGAGAAAAGTCATGATGGCGACGACGGCGACCAGCGCACGGCCATGGATCGAGGCGCGCGGCACGATCGGCGAGGTATTGCGCGCCTTGGCCGGCAGCGGCGGACGCTCCTGTCCGAGGTCGACCAACACGCCGCGCTCATCTGGCCTACTCATAGACGTGCAGCCGTCCCTGATGCAGCACGAAGCGGCGCGCTTCATACTGGTCCATCAGCGCAATATCGTGGGTGGCGATGATGACCGCGGTGCCTGACTTGTTGAGCTCGATGAAGAGCCGCAGCAGGCGCCGCCCGAGCGTCGGATCGACGCTGCCGGTCGGCTCGTCCGCAAGCAGGAGCTGCGGCCGCGAGATCACCGCGCGCGCGATCGCCGCGCGCTGCTTCTCGCCTCCCGACAGGATCGGCGGCAGCGCATCCATGCGGTCACCGAGACCGACCCAGCGCAAGAGGTCGATGACCTCCTTGCGATAGCTGGATTCGCTGCGGCCCATGACGCGGAACGGCAGCGCCACGTTCTCATAGGTCGTCATGTGGTCGAGCAGGCGGAAGTCCTGCAGCACGATGCCGATGCGCTTGCGCAAATCCGCGATCTCGTCCTTGCCGAGCGTGGAGATGTCGTGGCCGAACAGATTGACGAGGCCGCGCGTCGGCCGGTGCGACAGGAACAACAGGCGCAGCAGCGACGTCTTGCCGGCGCCGGACGGGCCGGTGAGGAACTGGAAGGAATGCGCCGGGATCTGGAAACTGAGGTCGCGCAGGATCTCCGGCCCCAGACCGTAACGCAATCCGACATTTTCGAACCGAACCAAAGCTCAGCTCCGTTCGAGGGGACGTAGCCGCATCGCCAGCGAGGCTTCGCCG
The DNA here is from genome assembly GCF_001440035.1 of Bradyrhizobium manausense. Lineage (GTDB taxonomy): Bacteria > Pseudomonadota > Alphaproteobacteria > Rhizobiales > Xanthobacteraceae > Bradyrhizobium > Bradyrhizobium manausense. The sequence continues at coordinate 320,995 of NZ_LJYG01000047.1, read as the reverse complement.
CATGCGATCAAGGGGTTGTGCGACCGTTATGGTTTCCGGTTCGTTAACGGTCGCCCTGTAGCATCTCGGGCAGCATTCTTAGAAGTCCCTTCTCGGGCGAACCTTGTCCCAGGAGAATCTGGCGCCAGGTTCCCCGCGCCAAGGTCATTGTCGAGGCCGTCCATGCATATCGTCTGCCCCCATTGTATGACATCCTACGCCATCAAGCTTGCGAGCCTGGGGACCAACGGGCGGACGGTCCGCTGCTCCCGCTGCACGAAAACCTGGATCGCCCATCCCGAGGACGCCATCGAGGTGTCAGCCGTGCCGGCCATGGCCGCAGCCCGCCAGGCCGACGACCAGTCCGACCTCGCCGAGCAGTGGAACACGTACGCCAAGGACGATAACGCCGCCGAGACGCCCGTGGTCGACAGTCCCTCGATCGCCAGCGACTGGCCGACGGAGAATGCCGCCGAGGCTGAGGACGAATGGTCCGCGGCGGCTCGGGCTGTGGAAGAAGAGGTCGTCGGGGCCCAGCATCAATCCTGGTTCCGCGGCCTGTTCAGCCGTCGCGGCGCCAAAGTGAGGCGGCCGACGCCCACTGTTGCCCCGCGCAGATCCCATTACGGCCTGCCGGTCGCCTGCGCTGCCATGGGCGCGCTGGTGTTGGCCCTGGTGATCTGGCGCGGCGACATGGTCCGCCTGCTGCCGCAGACCGCGGCCTTCTACAAGCTGGTCGGGCTGGAAGTGAACCTGCGCGGGCTCGCCTTCAAGGACGTCAAGCTCTCGACCGAGACCGTGGACGGTAAGCAGGTGTTGGTCATCGAGGGCGTGATCGTCGGCCAGGGCAAGAAGCCGCTTGATATACCGCGCTTGCGTTTTGCGGTGCGCGACGCGCAGGGCGCCGAGATCTACGCCTGGAATTCGGTGCTGGAGCAGACCGTGCTGCAACCCGGCGAACGCGCCTTCTTCCGCTCGCGCCTCGCCTCGCCGCCGCCGGAAGGCCGCAATATCGACGTTCGCTTCTTCAACCGGCGCGACATCGCCGGCGGTAGCGTATGATCGGGCCTTGTAGAGTCCGCACGGGAGGGCTGGTCCCAAGGATCATCCCAAGGATCGTCTCATGCCAAAAGTGTTGATCGCCGACGACGAGGATTCGATGCGCCAGCTGGTGGCACGCGCCATCGCCATGGACGGCCACGAAACCGTCACCGCGCAGGACGGCGCCGAGGCGCTGGAGATCCTGACCCGCGAGGACGGCGCGTTCGATCTGTTGCTCACCGATATCCAGATGCCCGTCATGGACGGCATCGCGCTCGCCCTCTCCGCGGCGCGCGACTTTCCGCAATTGACCATTCTCTTGATGACGGGCTTTGCCGACCAGCGCGAGCGCGCCTCGAATTTGAATGCGCTGGTGCATGACGTCGTGACCAAGCCGTTCTCGGTCGCGGATATCCGCACGGCGGTGGCCGATGCGCTGGCGGCCAAGAAGGGGTAGTGGGTCTCACTGCTCGGATGTCGTCATTGCGAGCGCAGCGAAGCAATCCAGAATCTTTCCGCGGTGACAGTCTGGATTGCTTCGCTGCGCTCGCAATGACGGAGTAAGTGGCACAATCGTAGCCCGCATGACGCAAAGCAGAATGCGGATCAGCAGAGATCCTGGATTTCGCTTCGCTCCATCCAGGCTACAAAGGCGCCCCTCAAAAATCCTTCAGCAGCCGCTCGATATAATCGAGCTCGATCTGCGGGCGCGAGGGGTCGCCGAGGCGGCGGCGGAGTTCTTCGAGAATGCGGCGGACGCGCTGGACGTCGATCTCGCCGGGGATCCTGACGGTGTAATCATCGCCATATTCGTGGCCACGCAGCGGGCGGCCGAGCGGGTCGGTCTGGTTGCCGCCGCTTTGCTGGCGACCGGCACGGTTGCCGGGACCATCGCCCTGGCCATCGCCGTCACCCTGCTGCATCGCCTCGGCCATCTTCTGCGCACCCTTGCGCATCGCGTCCAGCGCCTTGCCCTGGGAATCTACCGCGCCGTCAGCATTGCCTTCGCCCAGCTTCGAGCCCGCATCACCCATGGCGTTGTCGGCGGAATCAAGCCCGCCATCATCATCACCCTGGTCGGCATCCTGATCGCCGTCCTGACCGGACTGCGCCTGGTCGCCTTGCTGGCCTTCCTGGCCCTTTTGTCCCTTCTGGCCTTTCTGACCCTTCTGCGAGAGGCCGCGCTTGGCCATTTCATCCTGGAGCTTCTTCAAACGATCGCGCAGCGCCTGCTGGTCCTGCTGCAGATCCGACATCGACTGGTCGCCCTGCTGCTGCTTGCCGCGCATACGATCGCGCCGGGAATCCTGGCCCTGCTTGTAGGTCTTGTCGCGCAATTGCTGCTGCTTGCGGATCATGTCGCCGAGCTCGTTGAGCGCCTGCTCCATGTCGCTCTCGCCGGACTGCCCCGGCTGCGCCATCTGGAGGTCCTCCAGCATCTGCTGAAGCTGGTCGAGCAGCTGCTTGGCCGCATCCTTGTCGCCCGAGCGTGACAGGCGCTCCATGCGGTCGATCATGTTCTGCAGGTCCTGCTGGCGCAGGATCTTGGTGTTGGGATCGAGCGGACGCGCGAGCTGCTGGGCATCCTTGTTGTTGCGGAACTGCTCGGCAAGCTGGCGCATGAAATTGTCCAGCGCCGCCCTCAGGTCCTGCGTGAGCTTCTTGATCTCCTCGTCGCTGGCGCCGCGGTCCAGCGCCTGCTTCAGCGCGTCCTGTGCTGCGCGGAGCGCCTTCTCGACATCGGAGATGTTGCCGTCCTCGATCGTCACCGCGAGCGCCCACAGGCTCGCCACCACCTCGCGCAGCGCATCATCGGTGCGCGCCGCCTCGAGCTGGCGGGTGACGCTGTAGAGGCCAAGATATTGCCCGGTCTCCTGCGTGAACAGTTCGGGCGCGATCATCAGCGCATCGAGCGCGGTGTAGACGTCGGAGTTCTTGTTGGCATCGAGCGCGAGGATGCGGCGCTGCTCGATCAACGCGCGTGCGAGCGGCTTGGTGAAGAGACGCTCGGGCAGGCGCATGTTGAACGGCTCGCTTCGCGCCTCGTTGCCGGCCTCATCCTTGGCAGTGAGCGTCAGCCTGACATCGGCACCGGCATAGGGATCTTCGCTGAGATCCTTCACCGTCTGGCCGACGCCGTTGCGGGTGCGCGCGTTCGGCAGCACCAGCGGAAACTGCGGCGGCTGGAACAGCGGCCGCGCCGCGGTCTTGGCATCGCCGTCCTTGCTCTCGGTGGGCCGCACGGCAACTTGCGCTTCGGCGCCGGTGACGCCGTAATCGTCCTCGATCTTGTAGACGAGCTGCAGCGCGCCGCGCGCCTGGCGCTCCGGATCCTTGGCGAGCGCGATCGTCGGCGGACGATCCGGCGTCGCTGCAAAGGCCCATTGCGGCTGGCCCGAGGGCGCGCGGACATGCGCGGTGCCATCGCCGGTGATGGTGAAATGCTTTTCGTTGGTGCCCTTGGGCGCAGCCTCCTTGGGCTCGGCTTCCTTGAGGCCGCCGGAGACCACGACATCCAGGCTGCCGCCGGACGAGCGCACGATCAGGGTCGAGCCGGCGGGAACGGCGAGCGGGCCGCTTGCGGGCAGCGCGGCCGCCTCCTTGTTGGCGGCCGACAGGATCACCGGCGGCTTTCCGGTGTAGAGCGGCGGGGTGACCCAGGCGTCGACGCGGATATTGGTCGGCGCCAGCACGCCGTTCCAGTCGAACGCCGCCCCTAACCGCATCGCGCGCTCGTCGCCGGCCGCGAAAAAGGTCGCGACCAGCATCACCATCACCAGCGCGCGCAGCGCCCAGGGGTCGTGGATGGCCAGGCGCGGGTGCGGCAGACCGGCGCGGATGCGCTTGAGCGAGGCCAGCGTGCGCTCGCGTTGCGCCTGCCACAGCGCGAGTGCAACCGGATCCTGCGAGGTCAGCGTGTCCGTGAGCGTGGTGGCGGGACGATGGCGAATGCCCGAACCGCGGTCGAGCCGGGCGAGCGCCTCTTCGCGGCTCGGCCAGCGAAACCGAATCAGCGGGAACAGGGCGCCGACCGCCAACCCTGCGAAAATGACGAGGCCGATGGCGCGGGCGACGAAGGGCAGCGCCAACCAGATACCGGCCCAGGACACCACCAGAAACAGGCCGACAACGGTGAGAACACGCGCCAAACCCGGCCAGGCTCGCTCCCACGCGATGGCATAGGTGGACCGCTCAAGGGCCTGCGCCAGCTTCAGCCGCGACAGAGCATCGCCATCACGGATCGGGTCTGACGGGTCGGGGGTGACGCCGTTCAATCAACTCTCCAGGTTACCCGGCGGAGTGGAGCGTACCACAACGGCGGCAGTGAGGCATCCGTTCCTGTACGGGAGACACCCCTTTTCCCGCATAACACGAGGACGTGACTGGCGAGGGGCAACCCCGTAATTTCCGCGGCGCCGCCTGAGGGAAACGAAGGAAACGCCAAAGGAAACACCATGGACAAGAAGATGCATGACAAGGGCCTGGAGGTCCGCAAAGCGGTGCTGGGCGAGGCCTATGTCAACAACGCGCTGAAAAACGTCGACGACTTCAACCGTCCGTTCCAGGAGATGCTCAACGAATATTGCTGGGGCACGGTGTGGGGCCGCGAGGAGCTGCCGCGCAAGACCCGCAGCATGCTCAACATTGCGATGATCGCGATCCTCAACCGCCAGCACGAATTCCGCGCGCATCTGAAAGGCGCGCTCACCAACGGCGTCACCCGCGACGAGATCCGCGAGATCCTGATGCAGGTCGCTATCTATGGCGGCATGCCGGCGGCCGTCGACAGCTTCCGTATCGCGCGCGAGGTATTCGCGGAGATCGATGGGAAGGCGTGAGGCAAGCTAACCGCTTTCAACTTTATTGCTCCGTCATTGCGAGCGAAGCGAAGCAATCCAGAACTGCATCTGCGGAAATGATCTGTATTGCTTCATCGCTCCGCTCCTCGCAATGACGACGGGGAAGGAAATAACACCATGGACATTGGATTCATCGGCCTCGGCAATATGGGCTTCCCGATGGCGCGGCGGTTGATCGAGGCCGGCCACAAGCTCGTCGTGTTCGACACGCGCAAGGAGGCGATCGACAAGCTTGTCGCGCGCGGCGCGACCGCTGCGACCTCGCCGAAGGATGTCGCCGACAAGGTCGAGACCGTGATGGCGAGCCTGCCGTCGCTCAAGGCCTCGCTCGAGGTTGCCACCGGCGCGAACGGCGTGATCGAGGGCAGCCGGGCCAAACGCTTCATCGATCTGTCGACGGTCGGCTCGCAGATGGCTGCGAAGATTCACGGCCTGCTGGCCAGGCGCAACATCGTGCAGATCGACTGCCCCGTCTCCGGCGGCGTCGGCGGCGCCGAGAAGGGCACGCTGGCGGTGATGGTCTCAGGGCCGAAGGCGGAGTTCGAGCTGCTCAAGCCTGTTCTCGACGTGATCGGAAAGGTGTTCTTCATCGGCGAGAAGCCCGGCGCGGCGCAGACCATGAAGCTCGCCAACAATTTCCTCTCGGCCACAGCGATCGTGGCGACGTCGGAGGCCGTGGTGATGGGCGTCAAGGCCGGGCTCGATCCCGCCGTGATGATCGACGTCATCAATGCGGGCTCGGGCATGAACACGGCGAGCCGCGACAAGTTTCCGCGCGCGGTGCTGCCACGCAGCTTCGACTTCGGCTTCGCCACCGGATTGATGGTGAAGGACGTGCGGCTGGCGCTCGAGGAGATGAAGCAGCTCGGGCTGTCGATGGAGGTCGCGGATGCGGTCGGACGTCTCTGGGAGACCGTGATATCAGCGGAAGGCGCCGAGTCCGATTTCACCGCGGCGATCAAGCCGATCGAGAAGAAGGCGGGCGTGGTGGTGGGCGGGAAGATGGGGGGACTTGCGGGGAAGTAACGCCTCACAACTGCTCCGGTAGCCCGGATGGAGCGTAGCGTAATCCGGGATTGTTGCGGCGGCGAGCCCCCCGGATTTCGCTTCGCTCCATCCGGGCTACGATCAATTGCTCACAGCCACGGCGCCGGCGTGTCCATCGCGATCAGCTGCTCGACCTCGATGCGCGGGCGGACCACCGCGTATTGATCGCCCTTGACCAGCACCTCCGGCACCAGCGGCCGGGTGTTGTAGGTGCCGGCCTGGACGGCGCCATAGGCGCCCGCGGTCATGATGGCGATGAGGTCGCCCGGCTTCGGCGTCGGCAACGTGCGGTCGAGCGCGAGATAGTCGCCGGTCTCGCAGACCGGACCGACGACGTCGGCCATGATGGTGGGCGCCCCCTTCGCCGGCTGCATCACCGGCAGGATGTCGTGATGCGCCTCATACAGCGTCGGACGGATCAGGTCATTCATCGCGGCGTCGATGATGACGAAGTTCTTGCCGTCGCCGTGCTTCACATAGATCACCTTGGCGACGAGGATGCCGGCATTGCCGACGATCATGCGGCCCGGCTCGAACATCAGCGTGCAGCCGAGATTGTGGCTGACGCGCTTGACCATGGCGGCATAGGCATCCGGCGCCGGCGGCGCCTCGCGATCCATGTAATAGGGAATGCCGAGCCCGCCGCCGAAATCGACGTGGCTGATGTTGTGGCCGTCGGCGCGCAGCGTCTGCACGAATTCGGAAAGAATGCGGAACGCCGTCTCCATCTTGGAGAGGTCGGTAATCTGGCTGCCGATATGAACGTCGGTACCTGTGACCACGATGCCGGGCAGCTTCGCAGCGCGGGCGTAAACTTCGCGCGCATGCACGATCGGAATGCCGAACTTGTTCTCGGACTTGCCGGTCGAGATTTTCGCATGCGTGCCCGCATCGACATCGGGATTGACGCGCACGGAGATGCGCGCGGTCCTGCCCATCTCGGTTGCAAGGCGCGACAGCAATTCGAGCTCGGGCTCGGATTCGACGTTGAGGCAGAGGATGTCGGCGGCGAGCGCCGCGCGCAGCTCGGTTTCCGTCTTTCCAACACCGGAGAACACGATCTTGCTGGCGGGAATGCCGGCCGCGAGCGCGCGCTTCAATTCACCGCCGGAGACGACGTCGGCGCCGGCGCCAAGCTTGGCCAGCGTGCGCAGCACCGACTGGTTGGAGTTCGCCTTCATGGCGTAGCAGACCAGCACCTTCTCGCCGGCAAAGGCATCGGCAAAGACGCGGTAGTGCCGCTCCAGCGTCGCGGTCGAATAGCAATAAAATGGCGTGCCGACCGTCGCGGCCAGCTCGGACAGGTTCACCGCCTCGGCGTGCAGCACGCCGTTGCGATAGTCGAAATGGTTCATGGCGTTGGCTCAGTTGCCCCGGCTCATTGCTTGCCGGGAGGTTCGTCCAGGAGCGGGTCGAGGACAAACGGTTTTTTTCTGCCCCTGGTCGCCGCCGGCGCGGCATCCGCGCCATAGGTCGGATTGAACACGCTCGGCGTCTTCTGGGCCTCGGTCTCGGTGTCGCCAGGCGCAGCGACATTGGCAGTGGACGCGCTGGAGGCGGTCGGCGGCAGGTCGAGCGGGCCCCTTCGGCCGCAGCCGGCGAGCGCGAGCGCCGTCAGGCTAAGGACAATGATGGCCCACCCCGAGCCGGCCGGGCGAAACTTTGACGTCACGACGAAATCCCCAATATGCGGCCGCACCATACAGAGGTTGGCCCCCGCTGGCGAGTGCCGGAAGGTCACGGAAGGCCGGCGAAATTTCGACCCTCAGCCCAATTTTCGCTCTTTTTCCAGCCGCTTGGCCCAGGCCTTGGCTTGCGAAGTCACGTTCTTCGGCGCGGTGCCGCCGTAGCTGGTGCGGCTCTTGACCGACGATTCGACCGAGAGCACGCCGAGCACGTCCCTGGTAATCCGGGGCTCGATCGCCTGCATCTCCTTCAGCGGCAGCTCATGCAGCGCCACGCCGCCCTCGGCAGCCTTGGCGACGATGCGGCCGGTGACGTGATGGGCCTCGCGGAACGGCATCTTCAGCGTCCGCACCAGCCAGTCGGCGAGATCGGTCGCCGTGGCATAGCCCTCGCCAGCGGCAGCCTTCATCTTGGCCTCGTCAGGCACGAGGTCGCGAACCATGCCGGTCATGGCGCGGATCGCCAGCGACAGCGCGGCAAAGCCTTCCATCGCGCCCTGCTTGTCCTCCTGCATGTCCTTTTGATAGGCGAGCGGCAGGCCTTTCATCACGATCAGAAGGCCGTTGAGGGCCCCGATGACGCGGCCGGTCTTGGCGCGCACCAGCTCAGCGGCATCAGGATTGCGCTTCTGCGGCATGATCGAGGAGCCGGTGGTGAACTTGTCGCTGAGGCGTATCATGCCGACCAGGGGCGAGGTCCAGATCACGATCTCCTCGGCAAAGCGCGACATGTGCACGGCGCAGATCGAGGCCGCCGACAGCGTCTCCAGCACGAAGTCGCGATCGGAGACAGCGTCGAGCGAGTTCGCCATCGGACGATCGAAGGCCAGCGCCTTCGCGGTAGCGTGCCGGTCGATCGGGAACGAGGTGCCGGCAAGCGCGGCGGCGCCAAGCGGGGATTCATTGAGCCGCTTGCGCGCATCCTGAAAACGGCCGCGATCGCGCGCAGCCATCTCGACATAGGCGAGCAGGTGATGGCCGAAAGTGACGGGCTGCGCGGTCTGCAGATGGGTGAAACCGGGCATCACGGTTCCGGCATGCTCCAGCGCGCGCGCCACCAGCGCCTGCTGGAACGCAGCAAGCGCCGCATCGGTCTCGTCGACGACGTCGCGGACATAGAGGCGGAAGTCGGTCGCGATCTGGTCGTTGCGCGAGCGCGCGGTGTGCAGGCGGCCGGCCGCGGGGCCAATCAGCTCCGACAGGCGGCTCTCGACATTCATATGGATGTCCTCGAGCGCGCGCTTGAACTCGAAGCCGCCCTTGCCGATCTCTGACAAAATCGTGTCTAGACCCTTGCCGATATTTTTCGCATCAGAGGCCGTGATAATGCCGTTCGCGGCCAACATCGCGGCGTGGGCCTTGGACGCGGCAATGTCCTGGGCGAAGAGGTGACGATCGACGTCGATGGAGACGTTGATCTCTTCCATGATCTCATCGGGACGCTCCGAGAACCGGCCGCCCCACATCTTGTTGCTCATGATTCCCTGCTCACGCCTTGCTTTGCCGCATGTTTGCTGACTGATGCCAGCCGTATTAAGAGGCCCCTGATAGCCATATCTGCGACCGGATGACAAACGATATGCTCGACCAGAAGCCCTCCGCCACGCGGCGGATCCCCATCGTCATCGCCACCGTTGTGATCGGTGGGCTGGCCGGCTTCGCCGCGCTGTATGGGCTCGGCCTGAACCGGGCTCCGTCAGGCGATCCGGCCTGCAAGCCGGCGGTGGCCAGGGCCCAGAAGCTCGCGCCGCTTGCTCATGGCGAGGTTGCCGCGCTGACCATGGCGAGTGCCCCCCTGAAGCTGCCGGACCTCACTTTTGAGGACGCCGACGGCAAGCCGAGGAAGCTGTCGGATTTCCGCGGCAAGACCGTGCTGGTCAACCTCTGGGCCACCTGGTGCGTGCCCTGCCGGAAAGAGATGCCGGCGCTGGACCAGCTCCAGGCCAAGCTGTCGGGCCCTGACTTCGAGGTGGTGGCGATCAATATCGACACCCGCGACCCCGAGAAGCCGAAGAATTTCCTGAAGGATGCCGACCTGACCCGGCTCGGCTATTTCACTGACCAGAAAGCCAAGGTTTTCCAGGACCTTAAGGCAATAGGCCGGGCCCTGGGCATGCCGACCTCGGTGCTGGTCGACCCACAAGGCTGCGAGATCGCGACGATCGCGGGGCCGGCCGAATGGGCGAGCGACGATGCGCTCAAGCTGATCCGGGCCGCGTTAGGTCCGGCTGCCGCATCGCTCTAGGGAAGTTCAGGCTGTGACGTTGAGGTTGCCGCCGACGCCGGGGCCGACATTGGCAAGGGATGGCTGACCTGCGCCCAGCAGCGTCAGGACGGTGGATTTCTCCATGTCCATGTTCTGCTTCGTCAGCGTCGCCGCGATGTTCGACTGCAGCGCGCCCTGCTGAGAGGCCAGCATCGTGCTGACCATCGCCATCATGTCCATTACGCAGATCCTCGTACCGGCGAGAGCCTAGGCCGAGTGGGTTAATGGGACATGAATTGTCACTCGGTCGAGCTAGGGCCGAGGTGCCGTAGGGTGGGCAAAGGCGCACTTGCGCCGTGCCCACCATCTCAGCATTGCAGCAAAAAAATGCGTGGGCACGCTTCGCTTTGCCCGCCCTACGGCAGTGCCGCCTTATCTTGTCGGAACCGGCTT
>NZ_LJYG01000047.1:303598-310706 GCF_001440035.1 Bradyrhizobium manausense | reverse complement strand
CCGCGTTGGGTCTTGCGGCCGAGCCAGCCGGCCTCGACGTATTTCACCAGTAGCGGGCACGGGCGATACTTGGAGTCGGCAAGGCCCTCATGCAGCACCTGCATGATCGACAGGCAGGTATCGAGACCGATGAAATCGGCAAGCTCCAGCGGGCCCATCGGATGGTGCGCCCCGAGCTTCATCGCCGCGTCGATCGCCTCGACATTGCCGACGCCTTCATACAGCGTGTAGATCGCCTCATTGATCATCGGCAGCAGGATGCGGTTGACGATGAAGGCCGGGAAATCCTCGGAGACAGCGACCTGCTTGCCGAGTTTGGCGACGAATTCCTTGGACGCCTCGAAGGTCGCATCGTCGGTGGCGATGCCGCGGATCAGTTCCACCAGCTCCATCAGCGGCACCGGATTCATGAAGTGAATGCCGATGAAGCGCTCGGGCCGGTCCGTGGCGGCGGCAAGGCGGGTGATCGAGATCGAGGATGTGTCGGAGGCGACGATCGCCTCCGGCTTCAGAATCGCGCAAAGGTCGTGGAAGATCCTGCGCTTGACCTCTTCCTTCTCGACCGCGGTCTCGATCACGAGATCGCAGTCGGCGAGGTCGTCCAGCTTCTCGGCGAGCTTGATGCGCGCCATTGCCTTGGTCTTGTCGTCCTCAGTGACGGCCTTCTTGGAGACCTGCCGCGCCAGATTGCCGTTGATGGTGGCCATGCCTGACTTCAGGCGGTCGGCCGAGACGTCGTTGAGCACCACGTCGAAGCCGGCCAGGGCCGCGACATGCGCGATGCCGTTGCCCATTTGACCCGCGCCGATCACGCCGACCTTCTTGATCACTGCCGCCATAATGCCATCCACCGGAACGGCGCGCATATCGCGCCTGCCTATCCCCTGAGCCAGGAGGTCTGATTTGACCAGAAGCCCGATTTAATCAGAACCTTGGCTCGAAACCTAGATTGGATCGCTTCAAAGGCGTGCCCCACGCCAAAGAAAACGCCTCAGAAATGAAACACCGGCCGGAGTTTATACCTCCGGCCGGTGTTTTTATGGGGTTTTACTTGCCGAGCTTGCCGAGTTCGGCGGTCAGCTCCGGAACCGCCTGGTAGAGGTCGGCGACAAGGCCGTAATCAGCCACCTGGAAGATCGGCGCATCCTCGTCCTTGTTGATCGCGACGATCACCTTGGAGTCCTTCATGCCGGCCAGATGCTGGATGGCACCGGAAATGCCCACCGCGACGTAGAGCTCGGGGGCGACGACCTTGCCGGTCTGGCCGACCTGCCAGTCGTTCGGCGCATAGCCGGCGTCGACCGCCGCGCGCGAGGCACCGACACCGGCCCCTAACTTGTCGGCAAGCGGCTCGATGTACTTGGCGAAGTTCTCGCGGCTCTGCATGGCGCGGCCACCGGAAACGATGATCTTGGCCGAGGTCAGCTCCGGACGGTCGCTTTTGGCAACCTCCTCGCCGACGAAGGTCGACAGGCCGGGATCGGCCGCGGCCGCGACGCTCTCAACCGGCGCGCTGCCACCGGCCGCCGCCGCCGCGAAGGTCGAGGTCCGGACCGTGATGACCTTCTTGGCATCCTTCGACTTCACCGTCTGGATGGCGTTGCCGGCATAGATCGGACGCTCGAAAGTGTCGGGCGCGACCACCTTGATGATCTCCGAGACCTGCATGACGTCGAGCAGAGCTGCGACGCGCGGCATCACGTTCTTGAAGCGCGAGGTCGCGGGCGCGACGATCGCGTCATAGGACGGGGCCAGCGAGACGATCAGCGCGGCCAGCGGCTCGGCGAGATCGTGCGCGTAGGCCTCGCCTTCAGCCACCAGCACCTTGGCGACACCGGCGAGCTTCGAGGCCGCTTCGGCGGCAGCCTTGGTGCCCTGCCCGCCACCGGCGACCAGCACGTGGACGTCGCCGCCGAGCTGAGAGGCCGCGGTCAGCGCCTTGTTGGTGGAGTCCTTGAGGACCTCGTGTTCGTGTTCAGCAATCAATAGCGCAGTCATCAGAGCACCCCGGCTTCGTTCTTGAGCTTCGACACCAGCTCGGCGACGTCCTTCACCTTGACGCCGGCCTTGCGGCCCGCAGGCTCAGCCGTCTTCAGAACTTCGAGGCGCGCAGTGACGTCGACGCCGTAATCGGCGACGACCTTCTCCGCGATCGGCTTCTTCTTGGCCTTCATGATGTTGGGCAGCGAAGCATAGCGCGGCTCGTTGAGACGCAGATCGGTGGTGACGATCGCCGGTCCCTTGAGCTTGACGGTCTGCAGGCCGCCATCGACTTCGCGGGTGACCTTGAAATCCGAACCTTCGACCTCGAGCTTCGAGGCAAACGTCGCCTGCGCCCAACCCAGCAGCGCAGCCAGCATCTGGCCGGTCTGATTGCTGTCGTCGTCGATCGCCTGCTTGCCGAGGATGATCAGGCCAGGCTGCTCTTCTTCAGCAACCTTCTTCAGGATCTTGGCGACGGCGAGCGGCTCGACGGTGCCCTCGGCCTTCACCAGGATGCCGCGATCGGCGCCCATCGCAAGACCGGTGCGGATCGTCTCCGATGCCTGCGCCGGCCCGATGGAGACCACCACGACTTCGGTCGCCTTGCCGGCTTCCTTCAGACGCAGCGCTTCCTCGACCGCGATTTCGTCGAAGGGGTTCATCGACATCTTGACGTTGGCGAGTTCAACGCCCGATCCATCGCCCTTGACGCGGACCTTGACGTTGTAATCGACCACCCGCTTTACCGGCACTAAGACCTTCATCGATCCTCTTTCACTCAATTTGGGAGGGGGGTATTTCAACTGGCGCGGAACCTAAAGGCCTGACCCGGCCCGGTCAACGCGCGTAGGGCCTAATTTTAGTCCCCTGAAATGCTGATCTCAATGGGTCAGCGATTCTGCCCCGGAACCCAGAGCACGTCGCCGGCGCCATCATGGTTAGCGGCGCGGCTGGCCACGAACAGGAAGTCCGACAGGCGATTCATATATTGGATGCCAGCGGCGCCTACGGGCTCGCCGGGCTGGGCTGCCAGCTCCACCATCATGCGTTCCGCCCTGCGGCATATCGTGCGCGCGACATGGAGATAGGCGGCGGCCGGCGTGCCGCCCGGCAGCACGAAAGAGGTGAGCGGCGCCAGCTTGTCGTTGAGCGCGTCGATGTCGTGCTCGAGCCGCTCGACCTGACCCGCCACCACCCGCAGCCGCTCCGCTTTGCCGTCCCGTTCGGGCACCGCGAGATCGGCGCCGAGATCGAACAGATCATTCTGGATGCGGCCGAGCATCGCATCGAGCACCAGTGCATCCTTGGTGTGAAGGCGCGCCACGCCGATTGCGGCATTGGTCTCGTCGACGGTGCCGTAGGCTGCGATGCGCCGATCATATTTCGGACGGCGCTCGCCGGTTCCGAGCGCTGTCGTGCCGTCGTCACCGGTCTTCGTATAGATGCGGTTCAGAACAACCATGAGAGTGTCCTTGTTCTTCGGGCATGATCTCATCGGAAAACCGCTTCACGCCTTGCGCAAGCGCGGCCCTTCGGGTCCGGATCATGCCCTATCGCCCCATCGCCCAGACCGCGACCATGGCAATGACGATCGCGATGAACTGCAGCAGCACGCGCCAGCGCATCAATTTCTGCGACGTGTTGGGCGAGCCGCCGCGCATCATGTTGACGAGGCCGAGCAGCAGCACCACCGCCACGGCGGCCACGGCAATCGGCAGGATGAAAGTACTCAGGAGAGATGCCATTTGGGGGTGATAACACCGTGTGCGGCGCTCCGCCATCTCCCCGGCCGTCATTCCGGGGCGATGCGAAGCATCGAGCCCGGAATCCATTCCTCCAGCTGCGTTGCGGCCCGATGGATTCCGGGCTCGCGCTGCGCGCGCCCCGGAATGACGGCGAGGCGCTTCGCGATCTGGCTTTTGGGCCAAGAATATCAGAAGCTGGCGACATGACTTCCGATTTGCCTCGACCGCCAGCCTTTCCTACCTCTCCCCGCAAGCGGGGCGAAGGAGCAGCGACAGCGGTGCAGCTATCGTGAAAGCCGTTCGCACCATCTATGTCATCGTGGAGGACGCCTTCTACACGTTCCTGGCCGACGACGGCTGGGCGATCGCGAGCCATATCGCGCTGTCGACGCTGATGGCGCTGTTCCCGTTCCTGATCGTGCTGACGTCGCTGGCCGGCTTCTTTGGCTCCAAGGAGCTCGCCGACCAGGCCGCCAGCCTGATGCTTCAGGTCTGGCCCAAACAGGTCTCCGATTCGATTTCGGGCGAGGTGCACGACGTGCTGACGACGACCCGCTCCGGCGTGCTGACCATCGGCGCGGTGCTGTCGGTCTATTTCGCCTCGAATGGCGTCGAGGCACTCCGGGTTGCACTCAACCGTGCCTATGCCGTGGTGGAGATGCGGCGCTGGTACTGGCTCCGGCTGGAATCGATCGGCTACACGCTGGTGGCGGCGTTCACTGCGCTCGCCATGGCATTCCTGATCGTGCTCGGACCGCTGCTCATCGCAGCTGCCCGGCGGCACATTCCGCTGTTCGTCGAATCCAACGAGAGCATCCTCACCTGGCTTCGCTATGGCATCACTATCGCCGCTTTGGTGGTGGCGCTGTTCATCCTGCACGCCTGGCTGCCGGCGGGACGGCGCAGCTTCCTTCAGATCCTGCCCGGCATCGTCTTCACCATGGTGGCATCGCTGATCTCGGGCATCGTGTTCGGCCAATACCTGGCGCGCTTCGCCAACAATTACGTCACGATGTATGCGGGACTCGCCTCGGTCATCATCGCGCTGGTGTTCCTGTATTTCATTGCCGCGATCTTCGTCTTCGGCGGCGAACTCAACGCCGCGATCATCAAATCGCGACTTCCTCACGGCGTGTCGCTTCAAGCAGCGCAATCGCTAACGCCCGCGGGGACACAGGCTTGACGAGGAAGGCGTCGGCGCCGGCTTCGCGCGCGGCCGCCTCATCCTCGCCGCGGCCAGACACGCCGATGATCGGGATCCGGGCCAGCGGCGCCTGCATCTTGCGAACCCGTCTGATCGCCTCGACGCCGTCGATGCCCGGCAACACCATGTCCATCAGCACCGCATCGAAGCCGCCCTGCGCGAGCCTGTTCACCACATCCTCGCCGCGCCCGATGAACTCGGCATGATGGCCGAGCTCGGTCAGGATCGTGTTGAGCACGACGCGGCCGAATGGATTGTCCTCGACGCTGAGCACGCGCAGCGATGTCAGCGGCTCCGCTTCGCCGCCTTCGGTCTTGCCGGCCTTTGCCGGCCCGGCCGCATCGAGCGTGACAGTCAGGGTGAAGGTGGCGCCGCCACCTCGCCGCGGTGCGACCGTAATGTCGCCGCCCATCGCACGGGCCAACTGCTTGACCGAGGACAGACCGAGCCCGGCGCCGCCGAAGCGCGAGGCGATGGTGACATTGGCCTGGGTGAACGGGCGGAACAGCCGCTTGATCTCGGCCATGGTCAGCCCGATGCCGCTGTCGGAGACAGAGAAGGCGACGCCGACCCGGTGCTTGTCCTTGGCTTTGCCGCTAGCTTTGCCCTTGGCGGGCCGCCAAGGCGCGGCCGAGATGGCGACGGCCCCCTGCTCCGTGAACTTGACCGCATTGTCGATCAGGTTCTCGAGTGCGGCGCGGAGGCGAACGGAATCCCCGACCACGAGGCCCGGAAGCTTGTCGGAGATATCGACCTCGGCCTGAAGGCCCTTGGCAGCGGCACGACCGGCGAGCGAATCGCCGGTGCTGCGGGCAAGCGCGCGCAGATCAAACAGATCCTGCCGCAGCGTGCCGCTCTTGCCGGCACCCTTGCCGGTCTTGGCGGCATCGACGAACAGCGTGGCGAGGTTTGCCAAGTGCTCGGCACCGGCCTTGATGGTGTCGGCCCAGCGCCGCTCCCGCTCGCCGAGGTCGGAGGTCGAAAGCAGGTCGCTGATCGCCAGAATGCCGGTCAGGGGCGTCCGAACCTCGTGGGCGAAGGCCGCGAGCGCCGCCTGGATCACGTCGGGTGCAACGTTCCCGGTGCTGCGCTGGCGCACTTTCCCGACCGCCCCGGACCGCTTCCGAGGCGGCTGCCTGGACTTTCGCGTGGTGCGCGCTGCCCGCGTTTTCGCCGCCATAGCTCCCCTTCGAAGTCTCCGCTTCGAACCCCCCGGGCTCAAAGGCGAGCATGGCATGGCCGCCACCCCGGAGTCACGGCACTGCCGTGCTAACCCCCAGAGAAACTTAGCCTAATCCCACGGTCGTGCGGATGCCAGCGGGCGAGATGCCGGCCGCACGCAGCTCCCGGAGGCCAGTCGAGCGGTTCGATTTCGACAGCTTCCGGCCATCGGTGCCGCGAATCAGGCCGTGATGGCGATAGATGGGCTCGGTCAGGCCGAGCAGAGCCTGAATCAGCCGGTGAACCGACGTGGCGTGAAACAGGTCCTGGCCACGCACGATCTCGGTCACCTGCTGGAGCGCGTCGTCGACCACCACGGATAGATGATAGCTGGTCGGCGTCTCCTTGCGGGCCAGGATCACGTCGCCCCACGCCTCGGGCCGCGCGGCGACCAGGCCGCGCTCGCCGTCGGGGCCCTCGCCCTGCTCGTTCCAGGTCAGACCGGAGACCTGCCGGCAGGCCGCCGCCATATCGAGGCGCAAGGCATAGGGCACGCCGGAGGCGATCAGGCGCGCTCGCTCGCCGGCCGGCAGCGAATTCGCATCGCCAGGATAGAGTGGAGCGCCATCGGGATCATGCGGCCATGGCCCATCCCCCTCACGGGCCGAGACCAGCTTTGCGATCTCGGCGCGGCTCTCAAAGGCTGGATAGACGAGACCGAGCGCGGAGAGTCTTTCAAGCGCCGCGCGATAGTCGGCGAGATGCTCCGATTGCCGCCGCACTGGCGTTTCCCAGGCGATCCCGAGCCAGGCGAGATCTTCGTAGATCGCGGTCTCATATTCAGGCCGGCAGCGCGCCACGTCGATGTCTTCGATGCGCAGCAATAGCCGTCCACCGGTCTCCCGCGCGCGGTCGAAGTTCAGCAGCGCCGAATAAGCATGGCCGAGATGAAGGTGGCCGTTCGGGCTCGGGGCAAATCGGAAAACGGGTGGCGGCATCAGATGAATCTCGTCAT
>NZ_LJYG01000047.1:301762-303491 GCF_001440035.1 Bradyrhizobium manausense | reverse complement strand
CCATGACTCCGGAGAGAGTTTGCCAAACTGCCATGACCATCCACCTCGAATCCCAATCCGATCTCGAAGAAGCCGTCCGCACGCTGGTCAAGCGCGATCCGCGCCTCAAGTCCGTGCTCGAGATCGCGGGCATGCCGGCGCTCAGGCGGCGCGAGCCGGGCTTTGCGGGGCTGGCGCATATCGTCTGCGGGCAGCAACTGTCGACCGCGAGCGCGGCGGCGATCTGGGGACGGTTATCTGCGGCCTTCGATCCGTTCGATCATGAGGCGGTGCGCCGCGCCCGCACCGACCGGCTCGGGCGGCTCGGACTGTCAGCGGCCAAGATCAAGACGCTGAAACATCTCGCGCGCGAGATCATCGCCGAGCGGCTGAACCTCGACGTGCTCGCAGAGGAAGACGCCGACGCCGCGCATCACACGCTGGTCTCGCTGCCGGGCATCGGGCCGTGGACGGCCGACCTCTATCTCCTGTTTTGCCTTGGCCATGGCGACGCATGGCCGGCCGGCGACCTCGCCGTGCAGGAGGGCCTCAGGATGGGTCTCGGCCTGAAGGCGCGACCGACGGAAAAGCAGATGGCGCCGCTCGCCGAACCCTGGCGTCCCCTGCGTGGCGCGGCCGCGCATCTGTGGTGGAGCTACTACCGCGCGGTGAAGAAGCGCGAAGGTGTGCTTGCGGGAAACTAGAATTTTTACGCATGATCCTATCGGAAAACCGCTTCACACTTTTCCGGATCATGCTTTAGCCCCGCAACCGTTCGCGGTCGGCCCGGGCACATTCCGCGACATAGTCCACCACGGCGCGCACCGCGGACAGCTCGACCAGATCGGGATGGGCGAGCAGCCAGAGGTCGGCGACGCTGACGAGTTTTTGCGGCGCGACGCGCACGAGGTCCGGATAGCTTTCCGCGACGAAGCAGGACAGCGCGGAGATCCCGATCCCGGCGCGTACCGCCGCCAGCATGTCGCCCTGCGAAGAGCAGCGCATCACCACGGTGCCCTGGCGCGTGATCGCATCGCTCCAGCGCGCCAGCTGCGCGTTCGAATCCTGATCGGCAAAGCCGATGACGCTATGCCCCTTCCACTCGCCGCTCCGTTCCGGCAGAGACCGGCCGTCAGCATAGCCGCGCGAGGCGTAGAAGCCGGTGCCGAGACGGCCGACCTTGCGGCCGACCAGATTCTCCTCGCCGCTGTCGACCGGCCGCAGCACGACGTCGGCCTCCCGTCGGCGCACGCTGGCCGGAAACGGATGGGTGATGATCTCGAGCCTGATGTGATCATGCGCGCCGAGAAAGGAACGCAGCCGCGGCATCAGCCAGTGCGAAGCCAGCGTCGCGCCGATCGACAGCTTGACCGTGCCGCGCGCCTTGCGCCCGCCGGCGCCAACCGCCGCCTCGGCCCGCAGCGCCGCGGCGGCCATCGCCTCGGCATGCTCGCGCAGGGTGCGGCCGTCGGCGGTGAGCACGAAACCATCCGCCGCACGCGCCAGCAGCTTTGTGCCGAGCTGCGCCTCCAGCGCCGCGATCTTGCGGCTGACGGTCGGATGGCTGGCGTGCAGGCGCTTGGCCGCGGCGGTGAAGCTGCCGGTATCGGCGACCGCGACGAAGGTCTTGCAGAGATCCCAATCCACCGCCGCGCTCCGTACAAATCTGAATATACGTATGTTCAATATTGAACGATCCGCCGCCGGCCGTCCAATCCTATAGTGGGGTCAAAGCGCCGGCCGGCGGAAG
>NZ_LJYG01000047.1:179861-301706 GCF_001440035.1 Bradyrhizobium manausense | reverse complement strand
CGGGCCGACGACGCGTCGTCAGGAGGATCGGATGGCACTGCCCGCTCTGCTCAGGAACAAGCTGGAGCTCCCCGTCGTCGGCTCCCCGCTTTTCATCGTCTCCGGCCCGGAGCTGGTGATCGCCCAGTGCAAGGCCGGCGTGGTCGGCTCGTTTCCCGCGCTCAACGCCCGTCCGGTCGAAAAGCTCGACGAATGGCTGAGCCGCATCGAGGACGAGCTCGGCGAACACAGCTCGCGCAATCCCGGCAAGAGGGTCGCGCCCTACGCCGTCAACCAGATATGCCACGCCTCCAACGACCGGCTGATGAAGGACATGGAGACCTGTGTGAAGCACAAGGCGCCCATCATCATCACCTCGCTGCGGCCGCCGGCGGAGATCGTCGAGGCCGCACATTCCTATGGCGGGCTGGTGTTCCACGACGTCATCAACGTCAAGCATGCGCGCAAGGCCGCCGAACAGGGCGTCGACGGCCTGATCCTGGTCTGCGCCGGTGCGGGCGGACACGCCGGCACGCTGTCGCCCTTCGCGCTGGTGCGCGAGGTCAAGCAATGGTTTGGCGGCGCCATCCTGCTGTCGGGCGCGATCAGCGACGGCTATGGCATCGCCTCGGCGCTGACGCTGGGCGCCGACCTCGCTTATATGGGCACGCGCTTCATCGCGACGCGGGAAGCCAACGCCGATGAGGCCTACAAGTCGGCGCTGACGCAGCACGCCGCGCACGATATCGTCTACACCAACCTGTTCACCGGCGTGCACGGCAATTATCTCGGACCATCGATTGCGGCCGCCGGGTTGGACCCGGACAATCTCCCAGTCGCCGACAAGACCAAGATGAATTTCGGCTCCGGCGGCAACATGAAATCCAAGGCATGGCGCGATATCTGGGGATCCGGCCAGGGCATCGGCCAGATCACCGACGCGCCTCCGGTCGCCGAGCTGGTCGAGCGGATGAAGGGCGAGTTCGAGCAGGCCCGACAGGATTTCCTGATGCGCGCCAGCGCCTGACGGTTCAGACTGACAAGAAAAGAAGAACGGGAGGACATCATGAAGCTGGCAGCCGCACTGATCGGCCTATCGATGCTGGCGCTCGCAGCTGAAACCGCCCACGCCGAAGGCAGCGACGAGATCCGCATCGGGCAGACCCTGCCCTATAGCGGACCAGCCTCCGGCTTCGGCGCGATCGGACGGACCCAGGAGGCGTTCTTCGAGAAGGTCAACGCGGAAGGCGGCATCAACGGCCGCAAGGTCAAGTTCATCTCGCTGGACGATGCCTACTCGCCGCCGAAGACGGTCGAGCAGACCCGCAAGCTGGTGGAGCAGGACGAGGTGCTGATGATGTTCGGCTCGCTCGGCACCGCCACCAATAGCGCCGTGCAGCGCTACCTCAACGCCAAGAAGGTGCCCCAGCTGTTCGTGCTCTCGGGCGCGACCAAATGGGCCGATCCGCAGAAGAACCCGTGGACGATGCCGGGCATGGCGGCCTATGAATCCGAGGGCGCCGTCTATGCCAAATACGTCCTGCAGTCCAAGCCCGACGCGAAGATCGCCATCCTCTCGCAGAACGACGATTTCGGCCGTGACTATGTCGCAGGCTTCAAGCGTGCGCTCGGCGCCAAAGCCGCCAGCATGATCATCGCGGAAGCGAGCTACGAGACCAGCGCACCGACGATCAGCTCGCAGCTCTCGACGTTGAAAGCCTCGGGCGCCAACGTGCTGTTCGGCGTCGTGCTCGGAAAGTTCACCTCGCAGGCGATCAAGGGTGTGGCCGAGATCGGCTGGAAGCCGGACGTGTTCTTCGTGCCGACCTCGGCCTCCTCGATCTCGTTCCTCGAGCCGGCTGGGCTGGACAACGCGGTCGGGCTGATCTCGTCGAGCAACCAGAAGGACACGATGGACCCGCAATGGGCCGACGATCCCGGCGTGAAGGAATATTTCGCCTTCATGAAGCAGTACATGCCGAATGCGGACCTCTCCAACTCCAACCACGCGGCCGGCTACCACTACGCGACGCTGCTGATGACGGTGCTCCGAGCGTGCAAGGACGACGTCAGCCGCGACAACATCATGCGCCAGGCTGCCTTGCTGAAGGAGGTGAAGTTGCCGCTGCTGCTGCCAGGCATGTCTGTCACGACCGGCCCTGATGATTATTTGCCGTTCCAGCAGCTTCAGCTCCGCCGCTTCAACGGCAAGAGCTGGGTCGGGTTCGGCGACGTGCTGGACGATCGCTAGGCTCGCGCGAAACAAGGACACGCCATGATCATCAGCGGTGAACGCCGGATCGGCTATGACGAGATTCAGGCCCGCATCAGGCGGGCCGCGAGCGGGCTTCGCAGCCTGGGCCTCGCCGACGGCGCGCCGGTCGCCATGATGCTGCGCAACGATTTTGCGCTGTTCGAGGTGGTCGCGGCCTCGGCCGCGCTCGGCAGTCCGGTGGTGCCGATCAACTGGCATCTCAAGGCCGAGGAAGTCCGCTACATCCTCATCGACAGCGGCGCGAAGATCCTGGTCTGCCATGCCGATCTGCTGCCGCAGATCCGTTCGGGCCTGCCTGCGGACGTCCGCCTCCTCGTCGTTGCAACCCCGCCCGAGCTCACGTCGACCTTCGCAATTCCTCCGCGACTGGCTGAGGTGCCGGCCGGCCTGACCGATTGGGACAGCTGGCGCAATGGTCATCCGGAATCGCAGGAACCGCCGCGGCGTGCCGCAGCGATGATCTACACGTCGGGGACCACGGGCATGCCGAAGGGCGTAAGGCGCATGCCGATGCAGCCCGAGCAGGCCGCCGCCTCCGAGCGCGTCGGCGCGATCGCCTATGGCATCAGGCCGCGCGAGGACCAGGTCGTGCTGATCAACGGGCCGATGTATCACTCGGCGCCGCATTCCTACGGCATGCTGGCGTTCCGCAGCTTCTGCACCATCGTTCTGCAGGCGCGGTTCGACGCCGAGGAGCTGCTGGCGCTGATCGAGCGCCACCGAGTCACCCACGTCCACATGGTGCCGACCATGTTCGTCCGGCTGCTGCGGCTGCCCGATGCAATCAAGCAGCGCTACGACCTCTCGTCGCTGCGTTTCGTCGTGCACGGTGCTGCGCCCTGCCCACCCGAAATCAAGCGGGCCATGATCGACTGGTGGGGACCGGTCATCAACGAATATTTCGGCTCGACCGAGACCGGCATTCCGGTGTGGCACTCGGCCGAGGAGGCCTTGAAGAAGCCGGGCACGGTCGGCCGCGCCATCGAAGGCGGCATCGTCAAGATCTTCCGCGAGGACGGCAGCCTCTGCGGCGCCGGCGAGGTCGGCGAAATCTACATGCGCCAGACGGCGGTACCGGACTTCGACTATCACGGCAAGGCGCAGGCACGCGCCGAGGCCGGGCGCGACGGCCTCGTCAGCGTCGGCGACGTCGGCTATCTCGACCAGGACGGCTATCTCTTCCTGTGCGACCGCAAGCGCGACATGGTGATCTCGGGCGGCGTCAACGTCTATCCCGCCGAGATCGAGAACGCGCTGATTGCGATGCGAGGGGTGCGCGATTGCGCCGTGTTCGGCATCCCCGACGCGGAATATGGCGAGCGGCTGTGCGCCTGCATCGAGCCGGAGACCGGGGCGCAGCTCTCCGCCGCCGGCGTCCAGGCGTTCCTGCGCGAGCGGCTGGCAAACTTCAAGGTGCCGAAGGAGGTCCAGTTCCTGGATGCGCTGCCCCGCGAGGCGACGGGGAAGATTTTCAAGCGCAAGCTGCGGGATCCCTATTGGGCAAACCGCGGCTAACGGGCCGAGTGCGGCAGGTCTATCTCGACACGCTGAAGGGGCGCATCCCGCCTGAGCAGGGCCACATGCTCTCGCTGATTGGGTAAAGCACTTTGTCGGCGAAATCGGGTTCATGAATTGGAAGGCCGCTCCGCGCCGGCTCCCCAGCCGGCCCTCCCAAATCACGGCATTTTTGGGCGTTTGCCACCCCGCCGCCGTATTGCTTGCACCTGAATAAGTCGCTCAACGGGCTTCACAATCCCGTCACGCTGCATGTAGTATGTCAGTACATGCTGCTTCGCAGCGTATATTGGAGGCCGGGAGCGTTACTTGAACGCACATGTCTCGCAAGGCAGTTGGCCGGTGCTGGTCCTGAACGCGGACTTCCGGCCGCTGAGTTACTACCCACTGTCTCTGTGGTCGTGGCAGGACGCGATCAAGGCGGTGTTCCTCGACCGCGTCAATATCGTAGCGCATTACGACCAGGCGGTTCACAGTCCCACGCTGCAAATGCAGCTGCCGAGCGTGGTTTCGCTCAAATCCTTCGTCAAGCCGACCACGCATCCCGCCTTCACCCGGTTCAACGTCTTCCTGCGCGACCGCTTCGCCTGNCTGCCAATATTGCGGCTCGCCCGACGATCTTACCTTCGATCACATCATCCCGCGCAGCAAAGGCGGTCAGACCACCTGGGAGAACGTGGTCGCGGCGTGCTCGCCCTGTAACCTGCGCAAGGGCAATCTGACGCCGGCTCAGGCAAAAATGTTTCCGCGCCAGAACGCGTTCGCGCCGACCGTGCACCAGCTCCACCGCAACGGCCGCCTGTTCCCGCCAAACTATCTGCACGATAGCTGGCTGGACTACCTCTACTGGGATACGGAGCTGGATCCGTAGGGCAGCGCGCGACTTTGTGCTGGGACTCATAAGATTGTCAAAAGACACAAAAGAGTGTCACGTTTTCGACGTTCCGGATCGGGCCGAATTGCCAAAAAATACAGCCCTAAGTTAGCATTTTCGAAAAACTCCGGAATTCCGGGGTATTCGCCCACGGCCGCGGACGCGCGGCTCCATGGCGCTCCGAGCGAATGCGCCCGCACTGCGGCGACGCCCAAAGCACGTCCCCCAGTCCCCTGCAATCGCACATTCCGAATCGGGGGCGGACCAACGAAATCCGGCAGTGCCGCGCAAAGTACGTCCCCTATGACGTGCCATGTGTTCTCGAGACGGTACTCGCGAAGGGACGTCCAGATCAGGGCGTTGAGAGCGCACCACAACGATTGAGAAGTTGGGATATCACACTAGGTCAGACGAGGCGTCGAGTTGGTCGTCCTGTCGGCGAGCCAGTCGATGAGCGATATATCATCCAGAGCATATCGACCTCGCTCAATGCGGATCACAAGTCCTTTCTCCCGCAACGCGTCGAGGGCGCTTTGGGCGTCGGGGACGGTGACTTGCTGGTTCGCATTCTCGGAATATGCGGCTAAAGAATCGGCATCGAACGGCCTATAATTTTCGCCTTGATTGATGATGCGGCGCAGAACGGCCCTCTGCAGTGGCGTCATGGACGTCCATTGAGAATCGAATTCCTGCCAATAGCGAGCTCTGACGACGTATGCCTGTTCATGGAGGGAAAGCGATGATCCATTCACTCCGATGGAGCCCGTTACGTATTCCCGGACTGCCGCTTGGAGGAGTTCGGGCCGGAACGCGACGATCTCGAACGCCAGCGCGACCACCTTTTTATCGATCTGGCGATCCCCTGCGAGTCGAGTGTTTACGAAATCCGCATAGGCCGCGGCAAAGTCGGCGCCCAACAAAGGGAAGTCGGTGACCGACGCTCCGAAGAACGGCTGGTTCTTTCCAATCACGAGCGAAGCCAGCTTGTCGCGATGGGAGCCGGTGAAGACCAACCCCAATCGGACATTGCCAATATCGGAGCTATCTACTCCGATGTTGAGGGTGTCCCTTGCGGATTTCAGACTGAACATCGCTGTCACGCCGGTCTGAGAGGTCAGCGCGTGTTGGGCTTCGTCAACGATTAATACGATTGGACGGCCAGCTCGCTTGTTCAGGTAGGCGATGGCGTCGGCCATCGTAGCTCCGCCGGGTTTCCCGATCTTTTCGATATCGACGGCAAGCCAAGAGCCGATGCCGATCTTCGACATGCCAGACTTGCGCGCCACTTTCAAAATGCCCGACTCGTGATCCTGGATCGTGGCCCTGATCCTGTCGGCGATTACTTCGCCTGGATCCCGGCTACGATCCGCCCAAAGGTCCACGTAAACCGGAAGGGCGCCACGGCTTTCGAGCTCGGGCACGAGGTCGGCCTTCAGGAATGTGCTTTTCCCGGTGCGGCGTGGTGCGGCAAGGAAAAGGCCTGAGTTGCCTGCGAGGGGATCGGTTCCAAGCGCGATGTCCGCCATCGGGCGGGCAAGCTCTGGCCGATGAAAGACGAAGCCAGCTGCCATTTCCTCTAGCTCCGAATATGAGCGGAAGCATAAATTATGGTAGGGGGGTATAAATGTGCCATAATCTCAAACAATAAGCAATTGCGCGGGGCGGTGCTGCACCCTGGAGTACCGATGAAACAGGGATTCGGATGCCGGCCGCTGGCGTGATGGCGCGGCATATTCGGGCGGCCGGCGTCCGAAAGCCTCCAAGGGAGGAAACCGCGCTTAAGGGAACGTAGGGCCTTGCGGCAGGCGCTATGGCGATTTGAATGCCGCGAGGGGGCTGACTGATCCGAATCGAGCCGTTGCAACGAGTGGTTCGAGTTGAGCGGCTGACCAATGAGCGGTGGATGGCGCCGAGTTCTGCAAGTTGTCGGACGATTTGCGAGGGCTGGCGAATCTCTGGGCGCGCCCTGCCGTGGCCGGTCGAGAGCCAGCGAGCGGGGCGAGCGGATTTGCAGGAGTGTGACGCGGTCATGAGGTGTCGATCCTGATCAGGGTCGCTGGACCTGTTGGTCGATGCCGTGGTGTTGCACCGCGCGCGAAGACCTCGATGACGATCATGCGACCGCCGCAACATGGACAGTTCGGCTTGCTGGGTTCGAAGGCAGCACTGGCGTGCTGACCTTCAGGTTTTGTAGCGGCGAGCAACTCACGGGCGCGTGCGATGTTGTCGGCGCAAGCGCCTTTGGCGAACAGGCCGTAGTGGCGGATGCGGTGCAAGCCTTTTGGCAGCACGTGGCTGAGGAAGCGGCGGATGAACTCGAAGGTCCCGAGCCTCATCTGCTTGTATCGATCGCGGCCTTCGATGCGATAGTCCTTCCACTTGAAGGTGACGCCGCGCTCGTCGCAGGCGATCAGGCGGCTATTGGCGATGGCGACGCGATGGGTGTAGCGCGACAGATAAGCCAGCACCGTCTCGGGTCCGCCGAACGGGCGCTTGCTGTAAACCACCCATTCGCTTCTGCGCAGCGGCGCCAGATGGGCTGCGAAGGCTTGCGTGTCGGCAAGCGGTGCATGATCGCCGAAGAAGTTGAGGCGGCCGGTGGCGTGCGCCGCCCTGAGCTTCTCCAGGAACAACCGGCGGAACAGCCGCGAGAGCACGCGCACCGGGAGGAAGAAGCCGGATCGACACGATACCCACTTGCTGCCGTCGAGCGAGATGCCGCCACCCGGTACGATCATGTGCACGTGGGGATGATGGGTTATGGCGGAGCCCCAGGTGTGCAGCACGGAGGTGATGCCAATGCGGGCGCCGAGGTGCTTCGGATCGGCGGTGATCGTCAGCATGGTCTCGGCCGAGACCTTGAACAGCAGATCGTACACCACGGCCTTGTTCTGGTAGGCGATGTCGGCGATCGGCGCTGGCAGCGTGAACACCACGTGATAGTACGGCACCGGCAACAGCTCGGCCGCGCGCTCGGCAAGCCACTGCTTCGCCGCGGCGCCCTGGCACTTCGGGCAGTGCCGATTGCGGCAGGAGTTGTAGGCGATCGTCGTATAGGCGCAGTCCTCGCAGCGCGCGACATGGCCGCCGAGGGCCGCCGTGCGACAGCTCTCGATCGCCGACATCACCTTCAACTGCTGGAGGCTGACATGGCCGGCATTGGTTTGACGCCACGCCGGACCATGGTCGCGGAAGATATCCGCGACCTCCAGTGCCGGACGCGCCACCCGCGTCGTGCTCAGGCGAGTGGCGCGCCTCTGGGCTCATTCTTCTTGGGTGTCAGCGGCGTGAGGCGATCCAGCGGGCTCATGACCTCGCGGATGGTGTTGGTGGCGACGCGGGTGTAGAGCGCCGTTGTCTCGAGCTTGGCGTGACCCAACAGGACCTGGATCACCCGAATATCGATGTTCTGCTCGAGCAGGTGGGTGGCGAAGCTGTGGCGCAATGTGTGCGGCGTCACCCGCTTGGTAATCTCGGCCATGTGGGCTGCCGCGTGGCAGGCGCGCGTGAGCTGGCGTGTCGTCATCGGGCTGGCCGGCTTCAGTCCCGGAAACAGCCAGCCCTGCGGGCGGGAAATACGATACCAATCGCGCAGAAGTTCGAGCAGCACCGGAGAAAGCATCGCGTGGCGATCCTTGCGGCCTTTGCCCTGCTCGATGCGCAGCATCATGCGCTCGGAGTCGACATCGGATACCTTCAGTGAGACGACCTCGGAAACACGCAGCCCCGCACCGTAGGCGACACTCAGCGCCGCCTTGTACTTGACGCTCGGCGCCGCCTCCAGAAAGCGTGCAACCTCTTCGGGGCTCAACACCACAGGTACCTTGCGCGGCTCGTGCATGAACGTCAGGTGCTTGGCGAGGTCGGGGCGATCCAGCGTCACATTGAAGAAGAACCGCAGCGCCGAGACGGTGGCGTTGATCTTGGGCGCGCCGGCGCCGCTCGACGCCAGATGCAGCCGAAAGCCGCGCACGTCCTCCGACTGGACCAGGTCGGGAGAGCGGCCGAGAAACGCCGCGAAGTCCTTGACCCTTTGCACGTAGTAAGGCGGCCTTACAGCACGAACCCGGGCCATCTCATCGTACTAGGGTTGACGGGTTCTGCGGCCGAGGAAAGTGTCGTCGGCTTTCCCGTACTTGATGACATGCTCAAGCTGGCCCGCCAGCACCCTGAAGTGCTCAGCCATCCTGCTGAATGTGTCGCGCTTTAGGGGATCAGTAGCAAGATCGCGGATCAATTCGCATTCCGCGATTTGGGCGCGCAATTTTTCTAAGTGCGCTTGTACGTCTTTCATCAAACGCCTCCCGCTGTGGTTAGGCGGGAGCGCAACGGTCTCTCAGTCACCGATAGTGGCCACGGTTCGGGCGGTGATGTTAGTACAATGCATCTTCCGGAACTTGGCAGTCAAGCGACGGAATGCCAAAGCCGCCATCCTTACCAGGACCTCGGGGGTAAACACGGACAGTACCCCGCGCACAATCGGAGCATTCCACAACCAACTATTTCTCGGCCTACTTCAGTTTTTCGTCTCGGGGAGCGAGTGGCCCGCCTTTTGGACGGTAGCGTTCAAGAGCTGCGATACTGCCGTGACGAGTTGTGCGGGCGCGAATGGCTTTTGCAACAGCACGCTCTCTGGAACGCCTTGGGACACCCACTGGTCTGCCGCAGCGCCGGTGATGTAGATCACCGGAATTGTCGGATCAATCTGCCGCGCTTGCCTCGCCAAATCCCACCCATTCATTTCACCGTCTATGTGGATGTCGGTTACAAGGGCGCGGTATTTCACCACGCCGCCCCCGAGCAGGGTAAGGGCCTCGCTGGCTGACGTCGATACTGTCAAGTCGTAGCCGCCCTCGTGCAATGCGTCCTTGACGAACTCTTGCACCGATGGCTCGTCCTCAACGAATAGGATCACCGGCATCTCATCCAAGGCGTTACTCCACATCCTCGGCGGGCCTTGCTGCACCGCGCGGAAGCCAGGTTCCGGGAAGGGAACGCGGTGGCTGCCATGTCGTTCCCGCATGTCCGTGCAAAAGTGAACATTGGAAACCGGGAAGAGGGTTTGTGCGTTTGTGGGTTGCTGGGGCGGCGGAGGCGCCTCGTGGGCAGCGCACTAGATCCGAAACACAATCAGGCTATTCGGCGAGAGGTAGGGGAGCGCCTGAGCTTCATTCTATCGTCGATGCCAAATGAGCTGCCCATTCGGCTGCGCAATCTGGTTCAGCAGATCGAGCGGCAGGAGCATCGGGCAAAAGGGTTCATTCCCAATCACCCGATAGCATCGGCATACTTTACCGTTGGGCTCGCGCTATTTCATCGAAGATCCAGGGTGACTACGGCCAAGCGGCTTCTTGCACAAAAGCAGCAGATCATTGAGCGGCTACACCAGCTTTATCTCGTCGCGCTGCCAGCCGCAGAACCGAAGGATCGCCCTTCTTTCCGTCCATGTCGCGAATCAGGAGATTGGCCGCGCATAGACTGACTAAACAGTCGATGCGCCATTCTTCTCTCGGATTCTCCCTGATGGTCCGGACGAGTTCCTCGGGATTGAAAGGCTTCTTCACGATGCGGCTGCCCGGGACCGGGCGTGGCGTCGTTGGCGAGAAGCCGGTTGCGTAGATGACCGGCAGCCCCGGATCCTGCTCCCGGTATCGCTCCGCGATCTGCCACCCGTCGATCTGTCCCGGCAGCGTGACGTCCGTGACCAGCACATCCGCGACGCGGCGCTTGCACCAGGCCAGTGCCTCCTCGCCATTGCTCGCGTGGATCACGTGATAGCCTGCCTCGCGTAGCGCCTCGACGACGAATTCGCGGATCAAAGGGTCGTCCTCAACAAGAAGTACGCTCACTGCTGGCTCTTGAAATAGCTTGCGTTATCAAGCAATCGAACGGCGCAACATGTGGGTCGTTCCTCAGCCAAGGAGGGCTTGCAGGAGAGCCGCCGGCCCGATGGCTGGACCTGGTCCGCCAAGGCGAGGAACGGCTATCAGGGACAGGCGTTTTTCCGATTTATGAACAGGCTCTATCCGCTCGTTCTGGAGCACCGGCTTTCGACTCCCGCCCGGTACGGCGTCTCGGCGACAATGATGCTGGGCTGTGCCGTACTGCAGATGGTCTTGCAGATGCAGACAGGCTCGCCGGGGTATTTCCTGCTGCTCCCCGGCGTGTTTCTCTCGGGCCTGATCTTCGATCGCGGGTCCGGAATATTCGCCGCGATCATCGCCGTCGCCGTCGGCGCCTATCTCAGCTATGCCGGCAGCAACGGCATCGACTATTTCGCGCCCAATGCGCTCTTCGCGATCACAGCAGCCGGGACCGCCGCTGTCGCCGAATTCCAGCGCGCCGAACTGCGGCGGGTCATGCTGGCGGACAAGACCAAGGCCTTGCTCCTGCAGGAGATGGCCCACCGGACCAAGAACAATTTGGCGATCCTCGGCGGGATGATCAGGATGCAGGCAAGGCACGGCGGTCCCGACGTCGAGGCCGCCCTGGAAGCCACTGCCCGGCGGTTGCAGGTGATGGCGGAGGTCTACGACCACCTTTCGCCCAAACGAGATTCCCGCTCGGTGAACATGCGCTATTTCCTGAACGACGTCGTCGAGAAGGTCTTCCAGTCCCTGGCTCCTTCCGGACCGGTCGCTTTCCAGGTTGTCTGCGAGGACGTCGACCTCGCCAGCAACCACGCGCTCGCGATCGGCATGATCACGAACGAGCTTGTGACGAACGCGATCAAGTATGCCTTTCCCGGCGACAGACCCGGCCACATCGCGGTCGCGTTCTCGACTGGCAGCGGCATCGAGCTCTCCGTCTCCGACAACGGCGTAGGCCTACGGGAGGGGCAAGAGCCGGGCGGATTGGGGTCGCGTATCGTTCAACTGCTGGCCCAACAGCTCGAAGGCGAAACGTCCCACGAACGGCTCGATCCCGGCCTCAGGGTTCGGGTGCGGGCGCATCCTCGATAGTTCGGAACAGAAGCGAGCGTTAGCTCCGCCAGGGCTGGGCGGCGCGTGCGGCCACACTTACGCGCCATCGGCACCAACCCACGACGTCTCCCCCGTTCCTGTTGAGAGAAGCCTCGACGCCGGCAAGCCCAATCCCGATGCGGCAAACCGCCGAGAACCCACTTGCTCTTCGTTCGGTATTTTCCCGGGGGGTGCATTTCATGAGCTTTAATAATTTCTGAGAATGATCGCGCTCATGATGCGGGAATCTGACCAACAAGCCGAAGCCCTCGCTGCAATGAGGAAAGCCATTGCCGCGAGTTGCCCGGCTGAACGCCAGAAGTGACTTCGGATTGCTTTGGCCTGGGCTGACCTCGCCCGACACGCCAAGGGCCACCTGGCCGCTTAGAGACAGCCCTGATCGCGACGGTTTGCCCCGGAAGTCGGAGATTTTTGATGATTGCGCCTGAAGAAGAGAGGATGCTGAAAACGCTCTTGGTCGAGATGTTCGGCCAAATGAGCAGCATGCGACGGGAATTTGCCGCTCTTCAGGGCGACAGCAAGGGCAGTTTCGCGAGGATGACCGACACCCTCGACGCGATCGTCGAGAACACGGAGGCAGCTGGGAACGCGATCCTCGAAAGCATGGAGGCGATCGGCGCCAGCGTCGCGAAGTTGCAGAGCATCAACGATCCAACTGCAGTGTCGGTATGCGATGAGATCGCCAATAGCACAAACAATGTGTTCGAGGCTTGCGCGTTTCAGGACCTCACAGGGCAGCGGATCACGCGCGTGATCAAGTCGCTGCAGTTCATGGAGGACCACATCAACAGGCTGGTCCGCATGTGGGGAAAAGAGGAGCTGGCACGGCTCGCCGCCGAGCTTGCTGTCCAAAGCGTGCCAGATTTGATGCAAGGCCCTCAGCGGCCGGGCGCGGCGATTTCCCAGGAGGATATCGACAAGCTGTTCGCGCAAACTGCCTCGAACCGGATGCCCATATTCGGGTAACGTTGCAGAAGGAACCGCGGCATCCTAACACGTAAAGGATTGATTTGCCGGGCGCGACTTCCGGTTTGGGTCAACAGCGCCGCTTTGACCAGCGATGGGGGAGTCTCCACACGCCCCCGATCCCGGACATCTCGCCGCAACGCCCTAACGGGAGCGAAGGGCCAACAGGTGACGAAAGCTATCCTAGCTGTACTCGGTAGGCTGTACTGGGTAGGTCCTAGCCGCAGCACGCGGATTTGCCATTTTCTTGAATAGGCGGACACGCCACGCTGCCATAGGAGCAAAACACGCAACAGTCCCCCGCGTTAGGCTTCAGCCTAGTGCCGCAGCCCTTGCAGTCGTAGAAGAACTGACAGCCGTCAGTCGGCATGGTCTCTGTGGTCTTGTGGCCACAGGCGGGGCAGGTCAGTGTCGATTGTAATTGCATTGCCGGGTTGTCCTAATGACCTTCAAAAGTAGGCGTTCCAGATGGTCCCATGCTGCCGCTGTCCCTACAAGTACGGTCGCAACGGACAGCGCGCTGATGAGGCTTAACTAGTATGGCGCCCAGCCATGGGCACGGCTCTCTTGGCGCCGCGATTGGGGAGCGTCACCTTGCCCAGCCGGAGCAGCTGATCGCGAAACTGGACCGGAGATGGGCCATGACAACAGGCGCATGAGCGTGCTCGCTAGGTTGAGACGTAGGCAAGAACTGCACGAGCTAGATATGGAGCGCCTGCTAGGTGCATTGGCAAGGTAGAGCCACCTCAGTTGGCCGCCGTAGTTCTTCGCCCAGAGAACAAAACCAGGCCACCCGTGGTTGGGCGATCAAGACCGTTCGTCGCCGTATGGCGAGGCCGCCTTAGTTGGTCCTCTCAATAATTTCAGTGGCCTTTCCGCCACACGCAGAAAGCCCCAGCTCCCGGGCCAATAGGGAGCCAGCGGTCTACCTGTCTTGTGCCTGCGGAGGAAACGCAATGGGAAGACCCAGTAAGTGCACGAAAGTCCCGCAGGGTGGCGGGGCAATGTCCTTTAGCTGCCCCTCTCTAAGTAGAATTGCGGAGTGTCCGAAACCGCCGATTAACCAAGAGATGACACAAGGGGTAAATGAACGATAAGCGGACTCAAGATTGGACGCCTGTAGAGGCCAACCGTCTTTTGCAATTAGCCAAGGGCAGAACAAGTGCCGCACGCGCTGCCAAGCTGCTAGGGCGAAGGGTCTCCTCGGTTAGACGGCAGGCTAAAGCTCTCAGCATCATTCTCTATAAGAAGTAAGTTCGCCTCAATTGGCGGCCTCTTTCATTTGAAGCGATACGGCCGCGCTTTCTCCCGCACCAGCAACGGCCATACCGGGGACGTGCCATCCCAACGTCGCAGCCGTCCATAAAGCGGAACCCTCAGTCCCACCGACACGATGCGCTCCATTACGAGATGCAGCGCGATCACGTCACCCTCCGACAGCTCCGCACATCCACGCTTGCGCGACCACACTGCCTCGGGGAAGTGAAATAGGTTGGCTTTGAGCCAACGTCCGACGCGCCCTGACAGCAGTTGCAAGTCCACCTGTGCGCCCTCCCGCGGCCGCACGCCGATATCGGGTGGGAGGAGAAACGGACGCCGGGCCGCCTAACCGAGACCGCGGCATCGGGCAGTTGCTATCGGTTACGTAGCCGCTCGGACGAAGCCATAACATAATAGACGAGGACTATGTCGCGAAGGCCGAAGTGGAGGCCGAGACGGAAATGTTCAAGGAGGTACTTGATCCTCCCGGTGTGAACGGCGAGGCGAACGTGCTGTGCGCCGAGCCAAGTTATTTCCCTCGGCGCCTCGAGGCGCTGGCTCGATCCAGATTCATCGTCGCGAGGCGCGCTGTTCAGTGCAAAAGTGAACACAATTGACTGATGAAGCCGTCTCAGCACCAGTGCCGCAAACCGATTACTGTTTGGCTGCGTAGTCTGGTCGCAGCAGTCGATAGTTTCGCTTCCGGACGAAGGCGGACAAAGCCCGAAGAGGACTGCGTCTAGGATCACGTCTTAGGCCATGCTGGCTGAAAGAGACCACAGTTACTGGCTTCGTGTGATCCATACCAGATATCTGAGGATGCTTCTTTACCGCCTGGCGACAGGGTTGCGGAACCACGAGCACCTAGGTTGGGTTAATCACGCCCAGAACTGGGATAGTAAAATTTCAATTTCACATCAGACGCAACAAGGATCGAATTCGTCCGAGCGCATGCTATGCTTCGGAACGTAGCCATAGGACGTTTAAGGTCGAGCAGTCATGGGTCAAGCAGGGACCGGTATAGAGGGGCTAAACCACGTACTTGGTGGAGGGTTCGAGCGGGGGCGCGTCTTCCTTCTTGAAGGCGCTCCAGGCACCGGCAAGACAACGTTGGCGATGCAATTCCTGATCGCAGGAGCTGAAGCCGGGGAGCGGTGCCTCTACATCACTCTCTCCGAAACTGAGCAAGAATTGCGCGCTAGCGCCGCATCGCATGAATGGGATCTGACGGGGGTGGAGATTTTTGAGCTTATCCCGCCGGAGAACCTACTTGATGAAGACCAACAGCAGAGCCTGCTCTATTCCTCCGACCTGGAACTAGGCGAGACGACGAAGCGTATCTTCGAGGCGTTCGAGAAAGTGAAGCCGCAGCGCGTCGTTCTTGATAGTCTCTCGGAGATCAGGTTGCTTGCTCAGAGCTCGCTGCGGTACCGCCGACAGATTCTCAGTCTCAAACATTATTTCGCGGTGGCGGGCACCACCGTTGTTTTGCTCGACGACCTCACTGCCGAGCTCAACGACAAGACGGTTCACTCGGTCGCACATGGTGTTATTCGCTTGGAAGAAGTCGCGCCTGAATACGGTGGCGAGCGGCGGCGGCTACGGATCATCAAGTACCGCGGACGACGGTATCGAGGCGGTTTCCACGATTTTACGATTGCGCCCGGAGGCCTTCAGGTTTTCCCGCGACTCGTATCGGCCGAGCACAAAGTGGTCTACTCCCGAGAGGTTGTCAGGACCGAATCCAGTGAACTCGATGCTCTACTTGGCGGTGGGGTCGAACGGGGCTCGAGCGTCCTCATTCTCGGCCCGGCCGGAGCGGGCAAGTCGATACTCGCGTTGACCTTCGTACGAAGCGCCACACAGCGCGGCGAGCGCGCGGCAATGTTCATCTTCGACGAAGAACTTGGGCTCCTGTTCGAGCGCGCGAAAGGCTTGAACATCGACCTGCAAGCGATGGTCAAGGCCGAACAGCTCGTCATCGAGCAGGTGGATGCTGCCGAATTGGCCCCCGGCGAATTTTCTGCTCGTGTGCGGCATTGCGTCGAGACCCACGGCGCACAGACTGTGGTGATCGACAGCCTCAATGGTTACCAGGCTGCCATGCCCGGTGAACACGCGCTGGTGCTCCACATGCATGAGATCCTTCAATACTTGAACCGGCAAGGCGCCACGACTTTCCTGATCGTCGCTCAGCACGGGCTTGTTGGTGACATGCAGGCGCCTGTGGACGTCACTTACCTCGCCGACACGGTCATCCTCTTGCGCTACTTTGAGGCGCTTGGCCGCGTGCGTCGCGCGATTTCGGTCATTAAGAAACGCACCAGCTCGCACGAGGATACAATTCGAGAGTTCCGCATTGGTGGATTGGGCATCAGGCTAGGCGAGCCGCTCACGAACTTTCAAGGGGTCCTACGTGGCGTACCGACCCTCCTTGGCGGCGGTTCGAAGTTGCTTAACGCGGAGGACACGTGAACCGTAGCACGCTCTCTGAGCGAGCCCTTGTACTTGCCCCACGAGGTCGCGACGCAATTCTTGCGTCGGGGATCCTGCGCGAAGCGGATCTCCTTGCTGACCCCTGTTCCTCGCTCTCGGACCTAATTGCAGAACTCAATGCAGGGGCGGCCTTCGTTGTCGTCACTGAGGAGGCGCTCGCCACGGCCGATCTCAGGCCTCTCAGCGCCTGGCTTGCAGAACAGGAAGATTGGTCGGACCTGCCCTTCGTGCTGCTCACGACCCGTGGTGGGGGATTGGAGCGAAATCCCGCTGCTCAGCGTTTTCTCGATGTGCTCGGCAATGTCACGTTCCTGGAGCGCCCTTTCCACCCCACCACCCTTGTAAGCCTCGCACGCTCTGCGCTGCGGAGCCGCCGCCGGCAGTACGAGGCTCGTGCCAGGCTCCAAGCGCTACGGGCGAGCGAACAGGGACTGCGGCTCGTCATTGAGAGTGCCGCCGACTACGCCATCATCACCACTGACCCGGAGCGACGCGTTACTAGCTGGTCAGTTGGGGCTGAGGCGATCTTCGGCTGGACAGCCGCCGAGATGACAGGTCGCTCCGCCGACGCGATTTTCACACCCGCGGACCGTGCATCCGGGCAGCCGGCAGTCGAGGCTTGCAGCGCGCGCGAGAAGGGCTTTGCGCCTGACGAGCGTTGGCATCAGCGTGCCGACGGGTCCCTCGTGTATCTAAGGGGTTCGATGCGGCCCCTACCGCGGAACGACCAGGGTCACGAGCGGGGCTTTATCAAGATCGCGCGTGACGAAACCGATCGCCAATTCGCCGAAACGCGCCGCATAGCGCTTGTCGAACTCTCGGACCGCATCCGCGACATCGACGATCCCGCCACACTCTCCTATGCAGCAGCCGAAATACTCGGGCGCACATTGGGGGTTAGCCGTGCGGGCTACGGCACGATCGACAAAGCGGCCGAAACGATCACCATCGAGCGGGATTGGAACGCGCCCGGCATCAAGAGTTTGGCCGGCGTCCTGCACTTTCGCGACTACGGGACGTACATCGAGGATTTAAAGCGAGGCGAAACTGTCGTGTTTGCGGATGCAGAAAATGATCCTCGCACGGCCGCGACCGCGAATGCCCTAAAGGCGATAAGCGCCCAATCCGTTGTGAATATGCCGGTCACGGAACAGGGCGGCTTTGTCGCGTTGCTCTACCTCAATCATGCGACTGCTCGGGAGTGGGCGCCGGCAGAGCTCGACCTGATCCGAGAGGTTGCGGATTGCACCCGTACCGCGGTCGAACGAAGACGTGCGGAACGCGAAATTCGAGAACTCGCCGCGACTCTAGAACAGCGCGTCATGGAGCGTACGGCCGAGTTGATGAGGGCAGAGGAAGCGCTGCGTCAGGCACAGAAAATAGAGGCGGTGGGCCAGCTGACCGGAGGCGTAGCACACGATTTCAACAATCTGCTTACAATCATCAAAAGCTCGACGGACCTCCTCCTTCGACCGGGAATTAGCGAAGAGCGCCGACGGCGCTACGTGGATGCCATCTCGGCCACCGTGGACCGCGCCTCCAAGCTAACCGGCCAGCTTCTAGCGTTCGCACGGCGGCAAGCGCTTAAGCCTGAAGTGTTCGATGCGGCCGATCGTGTTCAGGCTATTATCGATATGCTGATCACGATCGTAGGATCTCGAATCCGGATCGAGACAGAAGTCGCGTGCGAGAATTGCTTTGTCGAGGCGGACGTCAGCCAGTTCGAGACGGCGCTTGTCAACATGGCTGTGAATGCCCGCGATGCGATGAATGGCGAGGGGGCGCTGCTCATCAAGATAGAGGAGCTCGCAGGCATGCCAGCCGTTCGCGGGCAAGCCGGCAGCGATCCCTGCGTTGCCGTATCGCTCACCGACACCGGCGCAGGCATCTCGCCGGATAAGCTGACGCATGTCTTCGAACCGTTTTTCACTACGAAAGAGGTAGGCAAGGGTACCGGCCTAGGACTTAGCCAAGTCTACGGCTTCGCTAAGCAATCGGGCGGCGACGTCACGGTTGAGAGCGAGGTAGGCCTGGGCACCACATTTACACTCTATTTGCCCCGAGCCGAGCGTGAGACCATTTCTGATGAAGCTGCCGGCGCGGCGACGCTCGAAAGTCCGCGATCCGATCACGGCCGCGGACGCCGCGTTCTTGTGGTAGAGGACAACGTGGAGGTCGGACGATCTTCGACCCAGATTCTGGAGGACCTCGGCTATGAGACGACACTTGCCGCGAACGCGGACGAGGCGTTGAAGCTCTTAGATGAGGCAAACAGTTATGACGTCGTCTTTTCCGACGTGATCATGCCGGGGATGAATGGGGTGGACCTTGGAAGGGAGATCAGGCGCCGCTACCCCGGCATTCCGGTCGTCCTGACCTCTGGCTATAGTGAAGTCCTTGCTGAAGATGGTCGCCATGGTTTCGATCTCATCCAGAAGCCCTACGCGGCTGAGGAACTTTCGCGCGTGCTGCGGCGGGTGTCGTAAACACGCTTGCTCCTTGAAGCGAGCGTGGCTCGCACTGAACGACCAAGGACCTCTCGGGAAGCGGACAAAGCGGCGCTCTGGCACGTGAGCTACGGGGTGGGGCGAGATAACGACCCCCTCAGGACTGCGCACGTTGCCGCCTGATTGCCCTCTCTACCTCGTCCGCAAGATTGCACAGGTGTTCCGCCAGGAGGGCGTAAAGGGCTTTCTTGTCGGGCTCGGTCGCGAGGTCACGGACCAGAGCCGCTTCTGCTGCATCGGTGCGAAGCTTCTCAAGGCTGGCTTGCATGTCTTTCATCGCGTGTCCTCCGGACTGTGGACGCCTTTATAGAAAGGGGCTCCATGGACGTTAACGAGAAGTCGTCTGCCATCAGAGCTGACCGCAGCGATGATGAGAGATCACACCGTTTTTCGCGTCGAATGTGAGGATCGCCTTTACGACGCCAACAGCGGTTCGGTAAGTGACAGCCACGACATCGTAGCCGCGGTCGGAAGATCGACCACATCTCCGGCGAGCCCGTCGACAAGCCTTGCACCCCAATAGGACTTTCGATCCTGCGAGCCCCATACGGCCTTTTCACCACTGCACCCGCATAGTATCGGCGCATCATCAGTGTACAGATCATCGAGCGAACGACCATTTGCGCGATAAGCATCAAGTCAATCGACCGCAGGAGCCATCGGATCAAAGGAACTCATCGTCCTACCTACTTGCTGGAAAGCAGGCGGATTAAGGCTAGGCCTATGAACCGTTTGTGAATGGCAGGTCGCTCGTCGGGTTAAAGCTGTTAACATGCAGTGCCGAACCCCGCCATTTCGCCCACCCTACTAACCCGTGACGTTCGGCCGTACGCTAATCTGCGAATGCGCGCAGGCTCTATCGGCCTTCGAGCCAGTAGCATCGACCGCCGACATATCGACGTCTTACCCACTTCGTCTTAAAGCCGTTGGTCGGTTAGTGCGGCGCGACGCAGTTAGCCTTGATTGAACTCTGCTATGAATTCCCGCTCGGCACGCTCGAGCAGCTCCAGCGTTTAACTTTGCCGGTCTGTCAATCGGCTTCCAAATTAAATTGACTCCTCGCCGCGTCCAATTTTCCCCCCTCCGTACGGTCGGGGGTTGGCGGTAGCTCTGTCTCGTCGGAGCTCGCCGGGATAGCGGAGGCGAGAGAGCGGGGATGATGTGATCCTCGTCTCGGCTTTCGAACCGCCAACTGTCTTTGCCCGTCTCGACGATGCCACAGTGGTGGGTCAGCCGATCGAGCCGCGCGGTGGCCATCTTTCGCATCGCCGAACACGCTCGGCCATTCGCCGAAGCGGAGATTCGTGGTGACGATGACGGAAGCGTGCTCGTAGAGGCGGCTGACCAGATAGAACAGAAGCTGGCCTCCGGACTGGGCGAAGTGCAGATTTCCGCGCTGCTTCGGGACGACGAAGTCCATCCTCGTCAAATGCTCGGCATGCCGGCGCTGCCGACCGCTGCGGGACTCGGTCTCGAGGCGGTTACGAGGTCGATCACATTATACGAGCGGCCACGGGCCCTCGGATGCAGCTTCTGGCGATGGCAATGGCCAAGTGGGTCGCCGGTGCTCGTGCCGCCGACCAGCACGAAGTTGCGCTCCTGTGCGATGAAGCCACTGCCAGCAAGATCATTAACCAAAGTCTACTTGATCGGCGTACGTTCGGCGCTGCATCCGCTGCGACTATGCAGCCGATATAAAGCCATCGAACTGCAGCATTCGGACAGCGCGCTTACGTGGGGTGCGGAGGCTAGAGAGCCTTTACGCAGAAAAGTATTTCCAACTTCGGAGCAAATAAGTCGCGGGCAACATTCTCTTGTGTGCACTTTGGTACTGTAAGTTCCGGGGCCGGAACGTAAAGCAGGCGCTCACTAGCGGATTAGCGGGTGCAGGTGGATGATTTCTGTGCAAAGAAAAACGGATGGCACGCCAGCAAATGATCTGCTGCGTTCTCTTGCCCCTGAGGACCTCGATATCCTTCGATCGCACCTCGAGGAAATCGTTGGGAGAGCGGGGCAAGCGCTCTATCATCCAGGCGACACAGTCGACAATGTCTATTTCCCTTGTGGTCCCACCTTGGTCTCCTTTGCCGTCGAGGCTGGTGATGATCGAGAGATCGAAGTCCTCCTGATCGGACGCGAAGGCGCCGCGGGCGGCGCAGTCAGTCGCGGGCTTTTGCCAGCCTACTCTCGGATCAAAGTAAAAATGGCCGGTCCATTGGTCAGGCTGCCCGCCCGCAAGCTGCATGAGGCGCGGCAAGAATCTCATGGGCTGCGACAACTGCTCACAAAATATGCCGACTGCTTCGTGGCGCAGTCATTTCAATCAACTGCCTGCAACGCGGCGCATTCCATCGAGCAACGCGCGGCGAAATGGCTAATCGAGCTCGTCGAACATACCGGCGAACTTTTCGTCCCGCTCACCCATGAGCAGTTTGCCGGCATACTTGGAGTGGGTCGAAGCTACGCGAGCCGCGTCCTTCAGGACTTCAAAGCTGCCGACATTCTCGAGACTGCTCGCGGGAGCATTACCGTTCGCAACCTCGAAGCGCTTCATCGCAGATCGTGCTCGTGCAACAGATGGGTCAAAAAGCACTTTGCTGAAGTTTTTGCGGGAGCCAAAAGATGACCCCTCTTGCTAATGGCGGCAGCGTTCTGTTGTCATCCTGAGGATAAACACGGGTCTCTCCTCGCTGAACACGCAAAGTGTCCACTGATCACCTGGTCGTAACCCATTCTCAACATCGCGCACCAGCCGGAGTGCGGCATCCCAGGCCGCTTCATCGCTCTTCAGGAGCTCGCCAGCCTCATCCGTATGGGGGCGACTCCCCTCAAAATGAAAGTAGTACCTCTGCATTGGCCGGCAATGCACTACCGCCGGAGATGTTCCGCAGCAACCGTCGCAGCCCCTCTCTCGGTTCGGTTTGGGAGCTACGGCACCTAAGTCGCCATTGCTCGAGCCATTAGCTCCGGAACAGTTAGGCTGACCTTGGCGTGTTCTTCAGGTGAACGAGGCCGCGACGGCCGACGTAGGTCAGCTCGCCGAGAGAGGTCTTCCCCGCACGCGCCGCCCGGATCAGTTGCTCGGCGATATACTTTCGGCTTTCGTGATCGCCGCCGTTCGGCAATTCAGCGCAGACCTCTTCCAAGACGACGTCCATGTTTGCTTGAACTCGTTCCTCAAACTCGCCCATGCCTGCCTCTCCAGCGACCAGCGGAGAGACGCTATGCCGGTATTCAGCGCGGGTACAGTGCATTGGCTTAAAGGGGTTAAGAGCCTCTTGTGTACAAAAGTGAACACTACGCTCAACATTTGTAGAAGTAAGCCCTGCCAGCGAAACAAGTGGGCGCCATCGTCGTCTTCAACAAAGTAGGACGGGAGCGGCTCAGATGG
This sequence comes from Bradyrhizobium manausense, assembly GCF_001440035.1. Taxonomy (GTDB): domain Bacteria; phylum Pseudomonadota; class Alphaproteobacteria; order Rhizobiales; family Xanthobacteraceae; genus Bradyrhizobium; species Bradyrhizobium manausense. Next base: position 279,460 of record NZ_LJYG01000047.1, on the reverse strand, counting down.
ACGAGCGGGCGAAGCTGGAGCACCAAATCGAGTTGGCCACGAAGGCGGCCGCCTACATTCGGGACGAGAGAACTGCCAGCCGTCTGAGACGGTTTGCCGACGAACTTAGGCAGAGGCTGTTCCCGTCCACTCAAGATCGACAGATCAAGATACGGGCACGTGAGCTCTGGGAGCAGGCCGGGCGCCCTGCGGGGCGTGACCTTGACTTCTGGCTGCAGGCGGAGCGGGAAATCAGGGGGCGATCCGACGAGACATCTGATTAGAGGACCGCGCGCATGGAAGCGTAGAGCTCGAACCCGTGAACGTCTCCGGATCCCAATCTCGCGATGGCCCACCGACCCGATAGATTAACCGCTTTTAACGACCCGTACGTCGAAATTCACAGCACGTTCATCGCCGAGGCACTAACCCTCCTGCTTCCCTACGCAGTGAGGATAACGGGCGCTCTTGACCAAACGGCGTTGGCGCCCGATCCGATGACGAGAAAGCCATGTCTAGTTCGCAATCTCGTCGACGATATTTGACAGCCTTGTCGATCTCATTTGCCCTCGCAGCAAGCTCATTACAGACCAGAGCCGATACAGCGGCGCAATCAGAATGCCTCGCAGCGGCCATCAAGCATTACAAGAGACAGAGCGTTGAACTCTCGAAAAGCCTTGAACAGCAGTCTTCCTTGGAAACGATCGGAAGTGTCCTTATTCGAAGGCGGCTGGAAGAAGCTTACTGCACACGTCTAGTGGAATGCATTGAACCGTCTCCCGCATGGCGGGGGCCGCGATTTTCACGCTGCCTAGATCTTGAGGCAGAAGAACGATTGAGGCATGTCACGAAATAGGTTGTCAGGCTCGTTCGTCTCTCGACCATCATTCGGTACAAGCCTGGCCGAAAGCTCTACGATCTCTTGATGCAAGCACCGCCGTCGAGTCGTCCGTCATGGACAAGGCATCATTGGCCAAGCTCAAGGACACGGTCGGGGTCAAGCCTCGCAAGGTGGGCTCAACGCATGCCACCTGGATCTTGTTGTTCTTAAAAAAAAGGCTCGCGTCAGCCACCAACACCACAGTGGAACGATCGCCAGGGGAGTACGGATCGGCGGACGCGCTGGAGCCGGTGAGTTTTACCATATCTCGCCTTTTCCCAAGATGAGTGAGCCTTAACACTTAGAAGGAAAGTTCGCTGCTACCCTCGCGGTTCATCGACCCCCTTTAACGCCTTCATCGTCGACCAGGCGCCGGAACGCTCTTCACAGCTCGCAAGTTGATGCTGGCGAGGAAGTGCCGTGGTTTTGTCTGACGCAGATCGTTTCAAAAAGAGAGCTGAGGAGTGCGGTCGCTTGGCCGAACAATCTGCGAGTGAGGAGGACAAAGAAGGCTGGCTGCGCCTCGCTCGAGAATGGGAGAAGCTCGCAGCCAGCGCCGCGAAGAAGGACGGCATTTTTCGCCGGCATGAGTGAGTGTACAAACCGAGAAGCCTATCCCTCAGGCTAAGCTCTTCATCCGTTCCCGAAAGGCGGAACCCATAGTGCCTAGCTGCTCCGGACTTCGCAACAGTAACAGTCCGGAGTGTGCACTCATGCCGCCAGCTCCGATTATAGCTTATAGCCGCCGGGCCGGTTCTCCCGAGTCAGGTCATCTTCGCATGGTGAATCGGAGGCGCTTTTGCGCAACGCCTCGCGCTCCGGCGCAGATCGTCCACTCAAGCCGATTTGCGTCAGCGGGCCAGGCTGCATTTTACGGCGCTGGACTCCAAGCAACTTCCCCACCTTTGTGCAAGCCTCCATGGATTCAAGGAACGACCGGCCCGTTTCGCCGTTCGACTGCTTAATTAACGCAAGCGATTTTAAGAGCGAACAGTGAGCATACTTCTTGTCGAGGACGACCCTCTGATCCGCGAATTCCTTTTCGAGGCCTTGCGCGATGCAGGCCATCACGTGATCCACGCGAGCACGGGAGAGGAGGCGCTCGCCTGGTGCAAACGTCGGGTCGCAGACGCGCTAGTCACCGATGTCAGGTTGCCCGGGCAGGTCGATGGATGGCAGATCGCAGAACGATACCGGGAACAGTATCCCGATTTGCCGGTCATCTACGCCACCGGCTTCTCACCCGTCACCCCGCGCCCCGTCCCGGGCAGCCGCATCGTGAAGAAACCCTTCCATCCCGAAGAGATCGTGCGGGCGGTCAAGGAGCTCGTCGAAATCAAGGGGCCAGCCCAGCCCACAGCTCCTCTGGCGGCTGCGCCGCACCGATCGGATCGAAAGCCTCCGCTGCGCTCTTCCTCGGAGGCCGACTAAACCTCTCAGTGACTAGGAACGAGAGCGCCTTTTCCAAGTTTTCCCAGTGCCCCTGCCCCAAGGGGCGACCCCGACTGGTCCCAGCTCATAGCCCCCCTAGCCCCAGAGCTGGGGCCTTCGTCCCCAGCGCAAATTCCTTCAGGACTAGCTTAGAAATCGCTCGCTGTGCGCTATTCGTCGGCTTTGGAAGCGGCGGAATCCTAGGCGCCGAGCAGCTTTAGCGCGGCCTCGATCTTGGCGAGAAGCGCCTGGATTGGCACGCGCTCGCCGGTCCGGATCTCGGTCCGAACGGTGCTGCCGGTCGTGCGACTTTCGCGTTCAACTGGGCGCGCCTTGACATGTTTGCGGACGACCTCGCGATCGCGGTCGCTAAACGTTACCTTGCGCTGCTCAGTGCGCAGCGGGGCCGATGCGGTCGAGCGGACAGAGTACGGTAGGACCGTCACGACCTTCTGGATCGCGGCTCCACGATGACGATTTCGTCCTTCACCAGGGCGAACTTGTAGCCTCGATACTGGGGCACGATCTCGACGACCTCGGCCGGCAACGGCTGCAAGCGTACGTCGCGCGGCTCGACCGTTCCCACCGACAGGGAGAAGTTCACGTTGGTCAGCGGCTGGGCGTTCAAGTGCGAATCGACGCGCTGATGCGCGTCCGCTGCTGATCGTTGATGTTCACCGCGGCTTTCACGTTGGTGTTCGACCAACGATCGGCGGCATTCTGCTAATTGTTCGGCTGCTGCGCGGTGTTGGTCGATCCGCCGCCCGTGGGCGATTCGCTTGGTTGGTGCCCGAGGAGGAGTTGGCGCTCTGCGTCTGATTGTTCGTGCTCGACGGCGAGTTAGTCTGCGCCTGGTTCGAAGGCGTCGCGCTCTGGTTGGAGGGATTCCGAGCCTGGGCGGTCGAATTGTTCGAAGCAGGCGCCTGCAACGTATTGGTGCCGTTGCCGGAATTGAGCGACGAGCCCGCCGCGGTCTGACCGGTCGAGGAGGGAGGCTGGTCTGAGCGGAATTAGTCGGAGGATTGGTCTGCGCGGATCCAGGCGACGTGCCGGTTGACGTGGTCAATGCCGATGGCGACGTGTTCGATGTGGAATCCTGCTGACGCTGCGTCGCCGACGGGTTTGAGCTTGACGTGCTCGGAGAAGACTGCGCGAGCGCCGAAGTCGACGCGGCCTCCGGTTCCAAATCGGGGAATCTCGGCAATTACCTGGGATTGACGCTGGGATTATTTCCAGCGAGCAGGGAATGCTGCTTCGCGGAATGGCAAGCGCGGGTTAATCAACAGGCCGGCTTTGAGTCGCAGCCTGAGTCGAACGGGATAGAGTGCAGTGCCCTACCTGTTGCATGACATCGCGTTCCACCACAGCTTCGGACTGACCGTCGTCGCCGCGTCCCTTCGAAATCCAGCGCATGACTGAAGCTTGTGTATCTTTTGATACGTTCCGGGACTCTGCGAGCTGCTAATGTCGCAACAAACGGGCGGCCCGCGGCGATGAAACGACTAAAGGATTCCTTGGGGCACTTGGACAATCCGAGCTGTCTAAATTGTCGCATAGCCATGAGATGGTTTCGATCCGAACTCGTGCGTGACAATCGTACAACGACGATCGCCCATCTCTTCGTCTGCTCGAATTGCAAGCGCGCGCACCGACAGGACACGGATTTCACGCCGGTTATCGTGCCGCCCGATAAGCTGGCCGGCTCCCGACTTCAGGTAATCGACGGTGGAAAGTGCACGACCTGAAAGCTCGGCGTTTCATCTGGTCGAGCAGCGAGTAACCGCCGGGAAGAAGTGGAACTTTGGCCGACCCCGCCTCGTTAGCAGTGCTACTTACGAACTGCTTTGAGGAGGACACCATGAAGAAGCTGATCGTGTGCGGCGCTCTGGCCGCTTTTGCCCTCGGTACCCAGGCCGCGAGTGCAGCCGAGTTCTACATTGTCCGCGACGCCACTACCAAGAAGTGCACTGTCGTGGACAGCAAGCCGACGACCACGACCACGACCGTCGTCGGGGATGGCGTTTACAAGACCAAGGTGGAAGCCGAATCAGCCGTGAAGACCACCAAGGTCTGCACCGAGCAGTAGTTGCTTAGTAAGACAAGCTACTGGAGGAGAGCATGCCTGTCTTGGTTTTGTGGGCCGTTCCCGCCGTCATGGTAGTCGGTGGCGTCGGCTATTTCCTGGTTCACATGCACTGACCGAATAGATTTTGCAGAATGGCTCGTCCGGCACGCCGGGCGGGTCGCTTGCGTTTCCGGCCCTCCCACTACACGGCCTTCAACTTCGCCCGCGAGCGACCAGCTCGTGATAGCAGCTTTCATACTCTCTCGTCATGCGACTGGCAACGAAACGCTCCTCGAACCGGGTGCGGACCGTTCTTCTCTCCAGCCGCACCGCTTCCTTGACGGCTTCGATTGCCTGCTCCTCACCGTCCACGATGAAGCCGGTGACACCGTCCTCCACGACCTCCGGCACCGATCCGGAGCGATAGGCGATCACGGGCGTTCCGCACGCCATCGCCTCGATCATGACGAGGCCGAAGGGCTCGGGCCAATCGATCGGAAACAGCAAGGCGGCGGCACCCGCGAGGAATGGTTGCTTGCGGACTTCATCAACCTCGCCGACCAGCATGACGTTCTCTCCGTCGATCTCAGGCTCGAGCCTCTTCTTAAAATAGGTCGCCTCCGCGCGGGGAATCTTGGCTGCGATCCGTAGCGGCATCCCGACCGCGCGCGCGATGCGTATGGCGTCTTCAGGTCCCTTCTCTGCCGTTAACCGCCCCAGAAAAGCGAGGTACGAACCGGGTTCGTAGGACGGCCTAAACAGCTCCTGTGGCAGCCCGTGCGCAATAGTCGCGATCCAGTTCGCTTCCGGAAGGGGACGGCGCTGGTTGTCCGAGATGGAGACGAAGGGGGCTTCCGGAAACGCGCCAATCACGTTGGATAATCCCGGAAGGTCGAGCCGGCCGTGCATGGTCGTCAGAAACGGAACGCCGGTCCGGCTCAGCACCGGCAGCGGCAGCCAGTCGACGTGTGAATGAATCACGTCGAATTCGCGTGCGCGCTCTGCGATGACTTCAATCAGCAGCGCGCAGGCGGCATTTGGATCGACTCCCTTCCGTCCCAGCCGCAACGCGCGCGGCCAGACGGCATGGAGCTTCCCCTTCGTCCTGGAATCCCCGCTCGCGAACAAGGTGACGTCGTGCCCGAGTTCGACCAGCTCGTCCACCAGCCAGGCGATCACCCGTTCCGTGCCACCGTACAGCTTCGGAGGAACGCTCTCGGCCAACGGGGCAAGCTGGGCGATCCGCATTGATCAGTCACCAAAGACGGTCCGCCAGCCGATCACGGCGACCGCGGAGATGATAAATGAGATCGCGAGCAGCGTCCAAGAGGGCCTTGTGCTTCCGCGGGCTACGCGCGCGACGAGCATTCTCAGGCTCCTCAACATTCGTCTTGGGGGAGCCGGTCCAGGTAGGCAATCCCGAAGCCGGCGAGTTCTTCGGTATCGCTCTCTCGCTCTTCCCCTCTCATTTGCAGATGGCGTTCGAGAAGGCAGCGTCGGCTGTCCTGCGGGCCAACGTCGGGGTGGCGCGCCCGGTAAACTGTCCAGGCGGTCTCCGTGGCATTCTTCAAGACGGCATCATTGACCATCGTCACGCTCCCGGCGACCGATCCAATCGCTGGCAACTCAAGACGGTCGGCAAAGTTTCCGGTTTCCTGGGCAGGCGAAGTCAGCGGAGACCACGCGCATTCAGCACGCTTTGGCACGGCCCCGCTCACGTGCCGCACGACGACGCTGCAGGCGCCGGCTTCTGCCAGATCGCCTGGCCGCAAGAAGCGGCGACGCCAACGGGGCGGAAGCCGAAGGCTCCGCCCCGGGTGCAGCGTTCTGCGTCCCTATCTCGGCAGGCCTTGCTTCCATCAATTCGAGCACAGCTCGCCCCTTCTCGGTGATACGCCAGCCGCCGTTCAGACGCTCGACCAAACCTTGCGAGAAGATGTCAAGTGCGGGCACGCGAGCGGCGAGTCGCTTGGTCCGCTCGGCCCAGTCGCGCCCGCTCGTTGCCAGGATCGCCATATCGCGCTTGAGGTCCGCCATTATGGCGAACCCGTCGGGATAGCTCACCAGGATCTTGAGCACAGTGACTTGGAAGTTCACCCCGCCCCCCTTTACCTAGCCTTGCATCACCGAAGCGTTTTGAAGAGCCTCGCGTCCAACCTGCTTCAGCCTCTTGGGCGAGGTACCGCCGTTCGTAGCCGCCCCTAGCATCCTTGAGGCCAAGTGGGTGCATGCTCCGGTTTCGTAGCGCGAGACGTTTTCACATACTTCGTGGAAAACGGCGCGCAAGAGCGCGGCTGTGGTCGGATCGAACATGGGCCCCCCAGGCAAGAAGAGTTAACGTACTGCGGAAAGCGGCCCCGCGAATTCAAAAAAGTTAACTCGCCACATCTGGCGATGACATCGAGCGCTTTGGCGGCGCACCATGAACTGAACTAAACCGAACCAGACCTTCCCCAGTAGTCAGATCGATTCTCTCGAGCGAAGCTGCCCCGCGGTGCCGAACATCACTTGCCCGCTCGCCGCCGGGACAGCAGAAACATTTGCTACCTATTCCCGTTGTCGGCGGGGCGCTCGAACTACGAAAGGATACTCGATGAAGAAGATTGTTATGTCGGCGCTGATGGTCGGCGCCCTTGGTCTCGCCTCGGTAGCCACTACGGCTCCTGCCGAAGCTCACTGGCGAGGCGGATGGGGACCAGGCATCGCCGGCGGCTTGGTTGCGGGTGCTGTGATCGGCGGTCTCGCCTCTTCGGCGTACGGCTGGGGACCGGGCTATGGTTACTATGAGGGCCCGGGTTACTATAGCGCCGGCTATTATGGCGGTCCCTACGCCTACGATTACGGGTACGACGAGCCGTATCGGTGGGGCGGAGGCTACACGACGACGTACTACACGGCTCCGGCCTCCTACGGTTATCGCTATCGTCGGGTCGTCCGCCCCGCTTACGCCTATTACCGCGGCTCCTATCCGGTCGTTCGGCACCACTGGCATCGGCACTACCAGCATTGGTGAGAGCATTCGATCCGAATGCAGCAGGGCCGCGCTATCGAACGCGCGGCCTTTTCATTTTCATCACGCGGCAGCATTCCGTCACCACCATCTGCCAGCAAATGGGCCGGGCCCCTCGAAGGCGAGACGTCGGTCAGGTGCCCTTTTCTGTAGTTTTGCCCAGCGCTTCGGATGCGGACGGGGGCCTGAGCGGGCGGGCGCCTCTTTCTTGACCTCGACGGCAGGCGCTGCAGGCATTGCGGCCAGGGCTTCCCGCACTTGCTGCTTGGGTTCTTCGGGGAGCGGATCGGCCTGCGCCATTGTCGGCAAATCGGCGCGCGGACTCGTGTCGAACACGATCTTCTCCGGCAGGCTCCTCGCCGAGGCGATCCGGATGATGGTCCTGTCCGGCTCGGACGGGCCCGCCTGCTCAACCGGCGCCGGCAGATACCGGTCCGCAGCGAAGAGCAGCGCTAACAGCAGTCCGCCGACGAAGACGAAATAACGAATGATCGGCATGAATGGCCGCTCGCAAAAGAGAAATCAGGTATCGGCAGGGGATTGGGGTGGCGGGTCGATTCGTTTAGCGCCCCTACTGCAAGGATTAGTCGATCTCCTGGATAACCGTGCGGGTCGACGGATCGACCAGCATCACGCGCTCGCCCGAGTAGACATAGCGGTACTTGGAGAGCGAGGGGCCCCAGTCGGCAGGCACCGCCTCGAGTTCGACTTCGCGCGGCACCGGCCGGCCGACGACGATCTTCTCGCGGGTCTCCACTGGACGGACCTTGTGCTCGGCGACGTAGGTGTGGATCTTCGTGCGGTATTCGGGCTCTATCTGTAGGGCGGCGGCATGTCCCGTGCCGGTGGTGGTGACGACGGTGGACTGCGCCATGGCGCCCGTCGAGATCATCGCCGCCATCGCAGCCCTCAGCAGAAGCTTGTTCATCATTCTCTCCTCGCCGCCATGTGCGGCATGCAAGAACCCATGAATGATGGCAAGGTTCCGGAAGCGGCAGGATAATTGCCTAGTTTTCCCGAATTTCGGAGGCAAGTGCCGCTGGCTCGGTCAAGAAGGCCTGGTACGAGCCCGAGCGAACTGCGCCAAGCTTTCGGTGCGCGTTCACCCCTTCTGCAACACGGTCGCGAGCGCCGAGCCTTAGTTCAAGATCGAGAAGGCCTCCCCAGAAGATAGATGCCCGGTGGCCCCGCCAGCGGCCCCCGCAAACGGACCGCGGCATCGACCCTGGCGCGTCAGAGGTTTGCGTCGCCCGTGTCGGACCGGGCGCCGCTCTCAGCCGACCGCCGAACTCGCGAGCTCACCCGTTCTGCAACTTGCAACGTGCAACCTGCCTTAGTGGGATGGAATTAAATTGCCGTTTTTTCCCGGAACTTCAGAAGCCTTTCACATTTGACTACTTCGATCGCATGTTGCGTCGATTCGGAGGGAATACGAGATGAACCGACAATTGTTTTATGGGTTTGCTGTCACCGCTCTTTTTCTTTCTTCAGTAGTGTCAGGGTCAGCGATGCCAGTAGCCTCTCCAAGTGCGCTCGGAAGCTCGGACAATGGTGTAATCCAGGTCAAAGGTGGCCATGGTCATGGCGGCGGCCACGGCTGGGGGCATCATGGCGGGCGGGGTCATCACTACGGATGGAGTAGAGGTCGCGGTCATCATTACGGCTGGCGGCATCACCGCTAATACGTAACCAACCGCACCATTCGACGCCGCCTCAGTTGGCGGCGTTTTCTATGAACAAGCCTGCTTTGGGCTCAAGCCCATGGTTTTCAAGCGTGTCCCCTGCATGTCGGCCTGCAGCGCCTGACTGGAATTTGAGTCGCTCCTCTCCCGCAATCCGAGATCCACCAGATACGCCCGCCGGTCGCCTTAACATTTGTTTTGGTCATCAAGCCAAGTCGCCGTGCTTGCCTTCGACAGCCCTCCGAATATTCTGGCGGCATGACGATTTGGACTAGGCATGGATACCGCTCGGCTGTTTTTTTTCGTCCTTTTTTCCTGCTCATGGCTCGCCCTCGGCTCTGCTCAGGCGGAGCATAGAGTTGCGCTGGTGCTCGGCAACTCCGCCTACAAGAGCGTGCCACAGCTAATCAATCCTGTGAACGATGCCGCTCTGGTCGGCGACATGCTCAAGAAGGCCGGATTCGAGTCCGTCGACATCAGGACTGACCTGAACGCTACCGAGATGCGGAAGGCCTTTCGCGATTTTGGTGGACGGGCCCGGGAGGCCGACGTTGCGGTCATCTACTACGCTGGTCATGGCATCGAGCTCGACGGGACCAATTATCTGATCCCGACCGACGCCGCGCTGGAGACCGATAGCGATGTTTTAGACGAGACCGTTGCACTTGATCGTGCTCTGTTTGCCGTCGAACCTGCCAAACAGCTGCGGCTTGTCATCCTTGATGCCTGCCGAGACAATCCATTCGCCAGGTCTATGAAACGGACGGTGGCCTCCCGCGCGATCGGGCGGGGCCTTGCCAAGGTCGAGCCGACCAGCCCGAACACCATGATCGCCTTCGCCGCCAAGGCGGGATCAACCGCATCAGACGGAGATTCAAAGAACAGTCCGTTTGCAACGGCCATAGTCCAACGACTCCCAACGCCTGGCCTCGACTTGCGCAAGGCATTTGGATTTGTCCGCGACGACGTCCTAAAGAAAACCGGCTACAAGCAGGAGCCCTACGTCTATGGCTCCCTCGGGGGCGATGATGTTTCCTTGGTACCGCCAAGTTCCGGGGCTGCACCGCAGCAGGACAATCCACAGACTGCCGCCCGGCGGGACTATGAGCTGGCGCTCCAGGTGGGGACCCGAGCAGTCTGGACTGCGTTTTTAGCTCAATACCCCGACGGCTTTTACGCCAGCCTTGCTCAGGGACAGTTGGATCGGATCGCTGCCGAAGAGGCGCGCGCAACGGCTTCGGAACGAGCCCGGATCGCTGAGCAGAAGAAGGCTCGACTCGCTGCCGACCAAGCCAAGCAGACAGTGCAAGACAAAGCGGAGGCCGCGGCTAAGGCCGCCGAGGATGCCCGGATCGCTGCCGAGAAATTGAAGCAGGAGGTCGAGGCGAAGGCGGCAGCAGCCGAACGAAAGCGGAAGGAAACGGAAGCTGCGGCTGAACAGGGGGTTGCCAAGTCGGACGAGAAGCAGGCAATTAACCAGCAGCTTACCGCCGACGACCAGCAGAAGATGGCCGCTCTTTCGCCGGCAACAGGTCAACCTGACCGCTCTGCCCAGGAGATCAACAAGCTGGTGCAGCAGGAGCTGCGCCGCGTCGGCTGCCTCACTGCGACATCAGATGACGACTGGAGCGTTACGTCACAGCAATCGGTTTCCAACTTCAACAAGTTTGCCGGGACGAAATTCGACATCAAGTCTGCCAGCCTGGACCTGCTCGACGCCATCAAGGCGAGGCGGGACCGCGTCTGCTCGCAGGTTTGCGAGCGCGGTTTTGAGCCGATCGGCGATCACTGCGTCAGGCGCTCATGCCGGCGCGGACTGGCTCTCAACGAAAAGGGCGAGTGCGTCCAAAGCGATAAGACGCCTGCGCGAAAGCCCGAGCGCCCGCTGGCCTCCAGACCGGAGGCAATTGATTCCAAACCGGCCGAACGGCGCTCTTTGAGCGGCGGCCGCTGCATCAGCATCAGTCAGCGGTGCGCGCTCGAAATCGGCGGACGCTGCGATCCCGCGAGCGGAAAATGGGAGTATGGCCGGAATGGCGCCGGAGGGAATACCCAGGCATTCAACGCCTGCCTCGGCCGAATGATGGCGGGAAGGAAGTAAGGGTTGCGCGGGCCCGAGGCGATTTGGTTGAGATCCTGCTCAATGCCGCTACGCCTGGCCCGCGGTTCACCGCTGATCTGCTCTTCGCGATAAAGGGCGGCGTGCAGGGGTGGAGCGGCTCTCACAACTGCTTGGCCTTTTCCTTGGCGGCTTGGCGGCATGTTCCCGCATGTTAGAGCGCTCGCTCTGGACTGGGCATATTGGCTTTTCCGAACCTTCTCGGATTGAAACCTTGAGTCGCTGCGCGCGAAAACCGCCAGAGCTTTGACCCAGCCGCACCTCCTCGGGATGGCTCAAGCACTCGCTCAACGGATCCATCGCACTGTGACAGCGAACCAGATCTGGTGCGCGCGACTGTTACTCCCGCATGCTGTTTCGCAGGACAGCAGCGAAATTTTCCAGACCAGGAAAACTTGGCAGAGACACGAGCGTTATTGAGAATGGGAAAGCCATGGCATCAGAGGTGAGGAGATGAGAAATTTCCCAATTTCCACCATTTTGGGCGCCGGCCTTTTCGTGCTTCTAATCTTTGGCTTTGTCACCTCGGGCCAATGGAAGACCGAAACTCCGAATGCAATCCCCATTCGCAGGATATGCGAGGCGGAAAACGTGACTGATGTCCAAATTCGGGAATGCACGATCAGGCAAAGAATGCAGAGTGCAGTTGAAGCGCGATTAGATCAAAGGTGAGCTTCGCCAGCGTGCCATCGAAGATCGATGTGCCGCTCGCGGATTGGCTAAACCGGGCTTCCTGGTGCGGCGAACCCCGCCACACTTTTACGGTCGTAAAATCGCTGTACTTGAACGTCAGTTATTAGCGCCGGAAAATTTGGCCGCGTTCGGCCGCGAGGGCGAGTTCGGCCCATTCTTTCGCAAGCCTCATCCAGCTATCCCGATCGGCTTGGTTCGAACATCGCTCTGCTTGTGCGCGGCAGGCCGCCGCTTCGTTGTAGAACTGTTGAGCCGACGAGATCATGTTGGCATATCGGAGAATGCTGTCAGGTAACTTATTGCTCATTTCTCTGTCCAACATCTCTATGTTGCTGATGTTCCTGCAGAGGCCTGGCCGCCCTAACTCTCCAAGAACGGAGTTCGGAAGAGCTCTTCTCCTGGCCGCCCCTGGGCTTGAAGCTGACAGGGCTCCGGAAGAGAAGCGGCTTGTCGCTTGAGACATCGGCAAGAGCGACTACGCTCCCGGGGTGAGCAGCGCCTCTCGTGGCTCCGTCGGGTAGCATCAACCCCCAAAAATCAGAGTGTCTTATCGTTGTCGGTCGCAGGAACTCGCGGCCTTAAAAACGATTGGCGTGCCAAAGAGGACTTTAAAGAGGATTTTATGGCCGATACCGAACTCGCTCGCTCTCGTAGGTCGGACTTTGGCGGCTGGAGTTTGGCAGCCGCCCTCGGGCTGGTCGCGGCTGCGTTTCTTTGGGAACGCATTTCACCGCCGGAGAGCGATGGTCTTCCGAGGAGGCGGGAAGAAGGGCGCGACGCATCAGCGAACAGTCTGGCCACCGAACGAGAGGATCGCGGGCGCGATGCCTCGGCGCCTTCCGAGATTCCGGCAAGGGGCTGGAAGGACATCTTACTGCGCGTCTATGACAACATCGGCAAGCATCGTATTCTCGCTTTGGCCGCTGGCATGACCTACTACAGCATACTGGCGATATTCCCCGCGCTGGCGGCGCTGGTTGCCATCTACGGCCTGTTTTCCGACCCAAGCAGCATCGCCAAGCATCTGGACCAGATCTCCGGCTTCGTTCCGGGAGGCGCCATCGAAGTAGCGCGCGAACAGCTCACGCGCGTGTCTTCGCACGGAAACCACGCACTTGGCGTGACGTTCGTCATCGGCCTTGCCGTCTCGCTTTGGAGCGCGAACGCCGCGATGAAATCTCTTTTTGACACCCTGAACATCGTCTACGGCGAGGAAGAGAAGCGCGGTTTCATCAAACTGAATCTTGTATCTCTGTCGTTCACGATAGCGGGTATCGTCTTCGTGCTCGTGGCAATCGGCTCCGTCGTCGCGATACCGGTCGTCCTGAATTATCTCTATCTCTCGAACTTCGCCGATCTCCTCATCCGCATCGCACGATGGCCGGCCATGTTCGTGGCCATCGCGCTTGCGCTCGCCTGCATCTACAGGTTCGGTCCGAGCCGCGAGGCTCCGCGCTGGCGCTGGATCACATGGGGTAGCGTGGTTGCCACCCTGCTCTGGCTGGCGGCCTCCGGGCTGTTCTCCTGGTACGCTGCAAGCTTCGGCAAGTTCAACGAAACCTACGGTTCGCTTGGAGCCATCATAGGTTTCATGACGTGGCTTTGGATCTCCGCCATCGTGATCCTGCTCGGCGCGGAACTGGATGCGGAGATGGAGCACCAAACCTCGCGCGATACCACCACGGGGTCGCCCAAGCCGCTCGGCGCACGAGGAGCCACCATGGCCGACACCGTGGGTGGCCCTCCCGCTTCCTAATCCCGATAGTTTAGGCGGCACCAATGCAGGAAGAGCAGCCAGCCTTGCTTCTGCTTTTAGGTGGGACGCGACAGGCGCTTGTTGATCTTCCTTAAGCGCTACGACTTCCATCGGCCGAGGTCTTTCATATAGATCGCGATAGCTCCTCCCCTCATTGTTGGTCCGCAGGCCAGGAGACAATCATGATCGCTGCGCGGCTCGCCCTGAGCTTCGTTGAGTGGTCCGCCTCAATCGCGAGCAATAGGGGAAGCGGACGAAGTTTGCCGCCTACCGCTGATCTGATTGGGCCAGCGACCACGTCACCCGACGGGAAAAAGCCGCTCTTGGATTCGGCTCCGCATAAGCAAGCTGAGACCTGCATCAATTTACATGGTTCCCAAGGCAACATTTGTTAATCCGAAATGCGTCTTGCAGTGTGTCGTTGCCGCTACAGCGGGTGTGCCGCATGCGAGCTAGGGTGCTCTCAGGGTGGGGACTCTCTAAGGACTTAGGGGACTATTGAGATGAACAAGTTGTTGGCTTCGGCCGCTTTCGGCGCTTTGTTTTTGGGAGCGGCGTCTGCGTCAGCTGCGGATTTGGCTGCGCGCCCGTACACCAAGGCGCCTCCGCAGGCGGTCGTCGCGACCGTGTTTGACTGGAGCGGCTTCTACATCGGCGTCAACGGCGGTTGGGCACAGAGCCATGATCGCCGCGTGTTCGATGCGACCTCAACGCTCTTCGGCAGCTACGATGCGGACGGCGGCACTGTCGGTGGCCAGATCGGCTATCGCTGGCAAACGGCGGGATGGGTTTTCGGCCTCGAGGCTCAAGGCAACTGGGCCGATGTGTCTGGTAGCACCCCCAATCTGGTTGTTCCCGGCGGCGTTGTCCGGTCCCGGATGGACGCGTTCGGCCTATTCACCGGTCAGCTCGGCTACGCCTGGAACAGCGTGCTGCTCTATGTGAAGGGCGGCGCTGCGATCACAGATCGCAACTATCAGTTCCTTGCAGCAAGCGGTGCGCTCGCCTCCGAGACCGGCTACGGCACGCGACTGGGCGGCACAGTCGGTGCTGGGCTCGAGTTCTCGTTCGCTCAGAATTGGTCGCTCGGCGTCGAATACGACCACATCTTCGAGAACCGCCACGGGGCAACGTTTAACGTGCCTGGCGGCGTGGCCGTAACGGGTTTCACGACGGGCGGCGACACCGATATGATCCTCGGCCGCTTGAACTATCGCTTCGGCGGGCCGGTCGTCGCGCGTTATTGATCGACGACCTCACGTTCCAGTCAACTATAGAGCCCCGCGCAAGCGGGGCTTTTTTTGTGCCAGATTCCCAAGCGAGGCTGCTTGGCTGCATGAGAGGGGCCAGCACCCGACCGCCTTTATGCCAGTGGTCGATCGGAGCGCTATCGAGGCTTAGGCCCGATCTCATTCCGAAAAGGCCAAGAAGTCCCGGCGCAATCTGAGGCGAAGACTAAGCCGGCCCGATCAGGAACGCGGGCCCTTGTGGCATTTCGGCCTGCAACATTACCCCTTAGGGTCGGCGTCCGAAATTTGCAAAGCCGAATGACAGCCTTGACGCTTTGATGCGCAAATTGAACCTGCAGCAGACATGCACCCGTTGATTCTTATTGCTGAGGATGCCGAGCGGCGGGGCCGTTTGGCTTGCACTGTGAGGGCGCGTCGACGGGCGATGACAAGCATCATCCCGCTCCCGCTTTGAAGACCTCAGCCGACCGCAAGGCTCCTGTCTGAACTTGTAACAGAGGCCAGAGACATGAGCGCCGGTTTGGCAAAATAGTATCCCTGGAAGAGCGTGATGCCGGCAGCGCGGAGCACAGTGAGTTCGGCTTCGCTTTCGACGCCCTCCGCCAGCACTGTAATGCTAAGCTGGCGCGCAATGGACACCAGACCGGACACGATCACCTGCCTAGACGAACTGAGATGGATGTCTCTCAGGAGCTCCATGTCGATTTTGATCAGATCCGGCTGCAAGCGCGCGAGGAGATTCAGCCCGGCATATCCCGCTCCAAAGTCATCCAGGGCAGTAAGAAACCCAAGCTTCTTGTACGTCGCGACAATATTTTCCACGTGAGCGGGGATCGTTCATCCGCTCATTCTCAGTGAATTCGAACATCAGATTTTGCGATGGAAAGTTTGCCCGCCGCGCCGCCTCCAGCGACTTCTGGATGCAAGCTTTGGGCTCGTACACCGCATTTGGCATGAAGTTGTGATGTGCGGCCATGCCGTGACCGAGCGTCACCGCACGCTGGAAGCCGCGATGAGTTCGGTTGAACACGCCGCCGACCCCCAAACCGACGCGGCCATCAAGATCGTGGCTTGGCTGCAGCATGTTGAAATCGTCGGCAGCCGGTTTCAAGTTGCCGGCAGAGAGCGCCTCCCTGTCTCAGTCGAAGCAACGGTCGGAATCCGGTCGGATTATCGTGGATTCCGTAGTTGCAAGCGCATAAGAGCGTTCAGCCACAGCGAGAGCGTTGAAATCGTTCACTCGGCCTTAACCAACGAGCAGCGGCTGGCACGAGAAATGACGCACATCAGGAGACATGGCGATCACGCCCCCCTGAATGGATCTCGTATTGCTCGTGGTCTAGCTAAGAAGGGCGTTGGCGCCAGCCTGCGCCTGCTTCTCTAATTCGCTGCGCATCAGCCAATACACGAGCGGCAGCACCAAGGGGTTGGCAACCCGGCGCTGGAAAATAGCGTCCTGAAGTTCTCGGGACCGCTTCTCACATTCGGCATCGTCGCAACCGCCCGTCTGCACCGAATCCAGGAACTTTTCGGCTTCGACTTTCAAAATCTGGTTCGTCGTCGCGGAATCCGATTGCCTGAACTGCTCGCGGATGGCCCAGAAGATCGCCGGCGAAATCGTGGCTGCGACCGCTGCGAAATCGATCAGCTTGAGATCTTTCGCCACCGCGCCGACTATCAAGGCCACGAACGAGATGCCGGCGCCGCAGATCAGATAGGTGCCGTACTTCTTCCGAAGCGAGGCATCGTACTGCAGGTTCATCCGTTGGCAGACTAGACGGGCCATCGCATGCCTGGCGGTTGGAACGATCCCCGTGTACCAGCCCGCAATGCTCGATGCATCGTCGTTCCATCGGCGCGCAGCCGCATCGACGACTTCGGCATCTTCGCGCTTGCCGGCGACGAACGAATTCCAAGGCATCTTCAGAAGACCGCAATCGAATTCCTCGCTGATCTTCGCGGCGACCTTCAGCAGCCGGCGCTGCATCCGATCGATCCACATCACGTCCATTGCCGTCGCGATCAGGCCGTAGAGCGCCACGTAGGGCCTGGTCTCCTGATGGGTGAACGCCAGCACTGCGCCAAGGACCGGCAGCGCGACCGTCAGGATGATCTGCAGGATCTGGTAGCGCGTCGCGTCGGAGTAGACGCGCTGGCGGGCTTTGAGCAGCCGCTGGAGCTCTGGCGTGTCCTGATCCTGCGCGATCGTGTTCATCCGCTATTCCCCGCTCATTCGATTACGACGTAGAACGGCTTGCTGAGGCCGACCAGCACGTCGTCGCTGCGTCGGACGACGAACGCCTCGGCCATGTGGATGCCGCGATAAGCCAGCGTTTCCCCTCGGCCGTCCGCCTTGTTCGGAACCTCGAATCCGCCGCGTCCAGCCTTCGCCGACATCGCCACTGCTCCGGTGTTCGTGATCCGCCACTCGACGTAGTATTCCGGCGGCACGGGCGTGCCGTCGACGAGGGTCGCGCGGAAATATAGGCCTCCTTGCGGCTTCAACATCTGGCCGGCGACGACAGGCCGTCCCACCTGCGCGTGACTGGCGGAGCGCCATTCGGCGGAGACCGCGATGTCCGCGGGTTGGGATACGCTGCGCCACCGAGGCGTCTGCATGTGTGCAGGCCGCGCGAAGCTGGCCGGCAGGATCGATATTCCATAGTCCCTGACCATGTCCACAATCCCGTTGAGATGGGCCGCGGTGGAATCGAGGAAGCGGGCGACCAGCGAATTGCCCGTGCTTTCCATCGCTCCGTCCGCTGCGACCTTCACCAGATCGCCTTTGGCGAATTCGGATCCGAACACCTTCTGCCATGCCTTGATGGACTCCTGTCGCCCCTCCGTCGCGTGCGCCTCGTCGATCCATTTCCGATAGCGGGCGATCACCGTGCGGAAGTTCGAATACTGCTCGTCGGTACCGAAGAGCTGCGAGAAATCCTCGCTCGGAAGTTTCGGGTTCGTCACCGCAGGCCTGGAGGGATACATCCGGAGCCAATCGTCCAGACGCCCCATCAGGGTCTTGAGCGTCGTCGGCACGTCCGCAAAGGCATCGTTGCCTTTTTCGAACCATTGGATCTGGTTGCCGAGCAGGGTCGTGAGCAGGACGGAGGGGCAGGTAAAGGTCTCCTTGATGTCGCGCAGATATTTGACCAGGCGCGTCACCTTGCGGAACGAGTTGTTGCCAGAATACGCGTTCCTCTCCTTCATCCATTCGGTGTATTCGACCGGCGCCGTCAGTTCGAAACCGCCCTTCCGGTTGCAGACTTCCATGCTGCCCTCCCAACGCCTGCCGACGACGCAAGGTGCCAGGTCGATCTTGCGGTCGCCGGCATAGGTGATCGTGACGCAGTAGTCCCACGTCTTCGTCTTGTCTTCGTAGGTCTTGCTGCCGGAGAACGCGCGGCCGAGGCTCTCGACGTATTCGGCGGCGGTCCACCCCTCGACGGGATCCACGACGACCAAGAGGTCGGCGTCGAATTCCTTGTTGTCGACGGGACGGATGATCGTCTCGTGCGCCCAGGAGCCCTGCTCTACGAAGGTGCGGACCTTCGGCTTCCAGTCGGACTCGCGCACGAACGACTTGAGCGCAGGAATGCTGGCCTCCAGAAGGTCGATCCTCGTCTTGTTGAGGTTTACCGTCTCCTTCAGGAAGTCGTCGAACAGCGATACTAGCTTCATGACGCGTCCGCCTTCATCGGATAGTACCTCTTGAAATCGTCGTGATGGGCGAGAGGTTCGGGACGGTAGGCCGCCGTTCCCTTCGCGCACTGCACGACGGCCGGTAGCTCGAAGCGTTGGGCGACCGTCGGATGGATCTTGGACTGGGCGCCGACGTCGCGAAGCTTGACCGGCCAGTTCTGACGGGCAAGCAGGCCGCGCAACCACGACCAGTTCGGGAGTGCGTCGGCCAAGGCGTCGATCGTATCCCGCATGCCGGCGACTTCGCAGTGCTGCACGCCGCCGGCATCGGGATTGACGTTCAGCGCCTGCCCAACCTCGCCCGTCCCTTCCATCTTCTTGCCGGCGACGACGATCGGGCCCGTGAGCAGGCCGTCCGGGACGGAAACGGCTTCGCGGCACATCCATTCAAGTGCGATGTCGGACAGGCGGGATTCGGGCTCCGGGTAGGAGCCGCCGACGTCCGAATGGTTGCCGGCGAACCACCATTGGCGGAGCCGTTCGTGCCCGGGAAAATGCGGCGCGCCCTCGTCGCTGCCGCCCCAGCCGACGCGGTCGAAATCCTTCCGCGTCTCGTCGATCGCGTTCGCCGAGCGCGCGAACGCGACGTGACGGCTCAACAGGCGATCAAAGTTCTCGCCCTTCCACACCGCCTTGTGGGAGCGCGATTCTCCGGGCTTGGGGTAATCGAGGATCGTTTTGGTCGTCGACTTGTTCTGCCAGTACCAGAAGGCGCCGAGCGCGCCTGCGACGATGGCGATCTGCGCCAGAAACCCGGTCAGCATGAAGCCTGTACCGAACCACCAGGAGCAGACAAGTGCGATCAGCACCGCGGGAAGGAACCCGCCGACGAATGCCGCGGCCGAGACGCCTGCGGCGAGGCCGGCTTGTATGATGAAATAGCGCAGGCCTCTGGCGCCCAGGGCGGCCACGGTGTCGAAGACGCCGATGAAGTAGGGCGCGACGTTGGAATCGGATCCGTCGCCCGACTCGTACTTGAGCTGGAAGCGCCTGGCCAGTTCAAGTCGCTCGTCCTCGAATTCGGCTCGCGGGTGACCCGCCCCATATTCGAGCACGGTATCGACTGCCTCTTTAGCGATGTCCTTCGCGGCCTTCCGGAACCGTATCGGCAGGCCGGTGGGGTGCTTGGTGGGCACGCCGCAGAGCATCAACAAGTTCGCCAGGCTGCGGACCGTGTAGGCGCCGCGGCTGAAGCCGAACAGGAATATCCTGTCGCCGGGTTCATAGTGGTTCACGATGAATTCGTAGCAGTCGGCGATGTTGCGCTTGATGCCGGCGCCCGTCACGGACCCGAGCAGCTTCTGGACGAAGCGAACTGGTGCGGTTAGCGCCGTGGCGCCGATGTCAGTGCCCAGACCCGCGTCGTAGAACGCCACCTGCCTCGAGGGATCGATGCCCGTCTCGGCATGGTCGCGCGAGACGCGGTACATCTTGTAGATGTTGCTGATGCGTTGCTCTGGCCGGGCGCCGCCGTCCTGGCCGGTTCCGTCCGAGAACACCACGATATTCTTCGCCATGTCGAATCTCCTTGTCGGCAGTCGAAGAATCGCCTTGCATGCACCGACAGATGGTATATACCTAGATTTGGGTATAAAATCAAGTATGGGTTCATGAAGACTGATTTCACCGCATCCGAAACGTCCCGGTTAGACGCGATCTTCAAGGCGCTCTCGAAGTACCAGGCGGAGATCAGCCTGCCGCAGGCACTCGCCTTGATCGCCATCGCCAGAACTCCGGGCCTCTCAGTCAATGAGCTCGCCGAGAGGCTGGACCAGCCGCAGCAGACGGTGAGCCGCCACGTGGCTGTCCTTCTCGGTCGTTATCAGATTTCCGAGACCGTCGTGCCGCGCGCGTTCATCCGGCAGGAGGTCAACGTCAAAGACCCGAGAAGTCGGGCGCTGTTTCTTTCGCCGGAGGGGCAATCGCTCCTCAAAGCGCTCGTCGCGGATTCCAGGACAACGTAGGGTTAGGAGAGGTCTGATGAACGCAGCGGAACAGCTTGTGGGGATGACGCTCGACGGCGGCTGGAAGGTCGTCAGCAAGATCGCGCACGTCCCGAGCTCCGGCGGCATGTTTTCCGTGCCCTATATTGTCGAGGACAAGGAGGGGAAGGAGCATTTCCTCAAGGCCCTCGACTTCTCGGACGCGTTCAACGACCCAGATCCCGCGCGCGCGCTCCAGAACATGACGTCGGCATACAATCATGAGCGGGATGTCCTGGAGCACTGCAAGGATCGCAGGCTCTCGCGGGTCGTTCTCGCCGTGACCCACGGCTACGCGCAGGTTCCGGGATTTAGCACTATCGAGGGGCGGGTCGCCTACCTGATATTCGAACTCGCGGAGAGTGACGTGCGCAAGCAGGTCGATCTCAAAAAGCGCCTCGACTGCCTGATCAGCCTCAGCATCCTGAACGACGTGACCCTCGGCATGATGCAACTGCACAAGGAGACGATCGCGCATCAGGATCTGAAGCCTTCGAACGTCTTGACGTACGGAGATGGTGGCTGCCGCGTCGGTGATTTCGGGCGGTCGTCGCGACGGGGCTATCAGGTGTGGATGGACAATCTCGTCGTGGCCGGCGACCGCACCTATGCTCCGCCGGAGCAGCTATATTCCAATCTCCACGCCGATTTCGTGGTGCGGCGGATCGGTTGCGACCTCTACCTGCTCGGGAATCTCGCTGCATTCCTGTTCTCCGGGATCAACATCACCGCGGCTTTGTTCTCGCGGCTCGACGCGGCCTTCCATCCCAGCAACTGGAGCGGCACCTATGACCAGGTGTTGCCGCATCTCCAGCACGCCTTTTCGCAGGTGCTCGCCGACCTCGACGCCGTGGTCGATCCGCTGGTCCGCACCGAGATATCCACGATCGTGCGGGAGTTGTGCAATCCCGATCTGGCCAAACGCGGCCATCGCAAGGGCATCGGATCGGCAAACCAATATTCTCTCGAACGCTATAAATCCTATACCGACCTTCTGCTGAAACGGACCACCGTCGCGGCGCGCGCGCGAAAAGTCGCATGACAGCACAGGCCTTTCCGAAGAAGAGGGATATCGTTCCCCGGTGGAGACCAGCCGCGCGGGTGGCCGCTTCCGGCGAGTTGGCCATGCCCGGCAGACCCGCGCAGGACTCCAGGATTCCAGAGGAGCTCAAGGCGCGGCTGGAAGCTTGGCGCAGCGGCAACGACGTCATCGCGGCCGCGGAGTTGGTCGAAACCGCCATCGTCGAAGGGCGGGAGAAGGAAGCCGAACGCGCGGCACGCAGCTTGGTACGGGAAGGATCCGAAGCGACCCCGCTCGTCAAGAAGCAGGCGGCTCTCCTGCTCGAAAGGCTGGAGCCGGATGCGTCGAGCCAGACCGGCATCGAGATCGGTCCGCTGCGGCGACACGTGTACCGGTATCCGGAAGATGCGTTGTCGTGGGTCGATTTGGCACTCGGATACGTGACTCATGGCGAGAAGGACAAGGCGAAGCGGGCCATGACCGTCGCGTTGCAACTGGCGCCTGCGGATCGACATGTCCTGCGCAGCGCCGCGCGAATGCACCTGCATCTCGACGACCCCGAGCAGGCGCACGACGTCCTCAAGCGGAACCCAGCGACGAAATTCGATCCGTGGCTGGTCGCCGGCGAGATCGCGCTGTCTTCCGCCGCTGGTCGAAAGCCCCAATTCTTCAAGGTCGGGATCGACATGGTGGAAGACGGTGGATTCCAGCCGCTGCACCTCTCCGAACTCGCATCGGCCATCGGAACCGTTCATCTCCGCGATGGCAACCGCCGCGCGCGCAAGCTGTTCCGGACGAGCCTCGTCGATCCTACAGGGAACTCGCTCGCCCAGGCCGAGTGGGCCAATCCCCATCTGGGCGGTGAACTGGTCACCTCGAAGCAGATTGATCGGGTGCTCGATTCCGGGGAAGCGCGCGCGTTTCACGCGTACTGGCGAGGGGACTTCAATGGCGTGATCAAGGTCTGCGAGCAATGGACGATGGAGGAGCCCTTCGCCTCGAAGCCGTATGCGGTCGGCTCCTCGACGGCGATCACCATCGGCGATTTCGACCTCGGTCTCCGCCTTGCCCAGCGCGGACTGAAGCTGGAGCCGGACTCGCTTCTGTTCCGCAACCACCTCGCCTACGCTCTCATCGAGAAGGGAGAATATCCGCGCGCAGCCCAGATTCTCCGCCAGGCGCTAGTCAAGAAACAAACGGTCGATGAGCCGGCCGAGTACCTCGTCGCGACCGCCAGTATGCTCTCCATGCGGATTGGCGATATCGACGATGGAATCGCGGGGTACAAGGCCGTGATCGCAACGTTCAAGCGGCAGGGAAACAGGAATATGGAAGCGTCGGCGGCTGCCTATCTCGCCCTCGAGGCGGCACGGGCCGGAACCGCGACCGCTTCCGAGTTCATCAAGCAGGCGGAAGACTTGGCGAAGGACCTGCATTACGCGCCGGACTGCAAGGTGGTGCTACAGCGAGCCAAGCGGTGGCAGGCGGCGGTAGAGCATAGACTTCGCGTGACCCGTGGCGAATAGCGGCTGATGCTGTAGCCTCGCCCCGGGGCCGCGATCACGCGTCGCCTCGCTCCCTCTCACCCCACCCGCGCGACAGCCTCTGCTTCACGTCGTGGCGCGCCAGGACTTTCTCGCAGAGATCCCACCGGTCCCCCTTCGGGGTCACGTCGCCGGCGTACCTGAGGTCGAAGGCGTTCGCGCGCTTTCGCCGCTCAGTGTATTCCCTCAGGCGTTCGTCGAGCTTCTCCTCGTCCTCGATCCAGTCGTCCTCGATCACGTCGGGCAGCGTGCCGAAGATGTCGAAGCGGTTTCGCATGCGCTCAGACAGCTTGGCGTACACCTTTTCGTCGACCGTCTGCTGGGCGACGCCGTGAAAGAGCAGGTTCAGCATGTCGACCCGGTCGCGGCGCTGCCCGAAGCGCTTGATCCGGCCGATCCGCTGTTCCAGGCGTGACGGATTCCACGGCAGGTCGATGTTGATCAGGGTGCCCAAGGTCTGGAGGTTCAGGCCCTCATCCATGACAACACTCTTCACTTGACGCGCTCGAACAGCGGAAGCGTCGGACGATCCTCGGGGCGACGGGGATTCTTGGCGCGGATCGCCCCGACCTCATCGCCCGTCGGATTCTCCGTCATGGCGATGCGGATCGCCTTGCGCCAGCCGACATCCACGTCATCGGAGGTGCCGGTCGCCGCCAGGTACCCGAGCGCGAGCATCGAGTGGGTCTTGCCGCCGCCCATCGCCTGTTTGAGCTCGAACACCGCCTGACTGGAGGTGCCGGCGAGCCGTTGCAGGCCTTGCCGCAGCAGGGTCTTCATGCCGCCCGTGATGTAGGTCTTATCGAAGAAGGCCTTCCCGGCCTTCGCGTCGTGGCCGATCAGGTCCTCGAGTTTCTCGATCTGGTCGCTCAGTGCGTAGTCGATCGCCTTCGGGTCGAACTTGCACGCGTCTTTCACCGTCTGAAGCATTTTCGCCAGCCTGCCCCTTATTTCTTCCCCGCGTGATGCCGCTCGAGCCACTCTTTGGCGGCTTCTTCCATAACTTCGGAGGCAGTCCTGTCCTGTCCGATTGCCGCCTGCTTGATCCGTCGAATGACCTCGGGATCCATGGACGTCAGGAATTGCTTTTTGTTGCCTGAAGACGGCTTTCGCCCCTTCCCCGGAGACGGTTTCGCGTCCGCCATCGCCCTGCCCGCGCGTTGTGCAATCCCGAGAACCGTCCCATGGGTTGCAGGCGACGGCAAGGGATCGGGGCGGCCGCCTGGCGATTTTCCCCCACAATCGGCCGCGATTCATCGATTTCAGATCTTTACCATCCCATTGAAACCACGCCAATTTCGGCGGTCGAGATTCTCATATAGATATCTATTTGAAATAGGTCGATATAAGCCTATTGACTCCGAATATTGTTCCTGATTTGTTCTGTTCCTGCCTCCCCGAGAGAGCGACCCGCCCAGCTACGCTGCGGCGCGCACGGTTCGGGGTAGACCTGCTCCGCTATCCGGCACGTCAGCAAAGGAATAGCGATGGCCAGATTTTCGCTGCCGCGCATGCGGCCGGGAAGGCGAGTTCACCTACGATCCGACGCGGCACGAATGCCCGCGCTGCGGCTCGCCCGACGTGCAGTTCGCACTCGGCATAGACGAGATGCCTGAAGAAACTCATCGACCGGATCGTGCAGGCGCTGAGCCAGGCCGAGCCGCTGGACGACCATCCAACCGACGAGGACTAAACTGTGTTGTTATGGATCCTATCAGATCTGCATGTCGAGCTGACCCGCGGCTGGGACCTACCGTCCGGCACCGCGCGTCCGCAATTCGACGTCCTGGTCGTCGCCGGTGATCTCATTCCGCGTGCGGAGCGCGGGGTGAAGTGGCTTCGCGAACGCGTGCCGGATCGACCTGTCATTTATGTCGTCGGCAACCATGAGGCTTATGGCTGCGACATCGACCGCACGGTCGAGAAGGCCAAGGCAGCATCAGTCGGCACGAACATCCACGTGCTGCAGCACAACTCCATCCGAATCGGTGACGTCGCCTTCGCCGGTGCGACACTATGGACAGACTTCGATCTCTTCGGTGACCAGCGTCGCGCAATGGTGGTCGCCAGCGAACGGATGAACGACTTCCGAAAGATCAGGATCAACCGCTATCTTCATCGCTTCCGGCCGGGACACGCCCTGGCTCGGCACCTCCAAGCCCGCGCCTTCCTCGAAGCCGAAATGCGCAAGCCGCGCAGCGGGCGCCTAGTAATCGTCACGCATCATGCGCCAATCCCGAGCCAAGCGCGCCGCCTAGGCCCATATGATCCCGGTGCGCGGCTGTCCGACGAAGAGGTCTTGACCGCAGCATATCGGAGCGCCCTTGGCTCGCTGATGTGGCCGGAGCCGGTTGCAAACGGCAGACCTGAACTGCGGCCTGCGGACCTCTGGATCTACGGGCATACCCACGAGTCCGAGGACACTGTGATCGGCGCAACGCGCGTGGTGTCTAACGCCAAGGGCTATGGGCCTTGGCCGCCGCAGCAGCGTGCCTGGGACAACCTCCGGTTCGATCCAAATTTCACGATCGAAATCTGACCTCCGCTGAACAGCACGCATATTCAGACCTGGTGGAAGCTATTGCCGTGGAGCGCCACTCGAATCCTTGTGACGGTAATCGGCTTCCCCTTTTCTTGCTAGCGCTCAGTCGCAAAACGTGCCAATCTTCCTCTTCGGAATTTCCGGTATACGCCGCCCGGACCACGCACTAAACGCTGGCAATCGAGTCCTTGAATGGCGAGAAGCGCAAGAGCTGACATCAAGAGGAGTTTAGGTCAGAGAGTCAGAGACCGACGACTTTCGCTCAACATGTCTCAAGAAGACCTCGCCAGTGAGGCAGATATTCGTCGTGCGCTAATTAGCGAGATCGAGCGAGGCGAAGCCAATCCAACTCTTGAGTCTGTCATTAGGCTTGCGGCCGCTCTGCGCATCGATCTCTCTGAACTCTTCGATTAACAACGGTAGCTGGGCGCTCGCATCATCAGAATAGGTAAGGTTGTAGTACGCTTCATACTCTCGCCCGAATTATCCTGTACGTTATTCCGTACTGCACTTCGGTCGAACGCAGACTTGAGCTCTTAATTTTTCCGTTCGGCGCTGCAAAGTGCGCTTTCTGATCTCGTCGAATAGGAGTGCGGGATGTCCATCGACAATGACTGTCGTCCGAATGCCATCGCTATGTGCAACGTCAACAGGATATCCAGTTATGCGTACGACACAGTTCATCTACCGAGCGACCGGCTCAGTCTTCTTTGATAGCCCCAAGTGCAGGGCTGCAGTTCCAGCTCGAGACCCGCTTCTCAAGTACGCGCTACAGCAGGCCAGTCTGGATTACGCAGTTCGGTCAATCAGGCACCAAGTGGGCCCGCAGCTCGATTGCCCGCGACTTTCGCTCGCAGGCGTCGTACTGGATCGAATGGATGGCCTCTTCCTGCTGAAGGTGCACAACATCAAGCCACAGCGATCTGAACGTGACCGGGCCGCGCTTGAATTTGCACTGCGATGCAATGGTCTCAGGCTTTTGGAACGAGATGCTCGGGAGATTAGGGCCGATCCGCTTTTCTCAAACGCCCGGCAAGTTTGGGAGCACGAGCGGTATGATGTCTCGCTGCTGGACAGACTTAGAATATCGGCAGCCCTCGCAGAATACGGTCCGCAGTCAATTCGAGACTTGGAAGCCCGTTCGCGACCTGAGGGAAACGTTCTTGCGGCAGCGTGTGCGTTAGCCTGCCAGAACCTATTGACGCTGAATATCCAAGATTCCCCGTTGGGACCACTCACCGTGGTCGCCGCGAATAGCCAATGGTAGGGGCGCGATGATTGTAGTCACCCAGCCAACCTCACGTTAGCCGTTCAGGCCGAACACGCGGCCGGCGATCCGCATCCTGGCTGAGTGCCTCAGCCCGGACTGTCGTCGCCTGCGATAACAACCTCGGCTTCGCGCTTTCGTACCCGCGGGATAGCCGTCGCTCGACTCCGATTTCAAATGAAGAGAGGCATCCATGATTGGCGTCCATCTCGGCTCGAAGCAACAGAACGCGCAACACGCTCTCGCATCGGTTTCGGGCTCTCGATCATGTTCAAGCGGCAAGCCTTTCAGGGCCGACAAGGTCTGTTCGTTTCCGCCAAGACGGCAACCCCGATCCCGGCGCGACATCCGGCGCTTCGAGATGCGCTCGTTCAGGCGTCCCTCGATCCGAAGGTGCGTTCGATCGCTTATCTTGCGTCGGCGAATGTTGCGTCCGAGCAGGTAGAACTTGATGCCGTCATCGTCCAGCGCGAGGACGGTCCCTTCCTGCTCGACGTCATCCCGGCGCGAAAAATCCGGGATCTCGAGCAGGAAGGGCTCGCGCTCATTGCACTGTCTAGGCTGGGCCTCGCGCCGCTTACGTTGACGGTCGAGGAAATCCGGCTTGAGCCGCGCTTTACGAACGCAAGGCTCGTCTGGTCTTACCGCGGCGCTCATGTCCCGATCGGGTTGCGCCTCAGCATCCTGCAGACCCTGCTGGACGAAGGGCCCATGCCGCTTGGCGAACTTCTGAAGTCGATCCGCAGCGACCGCGATCCGGCTCCTGCGGTGATGGCGCTTGCCTGCGTTGATCTCATCATCCTCGATTTAGTGTCCCACCCGTTGGGACCATGCACCATGGTTAGGAGCCGCTCATGACCAGAAGGACGGTCGGAAAAGTGCAAGGGCACCGCAGAGTGCCAAGGTCGGCAAGCGTGCCGGTTAGGCATTTTGGGTTTTCGCGGGCGCTGGGCGTCCCCGAAAATGTAGTTGCCGATGCATTTCGGTCCTGCTTCCCGAACCACGTCATCGATGACATGGATGGCAGTGTCGTGCCCCATTCATCTACGCTTGCGGCGAAGGGGGAATTTCCTTCGGCGCGACGAGCGATTGTGGCAGCCGCGTTTGGCGAGGCTATGAACGGAGCCGTTCGGCGGCAGCTCAAAGGTAGATCCGGACTCGCAGTAATTGTGCTGGTGCCAGGGCCGAGCTGGATTCGGCCCGTGCGGGACCTTTTCCTCGAACGTTTCGGCGCGCAATGGCAGACGATAACGGCGGACTCGATCAAGACGCCACAGCAGAAGTCCGACCAGAACAGAGAGGTTGCCTCCAATCTCACTCATGGGCAACCGGTGGTCGGCTTCGCCGTGGAACGCGACGGGCTCCCGGCTGCGCTAACGGCTGCCGCCGACTTAACGATACGTATTGACCCGCCCGGAAGAACTATCATTCGGCGAGCAATCCGTATGTTCACCGGCCGCGTGGCACCCGCCGGCATGGACGAGAACATCGCAGTTGGGCTCGAGTTCGATGATCTGGTTGCAGCCTTTCGAACCGACTCGTCGCCAGATGAAATCATCGTTCGCATTCGCAAGGCGTCCGCAGTTGTAAGCGGTTCTGCTTCGACTGAGCGACTGCCGCAACTTGAGGACGCGATCGAATACGGCGCCGCGCGAACATGGGGTTTGGCGCTAGCGCGGGATTTCGCCGATTACAGGGAGGGGCTCATCGACTGGCAGGACATCGATCGCGGCGCGGTATTGCATTCAGAGCCTGGCCTCGGAAAGTCATTGTTTGCGCGGGTCCTGGCGAAAGCTTGCGGAGTGCCTTTGGTTGCTTTTTCGATCGCCGACTTGTTCGCGAGCTCTCCTGGATACTTGGATTCTGTGATCAAAGCCTCTCGCGCGATGTTCCAAAAGGCGGCAGCTGTTGCGCCGTGCATCCTTTTTCTTGACGAGATCGACGCGCTACCAAATCGAGCCACGATGTCACCACGCGGTGCCGACTGGTGGACGCCTGTGGTGACAGACTTCCTGCTTAGCTTGGACAATGCAGTCGCCGGGAAGCGCGCTGGAATTGTGGTATGCGCCGCAACAAACAATATAAAGGGCGTCGATGCGGCCTTGCTGCGGCCGGGCAGGCTCGAGCGTGCGATAGAAATCACACGCCCAAACCATGCAGGCGCTGTCAACATCCTTCGATATCACTTGAACGGCGACTTGGCGAACGCGGATCTCACCGACATCGGCCATCTCCTAGACGGCTGCACCGGCGCGGATATCATGATGGCGGTGCGTGGGGCGCGCAGGATCGCTCGTCACGCAAAACGCAACCTTGAGCTTGATGATCTCATTCAGGCTATCACGCCGGAGGAGGAGATCGCTCCCGCCGCGCTCAATCGAATCTGCACGCACGAAGCCGGGCATGCCGTGGCATCTATTGTCGTCTCTTCGGGAGATCTCAAGCGTTGCGTCATCGGGCGCAGCGTCGCCGAGTCGGCTGGGCGAACGCTGATCGCGAATGAGACGGAGGGAGACTTGATGACGCGCGACACAGTGGAACGACGCGCCATCGTGTTGTTCGCCGGACGCACCGCGGAGCGCATTCTGATCGGGGACGTTAGTGTGGGAGCAGGAGGTGGCGACGATTCCGACTTGGCTCAGGCCACCCAGATCATCGCTGCGCTGCACGCTTCTGCAGGCCTGGGAGACACGCTGACTTATACGGCGTCGCTGCAAGAAGCGCTCACCGCGGTGCGTAGCGATCCAGAATTACGATCGAAAGTCGAACAGCACCTCCGGATTTTGCAAGCCCGGACCGAGAATCTCGTTCGGCAGCATCGCGACGAGATACTGGCAGTCGTCGATCGTCTCCGCATTCGTCGCCAACTGTCGGGCGAGGAGATCCGGCGGATCGTAAGCGTTGCGGCACTCTCGCGGAGTGCTCCAGAAACAGCGATCGTTCAGTCACAAGGAGGGAGCGATGGTTTGTGACCAAGCTGAATTGCAGAAGCGAATCGTTCGAAGTTTAGCGATTGCGAGCAGGAAGCCTTCAAGGATTCCCTTTAGCGATAAGGTCATGAGCACCATGACCCACATCCTTATTGCGCGCCTCGGGGCGATGCACACCGTCCGTCCGGTAGTTTGACCGGCCGAAGGTCTTAAGGACCGTCGGCCTAAGCCGGCGGAGAGGTCGTCTCCTCGAAATCGCGGTTAACCCGACGACCGGTCAGTCCAGACCGGAGAGGAGCTGTAGCCGATGATTTCCCCCGTTCCCAAAGGCGGTTTCGCGTCAGTCGCGTAGCGGAATCACGAGATCCGCGCTTCGACAGGTGCCGAAAGCGCCAGCGGCGAAAACCCCGTCGAGAACATTCGGCGGGATCCACCCATATCCGAAACTGAGGAAAGGCCGTGGCGCGCGAGCGCTCCGGTCTCGGGAGAGCTTTGCCATGAACTAGCGACATCGAGACCGCTGCCGATGCGGCGGAGGAAGTCGTCGACATCGCCTGAAAGCGAAACGCCCCTCGCGTCGACGGGAAGACCAGCGTGTTGGCCGCACCTGGTCCCTGCCGACGGGGAGCGTCGAAGACGGCAACCGAAGATCACCCGGAGAAGGGCGAACGAGCGCCGCGGTAGAAGCTCAAGCTCATAGCCCCTCTCCGACTTGGAAGCAACTTGCAGGTTTTTCGCCTGCGGGAACGGCGGAGCCTTGCTCCGGACATGGTGAACGAATCCCGACCACGAAGTCGGCTCGTCCGAGAGGTCCCGGGTGGCTCCGCCTCAGTCGGAGTAACGCGTATGCGTAACAACGAAGCTGCGCCCCATACCGGGGTGCATTTGAACTACGGAGGCTTGGTCCTCGATCTCGTCGTCCTTGTCGACCCCGAGCCGGAGCTCGTGACGTCCTATCGCGTCACGTGCACGGAGCGGCAGACCGGGTGGGTGCTCGGCAGCACGTCGCTGCCGGCGGCTCCCGAGGGCGGTCCGCCGACGGTCACGCTTTCCGACGTGACGCCGTTGCTTGGCAGTTCCTATCGCCTCGCTTCGGTGCTCGTCGAAGTGGAGTCCGAGCGGCTGGCCCGCTTGAGCCGGCGGACGGCGGATCGCCTGCGGCATCGCGACCGTAGCTGGTTGCGTCGTGCCAAGCACCTGCTGTCAGCGCCTGAGCGGCCCATTCCCTACGAGTCCTTGCTCGAGAGGGACTGGCTCGCTCGGACCGATGCGACCGAAGCTCACCTGGAGCCGGCTGCATGACGTTCGAGTCGCTCCGGGATCTCCGGAGGTATTTCGGGCCCGGCATCGGGTCCGTGAATATCTCCCGGGACCGCTACAGGTCAGTCCCTTTCGAGTCGGAGCTCGAGAGGGACTGGCTGCTCCTTAGCGACGCTTTCGACCTCTCTCTGAGGTCGATCGTGCCACAGCCGAGGGTAGATGTCGGCCAGAACGGAGGTCTACCGTACCGCTTCGATGGTCACCTGCGGCACTGGATTCCGGATTTCGTCCGGGTTCGTAAGGGCCGCAACGGACTGCAGGATCCTTCGCCTGACCTGGTCGAGGTCAAGCCGCTCATCGAGCTCTACCCGGAGTATCCGGATGATGAGCGGCGGCAGGAGTCCGAGCGGGCTTGGGTGAAGGCGAAGTGGGAGGCGGTGCGCACGCACTGTCAAGCTCGCGGCTTCGGCTTCGAGCTCGCCACGGAGAACGAGATCCGGGTCCAGCCGGGTCTCGCCAACGCGGAAACGATGCGAACCTGCGCGGGTCCGCACTTTCCGTCGCACTGGGAGAAGCTCGGGCGGTTGGCCGTGTTGCGCCTGCCGCGCGAGAGCAGCATCCGCGACCTGCAGCGGGTTCTGCCGAACGAGGTCGACGCTTTCTCGGTGGCGTTGCGCCTGACATGGCGGGGCGAGCTTCTGCTCGACCCGGCCGAAGAGTGGACGCGGACGACGAAATTCGCCCGCGCCTGAGACGGGTCCAGCAAGGACTCGTTTGCGATGAATCGATCGTAAACGCGCGCAGAACGCGTGCGTTTACGATTTGATTCCCGTTGACGTGGAATCGATGAAACGGGGGCGTAACGAAAATGAGCGTACAGGTACCCGTAAGAATCCAGACCGGGGCACCGGTCAGGATCGACGGCAAAGAGTATTCCGCCGGCCCGGTCATCAGCGGCGGGCGCGTCTTCTATGACAAGGAGGCGGGCACCCAGATCGTGCTGAGCGAGATCGCGCAGATGCAGATGGCACTGGCCTATCGGCTCCGCGACGACACTCCGTATCAAAAGCTCAGCACCGCCAGGAGGCACACCCTCCGCATCGATTGGGGCACCTTCACTCCGGTCGAGCGCAAGACCGCGCTCACACGCGCATTGTTCGTGCGCAAGCTCGACAAGGTCCAGCCGGCGAACCTGCGGGCAAAGAAAAAGATCATCCGCCGGATCATCGAGGACATTTGCGGGCGATGGAAGATCCCGCTGGAGAATGCGCCGTCCGCGCGCCAGGTGCGAACCTGGTACCGGATCTTCGTGACCGCAGGGCGCGACGTGCGCGCATTGGTGCCGTGCAATTGGGCCAAGGGCCGCCGCGAGCAGCGATATCCGGAATGGGCGATCGACGAGATTAACCGCCTGATCAACGAAAAGATCGCGGTTCCAACACCGTCGAGCTTTCGCAAGGTTCGGCTTCTCGCCAACGAGCGGCTGAAGAAGGCGGCCGCGGAGCGCGGCGAGGCGCCGGTGCTGCTTGGCAGGGGCAATCGGATCGGAAGTAATCTGCTTTCGCGCATGCTGCGTGAGCGCAACAAGTTCGAGGTCTTGGTGGCGACTACGAACGTGCGGGAGGCCAATCGCCAGGCGCAGTCAGTGCAGCTTGGGCCCCAGGGCAACCTCGTCAATCGCCAGTGGGAGGTCGACCACACCCCGCTGGACATCCTGGTGATCGACGAGAACACGATGCAAATCGCCGGCCGGCCGTGGATGACCGCGATTCTCGATCGCTACTCGCGCTGCATCGTCGGTTTTTCCCTGAGCTTCGCGCCGCCATCGTGGGCCAGTGTAATGGACGCCTTGCGCGTGGCTGTGATGAAGAAGGACTGGATCATCGCAGGTTTGGGCGGGATCGAGCGAACATGGGATTGTTTCGGCGTCCCGGGACGGTTGATCACTGACCACGGTCGGGATTTCAAATCCAATTCCATGGAGCAGGCGAAAGTCGCTCTAGATTTCGAGCTGAAGCACGCGCCGCCTCGCAAGCCGTGGTTCAAGGGCAAGATCGAGCGCTGGTTCCGAACGCTTGAAGAGCAAATCATCCACACCATTCCTGGCACCGTGCTGTCGAAGTGGGAGGACCGCAAGTTCTACAACTCCGAGGAATTCGCGGTACTTACGATCTACGAGTTGAACTGGATCGTCGCCAAATGGGTGATCGACGTCTACCACCACACCAAGCACGGCAAGCTCGAGCGCACACCAGCAAGGGCCTGGCAGGAAGGCTTGCAGGAAATACCGCTGATCCGGGAGCCGCCCGCCGAGCTGCTGATTCCGATGACTGGGCTGGTGGTGCCTCGCTCGCTGCAGCAGAGCGGGATCCGCTACATGGGTCTACGCTGGGATTCTCCAGAGTTCGCCAAGGCCCGTGCCTTCCTACCGGACTCCGCGAACGTGCAGGTAAGGATAGATCCGACTGATATCTCGACCGCCTACGTCTACGACGAGCATAGAGAGATGTGGGTCGAGGGCGAGCTCGTCGAGCCGACCGACGCCCGCGGCTTAACGCTCAACCAATGGTGCACCATCGCCAAGCTCCGACGGCGTATCGCGGAGGACGACGAACTGAGCGAAGAAGCGGCGCTCGCCCGCGCCATGGAGGAAATCGGGCAGTACGTGAAGGAACGTGTTCTCGAGCGCCATAAAGGCAAGGCGCCGAAGCGCTTCAAGCGCTTCGTGAGCGCCGGATCCGCATGGAGCGCGATCCGGCCGGAACGGCTCGATCCCAGCATGAAACCTCCGGGCTCGCATACGGTCGGCATCACTCAGGTGAAGTCGCCACCGTTGCAGCCGCACGCCCCATTCACGGACCCGAAGCGCCGACGGAAGACCGTGAAAGAGAAGGTGCCCGCCGGTGGCGACAAAAAAGCCGTGACCAGCGACGGGAGTGGCGTCGGAGACGCCTCCGTCGACGGTCCGGAGCAAGCCGACCAGGCGTCGTCTACCACCACGGCTCGGCACGAAGCAGTCGAGCCGGCGGCCACACCGAAGCCCGCCCCGAAGGCAAAACTCAAGATGAGGCCGATGAACTACGGCGGCACAACAGAAGAGGACTGAGCTAAATGGACAAGTCGAAGAAATTCGCCGATTGGAAGCCAAGAGATCGCGTTGCGCACCTGAAGCGTCGCATGTTCGAGACCGCGGACTCGCAGCGGATCGATCAGCGGCTGTTTCGGCTATTCGATACCGCCGGGACCGGCCCCGAAGGTGACGGGGCCTTTGTCGTGGGCGAGACGGGCGTAGGGAAGACCACGGGAGTGCGCCTGTTGACAGATAGGATCTACGAGGAGCTTCGTGCCGAGGATCCTTCCGGGAAGTGGTCGCGGCCCGAGATTGCCGGCACCGATCTGCGGCCGATCCTTCATGAGACGGCCAACGGATTCAAGCGGCCGATCGCGGTCGTCTTGGTGGGCAAAAACACAACCTTCAGTTCGTTTCTCGGCGATACGGCGGACGCCATCCAAGTGAACTTGCCCGTGGGCTACAAGTTCGGAGAGGCGCAGCTTCGCGTCAACAAGGCCGTGAAGAAGCAGGGTATCAAGATGGTCATCTTCGACGAGACACAGCACATCGTCGAAGGCAACATGAACACCTACGACGCCGGCGACGTCTTCAAGTTGCTGATCAAGTCGCGGGTTCAGGTGGTTTGTGTCGGCCTCACTCATGCGCTGGATCTGGCGACCGCGAACGACCAGCTCGATCGCCTCGTGAAGAAGAAGATCGTGCTCGAGCCGTTTCGATGCACGGTCGGCGATTTCCCGGAACTCGACAAGAAGGGCAATATGGTCGGCGACGAGGTCCAGGAGCCGACGGAATTCCGCCAGCTGATGGCTCTGATCGACTATAGGGAAGGCACCGATAGCGTTTTGCCATTCGATAAGCCCTCGAAGCTCTCCGCGCCAGACATGGCGCTGCGCATCCATCAGGCTGGTGGCGGCTACATCGGCAGGATCATGCCCCTCATATATGAGGCGGCGACTTTGGCGATCTACGATGGATCCGCGTGGATCACTAAGAGCCATTTCGCCGAGGCCTATCGCGAATCCAGTCGGTGCGATGACAAGGACAACTGGTTTGTGATGGACTTCCCGTCAGTCATGGACCGGTTCGGTTCGATCAGGGAGAAGAAACTGATCTCAACGGGAATTGCCAAAAAGCAACTGGAGCGACACATGAGCAAGCGCTCGCGCCGTCGTGTGGCCGATGTGATCGCAGGACGCGATTGATGTTCGGAACGTCGCATCGGCGGCCGATCGGGCTTTATGCGTGGGATGAAGTGCGCCCGGAGGAGAGCGCGCTCGGTTTTCTCCTGCGCATGGCCGAGGAGAACGGCCATCCGTCGACCGACAGCACCGTCATGGACGTCGGCGTCCGGCGTGCCGGCATCGCGCGCGGAGTCCCGGAGCACATCAACCGGCTGGCTGCGGAAGGGAGGACGACGCCGGCCGCGCTTCTTGCGAACAGCCCGCTGCTTCGGGACGACGACAAGCTAGTTCTCCGCGGCCACGTGGTCGACAAGTACCTGCATTTCGGCGTGCGCAGGCTCTGTCCCGGGTGCATCGCGGAATCCGATCACCATCGTTTCTGGTGGGACCTTGTCCCGGTGTCCACGTGTCCAAGGCACCAGTTGGAATTAGTTGGGACGTGTCCGTGCGGGGCCGAGTTGAGTTGGCGAGATGGCGGCGTGTCGATCTGTACGGATTGCGGCGCGCAGGACCGCTATCGGTTCGAGCGTCGGCCGGCCGATGCGAAAGTGCTGCGGTCGGACGCCTACATCTTGTCGCGTTTCGGCGTCGGATCGGGCGAGGCCGTCCCGGTCCTCGATGCGCTTCCAATGCCCGACGTATTCAAGATGTTAGAACGCATCGGTTCGGCTTGCGAGGGCTACAGCCGCACATGGCGTTCAGCGAAGACTCTGGGCGTTCCGCTCGGGATCGTACAAGCGGGCGGGTTTGAGGTCTTGGCTGACAACAAGGTCGAAGAGCTGCTTACCCGCATCTACGACGGCTACCTCGCGCAGGGCGGCAAGCCGGACGACGGCTTCGGACGTTGTTACGGGTGGCTCTATCATTGGTTCAATCACAAGCGGAGCGCGCAATTTTCGCCCTCGTTGGCGCAGGCCATCCTTCTTCACGGCGCTGCACGCTTTCCCGTGGTGCCGGGGGTACGTCTCGGCAAGTTGCCCGACCGGGCCAGACGCAAACTATCGCTCAAGGCGGCTGCAGCAAAGGCCGGAACGTCTGTGTTTGCGATGCGGAACATCGGCTTGGCGCTCGGCCTGATTTCGCCAGACCGTCGTTCGGGTCGCCATTTGTCGTTCCCGGTCGATGAAGTTGCGCGGATCGCACGTGATTTAAAAGGAGCATTGTCGCTGGAGGAGACGCAGGCGCGTCTCGGCATCGGCCTGCAGGCGATTCGCGAGATCATGAGCAACGGTTCGTTGGTGCCAGCGCTAAAGGGCGGCGGTCCACGTCATGTCTTCGTGTTTCGGCCGGCCGACGTGGATGACCTCCTCAGGAAGCTGACCGGAGGCGCGAAGATCGTCAACAAGTCGTCGGAGGGCTTGCTCGCGATGTCGCGGCTTGGGCGCGGTCGGGCTGCGACGATCGGAGGCTGCGTACGTCTGATCCTCGACGGCAAGCTACGCATACGTGAACGGCTGAAAGAGGGTGTCGGCCTTCAGGGGATGTTCATTGATAAATTAGAGCTTGACGCGGCGGTGAAGCCCACGACCGGCGAGATGGTGTCGTTCGCTGCGGCTGCGCGTCTCATGCGTTTGAACGCCCGCGGACTCAGGCTTGCGATCGGCCTAAGCATGTTTCCGGGCGTTGAGCCGAGCGCGAAAGCCTTGCCCGCGAGGCACGTTGAGGCGTTCGCGAGAAAGTTCATCATGATGGGCGAGATCAAGGAGCGGATCGGCGGTTACTTCCGGACGCTGAAGGAACAGATCGAACGCGCTGGCTTCAAGCCGGATAGAAAGCTCGAGAAGTGCCTCAGCTCAGGTTACTTGCGTGCCGAGGTCGCCCCTTTCCTGGAGAAGCTGGAGCACGGCGAGGTCTCGCTGGACATGCCGCCGCCACCTCGAAACGCCGTCATCGAGGAAACGCGGCGGATTCTCGAAGAGGCCGACCGTCCGATCGGAACCAAGGAACTCCTCCTACTGCTGCGCGAGAACAATGTGCGGCTGGGCCCCTCCGACACGGATCGGTTCTTCTACGCTACCATGAACGAGGAGAAGCTCGAGTTCGCGTACATTGTCGGTGCCGGGTGGTGGTTACGGCGGCGAGCGTTCATGGGCCGCATATTCCTCGCCGATCGCAAGATCCCGAGTTATCACGACATGGTGGACGACGAGATCGTTGCGAGCGTCCGACAGGCAAAATCTCCTATGATGCCAGACGACATCATAGCCGGCCTCGCAAAGAAGCGGATCGCCATCGCGTCTTCTGACCCGATCTCATATCTGCGCCGCATGGCGATCAGGCGGCCCGAAGTCGTGCGCTTTCACGGCAAGGGTTATTGGGATGCCGCAAGGCCGTGGCAGCCGGCAGGTTACATACCGATGGCAAAGAAGCGGGCAGCTTGAGACGCACGAGATCACAAAAGAGCACAGTTAGGTGGTGCCTCTCAGCGCTCTGGGGCTGCCGCAGGTGGCGATCGGGGATCAACGGACCGGCTTGCAACGTGCAACGTGCCGCAATGAGGCTGTATTGGAGACGACGCATCTCTGCGTGCGCCGAACTGCTCATAAATATACGCACGTCTGCATCGACTTGTTTCGAAGTCGCACTCCGCCAGCACTGAAAGATTGCTTGAAAGTCTGCATTTGTCGTCTTTGCCGGACAGTTGATTGGCACGCGTCCGGGCAAGACCCTGGTCCCGCAAGCTCGCCGTTAACTCGGTGGTTTGGCAACCAGATCGAGCGAGAAACGACGGCATTGAGTTTATTGCTGCGGCATTTGTATCTTATAAGATACGGCGTGGCGTAGGTTAGAGAAAGGCCAAACGCCCCATGATACCAGACGACATCGTGGCAGGCCTTGCAAAGAAGCAAATCGCGATCGCGTTATCAGATCCGATCGTCTATTTGCGCCGCATGGCGATCAGGAGACCCGAAGTCGTGAGATTTCACGGCAAGGGCTATTGGGACGCTGCGTGCGCCTGGGCTCCTGCTGAATCCCTGCCCAACCGCAAGAAAGTGGCCGCTTGAAAAGGATAAGATGAGGGAGACCGCAGTAGCTGTTGCGATGCTCTTGCTGTTCCATGGCCGCGAGTGGGCTGGGAGCTGGCAAGTCTTTGGTGGTCGGATGCAGTATGGTCGCCGGTTAACGGATATGCACCGACGTGCTTTGAAGTCGCACTCCGCGAGCACTGAAAGCTTGCTTGAAAGTATGCATTTGTCGTCCTTGCCGGACAGTTGATTGGGCTCAAGCAGCATGAGCGACGTTCTGCTGACGCCAGTTCTAGGGGAGGAGTTCGTGAATGCGGTTGCAGAGTGATCCGGTAGGCGGGCTAGAACATCGGCGAGCCAAGCTTGCGGATCGATGCTATTGAGCTTGGCAGTAGCGATCAGACGGTGTAGTTGACGTCCTCTCAACACAAGAATGGAAGCGCGACAGTCGAGAATATCATCGCCATACTGACTTCGATGTGAGCCTCTTCACTTTCTCGGAGGCATTTTGTCTCCCATAGGCACTGCGCTCAGCTCTCGATGGACCGTCTCGACCGTGCAAGCGGGGGCGGCATAGCTTTCGGGCGAGCTGGCTCCGCGGATTTTATCACACAAGGCGCGGTCGCCGCTCTGGGTCCGCATCAGCATGCGCGTCATTTGCGACAGTCTCCAGCCGAGCGGAAGCGGGTATCCAACGTCCCTCAACTCAACTTTGCGAACTGATTGCGGCCCATCCACATTCGGAACGCCAGTTTCGCCGTGGCCATCAAAGCCGTGCAGCGCTTCCTCGACCGTCGCTCGTCCGGCAGCGATGCGGGCCGCAAGCAGCGCTTGCACGGGTGCTGAAACTTCAGTGGCATGCGCGGGCGGTTCGTCTGGACCAACCGCGGAGGTCAGGACGAGGAGGTTTATCCGGATGGAATTGGAAAGCCCCGCTTCACTCGCGGCAGCCTTGATGGATCTTATTAATTCCAGCGCCGTGAATACGCCCGAGTTGTCAAAGTATCCGCCGTCCACTAGCTGAATCTCTTCCAGGAGGGGCTTACCGTCATGTAAGATCGGTTGCCTCCTTCCGGACTCGAAGGGGACGTCATAGAACCATCCAGCGGGCGTCACCCAAGGAAATCGCGCGCTCACGATGGCTGCGGTGCTCAGTGGAATATCGCGTACAAGCTTGTCAGATTTGAGAGTGACTGCCCAAGGCTCATTCCATATAGGTAGAAACCGTAATTTATCTTCAGCGAATACAAACGGCGAAATGACGCGACGCCGACCCGTAGCAATTTCGGTAGTATTTAGTAACAGCGCCGGCGAACTGCCGTCGGCGCGCCAATGCGATCTATAGGGTTGGCTGAGAATATTTACTTTGTCCTGCCAGAAGCCCAGACTTTTCTTTCTTAATTTATCCAGCGTGTCGTCCCAAGCCCCTTCGAACGCATCCTCGATCGACCGAGCCCGATCGAAGCCGTTGATCGGATACGGCAGAAAGCGTTGGAGAAAATCCGGAAAGAGCATGCTGGCGACTAGGGGTGACAACAGGTCGTGTCCAAAAACCTGATCCGCCATGATATCGAAAAAGCGGTCACTATTCTCGTCGATCTGGCCGGGCTTCAAATGCGCCGGCTTATCACCTCGGCAGGGGTTTCCGGCCGTGCTTTGCATCTTTGCAGCGCCCGCTTGGGACGCAATGGCTGCGAACAAAGACGCGCCCAAGCTACCGCCGGAAACTGAGCTGATCGCAAAGAGGTGATGTGCGAAGCTCGGACATTGGTCCTGAAGCGCACCCAGGAAGCTCGCCGCATGGTAGGCGGCGTAGATGCCGCCACCTTCAGCCGAAACTACATAAATGGGGTATGGTGATTTTTTCGCTTCGTAATATGCGCGGTCAGCACGCGAAGCGTACCATCGAGCAAACTCGGCCTTCAGAGTTGGTGCGGGTGCGGCCGCCGCTTCCGTCCCAGAATGAACGGTTGCACTTACGGCTCGTAGCTTGTGATCATCATTGAGGCCGACGAATTCGAAGGTGAGGCCGAGGACAACGAGTATGCCCAGAAACGGGAAGTTCATTTTCTGCGACCAGAAACTGAGCTGTCCCATGACGAGTGTAAGGAATATCATAAAAATCGAGAATATGAATATGACGCCTAGAATTTGTGATAACGCCACCGGAAAGAGATAAATCGAGACAATCAGGGTCAAGAGTGCGGCGTAGAGCACGAAGCGCTGACGTCGAACGAGAAAGTGATCCTTGCTGCTAAGAGTCTCCTTGTTCGAAAGACGTTCCAAGAAAACGAACAAGATCGACAAGGCTGCGGCGACCCCAATCAAAGCCACGGAGATCTCCGAAAAAAAAGCCCGGTAGCTGTCAATTCGGTTACCGATATGGCCGGACACGATCCGCCATATAGTTTCCGGCATCGCCCCGTAGAAATCCTTCATCCAGCTGAGAATCACGCCTTTTGCGGACGTTGCGCTCGAAGGAGCCGTCCGAGCATGCCAAACGCCCCAAGAAGCGCAGAGCAGCGGAAGCACCGCCAGCAAGATTGGTACCCACCGCCCAGCCATCCGTGCTAGCAGCGAGTCATTCGTCGCAGCATCCGAAAACTTCAGGCTCAACAGCCGCGCAACTAACCAGAAAGTCGCGCCTAACAACGAAAGGCCAGAAGCGGCTAGTACTACCTCCCGATAATCCAAAAGTACTTCCAACCCGCCGCCCTCCGAGAATGCCAGGTCCTGCGCAATAGCGCGGTACACTTCCTTCATCTGATCGGGATACAAAAGGAGAAGAGCGGTAACCGCGCAAAGTAGAATAGGAGCAAGCATCACACTCAAGACGTGCAGCAAACTGCGGAAGGCAGCAAACGGTGCTAAGACCGGTTCATTCGCCCAGCGCTTCTTCATCCAATTCTATCCTGCTTAGCGCGTACAGCGATGCACCACTTTCGGGCAGTCCCGCGCTTCCTCATAGAGTGACTCGCAGTTTGCCTCGCATGCAGGAGTGCACTTGTTATATTCAGACTTCAAAGCCGTACACACGACTTCATCAACGTCGGTGGTCTGCCTATCAGGATCATCTTTTTTGACCGCCGAGGGATTCTCTGCCGAAGGCTGTTTTGCCGTAATCGAGTTCTGAGCTAGGCGCCAGGTCGGCTGATCGCTACTAGTCCCATCCGTTGGCAATGATAGCGCGGAATGGCTCGGGCCGGCACTGCGCGGAGCGTGATCGGGTGGAGAAACAATTACAGTCAGTTCTTTCTCGCGTAACTCCACGAATTCAGAACTGCTGACTGCACCCGCTTGCAGCGGGAAGACGGCGAACTGCAGATGCATCGAGATGAGGATAGCGCATCTTCGCCACGAAAACATGAAGGCCTCATAAGGTGCACAAAAACTATTTGGCAATTCCTAATTGTATGACACTGATCTAACGAAGGCAAGGCCGCACTGCTATGGCGATCCTTCACCTACAAGGATGAAAGGAGCCCAGACGGAAGGATGGGAGGTGCCGGGCTGCGTCTCATCATCAATCATCGCAATCATAGAGCGCCTCAATGCCTCAGCCCGGCCTATGGCAGGTGCGGTCCGCAGCTCTCCGAACGCCTTTGTCGTCAAGCTTACGGCGGCGCTGCTTTTGACTGCCCAGTGCGAGACGAGAATAGCGCGCGCGCGAGCGTAGAAGAACGCCTTGGCGAGCCCGGACAGAGCCTCGGCGTTGCCATTCGCGCCGGCGGCGGTGTTGCAGGCTGATAGCACCACCCATTCTGCATTGAGTTGAAGGGCGGCAATCTCAGAGGCGCTTAGATATCCATCGTCGTCGCTGTGATCCGTGTTCTCCGCCGGAGGAGTCAGAATGAGCCCAGGCTCGGCAAGGCCGCGCCACGCGCCTGCAAGCACACCGTGTGTGGCGAATTGCACGACGCGATACTGTTCGAGCTCGTGCTTCTCGTTAAGGTTCTTGATGGTCGTCTCGGTCGCGCGTCCGCCCAGATATACTGCACGATCAAGGTTCTCATGATCGAGGCCCATCTCCCGCCCGACCGCGCAAAGCTCTCGCGCGGTCTCCGGCAGCGGCGCCTGTGCCCGAATGGCCGATCGATTTATTAGATTTGAGTACGCCCCACGGAAAACGCCATAATCGGCCGAGCTGACGGATAACGACTTGTCGGCATAAACTGTCTCCCTCGGCAATTCTTCGAAATCTTCGCAGTGCTGCCATCTTCGGGCGAGATCGGCGCGCTGCACATCCGTCGGCTTGTCCGGGCTACCCACTAGAAGTGGATTGCCAAATGCAATGTAAGGCTGATCTGCGATGGTTTC
This sequence comes from Bradyrhizobium manausense, assembly GCF_001440035.1. Classification (GTDB taxonomy): domain Bacteria; phylum Pseudomonadota; class Alphaproteobacteria; order Rhizobiales; family Xanthobacteraceae; genus Bradyrhizobium; species Bradyrhizobium manausense. The sequence continues at coordinate 236,810 of NZ_LJYG01000047.1, read as the reverse complement.
GTTTGTCCTAGCGCGCAGAGCTGCAAGCGACGCAATAGAGGGCAAAACCGACAATGCATGGTCTCGTATGAGCCAAGCGGCATCGCGGTAGTCCGCATCTGACGGCGGGTATCTGCGCCGAGGCTCCTCGGTCACAAGGACCGCAAACGGCAGAACAGTAAGAGGTGGCGAGGGGACGATGATCAAACTTTTATTTCTGATCAATTCTTCGATTTGACCGAATAGAGTGACGTAAAGCTGACGCGCGCGCGCTAAATCGAACGGCGGCAAACTGCCCTCCATGATCCCCTGTCCTAAAAGCAGCTGACATTGCGCCTTTTTTTGCTCTTGCGCGGCTTTACGCTCCTTTTCAAAGTTGTTGTCTTCCGGCCATCCGCTCGCATCGACCCAATTCGACTCGTCGAGCCCGCAGCGCAGCGCGCCGACGTCGCGTCGAAGGTCGGACTTGTCGGAGCCGATCCGTATCCAAGTGAACTGGGTTTTGGTTATCGCCCAGACGAAAGTCTCGGCCTCGCCTTCGGAGCGATCGGTAGGTAGAATTGCAACGATGGCCTCGTTTTCTTTAAGCAACTTCTGAGCGTTCTGTACACTTAACGGCTGCGGGTGCACGAACGCGGAGTACTCAGAAAAACCCCTACCGAGAAGCGAGTCGATCTCAGCAATACGGGTCGATATCTCCGTCATGCGAGAGTAGCGCCGCTGCTCAGCTTCCGGTTTGCGACTCGCTGTCGCGCCAGCGGCGGCGCCGATCAAATCCCTGTTCAACGACTGCCACTCTAGAACACTGTCTTGCCTTTCTCTAACGAGCTTGGCGAGTTCTGGAGAGCCACTGGCCGCGCGCGCTGCCATTTGGGAAAGTGACAGTGCCGTCGAGGAAAATGTTAGGCGTTGTGCCATCATGAAGGCTTCTTCCGCGAGCGACGAAGCCTCCCCGTTCGCGTTACCGTTTATTCGGTGGGCCACCTTGATGAATCGTTCGAATGTCGAGTTTCCCACTAACGCATCCGGACCGCGGTCACTTGCGACAGGATTGCCTATGGTATTACCCTCCAAGCGAAGAATGGAGACCTCAATCGCAGCGGCTCGTCTGAAATAGCCCAACGCCGAATTGAAGTCTTTTTGAGCGAATTTCACCCTTCCAATATTTTCCAGAGCGTCGGCAGTAAGCGGATGTTCGGCCCCCAGTATGGTCGTTTTGATCGACAGCTCATGTTGGAAGCAGTCTTCCGCTTTGTCATATTGATCCTGATCGAGGTACAAAGACCCAAGGTTGTTCCAAACGAGTGCCGCGTGTTCATTCTCAGGACCCAAAACGGAAGAAGTCATCTGCAGCGAGCGCCGCAAGAGGGATTCCGCTTCTTTATAGCGCCGTTGAGATTCGTACATTCGGCCAAGATTCTTGAGCGAAATAGCCAAGTTTTTGCTGTTTGGGTTGAGCTTCTCATCGATCGCTATGCTGCGTTTATAAAGCGGTTCCGCCTCGGCGAACTTCCTTTCGCGTTCGTATGTGAACGCGAGGTCGTTGAGAGAAGCAGACACTCCTTCCGGATCGTTACCTGGAATTGTTTCTCTGATCCGCAGAGCACGCTCCATGAGCGGCTCGGCATCGGACGATCTGTCTTCCAGTTGATATAGCCAGCCGAGCAAATCAAGAACTGTAGCGAGATCGTCCGTTTCAGTGCCCCCGCCGGAATCAAAGATGTGCAACGCACGGAGCAAAAACGACTCAGCTTCCGTATATTTCCCGAGTTCTGTGTAAGCGTCACCGATTGCCTTCAGGGCGTGCCCAATCTTCGAATCCTCGCTCTTAGCGTTGTGCTCGAGAAGCGCCAATTCTCGTTTGGATAGAGCCAAGGCATCAGCGTATCGACCGAGCTGATTGTAATCCGACGCTAGATCGTCGAGCGCGTCCGCGAGACTGGTGTCGGCAGGACCGTCGTTCTTCTCGCGGATGACCAAGGCACGCTTGTGGAGGGGTTCAGCGTCTGCGTAGCGATCGAGCTGGTAGTAATCGTCGCCAAGATCTTTTAGAGCCACAGCGAGTTCTGCGTCACCAGGCTTTGAAATCTTTTCACGGACGACTAGGGCGCGCTTGTGGAGAGGCTCAGCGTCTGCGTAGCGATCGAGCTGGTAGTAATCGTCGCCAAGATCTTTTAGAGCCACAGCGAGTTCTGGGTCATCAGGCTTTGAACTCTTCTCGCGGACGGCTAGGGCGCGCTTGTGGAAGAGCTCAGCGTCTTCGTAACGGTCGAGCTGGTAGTAGTCGTCGCCAAGATCTTTTAGAGCCACAGCGAGTTCTGGGTCACTCGGTTTTGAAATCTTCTCGCGAATGACGAGAGCTCGCTTGTGGAGGGGCTCAGCGTTGGCATAGCGGTCGAGCTGCCAGTAGTCGTCGGCGAGATCCTTGAGAGCCACAGCAAGTGCAGAGTCGTTCGGTTTCGAAATCTTCTCCCGGATGATTAGGGCGCGCTTGTGGAGCGGCTCGGCGTCTGCATTGCGGTTTAGCTGCCAGTAATCGTCGGCTAGATCCTTGAGGGCCACAGCGAGATCGGGATCGTCCGGCTTTGAAATCCTCTCGCGGATGGCAAGGGCGCGCTCATGGAGCGGCGTAGCGTCTGCATAGCGGTTTAGCTGCCAGTAGTCGTCAGCGAGATCTTTGAGGGCCACAGCAAATGTAGAGTCGTCCGGGTTCGAAATCTTCTCCCGGATGGCAAGGGCGCGCTCGTGGAGTGGCGCAGCGTCTACGGCGCGGTCGAGCCACCGGTAGCTGTTGGCAAGCCCCCTGAGTGCCACAGCAAGGTCTAAACTTTCTGGCTTAGAGAGCTTCTCGTAGATGATAAGGGCGCGCCTGTAGAGCGGTTCAGCATCGACATGGCGGTTAAGCTGCGAGTAATCGTCGGCGAGGCTCTTAAGAGCGATTGCAACTTCTTGTTGATTTCCCTCTGATCGCTTTTCTCGGATTGCCAGCGAACGCAAAAAAAGCGGTTCGGCCGATTCGAAACGCCGTTGCGACCAGTACAGCATAGCGAGAGATGTAAGTGCAGAATCTACTTCGCGAGAACTAGGGCCGTAACACCGTTCCGCTAGGGCCAGATTGCGCTGGGCAAATATTACGGCGTCAGCGTACCTTCCGGCCTTCCTCAACTGAGTGACTCGTCCGCGGAGTTCATCGACGTCGCAACCCCGCGCAGCGGCGGCGTGGGGGAAGCCCAATAGAAATGTGAAGGAAAGCAGCAGGAGCCAGCGTAGGGGAATGACTTGAATTTTCGAAACCAAGTCAACGGAGGCCGGTAGCATTCGACTTCTCATAGTTGAGGTCGACTGGTTGACTGCAGTGCTTCAGAGGAGCGTTATCGTGATCTCGTCGGGGCTTGCCTTTCCAAGAGAACCCGGTTCTTGGCGGAATTGCAAGAAGGAAGCGAAATGCATCGTACAACTTTAGATAGGACGGCAATTCCTTCGGCGGCATAATCATTGGGGTGCGCTGGCGACGGGTGCGTTTGGGCTTCGAACATTGCCCCCTTTCGGCACCCAAGGTTGACCCCTGCAGAGGCTTTTCGACGGCTAGGCCTCTCCGCCCGGGTCTTCCCTCTCGCCGGTGGCGACGATCTCCAACGCCCCGTCGGGCAGCGGTCGCTGCAGCCCCTTCGCCTCCTCCCATGGACCGCGGAGCCAGACGTCGTGCTCCTCGGTCGTCGTCAGGATCACCGGCATGGCCTTGGGATGCACGCGCTTCACCTCGGCGTTCGGCTCTGTGGTCAGAAATCCGAAGATGTCTGCAGTCACTTCGCCTTCTTTGGCCTTGCGGACCGACGTCCAGTTCGTCCAGAGGCCGGCGAACGCGAGCAACGGCCGGCTCGCGTCCGGAGCGAACCAGACCGGCACCTTCTTGCCGTCGATGGTGTCGTACTCGCTGAAGGAGGTGAACGGCACAAGGCAGCGATGCTCCGGACCCAGCCACCGCTTCCAGTGCGCGCTGTTCACCTTGCGGATGTTGGTGGTTCCGGAATCCGGCTCCATCCGGAGCAGTTCCTTGAAGTCGACGGTCTTGCCCTTCGCCTGCAGCTTTTCGGCGCGCTTCTTGGTCGCGTCCATCAGCGCTCGCTGGGAGCTCGGCATGCCCCAGCGCGCCATTGCGATCTCGCGCCCGTCCGCAGCGTTGCGAACGATCGGCGCTGGCTAATCCGGGAAGATGCCCGGCATCGACGGCAGGTTTCCGACGCGGCTGTTCAGCGCCCCGAACAAGCGGCGGATCGCGTCGACGTTTTTCGTCATCGAGTAGAGATTGCACACGATCAGGTCTCCGGAACGGCCCGGCGGGAGCGCGATGCCAATTGCAGAAGGGTAGCTGAAGGCCGGCGACCCGCCTTGCTACATTTGCTGCAGCGGAGGCGGCTCGCCAAGTCGTGGACGAATGTGATCGGTGGATGGCGCAGCGCCGCTAGGTCGACGTCTCGCCGGGTCTTGCACCGCGAGCACTCGATCTCAAGCCAGGCATAACCGCCGTTGATGGCCTGATCGACGATCGGTGATGGGTCGATCGGTCCTCCGTCAGCCCACATTCTCTCATTCCACGATTCGCAAAGCAGCTTGTCAGCCTGTCGAATGAGGGTCTCGCCTTTGGCGCGGGCTTCGGCAGACTGGCCAGCGAGAATCGTCGTCATGGTGCGCGCTCTCCCCAACTCCTTGGTGAGCGCCTTTCGGTCGCCGCCGCTGAGCGGCGTCGGGTGATGCTTCGGTGCCATGGCAGCATCCAGTTCTGGCCGCGCTGGCGACTAATCGAACGCAGGCCAGCAGCCGTCTTCCTCGTGGCGCCCGGTCCGCTGCGTGCAGGTATTGTCCAAGAGCCGCCGCCCGACATCCTGCCAGAGCGCCTCACGACCATAGAGGCGGACGGCATCGACCTTCTGAATCTCGATGACCCTGGCGCAGCGCCGGCACCCCACCCTCAGAATATGTTGAGGAATCTGGCTCAACTGCAGCGCCCCTCCGGAGGGGCCCGACCTGCTCTCTGCGCGAGGGTCGTCCAGAAGCGCCTGCCAGTATTCCGGCGGCAGATCAGCTTCCGGAGCCAATCCGGGCTCCCGAGGCACGTTTCTGCCGACGAGAGCGGCCATCTTATCCATCTCCTTTGGGTTCGGCATGCGCCAGCTCGCGGGTCGGTCTGTCATGCCCCAATAGAACATAACAAGAACAAAAGAGTCGATAGCCGGCGTGGAAAAATATCCTTTTGAGGGCCCGTCCATGCTGTCGGAACCATGCCCTGCCGTTCGTCTTGAATCTGTGGATCGGCGCCGCTTTTGCCCCCCCCAACCGGCGCCCAACATAATATTCGGAGCCGCGACACATCGTGGGAGCCTCAAACGGCGCCCACTCCTTGGCGCTCTTGCGCCGGTGGAGGAGCCGTCTACAGCATCAATATCAGACTCAGCCGGGTTTTGGTCGTTCAAGCCGCGCAACCGGTTCTTCAGCTAATTGTCGGCGTATTTTTTTCGCGTACGAGGTCGATATGAGCTCGCAGAGAGTACAGCATATCCGCATAAGCAATCGGAACCTTTACTCGGTTTGCTTGCTCCTCGAGGCCATTGAGCTGCAAGATCATTTCACTCGTATCACGCTTGGTGCGTCGGGCGTCCGCGATCTCGTCTTCCAGAAGCCGCAGTTCTCCGTACATGCGCAATATCTTCGATCGCATCGCCCAGTCATATAGGCGAGGCAGATATTGCGTCATTGGGTAGAGCACGCCCAGGATCGGAATGAGTAGGATAAACAGCTTGCCAGTCAGCTCCGCGACCCAGAACGGAAGATAATCGTGCAGGAAAGGCTGCCCCGATTTGTAGAATCGCAGTGCCTCGTTGCTCAGTGGAACATCGACGGCTTCGCCAGCGGGAAATTCATTGGCGCGTTGAAAAATACTCGGTGACGAGTGGATATGCTCCGCCGCGCCGAGCAGCAGGTACTGAAGGGCCGAATGCAGATCGTTTCGCACTATCAAGTTGGCCTTCACTGCGATCAAGGTCACATCCGTTGGCGGCAGATCCTTTGCTAAGCTTCTGACTCCCCTTGGCACCACCACCTTGCTCAAAAATGGAAGGCGCGCGATAAGGGCATTCAAGCGCCGATAACCCGTGAGGGTGACGCGCTCGTCGCCGAGAAGTTGCTGCACCTCGGGTGCGTCCCATGCAGCCACCATCGATACTGCATCGATCTGACCGGCCAAGAGACTTTCTCCAGCAGCTTGCGTAGGCAGGGCTAGCCATTCACCGACCTGCTGGTCAAATCCGAGGATTTTGAAGTATTCGAGCGATAACGCTCGAGTCCCGCTGCCCTCGGGCCCAATCGACAGTCTCTTGCCCACGAGATTGGCGGCTCCATCAACTTGGATCTCGCGCCTGCGGAACCACCACAAGGGCTCGTAGTAGAGCGTTCCGAGTGAGGCAAGCTTCGAACGATCTTCCTGGCTCATAGTGCCACCCTGGATCAGCGCGACGCTTACTCCCGAATGCTGGTCGAGCAGCAGCGCCCGGTTTTCGGGCGAACCTGCAGTCGGCATCAGTCGCACCTCTACGCCTTCCTTCGCAAGTTCCGCGCGATAGCGCTTACCAAGCTCTTGGTAGGCGCCTCCCTCGGGACCGGTCGCCATGACGACCGTGCGTGGGGGCATATTGATCAGCATCACAATAGCCGCCAACGCGATTGCGGCGGCGGTCGCACCTATCGTGATCGCAGGCCAATTGTTTCGCAGAAATTCCTTGGCAGCCATGAAACCTTCCCTCGATATTCATGCCAGCCCCAACGCGCTGAACGTGGGATATTACTGTCCGGGGGTACGCTGCGTAAGGAACTAAGGCGGCCTTACCGAACTGATATTTCGGGACCATGCGAAGTCCGGTTCAAATCATTCGCGCCGTTTTGGGTAGCCGCGGAGCATTTCCGATCCTCCCCGCAGAACCGACATTTCGGAGCCGGTCGGTGTGTCTCAAAGGAGCGTAAAAGTCGACATCGACCGATATCCAAGCTTGATCTGCAACTATACATTCTGCGAATAGCGAACCCGTCGACCTATCTTGCAGGTAGGGAGAGGCTATCGAACCCGCTCAATCTTCGCTGCAAGATCGGGATAGCGGCTGACCCTGTAAGTCGCGTTTTCGCATGTCAGTATCCAGACATCATGATCCGGCTTTGACCGCTTTGCGTCCCGGATTGCTTGCCGGGGTTTGTCGCATACGACTCCCTGACTGCGAACCTGGGCCGCCAGCATGTCCTTGACTGTTTCGGCAACCACCCTCGCGATAAGCCTGGAACGCCCCAACGGCATGGCAGCAAGGAGCAAAAACAGGAGAATCGCAAGATAGCGAGGCGGGCTCATGACTCGCTCCACTGCAAGATCGGGACACCGTTCAGGAGTTCAGGCAGGCCAAGGAGACGTTGGGTGCCGCGCTACCCATCTTCGGCAAAAGGGCAAGCCTTGGCAATGAAACAATGCATGCAGCTTGCCGGGCAAGAGATCAGGGTCCGTGGCTGTTGTGCGCGAGACACAGTCTCGCAGCAACAAAGCAACCGAGGGAAGCTTTGCCGATTTTGCATAGACGAACCGGCGCGTGCTCGCTTTCCTAACCCGTGCGCCCCCACGCCGGGTTGTCCTTTGGCACGGCTAGTGGGGCAGGAAAGTGAGGACGGCAGATGCAGCGTAGTCGATCGTGGCCGGTCCCTGGTTCTTGGCAGCAATTGAGTGTCTGCGCGCTTGCCGTCTTCCTGACGCTTGCCGCTCAACCTGCCAGGGCCGACGAAACCGGCAATTCATTCTGGTTCCCCGGACAGTTCGGCAGCCTCGCTGCCGTCCCGACGACCCCAGGCTGGTCGCTGGGGACTGTCTACTATCACGCGTCGGTTGCTGCGTCCGGCGGCGTCGCCGCCGCCAGGGAAATCGAGATCGGTCGCTTCACGCCAAATGTCAACGTCAGCTTGAACGCGAATCTGAATGCGCGGGCCGATGTGGTGTTCCTGGCGCCGACCTACACCTTTGCCTCTCCGGTGCTGGGCGGCCAATTCGCCGCTGGAGTGACGGGAGTGTTCGGCAGGCTCGACACCAGCATTGCGGGGACGCTGACGGCCGCGGCTGGTCCGATCGTGGCGCAGCGCACGGGAACCATATCAGACTCGCTCACATCGGTGGGTGATCTAATTCCGATGCTGACGCTCAAATGGAATGATGGCGTCAACAACTGGATGACCTACGCGACAGGGGACATTCCGGTCGGAGCGTATGACCCGAACCGGCTCTCCAACATTGGCCTCGGTCACGGCGCAATCGATGTCGGCGGCGGATATACTTACCTCAACCCCGCGACGGGGCATGAATTTTCAGGAGTGGCCGGCTTCACCTACAATTTCAAAAACCCGGACACGCAATATACGAGCGGTATTGATTTTCATTTTGACTGGGGTGCGTCGCAGTTTCTCTCAAAACAGTTTTTTGTGGGCCTCGTCGGCTACGCCTATCAGCAGGTGACGGCCGATTCCGGCCAACATCCAATTCTGGGACCTTTCAAGTCCCGGGTTATCGGGATCGGCCCGCAAGTGGGGTACATTTTCCCGATCGGAAAGATGCAGGGATATTTGAACCTGAAGGGCTACGGCGAATTCGATGCGGCAAACCGGCCGTCGGGCTGGAATACTTGGCTGACGTTCGCGATCTCAGAGGCGCCGCCCGAAAGTACCGTGACGCCGACCAGGCATTTGGTGACCAAGTGAGTGGCCATTTGACCTCTTGAACCTAGCCGGCCGCTTGGCACGTCATACGAGGCGAATGCCGCAACACTGCTGTTGCAACGCATGAAGCAAATTGCAGGCAGGCAACGATGGTGGCTCATTCTGGTGGGCGTGCTCGTCGCCTATCTGGTGCTTGCCTATCTGTTGCTTCCTTCCCTGTGGAGGCATCACGAACATGAGCCGGGACTTGCGTCGCTGCCCATGGTGACGCGTACGGCAAGCGACATCCCGGGTGACGCGCTCAATGTCGGCCTCGTCGGCAGCAAGCAAGATGTCCTCTTTGCCATGCATTCTGCAGGTTGGTATCCGGCTGACCCAATTACCTTGCGCACCAGCATCGAAATCATCGGCAGCGTTGTGCTCGACAGGCCGTACCACGATGCGCCGGTCAGCCCGCTCTACTACATGGGCAAGAAAGAAGAGCTCGCATTCGAAAAGCCTGACGGTCGAAGCGCCGACAAGCGACATCACGTCCGCTTCTGGATGGTCCTCGAAAAAGGCAGCGACGGCCGCCCGGTCTGGCTCGGCTCAGTCACCTTCGATCGTGGCGTGGGCTTGAGCCGTGACACCGGGCAGGTCACCCACCACATTGCGCCCGACATTGATGCCGAACGAGATCTTTTGATGCGCGATCTTGGTGACGCGGGCATGGTTCAAAACTTCTTCCAGATTTCCGGAACGGGCCCGACCCTGTTTGGTCGAAATGGCGAAGGCGATCCCTACTATACGGACGGTGAGATCGACGTTGCCAGTCTCGTCATCGACGGCATCAAGCGGACAGAGGCGCCGGTAACGCTGCCACCACCTCCCTTGATCGCGCTGAAGGACGAAGTATGGCACGGCGTCAAGAGTGCGATCAGCCAATAACCATCGCGATGACCGTTGACCTCTATCGGCCCAGGCGCGCGCGAAGCTCGTTGGTCAGTTGGGTCAAATCACGATCGTTCGGTCTAAGGCGGGAGAGCTGCTGGGCATATTCGAGGGCAGCACTGATGTCTCCGGCGTCGCGGCTGAAAGCGACGAGCGCCAACATGGTGTCCCGATCGTCCGGATGCCGGACCAGGTTTGCCTTCAGGACCTTGATCGCTTCGTCGATCCGACCCGACGAATGCAGCGCGACGGCGTAAACATAGGTGTAGCGCGATCGGCCAGGTTCAAGCTCCGTGGCCATGCGAAATTCGTTCAGCGCATCATCGGGCCGTTTTTGTCTGGTCAGGGTCAGCCCGAGCGCGTGATGCAAGCCGGCGTCCGGGCGTGATGACGCAATCGTTGTCCTCAGCAGGCTCTCTCCATCGCCATCCCGGCCGAGGTGCCGATACAAATCGGCGAGATTGATCGCTGCGGGCCCGAACTGAGGACTAAGTCTCAGTGCGGCCTTATATTCTTTTTCCGCTTCGCCCGTAGAGCCGCGACGCGCATAGAAATTTCCGAGCGTTGTGCGAGCTTCGGGGCGATCCGCGTTGAGCCGCTGTGCGGCAATGAACTCGGCCGCGGCCCGCTCGAAGGCCGCGCGGTCACTAAAGGGTTGGCTGGCAGTCGGCGCGGCCGCCAGCACCGACACCGCCCGAACGCGAACGCCACGGCTGGAATCGGAGAGGAGCGGCGAGACGAAGCGCCAGATCTGAGCGCCCGGCAGGTCGTCGAGCATATCAAGTGCTCCAACGCGCACCATCGGATCGGGATCGGACAAGCCCTTGCGAGCGAGTTCGATGTTGGCTGCCGAAACCCGCGAGCGAAGTTCGCTAAGCGCGCTCGCACGCGCAATCGGAGGGGTTGTTGGACTGGCCGCAACCAGGGCCAGAAGCGAAGCGGCATCAGCTTGGTCGTTCCACGAAGCCTGGAATGCCTCGACGTAATTCTGCAAGCCGTGGCGGACCGGGCCGTGCCAACGTTCGATGGCATCCGCAGCCCATTGTGCCGATTTATCGGCGTGGCAATTGTTGCAGGCGTTGGGGGTACCAAGCTTCACGGAGATATCCGGCCTTGGGATCCGGAGGCTATGGTCGTGCCGCCGGTCGATCAGCATGTAGGTCTTGACCGACATGTGGCACGACGCGCAGGTGACCTTCGGCGCTACGCCTTCGTGGTGGCTGTGCGCGGCGACCTCATATTTGTCGGCGGTGTGGCACTGTAGGCATACGCCGTCACCTGGTGCCCGCAACTTGGCGGCGTGGGGTTCGTGGCAATCGCTGCAGGTGACGCCCGCCGCAAACATCTTGCTCTGCTTGAACGAGCCATAGTTGTAGACCTCGTCGAGCATTTGCCCATCGGAGTGGTAAAGTCCGCGGGCAAGCATCGAGACCAGGTGGGTGTCGGACAATGGTTGTCCCGGTATCCAGTCTTCGGAAAGTTGGGCACGTCGCGCATGGCAAAGGCCGCAAGTCTCAACCTCTTTGCGCATCACTGCAGGAATAGCGCTGCGTCGCGGATCGCCGGTCTTGACATCGGGCCGCCAGGTGACGCCGTTGCGTTCGTCGAGGAAGACCGCCAGCCCCTTCAAGGGGTGTTCGTCCTTATCAAAAGGCCACCAGCTCCGCCGGCTGCGCGCCCACTCGATGTGGCGAGAGCCTTTGCCATGGCACGCTTCACAACCGATACTGATTTCCGCCCATGTTGTGTGGAAGCGATCCGTGTCCGCGTCGTAGTTCTTCCGCACGCCGGTGGAATGACACTCCGCGCACATGAAATTCCAGTTCTGATTGAGTCTTGTCCAATGCAGCACGTCGTCGTGCTTGATCTCTTCATTGGGATAAAGGTGAAACCAGCGTTGGCCGCCCTGGTCCTTTGGCCGGCTGTCCCAGGCGATCGACAGCGCCTGTATGCGGCCATCCGGGAATTCGATCAGGTATTGCTGAAGGGGATCGATTCCGAACGTGTATTTGACCTCGAAGGTTGCGAGCTTGCCGTCTGGACCATCCGTCTCGACGAAGAATCTGTTGTTCTTTTTGAAAAACCGGGAATCGACGCCGTAATACTCGAAGGTTGCGTTGTCGAAATCGCCAAGCACAGAAGTGCTCGTCGCGTGCTGCATGGCATGCTTGTGCTGTGACTCCTTCCACAACGCAGTTTCCGCCTGGTGGCAATCGCCGCAAGCTTCGCTCCCGACGAAGGCAAGGACAGGGGCTGCATTGTGAGCGCGTAGTCCTTCGAGCAGGAGAAATCCGCCGTTGAAGGCGAGCAACGCGACCGCGCCAACGGCGATGGCGCCGAGAACGGCTAACAGCGCGGCCCGTGTCTTCGAGCGGGCGGGCGCGTTGTGGGCATCCGTCGTGCCGGCGATCGGCATCGAAATGCCTCCGCGCCGAGGGTGCTTGTCAGTTTTGCCGGACTTGCGCTTGTTGGCCGACATCACGTCCTCGATTGCTTTTGCTCCTTGCGATGGAACAACTGAGCAATGAAGATCCGCCCAAGCTAGGCGGATGCAAGATATTGACCCTCATGTCTCTGGGATGCTCATCGCGAAATGACAGAAATCGACCATGCAATACTGGGTGAAGCCCTCCCTTGCGGCTATGCACTTTCGGCAAGTTCGGCATTCCGCTCAGGCTCGGGGATCCCGCTGCAGCGTGACGGAAGGCGATTCACCAAAGGTGATGCGATACGTCACCGCAAAGCGCCCGAGCTCCAGGAATTGATGGTCCCGGGCGATCTCCGCAACGCTCGTTGTCGAAGGGTTGGCTCGTTGTAGCGCGACACGGGCCCTGTTCAGGCGCTGAAGCAGAAGGTAGCGCGTGGGGCTGATGCCGAGAAATTCGGCGCAACACATCCGGAGAGTTCGCTCTGCCACGCCGATCTCTGCGCAAAGCCTGGACATGCTAGGCCGGTCATCAGCAAGTTTGCTGAGCGCTTCCTCGAAACGAGCCATGACGGCTGCGTGATGGCTTCTCGCCTTGTGTGTTTTGACCACGTCATGCTCGCTTGGGAGACAATGAACGATGGCGTGAAGCATGTCCTGTTCCAGTGCTCTCGCGACCTCGGGGAGTTCAGCGATTTGCGTTCTGCTTTCGGCGAGACGGCAGGCCTGTCCGAACAGACGCCGAAACCTCACTATTTCCGTTCGCGAAGGGTGACAGAGGCCGCTCGCGCCGGGTGAGACCAACGATCTCCCGACCAATGCCCGGCTGCAATCAGCGAAATGCTGTGCCGATAGGACGATCAGACCCCATTGGCATCCACCGTCGAATCGTTGGTGCACGCGCTCGCCCGGACTGTAAAAAATGATGTCGCCTTTTTGAACGGAAAGTCCACCGCATATGGCTGATGTCGCCTTGATGGGAAACGACAGGAAAGCCAGTCCGGGAGAGAGCGAGATATAGCCAATGCGCGGGAGGCTTTCGCAACATCGATAGATTTTCAGATGTTGCAATCGCAGCCACGTGAGCTGGGCCTTGAAATCCCCTGCTCCCGTTATCGTGAGGTTGAGCCGGGCGTCGCTGATGGCGGCCGCGTAGCCGTCCGGATGCGTAAAGGTGAGTGTACCACCATCTGCCATTTTCTCGCCCTGTCGAGCCGGCGGACAGTTCTTGCGACCTGTTTGAACCGCTCTGGCCTCGCCGCGGATACAGCATCAGGCAGTTAGCGACTTTCGACTATGCGGTTTCGGAACTTCGATGGTGGATGGCAGATGCGGTGGAGCGCCGGCTGCCCGTCGGATGGCTTTAGTGTGCTATATCGCCGAGCGAGTTCGCTAGGCTCTCAAGATTTTGCGGCCTCACCTCAATCAGGCCATGGCGAGGTGCATCGATATCGGCGATCAGGAGGAAGGCAAACGAAACGATCAGCGGCAGCACGAACAGCAGCCTTGGTCCGGCCTTGCCGCTTCGGTAGCCCATCAACGCATTCGAACATAGCGCAATGATCGCCATGAAAAACCATGCGGCAGTGGGGATCCGATTCCAAAACGCTGCCTGTGTATAGCCTTGCGAATTAATTACATCGTTCATTCCGGCGATTGCCAGCGCCTCCACGGGCGTCGGCTGTGCAGCCGAGGATTGTCGGACTGCAGACCAAAGAGCGGCTTGCAACCGGGTCGTCCGTTCGGCCATCTGCTTGCGTTGGTTGTCATCCTTGTTGAGATAAAACTGGATGCGCAGGCCCGTGTACTCGGCAAGGAGCTTGCGGACGTTTGCGGCATCGGCGGGAAGAAAATCGGCACGTAATATTTCGGTTCCAATGGCGTTGGCTTCCGCCTCCTCGAAATTCTTGCGCTGATCATAACGATTGGCAGCCATCGAAAAGCTGAAACCGATGATCAGGCCGAGCAACGTCAGGGTAGCCGCAAGGATGACACCAAGATGTTCGCTCTGCTCGTGGTTGGCGGTCGGATAATGCCTGCGTAGCCAGGATCCTGCGACCGCAACGACTGAAAGCGCCACAAGGGAAACAACGAACAAAAGCGGAGGGTAGTGCGTCAGATTTTCCATGGCTGAGTCGCCAAAAATACGACCCCGACCTGCGCATTCCGGCCGGGGAAGGAGCAACTACGATGTATTTTTCCGGCCGCGCCACGGACGACCTTCTCTTGGCAGCGCGGCTGCTCAGGGTCAAACTGAGAAAAACTCAGCGCGCGCATCTGCCCTCCGCTTCGCCTTCGAACTCGGACATTGCTCGACGCAGTCGCACACGTCTCAAACGGGCCGCTAGCAGACAAGTGCAGTATAAAGATTAACCACGGCCACCATGGAACTGCGTGATGTTCGGCGCGGGCGGATTGGGATATTTCTTGACCGTCTCCAAATACTCAAAGACCGGCTTGAGCGCAGGGTCCGATACCCAGGCAAACACTCCTCCCACGATGAGGTCCTCGTGCGGGTCCATCTCGATGTTGTAGACCTTCGGGTAGCCCGCCATCGGAGCACTGGCCGAGAAAACGCCGGGCTCCCGCTGAGGTCCGTCGCCGGTCGGATGAATATCGGTGAAGTAAATGCGCCACTGCTTCCATCGGGCAGCGACCAGATCGGCACCAATGAAGCTCAGGAGACTTTCGCGATGTCCCGCCGCGCTGTTGCCTAGCAGCACGTCGGTCTGGTCCACGCCGTCGATAGGCCGATCAGTTGGCATCGTGCCACCGACAATGTGGGCGAAAGTCGGCATGAAATCCATGATCGAGAACATCGCGTATGAGGTGGTGTTCGGCTGGACCTTTCCGGGCCAGCGGACGAAGGCCGCCGTCCGTATTGCGCCCTCCGTCACTTCCCCCAGCTCGCCACGGAAGGGACCGGAATTGCCCATATCGGGCGTCCCATCATTGCCAAACTCCCGTCCGGCCTGACCAAACGGCCCGTTGTCGGAGGCGAAGACGACAATAGTGCTGTCGTCAACGCCAAGTTCTTTCAACGTGTCGAGGATTTGGCCGACGTGATAGTCCCCCTCCATGATCTTGTCGCCGTAGTTGCCGATCCGCGACTTGCCCTTAAACTGTGCTGACGGCAAGTTCGGCACGTGGCCCATAGAAAACGGCAAATAGAGAAAGAACGGTTTACCTGCCGCCTTCTGCCGCCGCATGAAGTCAATCGACTTGTCGACCAGTTCGTAGTCGATGTTTGCGCGAACCTCTGGTGTGAATGGCTTTACGGCTCGCAGCGCTCCCCCGGCCGTCGCTTCAACGATTTGCGGCCCACGAGCTAGAAGCTCAGCCGGAGTGGCCGCGACTGAATGCGTCAGATCCATACTGCTGACGTAGGTTGCCGAGTCCCAAGAAATATTCGGAGGGATGCCGTAGAACTCGTCGAAACCGTGCGCAGTCGGCAAGCTCTGCGGTTCGCCGCCGAGATGCCACTTGCCGAAAATTGCCGTGGCATAGCCCGCGCCCTTGAACAGCTCGCCCATGGTGAAGGCACGGGCGGAAAGCGTATTGGGGGTCCCCTCGAGAGCGACAAGTGATAAGCCACTCCGGATCGAGTATTGGCCGGTCATAAGAGCGGCCCGTGACGGCGTGCAGCCTGGTTCGACCAGATACTGGGTTAGCCGTAATCCCTCGCGGGCCAATTGGTCCAGACGCGGCGTTGGCGCGCCACGCAACTCTCCGCCGCCATAGGACCCCAAATCGCCGTACCCGACATTATCGGCGAGAATGAAAACAACGTTTGGCTTTTGGGGTTGTTGTGCGGATGCCGGAGCAGTCGCCGTCACCGCCAAAAGCAATGCCAGCAAGCCAACGGATAGGTCTCTGCTCATTCCCAACCTCCATCGTCTTCGGATAACGAGAGATGCGGCGACCTGATTTCGTGTGGCCACGATTTCGCTAAGGCAGTCCGGCGAAAACTACATCAACGCCGGCGTGCCGTACTATGCACATTCGGCAGGATTTGATCACTGCCGCGGCGCGAAGAGCTGCTGACCGCTTGCCGGAGAGCCGCTGATCGTGTGCTAATCGCGCGATTTCTGGGCCCGGGCTGGGGACTATGCAGGTTCGTCAGGGAGGCTTCAGCGGCAGGCGAGAGCTTGAGCGGCCGGCAGCGATGATGGACGATTGAGGTCGATTGCGGCCGGCTCAGCACGCCTCAATGTCTCTGATGGCGTCTCCCCAAAAAGCGTGCGGTAGGCAACCGAAAACCTTCCAAGCTCCCAAAAGCCATGATTCGTCACAATGCGAGTGACGGTCGAATTCGATGGATCAGCGCTCAACAATGCGTGGCGCACGAGATGCATTCGGCGCAACGTCAGATAACGGATCGGTCCCATGCCGAGGTGTTCTTCGCAGGAGGCGCGAAGTGTACGCTCCGCGACACCGATGGCTGCGCAGATTTCGGTAAGGTAAAGAGGCCGGTCAGGATTCGCGGCCAGAAATTCCTCGAACCGCGTGACGATCGCGTCATGGCGACGGCCACCTGCTGTCGCTTCGATGCTGGCGCCGTCGGCAAGGCACCGAACCATGATGTGAATCAGTTGTTCTTCCAATGCCCGGCGCACATCGGGCAGGTCCAGTATGTCGGGCGTGTCGAGGGCAAGTTGCCCGACGGTCCTGTGCAGCTTTAGCAGTCGCGACATCAAGGCGGGATCCGGACGAACAATCACGGCGTGCGGTTCTTCGAGAAACTCGCGGCCAATGATCGTTCTGCACAACTGAGGAAAATCCTCCACCGGAACAGACATGGTTCCATAGTGAAGGTCGGACGAAGATCGCTGATGCCGCACATCGAAGCCCGCAACGATAATGTCGTTTGGGGTGACCTCCATGCCGCAGTGCTGCAGCTCCGATGCGTTGGAATCAATGAGAAAGCCAATGCCCTTGCGGTCGCGAGCAGTCGTGGCTGTGGCGACTTGCGGCAGAGCCACGTTGAAGCGCTGCATCCACACCCTGTCTATGCCGATTTGCGTCATCTCGACGTCGAAACGCCCCCTTGCCATGGGGACGATTTCGACTTGACCGCCCTGAACGGCGGCCTGACTTGCCTGAGGATCGGCAAACCTGAGAACTCTGCTCCAATGCATTTCTGTCCTCCCCCGGGCAGAAAAGTCGGCAGCTAGTCAGTGCAAAGCCACTGCGCACCAGCAGACTGCGTGCTTCCAAAAACATCAATTAAAACAACGGTGGTATCCTATGTCGATCACTACTCCCGATCAATGCAGGAATTGTGACGTTACGGCGGCGGATGGTGGGGTGCAGAGGGAGCGGTATGTGCCGTTTCCGCGCCGCCTTGGGGGCCATTCCGGATACAAGGGCAACTCGCGAACGCTTGGATTTCTCTGCAACTACCAATCGCCTGTCCTGGTTCTGTCACGCGATCTGCCTGCAGAATGCTTCATGCTCATCAGTAAGCTTGGTGCCTATGTCTCGGCGCGCTGCGACAAATGGCGCGACGCAACATAAAGCTTGCCGATACTGCATAGCCAAAATCCGTGATCCGGCGGCAGATTTGGCTCACAATACGCGCGCAGACGCAGGCAGCTGGAATTCCGTCATGGACCTCGGAACTTTGCTGCGGAACAACGGTCTCGAGCGCTTCGAGGCGGCGTTTCGCGACAACGCGATCGATGAATCGGTCCTGCCGCATCTGACCCAGGATCACTTGCGCGAGCTCGGTCTTCCGCTCGGCGCCCGGATCAAGCTTCTCGCGGCCATTGCAGGGCTTGCAAAGGAACCCCTGGGACAGCCGCCGTCGCCTGCAGCGGTTGCAGAGACCTCGGCCGAACGGCGGCAAGTCACGGTGCTGTTTAGTGATCTCGTGGGCTCGACGGTTCTGTCGACGCGGATGGACCCCGAAGACCTGCGCAAGCTGATCTCGGCCTACCAGAAATGCGTCACGGAAGTTGTTCAGCGCTACGGCGGCTTCGTCGCAAAATACATGGGCGACGGCGTGCTTGTCTATTTTGGCTATCCCGAAGCTCATGAGGATGATGCCGAAAGGGCCGTACAATCAGGATTGGAGCTGGTCTCGGAAGTCACGAAACTGAAGACCGGCACGCCGTTGCAGACCCGCGTGGGCATCGCCACGGGTCTGGTTGTGGTCGGTGATCTCGTTGGCTCCGGACAGGCGCAAGAGCGCGGCATTGTCGGCGAGACGCCGAACCTCGCGGCGCGGCTGCAAGGGCTCGCTGAGCCGGACATGGTCGTAATCGCGGACGCAACGAGACAGCTTCTCGGCAATCTCTTCGAACTAAGAGATCTCGGTCTCAATGAATTGAAGGGCATTGCTGGTGCGGTGCAGGTTTGGGCCGCGGTTCGACCAACGTCCGTGGAAGGTCGGTTCGAAGCATTTCACCGCAGCGACCTCACGTCGCTTGTCGGAAGGGACGAGGAATCGCAATTATTATTGCGGCGCTGGTCGAGAGCAAAGAATGGCGAAGGTCAGGCAGTGCTGGTCTGCGGTGAACCCGGCATCGGCAAATCTCGCCTGACGGCAGCGTTGCTGGAAGAGGTCAGCAAGGAACAGCATGCACGGCTACGCTGCTTCTGTTCGCCGCAGCGCACGAACAGTGCCCTTTCGCCGGTCATCGGTCACTTTGAGCGCGCCGCCGGATTGAAGCACGACGACACCATAAAGACGAAGCTCGATCGGCTTGATGCGTTGCTTTTGCAGAGCGCGACTTCGCCAATGGATTCAGCGCTGCTGGCCGAAATGCTGTCTCTTTCGAACGACGGCCGCTATCCGGCGCTGACCTTTGACCCGCAGCAACGTCGACAAAAGACCCTAGAGGCGCTTCTCAAGCAAATCGAGGCGCTCTCACGATCCGCGCCTGTATTGATGATCTTCGAAGATGCTCACTGGACTGATCCGACCAGTCTCGAACTGTTTGGCCGCATCGTGGATCGAATCGAGGCGCTTCGCGTTCTGCTCGTCATTACCTTCCGGCCAGAATTCCAGCCGCCCTGGATTAGCCTTCCACACGTGACAGCCGTCACCATCAATCGGCTCGGTCGGCGCGACATCGATGCCGTTATTGACCGAATTGTCGGCAATAAATTTCTCTCGCCTGATATCCGCGAAGACCTGATCGATCGGACTGATGGCATTCCATTGTTCATCGAGGAAATGACCAAGGCGATACTGGAGGCGGAGAGCGAGGAAGACGCGCGACGAACGACGGCTGCGATTCCGTCACCGAAACTCGAAATTCCCGCAACACTTCACGCCTCGTTGATGGCGCGTCTCGATCGGCTTGGTTCCGCAAAAGAGCTTGCGCAAATTGGAGCGGCGATCGGCCGCGAGTTCTCACATGCGCTCATCGAGGCGGTGGCCCGCAAGCCGCCGGCAGACCTTGATAGTGCTCTGCATCGGCTCATCAGTGCCGGCTTGTTGTTCCGTCAGGGCGTCCCGCCGCACGCGCACTACCTCTTCAAGCACGCCTTGGTGCAGGACGCGGCTTACAGCACCCTGTTGCGCGAACACCGCCGCGCGTTGCACAAAAAGATCGTGGAGGCGCTCGAAGGCCGATTTGCCGATATCGTGGAGCGTCAGCCGGAGCTATTGGCACGCCATTGCTCTGATGCCGGGCTGATCGAGAAGGCGGCGGGGCTTTGGGCGAAGGCCGGACAACGATCGTTGGAGCGGGCCGCCCTGCCCGAAGCCGCCGAGCAACTCAACCGGGCCCTGACCTTGATTGCATCCTTGCCATCGACACCGGCTCTCAGGCGAGAGGAAATCAAGTTGCAGGTCGCGCTGATCACCCCGCTCATGCACTTCCGGGGCTATGGCGCACCGGAAACCAAAGCGGCCGCACTTCGTGCGCGTACGCTCATTGAACAGGCACAGACGCGCGGCGAGGCTCCAGAGGACCCATTTCTGCTGTTCTCGGTGCTTTATAGCTTCTGGGTTGCGAACTTTAACGGTTTTCACGCGAGCACTGTGACCGAGCTCGCTGCGCAATTTCTGGAGCGCGCCGAAGAGCAGAAGGAAGCTACGCTGCAGATGCTTGGGCAACGGCTCGTTGGCGTATCTCAGGCGACGATAGGAAATCTTCCGGAAGCGCTCACACAGTTCGATCGCGCGATCGCGTCTTATAATCCCGCGGAACATCGCCAGCTTTCGGCGCGATTTGGTCAGGACATCCGGGTCGCCGCGCTCTGTTATCGTTCGTGGATCCGCTGGATGCTCGGATATCCCCGAGCCGCGCTCGCTGATGCGAAAAGTGCGGTCGCAGAAGCGCGCGAGGTCGGTCAGGGCGTACCCTTGATGTATTCGCTCTATTTCACGTCATATGCTTTTATCCATTGCGGGGATTACCAAGCCGCCGACGCGCATCTCGACGAGCTCATTCCGATGGCGACAGAGAAGAACGCCGCGCAATGGAGAGGCGGCGGCATGATGCACCGTGGCGCCATACGGGCGCTGACCGGTCAAGCCTCGGATGCGATCGCCATGATCCCGTCAGGCATAGCGGCCTGGCGATCGAGCGGCTCTGTCGTTTTCGTTCCCTGGTATGTAGCGCATATGGCAAAATCGATGGCGGAACTCGGCCGGTTCGACGATGCAGGGCGATACATGGCCGAAGCTTTGGCGACGATTGAAGGGACAGGAGAAAGGTGGTGTGAATCCGATGTTCGTCGAATCGCCGGGGAAATCGCATTGCTTGCGCCCGAGCGCGATATCCGCAACGCGGAAGCGCATTTCGAGCGCGCGCTCTCGGTTGCGCGGGAACAGCAGGCTAAATCCTGGGAGCTTCGGGCAGCCATGAGCCTGGCGCGGCTTTGGCGCGATCGAGGCGAGCGCGCCAGGGCCCGAGGATTACTCGGGGAGGCGTATGATTGGTTTAGAGAGGGCTTCGAAACGCTTGATCTAAAACTGGCGAAAATGTTGCTCGATGAGCTCGGCTGATTCATTGTTGATGCGATCCCATTTTCCGATGAATGCGTCACGCGGCTCGCCGGCAGCTGCGCAAGAATCTCCTACCAGGGCCTTGCCGCGGGCGCGCCAAAAAGCATCAACCAGGTTTCTGACATTGAAGACGAGACTTCCGGAGATGGCGCCATTGGAAATTATGTCGAAATTTCAATTACATAAGAGTTCGCAATTTCATTCTGAATGGCGCGCCGCAGCATTGTTTTCGATCCACACCGTATCCGTCTCCTTCGGGTTCGGCATGCGCCAGCTCGCAGGTCGGCCCGTGATGCCTCAATAGAACATAACAAGAACAAAAGAGTCGATAGCCGGCGTGAAAAATCGTCTTGTGGGCCCGTGCATGCTGTCGGAACCATGCCCTGTCGTTCGTCTTGAGTCCGAGCCGTCCCGAACTGGAGTTCTGCGTACCATGAGAGCCAACTGGAAAGGCTTCTTGCGTCTGTCGCTCGTCACCTGCCCGGTGGCTCTCTACCCGGCGACATCGGAATCCGAAAAGATCTCGTTCAATCAGCTCAATCGAGCGACCGGTCACCGGATCAAGTACGTGAAGGTCGACGTCGATACCGGTGACGAGGTGCCTAACGAGGACATCGTCAAGGGGTACGAACTCGAGAAGGGCCAATTCATCGAGGTCACAAAGGAGGAGCTCGAGGAGCTGGCGCTCGAGTCGACGCGGACCATCGAGATCGACGAGTTCGTCGACAAGGCAGAAATCGACCCGCGCTATCTGATCCGTCCGTACTACCTGCGCCCCGACGGCAAGATCGGTCACGATGCCTTCGCGGTGATTAGGGAGACCATCCGGGAGATGGACAAGGTGGCGATCGGCCGCGTGGTTCTCACCAACCGCGAGCACATTATCGCGCTCGAGCCGCTGGAGAAGGGTCTCGTCGGTACGCTGCTGCGCTACCCCTACGAGGTCCGCTCCGAGCAGGAGTACTTCGACGAGATCCAGGACGTCAAAGTCACCAAGGACATGCTCGACCTCGCAAGACACATCGTCAACCAGAAGACGGGCACGTTCGACCCCGAGAAATTCGAGGATCACTACGAGACCGCGCTGGTCGACCTGATCAACCAGAAGCGCGCAGGCAAGACCATCCGCCCGAAGGAGCGGCCCAAAGGCGAAAACGTGGTCGATCTGATGGAGGCGCTGCGGCAGAGCGTCGGTCGAGAGGCTGCGCCGGCTAAGGCAGCAAAGCCCGCCAAGAAGGCGCGCAAGGCCGCGGCGGGCCAGAAAGAGATGTTGATGCCGATCCAAGGCAAGAAGCCGGCGAAGGAAGCAGTGGCGAAGAAACCCGTGACGGGCCAGCGGCGGAAGTCGGCTTAGGCAGTTGATGTCCGGGGTACCGCGGTGCATCTGGAGGCCGCGGCACGACGCGCGATAGAGTGCTTCAACCGGACGCTTCGATGACCCTCACCATCGGCATCATCTCGGATACGCATGGCCTGCTCAGGCCAGAGGCGCTGCGCGTGCTGGCCCATGTCGACCACATCATTCACGGCGGCGACATCGGCGATCCCGATATCATCACCGCGCTGCGGAGAATTGCCCCCGTCACGGCGATTAGGGGGAACGTGGACACGGGCGATTGGGCCACCGAATTTGCCGGGACCGAGTTCGTGCGGCTCGCCGGACGGCTGTTCTACGTTCTGCACGACCTCAACATGCTGCAGGTCGATCCCGTATCTGAGGGCATCGATGTCATCGTTTCCGGCCACTCACACGTGCCGAAGATCAACACCGTAAACGGCGTGCTCTACCTGAATCCCGGCAGTGCTGGGCGCCGACGCTTCAAGCTACCGATCACGCTTGCGCGCCTCGAAATCGCGCCCGACGGTCTGAAACCGATCATCCACGATCTTGAGGTTGGATAGGTCGCGCCGCAAAAGACCAATTGAAAGCTTCCTCGTCAGGGATGGCGTTGGATAAGAGGATGCTCGTTGATGCGGGCGTACTATTCCCGGACGAGGAGTGAAACCAGACACTGCCCCCAAGCCGATCTGGAAGGAAACATACCTGAGGACCGAGCGGGCTGCGAGAACCGAGAAGCTCGACTAGATCCGCAATGAGATCGCTTAGGCGATCGCCTTTGCGATTGCCGCAAGAGATTTTAGGTCGATAGCCCGAATGGTCAAAAGCTGACCTTCGGCCTGCAATCGGCGCAGATCCCAAACCTGTACTCCGTCCGACAGGAGCGAACCGTATACGGCCTCGACTTCAATTCTCCCTCGGATACCGAACATAATGGCGGCGGCGTTCGTCGGAAAAAAAAGGTGTACGAAGAGATATTCGGTCGGCTGCGTAGCATGTATATGGCGCTCACTACGATAGAACTGGTCGCGCAGGCCCGGCGTGAAGAAGTCGGCATCACGCAGCAGTATAAGCACCTCCCGAAGCGCGTCCGAGAAGGCGTGGTGCGTTGGCAAGTTGGCTAGCGGAATGTCGGCCATCCACTGCGACTCGTGCTGAGGCCGTTCGTTGCTGCGCATTCGAATTGATGTCCGAGGAAGGGGTCGGAAGCATTCAACCGTCTTGACGCTATCCTTGACTCTGTCGCTGCCAGCAACAGCGAGAAAAAGGTTGAGCGCATCGTCCGGGCTCATATCAGCAGCGCCGCCGCCTTTCTTGGCTTTCGTAATATGACCTGCCTCACGCAAATTGCGAAGATGTACGTCGACGGACTCCAACTGGTCTTGCAGGCCCAGCGCTTCGGCAACCGCTTTTCTCAATTGTCCGGGTTTTGCCATGGGAAGAAGTTGACCGTTCAAAGATAATAGCGCGTTAACCATTCGTTCGGGATAATACACCGAATGATTGATTGCAAGCGGGTTCGGGATATTATCCCGAACCAATGATGACTTTAGATATTTCGACCAAGGACATCGACGATCCCGCCGCGAAGGTACTGAATGCCGAGACGATGGTTAGCCGTCCAGACGTGACCATTCCCACGGCTGACGCCTGGCTCCGTTGCAATAAGGCTCGCGCCCCTGACAGCGGCCCAGAAAGCAGTTCTAGCAAGCTCAAGGTTGGAGTGGCCTCAAATGCTTGAGGATAGCACTGCATTGACTCCCCCCAAGAACCAAACCCGCCGGTCCAAAACGCCGGCCGAACGGCAGCGCGCCTGTCGGCAGCGCAAGAAGCTAAAACGCCAGATTGCGCTGCTTGCTGCCTCGTCTGCTGTTCCGGCAGAAGTCCTGCGCGAGGGCCTAACTGTCATCCCCGAATCCGCGTCACCAGTCACGGCGGATGTCACGCTCGTCACGCCTGCCGCCGCTTTGGCAGTCACGCCAAACGTCGCCCCCGTGACTGACGTCGCCGCGTTGGCAGTCACGGCCAATGTCACGTCGACCACTCCCGACCCCGCGCTACCAGTCACGGCGAATGTCACGCTCGTCACCTCTGCCGCCGCTTTACCAGCCACAGCAAGCGTCACCCCCGTGACTGCCGGAGCCGCATCACCAGTCACGGCGAACGTCACGACCTACACGAAGTCACACAATCACGTGACCGTCGGGCGACGGATCAGCTCGCACGTACTGACCGCAGCTGCTCTCGCCCTCTGTGGCGTTGCCATCACAACGAATGGTTGGTTTGCTCGCTCGTTGGGTTCGTCTGATCTCGCCGGGTGGTTGTTTTTCGCTGTTGGTGCCGCCGCCGACCTCGTTCTCCTCGCCGTGCCCGAGGCTGCCACCCAGCTTTGGCAGGCAGGCAAGCGGCCCACGGCTGCGGCGGCTTGGGCGATATGGTCGATTGTCTCAGTGTTTGCCTTGACTGGCGGCATCGGGTTCGCTTCCGCAAACATCGCCGACGTGACGCTCGCGCGCGCGGCCCGCATCACTCCTGCGGTGACGGCAGCGCGAGCTGCGTTGAATGACGCCGTGACGGCACGCGACCGGGAGTGCGCGAGCGGGGAGGGCCGAATCTGTCGCGCACGCGACCAAGTTGTAACCGAGCGTCACCGCGCGCTGGAAGCCGCGATGAGTTCGGTTGAACACGCCGCCGACCCCCAAGCCGACGCGGCCATCAAGATCGTAACTTGGCTCTCTGCCGGCAACTTGAAACCGACTGCCGACGATTTCAATATGCTGCGCGTGGTGCTTTTGGCTCTTTTGCCGCAGCTCGGCGGCCTCTTGCTGATGATCGCTGGGCGCGCAAGAAGAAGCAGCTAGGCTGCCCGACACTGATGTGCGGCCCCTTGCCACCCCTGTCTGAAGTCGAAGCAGAACCCTGCGTGCCCACTGGCGCTGCGGCGCGGAACCCGGAAGATCGGCATATCCAACTACGTAGTCCGGATCGCCGTCCTCTAGCGCATGTCGGAGGTGCACATCGTCGATGTCCCGCGGTGTGACGTTTATCTCGACTGTTTCATCGAGCAGGCAGTCCTCCGAGCGCAGCATCCTCTCCTTACCTGACCAAGCCGCTGGGCCGACCAGATTGTGCGGGCATTTCGGGAGAAGTACGCGGCAAGGTCCGCGCCGGTGCGGGCGCGCCGCGGGACCGGCGGCCG
Source organism: Bradyrhizobium manausense (assembly GCF_001440035.1). Classification (GTDB taxonomy): domain Bacteria; phylum Pseudomonadota; class Alphaproteobacteria; order Rhizobiales; family Xanthobacteraceae; genus Bradyrhizobium; species Bradyrhizobium manausense. The sequence goes on along the minus strand of NZ_LJYG01000047.1, from coordinate 211,243 downwards.
CCGGGCAGCCAAGTCACAGCTGAAATTGGGTCGAAATCGCTCGTTTGCGTGGATTGAAGGCGCAACCTGATGTTGTGCCGTCGCCGTGTCGGCGATTCCGATACACTCTTTTGGGTCGCACCCCCCCGTCCGATACGATCTTATGAGTCGCAGGCGACAATCTTATGTGTCGCACGCGCTCCGAAATCATTGGAGTTTTTTGGTTAATTTGACACTCTTATAAGTCGCAGCACAGACTTCCACCCGCCGCGATCTCGATCCGGCGCAGCGGTCGCGGCAAGGCGCGCCCCAAATCCTTCTTGATTCGTTACCGTCCCTTAAAGCTCTGATGGCAGTTTGGCCGGGATCTGCGGGGCCTGCACGCCGCCGATCGGTCAGGTCGGGTCGTCGCTCATGTTTGCCGAGGCGCTGGAAGCGGTTCAATTTTCGCCATCGAAACGGATCGCCTATGTCCGCTTCGTGCTGGCGGCACTGGCCGTGATGGTGCTGTTCAAGACGTTGAGGTTTGGGCGCTGGGGCGTCTTCCAGATCCGCGAGCTCTCCGATTTCGACGCCTTTTACATCGCCGCGCAACAGGTGTGGCGCGGCCAGGTCGAACTGGTCTACCGGTTCGAAACGCTGATGCAGTTCCAGGCCGAGGCTGCGCATGGAGCAACCGGCTTCATGCCCTGGACCTACCCGCCGCAGTTCGACCTGCTCGTCGCACCGCTGGCGCTGCTGCCGATTGGCATCGCCTATCTCGTGTTCATCGTCGCAACGCTCGCGACCTACCTGCTGATGCTTCGCGCCATTGCGGGCGCGAATTTCGCCCATGTCCTGGTCGCACTGTTTCCTGCGCTTGCGATCACGATCGGCGGCGGACAGAACGGCTTTCTCACCGGCACCCTGATTGGCCTGGTCTGCCTCAACGTGGAGCGGCGCCAGCTTGTCGCCGGCCTCGCGCTGGGTGCGATGGTGATCAAGCCGCATCTCGCCATCGCGGTCGGCGTCTACATGCTGGCGACACGCCGCTGGGTGGCGCTCGCGACCGCCGCGACCGTCGTGCTGGCAAGCTCCATGGTCTGCACACTGGTGTTCGGCTGGCAGATCTGGACCGCATGGCTTGGCGCGATCGGGGAATCGGCGCGTTTTCTCGATCAGGGCATTTACCCGCTGCTGCGAATGATCTCGACCTACGCGGCGCTTTCCCGTGCGGGCGTTCCGCCAACTCTTGCCTTCTGGACGCAGGCAGCGGTCGCGAGCCTTGCGCTCTGCGCGGTGGTGCTTGCCGTTTGGCTCGGCGCGGCGCGCAAGATGTCGCCTCGATTCGCCCTCGGCATCACCGCCATGGTCTCGGTGATGATCAGCCCCTACGCCTATGACTATGATCTGCCCATGATCGGCATCGGCCTCGCCTTGCTGCTTCCCGATCTGGCGCTTCTGGCGAGCGCGCGCGAACGCGGCGTCATCTACGGGCTGATCCTGCTGGCCGGCGCCTACGGCATGCTTCAATCGGCGCGGCTGGCGGCGCAGTTCGGCGAGGAACAGGCCTATCTCGCCGGACTGACCGACAGGTTTGCGCCGGCCCTCGGCGGCTTCGCGATGATGGCCTTGCTGGCCGTGCTGCTGCGGCTGCTCTGGCGCGGAATGCAGTCCGCATCCGTCCTACCGCGAGCCGCCCAGGCTGCGGAATAGCGCCATTACGTTCGCGACAGAACCAGCGTCACGCCGCCGCGCGAGGGAACCGGAACGTCCGGTACCCGTTCAATCGGAGCCCATGCGGAGGCGAAGGCTGCCGCGCAACCAGGGAGGCTCACCATGCCCACCGCCGAGAAGGATCATGTCTACAAGATCCTGGAACTGGTCGGATCGTCCGAGACCTCGATCGACGACGCCATAAAAAATGCTGTCAGCCGCGCGTCCAAGACCATCCGCGAGATGAAATGGTTCGAGGTGGTGCAGACCCGTGGCCACATCGAGAACGGTGCGGTGCGCCACTACCAGGTGACGCTGCGCGTCGGCTTTACGCTGGAAGGGTGAGGCGGGCTTGCGTCGATAAAGCTCGCTCGTCAGCGCACCGTAGCCGCCGAGAATGCCAACCGCGCAACTTTAAGCCAGGTGACTTTAAGCCAGGTGACACGCCACGTAATGTCCGCCCGCGCCTTCCTTCAGCTCCGGCGCGGCTTCCGCGCAGCGGGGCTGGGCGATCGGGCAGCGGGTGTGGAAGTGACAGCCTGACGGCGGCTTCATCGGGCTCGGCACGTCGCCCTTGAGGCGGATGCGGTTGCGCTTGAGCTTGGGATCCGGCACCGGCACCGCGGAGAGCAGTGCCTTGGTGTAGGGATGCTGCGGATTGCGATAGAGATCGCTCGCCTTCGCCAGCTCGACGATGCGGCCGAGATACATCACCGCGACACGGTCGGAGATGTGCTCGACCACCGACAAATCGTGCGCCACGAACAGATAGGTGAGGTTCAGCTCGGCCTGGAGATCTTCCAGCAGGTTGATGACCTGCGCCTGGATCGAGACGTCGAGCGCGGATACCGGCTCGTCGCAGACGATCAGCTTCGGCTCGACCGCAAGGGCGCGTGCGATCACGATGCGCTGGCGCTGGCCGCCGGAGAATTCATGCGGATAACGTCGCATGTGCTCGGCCTTGAGGCCGACCTTGACCAGCAAGCCCGCGACGCGTTCCTCACGCTCCCTGGCGTTGGCTGCGAGATTGTGGATGGTGAAGGCTTCGCCGAGGATCGAGCCGACCGTCATGCGCGGATTGAGCGAGGCGAACGGATCCTGGAACACGAGCTGCATGTTCCGCCGCATCGCCCGCAGATCGTTGCCGCCGAGGTTGCGCACGTTCTGACCGTCGAAGGTGACTTCGCCATCGGTCGGCTCGATCAGGCGCAACACGCAGCGTCCCGTGGTCGACTTGCCGCAACCGGACTCGCCGACCAGACCAAGCGTCTCGCCGCGATTGACCGAGAACGACACGCCGTCGACCGCATAGACGGTGCCGACCTGGCGCGACAGCAGGCCGCCGAGCACGGGGAAATATTTCTTCAGGCCGCTGACGCGGAGCAAGGGCTCGCTCATGCCGCGCCTCCCAATTGCGGATCGCCGAGATGACAGGCCATGCGGTGGCCGGGCGCGATCTCGCGCAGCAACGGCTCCTTCGCGGTGCAGACGTTCATGGCGAACTTGCAGCGCGGCGCGAAGCGGCAGCCGACCGGCGGATTGATCAGGATCGGCACCGAGCCGCCGATCGCCTCGAGCCGCGTCTTGTGCTCGCTGTCGAGATCGATGCGCGGAATCGAGCGGATCAGGCCTTGCGTGTAGGGATGGCGCGGATCGGCGAAAAGAGCGTCGACGCCGGCTTCCTCCACCACCTTGCCGGCATACATCACGACAACCCGCTGCGCCGTTTCGGCGACCACGCCCATGGCATGGGTGATCAGCATCACCGCCATGCCGAAGCGCTCCTTCATGTCCTGGAGCAGGTCGAGGATCTGCGCCTGGATGGTGACGTCGAGCGCAGTGGTCGGCTCGTCGGCGATGATCAGCTTGGGCTTGCAGGCCAGCGCCATCGCGATCATCACGCGCTGGCGCATGCCGCCGGAGAACTGGTGCGGATAGTTGTGCACACGGCCTTCGGCGTTCGGGATCTGCACCAGCTTCAGCATCTCGATGGTGCGCTCGAGCGCCTGCTTCCTGGTGACGTTCTCGTGCCGGCGCAGGCTCTCGGCGATCTGTTCGCCGACGGTGAGCACCGGATTGAGCGAGGTCATCGGCTCCTGGAAGATGAAGCCGATCTCCTTGGCGCGGATTTCGTCGAGCTGGCTGCTCGTCAACGGCACCAGATCGCGGCCTTCGAAGATGATCTCCCCTGCGGCGATGCGGCCCGGCGGCATCGCGATCAGCTTCAGGATCGACATTGCGGTAACGGTCTTGCCGCAGCCGGATTCGCCGACGACGCAGAGCGTCTCGCCCTTGTTGATGGTGATGTCGACGCCGTCGACGGCCTGGAGGATGCCGTCATCGGTAGAGAAGTGGGTCTTGAGGCCTTTGATCTCGAGCAGCGGCGCCATCAGATCACCCGTCGCGCATCGAGCGCGTCGCGCAGACCGTCGCCGATGAAGTTGATGGCGACGACCGCGATGAAGATCGCGCCACCCGGGAACAGGGCCCAGTGCGGGCCGATATCGAGGAAGTCCTTGGCGTCGAACAGCAGCCGGCCCCAGGTCGGGGTATCAGGCGGGAAGCCGAGACCGAGAAAGGACAGCGTCGATTCCGCAATGATGGCGGCGGCAACATCGATGGTGCCGGCGATGATCACCGGGCCGAGCGCATTGGGCAGGATGTGCTTCACCACCTGCCGCACGGGGCTCGCACCAAGCGCACGCGCGGCCTCGACGAACTCCTTCTCTCGGATCGACAGGAACTGGGCGCGGACGAGGCGCGCCACCGGCATCCAGCGCAGGCCGCCGATCACGAGCACGATCAGGATGAAGATGCCGCCCTCGGGACCGAACATCGCTTTCAACGCGTCGCGGAACAGATAGATGAGCATCAAGAGCAGCGGCAGTGCCGGCAGCGACAGAAAGAGGTCGGTGAGCCACATCAGACCGTGCCCAAGCGCGCCGCGCGACATGCCGGCCAGCGCGCCGATCAAGGTCCCGATGAAGACCGAGACCAGCATCGCGGCGAGCCCGACGGCAAGCGAGATGCGCCCGCCATAGATCATGCGCGCCAGGATGTCCTGGCCGAGATCGTCGGTGCCGAAAGGATGGGTGAGCGATGGCCCCTGCAGGCCGGCGACGATGTCGATGTCGTTGATCTTGACGCGCCAGATGAAGGGACCGAAGACGACCGCCAGGATCAGAACGAGAAGCAGGACGGCGCTGACCACGGCGAGCTTGTGGCGGCTATAGCGCCGCCACGTCTCGCGCCAGGGCGAATAGACGCCCCGCTCAGCGGAGGGAGATGCGAGGGTCAAGCCAGCCATACAGGACGTCCGCGATGAGATTGAACAGCACAACGAGGCACGCGAAAACGAAGGTGACGGCCATCACCACCGGCGTGTCGTTGGAAAGGATGGAGGAGATCAGCAGCGATCCGATGCCGGGAATACGGAAGATCTGCTCGGTGACGAGGGCGCCGCCGAACACTGCAGGCATCTGCAACGCGATCAGCGTGACCACCGGGATCATGGCATTGCGCATCACGTGCTTGACGATGACCTTGGCCTGGCCGAGCCCCTTGGCGCGCGCCGTGGTGACATAGTCGAGCCTGATGACGTCGAGCATCGCCGAACGGACGAAGCGCGTCATCGACGCCGCCTGGAACAGGCCGAGCACCGCCACGGGCATGATGGCCTGACGAATCATCTCCAGCACATAGTGGATGCCGGTGGCCTTGATGTCGGTGGTGTAGACAAAGGGCAGCCAGTCCAGCGTGACCGAGAAGATCAGGATGAACAGGAGACCGGTGAAGAAGGTCGGCAGCGAGAAGCCGATGAAGGCGAGCGTGTTCGCGATCTGGTCGAACAACGAATAGGGCTTGGTGGCGGCATAGACCCCGACGGGGATGGCGATCAGGAGTGCCAGGACCTGCGCCGAGCCGATCACGTAGAGCGTGGCCGGCAGGCGCTGGAGGATGAGCCTGTCGACGTCCATCCTGCTGACGAAGGAGAAGCCCCAATCGCCGTGCGCCATGGCAAAGAGCCAGTGCAGGTAGCGGAGATAGATCGGATCGTCGAGGCCGAACCTGGCCCGAAGTGCGGCCTGCACTTCGGGTGGCACGTTCGGATTGGTCGCCAACTCCGAAAAGGGATCGCCGGGCGCGAGCGCCAGCACGAAGAACAGCACCGCCGAAATGCCGAGCAGGCTCGGAATGGCGATCAGAAGGCGACGCAGGACATACTGGCTCATGGGGAAGAATCCCGTCTATGTCCGCGCGATCATGCCCCCCGATACCAGTCCTGGATGTTGTCGGTCCGGTTGGCCCAGCCCGAGACGACCGGCTGCAGCGCGGTGGCGCAGGCATCCACCGTCAGGCGGTGCATCACCGGGATGAACACGACATCCTGCCACAGCATGTCGTTGCACTTGATGTAGAGCGCGGCGCGCTTGACCGGGTCGATCTCGGTCTCCGCAGCCTCGATCGCGGCGTCGTAGTCCTTGTTGACCCAGCGCGGGAAATTCTGCCCCTGCCATTTGTTGTCTTTGCTGGCGACCTGACTCGAGATGTAGCGCTTCATGTGCAGGGCAGGATCGGGCTGCGTCATCGGGATCTGGAATTCCTCGATGTCGGTGTAGAACTTCGAATAGGTGTCGGGATTGGCGACGTCGGAGGAGAAGAACACCGAGGCGACGACCGATTTCAGCTCGACGTCGATGCCCGCCTTCTGGCAGGCCTGCTTGACGATCGCCTGTGTCTTCTGGCGCGGACCGTTGATCGAGGTCTGGTAGACGAACTTCAGCTTCTTGCCGTCCTTCTCGCGGATGCCGTCGGCACCGGCCTTCCATCCGGCCTTCTCGAGCAGCGCGATCGCCTTCTCGACGCTGAACTCCCATTTGGTGTTCTTGGACACGAAGTCCTCGGGACCATTGAGGTAGTTCGAGGTGGTGCGACCGGCGCGGCCGTAGATCGCCTTCTTCACGGATTCGCGGTCGACGAGCAAAGCGAGCGCCTGACGCACCGCGAGGTCCGACAGGATCGGATGCTTGGTCTTTATCGAGGACCGTTCCCCATCGACCTCGGTGTTCGGATCGGTGAAGTTGATCGCAATGAACTCGATGTCGCCGCCCACGGCATAGGTGGTCTTGCCCTTGCCACCCTTCTCGAGGCGCAGCAGCACTTCGTCCTCGACCTGCATGTTCCAGGCGAAATCGAATTCGCCGGTCTGGATCACGGCTCGCGCCGCGGAGACGGCATCGCCGCCCCCCTTCATCTCGATGGTGTCGAAATGCGGACGGTTGGGCATGTGGTACTCGGGATTGAGCTCACCGCGGATCAGGTCGCCCGGCTTGAACTCGACGAATTTGTAGGGGCCGGTGCCGACCGGGGCCAGATTGGTCGGCGCTTCGCGGGACTTCGAACCCTTGTAGTCCGCAAACAGATGTTTCGGGAGAATGCATCCATAGGCGCCGACGAACGCATTGGCCCAGAACGGCGTCGGCTTGTTGAACACAAGCCGGATGGTGAGGTCATCGACCTTTTCGACCGACATGTCGGCATAGGTGCTGATCGAGACGGCCGCCGTGGCGGGGTCGCTGGCATAGGCCCAGGTAAAGACGAGATCGTCGGCCGTCAGGGGTTTGCCGTCGTGCCATTTGACCCCGGGCTTGATCTTCCAGGTCACCGACTTGCCGTCAGCGGCAAGACCGCCATTCTTGATCGACGGGATCTCGGCGGCGAGGATCGGATTGAGGTGGCCGTCGACGTCCCAGCTGGCGAGCGGCTCATAGAACAGACGCGAGCCGTCCTGATCCTTGGTGCCGGTGGCGAAATGCGGATTGAGCAGGGTCGGTCCCTGCCACCACAGCAGCTTGAGCGGGCCACCGCCGCCGCGCTTGGTCGGCGGATAGGGCGACGGGCTCTGCGCCATGGCAACGCCGCCGATGGCGAGGATCTGGTTCGCCATGGGGGCAGTGAGACCGACAGCGGCCAGGCGCTGAATGAAGGCGCGGCGATCCATCCGCCCGTCCTTCACGTCACCGATCATCGAACGCAGTTCTTTGTCCAGCATGGTTATCCCCCGTCTGGTTCCCATATGCTTGCGGGCGGCCGCGGAACGGCCACCTGGGTTTTGGCTGGCGGTAGATGGCACACCGAATAGGTCGCACGTCAACTGCAGCCGTGTGTGTGCAAACGATGTTCTGGCTGTCGGTTGGGCAAAATTTCATTCCGCAGCCCAACGGTTCGGCATTCCAGCGTCAAAATCCGCTGGAAACCTAGTTGCACTGCGAAAAATTTGTTCGCGAGATCAGACGAAGTATCGAGATCGAATTCTACGCGACGGACATATTGAGCGGCGGCGCGACATGGTCCGGCAGCGGGCAGACATAAGGCGTCTTGGCCGTCCGCTTCGTCAGATCGGCCTTCGCAGCCTTGATCAGTTCCGGTTCGCTCAACGCCTTGATGCCGAGGCCGGCCATGGCCTTGGCCGCCTGTACCATCGCCTTGTGCGCGTGGGGACTCTTGCCCTGCGCCACTACCTGCCAGGTGTGGAACGGCGTGCCGATTGCAACCGTTGGTGCGTGAACCTGCACGGTCGGCACCACCCAGCTGACGTCGCCCACGTCGGTCGAGCCGACCAGCGGGTTGCGCTTGGCATCCAGCGGCACCAGGAAGTCGGCCAGCGGCCGGTCGGTCGGCTCCATGCCGATCGCGTAATACACCGACGCGATGTCCTTGTCGGTCAGCGTCGCGCGGATCTGGCTGGCAAAGCCCTTGTCGGTGTCGTCGAAATGCGGCGGTCCGAGCTCCTCCATGACCCGATGCAGCGCCTGTTCCAGCGGCGTGTTCGGCAGGATGTTGGAGACTGCAGAGATGATCTTCATCTCGACCTTGGTCTCGGTCATCAAGGCCGCGCCCTCTGCGATCTTGCTGACGCGCCCGACCAGCTCGTTCATACCGGGAAGGTCCCGGGCGCGAATGGAATAGCGCACCCGGGCGTGAGCCTGCACCACGTTGGGCGCAATGCCGCCGGTGTCCAGCAGCGCGTAATGCACGCGCGCATCGCTCGGCATGTGCTCGCGCATGTAGTTCACGCCAACATTCATCAGCTCGACCGCGTCGAGCGCGGAACGGCCGAGATGGGGCGAAGCCGCCGCATGCGAGGTGCGGCCGGTGAAGACGAAGTCGGCGCGGGTGTTGGCGAGCGACGGCGTCACCGCGACTTCCCAGAAACTATGCGGATGCCACGTAATGGCGATATCGGCGTCCTCGAACGCGCCCGAGCGCACCATGAACGCTTTGGCTGCGCCGCCTTCTTCCGCCGGGCAACCGTAATAGCGCACGCGGCCTGGCACCTTGTTCTCGGCGAGCCAGTCCTTGACCGCGGTCGCGGCGAGCAGGGCGGCGGAGCCGAGCAGATTGTGACCGCAACCATGGCCGTGACCGCCGGTTTCGACCGGACGGTGTTCGGCAACGCCGGCCTCCTGGCTGAGGCCTGGCAGCGCATCGTATTCACCCATGAAGGCGATGACCGGGCCGCCCTCGCCCCATTCCCCCATCACCGCTGTCGGAATGCCCGCGACCTTCTCGGTGATGCGGAAACCCTGGTGGCGCAGCTCAGCGAGATGCTCGGCGCAGGAGCGCGCTTCGGTGTAGCAGACCTCGGGCATGCCCCAGACCTTGTCGCTGAGGTCGATGAAGCGTCCCTTGATCGTGTCGATGCCACGCCAGATGTCGCTGCGATTGTCCATGGTTCTGTCCGTGATCTCTTGGCCAACGAAGCGGCAATGGTTAGCAGCTTCATTGCACCCCGCCTAGCATCTCGCGGGACAGCAGCCATGCGACCGGTGCCGGAAGGGGCAACCGCCGGGCGAATTTGGGCGAACAATTTCTGTCATCCTCCGAAATCGGCGTCACGACATCTGGAATAGTTGCGGTCAAGTCTTTCAAGACGGCCTCCTGCGGCCTAAATTATGCTTGCTTCGTGCGTTGTTCCGCAGCCTCGGCGGAGCGATGCTCTCAGCCAGGAGAACTCCATGACTGTTCTGACCGAATGGAGAGTGCCGCCGGCCTATCAGCCGCGTGCGAGCGACTACGGCTTCGATCTTGACCGTGCGCTCGGTTCCGTTGTCGGCCTCCACGCCATCATTCCGCCAGACGCCTTCAGCGCGGAAACGCTCGGCACCGAGCGCGCTGGCAATGGCGTCGTGATCGACGACGGGCTGGTGCTCACGATCGGCTATCTCATCACGGAGGCGGAATCCGTCTGGCTTCATCGCGGCGACGGACACGTGGTGGAGGGACATGTGCTCGGCTTCGACGCCGTCACCGGCTTCGGCCTGGTGCAGGCGCTCGGACGGCTCGACATCGAGCCGCTGCCGCTCGGCTCCTCGGCGGACGTCAGGCTCGGCGACCGCGTCGTGGTCGGCGGCGCCGGAGGGCGGACGCGCTCGGTCGCGAGCCAGATCGTCGCCAAGCAGGAATTCGCCGGGTATTGGGAGTATCTGCTCGACGAGGCCTTGTTCACCTATCCCGCCCATCCGAATTGGGGCGGCACGGGATTGATCAACGAGCGCGGTGAATTGATCGGCATCGGCTCGCTCCAGCTCGATCGTGAGCGCGACGGCAAGGCCGAGCACGTAAACATGGTCGTGCCGATCGACCTGTTGAAACCGATCCTCGACGACCTGCGCAAGTTTGGCCGCGTCAACAAGCCAGCGCGGCCATGGCTCGGGCTCTATTCGACCGAGATCGACAACCGCGTCGTGGTGATCGGGATCTCCGCCAATGGTCCGGCTGCTCGCGCCGAGCTCAAGACCGGCGACGTGATCCTGGCCGTGGATGGTGAGAAGGTCACGAGCCAGACGAGCTTCTACAAGAAGATGTGGGCGCTCGGCCCTGCCGGCGTCGACGTGCCTCTCACCGTGCATCATCAGGGCAGCGCGCATCATGAGGGCGTCACCTTCGACGTCACGGTGACGTCGACCGATCGCTTCAAGCTTCTGAAGGCGCCGAAGCTGCACTAGTCCAGCCAAGGGAAGCAGCAATGACCGAGGCCGTCGTCGACGACATCGTGGCCGTGCTGCCGCCGCTGCTCAACGCGCTGGAAGCGCTCGGCTACTTCGCCCGGCATTTGCATCCGCCGGCCTTCGGCTCGGTCATGAACGCGATCGGCGCGCCCGACGATGCGCTGCAAGGCGCGCGCGCTGCGATCGGAGAATGGCCGGAGCAATTTGCCGGGCTTCGCGAGCGGCTCGATCTCGCCTGCAACGAGACGCTATCAGCCTTTGCCGGCATCCGTGACGTCGAGCGCGGCAATGGCGATCTCGTCTCCGTCTTCCGCGCGCTGCGCCACCTGCCGCGCGCGCAAGAGGTGCTCTATCCGCTGTCGGTGCAATTCCCGCCAGTGAGCAATTTCTTCCTCAACACCGCCAAGCGCGAGAATGAGGAACTGCTATCGCGGCTAGAGGTCGGCGCGAGCGAGCGCACCGGCATCTTCCATGATCACAACGAGCCCGGCAGCCGTGGCGGCTTCTCGGTCTATGTACCCGAATATTACACGCCGGACCGCGCCTGGCCGCTGGTGATGGCGCTGCATGGCGGCAGCGGCAATGGTCGCGGCTTCCTGTGGAGCTGGCTGCGCGATGCGCGCAGCTTGGGCGCGATCCTGGTGGCGCCGACGGCGACGGGGCAGACCTGGGCGCTGATGGGCGACGACACCGACACGCCCAACCTGATGCGCATTCTCGAGACCGTCCGCGGCCGCTGGACCATCGACGCCTCACGCATGTTGCTGTCAGGCATGAGCGACGGCGGCACCTTCTGCTATGTCAGCGGGCTTGACGGCGCCTCGCCCTTCACCCATCTCGCGCCGGTGTCGGCGACTTTCCATCCGCTGATGGCGGAGATGGCCGACGCTACGCGGCTTCAGGGCCTGCCTGTCTTTATCACTCACGGAAAGCTCGACTGGATGTTTCCGGTGCAGACCGCGCGGCAAACGCAAGCAGCCCTCACGGCCGCGGGCGCCAAGGTCACCTACCGTGAGATCGATGATCTCAGTCACACCTATCCGCGCGAGATCAACGCGGAGCTGCTGCAATGGCTGAACGGGGCGTGAACGAGGCGTCCTTACCCGCGCCCTACTGTCGCGGAACCATTCACTCCGGGCCGACGTTATCCGCCCGACACACCGGAGGGTTCTCCATGCAGACTTTTTTCGGAATGATCCTGGGCGCGCTGCTGCTTGCTTGCAGCGTCTATGTCTATGATTCCATGCAGACGTCGTCAGTCGCCAATGGCGAGGTCGCGATCACCAATCGCACCATCGTGAACTGGGACGTTGCAAAGGCCGATTGGGACCTGCTGCGCGATCGCGCGCACAAGGACTGGGTCAAGATCTCGTCCAAGTAATTCGATCAACCTGATATGAACAAGGCGCCGTCGCGGATCCGCGGCGGCGCCTTTGTCTTGACTGCGACCAGCACGGCGATATTCAGTTCATCTTGGCTTTGCGGGCGTCGGCGATGACCTGCTCGAATTCGTTCATGCTGAGCACGCCGGGGACGCGATACTTGCCGACGATGAAGGACGGCGTGCCGTTGAAGCCGAAAGCTTCGGCCTGCTCGTTGTTGCGCTTGAGGATCGCGTCGATGTCCTTGGCGTGCGCGGTGAGGTCGCCCTTGAGACGATCCATGTCGACTCCGACCGAGGCGAGCAGCTCGTTGATGCGTGATTCGGTCAGGCGCGAGCTGACGCCCATCATGGCGTCATGGGCCTTGTGATACTTGTCCTGGTATTTCGCGGCGAGTGCGATACGGGCGGCCGCCACCGAGACCGACCCGAGGATCGGCCAGTCCTTCAAAACCAGCCTGACCTTGCCGTCGTCCTGGACGACCTGGCGCAGCTCCGGCTCGAGCTTGCGGCAATAGGGGCAATTGTAGTCGGACCATTCGATGATGCTGATGTTGCCATCGGGATTGCCGGCAACGGGAACATCGGGATCGCGCAGCACCTTGGCTTCGGTCAGCACCTCGTCATCACCGGTGGCCGCGCGTGCCAAGGTCATCCCGCCAGCCGCAAGGGCGCCCGCGCCCATCAGCGTCAGCGCCGTTCGGCGCGTCGGCATAAGTCCCCTATTCCGATATCCAGCCATATCTTGTCCCGTTTCGGTCCCATCGCAGCAAATACGCGTCAGGACCGGGAGTTGTTACAGACAATATAGAGTGTTGCGGAGGCGATGTCATCGCAGCAGCAGAGTCACCACCAAAGGGACCAGAAACGAGGTCACCAGAGCGTTCAGGCTCATGGCGATACCGGAGAACACGCCGGCGATCTCGTCGACCTGGAACGCTCGGGCAGTCCCGATGCCGTGCGCGGCAAGTCCGGCGGCAAAACCGCGGGCGCGAAAATCGGTCACACCGGTACGATTCATCAGCGGCGTGACGATAATGGCACCCATAATCCCCGTAAGGATCACCGCAACCGCCGTCAGTGATGGGTCCGCATGCAGGGATTCCGCGATGCCCATGGCAACGCCCGCCGTGACCGATTTCGGCGCCAACGACAGCACCACATCGCGCGGCAGGCCAGCGAACTCCGCCAGCAGCACGACAGAAACCACGGCCGTCACCGAGCCCGCCACCAGCGCCACCAGCATCGGCACAATGGATGAGACCACGCGCCTGCGGTTCTCGTAGAGGGGCACGGCGAGCGCGACGGTGGCGGGCCCGAGCAGGAAGTGCACGAACTGCGCGCCGGCGAAATAGGTGGTGTAGGAGGTGCCCGTTACGAGCAGGAACGCTCCGATGATCCACATTGCATGCAGCACGGGATTGGCGAATGGATGGCGCCGCGTCGCCAGCGATACGGCATCCGTGGTGGCATAGACCAGCAGCGTCACCGTCAGCCAGAGCAGCGGTGATTGCGACAGATAGACCCAGAGCGAGAACGGATTGTCCTTCATGGGACGTCCTGCTGTCGCAACAGACGGCTGACCAGGCGGAAGGTCAGGACGGTCACCAGCAAAGTCACGACCACCGAGGCTGCCAGGATCAGAATGATGGCAACGCCATGAGAGGCGAGCAGATCGAGCTTTTGCACGACGCCGACGGCGGCGGGCACGAACAGCAGCGACAGATGCGCCAGCAGCCCCTTGCTCGCGGTCTCCACGCCGTCGTTCCGCAATGGCCCACGCGCGAGCAGTGCAAACCGGTCGCGGGCGAGCAGCAGGATCAGAAGCAGGAGCAGGCCGAGCACAGGCCCAGGCAGCGGCAGGCCGAGGCCGCGGACCACGGCTTCGCCGATCAATTGGCAGAGCAGGATGAGGCTGAGACTCGCGAGCATGACGCATCAAGGGATGCGCTGCAGGGCTTGTCAATTGCCGCTAGGCGTGGGAGGGGCGCGGCTCGTGCGAAGCGGTTGCGCGGGGCAGCATTGCCATCAGCGTGCCGGTCATGGTCGCGATCAGTGTGGTCTTGCCCTCGTGTTCGGCAAAAGCCTTGGCTTCGCAGAAGGTAAGTGTACGGCCGGGCTTGACGACCTCGGCCTTGAAGACAAAGCGTTCGCCGCGGGCCGGCGCGAGCAGCGTGGTCTTGAACTCGACCGTGAGGATATCGGCCTCTGATGGCATCAGCGTGAAGGCGGCGACGCCGCAGGCATTGTCGAGCCCGGCGGTGATGATGCCGGCATGGACAAAGCCGTTCTGCTGTGTGAAGGCGGCCGAATGCAGCATGGCGAGCTCGACCTCGCCTGGCGCGAGGCGGACGATCACGATGCCGAGCGTGTGCATCGCCGGCTGCCGCTCGAACATCGCGATGGCCGCCGCACGATAGCCGGGGTTATTCGGCTCGAACGCAGCCATGGCTCAGGCCTCGACCGGTTCGACAAGATGCCTCAGAGCGAGCTCGCGGATCACAGCCTCGAATGGCACCGATTTGCGCTGGCTGCGGTCCATGTGCACACCGATGATTTCGCAAGTTGCGGCGAGTTCGCCGGTCTCGGCATTGGTCAAGTCGTGCCGAAAGCGGATCGACTTGTCGCCAACTTCGAGCAGATGGCTGCGGATCTCGACGATGTCGCCGGCGAGCAACTCGCGCCTGTAGCTGATGTTCTGCTGCACCGCTGCCATGCCGCGGCCGGAGATGCGCAGATAGCTCGGCGTCAGCCCGAGCCGGGCGAACAGATTCCAATTGGCCTCGTCGAACTTGCCGACATACCACATGATGTTCATGTGGCCGACATGATCGCAGTGCCAGGGATAGACCGTGCCGCGGTAGGTTGCCTCCTGCTCCATCGTCATTCCCCGCCCTTGCCGTGTCTTGATTTTGATACGCTAGCGTATCAAGCGCCGAACGCGTTAGCAATACGGCACCGTATCAAGAACCGGTGAGGGCTTCATTTATGAACGACGGCAAGGGCGACGTCTGGGTCGAGGCAGGATTCAAGGAGCTTGCCCGTGCAGGCGTCGAGGGTGTCAGGGTGGAGGTGCTCGCCAAGAATCTCGGCGTCACCAAAGGCGGCTTCTACCGCCGCTTCGCCGACCGCGCCGCGCTGCTGGAGGCCATGCTGGTGCACTGGCGCGAGGGCCGTTCGGCCTCGATCGCGCAGCAGACCAGCCTTGACGGCGAAGCACCCCGCGATCGGCTGAAGGCGGTGATCCAGCTCTACTCCGAGCGGCTCAATCCGGAAGGCATGGCGATCGAGCTCGCGATCAGGCAATGGGCGCGTTCAGAAGAGAGCGCCGCGGCGGCGGTCGCAAGTGTCGATGCGGCGCGGCTGAAGCACGTCGCCGAACTCTATCGCGCGACCGGCCTTGAAGCCGAAGAAGCTGAAGCACAGGCCTTCCTGTTCTACTGCTTCATCTTCGGCCAGAGCCTGTTGTTCGTCGAGCGCGGCCCGCGCAAGCGATCGCAGCTCGTGGCGAAGTCGGCCGAAAAACTGCTGGACTGAAACAAGAGGCCGGAGTCTGGCTCCGGCCTCGACGTGATCTCGAAGCCTCAGGCGGCGCCTTTCAGCTTCTTGTTGCATTCGCTGTAATAGCCGCCGCCCTTTGCGATCCACTTCATGCCGCCATTGCCGTTGGTGGTCTTGTTGGCATTGTATTGGTCGACACAGGTGTGAAGGCGGGCCTTGCCGGCGGTCTCCTTGGCGTATTTCGGATCGACGGCGTTCGGGAAGATCGCCGGACCGGCCGGCAGGGTCGGCGCCGGAGCAGCTGCGGGCGCAGCTTCCTTCTTCGCCGTCGTTGTCGCCGCCGGGGCGGACGGAGGTGCGGCGGGGGCAGCTGCGGTCGGCGCAGCCGCAGGCGTCGCGTCGGCGCCGCACTGGGCCTTGCGGAAGTCATTCCACTTCATGGTGCCGAGCGAGCCGTCCTTTTTGGCGGCTTGATACTTCGCGCTGCACTCCTGCGCGGTCAATGCCCGGGCCGGCGCACTCGCCACCAGCGCGGCAACGCCCGTTACCGCAATGGCACACAACAATTTCGCTTGAATGGTCATCCTTGGTCTCCCTCAGGGAAGCAAAACGAGGATTGCTATCCTAGCGTGTCGGCGACTTCGGACAAGAAAGCGATGGTGGCTGAGGCCAAAATATAGTGGCCGCTCCGGTCGTGTTATTCATGTGGCGTTCAGCAACGTGGGTCGACGTTCGCGGCCTCCGCAACTCTCGCAAGAAGAGCCACATCATGACCCTCGCCTCCCGCCTTGCCGTCGTCGCGATCGCCTCCCTGTTCGCCACCGGCACCGCCTTCGCCCAGACCGCGGCGCCAGCTGCCAAGTCCGATATGAAGACCGATGCTGCTACCACCACTGACAAGAAGGCGCCAAAGGAGCACTCGGCCGAGTCGCTGGAATGCTCCAAGCAGGCGGACGCCAAGGGCCTGCATGGCAAGGAGCGCAAGAAATTCCGCTCCGAATGCATCAAGACTGCGAAGGCCGGTGGCGCTGCCACGCCAGCGCCGGCCGCTGACAAGAAGTAACTCCGTCACAATCCTCGCCTCGCCTTTGGCGAGAGGCGCACGCATTGCGGCATGACGAGCCTGCAATTGTGCCCCTCTCGCCGATTTGCGATAAGGCGGCGTGAAGCAAATCACCGCCTCCCTTCCGTTCGAATGGCCGAGCCGTGCCAAGGTTTTAGGCACCGCGGAGACACTTATCATCGGCGCGGCCGGTGGATTGATGTTCCTTGCCCTGGGCTTGCCGGGCGGGTTGATCTCGGGATCGATGATCGCGGTCGGAATCGCCGCGATTGCCGGACGTCAGCTCTCGGTGCCGCCGCTCCTGACCCAGACCGTGCTGGTGCTGCTCGGAATTTCGCTGGGCTCGGTCGTATCGCGCCATCTGATCCAGCAGGTCAGTGCCTATCCGCTGACCATCGGGCTTCTGGCGCTCGCCACCTTCTGCTCGACCTTCGGCTCCAGCTATTACTTGCAGCGCGTCCATGGCTGGGACCGCACCTCGGCCTTCCTGGCCGGCAGCCCCGGTGCGCTCTCGCAGATCACCATCCTGGCGGTTGAGCGCGGGGCCGATTTGCCTGGTATCGCGGTGGTGCAGACCATGCGCGTGATCATCCTGACCGCGGCGCTGCCAATGGTGCTGGCTATCGCGGGAGTCGCCCCCTCGGTCTCGCCATCTCTGACGACCGCGATCGCCTCGCCGCTCGATCTTCTGGAACTGGTTGCCGCTTCGCTGGCGGCGTCACTCGTGCTGCGGCTGATGAAATTTCCGGCGAGCTGGATGTTCGGCGCCATGATCGCCTCCAGCGTGCTGCACGGCGCGGGTTGGGTCGACGGCGGCCTGCCGAACTGGGTGCGCGGCGTGTCGCTGGTCGGCATCGGCGCGCTGATCGGCGGCCGCTTCGCCCGGATGCGCATCAAGACGCTGGCCGGCCACATCAACGCCGCGCTCGGCTCATTTGCCGTAGCCGTCGCCGTCTCCGCCATCTTCGTCGGCATCGTCGCACTCACCACGCAGGTGAAATTCTCGGACGTCGTCGTCGCCTACGCGCCCGGTGCGATGGACGCGATGCTGGCGCTGGCGCTGACGTTGCACATCGATCCGATCTTCGTCGGCGCCCATCACCTGTCGCGCTTCGTGTTCGTGACAATTGCGACGCCTGGCATCGTGCACCTGTTCGGCCGCACGCAGGACGACGTGGACGACTAGCCGCCCTCCGCAGCCGCTGGTCCCCTCAGCGCGGCAATTTCCGCCTCGAGCTCCGCAATCCGCTGATCCCTCGCGGCTAGCGCCGCCGCCACATCCGGGGCGTCGAACTTTTGCGGAATGTGCTGGGGGCAGTTGGTGTCCCAGGCCACGATCTTGAAGAGAATCACCTGCTCGGGCCGGGCGCGATAGCCCTTCGGCATCAGCGCATCCGTCAGCGCATCGTCATCCTCGACAACGCGCGCCTCGCCCCAGATCTTCACGCGGCGGCGATGGGCATAGTCCATCACGAAAATGTAGGCCTTGGGGTTCTCGGAGAGATTTCCTTGAGACAGATATTGCTGATTGCCGGCATAGTCGGCGAAAGCAAGCGTCTGCTTGTCCAGCACCTTCAGAAATCCCTTCGGGCCGCCGCGATGCTGGATATAGGGCTGGCCGTCCGCCGATGCCGTGGCAAAGTAGAAGCTGTTGGCCTCAGCGAGGAAGGCCTCGAGGTTCTCGTCGACCTCGGTGCGCCAGCCGCGCTGCTCGACGCGGCCATAGGCTTCGCGCGAGCCCTTGCGTGCCTGGATCGCCTTCACAGCGGGGGTGAAGGCGACATCGCTGGCATAGGTACGAACTGCGGTCATCGGAACATCTCCTGAAAATTCCGGCGCATGTCTGCGGTCTTTCACGACCCAAGATGGACCTTCTGCCGTCTAGAACAATCAGGTGGCTTGACACTTCATCGTTGCGACATATGCAATAATGTCCATGGACCGCCTTGACGCCATGCGCGTTTTCATCACGGTCGCCGATCTGCGCGGCTTTGCGCCGGCGGCGCGCAAGCTAAGGCTATCGCCTTCGGCGGTGACGCGGCTGATTGCAGCGCTGGAGGAGCATCTTGGCGCGCGGCTGCTGCAGCGGACCACGCGACAGGTGCGGCTCACCGATGTCGGCAGGCGCTATCTGGAGCGCGCCCGGCGGATCCTCGCCGACGTCGATGAGGCCGACGGCGCGGCGCGGGAAGAGCGCAACCGGCCGAGCGGGCGGCTGGTGGTCTCGGCCCCGGTGGGTTTCGGCCGGCTCCATGTCGGGCCTGTCATGACCGACTATCTCAAGCGCTATCCCGAGGTGGCGGCCGAGCTCAGGCTGTCGGACAATCTCGTCAACCTTGTCGAGGACGCCGTCGATGCCGCGGTGCGGATCGGCCATCTTGCCGATTCCTCGCTGGTCGCGCGTCAGGTCGGCGAGATGCGGCGGATCACGGTGGCAACGCCAGGCTATCTCAAGCGCCACGGCGAGCCGAGGACGCCGCAGGCGCTGTCTGAGCACCAGACGATCCAATTTGGTCCGTCCGCGAGCTGGCAGTTCATGCAGGACGGCCGGGGCATCGAGGTGACGCCAACTCCGCGCTTCATCAGCAACAGTGCCGACGCCGCCCTGCAATATGCCGAAGCCGGCGGCGGCATCACGCGCGTGCTGGCCTATCAGGCCGCCGAGGGCCTGAAGCGCGGACGCCTGAAGGTCCTGCTGGCGAAATACGAGCAGCCGGCGTTGCCGATCCACATCGTCTACCCGACCTCGCGGCTGCTCTCGGCCAAGGTGCGGGCGTTCATCGATCTCGTGGTGGAGACGACGGATTGGAAGTTTGGGTGAAGTCGTCATTCCGGGGCTCGCGAAGCGAGAACCCGGAATCTCGAGATTCCGGGTTCGGTGCTTCGCACCGCCCCGGAATGACGGCTACCCCGGCTTCGGCACGACGCGAAACGTGCCGCTGGCCCGCGCGATCACGATGCCGTCGGCCTTGACCAGGCTCTGCGCGAAGCAGATCGTCTTGCCGGTCTTGATCACGTCGCTCTCGATCGAGCACCATTGGCCGGTCTCGGCCGAGCCGACGAAATCGATCGACAGCGAAACCGTCACGAATGAGGTGGTCCAGTTCGTCAGCTGGGCGCAGCTGTAGCCCATCGCGTTGTCGGCGAGCGCGGTGATAAGGCCGCCGTGGATCAAGCCACGCCCGTTGGTGTGCGGCCTTGCCAGCCGCAGGCCGATGATGACGGCACGGTCGGTCTTCTTCGCGTAGAGCGGCTCCCACGGTTCGGTCATCGGACTCTTGCGGGCGAGCGGCTCGAAGCCTTCGGGGATGTCGATGGAGGTCATGCGCGTCTCGCGTTGTTGATTGACAGCATTGAACGCGATGGACGAGACGAACGCATCAATTACAAAGTTTTAAACGGGATTTGCGCAGATGTTTGAAACGTGTGGTGTCGCATTGACAGTGCCGTAGGGTAGGTTAGCCGTAGGCGTAACCCACCACTTCTGTCTCCGCGGAAATCAAAGAGGCGGGTTACGCCGAGCAGATGCGCTTCGCGCACTGCTTAGCCAACCCCACCCTACGGCACCTTCTTAGAACGGCAGCCCGACATAATTCTCCGACAGTGACGTCATCGCGGCCGGCGACTGCGTGACGTAGTCGAGCTCGGCGAGCTGGATGCGCGCGCCGATGCTGCCGGTGTCGGGGAATTTGTGCAGCATCGAGGTCATCCACCAGGAGAAGCGCACGGCCTTCCAGACGCGCGCCAGCGCCTTTGCGGAATAGGTATCGATGCCGGCACTCGATTTCTCGTCGTAGAACTCGCGAAGTGCGCCTGACAGATAATGCGCATCGCTGGCGGCGAGGTTCAGCCCCTTGGCGCCGGTCGGCGGCACGATGTGGGCAGCGTCGCCGCACAGGAACATCTTGCCGAAACGCATCGGCTCGGCGACGAAGCTGCGCAAGGGCGCAATGCTCTTCTCGATCGAGGGGCCGGTGATGAGACTGTCGGCCGCCTCCTGGTCGAGCCGGCGCTTCAGCTCGTCCCAGAAGCGATCGTCCGGCCACTGATCGACATGGTCATCGAGCGAGCATTGCACGTAATGCCGGCTGCGCTTCATCGAGCGCATGGTGCAAAGCGCAAAGCCGCGCGCATGGTTGGAATAGATCAGCTCGTGGCTGACCGGCGGCGTCTCGGACAAGATGCCGAGCCAGCCGAACGGATAAACCCGCTCGAACTCCTCGATCGCCGTATCAGGCACGCTCGCGCGGCTGACGCCGTGGAAGCCGTCGCACCCGGCGATGAAATCGCAATCGAGCGTGTGGGTGACGCCATCCTTGACCCAGGTTACACGCGGGTGACTGCCGTCGAAATCATGCGGCTGCACATCCTTGGCCTCATAGACGGTGGTGAGACCGGCGGCTTTGCGCGCATTCATCAGGTCGAGCGTGACCTCGGTCTGGCCATAGATCATTACTGTCTTGCCGGTGGCGGCCTTCATGTCGATGCGGTGGCGGCTCCCGGAAAATGCCAGTTCGATACCCTCGTGCACCAGGCCTTCGGCATGCGCCCGCTTGCCGGCACCGACCTGATCGAGCAGCGCGACGGTGCCCTCCTCCAGCAGGCCGGCGCGGATGCGTCCGAGCACGTAGTCGGGGCTCTGCCGTTCCAGGATGACGTTGTCGATGCCGTAAATGTGCAGCAATTGCCCAAGCAACAATCCCGCCGGCCCGGCCCCGATGATTGCGACTTTTGTCCGCAATACTTGCTCCTCCCGATCCTGTAGGCTTCGTCGCGGCTCGCTTGTCGCGTTGATCCACGCAGGATAATTATATCATATAACGGTTTGGCAAAAAGGGAGGTTGGTCGCTCGGACAGCGACAAATCCGTGCAACAGCGCTGACGTAGATGACGCAGCAGTTCCGGCTTGAACGCGCCGGCCGATTAGATAACATGTTAATTAACAAGACCAGGCCATCGAAGCCTGCCGTCACGAAAGGGGAGAGATACGAAATGAGGAAGGCCTGTCTGGCTTTGCTGCTGGCAGCAAGCGTGACGCCTGCGTTCGCGCAGGACAAAACCGTCGACCTGAAGGTCTCGCACTGGGTGCCGGCGTCGCATCCGCTGCAAAAGTCTCTTGAAGACTGGGTGGCCGCAGTGAACAAGGATTCCGGCGGCACCATCACCGGCAAGGTGTTTCCGGCCCAGCAGCTCGGCAAGGCGTTCGACCATTACGACATGGCACGCGACGGCATCGCTGACGTCACCTATGTCAATCCCGGCTACCAGCCCGGCCGCTTCCCGGTCATCGGCGCCGGCGAATTGCCGTTCCTGATCTCTGACGCCAAGGGCGGCTCGATGGGGCTGGACGCCTGGTACCGCAAATATGCCGAGAAGGAGATGAAGGACGTCAAATACTGCCTCGCCTTCGTCCACTCGCCTTCGTCCTTCCACTCGCGCAGCAAGAAGATCGCCATGCCGGAGGACGTGAAGGGCATGAAGATCCGTCCCGCGCATGCGACCATGGCGAACTTCGTCACCGCGCTCGGCGGCACCAATGTGCAGTCCTCCGCCCCTGAAGTGCGCGACATTATCGAGCGCGGCGTCGCCGACGGCGTCACCTTTCCCTGGGGCTCGCTGGTGCTGTTCGGCATCGACAAGGTCACCAAGTTCCACATGGAAGCGCCGCTCTACACCACGACCTTCGTGTTCGTGATCAACAAGGACAAGTACAATGCGATGTCCGACAAGCAGAAGGCCGCGGTCGACAAGAACTGCTCGACCGAGATGGCCGGGGTGGTTGGCGAGCACTGGGGCAAGTTCGAAGATGCCGGCGTCGACAAGGTGAAGGCGGAAGAAGGTCACGAGGTCTACAAGCTATCCCCGGACCAGACCGCCGCCTGGAAGAAGGCCGCCGAACCGCTGGTCAAGACCTGGGGCGATGGCGTCAAGAAGACCGGCATCGATCCGAACGCTGCGCTGGCGGAATTGAAGGCGTCGTTGAAGAAGTACAACGCACTGGCGGAGTGAGACTACACCTCTCCCGCTTGCTTGCGGGAGAGGTCGGCGCGTTCCGGGCGATGCGAAGCATCGTCCCGAGTGCCGGGTGGGGGCTCTCTCCTCTTGGGGGTTCTCGATTGTGGAGACACCCTCTCCCCACCCCTCCCCCGCAAGCGGGGGAGGGAGCGCGGCTCCATCGCGGGGACACCTCGAACTGGTCGAAAGGACTCTCTCCCCATGAAGCGCGCCTGGATGGACCGCATCATCGACACGATCGAATGGATCGCCGCCGCGTTCGTCGGCATCGTCGCGCTCGACATTTTTTTGTCGGTGCTGCTGCGCAACACGCTGAATTATTCGATCCCTGACAGTTTCGACATCGGTCGCATGCTGCTCGGCATCCTGATCTTCTGGGGCATCGCGGCAACCTCCTACCGCGGCACGCACATCACGGTCGATCTGGTCTGGGGCAATGTCGGGCCACGCTACCAGCGCTGGATCGACGTGTTCGCGACGCTGGTGCTGCTGTTCGTCGTCACGGTGCAGACCTGGACGCTGTTCGACAAGGTGCGCGGCACCTACAACGACAACGTCCAGACCTTCGACATGCACATGCCGACCTGGCCGTTCTTCGCGATCGCCTGGATCGGCGACGTCTCGGCCGTTCTGCTGATCGCGATCCGCACCTACCGATTGATCTTCCATCCTGAAGAGATGCACGACCCCAAGCTGAAGGCGACGGAATAATCATGAGCACAGATGCCGTCGCCGTAATCGGCTTCATCTCCCTGTTTGCCTTGATGCTGCTGCGCGTGCCCGTCGGCATGGCCATGGGGCTCGTCGGCGTCTCCGGCTTCTCCTATCTGGTCGGCGCGACGCCGGCGCTGAAACTGGTCGGCCAGACCTCGATGCGCACGGTCACCGACTACACCTTCGGCGTCATCCCGATGTTCCTGCTGATGGGCTCGTTCGTCAGCAATTCCGGCATGAGCCGGGAGCTGTTCCGCGCCGCCAACGGCTTTGTCGGACATTTGCGCGGCGGGCTCGGCATCGCGACCGTGGGCGCCTGCGGCGGCTTTGCCGCGATCTGCGGTTCATCGGTGGCGACGGCAGCCACCTTCTCCGCCGTTGCCTATCCCGAGATGCGCCGCTTCGGCTATCCGCAGTCCTTTGCGACAGGGGTGATCGCGGCCGGCGGCACGCTTGGCGCGATGCTGCCGCCCTCCACCGTGCTCGCGGTCTACGGCATCATCACCGAGCAGGACATCGGCAAACTCTTCATCGCCGGCATCATTCCGGGCGTGCTGGCGATGACCATGTATATGATCACGATCTTCCTGATCGGCTATCTCCGCCCCGACTTCCTGCCCAAGGGCAAGGTGCTGCCCTGGCGCGAGCGTTTCGCCGGACTGAAGGACATCTGGGCGCCGGTGCTGCTGTTCGTGTTCGTGATCGGCGGTCTCTACGGTCTGCCCTTCCTGCCGCGCTTTACGCCGACTGAAGCTGGCGGCGTCGGCGCCACCGGCGCCTTCATCATCGGCATGGTCACGGGACGGCTCGACCGCGAGAAGGTGCTGGCCTCGCTGCTGCAGGCGACGCGCACCGCGGCCGCGGTGTTCACCGTGCTGATCGGCGCTTTGATCTTCGGTTATTTCCTCACGGTGACGCAGACGCCGCAGAAGGTGACGGAATTTCTCACCGGCCTCGGCCTCGGCCCTTACGGCGTGCTGGCGCTGATCATGGTGATGTATCTCATGCTCGGCTGCCTGATGGACGCCATGGCGATGATCATCCTGACCGTGCCGATCATCTTCCCCGTGATCACACATCTCGGCTTCGACCCGATCTGGTTCGGCGTCATCATCGTCATGACCGTCGAGCTCGGGCTGATCCATCCGCCTGTCGGCATGAACGTGTTTGTCATCAAGAGCGTGGTGAAGGACGTCTCCTTCTCCACGATCTTCAAGGGTGTGATTCCATTCGTGGCGACCGACCTCGTGCGCCTGGTGATCCTGATCGCGTTCCCGCTGCTGGCGACATGGCTGCCGACGCGGATGATGGCGCACTAGCGAGGCGAAGCAATGACCACACCGACGCTCGCGACAAATTATGTCTTCACGATCACTGCAAAAATCGGCGACGTCATCACCGCTGGCGAGACCGGCATCGGCGTCCGCCGCATCATCCCGATCATCGGCGGTGAGGTGACGGGCGCGATCACTGGAAAAGTGCTGCCGTACGGCGCCGACTTCCAAACCATCCGCCCCAACGAGCTGATCGACTTGGAGGCCAAATACGCCTTCGAGACCGACGACGGCGCCACCATCTATGTCGAGAACAAGGGCATCCGCTTTGGCCCGATCGAACTCCTGCAAAAGCTCAAGCGTGGCGAACCTGTTGATCCGAAGCTGATCTATTTTCGGACCGTGCCGAAATTCGAGACGGGGCACGAGAAATATCGCTGGCTGATGGAGTACATCTTTATCGGCTCAGCCGCGCGGCACGCCGATCGCGTGGTGATCGACGTGCATCAGGTGGTGTGAGCGCACACTCAACTGTCGTCCCGGCGAAAGCCGGGACCCATACCGCGTGATCTATCCGCTGCAGGCGGTCGGAGTACCGAACGACCAATCTTCGCCAAATGCCTCCCTGGGGTTATGGGTCCGGCCTCCGCCGGGACGACACCAAATTGGAGGACGGCTTTTGCCTACCGGCCCCCTCCTTGACTCCTCCCAAATTCGTTATACAACATAACTATTCTGATAAGGACGCAAATGACACAGGGAAACGCCGAGACCGCTGGCGCGGGCACCTCCGGGCTGCTTCAGATCGAGAGGGTGGACCGGGTTCTGACCGTGGGGCTGAACCGGCCGGCCAAGCGCAATGCGCTCAATGACGGCATCATTCTCGAAATCGGCCAATGCTTTACGTCCCTGCCCGAGGATGTCGGTGCGGTGGTCATTCACGGCATCGGCGACCATTTCTCCAGCGGTCTCGACCTGTCCGAGCTCCAGGACCACGACGCCACCGGCGGCCTTCTCCATTCCCAAATGTGGCATCGGGTGTTCGACCGTATCCAGTATAGCCGCGTCCCCGTCATCGCCGCGCTGAAGGGTGCCGTGATCGGCGGCGGGCTGGAGCTTGCCTGCGCGGCGCATATCCGTGTCGCCGAGCCCTCGACCTATTTTGCCCTGCCAGAGGGGCAGCGCGGCATCTTCGTCGGCGGCGGCGGCTCGGTGCGGCTGCCGCGGCTGATCGGCGTTGCCAGGATGATGGACATGATGCTGACCGGCCGCGTCTATAGCGCGACCGAGGGCGCGTCCTACGGCTTTGCGCAATATGTCACCGAGGCCGGCAACGGCTTGCCCAAGGCGCTGGAGCTTGCGGCCAAGATTGCGTCCAACGCGCCGTTGACGAATTTCGCCGTGCTTCAAGCACTCCCGATGATCGCGGAGGCCAATCCGCAGACCGGCCTTTTGATGGAATCGCTGATGGCCACCGTTGCGCAGAGCGACAAGGAAGCAAAACGCAGGATCCGCGAGTTCCTCGAGCACAAGACCGCCAAGGTAAAGCCGAAGTCATGAGCGCACAGCCGTCCTCTTCCAGCACAGAGCGCGGCGTGAGCAATTCTCCGCTGCGGCCGATCTCGTTCGGAGATCCCGTCGTCGATGTCGAGCGTCGCGCCGATGGCACGATCTATCTGCGGCCGAAGCAGCCCCTCGGCGACTATCCCGTCCGCATCACCGATCGTCTGCATCACTGGGCGACGGCGACGCCGGACCGCGTCTTCATGGCCGAACGCGAGGGTGGCCGGGGCTGGCGCAAGATCACTTATGCCGAGCTGCTCACCGCGAGCCGGCATATCGCCTCAGGCCTGATCCAGCGCGGCCTGTCGGCGGAGCGGCCGGTCGTCATCCTCTCCGGCAATTCGATCGACCACGCTTTGCTCGCCTTCGGCGCCTTCTATGCCGGCATTCCCTTCTGCCCGGTGTCACCGGCCTATTCGCTGGTGTCGAAGGATTACGGCAAGCTCGCATATTTGATGAAGCTGCTGACGCCCGGCCTCGTTTTCGCAGAGGATGCCGACAAGTTCGCGGACGCGCTCGCCGCCAATGTCTCCCTCGGTACCGAGATCGCTGCCTCCTATGGCCATGTGCCGGGCCGCGACGTCACCCTGCTCGCCGACCTCATCGCAACCCCGATCCGTAGCGATCTTGACGAGCTCCATGAGAAGATCGGCCCCGACACAATCGCAAAATTCCTGCTGACCTCGGGCTCAACAGGCAATCCCAAGGCCGTCATCAACACGCAGCGCATGATCTGCGCCAACCAAGTGATGCTGCGCGAGACGCTCGCCTTCCTCAAGGACGAGCCGCCCGTCATCATCGACTGGTTGCCGTGGAACCACACCTTTGGCGGCAACCACAATATCGGGCTGACGCTGTACAATGGCGGCTCGATGTATCTGGACGCCGGCAAGCCGGTGCCCGGCGGCATCGAGGAGACCGTGCGCAATCTCCAGGAGATTTCGCCGACGGTCTATTTCAACGTGCCCAAGGGCTATGAATCGCTGCTGCCCTATTTGCGGGACGACCAGGGCCTGCGCGCAAAGTTCTTCGATCGCCTGCATGCGATGTTCTTCTCCGGCGCTGCGCTGTCGCCGTTCGTCTGGAACAGTCTTGACGAGCTCGCGGTCAAGGAGAAGGGATATCGCGTACCGATGCTCACGGGCCTCGGTGCCACCGAGACCGCACCGTTCTTCATGTCGGTCAATCCGCGTACCAGCCGCTCCGGCCATGTCGGCCTTCCCGTTTCCGGCAACGAGGCCAAGCTGGTGCCAAACAACGGCAAGCTCGAGGTCCGCGCCAAGGGGCCGAACGTGATGCCCGGCTACTGGCGCCAGCCTGACATCACCGCAAAATCCTTCGATGAGGAAGGATTTTACAAGATGGGCGATGCGCTCAAGCCTGCCGATCCCGACGATCTCAACGCTGGCTTCGATTTCGACGGCCGCGTCAGCGAGGATTTCAAGCTCGCCAGCGGCACCTGGGTCAGCGTCGGTCCCTTGCGCGCGCGCCTCATCGCAGCCTGCGCGCCGCTGGTGCGCGACGTCGTCATCGCCGGCATCAACCGTGACGAGATCTCCGCTCTCATCGTGCTCGATCTCGACGGCTGCCGCCTGATCAACCCGACGCTGCCGCCGGACGACGTGGTGGTCGCAACGCGCGACCGGCTGGTCCGCGAGGCGTTCCGCGAGCGCTTGACCCAGTTTCTCGGTTCGGCGACCGGCTCCTCGACCCGGATTACCCGTGCGATCCTGATGGACACGCCGCTCTCGATCGACAAGGGCGAGGTCACCGACAAGGGCTCGATCAACCAGCGCGCGGTGCTGGAGCATCGCGGCGCGTTGATTGAAGAGCTCTACGCTGCCAATCCGTCTGACCGCGTGATATCGGTCGGCTAAAGAAACTCATCGAAGGAGAACGCCATGTTGTTGAAGGATCAGGCAGCCATCGTCACCGGCGGCGCATCGGGTCTGGGTGCTGCCACAGCACGAAAACTGGCGGCGCAGGGCGCCAAGGTCGCGGTGTGCGATCTCAATACCAAGCTTGCAGAGACCGTTGCCGCCGAGATCAAGGGCGTCGCCGTCACCTGCGACGTCTCAGACGCGGCCTCCGCCGAAGCTGCGATCGCACAGGCGGCCAAGGCCCACGGTCCGGCCCGCGTACTGGTCAACTGCGCCGGCATCGGCGTTGCAAAACGCGTCGTCGGGCGCGACGGCCCGATGGCGCTTGCCGATTTCGACAAGGTGATCAAGATCAACCTGATCGGCACCTTCAACATGTTGCGCCTCGCGGCGACGGAGATGTCCAAGCTCGAGCCGCAGGCGAGCGGCGAGCGCGGCGTCATCATCAACACGGCCTCGGTCGCCGCCTATGACGGCCAGATCGGCCAGTCGGCCTACTCGGCCTCGAAGGGCGGCATCGTCGGCATGACCTTGCCGATCGCGCGCGAGCTCGCCCAGTTCGGCGTCCGCGTGCTGACCATCGCGCCCGGGCTGTTCCTGACGCCGCTGCTGGCAAATCTGCCGCAGGAAGCGCAGGACTCGCTCGCCGCCGCCATCCCCTTCCCGCGCCGTCTTGGCAATGCCGACGAGTTCGCCGCGCTCGCGCTGCACATGGTCGAGAACTCCTATCTCAACGGCGAAGTGGTGCGCCTCGACGGCTCGCTGCGCATGGCGCCGAAATAAGGCACTCAACGCATGTTCGTGAACCGGCGCGACGTCCAGATCCAGTGGGGCGACTGCGACCCCGCCAACATCGTCTACTATCCGCGCTATTTCGCGATGTTCGACGATTCGACGTCGACCCTGTTCGAGGTCGCCGGCTTCTCCAAGCAGGACCTGGTTCGCAAATACGGCCTGGTGGGCATCCCCATGGTCGATACGCGGTCCAGGTTCTACATTCCCTCGACCTATGGCGACTGGATCACCATCGAAACGAAGATCGAGAGCATCAAGCGCTCGAGCTTCGAGGTGAAGCACAACGTCTACAAGGGCGAGGCGCTCGCCATCGAAGGCTTCGAGACGCGCGTCCTGGTCGGCCGCGACCCCGACAACCCCGATAGACTGAAATCGGCACCATTCCCCCCGGAAATGGTGGCCAAATTCACAGGGAGCTAATCCGGAACCAAATCGCCGCATCGCCAAAAGACGGGGCTGAATTCATCCCCGATTTCTGCTTTCAAAGAAAACGTCAAGGGAGGAATTGATGAAACGCTTTTACCTGACTGCCATCGCGGCGGCGACGCTGGCGTTGCCGGCCTTGCCCGTGCATGCCCAGACCAACGAAATCACCATCGGCATCACCACCACCACCACCGGCCCGGGCGCCGCGCTCGGAATCCCCGAGCGCAACGCGCTGGAATTCGTGCCGAAGGAAATCGGCGGCGTTCCATTGAAGGTGATCGTGCTCGACGACGGCGGCGATCCCACCACCGCGACCACCAACGCCCGCCGTTTCGTCACCGAATCCAAAGCCGACATCATCATGGGCTCGGCGCTGACGCCGCCGACCATCGCAGTCTCCAACGTCGCCAACGAAGCCGGCATTCCGCACTTTGGTCTGGCTCCCTTCCCGATCACGCCGGAACGCATGAAGTGGTCGGTGGCGATGCCGCAGCCGATCCCGATCGTCGGCAAGGTGCTGTACGATCACATGAAGTCCAAGGGCATCAAGACCCTCGGCTATATCGGCTACTCCGACTCCTATGGCGACCTCTGGTTCAACGACCTGAAGGCGCAGGCCGTGCCGATGGGCATGACCATCGTCGACGAGGAGCGCTTCGCCCGTCCGGATACCTCGGTGACCGGCCAGGTGCTGAAGCTCGTGGCCGCCAATCCCGATGCGATCCTGGTCGGCGCCTCCGGCACCGCGGCCGCGCTGCCGCAGACCGAGCTGCGTGAGCGCGGCTATCAGGGCCTGATCTACCAGACCCACGGCGCTGCCAGCATGGACTTCATCCGCATCGCCGGCCAAGCGGCCGAAGGCGTGCTGATGGCATCCGGTCCTGTCATGGACCCCGAGGACCAGCCGGAGGAAGCCGCCACCAAGAAGCCAGGCCTTGCGCTCAACTCAGCCTATGAAGCCAAGTACGGCCCGAACAGCCGCAGCCAGTTCGCCGGCCATTCCTACGATGCCTTCGAGATCCTCAAGCGTATCATCCCGACGGCGCTGAAGACCGCAAAACCCGGCACACCTGAGTTCCGCGAAGCGATCCGTCAGGCGTTGCTGTCCGAGAAGGAGCTGGCCGCCAGCCAGGGCGTCTACAACTTCACCGAAAAGGACCGCTACGGCCTCGACGAGCGCTCGCGCATCCTGCTCACCGTGAAGAACGGCAAGTACACGCTGGTGAGGTAGGCGGCGTCGGTCTCCGAAATGACGAGAGCCGGCCCATCAGGCCGGCTCTTTTCTTTTATACGTCCGGCGCGCTTGCCTCACGCCGCCTGGCGCAGGGGCGTCCAGGCAAACTCCGGATAGTAGGTGTCCATCATCCGGTCGACATAGGCGGTGAGGTTCGGAAACCCTTCCGCGCGGTCGCGCAGGCTGGACTCGAAGAACGGCGTCAAAATGCCAGCGAGCGCGCCGAACGCAGTCGCGTCGACACCGCTGGGCTTGTTGCCCATCAGATAGGATTTGTCACCAAGCTGCACCGACAGCGCAAACAGCGAACGCACTGCGAGATCGACATCATCATCGGGGGCGTGGCGGCCGAGGCCGGAGAGCAGATAGTTCTCGGCGACGCGGAACTGGGCATCCTCGCGCAGTTTCTCCCGATTGTGCTCCGGCGCACCGTCGAAGAAATGCGCAGGTCCCTTGGCGAAATTGACTGGATCAACCCAGCGGGCGCCGATCAGCGCCCAGTAGACGTGATGCTCGATCATGCGCTCGAAGGCCCAGGCCTGTGCACGCTCCTGCAACGAGAGGCCGGCATCGAAGTCGAAGCCGTAGCGGCGCTCGATATGGGCGCGGATGAAGGTCGAATCGGCCACCGCCTCGCCGCCATCGTCGATAAAAGGCAGCTGCCCCTTGGGTGAGGCCGGCGGCATCGCCCGCTCCTTCCGGTAGGGCAGCCCCGCCATCTTGAGCTGCACCTCGGTCTTGGTGACGAAGGGGCTGATTTCCGGCAGGCCGAAGCCGGTGCCAAAGCCGTAAAGCGTGATCATGTGAGCTCTCCTGAACCTGCCGAAAGAGTTGACGGAACCTAGTGCCGG
>NZ_LJYG01000047.1:165197-179838 GCF_001440035.1 Bradyrhizobium manausense | reverse complement strand
CAGCCGTGATATCTTCTGCGAAACGGGCCCCCCGCCAGGCGCGGCCCATCACATGGCGGACGAGCGCGTCCGCAGCCTGGATCAACGAACGTGTCACCACGGTTGCGATCGCGAGGCGGAGGTCGACGGCAGTGAGTTCGAGAAACACGAAGCGGCCAAAGACTCTGGCATGCAACGAAGCTTGCGCTCGCCAGAGCGGGCCAGCCAGGCCAAGATGGATCGGAGTGATCATGAACAAACCCTCTTCAGTCGATGTGTTGTCCCGGTATAGAACTCCCCTGCTGCCAACATCCTGTCAGCAGCCGCGCGCCGATTCCTGATCCGCCGTTCGATGAGAGAATTGTCATGAGACGTGCCGACCGGCTGTTTCAGATCATCCAGGTGCTGAGGCGCACCCGTAAGCCGCTGACCGCGGACGCAATTGCAGCCGAGCTCGAGACCTCGAAGCGCACCATCTATCGCGACATCGCAACGCTGATAGGCCAGCGCGTGCCGATCCGCGGCGAAGCCGGCATGGGCTACATCCTGGAAAAAGGATTCGACCTGCCGCCCTTGATGCTGACGCCGGACGAGATCGAGGCGGCGGTGCTGGGCGCGCAATGGGTCGCGGGCCATGCCGATTCCACGCTGGCGCGCGCGGCCGAAGATTTGATGGCCAAGATCGCCGACACTGTGCCCGAGCGGCTGCGGCCCTTCGTGCTGGAGCCGGCGAGCCGGGCGCGGCCGAGCTGGAACAGGGAGCCTGACCGTCTGGACATGGCGCGTACGCGCACGCAGATCCACGAAGGCAAGAAGATCATGCTGCGCTATCGCGACGAACAGGGTCGTCCCAGCGAGCGCATGATCTGGCCGATCTCGGTCGGCTATCTCGAAGCCGTGCGTCTGCTCGCCGCGTGGTGCGAGCTACGCGGAGACTTCCGCAGCTTCCGCACCGACCGCGTCGTGGAGGCGACCTATCTCGACGAGCGATATCCTGAAAGGCGCGACGTGCTGCGCGCGAAATGGCGGCAGAGCCTGGTCTGGGGACCGCCGAAGGACACGTGATGCCGATGGAAGAGATCGATCAATCGAACTGCTGCCAGAGCTGCGGCGCCTGCTGCGGCTATTCGCAAAACTGGCCGCGTTTCTCGATCGAGAGCGACGAGGAGCTTGCGTTGATCCCTTCGGGCCTCGTCAACGCGCGTCAGTCCGGCATGCGCTGCGAGGGCGATCGCTGTTCGGCGTTGCAGGGAGATATCGGCAAGGCGACCACGTGCGGCATCTATGCGGTGCGGCCGCAGGTGTGCCGCACCTGCATGCCTGGAGATGCCGAATGCGCGATGGCGCGGCGGAAGTTCGGGCTGCCTGCGATAGAGACCGCTTAGGCGGGAACGGCTTCGCTGATCTCGTCGTCGATTTCGTCGTCCAGCGGTGCGAGCACCGAGAGCGGCTTGGTCGACAACGTGATCGGCTTGCGGCCTCCCGACAGCGAGGGCGATGATTTGGCCGAGCCTTCGCGCGACAACGCGTAGAGTGTCGAGCCGACACGGCCACCGTTCTCGATCAGGTCGCGCTCGCTACAGCTGCGCGCGATCACGACGGCCAACGAGTGCAGATGGCTGCGGCGATAGCAAAACAGCGCCAGCCTGGCGCGGACGTCAGGGGAAACACTCTCAACCAGCCTCGGCAGACCGCTTTCATTGGCGCGGTACATCTCGCCAAGAAGCTCGTCACGAACCGGGCAGAAATCGCTTTCAAAAGCGTCGCGGCTTGAAAACATTGCAGTTCTCCCTCGTGTCCGGAAGATGCCGCGCAATTCTCTAATGAAAGGTTAACCACCCTGGGCGGTAGTCACCCGGTGTCCATGCTCTTATGCCGCGAATCAGAGCGCAGCCCTACCGGGTTGAATGCGGCGTCGGCGGTGGCCTTGCGGCAGTCCTTCAAGATCCCCGCCACCGGCGGGGCCTCGGAATGGAGGTCGAAGCTCAGTTCGCCGCCATGAAGATGGAGAGGCCGAAGCCGGTCAGATGGTGCAGCGCCTGGTCGACGCCGATCAGGGTCCAGAACCAGGGGTGCTCCTGGTTGACGCCGAAATTAGCCGACACAAATCCCTTGGCGCGATCGATGGTGATGTGGATGACGAAATCGATCAGCGCCACGAACCAGAATTTTGGCGCCACGATCAGGATCAATGGCAACGCAACCGCAAAGTGAATCAGGCAATGCACCAGGAGCGGCAAAGCCCAGCCGTGCTTCTGGTCCTTGCCGTGCGCCATCCAGGCCGTTTGCAGGACGAAATCGGCGATGATGTGCTTGAAGGTAAGCAGCAACATCCAGCCAATGAGCGCTTCGACCGGAACCGCCGATGACAGAGGTGGAAACGACAAAGCTGACGCCCTCGTTGACTCGAAAAGAAAAAATGGAGCGTTCAGCGCAACTTCTTCTTGGTCCCATCAAATCCATCGGGACCGACGATTTATGACATTTCCTGCGCCGGAATGCAGCCGGGGGAACCGGAAAATCGCCAAGTGTGGCTAAACGGTGATAGGATCAACAAGACCAGAGGTCGCCCCGGGTAAGGTTACCTCCGGCGCGGAATTTGCTTTCCGCAACTGGAGCGCTATCATCCTGGAGTAGAGGATTATCGTTCTTTTTTAAACGCTTACGAAATTTTTGCGCAGGCTGCCGGCGACGATCCGGCCGCCCGCCGTTCAAGGAATAAGGCCAGGTGCTGCCATGAGTGCTGAAGGCCCGACCTCGTCGACTGAACCCCCGCCGCCACGGCGTCCCAAAGTGATCAAGACCAATCAGCAGCAGGTGCTGCTGTATGTCGTGCTCACCCTGCTGCTGTCGCTGGCGACCGTCTGGGCGGGCCGCGCCTGGTTGCACAATTCGGAGACGCTGACCTTTGCTGTTGGCGGGCCCGACGGCGACGAAGCCCTGTTCGCGAACAAGCTCGCCACGCTGCTGAAGAACAGCGGCTCGCGTTTCCGGATCAAGATCGTCAACAATCCCGACAACGCCAAGGCAATCGCGCAATTCGACCGCAGGCAGGCCGATCTCGCCATCCTGCGCACCGACGCCAAGGTGCCGGCGCGGGCGCGCACTCTGGCGCTGCTGGAGCACGATTTCGTGCTTCTGCTCGGTCCCGGCAATAAAAAGATCAAGTCGCTGGCCGAGCTGAAGAAGAAAAAGGTCGCGGTTCGCGCCGACAGCGAATCCTCGCTCGCCTTCGTCCGCAACCTACTCGATATCGCCCCCGACAGCCCCGACGCCGCCAAGATCCAGATGGCGCCGCAAGGCATGACCCTGGACAAGCTGTTCGCGCCCGCCAGTGGCTTCAGCGCGGTGATCGCAATCGTCCACGCCTCCAAGGCCGTGCGCGAGAAGGCCTATGAACAGGTCGCCAAGCGCGGCGGCTTCACGCTGAATGCGATCGATGAGGCCAAGGCGCTGGCGCGCAAATTCCCCGGCATTTCCGACGAGACGCTGACGGCCGGCACGCTGTCGGCATCGCCCGAGATTCCCGACGACGATCTCGATACGATCGGGCTCGAATGGCTCCTGGTCGCTCAATCCAAAATGTCGGGTACCACCGCCGGCGACATCGCGCGCATCGTCTACGAGAACAAATCCGCGCTGGGGCTCGACAACGGCTTTGCGACCCACATTGAGCCGGCGTCGGTCGAGAAGGACGCCTACGTGATGGCGCATCAGGGCGCGGCCGACTACATCAACGATGACACCAAGTCGTTCATGGATAAATACAGCGACATGATGTATCTGGGCGCCGCCGCGCTCAGCGTCATCGGCTCGATCTTCGCCGCAATCTACGCCAAGATCACCCGCATCGCGCCGGAAAAGGCAAGTGAGCTCTCCACCGCCATCCTCGACATCGGCGAACGCATCGAACACGCCCATTCACCGGATGAGCTCGAATGCCTCCAGGACGAGCTTGAGAGCATCTTGCGCGGCGCGGTCATCGGTCTGCGCGACGGCACGATCAGTACCGACGGGCTCGATACTTTCAAGCTCGGTTACGAATTTGTCCGCGACGAGATCGGTATGCGCCGCGACTACCTGAAGCGCCATGCCGGCGAGCTCGAGAAGGCCACCCGACAGGACCTCCCTCCCCCGCATGACGACACCAATGTCGTGGCGGTGAAGACAGCTCAGAGTGCCTGACCTATCGATCGCGCCCGGGGGATTGTTTTCCCGGCCAATCGCGGCCGTGTCTCTCGCGGAACCGTCTCACAAAACAACCGTTGGTTAGGGACACAACCGGAGAACGCACCATGCGTATGCTCCTTCTCATCATCTTGCTGGGAATGCTGGTTGCGGTTGGCTACTTCGCCTATTCGGCCATGTCGGTCGGCGGCGNGAAGGCTATGTCGCCCTGGCGCTCGGAGCGGGGTTCTCCGTGGTCGTCGGCATCGGCTTGATGATGCTGCTGTTCTTGAGCAGCCGCCGCGGCTATGACGAGCCACCCCATTTCAAGTGACGGCTTGACCTACCGGATTAGCCACCCGCATCGAAGGCGGGCGCCTGTCGTTGACGGCCCTCGTGCGGACGGGCACTTTGGCGCTGAAGTCCCAGCCCCGGGGACCGCAAGAGCCAGACCGAGCCGTCATCCCTCATGTTGAAGCCGATGTTTCCCGCCCTGGCCCAGTTCGTGGCCGCGACCGCCGGCCGCAACATGACCAAAGCGGCCTATGTGGCCGTGACCGTCGGCGTGCTCAGCATGGTGCTGCTGACGCTCAACCCGGCCTATGAAACGGCACACCACTGGGTCGATCTCCTGCTGTGGGCCAGCCTCGCCTACTTCGTGTTCGAATGGCTGGTCCGGCTGCGCCATATGAGACGGCAAGGGCGGCTGGGACTTTACATGTCCTCCTCCGCCGGGCTGGTCGATACCGTCGGGGCACTGGCCGTACCGATCGCACTGATCCTCGGCGCCGAGCCCAAGACGGCCTGGCTGCTGAGCGTGCTGTGGGTGTTGAAGGTCGTGCCGGGCATTCCCGGCCTGCGCCAGCTCCGCCGCGTGCTCGTGCTGGAATCGGGGCCGCTGCTCAGCGTGCTCGTGATTTTCCTGATGGTGGTCTTTCTCGCCTCCGTCGCGGAGTATTTCCTGGAGCGGGACGTGCAACCGCAAACATTCGGCAGCGTTCCCGCCGCCCTGTGGTGGGCGGTCGTCACGCTGACCACGACAGGCTATGGCGACGTCGTGCCGGTCACGCCGCTCGGCCGCATGGTGGCGGCGCTGGTGATGATCTCCGGCCTCGGCGTGTTCGGCCTCTGGACCGGTATCCTGGCGACCGGGTTCGCAGCGGAGACCCGCCGTGACAATTTCCTCAAGACCTGGGAATCCGTCAGCAAGGTGCCGTTCTTCGCGGCGCTGGGGCCTGCGGCCATCGCCGATGTCACCCACATGCTTCGTACGATGGAGCTGCCGGCGCGCACCATGATCATCCGCAAGGGCACGCAGGGCGACTGCATGTATTTCATCGCCGCCGGGGAAGTCGAGGTCGACCTGCCCGGCAAGAAGGTACAGCTCGGGGAAGGCGCCTTCTTCGGCGAGATGGCGCTGCTCGGCAACAACATGCGCGGCGCCAACGTTTCGACCACGAAAGTGTCGCGGCTGCTCGTGCTCGACCTCGTCGACTTCCGCGTGCTGATGGCCCGGCACCCCGATCTGGCCGAGACCATCGACGCCGAAGCCAAACGGCGCGCGCTCGAAAACAGGTAGTGGAGACAAGAATGTCGGAGACAGCCGACGCGGCTTCCAGCCCCCTGCTCGAAATCGACGGGGCCCGTGCGACCATCCGCCTCAACCGGCCCAAGCATCTCAACCGGCTCCAGGCCGAAGACCTTGGCGAGCTCGTCCACTTGTTCGACCGGATCGAGGCCGATCCCGATATCCGCGTCCTGGTGCTGACCGGCACGGGACGCGCCTTCTCGGCCGGCTACGATCTCAACTCGGTCGCCGAGCGCGCGGTCAGCGCCAACGAGCAGCAGAGCGCGGGCTCGGCCTTCGAAGTCGTCGTCAACCGGCTCGAGGATCTCGGCGTGCCGACGATCTGCCGACTCAATGGCGGCGTGTATGGCGGCTCGACCGATCTCGCGCTCGCCTGTGATTTCCGTATCGGCGTCGACACCGCCGAGATGTTCATGCCGGCGGCCCGGCTCGGGCTGCATTACTACAGCAGCGGCATCAAACGCTACGTGACCCGGCTCGGCGTCGACAATGCCAAGAAGCTGTTCCTCACCGCGGAAAAGATTACTGCGCCGGAAATGCTGCGGATCGGCTATCTCACCGCCATGGTGGCGGTCGAGTTTCTAGACGAGGAAGTCGACAAGCTCGCCAACATCCTCGCCGGCAACGCACCGAATGCGATGCGCGGCATGAAGCGCGCCATCAATGAATTCGCTCGCGGCGAACTGGACGAGGCGGCCGCAGAGCAGCGCCATCGCGACAGCATGCGCGGCGACGAGATCAAGGAAGGTATCAAGGCGTTCGCGGAGAAGCGGGCACCGAGGTTTTGAGGGGGCAGCGCGTCCGAGGGCGCGCCTCATACTCGGTGGTCGTCCCGGGGCGCGCGACGCGCGAGCCCGGGACGACAGCGGAGTGAGGCTTAGGCTCCCACAGCCTTGGCATGCTGCGCAGCCATCTCATCGTCGGCCGCGCTGATACGCTGGAACGCCGGTCGCGAGGTGATGCGCTCGGCATAGCGAACGAAGACGTCCTTTTTCGGCACGATGCCGAACATCATGGTCCAGCTGAACGCGACACCCCACAGGACATCGGCGGCGGTCAGCCGCTCGCCGAGCAGATACGGCCCCTTCGACAATTGCATCTCGAGCGCCCCGAGCATGGTGTCGTAGTCGGCATAAGGCGACTGTGTGATCGGGGCTGGCTCGCGTCGCATGAACTTGTCGATCAGGGCCGGCTCGAACGAAGCGCCATAATAGGCGATCCAGCGCAGATACGGACCGCGCAGCGGATCATTCAGGGTGGGCGTCAACCCCGCCTCGGGGAAGAGATCGGCGAGATAGATGGTGATCGCGACCTGCTCGGTCACGAGCTCCCCGTGGTGATGGATTGCCGGTACCTTGCCGAGCGGATTGATGGCGAGATAGGCCGGTTGCCGCTGCTCGCCCGCCTTCATGTTGAGGATATGGAGATCGTAGGGCGCCCCCAGTTCCTCCAGCAGCACCCGTGTGCCGGTGGCCCGGCTCTGCGGCGAATAATATAGCGTGATGCGATTCGGGTCGGTCATGGCAGGTCTCCCTCGGGTCGGCTTGCGATGGCCGCATCTCTAACCGACCATACCTGACATCCTGTGTCAGGTATGGTTTAAGGAAATATGCGCGCGAGCCGGATGCTATCGATCCTCACCACCCTCCAGGCCAAGGGGCAGGTCACCGCACCCGAGCTCGCAGAGGCCTGCGAAGTTTCGGTTCGTACGAT
The DNA here is from genome assembly GCF_001440035.1 of Bradyrhizobium manausense. GTDB lineage: Bacteria > Pseudomonadota > Alphaproteobacteria > Rhizobiales > Xanthobacteraceae > Bradyrhizobium > Bradyrhizobium manausense. The sequence continues at coordinate 172,391 of NZ_LJYG01000047.1, read as the reverse complement.
CTACCGTGACATCGACGCACTCGCGGCGTCCGGCGTCCCTGTCTATGCCGACCGCGGTGCGGAGGGTGGCTACCGCCTGCTCGATGGCTATCGCGTAAGGCTGAACGGGCTGTCTCAGAGCGAAGCAGGCGCGCTCTTCCTCGCAGGGCTCCCCGGCCCGGCGGCGGCGCTGGGGCTGGATGCCGCGATGATCGCTGCACAGAACAAGTTGATGGCGGCGCTGCCGGCAAATTTGCGCGAAGACGCCGGCCGGATGCAGGAGCGCTTTCATCTGGACGCGCCGGGCTGGTTTGGCGAAACGGAGGAGCCAACGCATCTGCGCACCATTGCCGGCGCCGCTTTGCGCGGAACATTGATCAGGATTCGCTACCAGAGCTGGCGCTCGGAGAAGCAGCGCCGTGTCGCCCCGCTCGGTCTCGTGCTCAAGGGCGGCAGCTGGTATCTCGCAGGTCAAGTCGATGGCAGCGTGCGTACCTATCGCGTCGCGCGCGTGCTTGACTGCAAGGCGCTCGACGACAGCTTCGATCGCCCTGCCGATTTCGACCTCGCGGCCTACTGGCGGGATGCGACGCTGCGGTTGGAGGCCGAGATGCACCCTAACGTCGCGGTCGTGCGGCTCTCGCCATCAGGCGTAAAACTGCTCGACGCGCTGAGCCAGCCTTACGTCAGGGCGCGCACGCAGATTGAAGAGACCGCTGATGCGGACGGCTGGCGTATCGCCAGAGTCCCGACGGGCAAGACATCATGGCATGCCGCCGCGGAATTGTTGCGCCTCGGCGCCGAAGCCGAAGTGCTGGAGCCCTCCGATCTCCGCGAGAAGATCGCCGAGATGACGCGGGCGATGGCGGCGCGCTATCGCGCGGCGCGAAAAGCCTGACTGCGGCGGGTTTCACCGCGACCGACGAAACCATTCTGAAACACGATTCTCACCTCGCCGTGTGAACGCAATCACGCTTCGGCTCGACCGAGAAGCAGGGACATAACAACGGCCTCGCGCCACACCGGAGAATGAGAATGTTTCGTAAGCTTGCACTTGGTCTGATCGCCGCCGGCTCGCTCGGCGCCGCCGCTCTCATGCCCACCGCGGCGTCCGCTCACGGCTTCCACCACCACTGGGGTCCCGGTTGGGGCTTTGGCTATGGCGGCCTCTACGTCAACACCGGCATCGACAATTGCTACCAGGAGCGCGTCGTCCAGACCCGTCACGGTCTGCGTGTCCGCGTCGTGAATGTCTGCGGCTATACCGTCTACTGATAGCGTGCATTCACGACAAAGCTCCGGTCGCGCTGCGACCGGAGCTTTGCGTTAGGTTCAAGCGCCCTTCAGCTGCCTGCGAAACCACGCCCAAGTCTCAAGTGTCGTCCTGATATAGCCGTTGCCGCGATAGACGATCTCGCCGTCGACGATCGCGTTCAGCTTCGGCAATGCGTGAAACGGAATCGACGGGTAGGCGTGGTGCTCGACATGATAGGGCATGTTCCACGCAATCCATTTGACGGCCGCGCCGGTGTAGGTGGTGCGGGTGTTCTGGAAGGCGCTGCGGGTGCGCTCGCAGCCGGTGTGCTCGGCCAGCAGATAGGGCCGCAGGAAGAATTGCCCGGCGACCAGCGGAGCGATCCAGACCTTGAGCAGCAGGGTCGAGGAGAACCACAGAGAGAGCGCGAACAGCAGGACATAAAGGGCGGCATAGACGCGCGCTTCGGTCACGATGATGACGCGCTTGTTCTCGGGGATCCAGGGTACCGTGACCTTGCCGGTGACGGCATGACCGAGCATCAGCCGCAGCCGCCCGGCAACCTGGAGCAGACCGCTATAGGCAAGCGCGACCTGGGTGTCGGATTTCGGCTTCACGCCGACGATCAGCTCCGGGTCCTTCTCGGGATCCTGGGTGTAGCGATGATGGTCCCAATGGAACAGGCAGTAATATTCGTAAGGCTGTCCGATGATGAAGGCCGAGAGATAGCCGACCGCGAGGTTGAGGCCGCGGCTCCTGAACGCGGTCTTGTGCGCGGTCTCGTGCAGCGCCATGAACAGGAAGGCGACGAAATAGCCCTGTATCACCATCAGCGGCAACGCCCAGAGGACGCCATAGCGCGAGCTCACCTTCCAGATCAACGATCCGACCAGCACGACCATTGCGTAGTGGCAGAGGCTGCGCACCGCGCCCTTGAGATCGGAGCGAACCGACAATTGGCGCAGCATCGCCGGCGTCAGCGGCTTCAGGCGGTGGCCCGGTTCTGAAACGGAAACGGTCGCGTCAGTCATGATCAGGGACCTGCGTTACTTGTTGAGAAGCTCTGCGATCTCGGCCTTAAGGAAGGCCCGGTCGCGCGGATTGTTGACGGGATTGCCGGCGCGATGGCCGTGCAGCGACGGGATCGGATGCAGCACGGCTGATTTTGCGTTGACGAGGCGGCCGAGCTCGTCCTCATTGTCGCGCACGTCAAAATAACGATCAGTGGCGCCCGGCATCAGCAGCATGTGCGCCTTGATCGCCCCGAGCGCGCGATCTAAATCGCCGCCGAAGGCAGCGCACCGGCTGATATCGCCAGTCTGCCAGATACTGATCTGCGCCAGCAGATCGTTGGCATCGCGCCGAGCGAAGGTCGCGTCCCAGGCGCGGACGAGATAGTCCTCGAGCGAAGTGAAGCCGGCCTCGCGCCAGAGCTCGTCGCGATAGAAGCCGTGAGACATCGCCCAGCCGGCATAGACGCGCCCCATGGCGCGATAGCCGGCAACGGGCCTTTCGACAAAGCGGCCGTCGCGGAAGGCGGGATCGCCTGACAGCGCAGCCTTCACGGCTTCCAGGAACACGTAATTGTAGGGCGCGCATCGCGCGCTGCCGCAGACGACCGCTGCTCGTTCGACCATGTCGGGGTGAAGCGCGGCCCAGTGATACGCCTGCATGCCGCCCATCGACCAGCCATAGACCAGCGCCAGCTTTGTGATGCCGAAGCGCTCGGTCAGCAGCCGATGCTGGACCGCGACGGCGTCGTGATAGGTGAGCTGCGGGAATGGTTCGTTGCCGGAGTTCGATGGCGACGACGACAGACCGTTGCCGAACAGGTTCGGGATGATGATGAAATAGCTGGTGGGATCGAGCACGCCATCGGGCCCGATCAACCACTCGGTGTCGAAATGCTGCGCGCTGAATGAGGTCGGATAGAGAATGACGTTGTCTTTGGCCGAATTCAGCGCGCCATAAGTCTTGTAGGCGAGGTTCATCGCGGGGAAGACAGCGCCGGACTGAAGCACGAAATTGCCGGCCTCAAAGATCTCGTAGTCGCGCCGCCCGGTCATGCGTCCTATTCCCGCTCACACGGCGACAACACGCGCCCGCCAAAGCCACGATGCATTGATCGTGCCGGACCAGCGAACGCATCGTTGCGTCGCGCCTAATATGTGTACTTATAGTCCAGTTAATGGCGATAGGCAATGGCGTTCCGGCCGGCTCAGGCGATGGCCGCGATGTATCGCTCGACCGAGGCCGCGAAGGCGGCCTTGGCGCCGCCAGCGATGTTGCGACTCCACCAGGCGCCGTAGATGCGATCGAACGCGAGAGGCGCGACCGCAGCCGCAATCCTCCGTACCGCGGCGGCGTTGAGCGGCATGTAATTGGGATAAGAATACATGAAGCTGACGAAGCGGCGATCCATCGTCACCTGCGCGATATCGCCGGTCAGAAGTGCGCCCTTGCCATCGGCGCCGCGCGCATCATGCAACATGGTGGCACCGGCGAAATGGCCGCCGGTCCGCAACAGCAGCACATCGTCCGAGATGCGATGCTGATCGCCGGTCCAGTGCACGATGGACGGATGCGGCCGTGTCACCCATTGGCGGTCGTCAGCGTGCAGATAGACCGGCACCCCGCCGAACGCTTCGCTCCAGTCCGCAAGCGCACCATAATAATGTGGGTGCGAGATCGCGATCCCTGTCAGGCCGCCGAGCGATTTGACATGGGCCACCGCCTCCGGCGTTGCCAGCGGAATGCAGTCCCACATCACGTACCCTCCGCCATCGGGGACCAGCAGCGCGCGCTGGCCGATCGCAAAGCTCGGCTCGAGCGCGATGCCGGTCAGGCCGAGATCGTCGTGCCAGACGAGGCGGTGACGCTCTGCCAGCGCATCCCGCGTGAGGAAGGCCTGGCCTTTCCAGTTCACATATTGCCGCTCATCCTCGCAGATCCGGCAGGACGCCGGCGGATTTCCGGTGTCCGGAAATTGCGCACCGCAGGTTTCGCAGGTCCAAAGGGGCATGGCGTGATCCGGAACGAGAGTGGACACCGATGAGGTGACGTCGCGTCCCTCCAATTGCAAGTCCGGAGGAACCAACGCGGTTAGCGCATGTTACTTTTCGGACCGCTCCGGCACAAACAGTCGGCCATTTCCACCTGCGCGAGACCTCATGCGATCGGCAGCATCACGTTCAGCGTTTCGATGACATCGCGTCCCTCGCGCATCTGGCCGCTGTTCGCCGTCAATTTCTTCATGGCGGACATGCAGTCCGGCATCGGCCCATTCGTCGGCGTCTTCCTGCAAGAGCGCGGCTGGACCACCGGCTTGATCGGCACTGCGCTGACGATCGGCAATGTCGCAGGCATGCTGGTGACGACGCCGATCGGCGGCTTTATCGATTCCAGCCACAACAAGCGGCTGTGGGTGGTCATTCCCGGAATCTTTGTGGTCCTTGCCTCCGCCATCATCCTGATCTCGCAGAATTTCTGGGCGGTGACGTTTTCGCAAGTCGCGCAATCGCTGGCGAGCGCTGCGATCGTGCCGGCGGTGACTGGCATCACGCTGGGCATGGCCAAGCAAAAGGGTTTCAATGCGCTGAACGGGCGCAACCAGGCCTTCAACCATGCCGGTAACATGGTCGGCGCGGCGCTGTCGGGCTATCTCGGCTACACCTTCGGCTACGTCGCCGTGTTCGTGCTGGCGGCCGTGTTCGGTGCTATCGCGATCGCCTGCGTGCTGATGATTCCCGCCAAGGCGATCGACGATCGTCAGGCCCGCGGCAGCAAGGAGGATGAGAGCAAGAATCCGCCGGATGCCATGTCCGTCCTCCTCAAGCACAAGCCACTCCTCGTGCTGGCGCTCGCGCTTGCCATCTTCCATCTCGGCAATGCAGCCATCGTCCCGCTCTATGGCCTTGCAGCGGTGGCCGAACGTCAGGCCAACGGTCCGAGCTTCGTCGCGACCACCGTCGTCATCGCGCAGGGCGTCATGGTCGTGACGTCGCTGGTTGCCATGCAAGTCGCGGGAAAGCGCAACTACTGGCCGGTGATCCTGGTCTCCTTCATGTTCTTACCCGTCCGGGGCGTGCTTGCGTTCTTCGTGACGGGATGGTGGGGCGTGGTCCCGATGCAGATATTGGACGGGATGGGCACCGGATTACAGACGGTCGCCGTTCCCGGCATGGTCGCGCGCTCGCTGGACGGCACCGGTCGCATCAATCTCGGTCAAGGAGCCGTCATCACCGTGCAAGGCGTCGGCGCGAGCCTGAGCCCCGCGCTCGGCGGCTGGATCGCGCAATGGATCGGCTACGGCCCGACGTTTTTGCTGCTCGGCGGTTTCGGCCTTGCATCGACGGCGCTGTGGCTGGCCTTCGGCGCGCACGTGAAGAAGTATTGAGCTGGCGTCCTCTTCTCCAAAAAGAAACGCCTCACGTCCCAAAGTTCTTCTGGATCGCCTTGTCGAGCGTCTCGCCCCCGACGAAGCGCTGGCGCAGCTCGCGCTTGAGCAGCTTGCCGCTCGGATTCTTCGGCAGGCTATCCACGAAGATCACGCGCTTTGGCACCTTGAAAGGCGCCATCTGGCCGGCGCAATGCTGGATGACGCTGTCCTCATCCAGCGTCTCCCCACTCTTGACCACCACGATGGCCGTGACCGCCTCGATCCAACGCGGATCAGGCAGGCCGACGACGGCAACCTCGGAGACCGCGGGAATACGATAGATCATCTCCTCGACCTCGCGGCTGGCGACGTTCTCGCCGCCGGTCTTGATCATGTCCTTGACGCGATCGACCACCGTGATGTGGCCCTCTTCATCGACGGTGGCGAGATCGCCGGAGTGAAACCAGCCACCGGTAAACGCCGCCGCGGTCTTCGCGGGATCATTGTAATAGCCCGACAGCAAATGCGGCGAGCGGTGCACGATCTCGCCGACCTCGCCAACCTTGACGTCCTCCATCGACGTGTTGACCACCCGCGTCTCGACATTGAGCACGGGCTTGCCGGCCGAGCCGGCCTTGCGCAACTGGTCCTCCGGCCGCAGCACGGTCGCGAGCGGCGCGATCTCGGTCTGGCCGTAGAAATTCCAGAATTTTACCGCGGGCAGGCGGCGCTGGAGCTCAAGCAGCACCTCCACCGGCATGATCGAGGCGCCGTAATAGCCCTTTTGCAGCGTCGACAAATCGGTCTTGTCGAAGTTCGGCGAGCGCAGCATCGCGATCCAGATCGTCGGCGGCGCGAAGAACGATGTGATCTTGTGTGCCTGGATCAGCGCCAGGATGTTGTCGGCGGTCGGCTTGCCCGTGATCACGCCGGAGGCGGCGAGATAGATTTGCGGACCCAAGAACACGTCGAGCTGGGCGCAGTGATAGAGCGGCAGGGCGTGTAAGAACTTGTCGTCCACGCTCATGCCGCCGTCGATGATACAGCTGACATACTGCCACATCACCGCTTCATGGGTCAGCATCGCCCCCTTGGGCAGGGATTCGGTGCCACTGGTGTAGACGATCTGCGCGAGATCGCGGCTATCGACGGAGTCCTCGAGGCCCGAGCCGTCAGCATGAAGCAGACCGTCGAAGGTGGCGAGGTCTGCAGGCGCCGTGGCGGGATCCTCACCCGGCATCCAGATCATTTTTTCGACCGCGCAATCCTTGGCTGAAGCGGCGCGAGCCGGCTCGACGAAATCAGGGCCGGTGGCCAGCAGCTTGGCGCCGGAGCTCTTGAGGATGAAACTGATCTCGTCCGGATTAAGCATGAAGTTGATCGGCACCAGCGCCGCACCGATCCGCGCCACGGCAAAGCGCAGCGCAGCGAAGGCGTGGGAATTGCGCGACAGCACGGCAACGCGATCGCCCTTCTTCACGCCAAGCCCGAGCAGGCCGCGGCCGAGCCGGTTGCAGACCGCGTCCATCTCCGCGAAGGTCCAGCTCACACTGCCGCAACTCACCGCGAGCTTGCCCGGCTC
>NZ_LJYG01000047.1:155202-165181 GCF_001440035.1 Bradyrhizobium manausense | reverse complement strand
CCGCCGATCGGCGCAGGAGATCGCCGATCGAATGCTCGCGCGCTTTCGCGATGGTGGCTTCGATGTCGTTCGACATGTTCGTTCCCCCGCAATCTGCCATCCGCGTACATGCCAGCCTTGACCGCAACCAGACTCTTGCGTTTACGCGCTTTTTCGAGTTCGCAAGAAAAGTATTCGGCGCAACTGGCCACGTCAAATCGGTCAGGGTGATTGCATCGGCCGGAAAAAGCGAGCGAGCGCTCTCTCGGAAAATTCTGGCATGCCCCCTTTCCGGACTGCCACTCTCTGCGCTAGGAATAACCATAAGGGTGCAAAGCCCACGCCTGGGTCAACAACAACGCCAAAGGTCCGGGAAGACATAGGGGGAGGCAGCGTGAACCTCGCGCGCCGACGACCTTGGACGAATGCGTTCTCGACAGAAGCGCTGTGCACGCGCATTCTGGAACGTCATCGCGACTCCATTCGCGTGCAGAAGCCGCGGCTCGCCATCGCAAATTTGACACGCATCATCGGCGCCACCCTCGCGCTCTCCAACAAGCAGGGCTTCCACGCCACCACGCTGCGCCAGCTTGCGGAAGCGTCCGGCCTCAGCATGGGCGGCCTCTATACCTATATCGACAGCAAGCCCAGGCTGCTCTCGATGATCCTCGGCGAGGTCGCGGCAACGGCGACCGAGGTTCTGACGGCGCCTCCCGACGACGTCAGGAATGACGCCAACAAGCACCTCGGCTGGATCATCGCGACACACATCCGCATGAGCGAGGCGATGCAGCCCTGGTTCGTGTTCGCTTTCATGGAAGCGAAGTCCTTCCCGCCGGCGGAACGCCAGCGCGCGATCGACATGGAAGCCACCACCGAGAAGATCATCGCCGACGTGCTCCGGCAAGGCGTCGCCAGCGGCGCCTTCACGGTCGAACATGTCGGGCTTACGGCGTCGTTGATCAAGCCGCTGCTGCAGGACTGGTACGTCAAACGCGCCAAATACTGCAAACGCGGCACGTCGATCGACGGATATATCGACGGCGTCGACAATTTCGTAAGCGCCGCCTTGTCGCGCGGAAACCGCAGCAGCGGACGAATGTCCGCCGGGGTTCGCCCGAGGCCAAAGCAAATGGCGCAGCCATAGAACGCAGGAAGGACCGGACGATGAAGCGCTTCCGATTCAGCCAGCAAGAGATCGTCTTTGCCGTCTTTGCCTTGCTGTTCCTGGTGTTCTCGATCTTCCTGAACGGCTTCCTGACGGCCGACAATATGCTGACGCTGCTCCAGAACGTGGCAGTGCTCGGCATCCTCGGCCTCGCCATGGCGATCGTCGTGATCGGCCGCGGCATCGACATCTCGCTGATCGCGGCGCTCGCAGTGCCCCCCGGGCTCGTGCTGCAAATGGTGCAGAACGGCCATTCACTCCCCTTCTCGTTGCTGACGGCCGTCCTGATCACGATCGCCTTCGGCCTCGTCAATGGCTGGCTGATCGCCTATGCCGAGGTGCCCTCGCTGTTTGCGACGCTCGCAACGGGCCTGTTGCTTGCGGGCCTTGGGCAAGCCGTGCTGTTCCAGCTCGACGTCGTGCAATGGAGTTCGGGCATGGACGGCTTCGAGCGACTCGGACAGGGCACTATTCTCGGCATTCCCACCTCGATCGTGATGTTCGCGATCGCCTGCATGGTGGTCGCATTCCTGCTGCGCCAGACGCGATGGGGCGCCTACATCTACGCGATCGGCGACAATCCTTACGCCGCACGTGTCACCGGCATTCCGTCCCGCCCGATTATCGTGCTGCAATACGTGATCGCGGCCCTGATCGGCTGTTTCGCAGGGCTCGTGATGGCGGCATCGGTCAATTCGATGCCGACGCGCGTTTTCAACTCGACGCTGATCTACGACGTGATCCTGGTGGTCGTGCTGGGCGGCATCGGCCTCTCCGGCGGCCGCGGCGGCGTGCTGAACGTCATCATCGGCACACTGCTGATCGGCACCATGCTCAATGGCATGACCATCATGGATATCTCCTACGCCGGGCAAAATCTCATCAAGGGCGTGGTGCTGTTGCTCGCCGTCATCACGGACTCTTTCCTGAATCCACGCAACGAAGAAACGGCACAGCAGGGCGACATCTGAACGATCGACAGCAACGACAACTACAACCAAGGAGGAAGCAATGAAGATCTTTGGCAACTCGACCAGGGTACCCCTCGCCGCACTGGCTCTCACCGCACTCACCGGACCGGCGCTCGCCCAGCAGGGCCTCGACGAGCCGTTCCAGAAGCCGTTCAAGGAGGCGCTCGCCGGCAAGACCGTGGCCTATGTGCCGGTCGCGATGAACTTCGACCTCACGGAGGGCTGGTATGCCGGCCTGAAGAAGGAGCTCGAGCCCTACGGCGTCAAGTTCGTGATCCGCGACGCCAATTGGAACACCAACGCCGGCGCGCAGGCCGTGACCTCCTTGATCTCGGAGAAGCCGGCGGTAATGGTCGTGCATAATCCTGACGTCCAGACCTACGCAAAACTGCTCCAGCGCGCGGAGAACGAGGGCATCTACGTCATCCAGATCAACATGGGCTCGGCCTATCGCAGCTCCGCCTTCGTCGGTGCCAACTGGGTCGAGATCGGCGAACGCCAGACCGAAGGCGTGGTCAAGGCCTGCGAGGGCAAGTCGAACAAGATCGCGATCATCCAGGGTGCGCTGTCGGCCGCCGCGAGCGCCTATACGCTCAAGGGCGTCGAGAACGTTCTGGCCAAGCATCCCGAAATCAAGGTGGTATCGAGCCAGGCCGCCGATTGGGATGCCGCCAAGGCCAAGGCGATCACGCAAACGGTGCTGAAGCAGAATCCCGATCTCTGCGGCATCGTCGGCTTCTGGGACGGCATGGACATCGGCACCGCAGCGGCCGTGAAGGAAGCAGGTCTCACCGGCAAGGTGTTCCTGGCGACATCGGGCGGCGGCGAACGCAAGGGCGCCTGCGAGCTGGTGAAGTCGGGCGCGTTCGACCTCAACTTGAGCTACGACGTACCGACCCAGGCCACACAAATGGCCGGCACGATCAAGTGGCTGCTGTCCTCGGGCGCCAAGCCCGGCTCGATCAAGGGTTCGGAATACACCACGCTGATTCCGATCACCAAGGAGAACGCCGACAGCCAGACCGCCTGCTGGAATCTCAGCGACCTCAAGAAATAGTCCGCGCCAGGACTCGCGGTCCCCGGGATCTATGCCCGGGGACCTTGCCCCCGATAGTTTCCATGTCCTGCTGGAATGCCGATGCGCGACACAATCACAAGCCTGCGTTACCGCTACTGGCCTGATCATCTTCTCGGCGAAATCCTGTCCAAGCGATGGACCGAGACAGCCATCCCGGTCATCCTGCTCCTGATCGTCGGCTTTGCGTTCAGCCGGTCCATCGACAACTTCCTGTCGCCGGCGAGCCTCGCCGACACCGCGCGCCAGGCCGGCGAGATCGGCTTCATTGCGCTCGGGCTTGCCCTGGTGGTCATCGTCGGCGGCATCGACCTCTCCGTCGGGTCGATCTTCGCACTGACCGATTTCTGCGCGCTCTTTCTGCTCGACGTCGCGGGCTGGCCGGTTCCGGCCGTTGTGATCGCTACGCTGCTGTGCGGCGCGCTGCTTGGCGCCGTCAACGGCATTCTGGTCGGATATCTGCGACTCCGCGCCTTCATCACCACGCTGATCACGCTGATCATCTACCGCTCGGCCTATGACCTTTTGATCCAGCGCTATTCCAACGCGATCGCCTCTGCCTTCCCCGACATCCCGTCCTGGGACTTTATCGGCTCCGGCTCTGTCCTGGGCATTCCCACCGTGGCACTCGCCTATATCGTCATCGCGATCTTCGGCCACATCTTCATGACGCGGCTGCGCCCGGGCTGGCACATCACCGCGATCGGCGGCTCGCGCCGCTCGGCCTACAATTCGGGCATTCCGGTTCGCCGCACCATCGCGCTCTGCTACGTCGCAAGCGGCGCGCTGACCAGCGTCGGCGCGCTTTTCTTCGCCTCCCGGCTCGGCACCGTCGGCGGCGACATCGGCGTCGGCCTGGAGGTGATCGTGCTGACCGCGACCGTGCTCGGCGGCATCACGCTCGGCGGCGGCAAGGGCTCGGTCGCCAAATCGGCAGTGGGTGTGCTGATCGTGCTGCTGATCACAAATGGCCTGACGACGATGAACGCACGCGGCGGCGTCAACCGCATGGCGCTCGCGGGCATCCTGCTTGTCGCCGCCATGATCGACATCCGCTGGCAGAAGAACCGGACCCGCATCATCAGCAAGGTCTATGTCGCCCCGACCTATCACGAATTGCCGCCACCGCCGCCAACGGAGATCGGGCAAGGCGGCCCATTCGAGCAGAACGACAAGCTCCGCGATGTCGAGGCGATCGGCCTCGGCCGCATCGAGGCGCCGGAAGACGTCATCCTCGATCGCCATGACAATCTCTATGCCGGCTCCCGCCACGGCGACATCATGCGCTTCCTCGCGCCCGACTACCAAAAGATGGAAGTGTTCGCTCATATCGGCGGCCAGCCGCTCGGCATGGCCTTCGACCGTGAGGACAATCTCTATGTCTGCATCGGCGGCATGGGCCTCTATCGCATCAAGCCTGACCGCACCGTGGAAAAGGCGACCGACGAGACCAACCGCAGCCTACGCTCGGTCAACGACGATAGCCGCCTGCGCCTCGCCGACGACCTCGACATCACCGACGATGGCCTGATCTTCTTCTCCGAAGCGACGGTCCGTTACGAGATGGACGAATGGCCCATCGATGGCTTGGAGGCGCGCGGCAATGGCCGCATCATCTGCTACGATACCAAGACCGGCACGACGCGTACCGAGCTGCGCGGACTCAAATTCCCCAACGGCATCTGCGTCGCCAGCGACGGCCAGTCGATCCTGTTCGCCGAGACCTTCGGCTGCTCGATCAAGCGTTATTGGTTCGCCGGGCCGAAGAAAGGCGCGGTCGAGGTCGTCATGGACAATCTGCCTGGATACCCCGACAACATCAACCTCTCCTCGGACGGCAATTACTGGCTGGCGCTGGTCGGCATGCGCAGCCCCTCGCTCGACCTCGCCTGGAAGATGCCGGGCTTCCGCCGCCGCATGGCCAAGCGCGTACCGGTCGATGAGTGGCTGTTTCCCAACATCAACACCGGCTGCGTGGTTAAATTCAATGAGCAGGGCAGGATCCTCGAATCGTTCTGGGATCTGCACGGCGAGAACCATCCGATGATCACCTCGATGCGCGAGCATCGCGGCTACCTCTATCTCGGCGGCATCCTCAACAATCGGATCGGCCGTTACAAGCTCGACAACGCCGATCCGAACTTCGTTCAGTATGACAAGAGGTGGGGGAAGCAGTCGTGATCGCGGCCGTCAGAGACTTCGCCAACCGCTTTCTCGGACGCGGCGACGCCACCATCAGCGTGCCGTCCTTCGACGGCGCGCTGAAGCCGAACCAGAAGCTTGAATCGGCCGAAACCTTGCTGACCTGCGAGTCGCCTGCGGATCTTGCCGCTGACGGCAACAAGCTCTTTATTGCAGACGGACGAAGGCTGTTGTCGCTGGACGGTGGCTCGGCCTCGGAATTGCGCCGCTTCGAGCAGCCGATCTCCGCGCTCTGTGCCCTCCCCGGCGGCGGCCTCGCCGTCGCGCTCGGTGGGCGTGAGGTCCGTGCATACGAAAGCCCCTCGGCCGAGCAGCCGAGCGCAACCTTTGCCGACGCGGCGTTCAATGCGATCAATGCACTCGCGCTGGCGGAGGACAATGCGCTGATTGCGACAGACGGCTCTGCAGCATGCAGTGTCGACGATTGGGCACGTGACCTGCTTGAGCTCAATCGGAGCGGCCGCGTGTACCGGCTCGATCCCGGCAGCAGGACCGTGACGCGATTGGCCCACAGCCTCGGCTATGCCTTCGGTGCCTGCGCGCATGGTAACGCCATGCTGGTCAGCGAGAGCTGGCGCCACCGCCTCGTTCTTGTCTCGCCAAGTGCATCGCCGAAGATCGTGCTCGCCCACCTGCCCGTCTATCCATCACGGCTGTCGAAAGCCTCGGGCGGCGGCTACTGGCTCACCGCCTTCACCGCGCGGACCCAGCTCGTCGAGTTCGTGCTGCGCGAAGCCGGCTATCGGCGCCGCATGATGGCCGAGATCGCGCCCGAGCACTGGGTCGCACCGCGGCTGCGTTCCGGGCGCTCCTTCAATGAGCCGATGCAGGGCGCGCACATCAAGACCATGGGCGTCATCAAGCCGTGGGCGCCGCCGCGTTCCTATGGCCTCGTCATTCGTCTCGATGCCGACGGCCAGCCGCTCTATTCGCTGCACAGCCGGGTCGACGGCATCAATCACGGCGTCGTCGCGGCCGTCGAGCTGGGCAGCGATCTCGTGCTGATCGCCAAGGGACCGGGCCGCATTTTGAGGCTGCCCATTGCCGGCCTTGCCGAGGAATTTGGAACATGAGCGACATCGCACTCTCGCTGCGCAAGGCAACAAAGCTCTATGCCGGCGTGCCCGCCATCGACGGGGTCGACTTCGATCTGCGCCGCGGTGAGATCCATGCACTTGTCGGCGAGAACGGTGCCGGCAAGTCGACCCTCACCAAGGTGATGGCGGGCGTGGTGACGCTGACCTCGGGGACCATGACGGTCGACGGCGCCGAGGTCGCGCCGAAGACACCGCTTGAGGCGCGCAATCTCGGCATCGCCATGGTGTTCCAGGAGAACAGCCTGGTGCCGACCATGACGGTGGCGCAAAACCTGTTTCTGGGACAGGAGAAGTTTTACAACCGCCTGCGGGGGATCTACATCGCCGCGCAGCAGTTCCTGCAATCGCTCAATTTCGACGTGACGCCGACCGCCACCGTCAGCGGCCTTGGCGCGGCCAAGAAGCAGATGGTCGAGATTGCGCGCGCGGTGCTGCACCGTGCCAAGGTCATCATCTTCGATGAGCCGACCGCATCTCTGACCCCGGAAGAAAAGAAATATTTCTTCGACCTCGTCCGCGACCTCAAGAGGCGCGGCGTCTCGATCGTCTTCATTTCGCATGCGCTTGAAGAAGCGCTGCTGCTCGCCGACCGCATCACGGTGTTGCGCGACGGCAAGCATGTGGTCACCGACGATGTCGCCAAGTTCGATCGCGCCGCCATCGTGCAGGCCATGGTCGGACGCGACCTCTCCAACACCCTCTACGGCGCACGCAAGAACAGTGTGCGCCAGGCCGGCGCGCGCGTGCTCACGGTGCAGAATTTAAAGATGGCACCAATGGTGAAGAACAATTCGCTGTCGGTGTTCGCTGGGCAAATTACCGGCGTGTTCGGCCTCGTTGGTGCAGGCCGCACCGAAACCTTCAAGATCGTCGCCGGCGTGCTCAAGCGCGACTTCTTCCATGGCGGCGAGATCCTGCTGCGCGACCAGCCGGTGCGCTACCGGGTGCCGGCGCCGGCGGTGAAGGCTGGCATTGCCTATGTCACGGAGGACCGCAAGGTCGAGGGCTTCTTCGAGACGTCTTCGATCGCGCGCAACATCTATCTCGGCCTGTTGTCGAAGTTTCCGCGGGGTCGGATGATGCTGTCGCGGCGGGAGACTGATGCGGTCGGCAAGTCCTGGATCGAGAAGCTCAAGGTTCGCGCCATCGGCGATCAGGTCAAGGTGGTCGAACTGTCGGGCGGCAATCAGCAGAAGGTGGTGATCGCGAAGTCGCTGGTGCAGGAGCCCGACTTGATCATCTTCGACGAGCCGACCCGCGGCGTCGATGTCGGCGCCATCGTCGAGATCCACGAGTTGATCAACCGGCTCGCCGACGAGGGCAAGGCGGTGGTGGTGATCTCGTCCTATCTGCCCGAGATCATGGCGCTGTCCGACCGCATCCTGGTGTCGCGCCAGGGCAAGGTGGTGGAGGAGTTCTCCGCGCTGGAAGCGACGGAGGAGAAGATCATGTACGCGGCGATCCACTGAGGGCGCCTACAGCTTGTGTCCCTTCTGGCGCAGCGCCTCGATCAGGCGCTGCTTCAATTGGTCACCGGCCTTCTGGCTGACATCCTGAGCGATCTGCGCGCTCGCCTGCGCCAGCGCATCGGATTGCGCCAGGAATTTTTGTCCGGCCGGCTGCGCGTAGAACGCCTCGATCTGGCGCAGCTCGTCCGGGGTGAAGCTTGCGGCATAGACGGCGGCGATCTGGTCGACCATCGCGTTGAAGAGCGGGGGGAAGATCTCGGCACCCGGCGCCGTCATCGCGTCATAGTCGCGCTCGATCTCCGGCCTTTCCTGCGTCACCACCGGTCGCAGCTTGAGCAGCAGCTGCGGCAGCTGCGCGCGGTATTGATCGGCGATCTTCAGCGTGACCACGAGCTTTCGCGCCGCGTTCATCGCCTCGGGCGACGGCGCTTGCGCGGAAGCGCGGCCAACGAGGAGCAGGAGGATACCGGCGATCGCGAGCAAACTTCTGGACATGGACCTCTCCCCTCAGCGGCGCGCCGGCGCGGCGGCGGTTGCGGCAGGCACGATCTCGACGGCGGCGGTTTGGGGCTCTTCGACTTCCGACACTTTCACGAAGAGGTTCGGCACACGCTCGGCCCGATCGAGCAGCCAGGCGACGACGATCATGATGATGATGCCGAGGAAGGAGACCGCGAGCTGCTCCCAGACGCCCTTGGTGTATTGCGTCAGGATCCAGTGCGCGGAGAACGACAGGAACACGCCGAGACAGAAGATCGGCAGTGAGTGCTGGCCGCAGAGGATGATCGGACGCAGCCAGGAGGTATGCAGCGCTTTCCAATGGCGCGGCAGGAAATGCGTCACCCAGATCGCCAGCGCCAGGAAATGCGTGAAGCGCAGCATGTCGAGGTCGGTCTTGTCGATCGGGTAGATCGCCTTGATCATCCATTTCGGGATCATGGCCTCGAGCGCGGGGATGTGCCAGGTCATCACGATGATGAAGGCGAAGACGAGCCAGGCCGCGGCCAGAATCATTGCGGCCCTCGACCATACCCACTGGCTGATCTTCTCGATCTGGCCGATGCCGCACCAGGCGGCGAACACGAACATCAGCTGCCAGCAGAACGGATTGAAATACCAGGTCGTGCCCGGCGGGTAGGAGGCAACGTTCCAGTCGAACCAGCGCGACAGCACGTAGAGCACCACGGACCCCGCAAGCGTCAGGTTCGGCAGGCGCACCAGGCACCAGACGATGAAGGGCGAGGCAAATATCAGCGTGATGTAGAGCGGCAGCACGTCGAGATTGACCGGCTTGTATTTGAGCAGGATCGCCTGCCCGATCAACTCGTCCGGATGCGCCAGGAAATTGAAGACGTTGAACTCGTGCTCGTACATCGGATTGTCGAAGCGGCGGGCGGTGCGGGCGATCTGCGCCGTGAACAGCAGGAACAGCATGATGTGGGCGACATACATTTCCGCCGTCCGCCGCCACAGTCGCTTCAGCGCGGCAAGGAACCAGCCGCCGGCGATGATCGGCCCGTAGATCCAGCCGACCAGATAGCCGGAGATGAAGACGAAGAACTCGGCGGCGTCGCTGAAGCCGTAATTGCGCAGCGTCAGCCAGGCCACGACGTCGTGCGGGATGTGATCGAGGAAGATCATCCACAGGCCGATGCCGCGGAAGACGTCGAGCCGCAAGTCGCGCTCGACCGGCGCCAACAGTGCTGCCTGGTCCCGTATGCTCATGGCCCCCGCCTCATCAGGTAGGCGTCGCGCCATCGCGGCGCCGGCAAAATCGGATGCTAAAAAAGATCAATCAAAAGGTCACCTAACCCTGCGGTTAGAGCGCCAACGGTAGCCGACCTTGGTGGCCGCGCAAGGGACTTTGTCGTCACATGCGTCGGCAGCGTGGGCAAAGCCCGGAACTACCCCATGCACAGTAGCTAAGCCATTGCATGCCTTGCAAAAATCGTCCTGCCCGCCGGGCAAGCCGGCGGCGAGCGCGATTGCCGCCTCAGGCGAGCTGATCGCCCCCGGTC
>NZ_LJYG01000047.1:147343-155159 GCF_001440035.1 Bradyrhizobium manausense | reverse complement strand
CCACGGAGGATCACTGGAGCGGCGACTGGGCTCGATCGAGCCACGACTGTCGGTACAGGCTCCGCCCGTCAGGCGATGGGTTTCGCTGCTGCTCCGCCCTACGAGCTGGGCCGCCGGGGCAGCTTTTACTCGCTAGCGAAGGCCGCCCGTGACGTGAAGTGTCTCGCCGGTGACGTAGGATGCATCATCCGATGCGAAGAAGGCCACCGCGGCGGCGATCTCCTCGACCTTGCCGATGCGGCCGAGCGGCGTGGCGGATTCGATCCAGTTGCGCATGTCGCCCTCGTGCAGCCCCGCCGACACGACGCCTTCGGTTGCGATCATGCCGGGATTGACGGCGTTGACGCGAATCTTGCGCGGCGCGAGCTCCTTCGACAGTACGGCGGTGATCGCATCCACCGAGGCCTTGGTCGCGGTGTAAACGGCGGTGTTTGGCGGTGTAATGGTCGATACGCCGGAGGAGATGTTGATGATGCTTCCGCCATTGGCGTTGAAGTGCTTCGCCGCTTCACCCGAGACCAGCAGCAGGCCAAGCACATTGAGGTCGAAATGCTTGTGGAAATGCTCGGGCGTGATGGCCTCGAGCGGGGCGAACTCGTAGATGCCGGCGTTGTTGACGAGGATGTCGATCGCACCGAACGCCTTCACGGTCTCCGCGACGATGGTCTTCACGTCCTTGGCGTCCGCCAGATTGCCATGGACCGCGACGGCTTTGCCGCCCTTGGCGATGATGCCGGCGACCACGCGGTCGGCGGCCTGCTTGCTGGAGCTGTAATTGACGGCAACCGCCGCGCCCTCGGCCGCGAGCCGGGCGGAGATTTCGGCACCTATGCCTTTGGATGCGCCGGTCACCAGGGCAACTTTACCTTCGAGTCTCTTGGTCATCGCATGTGTTCCATTGTTCGGGGGGATGCCGATATTCAATAGTTCAATACTAGTGAACTATTGGACCAATTCAAGGGACGTGCTATATTTTGGGCATGGCCCAGTTCGTTCACCCGGCGCGGGAGGAGATCACACTGGCGGGGGTGCTCGGCGCGCTCGCGGATCCCATGCGGCTGCGTATCGTCAAGAGCCTGGCCGCGCAGAAGGATTGCATGTCGTGCACCGAGGCGGCGCCTTGCCCCGATATGGCGAAGTCGACGCTCTCGAACCATTTTCGCATTCTGCGGGAGGCCGGCCTGGTCCGGACGTCAAAACAAGGCGTCCAGCACCGCAACGTCCTGCGCGAGGAAGACATCAACGCGCGATTTCCGAAGCTGCTCAAGATGATCCTGAGCTTTCCGGACTGAGAGCATTCGCGCTGAACGCGGAGGCGTGGTCGCGTGTAGCGCTGTGGCAGCCAGTTCTGTCCTGGGTCTGCTTTGCTCCGAAGAGCAGACCCAACGGGGAGTTGCTGGGAAGGGCAGAAGGAGACATTCGGCAGTGCGAACCACCTACGAGGCAAGATTCAGCTGCGTGGTGCGCGCCGCCGAGGCGGGGCTCAATCCGTGGGCTGCGGGCCCTCGTAGCCCTCGATCACGATGATATCGATGTCCACGGCGCCCGCGCGCAGTGCCCTCGCCTTGGTGTATTCAGGTGAGCGGTAGCAGGCGAGCGCGGTTTCGTAGTCCTTGAACTCGATCACGATGTTGCGGTCGCGCGCCTTGCCCTCCACCGCCTCGAATGTGCCGCCGCGTACCAGGAATTTCGCGTGGTATTTGCAGAGCACCGCCGCGAGGGCGGGGCCGTAGGCTTTGGTGTATTCGGGTTTGATCACATCGATGCGCCCGATCCAATACCCGTTCGGCATGTTGTCCTCCTCATTTTTGCATTCTCAAATCAAGAGGGGCCGCTGGAAGCGAAGGGCCATTTCCGGGCTCATGCACCGCAGTTGTGGCAGTACGGGGACCCGCGCGCGCTCGCGGCCGACGTGGCCTTACCCCCGTTCGACAACGACTGTTCCCCTCACCACGAACAGGGTTCGGTTGCCGTCAGTTACCTCAATGGAGACATAGGTGTTGCGGGAACGCTCCGCAGCTCTTTTGAGGCCGTCTGGCATCCGCTGCGCGGCTCGGTGACATGCTGCCCCATCCGTCGGGAACAGTTCTCCACGCAGGTTTTCTGTCTTTTGGCTCGCGCATGCTGATGAAAGAAGCAACGAGGCATTGCAGCTTCCTCCATTCATGAGCAACCAAGGATAGAGCGGCTTGGTTCAAGAGCCGGAGTTGGTTCCTAACGCATTCGTGTAGAAGATATGCTGATTGAGAAGATCGGCCTATTGGCTGCATCGGCCACCTCCAATGACCAATCTTGGCCGGGTCGATACCTGCCGTCGATCTCATTAAAGAGAGCGCCTGCGAAGGTCGTTGCCTCTCGCCAAGCCGCTTCGTCGTCCGGAAGCACTTGGCCTTCAAGGTCCCTCTCGGGTACAGCACCGCGTAAGTGAAAGAAATATCTCGGCATATTTGAAGAATAGGCCGAACTGCCCGATGTTCCTAAGCCGTCGCTGATCGTCGATGTGGTCGTGAGCGATGCGACGTGCTTGTCATCATCAAGACCTTCATCAACAAAATGTCTTTGATCGTGCCACGATCTCGGGATGCGGCTGCCATGTGCCGCAGCCGACAATTGGCTGATGCTACGACCCTCCGTGTTTTAATGCAGGTATTCCTCGTTGAAATCTCCAATGAACTCCAGCTCTGCACGCTGCAGCAATTCTAGCGTTTGGCTTTGCCAGTCGATCAGGCCCCGACGACGGAGTTCTTGAATGGTGCGGTTGACGTGCACTACCGAAAGCCCGCAGGCATCGGCAAAGTCGGCTTGCGTGAACGGCAAGTTCATTTTGCCATTCTCCGCCAGTCCGACTTTTTGCATTCGCGTTGAGAGTTCGCAGAGCAAGTGCGCAACTCGCGGAAGTGCAGCACGTGCTCCGAGGTTCTCGACCCATTCGCGGTAAATTGCCGCCTGGATAACGGTCTCTCCCCAAAGAGCGTAGGTTAGTCCGGGGAAATCCCGCAACACCTGTCTGAGCACGACGTGGCTGACAGTGGCGATTGTGGACGGACCCGTGCTGCACAGATCGTGATCTATCGTTGGCACATGCAAGCAGTGAAGGTCCGGGATGTCGCCGGGCACGTAGAAGGCGGATATCTGATTTCGTTCTGAAATCACCCGTTGCCGCGACAAGAAGCCGCTCATCAATACGGTGCAGGCGCTGGGGCGTTCACCCTGATGCACGGCAATGTCCCCGTCGGCCAGATTGCGCACGGCGTAAGGCAATCCAACTAACGCTTTCTGTTCGGACTCCGACAGCCTGCCGGCTGTAAGCAAGCGTTTGATGAGCCTTTGGTGCGGCACGACGGCGCTCCCCGATTATGCAGGCGGGAGCTCACTGGGTCTCTCAGCCACCAACGCCTACGGACAGAGCCCTCGGTTGGTGATGGTGAAACAATACGCCGGAACAACCGGAGCGCACACTTAGCTATGTTAATATTGGCCTCGGCGTCCTCGCTCGAAAGAGGCCGCCACCTCCGTGGCGGCCTTACTTCTTTCGGCCCTGCTCAATAAGTTCAAGGAAAAATAAGGCGAGGCCCGGTGTGCCTAGGAGCCCGGGCTTCATGACCCCCAGCAGCCCAAAACAGGTTGTTCGGCTACGGACGAAACTATGACGATCGGGCAAGACGTGTTGATCTTGCGCAAACCTATCGGCAGGGCTCGCTACTGCGGTCAGGTGGGGCCGCCAGCGCCTGTCATGTGCGAATATTTGGGAACGACTGCCGGTCCAGCCACTTGGCTGAGACATGAAGGACGAGCCTGTCGTTCTATTTCCCGGAATGCTCAAGCCCCTGCGGCTCGCGCGTGTTTATGGTTTTCTCGTCGAACGCAATGACGGTCTTTATCATCCCGGCGGTAATCAGCCCGTGTGCTCCATGCCCTTGGCACGGAGAATGGTCGAAGGTGGCTGGCTCATGAAGCGCGGCCTTCGCTATGAGCCCACGGAGCAAGGTCTGCACGCGGCAGAATGATGCTGGCCTCACAGGCCGGTAGAAGCGGCGACCGCTTCGAGCGGTAGGCAAGGCATTCGAATTTGCGATGCAGCATAGTCCAACCCCCTTGCCGCACCATAAATCCGCGAATAAGTTCGGCTCCCTTTGTAAAAAGTTGGGTAGCTGGGATGAGCGGTTTTCAAGCCAAGTTAGAGCGTTATGAGAGCCTTGCTGCTGAATGCCAAAGGACTGCCAAGACGGCAAATGAGAGCAATCGGGGCTTTTATTTGAGAGCGAGCGAGCACTATCGCCAATTGGCGGATGAGGTCCGCGCTCTGATTGCGACGTTCGACCTCGCAGCCTAGCCCCCCGCCGGAGAGCTACGGGTCCGGTTCCTCTTTCGGAGTTGGCTGGTGGGCGTCGTCCGAGAGGAAGGCGCTCATTGAGCCGGTCCGGACTACCATTTCAAGCTGCTCGGCAAGCACCTTGAAATGCTCCGCCGTTTTGGGGAATGGCTCGCGCTTCTCAGGCTCGTCGCCAAATCGCGGATCATCTCGCATTCCGCGATCTGCGTTTTGAGCTTCTCCAAATGCGCAACGGGCTCATGTTCGGCAGCAAGGGCAGCAGGGTGGCGCCGAGCGCGTTGTCACCGAGGCGTGCTACCGCCGTTCGACAACGACTTTCCCCCTCACGACAAACAGGGTCCTGTTACCGTTGGTGACTTCGGTGGCGACGTGGGTGTCATGGGAACGTTTCTCAGCTTTTTTCAGATTGGCTGGCATTCGCAGTACCGCTTGGTGGCACGCCTCACTATCGTCCCGAAATTGCGTTCCTTGCGGGTCTTCAGTCGTTTGGCCTCGCACATGCTCACGGAAGAAGTAACGCGGCATTTGAGACCTCCTGTCTCGATTGACAGGAATCAATTTTGGACCGGTGGCTCGGTTCAAAAATGAACAAAGCAAATTAGGGCGCTCGCTAATCCAAGTTAGGAAACCAGGGGTCAATACAGACAGTTACCAGTTAGTTAGGAACAATGGCCTGGCATCTCGTCTTGGAAATCTCGCTAGTCCATGTCGGGCTGGCCGAGCGGCCCCGGCCTAACCAGTCCCCCCTGAACGGGGCCGTCTCTCCATCCTCAGAGACGGCCTTACCTTGGATCAAGCTGCCTGCTGGCGATCTCGGCAAGCGCTACAGCGTTGGTTACGCCGCTTGACCCAATCTCAATGATCTTGCGGGCGACAAGGTCGCATACGGGATCGCTGCGGTCGATCAGGTCCAGTTTTCGCAGGGTCGCGTTGAACGCCAGTGCAGCGGGTCAACCTGAGAGGTATTCACGTTGAGCAAAACGAGTCCGCTCTTGCCTTGATTGCTGACGTCCTCAGCGCAGCAGCTTCAAACTGCCGGTCAAGGACCTGACCCACTTCTCTGCGCCGGCAAGTCCCAGGCCATCGATCGGCTCGCTCGCAAGGTCGCACTGCGGAAACCGGGCCCGATAGTCGGCGAAGGCATGCAGGCTTCGCGCAAATCTCGGGAACGGCACCACGATCGCCCGGTCGGGCGCCGGCAATGCCTTGAGCAGCAGTGACACGATCTCCTTCGCGGACGCTTGGAGGATCGGGACCGGACGGATCGCGCTCGTCTTCACCGCGCGCCCCGCGACATCCGTCAGTTCGATGTCGCCAAGGCCGCGCTCGACGGCGCCGATGCCGATGCCGATCGTTGCCGCCGTGTTGGCGATCAGTCCGAGCGGCAGGGAGGGATCGACGATGATCGCAAGGCGTGTCTCGGGGGCATTCATTCGGCATGGACTCCGTTGACCGCCAGCAGCGGCGCTGCGTTGCCGGCACCCCGGCGGCGGTTTGGTCTGGGCCTTCAGGGTATGCCCCGCGTTATGACAAGGGATGCCTATTTAGGTGACTGGGGAGCCAAGCTGAGGCATAGAAAGCCGAGAGTTTTCTCGAACTGAGGTAAGTCATGCCCTTGCCATTTGATGCCCAGGACGCCGCGATTCTGGCCGCGCTCCAGGGCGACGCCCGGCTGACGGTCGCGCAATTGTCCGACAGGATCCATCTGTCGACGTCGCCGACCTGGCGCCGGGTGAAGCGCCTGGAAGAGGAGGGTGTGATCACCGGCTATCAGGCGAGCCTCGATCGCCGCGCGCTTGGCTGGGGTGTGCTCGCTTTCATCAGCGTGTCGATCGAGGATCACAGCGACGCGCAGGCGCGTGCGTTTGAGAACGCCGTGGCAGCGTTGCCGGAAATCGTCGCCTGCTGGAGCATCGCCGGCAGCGCGGATTTCCTGCTCCAGGTGGTGGGACGCGACCTCGATGCTTACGCGGAGTTCGCCATGACGACCATCCGCCGGCTGCCAGGCATCAAGGCGATGCAAACGACCTTTACGTTGAAGGAAGTCAAGCCGCCTGCGCCCTGGCCGATCCCCCGACCGGATTGAACGAATGCGGCAATAGGTCTCGCAAGCGCTCAACCCATCCGAACTGCGCAAGCCGGCCGCATCACTCAATCACATCGTCCGTCAGCACGAGGATCGACGGCGGGATCGTCAACCCCAATGCGCGGGCCGTCTTGAGGTTCACGACCAATTGGAATTTGGTTGGCAGCTGGATCGGCATCTCTGCCGGCTTTCGCCCTTTCAGGATCAGATCGACATAGCCGGCCGCACGGCGAAACAGGTCGCCGATGTCGGCGCCATAGCTGAGCAGTGCGCCGGCGCGAGCGAACTCGGCCTGTTCGCCGACGACGGCAATCTTCCTCTCGATGCCGGCATGGCAAATTTCGTCCCGCATCGCCGACGTCATGTAATCGCGGATCACCACCATTGCGGCACCGCCCGCATCCGCCAACATCTTGATCTGCTCGGACACGGCTGCCTGCGAGGCAGCCGTGAGGCCGAGACGCATCGGCTCCATGCCGGCAGAGCGTGCTTCCAGCATCGTCTGCGCGCCCCACGCACTGAATGTGGGATCGGTTGCGTTGTTCATCACGCCCAATGTCTTCAGCTCGGGCAGGATCTCCCTCAGCATCTGGATCCGCTTCGACGACATCTGTTCGCCGAAAGCTGCAAAGCCCGTCAGGGTGCCGCCGGGACGCGCAAGGCTCTGGAACAAGTCCGGATCGCTCTGCACGGCGGGCAGCGCGACGGCGACCACCGGGATCTTGGTCTTGCTCACGGCTGCGCGCGCTGCAGCGGGACCCGGCGACAACAGGACATCGACCGGCTTGGCCGCGAATTCGTCGATGATCGCGAGCCCGCGCGCCACGTCGCCGTTGGCCGCGCGCGCATCGATGAAGATCGAGCGTCCTTCGACGTAGCCAAGATCATTCAAGCCCTTGCGAAAATGCTGCAGGGCCGGCGCATCAGCCTCCGCTGTCGCAAAGCCCATGAAGCCGACGGTCGGCACGTGACGGGATGCATCCTGCTCTGCCAGCGCCGCTGGCGGCCATGCCGCCGCCATGCCCATAGCTCGAAGAAAATCCCGCCGTCTCATCCCGTTTAACCAGCAAATCTCTGTTCGAACTGTGGGCGGCAACGACGACAGACAACACAGCGCACAACGATACCTGCTTGCCCGCTGGAAGCAACCGGGGCGTCCGACGCGGCTGAGACCGGCGATAGCCTGGCCGCGTCGAAGTCAATGCAGCCATATCAATTATGCCCGTAATAGGTCCGGTTGCAGAACTGGCGCCCCTTCTCATGGTAGGCGGCTTGCTGTGCTGGCGAGAGGTTCGGAGGCATCTGAAAATTGCCGTAGGCGTAGAGTTGCAGGCACGCGATGTAGTCCTTGTTCGATAGCCAGCTCCAGTCAGTTGCGGAAGCGGGAGCGGCCAAGC
>NZ_LJYG01000047.1:102032-147332 GCF_001440035.1 Bradyrhizobium manausense | reverse complement strand
AGCCGAGGCTGGCGGTGGCGGCCAAAGCAAGCAGGGTGATGCGGGAGACTTTCATGTTGCGTCCTCCAAAAGACATGACCGCGCACCGTGCCGGTCATCCGGGAAGCACGCTAAGGGAACTCCAAACGGGAGACCGTGACCCTGCTCACGCGGGAGCGAGGCGATGGCTTCGCTGTTTCGAACAGATCCCGCCAACGATTGCTGGTACCGGCTCCCCCGTCAGGCTATCGGTTTCGCAACAGCTACAAGCCGAGGTTCGACATGAGCGCTGCCATCTTCGCAAGACACGATGGTGTCTGGCTGAACCAACCAAAACGGTGGACCGCGCAGGGCGACAGCCTCGAGCTCGTCACCGACAAGGCCACCGATTTCTGGCAGAAAACGCATTACGGCTTCTGCCGCGACAGCGGTCATTTTCTGGGCTTTCCGACCGCGGAGGCGTTTACCGCCGAGCTGCGCATCCAGAGCGATTTTCGGGAACTCTACGATCAAGCCGGCATCATGGTGCGTATCGATGCGGAGCATTGGATCAAAGCCGGAATCGAATTTTCGGACGGGCGCGCGATGCTCTCGAGCGTCTTGACCATTGGGCAGTCGGATTGGGCAACCGCGCCCTATGAGCACGCGGCCGGCGATTTCCGGATGCGCGTCACCGTCGCCGACGGCGTTCTGCGATTGCAGACCTCGGCTGACGGCAAGACCTGGCCTCTCGTCCGATTGGCTCCGTTCGCCGCGGCGCGATCCTGTCTCGTCGGTCCAATGGCTTGCACACCGGAGCGCGAGGGATTGCGGGTCAGGTTCAGCGGATTTTCGCTGAAGCCGCCGCTCGGCAAGGATCTGCACGATCTCAGCTAGCGACCAGTGTGGGCTGTTCGCGGCGACGGCCGTCCGCCGTAGCGATGACAACCGACCAGTAAAATTCGTCCGAGAAACAAGCCGTCGCAGCTTCCGGCCCAAAAACAAAAATGGCCCGCATCAAGCGGGCCATTTTCGTATCGGAACCGGTGAAGTCCGAATTTGGTTGCGGGGATAGGATTTGAACCTATGACCTTCAGGTTATGAGCCTGACGAGCTACCGGGCTGCTCCACCCCGCGTTAAACCGTTGCGCGCCTTCGCAAGAATGCCGGGGACGTTGGATTGAGGGCCAACGCGGTGCGCGTGGCTTGCTTCTCCCGTCCCGAAGGCTTCCCTGGAAGGCAACCCCGGGGCCAAGCCCGTCGGGTGCGGGGGGTATGTACCAACCCGGACCGTCTTTGGAAAGGGCTGTGGGGACGTTTTTTTCGACTTTATGACGGCGAACGGGCGCGGATTCCGGGCGATTTGTCGCACACTTGCCAGAAGTTCCACAAACCGCCAGCTTGTCGCAACAAAACAGCGGCGAAACGGCCGTGGGGAGGGAGCGCCGATTCATGTCCTAGAAGCAGTCGTTCCGAGGCGCGAAGGGAACCCGGAACCTCGAGATTCCGGGTTCGATGCTACGCATCGCCCCGGAATGACGAGAAGAAAAATGGGGGGAATCATCAATGACTGACGCATTCGATTTCATCGTGGTGGGGGCGGGCTCCGGCGGTTGCGCGGTGGCGGGGCGGCTGTCGGAGGATGCGGCGACGTCAGTGGCGCTGCTCGATGCCGGCGGGCGCAACGACAGCTGGCGGATCACCACGCCATTCGGGCTCGCCCTGCCGTACAAGACGGCCAATTGGGCCTTCGATACGGTGCCCCAGAAGGGCTTGAATGGCCGCATCGGCTATCAGCCGCGCGGCAAGGGCCTCGGCGGCTCCTCGGCGATCAATGCCATGGTCTATATCCGCGGCCACAAATCGGACTACGACCACTGGGCCTCGCTCGGCAATCAAGGCTGGTCGTACGCGGACGTGCTGCCCTATTTCAAGCGCTCGGAAAACAATTCCGACTTCGACGGCGAATATCACGGCAAGGGCGGCCCGCTGCATGTCAACAGGCTGCGCTCGGACAATCCGATCCATGAGATCTTTCATCAGGCCGCGCGCGAGGCGCAGTTCCGCATCCGCGAGGACTTCAACGCAGAGGATCAAGAAGGCCTCGGCAGCTATCAGGTGACGCAGCACAGGGGCGAGCGCTGGAGCGCGGCGCGGGCCTATGTGACTCCCCATCTGGACCAGCGCGGCAATCTGCGCGTCGAGACCGGGGCGCACGCAACGCGCATTCTGTTCGAAGGTGGGCGCGCGGTCGGCGTCGAATATGTGCAGGGCAAGCAAAGGAAGCAGCTGCGCGCGCGCCGCGAGGTCATCCTCGCCTCCGGCGCGTTCCAATCGCCGCAAGTCTTGATGCTGTCGGGTATTGGCGATGGCGAAACGCTGGCCAAGCACGGCATCGGCGTCGTCAGTCATCTGCCGGGCGTCGGGCGCAATCTGCAGGACCATCCGGATTTCGTGTTCGTCTACGCCTCCGACTACCCGCATTTCGTTCACGCCTCGCTCGGTCGGTTGCCATCCCTGCTCCGCGGCATCCAGCAGTACCGCAAGGAGAGACGTGGCCTGATGACCACCAATTTCGCCGAATGCGGCGGCTTCCTGAAGACGCAGGCCCGCCTCGACGTGCCTGACATTCAGCTCCACTTCGTCATCGCGATGCTCGACGATCACGGCCGCAAGAAGCACAAGGAGCCAGGCTTCTCATGCCACGTCTGCCTGCTCAGGCCGAAGAGCCGCGGCAGCGTTTGGCTGAAAAGCGCCGACCCACTCGCTGCACCGATGATCGATCCGAATTTTCTGGGCGAAGCGGAGGATCTCGAGGCGATGGTCGCGGGCTTCAAGACCACGCGGCGCCTGATGGAGACGCCCGCGCTGCGCGCGCTGCAGAAGAAGGACATGTTCACGGCGGATGTCCGCACCGACGACGACATCCGCAACGTTCTGCGCAATCGCGTCGACACCGTCTATCACCCGGTCGGCACCTGCAAGATGGGCACGGATGCGATGGCCGTGGTCGATCCGAAGCTGAAGGTGCATGGCGTGGACGGCTTGCGCATCGTCGATGCCTCGATCATGCCGACGCTGATCGGCGGCAACACCAATGCACCAACCATTATGATCGGGGAGAAGGCGGCGGATATGATCAAGGGAGAGATGCGGTAGAGCGAAGCCCGCAATCTCCGCCGGCGTCCCGGCCCCGTGCGCAATTGCGCGCCAGGCCGGGACGACGCCTAAGACATTTCTTTACTGACCTCAAATAAACCTGAAACGAACAACACCCCTCAGCCGCCGGAGCCACAAAAATACGGACGATTTTAGCGATCTGAAACGGAACGATCGGTTTGGCGTTCATACGTTCCATTGGCAGGGCTTCGCTCATGAACAGTTTCGATCTCGCCGTGTATACGGCGCTCGCAATTGCCATCGGCTTCGGCTTCAGGACCGGCCTGATCGGCAGCGCCATGACCATCCTCGCTTATCTGCTCGCCGCCCCCATCGCTGTCGCACTGATGCCGCTGATCGTGCCGCAGGTCGCCGGCAATCCGAACGCGCCGCTCGTTCAAAACTGGATCTGCTTCTTCGGCATCTTCATCGTGGTCGGCATGCTGTTCGGCTATATCGGCCGCCTCGCGCTGAGCGACACCATTCGCGACGCCGGGATCGGCGACCGCCTTGGCGGGGCTGCGCTCGGCGCCATCAGGGTGGGCCTCGTCGCCACCACACTTGTGCTGGTGTTCGACCAGATCGTGCCGGCCAACCACCAGCCGCCCTTCCTTGCCGGCTCGCATCTGCGGCCGCTGTTCTCGGCGGTCGGGCAGATGGGGTTCAAGTCGCTGCCGCCGGAGGCCGCCGAGGCGATCGACCGCCTCAAGCAGGAGCGGCGCATCTGAAGCGCGATGGGATCGCGCTCTTTTCTATTGCTTGGACATGATCTTCTCGGAAAACCGCGGCACACTTTTCCGGATCATGCCCCCACATTTGCATCGCAGCGCCAACCCGCATGCATTTTGACGCGGGCACCGCCCTTATCAGCGGCACTGATGTTGGCTAGAGTGCGCCCCATCGAAAACCTGCCTGCTATTGTTCGGGAGTGAAACAGTGGATCTTGGGATCAAAGGTCGCCGCGCCATCGTCTGCGCATCCAGCAAGGGCCTGGGGCGCGCTTGCGCCTTCTCGCTGGCCGAAGCCGGCGTCGACGTCACGCTGACCGCGCGCGGCGCTGATGCGCTGAAGAAGACGGCCGACGAGATCCGGAAGGCCTATCCAGACGTGAAGGTCACCGAGATCGTCGGCGACATCACGACGCCTGCGGGGCGCGAAGCCGTGCTCAAGGCCTGCCCCGAGCCTGATATCCTGATCAACAATGCCGGCGGCCCGCCGCCCGGCGATTTCCGCAACTGGACCCGCGACGACTGGATCAAGGCGATCGACGCCAACATGCTGACGCCGATCGAGCTGATCAAGGCGACTGTCGACGGCATGATGGCGCGCAAGTTCGGCCGCATCGTCAACATCACCTCGGCCGCAGTGAAGGCGCCGATCGACATTCTCGGCCTCTCCAACGGCGCGCGCGCCGGCCTCACCGGCTTCATCGCCGGCCTGTCGCGCAAGACCGTGATCAACAACGTCACCATCAACGGGCTGTTGCCGGGCCCGTTCGAGACCGATCGCCTGACCGGCACCGCCAAGGCCGAGGCCGACAAGCGCGGCACGACGCCGCAAGCGATCCTGGCCGAGCGGGCCAAGCTCAATCCCGCCGGCCGCTTCGGCCAGCCCGACGAGTTCGGCTACGCCTGCGCCTTCCTCTGCGGCGCCAAGGCCGGCTTCATCACCGGCCAGAACATTTTGCTCGACGGTGGTGCGTTCCCGGGAACGCTGTGAGGCCAAGTGGTGCTTCAACCTCTCCAAAGGAGAGGTTGAAGCGAGCTCGCGGCTCGACTGATCAAACTCGAAGCGATTTGCCTTACGACACCGGCGTGGTCCGCTCGTCGCTCCAGTCGATGCCGAGCTCGTCCATGCCGTCGGCGAGCAGATCGCCGAGCATCGGCTCACCCAAGAGGTATCGCACCGTCTCGCGTCGCGGCGACTTGTACTCGCTGCGCGCCTCCACCGCGCGGGCGCGCAAATCGTCCCACTCCTCGACATCGCCGTCGCCACGGCCCAGCCACATCAGCGTGACCAGGTCGACTTGCTCGTCCTCGTTCAGCGCCCGGATGAAGCTGCCGAGTTCGGCTGCGACCGGATCGGAATTGTTGTCCTCGAGCACGTCGATCTCGTCGTCGTCGGCGGGGTTGGAGCCGGAATCCGGATCTGAGTCGGATTCCTTGACGTCGAATTCGCGCGCCTTCTCGATGATAAAGGCGACCTTGTCGGCGGAAATCGCAAGCTCGGGCATGGGCTCCCCCTGTGGATCTCGACGGGTTCCTCACATAACGCAACATCACGACAGATGATCCATTGCGTTTTGCGGCGGAAAATGTGCATCTTTCGGCGCCAATGTCCCCGTCATTCCGGGGCGATACGTGAGCATCGAGCCATGGTGCGCAGTTGCGCACCTGAGAATCTCGAGATTCCGGGTTCGTGACTTCGTCACGCCCCGGAATGACGGTGAGGGTACAAGCAAGAAGCTGGGGGTACGCCCGATGCGGTGGAGGGTCGGCCAGGTCAAAATCACCAAGATCGTCGAAATGGAGACGGTGGGCTCGACCCGCTTCATCCTGCCGGCCGCCACCAATGACGAAATCCGGAAGCTGCCCTGGCTGATCCCGCATTTCGCCACCGAGGAAGGCCGGCTGAAAATGTCGATCCATTCGCTGGTGGTGGAGACGCCGGCGCGCCGTATCGTGGTCGACACCGGCCTTGGCAACGACAAGCAGGGCCGCGGCGTCCCGGTCTGGAATAACCGCAACACGCCGTTCCTGGAGATGATCACCGAAGCGGGCTTTCCGCCCGACAGTATCGACACCGTGCTGTGCACGCATCTGCACGTCGATCATGTCGGCTGGAATACGAAGCTGGTGGATGGCAAATGGGTGCCGACCTTCCCGAAGGCGCGCTACCTGTTCGGCAGGACCGAATATGACTATTGGCGTGACTACAGGGCCGAGCCGGACAAGGTCGCGGTGTTCGACGATTCCGTGAAGCCTATCATCGATGCGGGCCTGGCCGAGCTGATCCCGAGCGATCATCGGCTCTGTGAGGAGATCAGCGTTATCCCGACGCCCGGCCACAGCCCGGGGCACATGAGCGTGCTGATCGAATCCGGCGGCGAAGAGGCGCTGCTCAGCGGCGATGTCGCCCATCACCCCTGCCAGATGGCGCATCTCGACTGGTGCTCGGTCGTCGACACCGACACCGCTCAATCGGCCGCGAGCCGGCACAAGGTGTTCTCGCGCTTTGCCGACACCCCGACGCTGGTGATCGGCGGGCATTTCTCCGCCGGGCACATCAAACGGGACGGGGAAGCGTTCAGGTTCGAGGCGCTGGGATTGTCGTCTTCGTAGGGTGTAGCCTGCGGCTGCGCGAAGCGCAGTCGAGGGCGTAAACCACCCTACGATCCCGGACCACCCCACAAAGTAAGGGCTGCAATGCATCCCTTTTCGGCGGTTGAATTTCCCGCCGTGCTGTTCCATGAAGCTGTTCAACCGATCAGTCCATGCCAAGGGAGAAACCAGAATGAAGCTTGTTCGTTACGGCGAAAAGGGTGCGGAAAAGCCCGGCCTGATCGACAAATCCGGCCAGTTGCGCGACCTGTCGGCCCATCTGAAGGACCTCACCGGCGAGGCCTATTCCCCGGAATCCCTGAAGAAGCTCGCTGCCATCGACCCCGCCTCACTGCCCGCCGTCTCCGGCAAGCCGCGCTTCGGCGCACCCGTCACCGGCATCTCGAAATTCGTCGCGATCGGCCTCAACTACAGCGACCACGCCAAGGAGACCGGCGCTGCCATTCCGACCGAGCCGATCATCTTCATGAAGGCCAACACCTCGCTGTCGGGCCCGAACGACAACGTCGAGAAGCCGCGCGGCTCGACCAAGCTCGACTGGGAGGTCGAGATCGCCGCCATCATCGGCACCCGCGCCAAATACGTCTCGGAAGCCGACGCACTGAACTACGTCGCGGGCTACTGCGTCTGCAACGACGTCTCCGAGCGCAACTTCCAGATCGAGCGCCTGGGTCAGTGGACCAAGGGCAAGTCGCACGACACGTTCGGCCCGCTCGGCCCCTGGCTCGCCACCAAGGACGAGATCAAGGACGTGCAGAACCTGTCGATGTGGCTCGACGTCAATGGTCAGCGCCGCCAGACCGGCTCGACCAAGACCATGATCTTCTCGATGGCCAAGTGCGTGTCCTACGTCTCGCAGTTCATGACGCTGCTGCCGGGCGACATCATCACCACGGGCACCCCGCCCGGCGTCGGCCTCGGCATGAAGCCGCCGACCTTCCTCAATGTCGGCGACGTCGTCACCCTCGGCATCGAAGGCCTCGGCGAGCAGCGTCAGGAGATCGTGGCGGCGTAGGGCCGGTAGGACCTCTCCCCGTCATTGCGAGCGAAGCGAAGCAATCCAGAATTCCTCTGCGGAAACAGACTGGATTGCTTCGTCGCTTTGCTCCTCGCAACGACGATCGCAATTTTCATTTTCGGATGCTCGCAATGAAACTCTCCTTCTCCGCCGCCTCCCCTTTTGCCCGCAAGGTGCGCATCGCCGCGATCGAGCTCGGGCTGATCGACAAGATCGAATTCATGCCGGCGACGGTCGCGCCGGGCACGGCCAACGAGGACTATTCGAAGATCACGCCGCTGAAGAAGCTGCCGGTGCTGATCACCAATGACGGCGACGTCATTCTGGATTCCTACGTCATCGTCGAATATCTCAACGAGATGGCCGGCGGCAGCCTGATCCCGGATTACGGCCCGCGGCGCTGGAAGACCAAGACCAATCACTCCCTCATCAACGGCATGCTCGATTCCATGCTGCTGTGCCGCTACGAGAAGATGGTGCGGCCGCAGGGCCTGCAATGGCAGGCGTGGTCGGACGACCATTGGAACCGGGCCTGGACCGGCATGGCGCGCTTCGAGAACATGCCCGAGGTGCTGAACGGCCCGTTCGACATCTCGCAGATCGGCCTTGTTTGCGTGCTCGGCTATGCCGACTTCCGCTTCGCCGATTGCGGCTGGCGCAAGGCCTATCCGAAGCTCGATGCCTTCTACCAGAAGATGCTGGAGCGGCCCTCGGTGAAGATCTCGGTGCCGCCGGCCGCGTAGCTGGATGATCATCATCTCGCTTTAGGCTTGTTGTTGAGCGGGATCCTGTCGGAAAACCGCTGCACAGTTTTGCGGATCATGCTGCAACCAGCGGGAGTTCCTTATGAGCCTGAAATTTTCCGTCGGCGACCTCACCATCCATCGCGTCATCGAGCAGGAAACTTCCTTCGTGCCGGCACTGGACATGCTGCCGGGACTGACGCCTGAGGTCCTGGCCGAGAACCGGGCGTGGATGCGGCAGGCCAAAGCACTGGACGAGCAGGACGTGCTGCTGCTGTGCTTCCAGTCCTATGTGGTGAAGACGCCTCACCACACCATCTTGATCGACAGCTGCATCGGCAACGACAAGCCGCGCCCCAATCGCGCGAAATGGAACATGAAGACCGACGACACCTATTTGCGCGCACTCAATGCCGCGGGCGTCTCGGTCGACGACATCGACTTCGTGATGTGCACGCATCTGCATGTCGATCACGTCGGCTGGAACACGCGGCTGGAGAACGGCCGCTGGGTGCCGACCTTCCCCAGGGCGCGCTACCTCTTCGCCAAGCAGGAATACGATCACTGGTTCGAGCAGAATACAAAGACGGCGGTCCCGCCCTTCGTCGACAGCGTGCTGCCCGTGGTCGAAGCCAAGCGCCACGAGCTCATCGGCAACGACCACCAGATCGGCGACCACGTTCGTATCCTGCCGACGCCCGGCCATACGCCGGGCCACATCGCTGTTACGATGGGCCGCGGCAAGGACGATGCGGTGTTTTCAGGCGATCTCATGCACTCGCCCTTGCAAACGCTTTATCCGGAGCTGTCGATCAAATTCGACGTCGATCCGGCCAAGGCGGCCACGACGCGCCGCAGCTTCCTCGAGCGTTATTGCGACACCGACACGCTGTGCTGCACCGCGCATTTCCCCTCGCCGTCGGTGGGAAAGATCAGGCGCAAGGGCAACGCGTTCGTGTGTGCGGCGGTTTAGCGCAGTGCCGTAGGGTGGGTTAGCTCTGCGGCTGCGCAAAGCGCAGTCCCCGAGCGTAACCCACCTCGTTAGTGTCCGCGGAAGCCGGAATGGTGGGTTACGCCCCGCGGTTTGCGCTTCGCGCGATCCGCGGGACTAACCCACCCTACGAATCCGCCCGAGTGGAGAGAAGCAATGACATCACTCCCCGACATTCCCCTGCCCGCCGGCATCCGCTCGCGTTATGTCGACGGCATCAACGGGCTGCGCATGCATGTGCTCGAGGCCGGCTTCGAGACCAAGGGCCGTCCCTGCATCCTGCTGCTGCACGGCTTTCCCGAGCTCGCCTTCTCCTGGCGCAAGGTGATGCCAGCGCTGGCCGCGACCGGCTATCACGTGCTCGCACCCGATCAGCGCGGCTATGGCCGCACCACCGGATGGACCGCGAATTACGACGGCGATCTCGCACCGTTCTCGCTCCTCAATCTGGTGCGCGATGCACTCTCGCTCGTATCGGCGTTCGGCTACAGGCAGGTCGATCTCGCCGGGCATGATTTCGGCAGCCCGGTCGCGGCCTGGTGCGCGCTGATCCGGCCCGACGTGTTTCGCTCGGTGACGCTGATGAGCGCACCGTTCGGCGGTGCGCCGCCACTGCCGTTCAACACCATCGATGCGCCGGCGAAGCCTGCGGTCGAAGATCCCGTGCATCGTGAGCTTGCCGCGCTGCCGCGCCCGCGCATCCACTATCAATGGTACTATTCGACACGCGCGGCCAATGCCGACATGCTGCACGCTCCACAAGGCCTGCATGATTTCCTGCGCGCCTATTATCATCACAAGAGCGCGGACTGGGCGGACAACAAGCCGTATCCGCTGAAATCATGGTCGGCGAACGAGCTTGCAAAACTGCCGACCTATTATGTGATGGATCTCGGCGAGACCATGGCCGAGACGGTCGCGAAGGAGATGCCATCGCGCGATGCGATCGCCGCCAACCGATGGCTGCCGGACAGCGATCTTGCTTTTTACAGCGCCGAATATAGCCGGACCGGATTCCAGGGCGGGCTGCA
Organism: Bradyrhizobium manausense; assembly: GCF_001440035.1. Classification (GTDB taxonomy): domain Bacteria; phylum Pseudomonadota; class Alphaproteobacteria; order Rhizobiales; family Xanthobacteraceae; genus Bradyrhizobium; species Bradyrhizobium manausense. The sequence continues at coordinate 137,091 of NZ_LJYG01000047.1, read as the reverse complement.
ATGGTATCGCTACGGCACGTCGGGCATGCTCAACGACGAGATGCAGCTGTTCGCCGGGCGCAGCATCGACGTGCCCTCCTGCTTCATCTCGGGAAAGCAGGATTGGGGCACCTATCAGCGCCCCGGCGTGTTCGAAGCGATGCAGGGCCGCGGCTGCACGAAGCTGCTCGGCTGCCATCTCGTCGACGGTGCCGGTCATTGGGTGCAACAAGAGCAGCCCGCGGAAGTCAGCCGATTGCTGCTGCAGTTCCTCCGCCGCGCCGCCACAGTCTCCGCAAGCTGAACGACGCCACCCTCCCGCCACAGGGCATTAATCGGCGGTTCAGGGAACATTCGGCAATATCTGACGTTGCGAGATACCGGAGCTGGGTCCGGCGACCATGGAGAACGACATTGGACAAGAAGATCGCCGGACTGTTGGGAGCGGTGGCCGCGCTCGGAACGCTAGGAGCCGCGCAGGCTGCGCCCGCGCCTACGGACGTGCTCCAGGCGAATTCATACGCGGACCTGCTCGAGCCGATTGCGAACGCCAGCGCCTTGCTGCAAGCCATCGATGAAGCGGCTCCGCCAAAAGCGAGCGAAAATGTTCAGCTCGCTCAATTCTACCATCATCATCATCACCATCACCACCACAGCTTCTATCGTCGGCGCTATTACGACTACGACGCGCCGGTCGTGGTGGTCCCGCGATATCGGCGGTATTATTACCACCATCATCACCATCACCACCACCATCATCACAGCTTCTATCGCCGCGACTACTACTGAGGTCGCGATACCAGGATCGAGATGAACAGGACCTCCGGGTCCTGTTTGCATTTGATGACGGGAAACCAGGAAAGGGACGGCACTGCCCAGGAATGGTCATCCGCCCTACCCGTTACGAGCCTTCTCCTTGGCCGCGCGGTGCAGGTGCCGATAGGTACCATCGAATACCGTATCAGATGACGACGTCCACTCGGTGCCTGCGGCCAGCTTGGGCCGATTGGCGTAGATTCGGCGGGCCTGCAGCTCGCGCTCTGCCGCTTCCTCCTCGCCCATGGGCTCCAGTTCGAAGGTCGCTTCCTCGGGAATGACGATGATTTGCGCGAACGGCTCGTTGGGTCGGAAGATATGGGTTCGGCCCTCGGCCGGCGCCTTGAAGACGCAAAAGAACATCATGGGCCACCAATTGCGGATCAACGCGGGGACGGCAATCGGCACGGTGTCGGTCGGATCGGCATAGAATCGCGGATGCGGCTCGGTGCGAACAGCCATGCCTTTCTCGACCTTGAGATCGAGCAGGATCTGATAGGTGTAGAAGGCGTCGCCAAACTTGCGAAACGGCGGCCATTCCGCGCCGCCTTCGGGCGGCTCGCCCCAATTGGCTTCGAGGATCAAGCGCCCCTCTCTGGTCGTGACGTGAAGCTCGAAATCATAGGGATAGAACAGCTCGATGCCGTATTGCGCGCCCTCTGAAAAGGGCACGCAGTGCCAGACCTGCTCACGCGATCCGTTCGCACGTGGTTCGCGCTTGCCAGCCCATCCGGGGATTTCGAGCTTGGTGCGACGCGGCGCCAGCCGGGGTTCATTGAGACGAAATTTGACCTTGTCCATCATTCACCCGTCCACCAACATCCAAAGATTCGAACCTGTACGTCGGGGCCCGGTTCCGTGCGCCCACGCACCATTGTGACGTTCGGATGCAAGCCTTGGCGCGGCTCGCGTGAATTGACCCTGAACGAATTGCAGCCTATAGCAGTTTAGAATGCTTCTAAACTATATCAGGCGCAGTCAGTGAAGAATTTTGCCGATTTGACCGAGCGTGAAGTGCTGGCGGTCGCGATTTCCTCTGAAGAGGAGGATAGCCGCATCTACATGACCTTCGCCGAGGATCTCAAGGAGCGCTATCCGGATTCGGCCAAGCTCTTCGAGCAGATGGCCGAGGAGGAGCGCAGCCACCGCCACATGCTGCTGGAAATGTATGAGCAGCGCTTCGGCCAGCATCTGCCGCCGATCCGCCGCGAAGACGTCAAGGGATTCCTGAAGCGCCGCCCGGTCTGGCTCACCAAGAACCTGCCGCTCGACACCATCCGCAGGGAGGTCGAGACCATGGAATTGCAGGCCGAGCGCTTTTACGTGAAGGCCGCCGAACACGCCCAGGATGTCGGTGTGCGCCGCCTGCTCGGCGATCTCGCGGAAGCCGAGAAAGGCCATGAAGAGACCGCTGCGAAGCTGACAGACCAGATCCTGAGCTCCGACGTGCGCGCCGAAGAAGACCGCACCAACCGCCGCATGTTCGTGCTGCAATATGTGCAGCCGGGCCTCGCCGGCCTGATGGACGGCTCGGTCTCGACACTGGCGCCGTTGTTCGCCGCGGCCTTCGCCACCCACCAGAACTGGCAGACGTTCCTGGTCGGCCTTGCTGCCTCCATCGGTGCCGGCATCAGCATGGGCTTTGCCGAAGCGCTGTCCGACGACGGCTCGCTCACAGGGCGCGGATCTCCATGGCTGCGCGGCCTTACCTGCGGCGCGATGACCACGCTCGGCGGGCTCGGACACACCGCGCCCTATCTCGTGCCCGACCACTGGGCCAACGCGTTCTGGATCGCCACCGGAATCGCGGGCGTCGTCGTGTTCTTCGAATTGTGGGCGATCGCCTTCATCCGCTCGCGCTACATGGACACGCCGTTCCTCCAGGCCGTATTCCAGATCGTGCTCGGCGGCGCGATTGTGCTCGCCGTGGGAATATTGATCGGGGCAGCATAGGCGGCGATGATGATACGACGCAGTTCATGCACCGTCGCGCGCGCTAGCCTGGCCGGCGCATCGATGCTGCTGGCATCGGTCCAAGCCGTGCGCGCCACGGACGAGATCCAGGTCTACAATGCCGGCATCGCCGAAACCGGCCAATTCACCATCCAGCAGCATCTCAACTATGTCGCGCTCGGACAGAAGGATCCGCCGTTCCCCGGCGGGCTCGCCTCCAATCACAGCCTCAACGGCACGCCGGAATTCGCTTACGGCGTGACCGATTGGTGGGAGGTTGGCCTCTATCTGCCGTTCTCCATTCAGGACCAGCGCTTTTATTCGGACGCCTTCAAGCTGAGAACGCTGTTCGTTTCGCCGCACGCCGAACAGCGCAATTTCTTCTACGGCGTGAACTTCGAATTCAGCAATGAGACGCCGCCTTTCTCCCAATCCCGTTTCGCCATGGAGATTCGTCCCATCATCGGGGTGCGGAACAGCGATTACGAGTTCATCGTCAATCCGATCGTCGACTTCCATTTCGGGAAATTCGCGGAACAGCATTTCACGCCGGCTGCGCGCATTGCGCGGAAGTTCGGCGACGATTTGTTCGCAGGATTCGAATACTACAGCGATCTCGGCCAGATCGGCAGCTTCGACAGGCTTGCCGACCAGCAGCACACGCTGTTTGCCGTCACCGACTTCAAGGCCGGCGTATTCGATGTGAATTTCGGCGTCGGCTACGGATTGACGCCGGCGTCCGACCGCCTCGTGGTCAAGACCATCATCGGCTATGCCTTTCCCGTACCGGGGCAGAAATCTGATGCCCACCCACGCATGAATAGCGGGCCGGTCAATCCGTTCACCCACGCTGCGACACGAGGCTTCCAGCCCTGACCGGCGCAGCACCAACTCCAGGTCCTCCATGATGCGCCACTTGCAATACGGCACACCGGCCAAGGTCTTCCATTGGTGCATCGTCGCGCTGCTCGCCGTGCAATACCCGATCGGCTGGCTGATGCCGGACATCCATCGCGGCATGAGCCCGGGTGCCGGAATGACGTTTCACATCTCGATCGGGATCGCGATCCTCGTCCTGACGGCTCTCCGCCTTGTCTGGCGGCTCGCTCATCCGGTCGCGCCCGAAAGCTCTCTTCCCGCCTGGCAGCGCCTGAGCTCCGAGGTCGTCCACTGGCTGCTCTACGCGCTGGTGCTGGCGACGACAATCTCGGGCTGGCTGTTTGCCTCCTTCCGGGGCTGGCCGGTGTCGTTCTTCTATCTCGTGCCGCTGCCGATGCTGGCGTCCGACAACGCCGCTGCAGGCCGCACCATTGACGGCCTTCACCAGGCGATGGAATGGGCGCTGCTCGTCACCATCGTCGTTCACGTCGCCGCCGCGCTTGCCCACATCTTCATCTATCGCGACCGCGTGATGCAGCGAATGCTGCCCGGATAGCGCCCGGGATAACGTCAGGACAGATCAACCGCGATCAAACGGCGGTTGCGGCATCGGTTAAATCTACGCATCATCCATCAGTTGAAGCGCAGGAGCATGTCGTGGCCAAATCGGAATGGAGTTTCAAGAGCGCGATCGAGCTGTCGGCCGCATTGGCGGCGAAGAAGGTCTCCGCCGTCGAACTCACGCAGGATGCGATCGGCCGCATCGAGCGTCATGACGGCAAGATCAACGCGATCTGCGTGCGGGATTTCGGTCGCGCCCTCGACGCGGCACGCGCAGCTGACGCGGCGCTGGCGCGCGGCGAGCGCAAGCCGCTGCTCGGCCTGCCGATGATGATCAAGGAATCTTTCAACATCGCCGGCCTGCCCACGACCTGGGGGTTCGTGCCACAGAAGGATTTCAGGCCGGTGGAAGACGCACTGCCGGTCGACCGCATCAAGCAGGCCGGCGGCGTGATCCTCGGCAAGACCAACGTACCGGTCGGTCTCGCCGACTGGCAGAGCTACAACGACATCTACGGCACCACGAACAATCCCTACCATCTCGGCCGCACGCCGGGTGGATCGTCCGGGGGATCGTCGGCAGCCCTTGCCGCGGGTTATTGCGCGCTCGCCACCGGCTCCGACATCGGCGGCTCTCTGCGCGTGCCGGCCTTTCATTGCGGCATCTTCGCCCACAAGCCGACCCTCAATCTCTGCCCCGCCCGCGGTGAGACGCCGCCGCCATTTCCGGCCCTTCCCCGCGAAGGCGATCTCGCGGTCATCGGCCCGATGGCACGCACCGCTGCGGATCTCTCCTTGCTGCTCGACGTCATGGCCGGACCGGATCCGCTGGATGCCGGCGTCGCCTACAGGCTCGAGCTGCCCGTCGCGCGACATCAGTCGTTGCAGGATTTTCGTGTTCTGGTGATCGACAGCCATCCGCTGCTGCCGACCGATCGGGATGTCCACGGCGCGATCGACAGGCTAGCGACGGATCTTGCAAAGGCCGGCGTGACCGTCGCGCGCGAGAGCGCACTGCTGCCGGATTTCGCCGAGACGTCGCGGCTTTACATGCGCATGCTGCTGAGCTTCCTCGGCGCGTTCTTCCCGCCCGACGAGCTCGCGGATTCGCGGGCGCGGGCAAGCCAATTGTCGCCGGAGGACCGGAGCCTCGGCGCGGAGCGGCTGCGCGGCACCATCGCAAGCCACCGCGCCTGGGTGCTCGACGCAGGCAGCCGCGCCGTGCTGCGCGCGCGATGGCGCGCGCTGTTCAACAGCTTCGACGCGGTGATCTGCCCGATCATGCCGACGCCGGCCTTTCCGCATGATCATCTACCGGAACAGAGCCTGCGGCGCATCAGCATCGACGGCACGGATTATCCCTATTCCGACCAGCTCGCCTGGCCCGGCGTCGCGACGCTTCCGGGCCTGCCCGCGACGGCGGTTCCGCTCGGCCTGTCGAAAGACGGCCTACCGGTCGGCGTGCAGATCGTCGGCCCGTGGCTGGAAGACCGCACGCCGCTGAAGCTCGCCGAGCTGATCGAGCGCGAGTTCGGCGGCTTCGTGCCGCCGAAGATGTTTGACGATTGATGGTTCACCCCACCCGTCATTGCGAGAAGCCCTTGCGACGAAGCAATCCCTACATCCGCGGAAATATCTCTGGATTGCTTCGCTTCGCTCGCAATGACGGAGCAAATAATTGACGGCTTCGATAGGGAGAGGAAGCCTGTAGCCGGATGGAGCGAAGCGTAATCCGGGGCGGCCTTTCCGCGGCAAAGATCCCGGATTACGCTGTGCTCCATCCGGGCTACGGACTCGTCGCAATGACGGAGTCACATAACATCGAGATTCCGGGTTCGCGCTCCGCGCGCCCCGGAATGACAGGGAGGGAGCAAGCACCATGAGCCAGGACCTCGAACAGCTCACCGCGCTCAACCGCGACTACGTCGCTTCCGTGCAGAACTGCGACGTCAAGCGCTTCGACGAGATCCTGGCGCCGGAGTTTTACTGCTCCAATCCTGATAAGACGCTGGTCGACCGCGCCGCCTTCCTCGAGCAAACGGCGCGGCCGATCGCGATCCGCAATCTGCACGCGTTCGACGTCATCATCCGCATCATGGGCGACTTCGCCATCATCCACGCGGCGACGAGCTACACCACCGAGGACGGCCAGCAGGCGACGGGGCGGTATACCGATTGCTGGGCGAAGAAGAACGGGACGTGGCTGGCGGTGTCGGCACACGTGTCGCGGTGAGGCTCCTCCCGTAGCCCGGATGGAGCCCAGCGCAATCCGGGACAGCGCGTCCGCGGCAAGCGTCCCGGATTACGCTTCGCTCCATCCGGGCCACGAACACCGCCGTTGCATCAGCTATCAAACACGATCACGCTGCGCAGCGTCTTGCCGGCCTTCATGTTGGCGAAGCCCTCGTTGATCTCGCTGAGCTTCAACTTGGCCGAGATCCAGTCCTCCAGGTGCAGCCGGCCGCGCAGGTAGAAATCGACCAGGCGCGGCATGTCGACGCGGAAATGGTTGGAGCCCATCGACGAGCCCTGGATCTTCCGCTCCCTCAGGAAGTCGAAACCGTGCAGCTCGATCTTCTGGCCGAACGGGATCATGCCGACGATGGTGGCGGTGCCGCCCGAGGCCAGCATGGCGAACGCCTGCTCGGCGGTCTCCTTGCGGCCGAGCACCTCGAAGGAATGCTGCACGCCGCCATTGGTGAGGTCGCGCACCTGCTTCACCACGTCGCCGTCGGCGGGGTTGATGATGTCGGTCGCGCCCAACTTGGTCGCCAGCTGCAGCTTGGCCGGATTGGTGTCGATGGCGATGATGCGGCCGGCGCCGGCGATCTGCGCGCCGTTGATCGCGGCCATGCCGACGCCGCCGCAGCCGATGACCGCGACCGTCTCTCCGGCCGTGACCTTCGCCGTATTCACCACCGCGCCGTAGCCGGTGATGACGCCGCAGCCGATCAGCGCAGCGAGGTCGAGCGGCATGTCTTTGCGGATTTTGACGATGGCATTCTCGTGCACGAGCATCTGCTCTGCGAAGGACGAGAGATTGAGGAACTGGTGCAGCTTGTCGGGTTTCGACCACTGCATCCGATCTGAGACGCCCGGCAGCATCTTCACCGTGGTGTCGGTGCAGAGCACGGTGCGACCGGTGGTGCAATTGTCGCAGGTGCCGCAGAACACGGAGAGGCAGGTGACGACGTGGTCGCCCGGCTTCACATAGGTCACATCGGAGCCGACCTGCTCGACGATTCCGGCGGACTCATGGCCGAGCACCGCGGGCAGCGGATGCGGATAGAGGCCCTCCATGAAGTGAAGGTCCGAATGGCAGAGGCCAGCGACAGCAGTGCGGATCAGTACCTCGCGCGGGCCGGGCTTCGGCAGGCTGACATCCTCGATGACGAGCGGCTTGTTGACTTCATAGAGGACGGCGGCCTTCATCGAGCACTCCCTGTCGCGCTTTTTTGTTTGATCGTGACGCGCAGCCTACGCTGCCAGAACGAGTTCGCCAACCTCGCTCATGCCGGCCGAGCTATCGCCGAGCAGCAGCGCCGCGATCTTTGCCTGCGTGGCATTTTCCGTCAGCCGGAACGGATCGCCGGGCGTCACCCGATGGTCGATCACCAGCCGCGACAGCAGCAACCTGCGCGCATCGCCGCGCATGCCGTGGATGCGATGCGCCTCCCAGGCGAGCGCCACTGCGCTGGCGACATGATAGAGCAGGCTCGTGGCGCGCCGCGCCTCGGCCTCGTTCTCGGACTTGCCGGCGACCTCGCGCGCGAGGCGGACCGCGCGATCGACGAAGCCGCGCAGATTGTCGCGCCAGGCCTGCGGCACGGAGGGGCTGTCATCGAGCCGCGCATGCAGATCGGCTGAGAGCGCGGATTCCGCGCCGTGGCGGCCGACGGCACGCCGCAGCGCATCGATCGCCACGATGTTGCCGGTGCCTTCCCAGACCGAGCCGAGATGCGCATCGCGCAGCAGGCGGGGCGTGGCGAATTCCTCGATATAGCCGATGCCGCCGCGCATCTCGAGCGCATCGCCGCAGACTTTTCGCGCATCGCGCGTGGCGCGGAATTTCAAGGTTGGCGTCAGGATGCGCAGCAGCGCCGCCGCGTCCTGGCTGCCGGCTTCGGCGCGGTCGAGCGCGTCTGCAGTGAGAAAGCTCATCGACAGCGCCTGCTCGACCGGCAGCATGATCTTCAGCATCTGGCGACGGCCGAGCGGCAGATCGATGATGCGGCTGCCGAACACGACGCGGCTCGTCGCCACCGTCATCGCATCATGATAGGCGCGGCGCATCAGCGCGGTCGACTTGACGCCATTGGAGAGCCGCGACGAGTTCACCATCTCGGCCATCTGCACGAAGCCGCGGTCGAGCTTGCCGACCGCATAGGCGATCGCGCCTTCGAGCTTGATCTCGCCCGAGGCCATCGAGCGGGTGCCGAGCTTGTCCTTCAGACGCACGATCCGATAGTGGTTCTGCGCGCCGTCATCGAGCAAGCGCGGCATCAGGAACAGGCCGACGCCGCGCGTGCCGGGGCCGGCGCCCTCCGGGCGCGCCAGCAGCATCACGACCTTGGCGTCCGCATTCGAGCAGAACCATTTCTCGCCGTAGAGGCGCCAGTGACCGCCCTCCTGCACCGCGCGCGTGGTCAGCATGCCGACGTCGGAGCCGCCTTCCTTCTCCGTCATGAATTGGCCGCCTTGCGTCAGCTTGCTCATGTCGGTCGAGGTCAGGCCATCGAGATACTTTGCCTTCAGCGCCTCACTGCCGAAATTCGAAAGCAATTTGGCGCAGCCGTCGGTCACATTGATCGGGCAGCCCATGCCGAATTCGGTCTGGTTGAACAGAAACGTGAAAGCATGCTTGGCAACGACGGGGTATTTGTCGGGCCAGCCCATGATGCCCTTGGCGTTCGACAGCGCGTGGATGCCGAATTCGCCGAAGGCGGCGTTCTCCAGCTCGCGATAGGCCTGGTGATATTCGATCCACTGCACGTCGCGGCCGAACTTGTCGCGCTGATGCAGTATCGGCGTGTGCCGATCGGCCAGCCGCGCGCATTCGTCGAGACGGCCGCCGGCGAGCTCGCCGAGGCGGCCGAGATGCGGCTCGATGTGGCGAAACAGATTATCCGGCAGATGGATGCGCAGGAGGTCCGTCAGCGCCGGATCGGCACGGTAGAAATTCATGCCTGACGTGTCGGGCGCCAGCAGGCCGGAAGGTGCGGCCGCGGCACTTTTCGGCTGCGCTGTGACCGGCTCGTGCATGATCGTCCTCTTCGTTTCCGCCCGGCGGCAATTCTTATCGCTTGCCGCTTGAGATGATGTCGATCATGCTCCCGTCGCGAGAGGCGATAAAGCTGCAAATTGTCAGGGAGGCATGATTGCCGTGAAGGAGCAATTCGCTCTGCGGAATTGTGATCGGCAGGCCGATGGCGCCGGCTGGCTGTCCGCACGGCGGATGCCTAGATCAACGGCGTCCCGTCCCCGAGAGATCACATCATGGAACATCCGAAATACAAGGTCGCGCTCATCGTCGGCGCCGGCGAAGGCCTGAGCGCCTCGCTGGCACGGCTGCTGTCAAAGCAAGGCATCCGCGTCGCGCTGGCCGCGCGCAAGATCGAGAAGCTGGGCGCACTCTGCAGCGAGACCGGCGCGAAGGCCTATGCCTGCAACGCCACTGAGCCTGAGGAGGTCGAGCGCCTGTTTGGCCTGGTCGAGCGCGAGATCGGCACGCCCGACCTCGTCGTTTACAACGCCTCTGGCCGTTCGCGCGGGCCGTTCGTCGAGCTGGTCCCGGCCGACGTCGCGAATGCCATCGCGGTCAGCGCCTATGGCGGCTTCCTGGTGGCGCAGCAGGCCGCCAAGCGCATGGTGCCGAACCAGCACGGCGCGATCCTGTTCACCGGCGCCTCGGCCAGCGTCAAGGGCTATGCGCAATCGGCGCCGTTCGCGATGGGCAAGTTCGCGCTGCGCGGCCTCGCGCAGAGCATGGCGCGCGAATTATCGCCGCAAGGCATCCATGTCGCGCATTTCGTGATCGACGGCGGCATCCGCAGTGCGACACGCACGGAAGCGGCGGACAAGCCGGATTCGATGCTGGATCCCGATGCCATCGCCGAGAGCTACTGGAACGTGTTGCAGCAGCCGCGCAGCGCCTGGAGCTGGGAGCTCGAGCTGCGGCCTTGGGTGGAGAAGTTTTGAGTGAGTTCGTCATTCCGGCGCCGTCCGCAGGACCGAACCCGGAATCTCGAGATTCCGGTTCGATGCTTCGCATCGCCCCGGAATGACGCCAAGGAGTAGGGAGGCGAAGATGACCACGGAAACCGCCATCGACACCGGCACCAATGAACTCCTCTGCGTCATCCGCGGTCGCGTCGCCGTGATCACGCTGAACCGGCCGGAGGCGCGCAATTCGCTGTCGGACACGTTGACCCCGGCGCTGCGGACCATGATCCGCACCTGCGGTGAGAGTCCCGATGTCGGCGCGCTGCTCATCACCGGCGCTGGCGAGGCGTTCTGCGCCGGCGGCAACGTCAAGGGCATGGGCGCGCATCGCGATCCGAAGAAGCTGGAAATGTCCTTTGACGAGAAGGTCGCCGATCTCCAGGAGCGGCAGCGGCTGCTCACCGGCGCGCTGGCGTCGGTGCGCAAGCCGACCATCGCCGCCCTGCCCGGCCCTGCGGTCGGCGCCGGGCTGGCGATTGCCATGGCCTGCGATATCCGCATCGCCGCGCAATCGGCCTTTGTCGCCACCGGCTATGCCCGCATCGCGCTGAGCGGTGACTACGGCATCGCCTGGCTGCTCACCCGCCTCGTCGGCACCGCACGGGCGCGCGAGCTGCTGTTCACCGGCGACCGCGTCGACGCGGCGCGCGCGGAGGCGATCGGGCTCGTCAACCGCGTCGTGCCCGACGACAAGCTGCAGACCGAAGCATTCGCATTGGCAAAGTCTCTCGCCGAAGGCCCGCGCCTGGCGCTGCGCTACATGAAGGACAATCTCGATGAGGCCCTGCTGTTCGATTTCGAGACGGCGCGCGATCACGAAGCCGAGCGATTGATCCGTCTCACCACGACCGCCGATCACAAGGAGGCGGTGCAGGCGTTCATCGAGAAGCGCAAGGCGGTGTTTACGGGGAAGTAGTTGGTCAGCCGTAGCCCGGATGGAGCGAAGCGAAATCCGGGGTCTCAGTGCTTGTGGCACGAATCCCGGATTGCGCTGCTCCATCCGGGTACGCAGTCAGAACAGGCGGATCCATTCCGTCGTCGCACAAAAAAATGCCCGGCGCTGGCTTGGCCAGGCCGGGCACGGAGTGGTGTCAGGCCGAGGCTGAGGGGCGTTCGGCCTGACGGGAAAGGTCGGCGAGACGCCAGCTCGCGCAGGGGATGTCCTGCGGCGCGACCTGGATCTCCTTGTCGAAGCGCACCAGCTTCCAGTCATCGGGGTGATTGACGAAGACAAAGCCGGATTTGCGTGCCAGCGAGACCATGGTTTCGTTGGAGCGCAGGGTGTCGCCGAACATGTGCTCGGCGCCAAGCGCGGCGGCGCGGCATTCGAGATTCTTCATCAGCGCGGTGGCGATGCCATGGCGCTGCCAGCGGTCGTCGACGGACAGGCCGAATTCGAGCGTCGCGGTCTCGGCGTGGAAGGCGTAGCGCGCCTCGGCAATGATGGTCTCGAAGCCATCGATCAACTTGGTCGCGACTACGGTAAAACGCTCGCGCGCGCCGATGTCGAGAAACTCGCTCAGCAGCCCCTTCGGCAGCTCGCTGATCGCTCCAAAGAAGCGGTTGTAGCGGGAGCGGGTCGTGAGCGAACGGAAATAGTGTTGAAGCTCGTCGGTATCGCGCGGCTCGACGAAGCGAAGGTTGACCGCCCCTCCGTCGCGGGTACGCAGCGTATCCGCGTGTTGCCTCAGGTCTTCCAGACGATAGCTGCTCATGACACGCGACCTCGAAGAGGGACCGCCGGCGCCCCGTGGTCAGGCGGCGCCGGCCTGGCGGCCTATCAGGCCCGCCAGAAGGGTTTGTCGGCCTCGTGGGCGATGTCGGTCCAGGACAGGCCGACGTCGTGCAGATCGCGGGCAGTCCAGTTGGTCAGCTCGCGCCGGGTCCGGTAGCGCTCGTGCCAGATGTGGAGCGTTTCGCCGATCTGGTAGAGCAGCCCGGGCGCATGATGATTTGTCATCGAATTCTGGGTCAAAGTAGACATCTTCAGCTCCTGGAGCTAAGTTGGCCACTAATATCTGCTCACGTTCGCAGATCTACAAACGACAATTTGTACCTTTTCGCATGAATTAAACTCATGTATCATGCTGCCAAATGACTGCCAGATTGCCATCCCTGAACGGATTACGGGCGTTCGAGGCCGCCGCGCGCCATCTCAGCTTCACGGTGGCCGCATCCGAACTGAACGTGACCCAGACCGCGATCAGCCATCAGATCCGGCGCCTCGAGGAGGAGCTCGGCATCCGCCTGTTCATCCGGCAGAACCGCGCGCTCGCGCTGACGCCGGAAGCGCGCGACTACCTGCCCGGCGTTCGCGCCGCCTTCAACGATCTCCGCCTCGCCACCGACCGGCTGCTGCGCAAGGAGGACGACAAGGTTCTGACCGTCTCGACGATCGCTTCGCTCGCTGCGAAATGGCTGCTGCCGCGCCTGAGCGATTTCCAGGAGGCGCATCCCGGCATCGACGTCCGCATCACCACCTCGACCAGCCTCGTCGACTTCCAGCGCGACAATGTGGATGCCGCGATCCGCTACGGCCGAGGCCAATGGCCAGGCGTGCGCGCCGACTGGCTGATGGCGGACGAGCTGTTTCCGGTGTGCAGCCCTTCACTGCTTCGGGGCGACAAATCGCTGCGCACGCCTGAGGACCTAAAGGACCACGTCCTGCTGCATACCACCACCAGCGACGATTGGCGCCTCTGGCTGACGGCAGCGGGGCTTTCAACCAGCATATCGCGGCAGCCCGGCATCACCTTCGACATGACCTTGATGACGGTCCAGGCGGCGATCGACGGCATGGGCGTGGCGATGGGACGGACGTCCTATGTGCAGGACGACATCGCCAAGGGCCGGCTCGTGGTTCCCTTCAAGATCGCGCTGCCGGCCGATGCCGGCTTCTATCTGGTCTCGCCGGAGGGCCGTCGCGAGACGCCGAAGCTTGCCGCCTTCCGCCAATGGATGATCGCTGCAGCGCAGAATAAAGCCTGAAAAACCATCAGCTTCCCCCGGAAAAACCGATTGACTCGCCTCGCGGCGCGCGACAGGGGTTAGGCAGATTGTCGCAGCAGCAATCTGCCGCCTTGCCGTGAAAATGAGTTCCGGTCCGGCCACGTCTTGAAGGGGAGTAACGCCAATGGCTGGACCAGCAGCATCATCAAATCCGCCAGCAATCAAGTCGCGCATCGGCGCGATCCTGCGTGCGACATCGGGCAATTTCCTCGAGCAGTTCGACTTCTTCCTGTTCGGATTCTATGCCGCCGCAATCGGCAAGGCGTTCTTCCCCTCCACCAACGAGACCGCGTCGCTGCTCAACACCTTCGGTGTGTTCTGGCTCGGCGCCTTGATGCGCCCCGTCGGCGCAATCGTCCTCGGCGCTTACATCGATCGCATCGGCCGCCGTCAGGGCCTGATCGTCACGCTGGGCATCATGGCGGTCGGCACTGTCGTCATCGCCTTCTGTCCGAGCTATGCCACGATCGGCATCGCAGCGCCCGTCATCGTGCTGATCGGCCGTTTGCTGCAGGGCTTCTCCGCGGGTGTCGAGCTAGGCGGCGTGTCGGTCTATCTTGCTGAGATTTCGACACCCGGCAATCGCGGCTTCTACACTTCGTTCCAGTCGTCGAGCCAGCAGGTCGCGATCTTCGTCGCCTCCATCCTCGGCTACATCCTGTCCGAGCTGATGCCGGCCGACACGGTCGCGTCCTGGGGCTGGCGCATTCCCTTCTTCGTCGGTTGCCTGATCATTCCCCTGATCTTCTTCCTGCGGCGCACGCTGGAGGAAACGCCTGCTTTCCTCGCCATGAAGAAGCACCCGACCGCGAGCCAGGTATTTGCTTCCGCGCTCGCCAATTGGCGCATCGTCATCCTCGGCATGATGATCGCGATCCTGACCACGACGACGTTCTACTTCGTGACCGTTTACACGCCGACCTTCGGCAAGACCGTGCTGAAGCTGTCGACGCAGGATGCGCTGCTGGTGACGTTGCTCGTCGCCGTCACCAACTTCATCTGGAATCCGGTCGGCGGCGCGCTGTCCGACCGCATCGGCCGCAAGCCGGTGCTGATCGGGATCGCCACCCTCTCGCTGCTCACCGCCTATCCGGCGCTGAGCTGGCTGGTGGCGGCACCGACCTTCGGCAAGCTGCTCGCGGTCGAGATGATGTTCTCGTTCTATTTCGGCATGTACAGCGGCACCATGCTCGGCGCGCTGGTCGAGATCGTGCCGGCGCATGTGCGCACGACCTGCTTCTCGCTGGCCTTCGCGCTCGCAGCCGCGCTGTTCGGCACCTTCACGCCGTTCGCCTCGACCTGGCTGATCGAGCAGACCGGCAACAAGGCTATGCCCGGCGCCTGGCTGATGTTCGCAGCACTGCTGGGTATCATTGCGGCCTCGATCGTCTATCGCGGCGGCGGCAAGGCGGTGCCGACGTATGATCCGGTCGTCGAGCCGACGGCTGGGCATTGATGTCGTTCCGGGGCGCGCGTCGCGCGAACTATGGTGCGCAATTGCGCACCTGAGAATCTATTTCTCCCAGCATTCCTGACGCACGATGGATTCCGGGCTCGATGCTTCGCATCGCCCCGGGATGACAGGGAGCTACAACTCCACCACCACGTAGTCGCTCTCGACCTTCACGGGAATCGTCTCGGCGACATAGGGTCCCTTCACCACGCTTGCGCCCGGCTCGACGTGGGCGGGATAGGCTTTCACGCGAAAGCGACGGGGATCGCAATAGGACTGGCCGGTGCGGATGTCGAACTCCCAGCCGTGCCACGGGCAGCGGATGATCTCACCGAGCTTGGTGTACTCGATCTCGCCGGGATCCTTTGACTGCGCAAGGCCGATCAGCGGCCCCTCGCACAACGCAGCGCCCTGATGCGGGCAGCGGTTCATCAGGCCGAAATACTCGCCCTTGATGTTGAAGACCGCGATCGGCCGGCCGTCGATCTCGAGAAATTTTCGCGTGCCGGGCGGCAATTCATCGACCGCGGCAACCACATGCCGCGCCATGCTCTAAGTCCTCCGCATGATCTGATCGGAAAACCGCTTCACACTTTTCCGGATCATGCGGCAATCCCGTACAGCTTCTTGGCATTGCCGAGATAGAACGCTTCGCGATTGGCCTCGCTCACGCCTGCCGGCAGCACCCGCGACGGCTCGTCATAATCCCAATGCGGATAGTCGGTCGCGAACAACAGCCGGTCCCAGCCGATCCATTTGATGACGTCGAACAGATCCTCGCGCCTTTCGGGATCTTCCATCGGCTGCGTGGTCCACCACACCTGCTCGCGGATATATTCGGACGGGGGCCGCTTCACATGCGGCACCTCGCTGCGTAGCCGCTGCCAGACCTTGTCGAGCCGCCACGCCAGCGACGGCGCCCAGCCGAAGCCGGCCTCGATCATCACCATCTTCAGCTTCGGGAAGCGGTCGAACACACCTTCCAGCACCAGGCTCGCCAGCGCCGATTGCTGGCACTGCGAGTGGCCCACCATCTCCTCGATGTAATAGGACGGCCAGCCCGATGGTGTGATCGGGTTGCCGCCGAAGCCGAAGGCGTGCACGCCGACCGGAAGCCCCGCCTCTTCCGCGGCTTGATAGATCGGCCAATAGCGGCGCTGGCCGAGCGGCTCGACATTGCGGCTGAGCAGCAGCACCTGCACGAAATTCTTGTCGCCGGCGCGCTCGCGAATCTCCGCAGCAGCCGACATCCCGTCCTCATTGCCCACGACAATGGACGCCTTCAGGCGCTTGTCCTTGCTGGTCCATTTGTCGATCTGCCAGTCGTTGATCGCGGAACACAGCGCCGCCGAGAGCTCGTGATTGCGGATGCCCTGCCCGGTGTTGAGCGGATTGAGCACACCGAGCTGCACATTGTTGGGATCGAGCAGCTGCTTCTGCATGAAGGAGAGCGAAGAGCCCTGCGGCCCGCCTTCGGGCGGATAGGCATCGCGGCGCGAGGCGTTGGGCTGGGCCTTCGGATAGGGCGGGCCTTCCATCATGCCCTGATAGGCATGGACGCCGTAGATTTCGAGATGATGCTGCCAGCGTTTGGCGAGGTAGGGATAAAGCTCGGTCCGGGTCGCGCGTGCCGGATGGATGTCGCAGTCTGCAATCGCGGTCTTGGTCGTCAAGGGGGAGGACGTTTCGGTGCTCTCGCGGAACTGGATGTTCATCGCCTTGCCTCCTTTGGCAGCGGGCTCATTTCAGGCGGGGATAGGTAGCATGCGGATTGTCGATCATGATCTTGCGCACGAGATCAGGGGTGAGACCCTCGGGCAGCGCATCCTGGCCGTCGAACTGCCAGTGCGGATAGTCCGTGGAGAATAGGACCAATTCGTCGGACTGCATATGATCAAACAGGCGAATTAATGTCTCGGGTTCCGGCGGCGCATCAAATGGCTGTAATGAGAAGCGGATGTTGCTGCGCACAATGTCCAGCGGCGCGCGATCGACCCAAGGTGTCTCCATCCGCACCCCGCGCCAGAACTTGTGCAGGCGCCAGAGAAAAGGCGAGATCCAGGACACGCCCGACTCCAGCATCACCATCTTCAGCCGCGGATATTTTGCGAACACGCCCTCGACGATCAGGCTGGTGAGCTGGGTCTGGAACGCCTGCGCCTGACCGACATAATCCTCGATGTGATAGGAACCCCAACCGACCGCGGTCGGCGGATTGTGATAGGCGGAACCGGCGTGGATGCCGACCGGAAGGTCGAGCCGTTCCGCCGCCTGATAAATCGGCCACAGCCCGCGCTTGCCGAGCGGCGTGTCGCCCATCACAAGCATCAGCACCTGCACGAAGCGCTTGTCTTCTGCGCACCGCTCGATTTCGGCGACGGATTTCTCGATGCTTTGCGTCGGGATCACGATCGAGCCGCGCAGCCGGGAGTCACGATCGAGCCATTCCCTGGCGAGCCATTCATTCAGCGCGCGGCAGAAGGCGGCCTGCATGTCCTCCGAGAACACCATCTGCACACCGTAAAGCGGATTGCAGATGGCGCAGCTGAGCTGGAAGGGATCGAGCACATGGCGCTGCATGTCCTCAAGGCTTTCGCCGGGCTTGCCGGTCTCGGGACGCCAATCGGGTCGCGCCACGATCGGCGAATTCTTCGGATAGGATTGCGAAACGAGGTCGACCATGCCGCGCGTCGTCACTTGGTCGCGCCAATAATCGTTCAGATAGGGCAGCAGGCTGGTCAGATGCGGCACGGCTGGATGAACATCGCAATCCACCCCACCGGCGATCAGGGACGCCATGACGTCTCCCTTCTCACGTTTCCTCGTCGGTCTCGTCGTGGGGCGGCGCTTGGCCGCTCCGTTCGCGGGCGGCTCTTCGCCGCTCCGCCTTGTAGCCATTCAAGCAGGCCTGCCCCTCGCCCGCAACTCGGCCACCGCTGCTGTCATATGCTAGGAAGGCTGAGCTCGGTTGCGAAGGGAACAAGGGGGAGAGGATGAAAGAACTCGTCGGCATTGCGGAACAGGTGGCAGCGAAACTGATCGCGCGCAAACAGACGATTGCGGTTGCGGAATCCTCGGCCGGCGGCCTGATCGCGGCAAGCCTGCTCGCGGTGCCCGGCGCCTCCGCCTATTTCCTCGGCGGCGCCGTGGTCTACACCCGCGACGCCAGACGCGTGCTGATGGATATTTCAGACGAGGGGATGAAAGGCTTGCGCTCATCCTCGGAGCCCTACGCAAAATTCCTCGCCGAGCAGATGCGCAGCCGCTTCGGCTCCGACTGGGGCCTGTCCGAGACCGGCGCAGCCGGCCCGACCGGCAACCGCTACGGCGATGCCGCCGGCCACAGCTGCATGGCGGTCGCGGGGCCCGCAACGCAGGTGATGACACTGGAGACGGGCAGCAATGATCGCCTCGCCAATATGCAGATGTTCGCGGCGACGGCGCTGAAGTTGTTGTTGAGGAAGCTGGAGGGGTGAACGGTTGCCAGCGACCACGCGTTCAGTTCCGTCGTCCTTCGAGGCTCCCCTTGCGGTGCAAGGGGAGCACCTCAGGATGACGGAGAGGCACTATTGCTCGAGGCAAGGACCGACCTCACCGTCCCAAATGGCGCACAAAAATTCGCACCACATGGCCTTTGAACCGCGGCGCCTCGTCATAGAGATCTGACGCGATCCGCTCGATGGTTTCGCGCAAGGACAAGAACTGCGCTTGCCGGGCGCTGCTTTCGGTGCCCTGCATGCCCGCGAGCTCGTCCATCGCGGCGTCGCTGATCTGGCAATCCACAACGTCACCATCGTTGAGCATGGTGAAGCGGAAGGCCAGACGTTCGAGGTCATGGCCGATGATCCTGTCGCGCGTCAGCGGCATGCAATTGTCCCGTTCGCCCCCGAACGGGACAATGCTGAAATTCGCCGGACTTGTCACCCCACAGCTGGCAGTCGGCTCACAGGCTTCAGTAGGCGAGAGCTGTACCGGTGGGCTTGTCCAGTGCTGCTGCCAGTGACTTGTACTCGTCGCAATCCGTCCCGCAAATGGCCGCGATCCGGTTGAGATGGAACATCGCTTGCTCGCGATTGCCCTGCTCGAGC
Organism: Bradyrhizobium manausense; assembly: GCF_001440035.1. Lineage (GTDB taxonomy): Bacteria > Pseudomonadota > Alphaproteobacteria > Rhizobiales > Xanthobacteraceae > Bradyrhizobium > Bradyrhizobium manausense. The sequence goes on along the minus strand of NZ_LJYG01000047.1, from coordinate 118,131 downwards.
TGCCACAGGCCATAATATTGCCAGGTTAGCACGTGGTTCGGGTCGATCTTCAGCGCGTGCTCGTACCAGACCTGCGATTGCTTGTAGTCACCGAGCTTGCGGTAGGAGTAACCGATCAGATTGGCGACATTCGCATTGTCGTCGTGGCCGAGTGACTTCAACTGCGCGATCGCCGCAAGGTAGTCGTTGCGCTCATAGATGGTGTCGTAGGCCACGCGGTAGCCTGCGGCAAAGGCCGGATCATCGATACTCGACTGGTTATTGGCCTTCTTGCCCTTCTGTGTGGCTTTGGTGCCGCTGCGCGACGGATAGGTCGGGGCCGGCGTACTCTGGCTGGAAGAGGGGTGGGCGAAGGGATCCATCCCGCCTCCACCTCCACCGCCTCCGCCGCCACCTCCGCCACCTGCTGCCCAGACAGGTGCAGATCCGGCCATGGCAGTGAGCGCCGCAAGATACGCGCCGCGAACGGCAAGCCTGATGATCGGACTGACCATTGTGGTCTCCTGATATCTGCTCGAACACGCCCCGGACGAGATGATAACCCTGCTTCGGCAGGGATATTCCCGCGGGCACGCACGCGGGCATACGACGAGCTCGGCACGACAAGCGTGCTGCCGTTGTTGGGGGCAGCTCTGATCGATTTACTGGAACGCGACCTCGGCAAAGCTACGAAGCTTGCGCGAATGCAGCCGCTCCGATTCCTGCTGCTTGAGCCGCTCGAGCGCCTTCAGGCCGATCTCGAGATGCTGGCCGACCCGGGCGCGATAGAATTCGCTGGCCATGCCCGCGAGCTTGATCTCGCCGTGGAGCGGCTTGTCGGAGACGCAGAGCAGCGTGCCGTAGGGCACGCGGAAGCGGTAACCGTTGGCGGCGATCGCAGCCGATTCCATATCGAGCGCGACGGCGCGCGATTGTGACAGGCGGCGGATGACCTCTGGGCCGGAGATTTCCCAATTGCGGTTGTCGACGCTGGCGACCGTACCGGTGCGCATCAATCGCTTGAGCTCGAAACCTTCCAGACCCGTGACGTCCTCAACCGCTTGCTCCAGCGCGACCTGCATCTCGGCCAGCGCCGGGATCGGCACCCACGGCGGCAACTCGCGATCGAGCACGTGGTCCTCGCGCACATAGCCATGCGCAAGCACGTAATCGCCGAGCCGCTGCGTGTTGCGCAAGCCCGCGCAGTGCCCGAGCATCAGCCAGGCATGCGGCCGCAGCACCGCGACGTGATCGGTGACATTGCGCGCATTGGAGGGACCGGTGCCGATATTGATCAGCGTGATGCCGCGATAATCAGGCGCGACCAGATGGAAGGCCGGCATGTTCGGCGTGCGCGCAGGCGCGACCCCGGTCGTGCTCCCGTCGCCGCGCGTGACGACGTTGCCGGGCGCAACGAACGCGTCGAGCCCGGCTTCGCCGGACTGGAGCCGCTGCTGGCACGCTTGCGCGAAGGCATCGACATAGAACTGGTAGTTGGTGAAGATCACAAAGTTCTGGAAATGCTCGGGGTCCGTGCCGGTGTAGTGGTAGAGCCGGCGCAGCGAGTAGTCGACGCGGGCGGCGCGGAACAGCGAGAGCGGCTCGGGCGCACCTGCCTGAAGCTGGAACGTGCCGTCGGCGATGGAATCGTCCATGGTGGCGAGAACAGGCACGTCGAACGCGTCGCGCAGCGATCGCGTCACCGGCGAGTTCTCGCTGGTGGTGATGGCCGCCTCGATGTTGATATCGCGGCGATAGGCGAAGTGAATCGGGATCGGCTCGGCGGATTCACCGATCTCGACGGGCACGCCATGGTTCTGGATCAGCAGGCCGATCTGCTCGGTGAGATAGGCCCGGAACAGATCCGGCCGCGTCACGCTGGTCTCGTGCACGCCGGGACCGGCGACAAAACCGTAGGAGAGACGCGAATCCAGCCGCGCATGCGTCGCGGTGGTGAGACGGACAAACGGATAATAAGCCCGCACCCGCGTCGTGATCGCTTCACCGGAGACATAGGCCTCGAACCGGTCGCGCAGGAATTTGGTGTTGCGCTCGTAGATCTCTTCGAGGCGGGCGACGGCCGCGGATGCGTCGGAGAAGGATTTGGTGGCGATGGATGGTGGAGACTGCATTGTTCGACCGGCGGGTTTTGGGAACGTGAGTCGAACTATAGCAAAGAAGCAGGTGCCGTAGGGTGGGGTTAGCACAGCGTAACCCACCGCTTCTGCTTCAGCGGATGGAGTAGTTGTGGGTTACGGCTTCGCCTAACCCACCCTACGAAATCGAGCTTGCCGCTCCAGATCCCGGATGCGCGCTAAGCGCGTTCCGGGATGACACGCTTTCGCGTGTCACTTCTCCCGGAACGCCCGCATGAACTGGTCGTGCAGCGGCTTCAAGAGGTAGGACAGCATCGTGCGGTCGCCGGTCTGCACGAACGCCTCCACCGGCATGCCGGGGATCAGCTTGGAATCGCCGAGCTTGGCGACCTCTTCCGCCGACATCGAGACGCGGATGGTATAGTAGCTCTGGCCCGTGCGCTGGTCGGTGGTGACGTCTGGCGAGACGCGGCTGACGACGCCGTTGAGCTCCGGCGTGGTGCGCTGGTTGAAGGCGGACAGACGCAGCAGCGTTTTCTGGCCGATCTGCAGCTTGTCGATATCGACCGGATTGACCTTGGCCTCGACCTGGAGATCGTCGGTCTGCGGCACGATCAGCATCAAGGTGTCGCCGGCGGTGACGACGCCGCCGACGGTGTGCACCGTCGATTGCAGCACCATGCCGTCCTGCGGAGCGCGAATGTCGACGCGGCGGAGCTGGTCCTCGGCCGCGACCTTGCGCTCGATCAGCTCGCCGCTCTTGTCGTTGGTCTCACGCAGATCCTTGGAGACCTCGCTCACCATGTCCTTGTCGACCTGGATGATCTGCAATTCGGTCTCGGTGATCTTGCCCTTGGCCTGGGCCCGCGAGGCGACGTACTGGGCGCGCTCGCCGTTGAGGCGGGCCGAGTCGCGCTCCAGCGTGGTCAGGCGCGAGATCTGCACCAGATGCTTGTCATAGAGATCGCGGACGCCGGTGAGCTCCTGCTGTACCAGCGCGATCTCCCTGTCCTTGGCTTTCTCCTGCGCGGAGAGACCTTCGATCTCCTCGTTGAGCTGCTGGATGCGCTCGCGCAGCTGCGCCTTCTGGCCTGCACGGCCGTTGACACGGACCTCGAACAGCTTGGTTTCGGCGGAGAGCAGCGCCTTGACATCAGGATCGTCACGGCGGTCAAGCAGCGCTTGCGGAAACTCGATCTTGTCGAGACCGCGCTGCTCGGCCTGAAGCCGTGCCGCACGCGCCTGCGCCGCGTCGAGGTTCTTGACGACGATGGCGAGGTTGGCCTTGGTCACGGTGTCGTCGAGCCGCACCACGATGTCGCCCGCCTTGACCACGTCGCCGTCGCGGGCGCGCACCTCGCCGACCACGCCGCCGGTCGGATGCTGCACCTTCTTGACATTGGATTCGACCACGACCTGGCCCGGCGCGATCAGCGCGCCTGAGATCAGCACCGTCGAGGCCCAGCCGCCGAGACCGACGGCGAGGAACGCCACGGTTCCAAGCCCAAGCATCAGATGAAACCGGATGGAGTCCCGGACAGTCTTGGTCGCGGCCGCCTTGGTCCCGCCAACCGTCATCGTGCTCATGCTTTGGTCACTCCGCCTTCGCTGACGACCTTGATCGGCGCCGGCGGCGCGACGCGGGGCTGGAGCACCTGGGCGAGGACCTGCTCCTTCGGACCGAAGGCCTGCATGCGGCCGTCTCGCAGCACCAGGATCTGGTCGACCGCCTCGACGCCGATCGGCCGGTGCGCCACCACGACGACGATGGCGCCGCGCTCGCGGGCGCTCCGGATCGCCCGTGTCAGCGCCTCGTCACCTTCGGTGTCGAGATTGGAATTGGGCTCGTCCAGCACGATCAGGAACGGATTGCCGTAGAGCGCGCGAGCCAGCGCGACGCGCTGGGCCTGGCCGGCCGAGAGCGAGGCGCCCTGCTCGCCGACCTGGGTGTTGTAGCCCTCGCGCATCTTGATGATCATCTCGTGCACACCGGCTGCCTTGGCCGCGGCGATGATGCCGTCGGAGGTCGCCTCGGGGTCGAAGCGGCTGATGTTCTGCGCGATGGTGCCGCCGAACAATTCGACGTCCTGCGGCAGATAGCCGATGTAGCGGCCGAGCACGTCGCTCGACCATTGGTCGAGCGCGGCGCCGTCGAGCCGGACCTTGCCGCGGACCGGCTGCCAGACGCCGACCAGCGCGCGGATCAGCGAGGATTTGCCGGAACCGCTCGGCCCGATCACGCCGAGGCCGTTGCCGGCTTCGAGAGAGAAAGTGACGTCCTGCACGATGAGGCGCTGGTCGCCCGGCGCCACCATGGCAACACCTTCGACCGAGAGGCGGCTGGTGGGCGATTGCAATTGCGTCGGCGTCGCCTGCGCCGGCATCTGCTCCAGAAGCTTGCTGAGGCGGTGCCAGCTCTGGCGGGCCGCGACGAAGGATTTCCAATGCGCGATGGCGAGATCGACCGGCGCCAGCGCGCGGGCCGAGAGGATCGAGCCGGCGATGATGATGCCGGCGGTCGCCTCCTGGTGGATGACGAGCGTGGCGCCGACGGCGAGCACGGCGGATTGCAGCATCATGCGCAGCACTTTGGCGATGGCGCCGAGGCCGCCGGCGACGTCGCTCGCGCGCTGATTGCCGGCGAGGTATTTTTCGTTGGCCGCGCTCCAGCGCGCGTTGAGCCGGCCGGCCATGCCCATCGACACCAGCACCTCGGCATTGCGGCGGCTGGACTGGGCGAGGTCGTTGCGCTGGGCGGCAAGGCCCATGGCCTCCTTGGCCGGCTGGCGGGACAGAAATTCGGTGACCAGCGTCAGGCCGACCAGGATGACCGCGCCGACCAGCGCGGTCACGCCGATCCAGACGTGGAAGGCGAAGCAGATGCCGAGATAGAGCGGCAGCCAGGGCAGGTCGAAGAAGGCGCTCGGGCCCATGCCGCCGAGGAAGGAGCGGACATTGTCGAGGTCGCGCAGCGGCTGCAGCCCCTCGTTGCGATTGCCAACCAGCAGCGGCAGCCGCACGATGGTGTCGAACACGCGCTTGTTCAGGGCTTCGTCGAGTGCGGTGCCGACCCGTCCCAGGATGCGGCTGCGGATCATGTCGAGCACGCCCTGCGCCATGTAGAGGCCGCCGGCGAGCACGATCAGGCCGACCAGGGTCGGGATGCTGCGGCTCGGCAGCACCCGGTCGTAGACCTCCAGCATGAAGATCGACCCGGTCAAATAGAGCAGGTTGATCATGCAGCTCATGAAGCCGACGCCGACGAATGCCGTGCGGCAAGCACGCAGCGCGTCACCGAGCTCTGAACGGCGGAGGCCGGGAACGGCTGCCATCAGTCTGATCTCTTTCGGGTGAGGGGCAGACCCCCTGGATTCAAAGGCGAATCATGGCGTATGCGCCGCGGATTAATATCGGGTTCTCCCCGCTTGCAATGCAATCTAATTCATCCGGGCCTGGCCACATCTACTGCGAACAGCCCGATCCGCAAGTCCGGTGTTTCACAGTCTTTGCGGCTTTTTCGAGCAAAGACAAGCGCCTCCCCCCAGGGCGCTGACAAGCCGCTGGGGAGAGGCGCAAGGTTCCGACCGGTCGGACCGCTAGAGCCGGCCGCCGCCGCGGACCAGCCGGACCACCAGCAGCAGGATGACGGCGCCGATCGCGGAATAGATGATCTCCGAGACCAGCCCGAGGCCGAGATGGATGCCGAGCCTCGGGAACAGGAAGGTCGCGACAAAGGCACCGAGGATGCCGATCACGATGTCGCCGATGATGCCAAACCCGCTCCCCCGCACCACCTTGCCAGCAAGCCAACCGGCAACCAGGCCGACGAACAGGATGACGAGGAGGCTTTGACCAGAAATGTACATAAGATGAAGTCCCTCTCCGTTAACCCGGCCATGGAACGGGAACCGGGATGAACGGGGTCTGAATGGTGTTCCCCGCGGGGCCCCTCAGTCCTGGAATCGCTAAAACAACCCCATGCACAGTAGAAATGGCCATTGCCGCGATGCGGGGTGCGGCCTGTGACAAGGGCGTGCCGGCGCAGGGGATTTTTGAGTTCAGGAGTGCACCGGCTCCGCCAGCACGCATCGTGCCGCCCGGCCAGGTCCGACCTCGACGACCGGCGGCAGCTGCTCAAGGCAGCGGGGCTGGGCCGCAGCGCAGCGCGGGGCGAAGGAGCAGTTGTTCGGCTTTTCGGCCAGCGACGGCGGGGTGCCGGGAATGGTTTCCAGCCGCTGGCCGCGCCTGGCGCCGTGGATGGTCGAGGCGAGCAGGCCGCTGGCATAGGGGTGGACCGGGGCGCGGACGATGTCGCGCAAGGTCCCCTGCTCCACGATCTGGCCGGCATACATCACCGCGACGCGGTCGCAGATCTCGACCGCGACACCAATGTCGTGGGTGACGAAGATGACGGACATGCCGAACTCGCGCTGCAGCTCGCGCAGCAGCAGCAGGATCTGGATCTGCACGGTGGCGTCGAGCGCGGTGGTGGGCTCGTCCGCGAGCAGGATCTTGGGACGACAGGCGAGCGCGAGCGCGATCATCGCGCGCTGGCGCATGCCGCCGGACATTTCGTGCGGATAGGCGTCCAGCCGCCTCCTCGCCGAGGGGATGCGCACGATGTCGAGCATCTCGAGCGCCCGCGCGCGCCCTTCCGCATAGCTCTTGCCTTCATGGCGCACCACGCTTTCGGCGATCTGCGCGCCGATGGTGTAGACAGGATCGAGCGCGAGCGCCGGCTCCTGGAAGATCATCGACACGGTCTGGCCGCGGAACGACGACAGCTGCTCGTCGTTCATCGCGAGCACATCCTGCCCCATCACATCGACCCTGCCGGAAATCTGCGTGCGCTTCTTCGGCAACAGCCGCATCAGGGCACGCAGGGTCACGCTCTTGCCCGAGCCTGACTCGCCGAGCAGGCCCAGCACCTCGCTGGTCCCGAGCGAGAGATTGAGATCGTTCACGGCATAGACCGTGCGCTCGCCGTTGAAGCGGATGTTGAGGCCTGAGATCTCGACGAGCTTTGTCATGACGGCAGTTTGGGCAACCTCTCGTGATAGTCGGTGACGCGCTGGAACGCGGCTCCGATGGTCAGCAAAGTCGCTTCGTCAAAGGAGCGGCCGATCAGCTGCATGCCGACGGGCAGGCCGCTCCTGGTGAAGCCGGACGGCACGGTGAGCGACGGCAGGCCCAGAAAATTCACCGGGCGGGTGAACAGCGTCAGCCGCTGCAGCAGCGCCGGCGCGTTCGGCCCGCCGCCGACATCGCTTTCCTCGATCGTCGGTGCCGGCACGGGCGAGGCCGGCGCGATGATCGCGTCGACGCCAGCGGTTGCCGCATTGTGCGCGGCAAGCGCCGGGCCACGCCAGCGCATTGCCTCGAGATAGGTGATGGCGGGAACGGCGAGGCCGTTCTGAAGCCGCATCAAGGTCTGCGCGCCATAGTCCTGGGGCCGCTCGATCATCCAGCGCTTGTGGAAGGCGGCCGCTTCCGCGGCGAGCACGAGCTGGGCTGCGGCCTGCAATTGCCGCTGATCCGGCAACTCGACCTTGACGATGTCGGCGCCCTCGCGCTTGAGCACCGCAATGGTCTCGTCAAGCACGCGCGCGACCTCGGGATCGAGATCGTCGACATAGAACGATGCGGGCACCCCGAGCTTGAGGCCCTTCAGCGAGCCCTTGGTCGCCGCGACATAGTCCGACAGCGGCTCCTGGCTCGTGGTCGTATCCTCGGGGTCGGGACCGGCGATCAACGCCAGCAGCAGCGCGCAGTCTTCCGCGGTCCGCGCGAGCGGGCCAACTGTATCGAGCGATTGCGACAGCGGCATCGCACCGGCGCGGCTGACGCGGCCGACCGTGGTCTTCAGCCCCGTGACGCCGCAGAAATGCGCGGGAAAGCGGATCGAGCCGCCGGTGTCCGAGCCCAGCGCCGCATAGGTCAGTCGCGCGGCGACGGCCGAGCCGGAGCCCGAGGATGAACCGCCGGTGATATGCGCGACATTCCAGGGATTGCGCACCGGGCCGTAATGGGCGTTGTGCCCGGTCGGGCCATAGGCGAATTCGGCCAGATGCAGCGTGCCGAGCCTGACCTGGCCGGCGTCCTTCAGCCGCTGCAACGCCGTCGACGTCACCGTCGGCACGAAATCGCGGCGGATCAGCGAGCCGCAGGTGCAGACCTTGCCGGCATCGTAATACATGTCCTTGTGCGCGAGCGGGACGCCATGCAGCGGACCACGCACCTCGCCCTTCGCAAGCTCGGCGTCGGCGCGATCTGCCGCCTTCAGCGCGGCTTCCGCTTCGATCGACATGAAGGCGTTGAGATGCGGCTGCCATTGCGCGATGCGGTGCAGCAGCGCGCGCGTCACCTCATGCGAGGACACCTGCTTCATCGCGATCGCGCGCGCGACCTCGGTGAGCGTCATCAAGGCGGGCTCGGTGCTCATTTCGACACCTTCTGGGTCTGCGCGAGCGGATAGAGCGCGGGCTCGAGGTCGAACGGCAGCGTGCCGGCGATGGCGGCAAAGCCCTCGAAGGCAGGTCCGATGGAGTTCGAGATGCGCGTTGCGATCTCCTCGTTCACGGGGACGCCGGCGATCTGCGCCGTCGCCTGGATTTCCTTTGTCGTCGGTCTTGTCATGCGGTTTCCTCTTGGGGCGCGCGGCTATGGCCTGAACCTGGAATCGCCATGTAGCACGCGGCCTCGTGGCCCATATTATCCAGCGCGGTGAGCTTTGGCGTCGCATTTGCGCAGAGCGGCTCCGCAAACGGACAACGGGTGTGGAAACGGCAGCCCGAGGGCGGATCGATCGGATTGGGCGGGTCGCCCGAGATCGGCGGCTTCTCGGTGCGCCTGTCGGGATCGGAGGACGGCATCGCAGCAAGAAGCGCGCGCGTATAGGGATGCGCAGGACTGTCCCAGACCTGGTCGACCGGGCCGAGCTCGACGACCTCGCCGAGATACATGACCAGCACGCGGTCCGAGATGTAACGCACGACGTTGAGGTCGTGGCTGATGAAGAGATAGGTCAGCCCGAACTCGCGCTTGAGATCGGCAAGCAGATTGAGCACCTGTGCCTCGACGGATTTGTCGAGCGCGGAGACGGCTTCGTCCAGGATCACCAGCCGCGGCGACAGCGCCAGCGCACGCGCGATGTTGACGCGCTGGCGCTGGCCGCCGGAGATTTCGTGCGGGTAGCGATTGGCGAAATTTGCAGGGACCAGGCCGACCTTGCCGAGCAGCTCACGGGCCAATGCGCGCGCCGCGCCATCGGCCATGCCGTGGACTTTCGGGCCGAAGGCGATGGACTCTTCGATCGTCAGGCGTGGATTGAGCGAGGCATAGGAGTCCTGGAACACCATCTGCATGCCGCGGCGCAATTCGCGCAAGGACAGCGACTGCCCGACGGTCATGCCGTCATAGATGACGTCGCCGTCATCGCGCGGCATCAGATGCATCAGGAGCCGCGCGGTGGTGGACTTGCCGCAGCCGGATTCGCCGACGATGCCGACGGTCTCGCCCTTGGCGACGGAGAAGGAGACGTTGTCGACGGCGCGCACGGTGCGCTTGGCGGCGAACAATCCGCCACGCACGGGGAAGTGTTTCGTCAGGCCGTTGACCTGGAGCAGCGGCTGCGCAACGCCGCCGCGGTCTTCGACCGGCTCCAGCATGGCAACGGATGTTGTGGTCTCGGTCATGGGCACGGTCCTCCACCTCTCCCCATCGGGGAGAGGTCGGCGCGCAGCGCCGGGTGAGGGGGCGCGGCAAACTCGGTGGAGCGTAACCCCTCACCCGGATTGCATCTGACGATGCAATCCGACCTCTCCCTTCGGGAGAGGTGGGGCACCGACGACGCCTTTGCAGCCTGCGTCTTTCTCATCATGACCTAGTTCCTGATGTCCATGGCGCTGCGCAGGCCGTCCGAGAGCAGGTTGAAGCAGATCGAGACGGCGAAGATCATCGCACCCGGCAGGGCCGCGACCCAAGGATTGACGTAGATCGCGGTGCGCAGCGTGTTCAGCATCAGGCCCCATTCCGGCTCCGGCGGCTTGGTGCCGAGGCCGAGGAAGGAGAGGCCGGCGGCCAGGATCATCGAGACCGAAATGAGACTGGTGGCATAGACGAAGATCGCGCCCAGCACATTGCCGAGGATGTGCACGCGCATGATGGTGAGCGGCCCGGCGCCGGAGGCGCGCGCAGCTTCGACAAAGTCCATGTTGCGCACGCCGGTCGTGACGCTCTCGGCGACGCGGGTGATCTGCGGCACGAACACGATGGTCAGCGCCACGATGGAGTTGAGGATGCCGGCACCCAGCGCGCCCGAGATCGCGATCGCCAGCAGCACGGAGGGGAACGCGTAGAACACGTCGACGGTGCGCATGATCGCGGTGTTGAGCCTGCCGCCGACATAGCCGGCGATGATGCCGAGCGAGGTGCCGATGCAGAAGGCGAGGATCACGGGCAGAATGCCGATGACCAGCGACAGCCGCCCGCCATAGATCAGCCGCGCCAGCATGTCGCGGCCGAGCTCGTCGGTGCCGAGCGGATAGCCTGATGTGCCGATGTGGCGGAGGCGCCGGATCATCGAGCCCTTGTAGGGATCTTCCAGCCCAAGCCAGGGCGCGAGGATCGCGGAGACGAAGATCAGCAGCAGCACGATGGCGCAGGCCATGCTGACCTTGTCGCGCAGGATGCGGCGGCCGACCGTCGCCCAATAGCCGCGGGCGCTGGTGGCGGGCGCGACCTGCAGCGCGGCGTCGGCGGTGGCGGACAAGGGAAGCTCGCTCATCCCCCTAGCCCCGCTTGATGCGCGGGTCGATCGCGGCTTGGGCGATGTCGACCAGGAGGTTGAGGACAACGAAGAACAGCGCCAGCACCAGAATCGTGCCCTGCAACAGCGGCAGGTCGCGCTGGAAGATTGCGGAGTTGAGCAGGAAGCCGGAGCCCGGCCAGGAGAACACGGTCTCGATCAGGATCGAGCCGCCGAGCATGTAGCCGAGCTGGAGCCCCATCACCGCGAGCGCGGTCGGGGCGGCGTTCTTGATGACGTGGCGGAACACCCCGCGTTCGTGCAGACCCTTGGCGCGCAACGCCTCGACGAAGTCCTGCGAGAGAATATCGCCGGTGAGCGCACGCACGGTGCGGGTGACGATGCCCATCGGGATCACCGAGGTCGTGATCGCCGGCAGCACGAGATATTGCAGATGCGCCCAGTCCCAGGCCCACGAGTTGGAGCCGTTGGGACCGGCGCCGACCGCGGGCAGCCAGTTCAGCTCGACCGAGAAGATGATGACCAGCACCATGCCGAGCCAGTAATGCGGCACCGAAACGCCGGCGATGGCAAAGGAGGTCGCGACCTTGTCGATCCAGGTCTCGCGGAAATAGCCGGCGATCAGGCCGAGCAGGATGCCCATGGTGAAGCCGATGACGGCCGCGGCAATCGCCAGCGTGACGGTGTTGCCGACCGCACGCATGACTTCGGCCAGCACCGGGCGGCCGGTCGCGATGGAATTGCCGAGGTCGCCATGCAACGCGCGCAACAGCCAGAGTCCGAACTGCGCCGGCAGCGGCCGGTCGAAACCGTAGGCGGCGCGGAGCTGTGCCGCGAGCTCCTGCGAGGCATCGGCGGGGAGCACCGCGACCAGCGGATCACCCGGCGTGATGTGCACGAGCAGAAAGCACACCAGCGCCACGCTGATGACGATCGGGATGACATAGACGATGCGTCTGGCGGTATAGGCGAGCACGTTTGGTTACTCAGGTTAGCGCGGAGATGCCGTCATGGCCGGGNCCCGCCTGCGCGGCCGAAGCCGCTTCGGCGAGGCGAAGGCCCGGCCATCCACGTATTTTACTTAGCCCGGTCATTCCGGGATGGTCCGAAGGACCAGACCCGGAATCTCGAGATTCCGGGTTCGATGCTGCGCATCGCCCCGGAATGACGGGAGACCTGGATGCGCGATCACCTCACTGCATCGCAATCGGCGAGAAGTCGATGAACCAGCTCTTCGGCTGGATCACGCCTGTCACTTTCGGGCTCATGGCGCGCGGGCCGACGTCGTGGGCGACGTAGAGGAAGGCGGCGTCGTCGACGGAGGCTGCATGCAGCTCGGCGAGCGCGGCGTCGCGCGCGGCGGGATCGAAGGTCTGCCGCGCCGTCTTCACCAGCTCGTCGAATTTGGGATTGTTGATATAGCCCCAATTGTTCGAGACCGGCGGGGCCATGCCCGATTGCAGGAAGCGCACCAGCGCGAAGAACGGGTCCATCGCCGCATAGGTGACGTTGGTCGCGTTCGAACCGTTGGCCGAAGGGTCCTTGGCGCCGCGGCGCCAGTTGGTGAACAGCGTATTCCACTCGATGACATCGAGCTGCACGTCGAAATAGCATTCGGCGAGCGCCTGCTGGAGATATTCGTTCATCGGCAGCGGCTGCATCTGGCCCGAGCCCGAAGCCGACGTCTGGATCTTCACCGTCAGCTTCTTGTTCGGACCGAAGCCGGCCTCCTGCATCAGCTTTTGCGCGGCCGGCTTGTCGTACTTGATCTCGAAGGTCGGTTTTCCCCGCCAGGGATGGCCGGGCTCGAAGGTGCCTGATGCGGGCACCATGAGCCCCGCAAGCAGCCCATCCCTGAGGCCTTCGCGATCGACGCAGAGATTGGCGGCCTTGCGCACGCGGATGTCGTTCCAGGGCGAGCCCTCGACGCGCGAGAACTGCCACGGCCAGACATGCGGCTGCTCGTTGGCGTAGAGCTTGAAGCCGCGCTGCTTCAGCTCGGGCAGCGCATCCGGCGCCGGCGCCTCGACCCAATCGACCTGGCCGGACAGCAGCGCCGCGGTGCGCGCGTTGGCCTCCGGCATCGGCAACAGCACCATCTTGTCGATCTTGGGCACGCGGGCCTTGTTCCAATAGTCAGCGTTCTTGACCAGCTCGAGCCGCTCGCGCGGGGTGAAGCTCGCCATCTTCCACGGGCCGGTGCCCGCGGCGTCCTTGGCAAAGGCGGCCCAGGCGGCCTGCGACTTGGCCTTGGCATCAGTGCCTTCGGCCTTTTCATAGAAATGCTGCCACTTCGCCGGGCTCGCCATGAACAGGTTGGTGAGATTGATCGGCAGGAAGCTGTCGGGCTCCTTGGTGGTGAGCTCGACGGTCATGTCGTCGATCTTCTTCGCGGAGGCCAGCGTCGGCATGCGTGAGGCGGTGACGCCGACCTGGCTCGGATCGAACTGCGGCGCGTCCTGCTTCAAGACCTTGTCGACGTTCCACACCACGGCATCGGCATTGAACGGCGTGCCGTCATGGAAGGTGACGCCGGGGCGCAGCTTGAAGGTCCATTTGGTCTTGTCGGCATCGTCGACCTTCCATTCGGTCGCAAGGCCCGGGATGACCACGCTCGGCTTGTCGGCGGAGGACAGGTCCCAGCCGGTGAGCGCGTCATACATGGTGAGGCCGGTGAAGCGGTTGCCTTCAAAACCCTGATCGGGCTGACCGAGCGTGCGCGGAATATCCGCCGCGGTCATGCCGATGCGCAGCACGGTCTCGGCGCCGGCCGCGCGCGGCCAGGCGGCTGCAGAGGTCAGGGCGAGTGCAGCAATCAGTGCTGCGCGCGCGGTTGTCTTGATAAGCATTGCCGTCGTCCTTTTCCCGGAAACGATGATTAATTTTGATGCAAACGTATGCAATGGCTATGCCAGTGGAGGAAAGTTATTCTGCAAATTGCCCCTGCGACGACAAGTCCTTGTGATCGCGCGTGTGCATGGGCACCGCCCTGCCTATTCTGGCATCAAGATTGCAGGTTTGGCCCCGGATTTCTCCTGGGAGCTTTGGGCCATGCGTATTCGTGTTACGACCTGTCTCGCTGCGCTTGCGCTGGCGATATCAGCACTCTCGGCGCGCACCGAGACGGTGGTGCGCTACGGCATCTCGATGGCGGATATTCCGCTGACGACGGGCCAGCCCGATCGCGGCGCCGGCGCCTACCAGTTCACGGCCTACACGATCTACGATCCGCTGGTGGCCTGGGAGATGGACGTCGCCGACCGCCCGGGCAAGCTGGTGCCGGGGCTCGCGACGGAATGGAAGGTCGATGACAGCGACAAGACCAAGTGGCGCTTCGCCCTGCGCAAGGGCGTGAAGTTTCACGACGGCAGCGAGTTCAACGCCGATGCGGTGATCTGGAATCTCGACAAGGTGCTCAACGACAAGGCGCCGCAATTCGACAAGCGCCAGAGCGCGCAGGTGAAGACCCGCCTGCCCTCGGTCGCCAGCTACGCCAAGATCGACGACTTCACCGTGGAGATCACGACCAAGACGGTCGACTCCTTCTTTCCCTATCAGATGCTGTGGTTCCTGGTCTCGAGCCCGGCGCAATATGAGAAGCTCGGCAAGGACTGGGACAAGTTCGCAAGCCAGCCGTCAGGCACCGGCCCGTTCAAGCTGACAAAGCTGGTGCCGCGCGAGCTTGCCGAGCTCAGCAAGAACCCGGACTATTGGAACGCGAAGCGGATTCCCAAGGTCGACAAGATCGTGCTGGTGCCGATGCCGGAAGCGCTGACGCGCACCAATGCGCTGCTCGCCGGCCAGGTCGACCTGATCGAGACGCCGGCGCCCGATGCCGTACCGCAGCTCAAAGCCGCCGGCATGAAGCTCGTCGACAACGTCACGCCGCATGTCTGGAATTATCATCTCAGCGTGCTGCCGGGCTCACCCTGGACCGACATCCGCCTGCGCAAGGCACTGAACCTTGCCATCAACCGTGACGAGGTCGTCGGCCTGATGAACGGTCTCGCCAAACCCGCCAAGGGCCAGGTCGACCCGTCGAGCCCATGGTTCGGCAAGCCGAGTTTTGAACTGAAGTACGATCTCGCTGCCGCGAAGAAGCTGGTCGAGGAAGCCGGCTATTCCAAAGCAAAGCCGCTGAAGACCACCTTCATCATCGCGCAGGGCGGTACCGGCCAGATGCTGTCGCTGCCGATGAACGAATTCCTGCAGCAGAGTTTCAAGGAGATCGGCATCGAGATCGACTTCAAGGTGGTCGAGCTCGAGACGCTCTATACGCATTGGCGCAAGGGCGCCGCCGACGAGATGAATGCCGGCATCACCGCCAACAACATCGCCTATGTCACGTCAGACCCGCTCTACGCCATCGTCCGCTTCTTCCACTCCGGCCAGATCGCGCCTGTCGGCGTCAACTGGGGCGGCTACAAGAACCCTGAGGTCGACGCGCTGATCGACCAGGCCAAGCAGACCTTCGACAGCACCAAGCAGGACGAACTGCTGGCCCGGGCCCATGCGCTTGTCGTCGACGATGCCGTGCTGGTCTGGGTCGTGCACGACACCAACCCGCACGCCCTGTCGCCGAAGATCAAGCAGTTCGTGCAGGCGCAGCACTGGTTCCAGGATCTGACCACGATCGGGGTGGAGTGAAGAAGCACGGCTGTCGCAGGGTGGGTTAGCCCTGCGACTGCGCGAAGCGCAGTTCGCACGGTGTAACCCACCATGCTTTTCGCAAATGCCGACCGAAGTCGGTGGGTTACGCTCAACGGACTGCGCGTCGCGCATCCGCTGAGCTAACCCACCCTACTCGCTGACCACGACCGGGATCGAGTGAGGGCGGCGAGCACAGGTGCCGTAGGGTGGGCAAAGCGACTTGTCCGCCGTAGCTCGAAGAGCGAAGGCGGAAGCGTGCCCACCATTGGGTTGCGATGGACGCAGGTCGTGGGCACGGCGCAATGCGCCTTTGCCCACCCTAGGAGACTATCGCGAGCTGTTGAGCGCAAATGCCTCAACCGGCTCGTCATTGCGAGCGCAGCGAAGCAATCCAGAATCTTTCCGCGGAGACACTCTGGATTGCTTCGCTGCGCTCGCAATGACGGAGTGTGGGCGACGGCGGAGCCCTCTCGCTCGCCCCTACTTCGTCAGCAGCGCATACGCGCCGGTCCAGCCCTCCGGCGGCGGATTGGCTTTGAACTCCCTGATGCGCGCTTCGTAGAGCTTGAACAGCTTTTCCAGTGTGTCGGCCTCCTCGCTGCGGCGG
>NZ_LJYG01000047.1:74792-101995 GCF_001440035.1 Bradyrhizobium manausense | reverse complement strand
CGCTCGATGGCGTCGAGCGCGCCCTGCCAGTCGCGATTCCGGTAGCAGCCGAGCATCTCGATGGTGATGTTGCGCAGACGCTGGAACGCGGCCGACTGCATCACGTCCTCGCGGCCGGCGATGGCATAGATCACCTCCGGCTCGGTCTTGCCCTTGACCATGATGAAGTCGAGCTCGAGGATCGCGAACCGGTCCTTGGCGGCGAGCGCCGTCCGCGAGCCGACGATGATCGGGAAGCCGTATTCCTTGGTCTGGCCTTCCAGGCGCGAGGCGAGGTTCACGCTGTCGCCGAGCACCGAATAGTTCTTCTTCAGATCGGAGCCCATGTTGCCGACCACGCCGATGCCGGTGTTGAGGCCGATGCCGACATTGAGCGGGATGTAGACGTGGCCGCCGTCGGCCGCTTCCTGCTCGCGCTCCCTGTTGACCACGTCGATCTTCTCGAGCATCCGGATCGCGGCCTCGCAGGCATGGACCTGGTGCTCGGCATCGTCGAGCGGCGCGTTCCAGAACGCCATGATGGCGTCGCCCATATATTTGTCGACGTAACCCTTCTGCTCGATGATCACGTCCGTGAGCGGCGTCAGGAAGCGGTTCATCAGCGCGATCAGGCCTTGCGGATCGTGCTTGTAGCTCTCCGAGATGGTGGTGAAGCCGCGCACATCGGAGAACATGATCGTCAGCTCGCGCTCCTCGCCGCCGAGCACGACTTTCTCCGGCGATTGCGCCAGCTGCTCGACCAGCACCGGCGACATGTATTGGGCGAAGATGCCGCGGATCTGCACGCGCTGGCGCTGCTCGCGCACGAAACTCGCGAAGATGAACGTGAGGTAGATCGCCGTGGTCGACAGCAGCGGATAGGTGAAGTCGATCAGGTAGCGGTATTTCCAGTAGAAGAACCAGGACGTACCGAACAGGACCGCGGCAAACAACGCGCCGGCCAGCGCCAGCCGAACGGGGCCGAGATTCGGGGTGAAGATGATGACGAGGATGCCGATGATCAGTGCGGTTATCAACTCGACGCCGAGCGCGTAGTTCGGCTGCGAGATGACCGCGCCGGTCAGTACGCTTTCGAGGACCTGGGCGTGGATCTCGACGCCCGGCATGTTCGCCGACACCGGCGTGGTTTTGAGATCGTTCAGCCCGACGGCGGACGTGCCGATCAGCACCAGCTTGCCGTTTATCTTGCCTGGCGGCACCGAATTATCGAGGACGTCGGCAGCCGAGACATAAATCGATGGATCCTGACGCGCATAGTGCACCCACAACTGACCGTTCTTGTCGGTCGGGATCTCGACGCCCTTGAGGCGAATGGCGCGGATGCCGGTCTTGTCGGTGCGAACCAGCAGCGTCGGCGTTCCCGTGACGACGCGCAAGATCTCGAGGTTGAGCGAGGGCATGATGTTGCCCTGGGCGCGCATGATCATCGGCACGCGGCGGATCAGACCATCGCGCTCGGTCGGAATACTGAACAGGCCGCGACCTGCCGCGACTTTCTCGATCACGGGCACGTTGCGGAGCAGCCCGGGGAATTCGAACATGAAGCGCTCGGCGTTCGCTTCGCCAACCGTGGCAACGCCAGTAAAGGGCAGCGTCTTGTCGATATCGGACGTGATCTCCTGCTGCCCGGTCTCGCCCAGCACCACGCGCGAGCGCTTGATCGCATCGGAAAGGACCTGATCGTTGCTCGGCAGCTCGCGCAGCCTGGCGCGGGTGGCATCATCAAGATAACGCATCTGGTTGGCGACGAGATCCGGATTGAGCCGGTCGGGTTCGGAAAACACCACGTCGAAACCGATTGCCACCGCGCCGAGATCGGTGAGGTTGGTGATCATGTCCGCGATCCGCGTGCGCGACCACGGCCATTGACCGAACCTGGCGAGGCTCTTGTCGTCGATATCAACGATGGTGACCGGCCGCACCGTCTTGTGGCGAGGGTCGACATGCTGGAATATGTCGAAGACGCGCAGCCGCAGCTCCTGCACCGGCGGCGGATCCCAGACGCGCAGAGCTGCGAACACGACCAGCAGCGCAAGGCACAGCAGCCGCGCCAAGCCGAACTTTCGCGCAAACCACCGGCGCAGGATCCTGAGACGTTTCATGTTGGTCGAAGTTCCTGCCGCGCGCCGCCTCCGTTGGACCGATCATGCAGCGAAGGCCTGCAAATTGCCATGCCCCATCGGCGGACGATACGGTCTTTTTGGCCGCGACCGGCCTCGTTACACGGAGCCACCGACGGAGTGATTGGTGACGATGAAGTCGCTGGCATGCAGGTTGTTGACAACGACATTCTTCAACAGGATCGTCTCGTGATCGTCCAGCCGGACCAGCGTATCGGCATTCTGCTGGGTGAGGGTGATATCGCTGAACGAGTTGATGTTGTCGAACTGGCGTACGTCGATCTTGTCGAGCGTGGTGTCGAATTCGTAGACCGTGTGCTGGACCGTATCCGAAAAGGATTTTGGCGCGAACACAAACTGGTCCTGCCCGCCTTTGCCGTCCAACGTGTCGCTTTGCCCGCTCGCGAACAACACGTCCTTGCCGCTGGTGCCGACCAGCGAGACCGGTCCCGGGCCGCCGTCGTTGAAAACGAAATTGACGGTGTCGCTGGCGCCGAAATTGTCGGTGACCTTGAACGTGACCATGTCCGTCGCCGGCTTGTCCGCTCCCGGAGCGTAGGTGACACCGCTCGCCAAGAGGGCATTGATGTCGTTCAGATTGCCGGCCCCCGTCCCCGGAGAAACGCTTGATCCCTCTGCTTGAGTCGTGGCGCTGAGCGCAAATGCTTCTGACGGTGCCGCGGGATCTTCGTCGGTGATTGCCAAACCAAGCACGGAGGTCGTGCCGTCCGGATTTTCCGACACAGTGAAATGGGTCGTATCGATTTCGGGACCAGCGAGCGGATCGATCGTGACGGCGTGAGTCTGAGGCAAGGTCGTCGCGGAGGTATGGCTGCTGTCGACGACGCTCGTTGCGGTCACCGTGATGTTAAAGCTGCCGGCATAGCCGACCGGCGTCGTCAGCGTGAGGTTGCCACCGAGATCGGTGGCCTCGATGTGCCAAGTGTTGTTGCTGGCGTCGTAGGTTCCGTAGTTGAATTCCGAACCGACGGGCGCACCTGCGATCGTCACGTAGGTGTCGTCGGGGTGCGCGCCGGTCGGGATGGTGACCGTGATCGGAACGTTGATCGGGGTGTGCTCAGGCCCTTCCGACTTGGCAATATTGGACAACTCGCCGGAACCAAGCCCCAGGAAGTCCTCGATCGAAGCCTTGTACGTGGGATATGAGCTCAAAAACGCTTCAAAGTTTCCGTCAGTCGGGACAATTTGGGAGCCGCCGACATCGCTGTGCGCCGTCGAGACGATGGCGACCTGACCGGTGACTTGGGTGTCGCCGAAGCCATTCTCGAAGCTCTGCACGACCTCGCCGTTCACCCGGATATTGTCGACGGCCAGGAAGGACGTAACTGCATAGTCCTTCTCGTTCATCACACCCGCGCCAAAGGCGTAGGTGCCGTCGGTCTGAATCTTATAGGTAAATGTGTGCCAGCCGGTCGAGCCATAGCTTCCGGTCGCCTCGATGTCCGATAACAGGAACGCGGCGCCATTTACGCTGGCGAAGGCAAAGTCGTTGTACGGCAGATAGTCATCAGTAGTGAAATTCCAATCAACACTGACGATGTCACCGGCATGCAGCGACAGCTGGGTCACAAGCGCCGAGCCATCCGTGGGATAGATGCTCGTATTCGGCCCAAGCGACAAGACCGGAGCGACGGCCATTTCAACCTCCGCCGGCGCCGTCACTTCCGTGCCTATCGAGGCAGCCTGGTCCGACACCGGCGTCGTGCCGCCGTGGCCGGCGCCGGAGATGTCGATCGAGACCGGGGAGCTGGCACTGACCGCGCCAGTATAGGTGTTGTCGATCGCGTGGACATCGAGCGTGCCGGGCGTGCCGCTGAAACTTCCATTCGGAACGAAGCGGATCAGCGTATCAGTGCTGAGCACCAGCGCATTGGTATTGCTGACGCCGGAAATATCGACCCACTGGTCGGTGCCGGCGATCTCGTATTGCCAGCTGCCCTGGTTCGACGTGGCGTTGTCGGCGCTGACCGCGATCGCCTTGAAGCTCGCGCCGGTATCGACGTCGTGGAACTTGCCCGCGAAGAGGTCGCTGACGGCGCTGCCGGTCGGATTGGTGTTGTCGGCGGCGACGGAATCCAGCGTCGTGCCGTCGAGCGTCGGGGCATCGTTGGCGCCGTTAACGTTCACCGTCAGCGTCGCGGTGCCGTGCGCGCCATGCGCGTCCGTGGTTTGGACCGTGAACGTGTCGACATAGGCGCCTGCCTGCAACGCGTTGATTGCCGCAGAGTCGGGCACGTAGTCGTAGTTGCCGCTGGAATCGACCGTCAGCGAACCGTACTGTCCCGCCACCGTCGTCGTCGCGTTGTGCTCGGCATCGAGCAAGGCGTAGCTCAGCGTCGCCGTCTCGCCGGTGTCGGCATCGGTGCCGGCCAGCTTTCCGGTGAGATCGGCGAAGCTGTCGGAGACGCCCGTATCGGCGAGCGTGCCGATGTCGAGATCGGCGAGGGTCGGCGCGTCGTTCGCGCCCGATATCGTGACGGTGACCTGGGCCGTGTCGGACTTGTGGCCGTCGTCGAGCGTGATGGTGGAGACCACCGTCGCGGTCTGGCCCTGCCCGAGGAAATCCAGCGCGCTGTCGGCGATCGAGTAGCTCCAGCCGACGGTGCCGTTGTTCTTGTTGCCGGTCTGCTGCAGCGTCAGCGCGTGTTCGAGCGCGGAGATCTCGTCCGGCGTCAGGGTCAGAGCCGTGGTGTGATCGGCGGCAAGCCAGGTCACGTCTTGATGGGTGATCTTCGCCGTCGGCCGCTCGGTCAGATCGATGTCGGTGAAATCGATGGTGCCGGTGCCGCCCGACGCCGGATCCATGGTGGCGTCGCCGGTTTTGTTGTCAAGCTCGGCGAAGCTGACGCTCGGCGACGTCTCGGCGGCATTGAACGCCGGCGCGTCGTCGGCGGCGTTGAGCGTGATCAGCGTGCCGCCATGGCCGTCGCTGCTACCGGCAAAATGCGCGTTGCTGTAGTCCCCTCCGGTGAGCTTCACCGTGATGCTGTGGCCGTAGGCATCGCTGACGACGAGATCGCCGGTCGCGGAATCGTAGGTTGCGGAGGTACCGCCGTCGAACTCGATGGTCGACAGGTCGAGCTTGTCGGTCGACGCAAAGCCTGCAACCGACCCGCCGAAGCTGGACGTGTCGATCTGGAGCTCGGCGCCGCCGCCGTTGAAGGTGATCGTCTGCGACACCGCGGCGTCGACATCGAGCGTCGCATTGGCATCGAGCGTGACCGAGCCGGAGCCGGACAGCGAACCGAACAGCGACAGGGTGCCGTCGGTATGGATCTCGATCGTGTTGGTGTTGGTGATGCTGCCGGTGATCGAGGCGGTCCCCCAGCTCTCGATCTTGCCGGAGTTGGTGATGCCGAAGCTCGCCCCGTCTGCACTCGAGACCGAGGCGCCGTCATGGAGATCGATTTCGCCGGCATTGTCGATCTTGGACAGCGTACCGAACACGCTCGTACCTGAAACCGTCCAGGTGCCAGCCGCCTTGTTGTCGAACGTGGCGCTGGCGACCGAGATGTTGCCGTTGATATCGCCGGTGTTGTTGATGGTCACGGGACCGCCGGCCTCGGCGATGGCGTAGGTTGTCGAGGCCACGCTGCCGGCTGCATCGGGCCCGATCGTGCCGGAATTGTCGATCGTTGCGGAGCCGGTCGTGTTCTCCTGGATGGAGATCGCAGCGACGCCATCGGCACCGACCACCGTGCCGGCGTTGGTGATGGAGGTCGAGCCGGCCGCGTCGGAATCGTCCTGGTCGACGTGAATGCCGAACGAAGTCGTGCCGGTGATGTGACCATTGTTGGTGATGTTGACGGCGCCGTCGCCGTGGGAGACGACATCGAGGCCGACCGCGCCGGACACGCCGCCGCCGATCGTGGCCGTGATGTCGCCCGCCCCGCTTACGCCGTCGTGCAGCAGGATGCCGCTTCCGGTTTGGCCCGTGATGTCACCGACCGTCGTGAGCGAGATGCTGCCTGCGCCGTCCTGCGTGACGACGATGCCGCTGTCGTGACCGGTCAGCGTTCCGGCGGGCGTCAGGACAATATTCGCGGGCTTGAGGGATGTGCCGCCGGATGCAGTGAAATCCAGCGCGTCACCGCTCGAGGTCGTGATGTCGGCCGCGCCGGTGACCGTGAACGTGCCGCCGGTCGAGGACTGGCCGGTGATGGTGCCGGTAAAGCTCTGGCCGACGACCTTGTCGAGCTGAAGCGTATCGGCGCCGCCGGCGAAGGTCACGGTCTGCGCCGTCGCGCTGGCGAGCTCCAGCGTTGCGCCATCGTCGATGACCAGCGAGCCGGCGCCCGCGAGGCCGCCGGAGAGGTTCAGTGTCCCCGCCTGCACCTCGATCGTGCCGGTGTTGGTGATGCCGGCCGAAATCGTGTTGAAGCCGGAGACGCCGTAGAGATGGCCGGAATTGTTGAGGCTGCCGCCGTTGATCGAAGCTACCGTCAGATAGAGCTTCGAGGTGCCGTCAACGGTGACCGCGCCACTATTGTTGGTCACGTTGAGGCTCGACAGCTTCAGAATGCCGCTATTGATCGCCTTGATATCAGCAGTGTTGACAATGGCCTCGCCGATGACGTCGAGCTCGCCGCCGTTGGCCTGGAGCAGCTTGCTGTTGGTGAGCGTATGGATGACGACGGGGTCGATCGTCAGCGTGCCGCTGGTGACTGATATCGTGCCGGTGTTGGTGATGTCGGCATTGCTGATGGCGCTCGCACCGGTCGATTCCAGCGTACCGGCAAGCGTCAGCGTGCCGCCGTCGATCGTCGCGGTAGAAAGATCGAGCGTCGAGCCCGCCTCGATCGATACGACGCCGCCGCTGATCGTGGCGTCGTTCAGGAACATCTGCGCATGGGCGTCGACGCTGACCTTGCCGGCGTTGTTGACGATCGAGCCTTTGTCGATCGTCAGCACAGCATCCGCAAAGACTTCGATCGTGCCGAGGGACAAATTGCCGACGGTCTCGTTCGCAAACTCGACCGCCCCCTTGACGTGGACCGCGCCGGAATTGTTCAGCGTGCCGTTCTCGATCAGGCTGGTGCCGTCGAGCTCCAGCGTGCCGAGAATGGCGAGGGTGCCGCCGTCGATCGTCACGGCGTCGGCGACCAGCGTCGCGACGGAATCGACCTGCACGGTACCGCCGGCATTGGCGATGCCGGTGTCCAGCGTCAGGGTGCCGCCCGACAATTCGATTGTGCCGGAATTGGTGATGGTGGTCAGCGTGTCGATCTTGCCGCCTGCCGCGAGCGTGAGCTGGCCCGCGTTGGTAATCTTGGCGGTACTGGCGACGACGTCGCCGTTCGTCCTGGTGATCGTCTCGACATCGATCGCGCCGCCGACAAGAACGGTGCCGTCAGCCGCATTGGTGAACTTCGCATCGGCATTGAGCGTCAGCTTGCCCCCGAGCGTCAACGTGCTGTGATTGATGACCTCCGGCGCCGTGTGGTGCACCGTTGTGTCGTAATCATCCATCGTCAGCGACTTGCCGTACGCGGCAGCGTCGATCGTGACTGGATAGGACGGCGTCAGCCCATGCAGCTGATCGGTGATGATGATGACGTCATCGTTGCTGGTCGGAACCGTGCCGGTTTCCCAGTTCGCAGCGTCCTTCCAGAAACCACCCGAGGGCTGGTTCGTCCCGATCCAAACCACCGCCGGGGCGTCGGTGCCCGTGAGCGTGACGGTGATGGTCTGTTGCGAGGTCGCATCGTGCTCGTCGGCGACCGTGACGGTGTAGACCAGCGTCAGCACTTCGCCCTTCGGAATGAAGTCGGCGAGATAGACGGGCAGATCGGCCAGCGACCAGTTGATGGTCCCGGTGCCGGTGCCGGTTGAATCCAAGCCGTTCCCGATCGCAACCGACATGGCCTTCTGGAACGCGGCGAGCGGGCCGGGAGGCACAGTGGTGCCGTCCGGCAGGCTCGCGCTGGTCAGCGCCACGGACACGGTGTGGGTGTCCGTGAGGTCGACATCCTTGAAGGTGAGGGTGCCAGCGGTCGGAACGTTGGTGGTGAGCGGCCCGCCCGGCACGCTGGTGCCGCCGGAGAAGGTGATGGTCGGCACGCTGGTCGTGATCACCGGCCTGTCGTTGGTGCCGGTGATCGTGATGGTGATCGGGATGTCCTTGGTTTCAGGGTTGACCGCGAAATTGTTGTTGACGTGGACAACGTAAGTCAGCGTCAGCGTTTCGCCGTCGGCGAGGAAGTCGAACGCGTGGTCGGGGATCGTGTAGGTTGCAACCGCGGTCCCGTTGTTGTTGTTGCCGCCATCGGCGACAACATTGATCTTGACCTGCGTCGCCGCAATATCCTGCTTCTGGAGAGCAGTGAGTGAGGGAGTGACGTCGTGATGGCCGGAATCCGTATAGGTGTATTTTGATGCATCGAGGTCCACCGACACCGTCGGCCGGTCGCCCAGGTTTTGGTCGACGAAGTTGACCCTGAAGATGATGACATCGGGAGGTACGGCATCGCCGGTGGCGTCGCCGTGGTCGCCGGTCGCCTTGGCGTGCTCGGTCAAGACGAACGCAGTCACCACATTGCCGTTGGTATCGAGGACGCTCGCGAACGGCGCGCCTGGAATACGATCGACACCCCCCTTGTCGGACCCACCCGGCGCCGGACTGCCGGCACCGCCGGCGACGGTGTTGGTGAAGATCGCCTGTGCGGTGGAGCCGTCCGGCGTCTTGATCAGGACGATGTCGCCGGTCTGGGTGATGCTGTCGGTGGAGTTGTTGGTGAGCTTGGTGTTGGTGTTGTTGTCGGTGAACTTCAGCGTGAACACGTCGTTGATCAGCTTCTGCACGTCCGGCGACAGCAGCGCATTGCTGACCGAGACGTTGCCGCCGCTGATCTGGATCATCTGGCCGGCCTGGTTGACCGTCGCGATCGGCAGCAGCGTCTGCTTGTCGAACAGGATGTAGGAGCCGGTGGTGCCGTTCGGCTCGACCAGCACCTGGAAGTTCGCCTGCGGCTGCGGGTCGCCACCACCCGAGGGTACGACGAAAGCGATCTCGGTCAGCACCGCCGTGCCGCGAATGCCCATGGTGGCGACCGGCGTGTCGACCTTCATGTCGCCGTGCTTGGCGGTCTCGCCGGCGACGAAGGTGATGGTGCCCGCGACCAGGCTGAGCAGCGAGGAATTGTTCGACCCGTTGGGGTCGTAGACCATCTCGTTCAGCACCATCCGCGCGTTGGCGGACAGGCCGAACACGGTGCCGTCGATGAAGGTGATGCCGAGCGTCGAGTCCGAGCCGGTCGAGACCACGTCGCCCTTCTCGACGTTATCGCCATTGTTGAGGATGACCGAGACGCCGTTGCGGACCACGGTCGCACTGCCGGTCAGCTTGGTGACGTGACCGATGACCTGCGCCGCGGCGGCGCCGGGCGCAGCCTGCGCGACCTGAACGTAGCCGGTGAGCGCGCTGACGATGTCGCCGGTGAGATGGGCGCCGTCGGGCGAGGCGATCGCCGCGCGCTTGTCGCCCCTGAAGTAGTCGTGAACGACGAAGTCGTGACCGTCGTGCGAGAGCACGAGATCACTGCCGGTGCGTTTGAACTCGCCATGGAAGATCAGATTGGGGTCGGCAATGACCACCGCGCCGTCAGGCACATGGCCATGCGCCGTGGCGGTAAAGGATTCAACATGGCCATCGGCGGACGAACGGGAACCCTGGCCATCCAAGGTGAGCCCGGCGTCAAATTTGCCAGCGTAATTCAACCGGGCACCATGAAAAGGGTTAAAATCTAAGTAAGTATCGTCCGCTTAAGCTTGCATAGCATTACCAAGTCCTTAGCGAAACCATCTATTGCTTGTGTGGTTTCGTGTCACTTGGCGGCGGAGGCCTATGCCTGCGGCGACATCCAAAGATAAAATGAAGTAATACTCGCAGAGATTTCGAGTAAATCGTCGAACGCCCAAGTCCATCTTCCACTAGATTAAGTATTCGATGGTATTAACCATCCACCGGATACTTATGTCATCTTTTCTTCGTAACTCCCCGGTCCATAGTGTGGCAAATACGGAGCTAAATCTGTGACCTAACTAACAGAACCCGTAAAATAGCTGGTCATTAGCCATGGAAGGCGAATCGCTTCCCGCAACTTCCGGCTGCACTCCCGTTGATTTCGCGGCGGCGTCTCTCGTTGCCCTGGCCTGTAAGATTTTACGGAGTCCGGGAAGGGGCGGTTGAGCGTGGTCCACGCCAGTCGGCCCCCTGCCGCGCGCGTTAAGCAGAACAAAACGCCCCGTCTCGCACCATCTCCGCGAAAGCAACAAAGCCCGGCACGTCCAGGTCAAGAGGGACCCGTCGAAGCCGGACAGGGATGTCAGATGAAGACCGCTGCTCGCTCGCGCGCCTGGCGCGCTATTCTTATGCTGTGTGGATTGATCCTGCTCGGATCGGCCGCCGATCTTCGCGCAGCCAATCTGCTGTCGCCGGGCGCGGGCGCGCTCATACGCAAATCAGCCGAGCCGTTCGGCGTGTTCGCCTTCGCCATTTCGAGCGGAGGCATGCGGCAGAAATGGCTTGGGCTGAAGCAGAAGCTCGACGATGACATGGTGCAGCTGGTGCTGTGCGACGGCGATCGCGACAATTGCGCTTCGCCCGCGGCGCTGAAGCTGCTCGCCATCGTCGACGAGGCCCGCACCCGCGACGGCCGCGCGCGGCTCGGCGAGACCAACCGCGCCATCAACCTCGCCATCCACGCCGAGAGTGACGGCGCCGAAGATATCTGGAGCTCGCCGCTGGAGACCTTCCAGCGCGGCGCCGGCGATTGCGAGGATTACGCCATCGCCAAGCTGGCCGCGTTGCGGCTTGCCGGCGTCGCCGCCGAGGACCTCCGCCTCGTCGTGGTGCGCGATATCAGGAGCGGCGAAGGCCATGCCATTGCCTCCGCAAGGCTCGACGGCCACTGGCTGATGCTGGACAACCGCCGCATGGCGATCGTCGAGGATGACGACGCGCGCAACTATCAGCCGCTGTTCGTGCTCTATCAGTCCGCCGTGCTGAGATATGTCGGAGAGCCCGTGCGGCTCGCGGGCGTCGACAGCCAGCACGTCTCGACCGAGTCACATTGATCCAGCTCGCAGTCCGGTAGCTACATCCAAGGCCTGCCCGCTCAAGGCGACCGAGGAAGGTGCAGCGATCCTGCGGGATCCGGTAGGCCCTCTTTACGGATCGCTGCCGCGCTCCCATTTGCAGATGACCTCGCAAGTGACCGCATTTGCGGCAGCGCGATTCAGGAGGCCGAAACATGTTCGGGTCATGGTCGCGACCGATGCAAAACATGTTGGTGTGGCCGTCATGAAGCCGGACAGCTCGGCGCTCGAAGTCCGAGGGTTAACGAAGCGTTTTGACCGCTTGGCGGTCGACAACCTCGATCTCACCATTCATGCAGGCGAATTCTATGCGCTGGTCGGCCCTAACGGTGCCGGCAAGACCACCACGTTGCGCATGGTCGCGGGCCTGCTCAGGCCCGATGAGGGCGGCGTTTCGATCTTCGGCATTGATGCGCTCGCGAATCCCGTCGCGGCCAAGCAGGTGATGGCATGGGTCTCGGACGAGCCGATGATCTATGACAAGCTCACACCGCTTGAGTACCTCGAATTCGTCGCCGGCCTCTGGGGCATTGCGCCTTCAGCGTCGAAACCGGTCGCCGAGGAGCTGGTGAGCTCGCTCGGGCTTGAGCCGCACCGGCACGAGCGCTGCGAAGGTTTCTCCAAGGGCATGCGCCAGAAGGTGGCGCTTGCCGGCGCACTGGTGCACGATCCCCGCCTCATCATTCTCGACGAGCCGCTGACGGGCCTCGACGCCGTCTCGGCCCGCCATGTGAAGGGGCTGCTCGGGATGCGCGTCCGGGCCGGCTGCACCGTGATCATGACGACGCATATTCTCGAGGTCGCCGAGCGCATGGCCGACCGCATCGGCGTGATTGCCGCGGGCCGTCTCGTCGCGGAGGGCACGCTGACCGAGCTGCGCCAGCAGAACGGCCATGCCGACACCAGTCTCGAAGATCTCTTCATCGCCCTGGTGACGCTGCAGGACGCGGCATGAGCTCGGCGACCGCGCTCTCCTGGTTTGCCCGTCACGAGCTCCGCCTCGCCTGGCGCGAATGGTTCGCCATGATGACCGGTGGCCGGCGCCGGCGCGCCCGCGCCGCCATGATCGGGCTGTTGTTCTTCGCCGCACTGCTGCATGTCCCGGCCTGGGCGGTGATCGGCCGCTTCGCCAATCTGCAATTGCCGCTCGACAAGTCCTCGCTGATCGTGATCTCGGCGACGATCTTCCTTGCCTGGACCCTGATGGCCTCGCAGGCGATCGAATCGGTGACGCGGGTGTTTTACGCCCGCGCCGATCTCGATCTCATCATGTCCTCGCCGGCAACGCTCGCCAATCTGTTCTCGGTGCGCATCGCCGCAATCGCACTCACCGTCACGATGATGGCGCTGCTGTTCTCGACGCCGTTCATCGACGTGCTGTTGATCGGTGGCGGTGTGCGCTGGCTTGCCGCCTTCGGCGTGGTCATCGCGATGGGCCTGTCGGCCGCGGCGATCGCGATCGCCGTCACGATTCTCCTGTTCCGCCTGATCGGCCCGGCGCGAACGCGCTTCGTCGCCCAGATCCTGGCCGCGATCATCGGTGCGGGCTTCGTGATCGCGCTCCAGGTCGCGGCGATCGTCTCCTACGGCACGCTGTCGCGCTTCACCATCCTGACCTCAGGCACCCTCGCCGCCCACGCGCCCGACATCGACAGCATCTGGTGGTGGCCGGCGCGAGCCACGATGGGCGATGTCAAGGCGCTGCTGCTGCTTCTCGCGCTGGGGCTGATGTTGCTCGGATGCGTGATGGCGATCTTCTCGGGCCGCTTCGCCGACACCGCAATCGACGCTGCCGCTTACGGCACATCCGGCCGCAAGCGCGCGAAGGAACGTCCGTTCCGCGGCGGCTCGCGGCAACAGGCGCTGCGGCGCAAGGAGTTCGTGCTGCTCTGTCGCGATCCCTGGCTGATCTCGCAGACCCTGATGCAGCTGCTCTATCTGGTGCCGCCGGCGCTGTTGCTCTGGCGCAGCTTTGGCGACAGCTCCGCGGCGCTGACGCTGATCACGCCGGTGATCGTGATGGCCGCGGGTCAGCTCGCCGGCGGGCTCGCCTGGCTGACGATCTCGGGCGAGGACGCGCCGGACCTGGTCGCGACCGCGCCGCTGACGCCCTCAAGCGTCATCCGCGCCAAGATCGAAGTGGTGCTGATCGCGATCGCAATCATCTTCTGCCCGCTGGTGGCCGCGCTGGTTTTTGCTTCACCATTACAGGCGGCCATCACGGCCACCATGATCATCATCGGCGCGGCCTCCGCCACCGCGATCCAGCTCTGGTTCCGAGTCCAGGCCCGCCGCAGCCAGTTCCGTCGCCGCCAGACCTCGTCGCGGCTTGCGACCTTTGCCGAAGCCTTCTCCTCGATCGGCTGGGCCGCCACCGCCGCGCTGCTGCTGACGCTGCCGACCGCCGGCATCGTCAGCGGCCTGATCACCGCGGGCCTGGTGGCGATGACCTGGAAATTCAGCCCGAGGCGCGATTAAAGGCAGGGGCTGACGGTGCGACACTGACGCGCTGTTGATTGCGTCCTGTTGGCGACCCGCTGCGTTGCGCGCTAGACTTTTCCCCGAGGTCATCGGGGATGGATTTCATGCGGCGACTTATTTCGGCGGCGATTGCGCTGTTGAGCGCGTGCCTCTCACCGGCCCTGGCCCAGCAGCCGCCTCAGCGCAGCGAATGCCTGGCGATGGCGAATGCTGCGCCTCGCGCCTTACCCGTCGCTTTGAGGCAGGCCGCCGCCGCGCCCGAGGTCGAGATCACCTATGCCGGTCACTCCACCTATTTCATCGACACGCCGGGCGGCGTGCGCATCGCGACCGATTACAGCGGTGCCTATCAAGTGGGCCGGCTGCCCGATGTCGTCACCATGAACCGGGCGCACAGCACCCACTATTCGCTCAATCCGGACAAGCGCATTCCCCACGTGCTGCATGGCTGGGGCGAGGACGGCAAGCCGGCGGTCATTTCGGAGCGCATCGGCGATAGCTTCATCCGCAACGTCACGACCGACATCCGCCGCTATTTCGGCGACGATTCCGGCATCGACATGATCCGCGACGGCAATTCGATCTTCATCTTCGAGGTCGCGGGCCTGTGCATCGGGCACCTCGGCCATCTCCACCACAAGCTCGACGACAGCCATTTTGCCCAGATCGGCCGGCTCGACATCGTGATGGTGCCGATCGACGGCACCTACACCATGTCGCTCGATGGTGTTTCGGAGATCACCAAGCGGCTGCGTGCCTCGGTGGTGTTGCCGATGCACCGCTTTGCCACCCCGCTCGACGAGTTCATGCAACGCATCGGCCGGCAATTCGAGATCGACCGCCGCCCCGAGCGTTCCTTGCGGATCTCACGGGATACGCTGCCGACGACGCCGACGGTGATCATCCTCGACGGGGTCTGAGGCCGACACCGGAACGCATGACCCCGCTCCGACTTGGTTGCGTCGAGATCATCCTCGATCGGAGCAATCATGAGCAGAAGGTTCCTGGTCATCGGCGCGTTCGCCGCCATCTATTTGCTTTGGGGTTCCACCTATTTCGCCATCACGTTGGGATTGAAATCGATCCCGCCGTTCTTGCTGATGGCGCTTCGCTCGTTCTGCGGCGGCATCATGTTGCTGGCCATGAGCGGCAGGCAGGTCGCGACTGTGCCGTTGCGGACGTGGATCAATGCGAGTCTGTGCGGGCTGCTCTTTTTCGTGGGTTGCCATGGCGTGCTCGCCTTCGCGCAGCAGTCGGTTCCTTCGGGCGTGGCGGCGATCGTGCTCGCCACAATCCCGTTCTGGATCCTGTTGATTGACGTCCTGTTTCCCGACCATCAGCGACCAAGGCCTCTTGCTCTGCTCGCACTAGTGCCGGGCTTCTTCGGCGTCGGACTCGTCGCATGGCAGCACGTCGAGCAGGCCGGCATCAGCATGCTTCCCATCGTCTGGCTGCTGCTTGCGGCGCTGTCGTGGTCAACAGGGACGGTTCTGTCCCGACGCATGTCGAGAAAGGCGTCCGCCATTCTGCTGTCGGGGATGCAGCTTTCGGTCGGAGGCATGGTGTTGTTCGCAATCAGCTGGCTGGCGGGCGAGATCGGCGGCTTCAGACCGGGCGACGTCTCGCCGACCTCGCTTGCGGCCGCGCTTTGGCTGATCATCTCGGGCAGCGGGATCGGATTCGTTGCCTACAACTGGCTATTGGAGAATGTCTCGACCTCGCTGGTATCGACCTACACGTTCGTCAATCCGGTCATCGCCGTGCTGCTCGGCACTCTCGTGCTCGGCGAGCCGTTCTCTCGCATGATGCTGCTTGGCGCCGGGCTCGTCATTATCTCGGTGATCGTCATCTGGTGCGCGGAACGCCCAGAGAGTCATCGGACGAGCGACAAGGCTGGCCGGGGCGTCGGAGATCTGTCCTTGCACAAGACCTGAGCCATCGACGGCAATTTTCTCCAAGTCGGTTCTCGGCCGGTCGTGCTGATCTCCCTGGCCAACAGGAGATCGACATGACCGACCTTGCCAGATTATTGCACGCGGACGGCCCCAACCCTGAACACGCGGCGGCGCTTCAGCTCTATGGCCGCTTCGTCGGCGATTGGGACGCGGAGATCACGGCCCGCGGCGCTGATGGAACGAAGCACACCGCGCCCGGCGAGATCCATTTCGGCTGGGTGCTGGAAGGACGGGCCGTGCAGGATGTCTGGATCATTCCCCGTCCCGCTGATGGCCCCGCCTTTCCGGTCGCCGGCAATTGGTACGGCACGACGCTGCGGGTGTACGATCCCACCATTTCCGCGTGGCGGATTTCCTGGTTCGATCCCGGGCGCTGTGTATTCCGACAGCAGATCGGCCGCCCGCGCGGCGAAGACATCGTGCAGGAGGGCACGACCGAAGCCGGTGACCTGACGCGCTGGAGTTTTACCGAGATCACCACGGACTCCTTCCACTGGCTCGGCGAGGTCAAGCCCGCGGCGGAGGCCGATTGGCGGCTGGCGGTCGATGTGAGGGCGACGCGGCGCAAGGGCTGAGCGCTGCGGTGACGGCTCTCACCGCGCGCCATCTTCATCATGACGCGAAAGAGGGGCCGGGATGTTGGTCCCGTCCCCTCTTCCGTCGTGGTCGCTGGGAAGCGTCCTTATTAAGACTAGCCGACACCCATGAGCGTCGCCGGACGGCGTTCGCCGGGCGAGAGGAACATGCGCTTGAGCTTGTTGACGACGCGGATCATGAAGCCGATGACGGCCGGGTTGGTCTTGCGGCAGAAGGCGATCTTCTTGACGTGGCCCTCGACATGCCATTTGGCATGCGCGCCATCGCGGAAGAAGATGACGTCGCCAACGCCATAGCGCTTCGGCGGCATGCCATCGCTTTCGAGCACGATCGATCCTTCCAGGATCATGATCGTCTCGTCGAAATCATAGTACCAGTTGAAGCGGCCTTCGGTGCAGGACCAGATGATGGTCGAGGAGGTGCCATCCGAGCTGGTCGAAAGGATGTGCGAGCGCGACACCGGGTTGCCTTCGATGATCCAGGCCGGCTCGATCGGCCGCAGCTCGAGATCGACATTGCAACTACCAATTTCAATCAATGCCCGCGACATCTGCTCCCCCAGGAGGTACAATATGATTAACCGGGCTTAATCCCGGATTGTTTTGAAAGATGATGGGAACGCTAGTCTCCGGTTTTTAATTCTTCCTTACGCAGGCACCGACAATCCACCGCAAGTTGCAGACGCGAACCTGTTAACGTCGGGATTCCCCTGCAAATTCGCGCACATGAACCGGTCTTTTGCGGGGTGCGACAAAGTGCGCGAAAAGACCGAATAGGAGCCCATGATGCCCCTGACCCCGGAGGTTCTGACAGCCCAAGGCGAGGTCGTCGCCTGGCTCGAGAGCCTTGATGTCTCGTTCGCACCGGACGAAGAGCTCTGGTTCAGCATCGACGGCATTGAAATCCCCCGGCAGATCGGCAGTGACGCCTCGGGCGGCGCCTTCGTGCTGCTGCCGTCGCAACATGTGCTCTACGTCTCATCGGAAGGTCGCGCGGGTATCATCGCCGAGAGCTTCGAGGCGTTCATCCAGCTCGTCGTTGCCCGCCCCTATTGGCTCGACATCCTCAAATTCTCAGCCGGCGGCGATCTCCAGCAGATGCGGCGCGCGGCGGATGCGCTTGAGGCGACAATCGAGAACGAGGAGGACGTCAACGAGGCGAGAGAGGAAATCCGGGGGCGCCTCGGTCTGCCGGAGGCGGACGATCCGGTCGGCGCGCTCTACGAGGCGGTCGCGGCGTCCGACGCCATCGTGCGCGCCACCGACGGCAGTCCGTTCACGACATTGTTCAACCGCTTCAGCATCGACAACAACCCGATGCTGCGCAACGCGGCAGCGTGAGGCGAAGCTTGGGGTTAGCTTTCGGGCTTTGAACTTTCCACGATCGTCATGGCCGGGCCTGTCCCGGCCATCCACGCCTTGCACCACAAAGAACGTGGATGCCCGGGACAAGCCCGGGCATGACGAGCACCCCTACTTCGCCCACTCGCCCTTGCGGAATACCGGCACCTTGCTGCCGTCGGCCAGGATGCCGTCGATGTCGGTCTCGGCCGAGCCGATCATCCAGTCGATATGGATCAGGCTCTGATTGCCGCCTTGCGCGGCGATCTGCTGCGGGGTCAGTTGGGCGCCATTGATGAAGCACTTCGAATAGCACTGGCCGAGCGCGATGTGGGATGCTGCGTTCTCGTCGAACAGCGTGTTGTAGAACAACAGGCCGCTCTGCGAGATCGGCGAGGAATGCGGCACCAGCGCCACTTCGCCCAGCCGGCGCGCGCCCTCATCGGTGTCGAGCACCTTGTTCAGCACCTCCGCGCCGCGTGAAGCCTTGGCATCGACGATCTTGCCGTCCTCGAAGCGCACCGCGATGTTGTCGATCAACGTGCCCTGGTAGGACAGCGGCTTCGAGCTCATGACATGGCCATAGACCCGGCGGCAATGCGGCGTGGTGAAGACCTCTTCGGTCGGAATGTTGGCATTGCAGCTGATGCCGTTCTTGGACAGCGAGGCGCCGCCTTCCCATTCGTGGCCATCGGCGAGACCGATGGTGAGGTCGGTGCCGGGACCGGAATATTGCAGCGCGCGAAAACGCTGGCCGTTGAGCCAGTTGGTGCGCTCGCGCAGCACCGCATTGTGGCTCGCCCAATTCGCCATCGCATCCTCGCGATCGACGCGGGATGCCGCGAAGATCGCATCCGCGAGCTTGCCGATCGCAACCTCTTCGGGATCATCGGGGAAGACCTGCTTCGCCCAGGACGGGCTCGGATAGGCGATGATATTCCAGTTGGTGTCGAAATTGACGATCTTTTCCAGCGCCGGCTGATAGGCCATCGAATTGGCCTTGCTGGCGCGCGCGACCTTGGCCGGATCCTCCCCCGACAACAGCATCGGATTGTCGCCGACGATGGCGAGCCGCGCGGTGTTGTCCGAGAACGCCTTCGCCATGCCCTCGTAGAGCCAGTTGGCGGCGCGATCAAAGCTGTTGTCCTGGCCGTAGCGGTAGCGCGCCAGCGTCATCTCTTCGTCGGAGAGGATCGGCGTCACGATACCGGCACCGGCCTTGTAGGCGTGAACGGCGATGCGCCGCACCAGCGGCAGCGCGATCGCGGGCGCCGTCAGAAGAAGATCCTGTCCCGGCCGCAAGCCCAGTCCCACCTTCACCGCCACCTCGGCCAGCCGGTCGAGTTTCACGGGATCGATGGAAGTGGCGGAATTGCGCTGATCGGTCATGCCGGGCCCTCTGTCGGAATCTACAGTTCAATCTAAGTCTAGCATCACGAGACACAAGTGTGCGAGCGCCTTGCGAAGCCTGAAAGATACGCAGTTTCACGCATCTTGGTTTTCAACGCGTTGCCGATCTCAGCACCCGATCGACCATTTCAGGCGCAAGGCCGAGGTAATTTTTCGGTGAAGTGAGGGCCTCGATTGTGGCACGATCGATCCTGACGGAGACGCGGGGATCGGACGAAAGCGCGTCCGCAAGGGTCAGACCCTTCTCATTGGCCAGCCGGCAGGCATCGTAGACCACGTCATGCGCCTCCTGCCGTCCGATCTGCGGCGCCAATCCCATCATGGCCGCTTCGGCCACAATCAGACCGCGACTAAGGGCGAGATTGTCGTTCATCCTGGCCTCGTCCACGATGAGGCCGGCGAGCGCGAACTTCGCCTGGTGCAGGGCGCCTGCGGTGAGCACAAAGCTTTCGGGGATCGCCATCCATTCGGCGTGCCAGGGACCTGTGGCGCGTTCGAAATCCTGCACCATGGCATCCAGCATCAGGCCCGCCTGCTGGCGCACGGCCTTGCTTGCTGCCAGCATCAGCTCCGACGAGATCGGGTTGCGCTTCTGCGGCATGGTCGAGGAGGCGCCGCGCCCCTTGACGAAGGGCTCGTAGACCTCGGCGAACTCGGTCGAGGCCATGATCATGATATCGAGCGCGATCTTGCCGAGCGAGCCGGTGACCAGCGCGAGGAAATTCACCGCTTCCGCAAAACCGTCGCGGGCGACGTGCCAGGTCGAGGCGGGAACACCGAGCTTGAGCTCGGCGCAGAGCGCCTCCTGCACCTCGAACCCCTTGGCGCCGAGCGAGGCCAGCGTGCCGGCTGCGCCGGCGAACTGGCCGACCAGCACGCGCGGCTTCAGTTGAACGAGACGTTCGGCATGGCGGTCGAACATCGCAAGCCAGATCGCGGTCTTGTAGCCGAAGGTCACCGGCAGCGCCTGCTGGAGATGGGTGCGGCCAGCCATCGGCGTGTCGCGATGGCGCCGCGAGAGGTCCGCGAGAATCCTCCGCAGCTCGGCGATGTCGCGCTCGATGATCTCCAATCCGGCGCGCAGCTGCAGCACCACGGCGGTGTCCATGATGTCCTGCGTGGTCGCGCCCCAATGCACGTAACGGCCGGCCTCGCCGCACTGCTTCACCATCTGATGCACCAGAGGCAGGATCGGATAGCCGACGATGTCGGTCTCCTGCCGCAACAGATCGAAGTCGAGCGCCGTGACGTCGGTCCGCGCCGCGATCTGGTCGGCGGCAGCTTGCGGGATCACGCCGCATCGCGCCTCCGCCTTGGCCAGCGCCACCTCGACCTCGGCGTAGCGCGCGACGAGCGCGACGTCGGAAAATACCTCACGCATCGCAGGCGTGCCGAAGGCATCGCGGAACAGCATGGAATCGAGCACGGTGGTCGAGGCGGGAAAGGCGGGCATGGGCGTTTCTTTGCGGCTGTCGTTGTGAGTGAGAGGTAGCTTACGCGGCCGGAGGTGCCCGGCAATGGACATTCACGGTTTGACATGCACCATAGCCGGGTCGGCGAAGCCGGGACGACCATCTCGAGATTGTGCGCCGCCGCCTCGATCACCTCTCGTTCAAGCTGTATTCCTCCGCGCAAATGGCATAGCAGCCATCCGGTGTCGCGGTGAACCTGATCGACCTCCCGGCCGACTCACAGGCTTCAAGTCGAAATCCATTTTGATTCATCATTGCCCTGAAGTCGCCGTGAGGTCTGAGTTTTCGACGTGCAGTTTCTGTTCCGGGACCATGTTCTCGACACCGACTTGCGCGAACTGAGCCGCGAGCAGGTCCCCGTTGCCGTGGAACCGCAGGTTTTCGACCTCGTGGTCCACCTCATGGAGAACCGCGACCGGGTCGTCAGCAAGGACGAGCTGATCGACAAGATCTGGCACGGCCGCAGCGTCTCCGAATCGACCTTGA
The DNA here is from genome assembly GCF_001440035.1 of Bradyrhizobium manausense. Taxonomy (GTDB): domain Bacteria; phylum Pseudomonadota; class Alphaproteobacteria; order Rhizobiales; family Xanthobacteraceae; genus Bradyrhizobium; species Bradyrhizobium manausense. The sequence goes on along the minus strand of NZ_LJYG01000047.1, from coordinate 81,017 downwards.
CGAGCCGGATCAATGCCGCGCGCAAGGCGATCGGCGACACCGGAGCGAACCAGGCGCTGATCCGCACCATTGCGCGGAAGGGCTTTCGCTTCGTCGGCAGCGTCGAGACCAAGTCCGGAGGCGCGACGGTGGAATCGCGCGGCAGCGTCACGCCGTCGCACGCGGCCCCTGCGCTGCCCGATCGCCCCGCGATCGCCGTGCTGCCCTTCACCAATATGAGCGACGACCGCGAGCAGGACTATTTCTCCGACGGCATCAGCGAAGACATCATCACCGCGCTGTCGAAACTACGCTGGTTCTTCGTCGTCGCCCGCAACTCGTCCTTCGTCTACAAGGGCCGGTCCGTGCATCTCGACGAGATCGCGCGCGAGCTCGGCGTGCGTTACGTGCTCGAGGGCAGCGTGCGGCGAAGCGGTGGCCGCGTCCGCATCTCCGCCCAGCTCAACGACGTGTCGACCGGCGGTCATCTCTGGGCCGAGCGCTACGACCGCGAGCTTGCCGACATCTTTGCCGTGCAGGACGAGATCACTGACGCCATCGTCGCCGCGATCGAGCCGCAGCTTTACGCCGCGGAAAATTTTCGCGCGCAGCAGAAGCCGCCGGGCAGCCTCGATGCCTGGGACTTCGTGATGCGCGCGCTGTCGCATTACTGGCGCGTCACGCGCGAGGACAATGCATCGGCGCAGAGGCTGCTCGAGCAGGCGATCGCGATCGACCCGGCCTATGGCAAGGCGCTGGGCCTGCTCGCGACCAGCCACATTTTTGGTGCGCATATGGGTTGGGCCGATATGGCCGCGACCGTGCCGGTCGCCGAACGCGCGGCGCTTGCCGCGGTAGAGGCCGATCGCGAGGACGCCTTTGCCCATCTCGGCCTCGCCTATACTTATCTGTTCCGCCGCCGCTTCGACGACGCGCTGGCCGAGTTCGAGCTTGCCTTGCGGCTCAATCCGAACTGCGCGATGGCGCACGCCTTCTACGGCGTGACGCTGTGCTACGCTGGACGATGGCAGGACGGCGATGCGGCCGCGCGCCGCGCGCTGCGGCTGAGCCCGCGCGATCCGCTCGCGGCGACCTATTGCGGTGTCGCCGCCTATGCCCAGTTCATCGGCCGCAACTACGAGGGCGCCATGCAGATGGCGCGGGAATCAATGCGACAGCGGGCCGATTTCGTCGGCGCGCACCGCGTGCTGACGGCCGCCGCCGGCATGTCAGGCGATCCCCTCCTGGCCGCCGCTGCGCTGGAAGGATTGCACCGCGCCCAGCCCGGCATCTCGCTCGCCTGGATCACGCGGGAGCTGCCGATGCTGCGCGAAGAGGACCGCGCGCATTATCTCGAAGGTTTTCGGCGCGCGGGGATGAGGTAGCGAAGATCTCTCCCGCTTGCGGGGGAGATCCAGCGTAAGGCGGGAGCCCTCCTACTCCTGCATCATCTCGCCGCTGCCGCCGAACTCGGCGGGGAAATCCTTCAGCTTGGGCAGGCCGTCGCGCATCGGCAGCACCGTCTCGGAATAGTTGACGTGGACGCCGGGAGCAAAGGCGAGCGTCGGGACAGTTGCCGTGAACACGTCGATCAAATCGAGCGGCGGGTGATTGGTCATCAGATGCCCGCCGCACTTCCTGCAATATTTGCGCTGGCTGAGCGGGGTCTTGGCGAAGGTCTCGACATTCTGTGCGCCTTCGGTGATGCGCACGGCTTGGGGCTTCCACAGGCTGAAGGCGTTCACCGGGCCGCCCGACCAGGAGCGGCAGGAGCGGCAATGGCAATAGCCCATCGCGGCCGGCTCGCCCGTGACCTCGATGGTGACCGCGCCGCAGAAGCAGTGTCCGACATGTTTCATCCTGGTTCTCCTGAGATGGATTGGGATAGAAATTCTTGGCTTACAAATGAACCGCTGCCACGCATCCTCTTGTTCGGCGGACACGTGGCAGAGGACGCTCGGCTAAACCGACCGGCGCCAGGGAATAAGCATCGACACCCGTTGTTTGTACTGCCGGTATTCGTCACCGAAAAGGTCGACGAGATCGTGCTCCTCCAGCGCGATGCCGACCAAGATGTAGGCCGTGGTCACGGCTGCGAACAGCAGATGGCCAGCAGTCATGGTCGGTGCCGCCCAGAAGGCGATGATGAAGCCGAGATAGATCGGATGACGGACGAATTTGTAGAACAGCGGCGTCTTGAATCGCGGCGGCTCCGCGTCCTTGCCGACGAGATGATTGGTCACCTGATGCAGTCCGAACAATTCGAAATGATTGATGACGAAGGTCGAGGCGAACACCAGCGCCCAGCCCGCGAAGGACAGCGTGACCAGCGTCACGGCAAGATCGGGGCTTGCGACGTCCCATACGACCGACGGCAACGGACGCCACAGCCAGAACAGCAGGAGCAATGACAGGCTCGCGAGCAGCACATAGGTCGAGCGCTCGACCGGCTTGGGGACGAATTGCGTCCACCACGCCTTGAAGCGCTGGCGCGCCATCACGCTGTGTTGAACAGCGAATAGCATCATCAACAGGAGATTGATGATCACTGCTTCGGCGGTCGGCGTATCGGTACCGGTGTCGATGGTCTTCGGCACCACCAGCCCCATCACAAAGCCGATGGCATAGAGAATGGTGACGAAAAACACGAGATACGCCGCAATTCCGTAAAGAAAGGCGATGAACTTCAAAATGCGTGAGCCCGCAATCTCCGGGCCGATGGAATGAACCTGATGATCGAGTTGGGTCATAGAAAGCTCCGTTGTGCCGAGGCATCGGCACTGTTTGGTCTCTGCACCATGCCGGACCGGACTGCGGAAGACTTTCGCGGACGGTTGATTTTCGCCTGAGACGACTTTGATTTTTGCTTGAGACGACCAAAAACGTGCGATTTCTATTTGAAAACAACGTGCTCGACGGCGACCTGCGCGAACTGACCTGCGCCGGGACGACCGTGCCCTTGCAGCCGCAGGTGTTTGACCTCTTGCTTTACCTCGTTGCGGAGCGCGCCCGCGTCGTCAGCAAGGATGACCTAATCAGCCAGATCTGGAGCGACCGCATCGTCTCGGATTCGGCGCTGAACAGCCGGATCAACGCCGCACGCAAGGCGATCGGCGACGACGGCGGGACGCAGCGGCTGATCAAGACGATTCCGCGGAAGGGCTTTCGTTTCGTCGGCGATGTCCGGGAAGAAGTGGTAACCCGGCCCATACCGGCCGAGGCAGGGCCAGTTTCCCCGCGCGTCGCGACCGACCGTCCGGGCATCGCCGTCCTCGCCTTCGAGAACATGAGCGGCGATCCCGCCCAGGACTATTTCGGCGACGGCATCAGCGAGGACATCCTCACCGCGCTGTCGAAGCAGCGCTGGTTCATCGTGATCGCCCGCAACTCGTCTTTCACCTACAAGGGGCGTGCGGTCCACATCAAGCAGATCGCCGAGGAGCTCGGCGTCCGTTACATCGTCGAGGGCAGCGTGCGCAAAGTGGACAACCGCGTGCGTATCACCGCGCAGCTCAACGACGCCGGCAGCGGCGGTCATCTCTGGGCCGAGCGCTACGACCGCGAGCTGGTCGACGTGTTCGCCGTGCAGGACGAGATCACCGAGCGGATCGTCGCGGCGATCGAGCCGCAGATCCACGCCGCGGAGAATTTTCGCACGCAGCGCAAGCCGCCAGCGAGCCTGGATGCCTGGGACCTCCTGATGCAGGCGCTCTCGCACTACTGGCGGATCACGCCGCAGGACCACGCCGCGGCGCAGAAGCTGCTCGAGCGCGCGCTTGCTATCGATCCTGATTACGGCCAGGCGCTGGCGCTGCTGGCGGNAAGCCACATGTTCGGCGTGCATCTCGGCTGGGCGGAGCTTGCCGCGACGGCGCCGATCGCGGAGAACGCCGCGCTCGCGGCGATGCGCTGCGACCATGAGAATGCCTGGGCCCATGCCGCGCTCGGCAGCGTCTGCTTCTCGACCCGCCGGCTCGCGGACGCGCTGTCCGAGTTCGAGCAGGCGCTCGCGCTCAATCCCAACTTCTCGCTCGCGCAAGGCTACTACGCGCTTGCGCTGTCCTATGCAGGGCGATCCTCCGACTCGTTCGAGGCGGCGCAGAAGGCGATCAGGCTCTCACCGCGCGATCCATCGCTGGCGATCTATTACGGCATTGCCGGCTATGCGCGCTTCACCGAGCGGCGCTATGACGAGGCCATTGCACTGGCGCGCGAGGCGATCCGCCACCGTGGCGAACTTACCGGCGCCTATCGCGTGCTCGCGGTCTCCGCGGGCATGACCGGCGACAGCGCGATGGCGGATATGGCGCTGGGCGAGCTCCGCCGCACCCAGCCCAATATCTCACTGGAGTGGATCGCGACGCAGCTGCCCTGGACCAACGATGCCGACCGCCAGCACTATCTGGAAGGATTTCGGCGCGCGGGACTGAGGTGACCAAGGCAAGGCTCCCGACGCGAATATCAGGACGCGCTGTACATTTTTTGTGCTGACACTGTCGAGACTTTCATCTTGCGGCGGGGAACGGGACCGTGGGAGCCTCGCGCCCGGATGGGGACTTGGGAAGGGCCGGCCGTCGCTTAGTGCGCGAAGATGTCGCGAAGCGTTTGCGGCCGGTCACGCTTGAGAAAGATACGACATGTCGAAACGAGTGTTGCTTGGTCTCCTCCTGGCCTGTGGCCTCACGGCCTCGGCGCTGGCTCAGGAGCCGAAGGCGGGCGGCGTGATCAATGCCGTGATCCAGCCGGAGCCGCCCGGCCTGATGCTGGCGATGGTTCAGAACGGTCCGGTCCAGATGGTGTCGGGCAACATTTTCGAGGGCCTGTTGCGCTACAGCCCCAAGCTCGAACCGCTGCCGGAACTCGCCGAAAGCTGGAACGTCAGCGAAGACGCCAAGACCTATACGTTCAAGCTCCGGAAGGGCGTCACCTGGCACGACGGCAAGCCCTTCACCTCCGCCGACGTGCTGTTCTCGATCGAGATGCTGAAGCAGACCCACGCACGCGCCCGCGCCAATCTGGTGCAGGTCGACAAGGTCGAGGCGCCCGACGACACCACCGTCGTCTTCACGTTGAAGCAGCCGTTCGGCCCGTTCCTCGGCATCTTCGAGGTCGGCTCGATGCCGATGGTGCCGAAGCATCTCTATGAAGGCACCGACTGGAAGACCAATCCTTACAACAACGCGCCCGTCGGCACCGGCCCCTTCATGTTCAAGGAATGGCAGAAGGGCTCGTTCATTCGCCTGGTCAAGAACCCGAACTATTACGAGAAGGGCAAGCCCTATCTCGACGAGATCTACTGGCAGGTCATTCCTGACGCCGCCGCGCGCTCGGTGGCCTATGAGACCGGCAAGGTCGACGTGCTGCCCGGCGGCTCGGTTGAGAATTTCGACGTGCCGCGGCTGTCCAAGCTGAAGGACACCTGCGTGACCGGTGCCGGCTGGGAGTTCTTCTCGCCGCTGGCCTGGCTGTGGCTGAACAATCGCCAGGGCCCGCTCGCGGACAAGCGGGTGCGGCAGGCGATCATGTATGCGATCGACCGCGACTTCGCCAAGGACGTGATCTGGAACGGGCTCGGCAAGGTCGCGACCGGCCCGTCGGCCTCGACCATCAAGTTCTACACCGACGACGTGCCGAAATACCCCTACGACCCGGCCAAGGCCAAGGCGCTGCTGAAGGAAGCCGGCTACAAGGGCGAGAAGATCCGCCTGCTGCCGCTCGCCTATGGCGAGACCTGGCAGCGCTGGGGCGAAGCGGTGAAGCAGAACCTCCAGGACGTCGGCATCAACATCGAGACCATCGCCACCGATGTCGCCGGCGGCAACCAGAAGATCATGGACTGGGATTTCGATATCGCCTTCACCTATCTCTACCAGTATGGCGATCCCGCGCTCGGGGTGGGGCGCAACTACGTCTCCAGCAACATCGCCAAGGGCCAAGTCTTCAACAACGCCGAGGGCTACGTCAATCCCGAGATCGACAAGCTGTTTGCCGACGGCGCGGTCGCGACACCTGATAGCAAGCGCAAGGAGATCTACGACAAGGCCCAGAAGATCCTGGCCGAGGACGTGCCGGTGGCCTGGATGCTCGAGCTGCAATTTCCGACCATCACCCGCTGCAAGGTCAAGAACCTGATCACCACGGGGATCGGGGTCAATGACGGCTTCAAGGACGCGTGGCTCGACAAGTGAGCTTCTTACCTCTCCCGGCTTGCGGGGAGAGGTCGACGCACTCGCAGAGTGCGGCGGG
>NZ_LJYG01000047.1:65254-74774 GCF_001440035.1 Bradyrhizobium manausense | reverse complement strand
GGGGGTACAGGTCCGCCAGCATTCTCGCGTGCGGAGAGAGGCCCCTCACCCCAACCCTGTCCCCGCAAGAGCGGGGCGAGGGAGCGCACCGCCCCAATGGCTAAAGGTCACGTCACCAAGATGACTTTCTAACATGCTCTCCTTTGTCGCCCAGCGTGTCCTCAAGGGCGTGATCGTCCTGCTTGCGATCGTGGTCCTCAATTTCTTCCTGATCCGGCTGGCCCCCGGTGACCCCGCTGTGGTGATGGCGGGCGAGGCCGGGGCCAGCGACCAGATCTTCGTGCAGCAGCTCCGGGAAAAATTCGGCCTCGACAAGCCGCTGCCCGAGCAGCTCTTCATCTACGTCAAGGGTATCGCGACCCTCGATCTCGGCTTCTCCTTCCGTCAGCAGGCACCTGTCGCGAAGCTGATCGCGGAGAGGCTGCCGGCGACGCTGCTGCTCACGCTCACCGCATTTGCCATCTCGCTGGCCCTCGGCGTTCTGTTCGGCACCTTCGCCGCCGGCTTCGCCGGGACCTTCCTCGACACCGGCATCACCATCTTTGCGCTGATCTTCTACGCCACGCCGATCTTCTGGGTGGCGCTGATGGGCATCCTGCTGTTCTCGGTCACGGTCGATTGGCTGCCGAGTTTCGGCTACGAGACGGTCGGCGCGAACTTGCCCGGCTTTGCTCATGTCATCGACGTCGCAAAGCACCTGATCATGCCGGCGATGACGCTCGGCCTGTTCTTCATGGCGACCTACACCCGGATGACGCGCGCCTCCATGCTGGAGGTGAAGCGGCTCGATTTCGTCAAGACCGCGCGCGCCAAGGGCCTCTCGGATTCCGTCATTCAGCGCCGCCACGTGCTGCGCAATGCGCTGCTGCCCGTGGTGACGCTCGCCGGTGTGCATGCCGGCACGCTGATCGGCGGGGCCGTCATCACCGAGACCGTGTTCGCCTGGCCCGGCATCGGGCGGCTGATGTACGACGCGCTCCTGCAGCGCGACTACAATCTGCTGCTCGGCGTCTTCGTGACCTGCTCGGTCATGGTGCTGATCTTCAACCTCATCACCGACCTGGTCTATCGGCTGGTCGACCCGCGCATCGAATTCGCATCATGAAGCAGTTCTGGACATCGATGCTGAGAAGTCCGAGCGGCGTCATCGGCCTCATCATCCTGCTGCTTGCGATCTCGATCGCGGTGTTCGGGCCGCTGCTGTTCCCGAACTCGCCCTGGCGCATGGTGCAGCGGCCGTTCCTGCCGCCCTTCACGCTTTCGACCGTGCCGCTCGGCACCGACGCTTTGGGGCGCGACGTATTCGCCGGCATGATCTTTGGTGCGCGAGTCTCGCTGCTGGTGGGCCTCATCTCGACGCTGGCCGCGCTGGTCGTCGGCATTCCCATCGGCGCCATGGCCGGCTATTTCGGCGGCAAGGTCGACGACGCCTTGATGCGCTTCACCGAATTCTTCCAGACCATTCCAAGCTTTGCACTGGCGATCGTGCTGGTCGCGATCCTGCAGCCCTCGATCTATTCGATCGTCGCCTCGATCGCGGTGGTGAGCTGGCCGCCAGTGGCCCGCCTCGTCCGCGGCGAGGTGTTGTCGCTGCGCACGCGCGAATATGTCCAGGCGGCGGTGGTCACGGGGCAGTCGCACAGCTGGATCATCCTGCGCGAGATCCTGCCCAATGCGCTGTCGCCCGTGATCGTGCTGGCCTCGCTGATGGTCGCGACCGCGATCCTGTTGGAATCCTCGCTGTCGTTCCTTGGCTTGGGCGATCCCAATCTGATCTCCTGGGGCTACATGGTCGGCGCCGGCCGCACGGTGATCCGCCAGGCCTGGTGGATCACCGTGTTCCCCGGCGTCGCGATCCTGATCTCGGTGCTCGGGTTGAACCTGATCGGCGAAGGCCTCAATGACGCGCTCAATCCGCGGCTATCGCGGGAGGGACGCTGATGATGACCGCCCCGCCCGCCGTCTCGATCAAGAATCTTAGGATTGCCCTGCCCAAGGGCGCCGAACGTCCCTTCGCGGTCGACGGCGTCTCGCTCGACTTGCGGCCCGGCAAGATCGTCTGCGTGGTCGGCGAATCCGGCTCCGGCAAATCGATGTGCGCACATGCGCTGATGGGACTTCTGCCGAATTCGGTCTCCGTTGTCTCCGGTGAGATCCAGTTCGAAGGCCACGACCTGCTCAAGCTCGACGACGACGGCTGGCGCGATCTGCGCGGCCGCCGCCTCGCGATGATCTTCCAGGAGCCGATGACCGCGCTCAATCCGTTGATGCGGATCGGCGACCAGATGGCGGAGATGTTCGAGGCGCACGGCCTGCTGACGCCCAGGGAGCGACGCGCAAAGGCGTTGTCGCTGGCGCGTGAGGTCGGCCTGCCCGATCCCGAGCGTATCGTGCGGGCTTATCCACACCAGCTCTCCGGCGGCCAGCGCCAGCGCGCCATGATCGCGATGGCGCTCGCGCTCGAGCCGGCCGTGCTGGTCGCGGACGAGCCGACCACTGCGCTCGACGTCACCACGCAGGCGCAGATCCTCAAGCTGATCCGCAACCTCCAGCGCAACCGCAACATGGCGGTGATGTTCATCACCCACGATTTCGGCGTGGTCGCCGATATCGCCGACCAGGTCGTGGTGCTCCGCCATGGCAGGGTCGTCGAGGAAGGCCCGGCTGCGACCGTGTTCAACGATCCGCAGCACGATTACACCAAAGCGCTGCTCGCCGCCGTGCCGTCGATGCACCCGCCGAAACGTGCAGCGCTCGACGATCAGGCCAAGGCCGTCGAGGTGATCGGGCTGGACAAGACTTACGTCACCTCCGGCGGCTGGTTTCGCGAGGACCGCCGCGTCGATGCCGCGCGCGCAGTCAATTTCAATATCCTCAAGGGCGAGACGCTGGGCCTCGTCGGCGAATCCGGCTCGGGCAAATCGTCGGTGGCGCGGCTCGTGATGCGGCTGATCGAGGCCGACCGCGGCACAGTGCGGATCGGAGACACCGATCTCACGCAGCTCTCGGGCAAGGCGCTGCGCGCTGAACGCCATCGCATCCAGATGATCTTTCAGGATCCATTCGCCTCGCTCAATCCGCGGCGCAAGATCGGCCACATCGTCGCCGATGGCCCGATCGCGGCCGGCGTTGATCCGAAGGTCGCGTTCGACCGCGCCCGCGATCTCCTCAAAATGGTGGGCCTGGACGCCGGTGCGCTCGAGCGCTATCCGCACGAATTCTCCGGCGGCCAGCGCCAGCGCATCGGCATTGCGCGCGCGCTCGCGCTCGAGCCCGAGATCATCGTCGCCGACGAAGCCGTCTCGGCGCTCGACGTCTCGGTGCAGGCGCAGGTGCTCAAGCTGCTCGAAGACCTCAAGGCGCGCCTCGGCCTGTCGATGCTGTTCATCACCCACGACCTGCGCGTCGCAGCGCAAATCTGCGACCGCATCGCGGTGATGCAGCGCGGCGCCATCGTCGAGCTGAAGCCGACGGTGCAGCTGTTCACCTCGCCGGAGCATGCCTACACGCGCGAACTGCTCGCGGCGGTGCCGGGGCAGAAGGAACGCGCGCCAGCCGCGTGAGGCGCGGTTCCGTCCGGTATTCCGGTCCGCCTAGGAACGGATCGGTCACGGGTTTTTTATCCCTTGTGACTGCCTGCACGGCTGCAACGACGAAGCCGGCGCCCCACATTCGCATGGAATGATTTCCATCATCTGATGATGGATCTGACATCTATTGGAGACCGATATGGGCCAGATTATTCAGTTTGTCTCGAAGTCCGAGCGCGAGCGTCTTCGCCTCATCCAGGAAGCGCGCGCGATCTACGACAGCATCTTCCCGCCGACCGATCCGGGCAGCGAGCAATCGGGCGGAGCCGATACGCGCCAGAGCGACAGGGGCAATCTCGCATGATCAAGATCGTCGCCGTGCTTTGCAGCCTCGCCTCACCGTCAAATTGCCACGAGCAACTCGTCACCAGCTCCGACTTTGCGCAGGTCTCGGTTCAATCCTGCCTGATGGGCGCGCCGCAGCTTGCCGACTGGATGAACCAGCATCCGGCCGAACGCCTGGCGGCCTGGCGCTGCGTGATCGGTCAGCAGAACGGCCGCGGAATCTAGCGGCGCAGTCGCGCATGATTTCACTTTGGATTGGTATTGCTCCAGGTCGGAACCGCAGTGGTGACGCCGACCGTCGGCCAATTGTATGTTCCTATCGACGGCGCCGTGACCGTGCCGACCGTTTGCCCTGATGAGCCGTAAGAGGGCCTCGGCTGGGCCGCGGTCACGCCCGGACTGCTATAAGTTGGCGCCAGCACGCGCGTGCTGTGGTGGCCGCTGGATCTCTGCTTCTTCGCTTCGGCTGCGAAAGGCGCTGCCACCAGGCTGGCGGAGACGAACGCCGCAATGGCGAATTTGATGCTTGTCATGGCCGATCCCTTCCTCGTCAGGGCCTGCTCTGCCATCTGTTCATGGTTCGGACGATTTTCCAGAGCAGCACGTTCATAACTCCGTGCGCACACGGACGTGCCGGGACCGGCGCCGCGCGGATCGGCGCCGCGCGGACTGGCGCCGCGCGATACTCGCCTTCGGATCGACCCGAATCAGCGCTAGGGCATGGCACTGAGCTTTCCGGATGCGAGTGACATGACCGGCCCCGAACTGAAGCAACTCCGCAACGACCTCTCAGACGCCATCGAGCGGAAGCTCACCGCAGCCGATATGGCGAAGCTGTGCGCGCTGCCGGAGCAGGGGGGCGCCGACACCATCCGGCGCTGGGAGGTCAGCGGCCCGACGCTGGCCGCGACCAAGGTGCTGCGCGTGCTCGCGATGGCGAGCGAGCGCTATCCGATCCTGGAGAAGTTCGACATCTTCGATCGCCACGACGTGCGCGAGGAAGACCGCCCGGCCAAGCGCGCGGCCTTCCGCGCGCAGATGCGCGACGAGGTGCGGCGGCGTCTTGGTTAACGGAACGCGCGCGCTGGTTACCGCAGGCTGCGCGAATTAAGCCTTCCTTCACCACTTCTTAAGCCGCCATTAAGCACGAAAATCAATTGCAGCCCAATAAGTTAGGTTGGGGGCCGTTGTGCCACGCATGTGACAGCATTTTCCTCAAAAGCGAGCTATCTGCAAAACCAACGCGGCGCGGACTGCGCGCCTGCCGGGGACCTGAAATGTTGGAGTTCGAGACGATGAAGAAGATTCTGTTTGCGACCGTTGCGCTGCTCGTGGTGGGCGCGTCCGCGCCGGCGATCGGTGCCGACCTCGGCGCCCGCCCCTATTACAGCAAGGCCGCGCCGGCCTATGCCGCGCCGATCTACAACTGGACCGGCTTCTACATCGGTGCGCATGTCGGCGGTGTGTTCTCCAGCGACAATAATTTCAACGGCCTCTCCACTGGCAACAACGGCAACGGCCGTTTCCTCGGCGGCGTGCAGGCCGGTATGGACTGGCAGGTCAACCCGAACTTCGTGGTCGGCGCCGAAGCCCAGTATTCCTGGCTCTCCGGCAGCGTCGGCGCGGTGTTCCCGGGCGGCGTGGCCTACACCAACGATCAGCGTGGCCTCGGCTCGATCACCGGCCGTGTTGGCTACACCTGGGGCCCCGGCCTGGTCTACGTGAAGGGCGGCTACGCCTATTCCGACAACAATGAGAAGGTGACTGTTGGCGGCGTGCCGACCGGCTTCATCATCTCCGGCGATCACAGCAACGGCTATACCGTTGGTGCCGGTCTCGAATACATGTTCGCGCCGAGCTGGTCGGCCAAGGCCGAGTACCAGTACTACAATTTCGGCGATGCGCACTTCACCGCGGGCCCGCTGGTCGGCACCGGCAACTTCACCACCGACGACCATACCTTCAAGGCCGGCCTCAACTACCGCTTCAACTGGGCAAGCCCGGTCGTCGGGCCCTACTGATCGCGCCTGACAGACGCTTCTCGCTATCAAGGGCCGGCATCGCTGCCGGCCCTTTCTTTTTTCGCTCTGCGGAACTGCCAAGCATTTGTGCAACATGCTATTTTTTAACCCGCGCTGACGATACTGCGCAGCGAAAATAAGAGATCATTGCTGTGGGGGAATTTTCGATGGCGATCCGTCCGAGCCTGGGCCGTTTCAAGCCGCGCTTCAAAATGCCGAAATGGGGATTGCGTGGCAGCCTGATTGCGGCCTTCGCCGTGATCGCAGGCATGGGCCTCGTAATCGCAGCCGGCGCCGGCTTCGTGTTCAACCATCTCGGCTCGACCATGATGGATTTGAGCGGCCGCGACATCCCCCGCCTCGCCGCCAGCCTTCAGCTCGCCTCGCAAAGCGCGACGCTCGCAGCACAAGGCCCCGGCCTGCTCGCTTCTCCCAGCGATGACGCGCTGAACGATCGCACCAGGAACGTGAAGGAGATCCAGCAGCAAGCGATGGCCAAGCTCGGCGAGATCATCGAGCTTGGCGCAGACCAGCAGACCGCGAACGCGCTGCGCGACACCGCCAAGAGCATCGACGAGGCCACCCAGAGCCTGGTGTCGGCGGCGCGCGAACGGCTCGACACCGGCGCGCTGCACGACAAGCAATATGAAGCGCTGCGCAAGGCGCAGATCGCGTTCGTCGGCGCCGCCGGCCCCGCGATGCTGGATACACAGACGCGCCTGAACGCGATCCTCGGTTCGGCGGAAGTCTCGGCCGATGACGCCACCGAGGCCGCGCGCACCGTCGCCCAGGTCTCGACCATCTCCGCCAATGGCAATCTGATGGCCGCCGACATGATGGCAGCACTCTCGGCCAACAGCAGTGATACGCTCGAGGCGATCGAGAAGGAATTCAAGACCACCCGCGACCGCGTCAAGTCCAACCTCGAGGACCTCCCGAACATCCCCTCGATGCAGGCCGTGCGCAGCGCCGTGGAGAAGCTGTTCGCCTTCGGCGAAGGCAAGACCGGCGTGTTCAAGATCCGCCAGAAGGAGCTCGACTCCATCGACTACGGCCAGACCATCCTGGACGAGACCCGCAAGCTCAATGTCGGTCTCGGCATCAGCGTGCAGGCGCTCGTCGACGGCGTGCAGAAGGAGACCAATGCGTCGACCTTCCGGGCCCGCCAGGAGATCTCGCTCGCCACGACGGCAATGCTGGCCCTCGGCGGATTGACCCTGATCGGCTCGGCGCTGTTTGTCTGGCTCTATGTCGGCCGCAACATCCTGCGCCGTATCCGTGAGCTTCAGCGCGCCATGCAGTTGCTCTCCGCCGGCGACCTAGACACCGAGATCGTCCGCTCTCGTCAGAATGATGAGATCGGAGCGATGAAGGAGACGCTGACGGTGTTCCGCGACAGCATGATCGAAGCCCGCGCGCTTGCCAGCGAGCAGGACAAGGATCGCCTCGCCAAGGCCGAGCGTGCCGCGCACCTGGAAGCCAAGATCGCGGAGTTCGAGGGCACGGTGCGCACCGCGCTCGACAATCTCGCGCAATCGGCCAATTCGATGCAGGCGACCGCGCAGAGCATGTCGACAACAGCAGACCAGTCCAACGCGCTGGTGAACGCGGTTGCCTCCGCCGCGGAGGAGACCTCGGTCAACGTGCAGACCGTGTCGTCGGGCACCGAGCAGCTGTCTTCGTCGATCGAGGAGATCAGCAAGCAGGTCGTCACCTCGGCTGCGATCGCCAAGAAGGCGGTGGATGAAGCCAGCGCCACCGACGCCACGGTGCAGAGCCTTGCCGACGGCGCAAGCCGCATCAGCGTCGTGGTCGATCTGATCCAGACCATCGCCTCGCAGACCAACCTGCTCGCGCTCAATGCCACCATCGAGGCGGCGCGCGCAGGCGAAGCCGGGCGCGGCTTCGCCGTGGTGGCCTCCGAGGTGAAGAGCCTTGCCAGCCAGACCGCGAAGGCGACGGAGGAGATCCGCACCCAGATCGCCAGCATGCAGCAGGTCACGACTTCGGCCGTCGGCGCCATCCAGGGCATCGGCCGGATCATCGGCGAGATCAACGACGTCACCACGACGATTGCGGCCGCGGTCGAGGAACAGGGTGCCGCGACCCGCGAAATCGCCCGCAACATTCAGCATGCCGCGGGGGGCACCAGCGAGGTCTCCAGTAACATCGTCGGTGTGTCCACGGCTTCGGCCGAGGCGGGCGCTGCGGCCACCGAAGTGCTGAGCGCGTCCGACGCGCTGCGCCGCGAGGCCGACATGCTGCGCGGGGAAATCGACGCGTTCCTCAACAATATGCGGGCGGCGTGATTGTCATTCCGGGGCGCCTCGAAGAGGCGAACCCGGAATCTCGCTCCACAACCCCCAGATTCCGGGTTCGCGCTTTCGCGCGCCCCGGAATGACGTGCCTTCTGGCCTTGCGCACCCGTCCGGGCAACGGAATAGCGCCGCCGGAATGACCGCTATGCGAGCCCACCGCGCGTCCTTTTTCGGCTGGCGCCCCGCGCGCAGCGGGTTTAAGCCGGTGGCATGAACGCAAAAATAGACACCGTGCAGTCCTCGGCCGAGGCCCTGCGCTATCCCTGGGAGCAGCATCCCGGCCACGACGAGATCGTGGAAATCAGGCCCGGCGTGTTGTGGGCGCGGCTGAAGCTGCCGTTCCGCCTCAACCACGTGAACATCTACCTGCTCGCCGATGGCGACGGCTATGCGATGATCGATGCCGGCTTCGGCAATGAGGAGACGATCGAGGCCTGGACCAAGCTGTTCGAGGGGCCGCTGAAGGGCGTCGACATCACGCGCCTGATCGTCACGCATTCGCACCCCGACCATGTCGGCCTCGCAGGCTGGATCGTCGAGCGGTTCAAATGCCCGCTGGTGATGTCGCAGGTGGAATATCTGCAATCGGTCTATCACCAGAACCGCGGTACCGAGGAGCGGCGCGAGGCACAGCGGCTGTTCTTCCGCCGCCATGGCATGGACGAGTCGCTCACCGAAAAGCTGCTCGGCCGCGGCCAGGATTATCTCAAGCGCGTCTCGGTGCTGCCGCCGTCCTACCGCCGCATCTCGCATGGCGACGAGGTCGTGATCGGCACGCGGCGCTTCAAGGTGATCACCGGCGGCGGCCACGCGCTCGACCAGGTGATGCTGTATTGCGCCGACGACAAGCTGTTCCTGTCCGCCGACCAGGTGCTGAGCAAGATCTCGCCGAATGTCAGCGTGTGGGCGGTCGAGCCCGACCAGAACTCGCTCGGCGAATACCTGGCCTCGCTCGCCAGCCTCACCACTACCCTGCCCTATGATCTCCTGGTGCTGCCCGGTCACGGCGTGCCGTTCTACGGATTGAAGACCCGCATCAAGCAGCTCGCCGACCACCACGAGGAGCGCTGCCGCCTGATCGCGGAAGCCTGCCGCGAGGTGCCGCAGACCTCGCGCGCACTGGTGCCTGTCGTGTTCAACAAGCACGTGCTCGACGAGCACCAGATGGGCTTTGCCGCCGGCGAGCTCGTTGCCCACGTCAACTACATGATCGTCGAGGGCCGGCTGACGGCCGAGACCAAGGACGGCGTGCTGCAGTTCCGGACGACGTGAGCGGTCACCGTCATGGCCGGGCTTGTCCCGGCCA
>NZ_LJYG01000047.1:58438-65161 GCF_001440035.1 Bradyrhizobium manausense | reverse complement strand
GGGACCAGCCCGGGCCTGACGCGTTCGTGGCAACACCTCACTTCATATTCGCGATGGCGTGCAGCGCCGCGATGTAGCCAAACGGCCCCAGGCCGCAGATCACGCCCGTTGCCACGAACGAGATCTTGGAGTGGCGATGATGTTCGTCGCGGGCATGGATGTTGGAGATGTGCACCTCCAGCACCGGGCCCTCGAATATCTTGATCGCGTCCATGATCGAGACCGAGGTGAAGGACAGGCCCGCCGGATTGATGACGATGGCATCGGCATCCCGCCGCGCCGACTGGATCAGATCGACAAGCACGCCTTCATGGTTGGACTGGTGGAAGACGAGCTTGAGCCCGAGCCTGGCGGCGGCGTCCTCACAGCTCGCATTGACCTCTGCGAGCGTCGTCGTGCCGTAGATGTGCGGCTCGCGGATGCCGAGCATGTTGAGGTTGGGACCGTTGAGGATCATAACGCGCTTCATGAAAAGGTCCTTTCGGAGGCAAAAATCGAGCATGCTCTCCGGGCCAATGGCGCATGCGCTGCGAGAATCGGATGGGGTAGAGGCGGCCGCCGCGCTCTAGGAAAGCGTGTGCCGAACCGCGACGGAAGCCCAGGCCTGGCCAAGCCCGCATCTCAGTTGATGCTGCAGAGCAACATTCCCTCTCGCGCGAACTTGATCGGGATCAAGTTTCAAATTGCACGATAGGGCATTTTGCCCAAAGGCCCCCCACGGCCAAATGTGGGATAGCGCATAGACATTGGAGTTGGAATAGCTCTAAGGATAAGCGTTGTTTTGGTTAGTTCCGTCTCAGGTTGCACCGATGGATTACGCTGAATTCTTCAATTCCGCCGTGGATCGCCTCCATACCGAGCGCCGCTATCGCGTGTTCGCCGATCTGGAGCGCACGGCCGGCCGGTTTCCGCACGCGGTCTGGCATTCGCCGAAGGGCAAGCGCGACGTCGTGATCTGGTGCTCCAACGATTACCTCGGCATGGGCCAGCACCCGAAAGTGGTCGGCGCCATGGTCGAGACCGCGACCCGCGTCGGCACCGGCGCCGGCGGAACCCGCAACATCGCCGGCACGCATCATCCGCTGGTGCAGCTCGAGGCCGAGCTCGCCGACCTCCATGGCAAGGAAGCCGCGCTGCTGTTCACCTCGGGCTATGTCTCGAACCAGACCGGCATCGCCACCATTGCCAAGCTCATTCCGAATTGCCTGATCCTGTCGGACGAGCTCAACCACAATTCAATGATCGAAGGCATCCGCCAGTCCGGCTGCGAGAGGGTCGTGTTCCGCCACAACGATCTGGCCGATCTCGAGGCGAAGCTGAAGGCCGCCGGCCCGAACCGGCCGAAGCTGATCGCCTGCGAGAGCCTCTATTCCATGGACGGCGACGTCGCCCCGCTGGCCAGGATCTGCGATCTCGCCGAGAAGTATAATGCGATGACTTATGTGGACGAGGTCCACGCCGTCGGCATGTATGGCCCGCGCGGCGGCGGCATCGCCGAGCGGGACGGCGTGATGCATCGCATCGACATTCTCGAAGGCACGCTGGCGAAAGCGTTCGGCTGCCTCGGCGGCTACATCGCCGGCAACGGCCACATCATCGACGCCGTGCGCTCCTATGCGCCGGGCTTCATCTTCACCACCGCGCTGCCGCCGGCGATCTGCTCGGCCGCAACCGCCGCGATCAAGCATCTGAAGACCTCGAGCTGGGAGCGCGAGCGCCATCAGGACCGCGCCGCCCGTGTCAAGGCGATCCTCAATGCCGCGGGTCTCCCGGTGATGTCGAACGACACCCACATCGTGCCGCTGTTCGTCGGCGATCCCGAGAAGTGCAAGCAGGCCTCGGACATGCTGCTCGAGGATCACGGCATCTACATCCAGCCAATCAACTACCCCACCGTCGCCAAGGGCACCGAGCGCCTGCGCATCACGCCCTCGCCCTATCATGACGACGGCCTGATCGATCAGCTCGCCGAAGCGCTGCTGCAGGTGTGGGACCGGCTGGGCCTGCCGCTGAGCGAGAAGTCGCTGGCGGCGGAGTAGGTCACCGTCGCCGTCCCGGCTTTCGTCGAGACGACGACGAGGCTGACACCTTAACGACAACCCCGGTTCCCCGCCCGGGCCCGGCATTTCGCTGTCGCCTCTGCCCTCCCAACGCGCTAGATTTGCTGGGAAAATGAGATCGGGCACGGATTGTCGCGCCCAGGGAGACGCACGCTCGCCATGCTGCACGATTGGGGCGTGATTGCTACCGCCTTCGGCTATATCGGCTTCCTGTTCCTGGTGGCGAGCCATGGCGACCGCCGTTCGCCGGCCGGCCCCGGCCGCGCGTCCGGGCTGATCTATCCGCTGTCGCTGGCGATCTACTGCACCTCCTGGACCTTCTTCGGCTCGGTCGGCTTTGCCACCCGCACCTCGACCGACTTCCTCGCGATCTATGTCGGCCCGATCCTGATGATCGGCCTCGGCGCCGGCGTGCTTCGCCGCGTGATCCAGCTCGCGAAGGCGCACAACATCACCTCGATCGCCGACTTCATCGGCGCGCGCTACGGCAAGAGCCAGGCCGTGGCGGCGACGGTGGCGCTGATCGCCATCATCGGCTCGGTGCCCTACATCGCGCTGCAGCTCAAGGCGGTCGCCTCCTCGCTCGCAGTCATCCTGAGCGAGGACCAGGCGTTCTCCCATATCCCGATCCTCGGTGACATCGCGCTGATGGTGACGCTGGCGATGGCGGCGTTCGCGGTGCTGTTCGGCACGCGGCAGACCGACGCCACCGAGCATCAGCACGGCCTGATGCTGGCGGTTGCGACCGAATCCACCATCAAGCTGGCAGCCTTCCTCTCCGCCGGCATCTTCGTCACCTTCTGGATGTTCTCGCCGCACGAACTCATCGAGCGCGCGATGAAGACGCCGGAGGCGGTGCGCGCCATCGAGTATTCGCCGTCGATCGGCAACTTCCTCACCATGACGCTGCTGTCGCTGTGCGCTGTCATGCTGCTGCCAAGGCAGTTTCACGTCAGCGTGGTCGAGAATTCCAGCGATGCCGAGGTCAGCCGCGCGCGCTGGCTGTTCCCGCTCTATCTCGTCGCCATCAATGTGTTCGTGATCCCGATCGCGCTCGCCGGCCTCATCACCTTCCCGTTCGGCGCGGCCGATCCTGACATGTATGTGCTGGCCCTGCCGATGGAGGGCGGCGCGGGACTTCTCAGCGTCGCCGTCTTCGTCGGCGGCCTGTCGGCGGCGACCGCGATGGTGATCGTCGAATGCGTCGCGCTCTCGATCATGGTTTCGAACGACCTCGTGGTGCCGCTGGTGCTGCAACGTCGGCCCGAGGGGCGCGCCGGCGGCACCGCTTTCGGCGACTTCCTGCTGCGCTCGCGGCGGCTTGCGATCTTTGCCATCATGGTGATGGCCTATTTCTACTATCGCGCGCTCGGCAACACCCAGCTTGCGGCGATCGGCCTGTTGTCCTTTGCCGCCATCGCGCAGCTCGCACCCGCCTTTTTCGGCGGACTGTTGTGGCGGCGGGCGACCGCGCGCGGTGCCATCGGCGGCATGCTGGTCGGCTTCGCGGTGTGGTTCTACACGCTGTTCCTGCCGAGCTTCATGGACTCCTCGACCGCAGGCCTGCTGTTGCTCCAGCACGGCCCCTTCGGCATCGAGGCGCTGAGGCCGCAGGCGCTGTTCGGCGCCGATTTGCCACCGCTGATGCACGGCGTGGTCTGGTCGCTCTCGCTCAACATCCTCACCTATGTGCTGCTGTCGCTGGCGCGGCAGCCCTCCTCCATCGAGCTGGTGCAGGCCGATCTGTTCGTGCCCAACACGCTCGCGCCGATCGCGCCGAACTTCCGCCGCTGGCGCACCACCATCACGGTGCAGGACATCCAGGCCACGGTGGCGCAATATCTCGGGCCTGAGCGCACCCGGCACTCGTTCGAAGCTTTCTCGGCGCGGCGCAACATGCGGCTGGAGCCGGGAGCGCCCGCCGATTTCGAGCTGCTGCAGCACGCCGAGCACCTGATCGCCTCCTCGATCGGGGCCGCGTCCTCGCGCCTCGTGATGTCGCTGCTGCTGCGCAAGCGCACGGTCTCGGCGAAGGCCGCGCTGAAGCTGCTCGACGATTCCCATGCGGCCCTGCATTTCAACCGCGAGATCCTGCAGACGGCGCTCAACCATGTGCGCCAGGGCATCGCGGTGTTCGACGCCGATTTGCACCTGATCTGCTCCAACAGACAGTTCGGCGACCTGCTCAACGTGCCCCCGCATTTCATCCAGTTCGGTACGCCGCTGCGCGAAATCCTGGAATTCATGGGCGTGAGCGATCCCGCCGACCAGTCTGGTCGCGAGGCGATGATCGAGCAGCGGCTGGTGGCCTACACCACCGACGGCGAGCCCTATCTCGAACGCCTGCCGGAACGCCACATGGTGATCGAGGTGCTCACCAACCGGATGCCCGGCGGCGGCTTCGTCATCACATTTACAGACGTGACGCCCAGCTTCGAGGCGGCGGAAGCGCTGGAGCGCGCCAATGCGACGCTGGAAAAGCGCGTGCGCGACCGCACTGAAGAATTGACGCGCCTGAATTCGGAGCTGGCGCGGGCCAAGAGCACCGCGGAGGACGCCAGCATCTCCAAGACGCGCTTCCTCGCCGCCGCCAGCCACGACATTCTGCAGCCGCTGAATGCGGCGCGGCTCTATGTCACGAGCCTGGTCGAGCGCCAGCACAATGGCGAGGAGACGCGGCTGGTCGAGAACATCGATGAATCGCTGCAGGCGATCGAAGAGATCCTCGGCGCGCTGCTCGACATTTCCCGGCTCGATGCCGGCGCGATGGCAATCTCGATCTCGAGCTTCAAGATGGCCGATCTGATGCGCTCGCTGGAGATCGAATTTGCCCCGATCGCGCGCGCCAAGGGCCTCGATCTCACCTTCGTGCCCTGCTCGCTGCCGGTGGAGTCGGACCGGCTGCTGCTGCGGCGGCTGCTCCAGAACCTGATCTCGAACGCGATCAAATATACGCCACGCGGACGCGTGCTGGTCGGCTGCCGCCGCCGCGGAGACTCGCTCGCCATCAACGTCTACGACACCGGCGTCGGCATCCCCGCGGTCAAGCGCGGTGAGATCTTCAAGGAGTTCCACCGCCTCGAGCAGGGCGCGCGGATCGCGCGCGGCCTTGGCCTCGGACTCTCGATCGTCGAGCGGCTGGCCCGCGTGCTGGGCCACAGCATCTCCATCGACGCCAACAGGAGCGGCGGCTCGCTGTTTTCCGTGACGGTGCCGACGGCCAAGGCGGTGACGCTGACCGCGGCGGTGACCAGTGCAACGCCACTGGCGCGCACGCCGATCTCGGGCGCGCTGATCGTCTGCATCGAGAATGATGCGGCGATCCTCGACGGCATGCGGACGCTGCTGAAGGGCTGGGACGCCGAGGTGATCGCGGTCACCGATCCCGAAGGCGCGATCACGGCGATCGAGGCGGCCGGCAAGCGCGTGACCGGGCTACTGGTCGACTACCACCTCGACCGCGGCAACGGCATCGCCGCCATCCGCGAGATCCGCCGCCGCTTCGGCGACTCCATCCCCGCGATCCTGATCACCGCCGACCGCAGCCCGGCCGTGCAAAGCGCCGCGCGCGACGAGAAGATCGCGGTGCTGAACAAGCCGGTGAAGCCGGCCTCGCTGCGCGCTTTGCTCGGGCAGTGGCGCACGCAGCAGATGGTGGCGGCGGAGTAAGGCCGGCCCGCCATCGGCAATTCTCAGGCGCCAGCGTCGACATCGATCACGGCCTTGGCAAAGGCCTGAGGCGCTTCCTGCGGCAGATTGTGACCGATGCCGCCGGTGATCAGGCGATGATCGTAGCGGCCGGAGAATTTCTTGGCGTAGGCGCCGGGATCGGGATGCGGCGCGCCGTTGGCATCGCCCTCCATCGTGATCGTGGGTACGCTGATGATGGGAGCAGAAGCGAGCTTCTGTTCGATCTCCTCGTACTTCGCCTCGCCCTTTTCGAGCCCGAGTCGCCAGCGGTAATTGTGGATCGAGATCGCGACGTGGTCCTTGTTGTCGAGCGAAGCCGCGCTGCGGTCGAAAGTGGCGTCGTCGAACTTCCACTGCGGCGAGGCCAGTTTCCAGATCAGCTTGGCGAAATCATGCGTGTACTTCTCGTAGCCGGCGCGGCCGCGCTCGGTGGCGAAATAGAACTGGTACCACCATTGCAGCTCGGCGGCCGGCGGCAGCGGCGCGCTGCCCGCAGCCTGGCTGGAGATCAGATAGCCGCTGACCGATACCAGCGCGCGGCAGCGCTCCGGCCACAGCGCCGCGATGATGTCGCAGGTGCGCGCGCCCCAGTCGAAGCCGGCAAGGACGGCCTTCTTGATGTCGAGCGCATCCATCAGCGCGATGATGTCGGATGCCAGCGCGCCGGGCTCGCCATTGCGCGGCGTCTCGGTGGAGAGGAAGTTCGTCGTGCCATAGCCACGCAAATGCGGGATGATGACGCGATAGCCGGCCTTGGCCAGGATCGGCGCAACGTCGATGAAGGCGTGAATGTCGTAGGGCCAGCCGTGCAGCAGGATCGCCACCGGTCCGGTCGCGGGACCTGCTTCGGAGTAACCGACGTCGAGGACGCCGGCATTGATCTGCTTGATGGTGCCGAAGGAAGCGTTCGATGTTAGGGATGGCGCGGCTGACGTCTCGGCGTGCGCCAGGTCGATCACGCCGAGGCTGGCGG
>NZ_LJYG01000047.1:16220-58423 GCF_001440035.1 Bradyrhizobium manausense | reverse complement strand
GCCGCGGCTGCGGCTGCGATGCCGAGGAACTGGCGGCGATGCTGATCGATCATCTGTGTCATGGTCCTGGTTCCTTGTTAGTTGCTGATGTCGCTGTCGGACACGCATCCTGGCTCATGAGCGCCTCGTTGCAGCTACGCAACTGACTATCAGCGTGTTACGCGCGACGCCCGTTTGGACCTGTGAGAAGTTGTGAGGCACTCCATCAAAAGCCCGTCATTGCGAGGAGCTCTTGCGCCGAAGCAATCCAGAATCCCTCCGCGGAAAGACTCTGGATTGCTTCCAGCTTCGCTCTGCGGCTTCGGCGGACAAGTCGCGCGCCCGAAATGACGGTCGAGCCTTTTGCCCGGATTACGCTTTCCACCTTCGCTCTGCGCGCTACGACGGGGACAAGCCGCTCCATCCGGGCTCCAGCAGCCGGTAGCTACCCCGTCGGCGTGCCCTGCTTCCACTGGCCGCCGGCGATCTTGGCGGCGGCGATCACGGCCTGGGTGCGGCTCTCGACGCCGAGCTTTTGCAGGATGGCCGAGACATGCGCCTTGATGGTCGCCTCGGAGACGCCGAGCTCGTAGGCGATCTGCTTGTTCAGCAATCCCTCCGACAGCATCATCAGCACCCGCACCTGCTGCGGCGTCAGCGTCACCAGGCGGTCGCGCAGCTTGGTCATGTCGGGGTCGGCGGCGGCCGTCAGATCCGTGTCGGCGGGAACCCAGACGTCGCCTTCCATCACCTTGAGGATGGCATCGCGCAGCGTCTCGACGCCAAACCGCTTCGGGATGAAGCCGGAGGCGCCGAAATCGAGCGAGCGGCGGATCGTGGCGCTGTCGTCGGAGGCCGAGACGATCACGACGGGGATCGCCGGATATTGCGCGCGCAGATAGATCAGGCCGGAAAAGCCGGAGATGCCGGGCATCGAGAGGTCGAGCAGGACCAGGTCGACGTCCGAAGTCTGTTCCAGAAGCTTGGTCAGATCGTCGAACGATCCGGCCTCGTCGATCTTCGCGGTCGAGAGAACGCCCGCCACCGCCTGCCGCAGCGCATCACGGAACAGCGGATGGTCATCGGCAATGACGAGATGGGTGGAGGGAGCGTTCATCGATCTCTTGCTGTCGTTTATGTCAGCGCCAGTAATCCTGATAGGCACGATGGTCAATTCTTCCCCGCCCGGCCGTGGCATGCAAGAGCACATTATTCCTTTGCCGAAAGGGGGTTAATCCGCAACCCGCCCGCGACCGCGCGGCGCTATAAGTCACCACCGTCAGTTGCGCGTCAGTGCGGAAGGCCGAAAGTCGTATTGGGGCAGGTTTCACGCCGATGTTACCTTGGGGGCAAGACCTGGGTTGATCCGGCATGCCCGGACCGGGACGCGAGGAAACGAGATACGGGGAGCGCATTCACGATGTCCACACTAGCTGCAACGTCGGCTCGGTCGACCGGCATGACGAAGGATGAGCGGTTCGTCATCCTCGCATCGTCACTCGGCACCGTCTTCGAGTGGTACGACTTCTATCTCTACGGATCGCTGGCCGGCATCGTGGGCACGCAGTTCTTCACCATCGCCGGCGCCGACGGCAAGCCGATGTTCGATCAGGCGACGCGCGACATCTTCGCGCTGCTGGCCTTCGCGGCAGGCTTCCTGGTCCGTCCGTTCGGCGCAATCGTGTTCGGTCGGATCGGCGACATCGTCGGCCGCAAATACACCTTCCTCGTCACCATCCTCATCATGGGTCTGTCGACCTTCATCGTCGGCCTGCTGCCGGGTGCCGCGCAGATCGGCATCGCGGCGCCGATCCTGCTGATCGGCCTGCGCCTGCTGCAGGGCCTCGCGCTCGGTGGCGAGTATGGCGGCGCGGCGACCTATGTCGCCGAGCACGCGCCGCCCGGCAAGCGCGGCTATTACACCTCGTTCATCCAGACCACCGCGACGCTCGGCCTGTTCCTGTCGCTGCTGGTGATCCTGTTCACGCGCACCGCGACTGGCGAGCCGGGCTTTGCCGGCGCTCCGGGCGCCTATTGGGGCGGCTGGCGCATTCCATTCCTGGTTTCGGTGTTCCTGCTCGGCATCTCGGTCTGGATCCGTCTGCGCCTCAACGAGTCACCCGTGTTCCAGCGGATGAAGGAGGAAGGCAAGACTTCCAAGGCGCCGCTGACCGAAGCCTTCGCCAACTGGAGCAACGCCAAGATCGTGATCCTGGCGCTGGTCGGCCTGACCATGGGCCAGGCGGTGATCTGGTACACGGGCCAGTTCTACGCGCTGTTCTTCCTGCAATCGATCCTGAAGGTCGACGGCTACACCGCCAACCTGCTGATCGCCTGGTCGCTGCTGCTCGGCACCGGCTTCTTCCTGGTGTTCGGCGCGCTGTCCGACCGGATCGGCCGCAAGCCGATCATTCTGGCGGGCTGCCTGATCGGTGCACTGACCCTGTTCCCGATCTTCAAGATGATCTCGTCCAACGCCAACCCGGCGCTGGAGAAGGCCTATGAGACGGTCAAGGTGCAGGTGGTGGCGGATCCCGCAAGCTGCGGCGATCTGTTCAACCCGGTCGGCACCCGCGTCTTCACGGCGCCTTGCGACACGGCACGCGCCTTCCTCGCCCAATCGTCTGTGAAGTACTCCACGGTTCCGGGGCCGGCGGGCGCCGTGAAGATCGTCGTCAACGACAAGGAAGTGCCCTACACGGATGCCAAGACGTCGAACCCCGCGATCACCGCGGCAGTGCAGGCGGCGGGCTATCCGAAGCCGGGTGACGCGGGCATCGTCAAGATGTCGAATCCGTTCGACATCTTCCGTCCGCAAGTGTCGGCGACCATCGGCCTGCTGTTCATCCTCGTGATCTACGTCACCATGGTGTACGGCCCGATCGCGGCGATGCTGGTCGAATTGTTCCCGACCCGCATCCGCTACACCTCGATGTCGCTGCCTTATCACATTGGCAACGGCTGGTTCGGTGGCCTGTTGCCCGCATCCGCTTTCGCGATCACCGCAGCGAGCGGCGATATCTACGCGGGCTTGTGGTACCCGGTCATCTTCGCGGCTATCACGGCGGTGGTCGGCTTCTTCTTCGTCCCCGAGACGAAGGACGTCGACATCACCAAGACCTGATCGCGCGTCGCAAGACGCTGACACAACATCCGGCCGCGGAGCGATCCGCGGCCGGTTTGCTTTTCCGGGGCTATTGATTGCTGCCGATGAATTGCAGCACGATCTCGCGGCGATGCGGACGGCTGCGGTGCTCGACGAGATAGATCGCCTGCCAGGTGCCCAGCGCGAGCTTGCCGCCCAATACCGGCACCTGCAGCGAGGTCTGCGTCAACATCGTCTTGACGTGCGCGGGCATGTCGTCCGGCCCCTCGGTGTCGTGTGTCCACGGCACGCTTTCCGGCGCGAGCCGTGACAGTGCGGTGGTGAGATCGACCAGCACGGACGGATCGGCGTTCTCCTGGATGGTCAGCGACGCCGAGGTGTGGCGGATGAACAGCGTCAGCGCGCCGTCGCCTGCGTGGGCCTCGCGGACGAATTTTGCGGCCTCGCTGGTGAGATCGGTGAAGCCGCGGCCCTTTGTCGGCACGGTGAGCAGCAGCGATGAGACGATCGTGGTGGCTTGCACCGATGATGGCGTGGAGCGGGTGATGGATTTGGCCGATGTCATCGACGGTCTCTCAACGTGCAGGGTGCCGTAGGGTGGGCAAAGCGGAGCGTGCCCACGAATCGGTGCGACGATGTCCAGGTGGTGGGCACGGCACGATGCGCCTTTGGCCACCCTACGGCACCGCGTGGTATTTCAAATCTTCCCCGACACGTCCTTCTGCACGCGGTTGGCCATGTCGATCAGGCGGCGCCAGGCCCTTTCCAGGAACGACATCGCGCGGTCGAGGTCCTGGTCGCTCGGCAGCGGAATCTCGAGCTTGCGCTCGCCCTCGGCGACCTTTGGCTCGGCCTTTTGCAGCGGGTCGGATTTTGGCAGCGCTTCGTCGATCTTGCCGGAGACTGTGGGCCCGGCGGCGAGCTGCCCCTTGAGCTTCTCGACCTCGGCCTGAAGGCGGCCGATCTCGGCGTCGAGTGCAGAGCGCTCGTCGGGAACGGCGTAACAGGCCCAGCCAGCGCCATTCTTGCTGCAGGTCGAGACCGTGCCGGTGCGGGTGTCGAGCCGCAACACGCCCTCGGGGATCGGCGTCATGGTGTAGCGGCCATTTTCGCCGTCGGGCGCCGATTGCGCGGCAACCAGGCTGCCGCTGACAGCGGTCACCACGACGATGGCCGCCGCGCACCATGATGTTGTGGATGGTTTTGCAGGTCTCATCGTGCTCTCCGCCACGCCGCGCAGGTGGCACATCATCGAATTCTACACCCCGCCGGGCGACGGCGCATCGCCGGCGCGCGCGAATCCGCCGCCTAAACCGCGCCTTGTGGAATCAATGATGACGGCCATCCCTTTGATCCCGAGAGCGCGGCGAAATGTCGACCGCAGCGGCAGATCACGCGGCGAGCTGCTGCGGTGCGGCGTCACGCTGTGTGCGGCGCTCGCGCGCGGGTCGATATCTCCAGCAAAATCAAACATATAGCTGATCACGACGCGATCGTGACTTGGCTTGACTTGATTATGTGCGGTCAGTATGGTCCGCGCGGCTTTTGAGGGTGGCGGGCGTAATTTCCATTCAACCGCAGCGTTCGGGTCTTCGTGGCATGGCTCAAGACACGGGACACAGCGGGAATGGAGATCGCGATAGATCGCCCGAGGAAGCTGCGCTTTCCGAACGGCTCGGAAGTCTCGATCAGCGGTTGTCCGAATTTCGCGACCGCCACGTCAAGACCGAGCAACCCGCAGGTGACGGTGGAGACGGAGCGGCCAGAGCCTCGGCGATGGCGCTTGGTTTTCGGTTATCCTCCGAGTTGGTCGCCGGTGTCGCTGTCGGAGCGGGGATTGGCTGGGGTTTCGACCGCTTGCTGTCGACGTCGCCCTTCGGATTTATCGTGTTCCTGCTGCTGGGCTTCGTGGCCGGCGTGGTGAATGTGGTGAGGTCGGCGGGCGCAGGTCAGAACAGGCGTGGGGGTTCGTAAGGCCAATCCGCACACGGAGAGGAATTGTCGCGCCGGGATCCCCGGTGCGGGCCGGCCCGGCCGGCAGAAATCGAGACACGCCGGCCCGTCCGGCAGACCAAGAGATGCCGCGCCGATGAAAATCGATCCGATCCACCAGTTCAACATCGAGCCTCTCTTCACGATCGGCCATATCGGCCATCAGACGATCGCCTTCACCAATTCATCGCTCTACATGCTGGTGGCCGTCGTCATCATCTCGCTCCTGATGCTGGCCAGCGGCGCGCAGCTGGTTCCGGGGCGCCTGCAGTCGGTCGCCGAGATCTCCTACGAGTTCGTGGCCTCGACCATCCGCTCGACCGCCGGCGCGGAAGGCATGAAATTCTTCCCGCTGATCTTCTCGCTGTTCATGTTCATCTGCGTCTCGAACCTGGTCGGCATCATCCCCTACACCTTCACGGTCTCCAGCCACCTGATCGTCACCGTAGGCCTGGCGCTCCTGGTCTTCTTCACCGTGCTGATCTACGGCGTCGCCAAGAACGGCCTGAAATTCTTCTCGATTTTCGTTCCTCACGGCGTCCCCGGCTACATCCTGCCGCTGGTCATGTTCATCGAGATCCTGTCGTTCTTCCTGCGGCCGGTCTCGCACAGCATCCGTCTGTTCGCCAACATGCTGGCCGGCCACATCGCGCTGAAGGTGTTCGCGGGCTTCGTCGCCATGCTCGGCTTCTCGCTCGGCGCCATCGGCTGGGTCGGCGGCGTGCTGCCGCTGGCGCTCACCATCGCGCTGTACGCCCTCGAGATCCTGGTCGCGTTCCTGCAAGCCTATGTGTTTGCGATCCTGACCTGCATCTACCTCAACGACGCCATTCATCCGGGACACTGAGCGGTCCGGGGAATTTCCACCCACAACCCAATCTTTCTTCCAAGGAGTCTAAAATGGATCCGGCAGCAGCAAAACTTATCGGCGCGGGCATCGCGTGCATCGGCATGGGCGGTGCGGGCGTCGGCGTGGGCGTGATCTTCGGCAACTACCTCGCCGCAGCCGTCCGCAACCCGTCGGCCGCTCAGGGCCAGTTCGGCAACCTGATCTTCGGCTTCGCCGTGACCGAAGCGCTCGGCATCTTCTCGCTGCTGATCGCGCTGCTTCTGCTGTTCGTTTTCTAAAGAACGACTTCTTCCGCNAAGCGGCGCGTGACAGCAACAGGAGTACTCCATGGCCGAGAGTCATGGCGGGGCGAAAGCTCCGGCGACCGACGCCCACACCGAAGCCGATGGCGGTCATCACGGCGGCGGCTTTCCGCCGTTCGAGAGCAGCACCTTTGCTTCGCAGCTGGTGTCGCTCGCGATCTTCTTCGTCGTGCTTTACGTGATCGTGTCCAAGCTCGCGCTGCCGAAGGTCGGCGGGACGATCGAGGCGCGTCAGAACAAGATCGAGGGTGACCTCACTGAAGCGCAGGCGCTGAAGGATCAGTCCGAGGCGGCGCTGAAGGCCTATGAAAGCGAGCTCGCTGCGGCGCGCGCGCGGGCGCAGGCGATCGGCAACGAATCCCGCGACAAGGCGAATGCGCAGGCGGAAGCCGAGCGCAAGGCCCTGGAAGAGCAGCTGGCGGCCAAGCTCGCCGAGGCGGAGAAGACCATCGCCTCGACCCGCGCGACCGCCATGAGCAACGTCCGCAGCATCGCGGCCGATGCGGCAGGCACCATCGTGCAGCAGCTCACCGGCGTCGTTCCGGATGCGGCGTCGGTCAATGCCGCCGTTGATGCGTCCTTGAAGGGTTAGTCGATATGTTCTTCGATCCTGAAACCTGGGTCGCCGTCGCCTTCGTGATCCTGATGGTCGTGTTCGGCTATCTCGGGGTCTTCAAGTCGGCGATGTCGGCGCTCGACAAGCGCGCCGAGCGCATCAAGGCCGAGCTCGACGACGCAACGCGCCTGAAGCAGGAAGCCGCCAAGGTGCTGGCCGACTACAAGGCCCGCAGCGCCTCGGCCGAACGCGAGGCCGCCGACATCATCGCCAACGCCAGGAGCGAAGCCGAGCGCATCGCGACCGAGGCCAAGGCGAAGATGGAAGACTTCGTCGCCCGCCGCACCAAGACCGCGGAGAGCAAGATCGCGCTCGCCGAGGCCCAGGCGCTGGCCGATGTCCGCGCCGCAGCCGCGGAAGCCGCCGTGCAGGCCGCCTCCACGATCCTGTCGCAGTCGGTCAAGGGCCAGGTCGCCGACGATCTGCTCGCCAAGGGCATCACCGAGGTTCGCCAGAAGCTGAACTGAGGGGTTCATCCTCGGCCAATCAAAAAGCCGGCGCTGATCGCGCCGGCTTTTTTGTTGTCTGAAGGCTCTCTTGTCCCGGACGCGGCGCGGCATGCAATCCGCGGGTTCTGGGCCCCGGCTCTGCACCGCCCCGCTTACGCGCTGCCGTAGCGTGTCGCAGACGCGCGTAAACGCGCTGATGGCGTCCTGGACACGAGACCTCGAGCTACTTCCTCTTCCGCGCCTTCGGCTCGGGCGAGAGCGCCTGCGGGTCGAAGCCGACATAGAAGATGTAGGAATCGGCGACCGCAGGAGACGGCAGCGGGTAGGACAGGTCCTCGGCGACGAAGGTGAAGGGCACACTGGCGCCCTCGGTCATCTGGACCGTGGTGCGGTAGGCCTTCGAGGCGATCACCTTCTCGCCGACGCCGCCCTGGACCACGGCGACGCGCAAGGGGACTTCCACCGTCGCAGGCGCGCCGGCGGGGCCCGCGATGACGCGGCCCTGGATGCCGATATGCGCCGTGATTTCGCCGCCATTGCGGATGCATTCGCGTGCCATCTTGGAGATCGAGGCCTGGAAGCGCACGTCATTGCCGACCGCCGGCTTGCCGTTCGCACCGACGCCGTAGGTCGACGCTCCGGCACGCACCGTGACCTGCGGGCAATCATATTCGTCATCGGCCTGGGGCGCGCCTGGCGCGGGCGCCGGCTTGGGCTGGGCAGGCTCGTCGGATTTGCCGCCGAACAGGCTCTTGAAACGGTCGGTCAACGACTGCGCGGTAACAGGCGAGACCGCCGCCAGCGACACCGACAGCGCCAGCGCGATCACCGGACCCCGCCGCAGCGCCTTCCGCAATGACCGAAGCTCATTCATGAACGGCAGTACTCCATAACAACGTCCCGGCCGATCGGCCGGCTTGTGCGGGTTATATCGCCAAAATCGGCGATCAAAAGGCAGCAAAAAGTGGGTGATCTCGGCGCGCCCGGTGGCTCAGCTCAGCCGCGGAAATCCTCGTGCAACAGGCCGAACAGCAGATGGTCCTGCCAGACCCCGTTGATGCAGAGATAGCGGCGCGCCAGTCCCTCGCGGGAGAAGCCGCACTTCTCCAGCACCCGGATCGACGGCGCATTGGTGGGGATGCAGGCGGCCTCGACCCGGTGCAGATTGAGCTCGCCGAACAGCGTCGGCAGCAACACCCGCAGCGCTGCCGTCATGTAGCCGCGATGGGCGTGGGGCTGGCCGACCCAGTAGCCGATGGTGCCGGCCTGGACGATCCCGCGGCGGACATTGGCGAGCGTGATGCCGCCGACCATGGCGCCGTCGAGCTCGCGGAAGATCAGAAAGGGATAGGAGCGGTCCGCGGCGATATCCTCGGAATAGCGCCGCAGCCGGCGGCGAAAGCCGGAGCGGGTCAGATCGTCCGACGGCCAGATCGGCTCCCACGGCGTCAGATAATCCCGGCTGGTCTCGCGCAAATGCGCCCATTGCAGGAAGTCCGACATCTGCGGGGCGCGCAGCAACAATCCGTTGCCGCGCGGGGCGAGAGCGGCAGGTCCACTGGAGGGCAGGCGAAACAGGGCCATGTGATGCTTCCCGGGGCGGACCTTCCGCCAAAGCGGCTCCTCATGCAGCCGCGCCTTTTAGTGCAACCGAGCTTTGGCGCGCGCCCGGGTCAATCCTTCCGCAAAAGACACCGCCGTGTCCAGACCCCTGCCGCTGCCTAATGCGACGACGGCAGGGCGGCTGCGCGACAGCAGCGCCCGCGCCGCATCGCGGGTCGATTCGACGCTGACGGCATCGATCCGGGACACCAGTTCCTGCACCGTCTGCGGCCGGCCATAGGCCAGCACGTGCCGGGCGAGCTGCTCGGCGCGCGAGGAACAGCTCTCCAGCGCCATCAAGAGGCCCGCCTTCATCTGCGCCTTGGCGCGGGCGATCTCGGCCTCGGTCAGGGTCTCGACCGAATCATTCATGATGTCGACCACGACCTCCATCATTTCGGGCGCGTCGGCCGGATCGGTGCCGGTGTAGAGACCGAAGAAGCCGGTGTCGGTGTAGGGCGCGTGGAAGGTGTAGATGGAATAGCAGAGGCCACGCTTCTCGCGCACCTCCTGGAACAGCCGCGACGACATCCCGCCGCCGAGGATGTTGGTGAAGACCTGGAGCGAGAACAGCGACAGATCGGTCTGCGGCACGCCCTCCAGCGCCAGCGTCAGATGCGCCTGCTCGAGCTCGCGATGCACGACCTTGGTGCCGCCCTTGCCGAATTGGGCAGGCTGGGGCTTCGGCCCCGGCGTCGCATCAAAGCTCGCAAAGCGCTTCTCGGCCTCGGCGACCACCTGCTTGTGATCGACGGCGCCGGCCGCCGCCACCACCATGTCGGGGCCGCGATAATGCGTCGAGAGGTAATTGCGCAGCGAGTCGCGATTGAAGCTCTTCAGCGTCTTGGCGGTACCGAGCAGCGAGCGGCCCATCGGCTGGTCGGGATAGCAGAGCTCGTTGAGATGCTCGAACACGACGTCATCAGGGGTATCCTGCGCCGCACCGATCTCCTGCACGATGACGTTCTTCTCGCGCTCGAGTTCGTCGGGCTCGAAGGCGGGATTGGCAAGGATGTCGGCGAGCACGTCGAGCGCCAGCGGCACGTCGGCCTTCATCACCCGGGCATAATAGGACGTGGTCTCGGTCGAGGTGCCGGCGTTGAGGTCGCCGCCGACCGCCTCGATCTCCTCGACGATCTCGCGCGAGGAGCGTCCCGTGGTGCCCTTGAAGGCCATATGTTCCAGGAGATGGGAGATGCCGTGCTCGTTCGGCTTCTCGTCGCGGCCGCCGACCCCGGCCCAGACCCCGAGCGCGGCGGTCTCCAGATGCGGCATGTTGTCGGTGACGACAGTCAGGCCGGACGCAAGCTTGGTGATCTCGACGCTCATCCGGCAACTCCCTGTTTTGCGGCGCGGCTGACCGACAGCACGAACCGCTCCACCTCGGCCTGATCGTTCTTCATCACCTTCATCTGTTCGGACTTGGTCATGAGACCGTCGAGCCAGGCCGGCAGAAGCGGTCGCTGGCCACAGGCCGCCTCGACCGCATCAGGGAATTTGGCGGGATGCGCGGTCGAGAGCACGATGTTGGGGACGGTCGTGTCGGTGGTGTCGCGATCGGCAACCGCAAGCGCCACCGCGGTGTGGGGATCGACCAGCTCGCCGGCCTCGCGCCAGGCGGCGCGGATCGCAGCCGCGGTCTCGGTCTCGTCGGCGCGGCCGGCGTCGAATTCTTCGCGGATCGCGGCGAGCGTGGCATCGGGTAGGACGAAACGGCCCGATTGCTTCAGCTGCTCCATCAGCCGGCGCACACTGCTCGCATCGCGCTTGCTCGCCTCGAACAGCAGCCGCTCGAAATTCGAGGAGATCTGGATGTCCATCGACGGCGAGGCCGTGGCGTGCACCTCCCGCACCTCGTAGATGCCGGTCTTGAGCGTGCGGGCAAGGATGTCGTTGACGTTGGCGGCGATGCGCAGCGTGCGCACCGGAAGGCCCATGCGCTTGGCGACATAGCCGGCAAAAATATCGCCGAAATTACCGGTCGGCACGATGAAGTCCACCGCGCGCGCCGGAGCGCCGGCGGCAACCGCTGACGTGAAGTAGTAGACCACCTGGGCGACGATGCGTGCCCAGTTGATGGAATTGACGCCGGACAGCGAGGTCGCGTCGCGGAAGCGATGGTTGTTGAACATCCCCTTCACCAGCGCCTGGCAATCGTCGAAATGCCCTTCGATGGCGAGCGCGTGGACATTGGCCGCGCCCGTCGTCGTCATCATGCGCTGCTGCACCTCGGAGATGCGCTGGTGCGGAAACAGCACGATGAGGTCGACATTCTCCAGGCCTGCGAAGGCTTCGACCGCGGCGCCGCCGGTGTCGCCCGAGGTTGCCACCACGATGGTGGTGCGCTGGCCGCGCTTGGCGAGCACATGATCCATCAGCCGCGAGATCAGCTGCATCGCCACGTCCTTGAACGCGAGCGTCGGACCGTGAAACAGCTCCAGCACGAATTGATGCGGCGACATCTGCCGCAACGGCACCACGGCCGGATGACGGAAGGTGGCATAGGCCTCGTTCGCCATGCGGCCGAGCTCGGCGTCGGAAATCTCCCCGCCGACGAACGGACGGATCACGTCGACCGCGACCTCCCAATAGGGCCGGCCAAAGAAGCCGGCGATGGTCTCGGCTGGCAGAAGCGGCCAGGTCACCGGCACGTACAGGCCGCCGTCGCGGGCGAGCCCCGTCAGCATCACGTCGCAGAAGCCAAGCTCAGGGGCCTCGCCCCGGGTCGAGATATAACGAGTCAAACTGCCCTCCAAAGGCTGGCGCGGTCCGAGTCCGGGCCTTAAGCCTTTGATTTCACGATGGTCCTAGTTCCAAGCCAGGGGCTTTGCGGCACCATAGAGTGTTTTGGGGGGCCGCACCATGCCCAACGAAAAAGGGCTGCGGCGAGGCCGCAGCCCTTCCCTTGGAAGGTCTGTCGTTGATGTGTGCAGACCCGGTTTCGTCGCTGGGGCGCCTGCCCCGAAAATCGCTGGTTCGAGCTATCGTTTCCTGTCACGAAATCGTCAAGGAGAAAACGGCGCGCGGCGCCAAATGTTCCGGTTTTTCCCGGTAGGCCCCGGCGTAGTGGGCGCGAACGTCGCCGGGCGCGCGGCATCATTGCCTCAGCCCCTGACGGGTGAGTTCATCCCGATTTCCACCGCGATCCGGATCAGGTCGGAATGGTTCTTGGCCCCCAGCTTCTGCTTGAGCAGGGAGGTGGTGTTGGCGACGGTCTTGTAGGAGATACCGAGCGCCTCGGCGACTTCAACGATCTTGTGGCCGCGCCCGAGCAGGCGGAGAATTTCGAGCTCCCGTGGCGTCATCTGCGAGGCCGGATTCGCCTTGATCGCGGCGCCCGAGAAGGTTACCGCCTCCGCAAGCTGCGGCGAGATGAAATTGTCGCCGGCGACCACCTTGCGCACGGCCTTGAGCAGGATCCGGGGATCGTCGCCCTTGGAGACATAGCCCTGCGCCCCGAGCTCCACCGCGCGCACCACGAAGGCCGGATCTTCATTCATGCTGAACATGATGATCTTGGCGCCCGGATCGTCCTTGCGGATCCGGCGCATCAGCTCGAAGCCCGAGACGTCTGGCAGGCTGATGTCGATGACCGTGACGTCCGGCCGCTTGCTGATATAGGCCTTGTGTCCGGATTTGGCGTCGTTCGCTTCGTCGATCCGAATCGAATGATCGGAGGCAAACAGGGTGCGACAACCGGACAGCACAACGGGGTGGTCGTCGACGATGAGGACCCGGGTCGCCAGCTTGGTTGTATCTTGCATTCGTACTCTCGTGTTTCGGCAAGTCATAGACCGGCGGGAACAAATGGAAAGAGAGAATCCCGCCAATGCGCGTTAGAATTGTCCTAATGTGGCAACGACTTCCATTCAGGACCCAGTTATTCCTTCCACTCGGCGTGAGCTTCGTCGCCGCGCTGGTCATGGGCGGCGTGCTGCTCCAGACCTTCTCGGCCGGCCAGCTGGCCGACGAGAACGAGCCTGGTCGACGCTCGGCTCAGACCATCGCGGTCGCACTCAACAGCGCCCTGAGCGCGTCAGACAATCCGAGCAAGATGCTCGACGCATTTGTCAAATCTTTGGGCACCTCCTCCGATATCCAATTCCATCCAGCGGAGGCGGGTCCCGCGCCTTCCGTCCGGGACGGCCTGCACGGCGCGCATGGCGTCCCGCAATGGTTCGTGGACCTGATCGCCATCCCGGATATCGATGCAGCATCGCCTGTGATGATCGACGGCAGGCGCGTTGGCGACCTCGTGTTCAGGCCCGACCTCTCGGCCGACCTGTTCGAGAAATGGGTCGGTTTTTTGGCCCTGATGGGCCTCGTCGCGGTGCTGATGGCGTTGACCGGCGCGATCGCCTATCTGTTCGCAAGATCGACGCTGCAACCGCTGCAAGATCTCGGCGCAGGCCTGACGCGCATACAACGCGGCGATTATGCGACGCCGATCCCGGTCGCGGGGCCGCCGGAAATCCGGCAGAGCTGCAAGGAAGCCAATGCCCTCGCCGCAACGCTCGCGCAATTGAGCCAGCACAATCGCGACCTGTTGCATCGCCTGGTGTCGCTCCAGGATGATGAGCGGCACGATCTCGCCCGCGAGCTGCATGACGAGCTTGGCCCGTTGCTGTTCAGCATCCGTGCCGGCACGATCGCATTGAGCGAAGCCTCGCCGCAGACGGGACATCTCGGCAACTCCGTGCAGGAGGTGATGCGGTCCATCGAGGCGCTCCAGCAGACCAATCGCCGCATCCTCGACCGGTTGCGGCCACTCTACATCGAGGAACTGGGGCTCGAGGCCAGCGTGCAGACGCTGCTGCGCAATTTTCGCGCGCAGGCACCGCATATCGGCCTCACCGCAACGATCGATCCTGATCTCAACGGGATCAGAGGGCCGTTGGCCCAGACCGTCTATCGTGTGATCCAGGAGGCGTTGACCAATGTGCTGCGCCACGCCGGAGCGAGGAATGCCCATGTGGAGGCGGCGACGTCAGGCGATGCGCTCACCATCGAAGTCTCCGATGACGGCGGCGGCTTTCCCGCCGACAATGTCTTCGGCCGCGGCCTGACCGGCATGCACGAGCGCGTGCGCGCGCTCAGCGGCTCGCTGTCATTGCTGCGTGCGGACCAACGCACCTATGTGCGCTGCCGCCTTCCCCGCGGGGAGATCAGGGGTCGAGCCGAGGTAGATTAACACGCACAGCAATCGTGCGAACCCTGCTGCGCCGGTTCGCACAGCGTGCTGTGGATCTTGCCTTCCGCGCTGAAGCGAAACGAGGCGCGGATGCGCAGCGCACCCGCAACGGAATATTCGAGATCGATGCCGCTCTGTGCCGGGTGGATTTCCTCCAGGCCGAAACCCGCCGAGGAAAAGGCGCTGAGCTTCGGTCCCCAATAGGTTTCGAGTTCGCCCCGGCCGCGATAAATCTGCGTGCCGTTGCACGTGCATTCAAGCTTGGCGTCGTCGGCATAGAGGTCGAGTAGCATCGCGAGGTCGCCCTTGCGGCAGGCATCCACCCAATCAATGACAAGTCCCATCTGATCGAAATCGCTCAACGCCAGCAATCCTGTTTGCCGCGGAAAAAACCTGAAGGCGGATTAGGACCACCCTCGTGAATAAGCGCTGAATAATATAGACCGGACGATACCGGGTTCCCACCGGGAACCTACGGGCTCGCGCCGCCCTGGCGCCGTCCTCTCACCCACACGGCAAAGGCGATGAGCACGGCGCCGGCGAGCGTGAACCAGGTGATGGCGTATTGGAGATGATCGTCCTTCAGATGCACATCGAGCGGCCCCGGACGCGGGATGCCGTTCGCAGGCACCGGCTGCTCCAGATCGATATAGAACGGCGCAACCGCACCCCAATGAAGCGCACTTGCGATTGCCCGATGATCGCGCACGAACCAGAGCCGCCTGTCGCGGTTCTCCGCCGGCGTCAGCCAGCCTGGCGCCTCCGGAAAGCGCAGATAGCCGGTGAGCGACAGCGGCTCGCCCGTGACGAGCTTGTGCACCGCGCGATCCTCGACGCCGCGGTCCTGCATCGTGTTCTCGACGAAGCCCGCATCGATCACCACGATCTCGCCGCTCGGAAGTCGCGCCGGCAGGAAGGCCCAGGTGCCGGGCGTGGAGGCATCCCTGCGCACCGCGGAGCCGGAGGAATAGACCATGGCATCCGGCAGGGGCGCATAGGTCGCGGTGAAGCTGACGCGGCGAAACTCATCGCGCGCAGGCGTCAGCGCGGGCCATTGCTCCGAAGGCGGCAGCGCAATGGGTGCTGCCGCGAGGCGCTCGGTGAGCGCTGCGATCAGCTCGTGCTTGGCGGAACGGCGCTGCAATTGCCAGATTCCGAGCGCGACGAAAGCCGCGGTCAGCAAAAGTGTGAACAGCATGAAGCCGGCGACGCCGGGCTTGCGGGACGTCTCGTTCATTTCGCGCGGTCGATCAACCGGCCGGGTGCTGCCTTGTGATGGAATTGCAGCGCGATCAGAAGCGACTTCATCGAGCGCAGCGGCAGGAGCGTGGTGGCGAGGATCAGCGGCAGCCACAGCACCGCATGCAGCCAGAATGGCGGCTGATACTTGACCTCGACGACGAGCGCGCAGCCGACCACGATCGCTCCGGCCAGCATGATGA
Organism: Bradyrhizobium manausense; assembly: GCF_001440035.1. Taxonomy (GTDB): domain Bacteria; phylum Pseudomonadota; class Alphaproteobacteria; order Rhizobiales; family Xanthobacteraceae; genus Bradyrhizobium; species Bradyrhizobium manausense. Next base: position 42,894 of record NZ_LJYG01000047.1, on the reverse strand, counting down.
TGAAGATCGCCGGACCATCGCCGGCATCGATGAAGGCGTAGTCGAGGCCGCAACGGCTGCAGGAAGGCGCCAGCGTCAGGAAGCCCGCATAGAGCTTGCCCTCACCGCAGCGCGGGCATTTGCAGGCGAGCCCGCGCAGCGCGCTTTGCAGGACGGTGGGCTGGGCCTCCGGGGTGTCGGCAGTGTCGTTCATCACACGCAAGCCTATCACAATTTCGGCCCAAACTCCGGCCGCTGGACAACGAAAGGGCGGCCCTGCGGCCGCCCTTTGCTAGAATCGATCCGTCCCGGCTCAGTGCGCGCCGTGGGCCATGGTCTCGGCACCGTGTCCCCAGACATAGATGCAGAGGAACAGGAAAAGCCAGACCACGTCGACGAAATGCCAGTACCAGGCGGCGAACTCGAAGCCGAGGTGCTGCTTCGGCGTGAAGTGGCCGGCATAGGCGCGCGCCAGGCACACGATCAGGAATACGGTGCCGACCAGCACGTGAAAACCGTGGAAGCCGGTCGCCATGAAGAAGGTCGCGCCGTAGACGTTGCCGGCGAAGGAGAACGCCGCGTGGCTGTATTCGTAGGCCTGCACGCAGGTGAAGGTCGCGCCCAGCAGGATGGTGAGGATCAGGCCATATTTCAGGCCCTGGCGATCGTTCTCGAGCAGGGCGTGGTGCGCCCAGGTGACCGTGGTGCCCGAGGTGAGCAGGATCAGCGTGTTGAGCAGCGGCAGATGCCAGGGATCGAAGGTTTCGATACCATGGGGCGGCCAGGTGCCCGGCACCGCGCAGGCGCCGGCCGCCGTGCCGAGACCGCAACCGAACACCGCGTCACGGGTGGCGTGGACGGCGTCGGCCGGAAACAGCGCGGCGTTGAAATAGGCCCAGAACCAGGCGACGAAGAACATCACCTCGGAGGCGATGAACAGGATCATGCCGTAGCGGTGATGCAGCTGCACGACGCGGGTGTGGTCGCCCTTGTACTGGGCTTCCTTGATCACGTCGCCCCACCAGCTCGCCATGGTGTAGAGCACGCCGACGGTGCCGATACCGAACACGATCGGCGCGGCGGAGAACATGTGGTGCATCCAGGAGATCGCACCGACCGCCATGATGAAGGCGGAGACCGAGCCGACCGCCGGCCACGGAGACGGATCGACCAGATGGTAGTCGTGATGCTTGCCTTGCGCGGTAGCCATTGCGGTCTGTCTCCTCAATCCCGTGCCTGTCCGGCACTTATCCCCTTGGTCCAACCTCCGAAGCGTCAACCCGGCGGCTGGAGATTTCCCTTGCGCTTGTTGTCATCACCGGATGCGAGCGGCTTCACCACCGGATCCTTCACCGGATAGAACGTGTAGGACAGCGTGATGGTGCTGAGCCCGTCATTGTCGTGGTCGCCGACGATCGACGGATCGACGTAGAACACCACGGGCATCTCGCGCTTCTCGCCGGGCGCCATGGTCTGCTCGGTGAAGCAGAAGCAGTTGATCTTCTGGAAATACGACCCGACCGTCAGCGGCGCGACATTGTAGGCCGCCTGCCCTGAGGTGGTGCGCGCGGCCTGGTTGGTCACGGTGTAATAGATGGTGGTGACCTGACCGATATTGACCTCGACCTCGGTCTGCTCCGGCTCGAACTTCCAGGGCAGGCCGGGGGCGACGTTGGAATCGAACCGCACCGCGATCTTGCGTGCGATCGGGCCACTGGCGGGCGCGGAGGTCGCGACCTGCGTGGTGCCGTTGAAGCCGGTGGCGCGGCAGAACCAGTTGTAGAACGGCACCGCCGCGTAGGAGGCTCCGACCATCAATGCGACCACGCCGCCGCAGATCGAGGCGACCAGCACATCGCGGCCGAGGCCCCGGCCCTTGCCGGCCGTTCGGCTCTGATGCTGCGATATGGTCGGCTTCTGATCCATCTGCCCCTACAGCGGCCGAACGAGAACCGCCGGTCCCTTGACCATGGTGACGGCGAAGAAAAGCACGACGAGCACACCGAGCGCCAAAGCAATGGCAATGGAGCGCTGACGACGGCTCTTCTTCTGCGCCTCGGTGAGGACGATTCCATCTGGCTCGGGTTTGTCAGCCATCGCCGTGATCATGCGCCCCCTACCATCCGAGCAAGCACAGGGAATACGACCTCGGCCAGCAAGGTCGCGAACAGCGCGAACAGGTACAGGATCGAGAAGGCGAACAGCTTTCGCGTTGCGCGCAGCGACTGGCTGCGCTCGCGGCGGAAGTAGACGTTGATGGCGAGCACCAGCATGCCGGCGCCGAGGATCAGCGAGACGATGCCGTAGACGGCGTCGAAATAGCCGAGCGCCCAGGGCGCTGCGGCCACCGCGATCAGCACGATGGTGTAGAGCAGTATCTGCAGGCGGGTCGCGTCCGGGCCGGCGACATTGGGCAGCATCGGAATGCCGGCGCGGGCATAGTCGTCGGAACGGAACAGCGCCAGCGCCCAGAAGTGCGGCGGCGTCCAGAAGAAGATGATGGCGAACAGCAGCAGCGGCTCGACATCGACCGTGCCCGTGACGGACGCCCAGGCCACCACCGGCGGCAAGGCGCCGGCGGCGCCGCCGATCACGATGTTCTGCGCGGTCCAGCGCTTCAGGCCCATCGTATAGATGACGACGTAGAAGAAGATGGTGAAGGCGAGCAGCGCGCCCGCGATCCAGTTGACGAGGATGCCGAGGGTCATCACCGAGAAGAAGGCGAGCGTCATCCCGAACGTCATCGCCTCGGGCCGGGTGATGCGGCCACGCGGGATCGGGCGGTTCGCGGTGCGCGACATCTTGGCGTCGATATCGCCCTCGAGCGCCATGTTGAGCGCGCCGGAGGCGCCGGCGCCGACGGCGATGCAGAGCAGCGAGGTGATGGCGAGCACCCAGTGGAAATGTCCCGGCGCCATCGCCATCCCGACCAGCGCGGTGAAGATCACGAGCGACATCACCCGCGGCTTGAGCAGCGCGAGGTAGTCACCAACCTCCGCCTCGGAGATGCGGGGATTGATGTCGATGGCATTCTGATCGAGGACGGACACTTAAACCTGCTCGTTTCGTTGCAGAGCCGCGGCGCCCGTCGCGGGCGCCGCGGGAGTCGTGTTGCTTACTGCACGCGGGGCAGCACTTCGAACTGGTGGAAGGGCGGCGGCGAGGGCAGCGTCCATTCCAACGTGGTGGCGCCAGCGCCCCAGGGATTGTCGCCCGCCGGGACCTTCTTCATGAAGGCGTCGAGCACGCAGTAGAGGAAGATCAGCACGCCGAAGCCGGAGATGTAGGAGCCGATCGAGGAGATCAGATTCCAACCGGCGAACGCATCCGGATAGTCGACATAGCGGCGCGGCATGCCCGACAGGCCGAGGAAGTGCTGCGGGAAGAACACCAGATTGACGCCGATGAAGGTGACCCAGAAATGCGCTTTCGCCAGCGTCTCGTTGTACATGTAGCCCGTCATCTTCGGGAACCAGTAGTACCAGCCGGCGAAGATCGCGAACACCGCACCGAGCGACAGCACGTAGTGGAAGTGCGCGACGACGTAATAGGTCTCCTGCAGCACGCGGTCGACGCCGGCGTTCGCCAGCACGACGCCGGTGACGCCGCCGACCGTGAACAGGAAGATGAAGCCGACGGCCCAGATCATCGGGGCGCGGAATTCGATCGAGCCGCCCCACATCGTGGCGATCCAGGAGAAGATCTTCACGCCCGTGGGCACCGCGATCACCATGGTGGCGGCGACGAAGTAGGCCTGCGTCGCCGAGGACATGCCGACCGTGTACATGTGGTGCGCCCACACCACGAAGCCGATGCCGCCGATCGCGACCATGGCGTAGGCCATGCCGAGATAGCCGAACACGGGCTTGCGCGAGAAGGTCGAGACGATCTGGCTGATCATGCCGAAGCCGGGCAGGATCAGGATGTACACCTCGGGGTGACCGAAGAACCAGAACAGGTGCTGGAACAGCACGGGATCGCCGCCGCCGTCAGGCGAGAAGAACGTCGTGCCGAAATTGCGGTCGGTGAGCAGCATGGTGATCGCGCCGGCGAGGACCGGCAGCGACAGCAGCAGCAGGAACACCGTCACCAGGATCGACCACACGAACAGCGGCATCTTGTGCAGGGTCATGCCCGGCGCGCGCATGTTGAAGATGGTGGTGATGAAGTTGATGGCGCCGAGGATCGAGGAGGCACCGGCCAGGTGCAACGACAGGATCGCGAAGTCGACGGCCGGACCCGGGTGGCCCGTGGTCGACAGCGGCGCGTACATGGTCCAGCCGGCGCCGACGCCGTTGGCGCCGGGCTCGCCCTCGACGAAGCTCGACAGCAGCAGCAGCGCGAAGGAGGCCGGGAGCAGCCAGAACGAGATGTTGTTCATGCGCGGGAACGCCATGTCGGGCGCGCCGATCATCAGCGGCACGAACCAGTTGCCGAAGCCGCCGATCATCGCGGGCATGACCATGAAGAAGATCATGATCAGGCCGTGCGAGGTCACGAAGACGTTATAGGTGTGCGTTTCGTGGAATATCTGCACGCCCGGAAACATCAACTCAGCACGGATCGCGATCGACATCGCGGCACCGATGATGCCCGCGATGACCGCAAAGATCAGGTACATCGTGCCGATGTCCTTGTGGTTGGTCGAATAGACGTAGCGACGCCATCCGGTCGGATGGGCGTGCTCGTCATGGTGCGCGTGATCGCCGTGTGCCGCTGCGCTCGTTGCCATTTTCAAATCCTGCCTTGCGTCCCATTCGGACCTATGGAGGTCCCGCCCTTTATGTCGCGTTCAGTCCGGTTGAGCCGTCCGCCCGGCGCTTACTGCGTCGGACCGGCTGCGGAGGCGAAGGTGCTGGTGCCGCCGCTCGCAAATTTCTTCTTCGCCGCATCGACCCAGGAGGCGAACTCCTGGTCGTTCACCACGCGAATGGCGATCGGCATGAAGGCGTGGTCCTTGCCGCAAAGCTCCGAGCACTGGCCGTAGAACATGCCGGTCTTGGTGGCCTTGAACCAGGTCTCGTTCAGCCGGCCCGGGATGGCGTCGATCTTGACGCCGAACGCCGGCAGCGCGAACGCGTGGATGACGTCGGCACCGGTGACCTGAACACGAATCACCTTGTTGACCGGCACCACCATCTCGTTGTCGACGCCGAGTAGGCGGGGTTGCTTGTCCTGGGCCAGCAGCGAGTCGAACTCGAACTTGCCGTTATCAGGATAGGCGTAGGACCAGTACCACTGTTTGCCGGTCGCCTTCACGGTCAGATCCGCCTTCGGCACGTCGAGCTCGAGGAACAGGAGGCGGAACGACGGCACCGCGATGCCGACCAGGATCAGCACCGGCACCAGGGTCCACACCACCTCGATCAGCGTGTTGTGGGTGGTCCGCGACGGCACCGGATTGGCCCTCGCGTTGAACTTCATCACCACGATCACCAGCAGCGCCAGCACGAACAGCGTGATCAGGATGATCAGCACGGACAAGAAGTTGTGGAACCAGACGATGTTGTCCATCACCGGGGAGCCGGAACCCTGAAGGTGCCATTCCCACGGCTCGGGCTGCCCAAGCTCGGCAAATGCCGCACCGCCCGTCGCCAGCGTCAGACCCGCCACGGCCAATCCCAGCAAGTGCCGGCCCACCCGGCCCATCGACATCTTCATGCCGTTCGCGCTCCCCTAACGAAATCACCCCAAGTGCATTCCCCTATTTTTGGGGAACGCTTATTCGATCCGCCCGTCTGACAAACCGCCGCAAGAATACCTCTAGGAGGAATTGGGGCCAGATCGCTAGAACGCCGAAATCAAGCCTCTCAAACCATAATTCTTGATCTATCGCAATGCAGTCTTGAGGCCCCTCTGTCAGCCATCACCCGCAAGATATTTCCTAGTAACATCAGACAAAAATACCGTTTCCCGGGAGGCCGCGGCTTGACAGCCGAATTGCCCGCTGTAGGCACAGGCGCAGGGCCGTGCAGGAACCTGATTCGTGGCGGCAATGGCGGCCAAGGCGGCGCGGAATTTGCTTGTGAATTGCCTTCAAGACGCCGTCATTCCCGTATCAGTCCACCAGCGCGAGCGACCCGAGCGAGCAGAGGGACCGACCCCGATGGGGCTTTCGAGATGCATGGCAAGATCGGCTCCAAGATCGGTTGTATGGCCGGCTGACCGTTTCACGACGCTGATCCGCCTCGTGGCGGTCGTCCTTTTCCTGTCCCTTCCCGGCCTTTTCCTATCAAGCGCTGCCCATGCGCAGGGCGCGGTGCGCTCCGTTCATGGCGACTGGCAGATCCGTTGCGATACTCCGCCGGGCGCCCAGGCCGAGCAATGCGCCCTGATCCAGAGCGTGGTGGCCGAAGACCGCTCCAATGCCGGCCTCACCGTGATCGTGCTCAAGACCGCCGACCAGAAGAGCCGCCTGATGCGCGTGGTGGCCCCCTTAGGCGTGCTGCTGCCCTCCGGCCTCGGGCTGAAGCTCGACAACCAGGACGTCGGCCGCGCCGGCTTCGTGCGCTGCCTGCCCAATGGCTGCGTCGCCGAGGTCGTCATGGACGACAAGCTGCTCGGCCAGCTCCGCAGCGCCAAGACCGCGACCTTCATCATCTTCGAGACGCCGGAAGAAGGCATCGGCTTCCCGCTCAGCCTGAACGGGCTCGGCGAGGGGTACGACAAGCTGCCGTAGGGTGAGCCCGTCGAACCTATTGTTTCCGTAATGTGACGCTGCGCGCCCTCGCGGAACCAACTCGAAACCATTATCTTGCCTCACATCGACCGATAATGGACGGACGCATGACCAACCCTGCCACAACCTCCCTGCTCGACCGCGCCAATCTCGATCGCGACCAGGTTCGCAACGAGGTCGCGCGCGGGCTCTCCGGTGCCGACGACGGCGAATTGTTCCTGGAATACAGCCAGACCGAAGCGCTGATGTTCGACAATGGACGGCTCAAGCAGGCGACCTACGACACCTCGCAAGGTTTTGGCTTACGCGCGGTCAAGGATGATGCCGTGGGCTACGCCCACTCCTCCGATGTGTCGCTGCCGGCGCTGATTCGCGCCGCCGATGCGGTCGCGGCCGTGCGCGGCGGCTATTCCGGCAGCTTTGCCGCGCCGCCTCCGCACACCAATGTGCGCCTCTATGGCGATGAAAACCCGCTCGATGCCCCCGGCTTCGAGACCAAGGTCAAGCTGCTGGCCGAGATCGACGCTTACCTGCGCGACAAGGATCCGCGGGTGCGGCAGGTCAGCGTCAGCCTGGGCGCGACCTGGCAGGTGGTCGAGATCCTGCGGCCCGACGGCGAGAGCTATCGCGACGTGCGCCCGCTGGTGCGCGTCAACATCTCCGTCGTCGCAGGGCAAGGCGACCGCCAGGAGAGCGGCAGCAAGGGCTATGGCGGCCGCGCCGGCTATGCCGAATTCATTGAGACCAAATCCTGGCGCGATGCCGCCGACGGCGCACTGCGCGAGGCCCTGGTCAATCTGGAATCGATTCCCGCCCCCGCCGGCGAGATGGACGTCGTGCTCGGCGCCGGCTGGCCCGGCGTGATGCTGCACGAGGCAGTCGGCCACGGCCTCGAAGGCGACTTCAATCGCAAGAAGACCTCTGCTTTTGCGGGCCTGATGGGCCAGCAGGTCGCGGCCAAGGGCGTCACCGTGGTCGATGACGGCACCATCGCCTCGCGGCGGGGCTCGCTGTCGATCGACGACGAGGGCACGCCGACCAACCGCACCGTGCTGATCGAGGACGGCATCCTGGTCGGCTACATGCAGGACCGCCAGAACGCGCGGCTGATGAACATGAAGCCGACCGGCAACGGCCGCCGCCAGGGCTATGCCCATGTGCCGATGCCGCGCATGACCAACACCTACATGCTCGCGGGCGACCGCGACCCGGCCGAGATTCTCGCGTCGGTGAAGAACGGCGTGTTTGCCGCGAATTTCGGCGGCGGCCAGGTCGACATCACCTCGGGCAAATACGTGTTCCAGTGCACCGAGGCCTACAAGATCGAGAACGGCAAGCTGGGCGCGCCGCTGAAGGGCGCCATGCTGATCGGCAACGGGCCGACCGACCTGCATCGCATCCGCATGATCGGCAACGATCTGGCGCTCGATACCGGCATCGGCACCTGCGGCAAGAACGGCCAGGGCGTGCCAGTCGGCGTCGGCCAGCCGTCGCTTCTGATGGAACGCATTACGGTGGGTGGAACGGGCGCATGAGCGTTGAGAAGGTAACGGCCGCTCCGAAGCGGAAGAGCTCCGGCTGGGCCGGCCAGTTGATGCAGCTTGCCGGCATCGTCGCCGCGGTGTTCATCGCCAAGGGTGCGCTGGCCGAGCCGTTCTACGTGCCGTCGGGCTCGATGGAGCCGACGCTGCTGATCGGCGATGCGCTGCTCGCCTCGAAATTCCCTTATGGCTACGGCACCTCGTCGCTGCCGATCCAGATCAACTTGCCCGAGACCGGCCGTGTCTTCGCGGAAATGCCGAAGCAAGGCGACGTCGTCGTGTTCCGCTGGCCCGGCGACCGCTCACAGGCCTGGGTCAAGCGCGTCGTCGGCTTGCCCGGCGACCGCATCCAGATGCGGCAGGGACAGCTCTTCATCAACGACCGTCCCGCCGAATTGAAGCCTGACGGCGTTGGCGCCGCCGAGGACGACAATGGCGGCAGCGAGCCGGCCTACCGTTACGTCGAGACGCTGCCGAATGGCGTCTCGCATCTGATCTTCAAGATGCGCGACAACGGCCCGCTCGACAACACACCCGAGGTGAAGGTGCCGGCCGGGCATTTGTTCGTGCTTGGCGATAACAGGGACAACTCGGCCGACAGCCGCGTGCCGCTGCGCTCCGGCGGCGTCGGCCTCTTGCCGGTCGACAATCTGGTCGGCCGTGCCGATGCCGTGCTCGGCTCCTGGGATCTCGGCATGCGCGGCCAGCCGGTCTGGACCTGGCTCTCCGGCTTCCGCCTCGCGCGGTTCTTCACCGCCGTGCGCTGAGGGGATCGCGACATGGGCAAGGACGAGTTTCTCGCCCTCGCCCTGAAAAATCCGGTCAACACCGCAATCATCGACGAGCTTCATCGACTTGCGCTGCCGGACGCGTGGCTGGTCTCGGGATGCCTGGTGCAGACGGTGTGGAACGTGCTCACGGGCCGTGCCGTCGATTACGGTATTGCGGATTACGACATCTTCTACTTCGATCCCGATGCCTCCTGGGACGCGGAGGACGCCGTCATCCGCAAGCTGCAAACGCGCCTCGATCATCTCGGCGTCAAGATCGAGACCCGCAACCAGGCCCGCGTGCATCTGTGGTACCCGGCCAAGCACGGCCTGCCCTATCCGCCGTTGTCGCGCTCGACCGACGGCATCGACCGTTTCCTGACGCAGAACACGCAAGTGGGCGTGAGGCGCGCCGGTGATGGTTTCGAAGTCTACGCGCCGCATGGCTTCGATGACGTCGCAGGCCTGATTGCGCGCCCCAATCCGGGTCCGAATTTCTCCGCGGCAAATTACGCGGTGAAAGCTCAGAGATGGAAGGCGTTGTGGCCGGAGCTGACGGTGATTGCCGCGGAGTGAAATCTCGTAGATGGGCAAAGGCGCGCATCTTCGCGCGACGTGCCCACGTCCTGTCGGACTCATGGAGAGGTGGTGGGCACGGCGCAAGTGCGCCTTTGCCCACACGGCTAACCCGCCTAAGGCACCTTGCCTATCTCACCACGCCCGACGTGAACCCGGCCTTCCGCCGCGGCGGCTTGATATCTTTCTTCAGGAAGCACCGCGCTTCGCGGCCGGTGTAGCCGGGGCGGGCATAGGTGAAGGCGCGACACTTGTTGTCGGCGATACAGGCGGCCTTGCAGGCGTCCTCGCCCTCGCCTTCCTTGAGCTCGAAATTGCGCAAATCGCCGCCGGGGCGGTCGATCGAGGTCTCGACGCCCTCGACGCGCGGCTCGATCACGCCGGCCCCGCGTACCCCGGAGATGCAGCAATTGGCGGGCTGTCGCGGCGGCACGGTATTCTTGAGCCAGCACACCGCCGCGGCGCCATCGATATCAGGATAGGCGAAGCTCCAGGCGCGGCAGCGGCGATCGCGTTCGCAAAGCAGCGCGCAGTCCTCGGGATCACCCGATGTGACCGGCGTATTGAAATAATCGCCGCCGGGCCGGTCGAATGCCGTCTGGGCGCGCGCGGGCACACTCGCAAAGACGAGCGAGAGCAGCGCGGCACAGGCCACGACGCAAGCCAAAGCCCTCGCCCTCAAGACCTTTGCCATGACGGTCCCAGGCAGGCGGCCCTTCCCCATCGGAACAGCTTTCGAGTTATTGACGACGCTCAGGTTTTTTCGGCCGGTCATTTGATCGCCGCAAACCTGTACGGCCGATGAACGGTCCCGAATCTGCTCGTCGGCCTATTTGCCCAAAACTAGAACGCGTACTCCGCGTAGGCCGGTTCCACCGAGCCCTTCCAGGGGCCGTTGAACTTCTCGAGCATGTCCTCGGCCGGTGTCCGGCCGGAATCGATGATGCGATCCAGCGGCTCCAGATGCCGGGTTTCGTCGCGGCCGATGGCGTCGATGCGGCCTCGGCGGCGCAGGCCCGCATGTGCCAGAACGAGGCATTCCTTGGCGATCTCGAACAGATAACGGTCCTTGATCCGGGCCTTGAAGCCGAAGCGCGGCACATCGTCGCGCAGGGCCTGACGCTCATGTGCGGTCCAGTGCTTCACCAAATCCCAGGCCGCATCGAGCGACGCACCGTCATAAAGCAGCCCGACCCAGAACGCCGGCAGTGCCGGCAGCCGACCCCATGGGCCACCGTCGGAGCCGCGCATCTCGAGATAACGCTTCAGCCGCACCTCGGGAAAGATCGTCGAGAGATGATTGGCCCAGTCCGACAACGTCGGACGCTCCCCGGGAAGGTTGTTGTTGCGGCCCTCGAAGAAGGCTCGGAACGAGGAGCCCGACACGTCGATATATTCCTCGCCGCGCTTGACGAAATACATGGGCACATCGAGCGCGTAGTCGACATAGCGCTCGAAACCCATGCCGTCCTCGAACGCCCACGGCATCATGCCTGACCGCGCATTGTCGGTATCGCGCCAGATCTCGGAGCGGAAAGACAGGAAGCCGTTCGGCTTGCCTTCGGTGAACGGCGAATTGGCGAACAGCGCGGTCGCAACCGGCTGCAGCGCCAGCGAGACGCGCAGCTTCTTGACCATGTCGGCTTCCGAGCAGAAGTCGAGATTGGTCTGCACCGTGCAGGTCCGGTACATCATGTCGAGGCCGTATTGGCCGACCTTCGGCATGTAATTGGTCATGATCTTGTAGCGGCCCTTGGGCATCACAGGGATGTCGGCGCGTGACCAGGATGGCGTCATGCCGAGCCCAAGGAAGCCGATACCGAGCGGGGCAGCGATCTCGCGCACCTGCGCCAGGTGCGCCATCAGCTCGCTCTGGGTCTGGTGCACGTTCTCGACCGGCGCGCCTGACAGCTCGAACTGGCCGCCGGGCTCCAGCGAGATCGCGCCGCCGCCGGTGACGTCGTAGAGCCCGATGATGTTGCCCTTCTCCATGATCGGCTCCCAGCCGAGCAGGAGCTTCATGCCTTCGAGCAGCGCACCGATGCCGCGCGCGCCTTCGTACGGCACGGGACGATGGCCTTCGAGCGTGAACGGCGTCTTCTCGTGCTCGGTGCCGATGCGGAATTCGGACGGGTGCTTGCAGCCGGCCTCGAACCACGCAACGAGCTCGTTGCGTGACTGCAGCGGCGTCATATCGATCTGGTCTCGCGCCATATCAAACTCTAATCAAAAGGGCGCTTCGATCGAAGGCGCGCGGGTGACGGGGATGGTCCGCGGACCCCTTGGGGTGCACGGACGAGCTGGTTTGCCGCGCGGTCATCGCGACGGCGTGGTTTCGTTGACGTTGACGACGGGCAGCTTCATCTCGCCGCACGAGCATCCCAGCCGGTCGAGCAGACCGCTGAGCTTGACGGCATCGGCGTCGGAGAGCTTCGAGCCGACATATTTCTCGATCGCAGCCGAATAGGCGCCCCACATCCGCTTCTGCAATTCGCGGCCGGCCTCCGTGATCTCGACGAACTGGCCGCGCTTGTCGATCTTGCATTCACGCCGGGAGGCGAGCCCCTCGTCCACCAGGCGGTCGATCAGCCGCGAGGTGGAGTATTGCGGGATCAGCATCTGCCGCTCGAGCTCCACCGGCCGCAATTCGCCACTCGGTGCGCGCGACAATTCGAGCAGCGCGTCGTACCACGCCAGGGGCGGGAACCCGGCCTTCTTCAGGTCCTGCTCCACGCAGTCCAGCACACGGCTCTGCACCCGCATCAGGCGGATCCAGGCACTGGTTGCCTCGGTCGATGGTTTGCGCTTCATGGTCCCGCTCAAGCTCGTCGTCCGCTTCTTACCCCACTCGATGCACCTGCATCAATCTTGACTATTGCATGCAGGTGCATGTAGGCGTTCTTTCGCCCCTACCAAGCCTCAAGAGGAGGAAATTCCATGAAACTGTATTACGCGCCCGGCGCCTGCTCGCTGTCGCCCCATATCGCGCTTCTGGAGGCCGACCTGCCCTATGAGCTGGTCAAGGTCGATATCCGGGCCAAGAAGCTCGAGAACGGTGACGACTATCTGAAGGTCAATCCCAAGGGTCAGGTCCCCGCGCTGGGCCTCGATAACGGTGAGATCGTGACCGAAGGCCCGGTCATTGTCCAGATGATCGCCGACAAGGTTCCGGCCAAGGCGCTGGCGCCCGCGCGCGACAGCTCCGAACGCTACAAGCTGCTCGAATGGCTGAACTTCCTCACCTCGGAGGTGCACAAGAGCTTCGGCCCGATGTTCGCGCCGGCGCTGAACGACGACGCCAAGGCCTTCTTCAAGGACCGTGTCATGGGCAAGCTGAAGCACATCGACAGCCAGCTCGCCGGCAAGGACTACCTGATGGGCAAGCAGTTCTCGGTCGCCGACGGCTATCTCTTCACCATGCTGACCTGGGCCGACCGGATGAAGTTCGACCTCTCGGCAATGCCGAACCTCTCCGCCTACAAGGCCCGCGTCGCCGCGCGGCCGAAGGTGCAGGAAGCGCTGACCAAGGAAGGGCTGGCGCAGGCGAAGTGAGCCCGCACAGGATGCGAACACGCGAAAGGCCGGATCGACGATCCGGCCTTTCTCGGTTTGCTGCGATCCATCCAAACGTCGTCCTGGCGAAGGCCAGGACCCATTACCCCAAATGTTCGTAGCTTTGGGCGCGCTTCTCCGGGATGACAGCCGCGTAGCCCGGATGGAGCGAAGCGCAATCCGGGAGGGCTTTCGCGACTGACAAACTCTTCCCGGATTTCGCTGCGCTCCATCCGGGCTACGAGTGCCTTAAGCAGCCGCCTTCTTCGGCGCGAAACGGCCATAGAAGGTCTCGCCCTTCGCCGCCATCTCCTCGAGCAGCTTGGGCGGCGTGAAGCGCGAGCCGTATTTCGCCTCGAGCTTGTGGCAGAGCTCGACGAACTTCTTCGTGCCCATGAAGTCGATATAGGACAGCGTGCCGCCGGTGAACGGTGCGAAGCCGAAGCCGAGGATCGAGCCGACATCGGCTTCGCGCGGATCGGTGATGACGTGATCCTCGACGGTGCGCGCGGCCTCGACCGCCTGCACCACCAGGAAGCGTTGCTTCAATTCCTCGACGTCGAGCGTGTCAGGATCGAGCTGCTTCGGCTGCAGCGCGGAGAGACCCGGCCACAGGCTCTTCTGACCCTTGCCCTCGGGATAGTCATAGAAGCCCTTCTTGTTCTTGCGGCCGAGGCGGCCCTGCTTCTCGACCATCTCGACCATCAGCTTCTTCTGGTCGGGGTTGATGGCGTTGGGGCCGAGATCGGCTTCGGTGGCCTTCATGATCTTGAGGCCGAGATCGAGCGCGACCTCGTCCGAGAGCGAGAGGGGACCGACCGGCATGCCGGCCATCTTGGCGCAGTTCTCGATCATCGCCGGCGGCACGCCTTCCAGGAACATCTCGTTGCCCTCGGCGACGTAGCGGCCGACGCAACGGTTGGCGAAGAAGCCTCTGGAATCGTTCACGACGATCGGCGTCTTGCCGATCTGGCGGACATAGTCGAGCGCGGTCGCGAGCGCGAGATCGCCGGTGTTCTTGCCCTTGATGATCTCGACCAGCATCATCTTCTCGACCGGCGAGAAGAAGTGAATGCCGACGAATTTGCCCTGGTCCTTGAAGTTCTCGGCCAGGGACGTGATCGGCAGGGTCGAGGTGTTCGAGGCAAAGATCACGTCAGGCTTGAGATATTCCTGCGCCTTGGCAAAGGTGTCGGCCTTGACCTTGCGGTCCTCGAACACGGCCTCGATGACCAGATCGACGTCCTTCAGGGCCGCGTAGTCCGCCGTCGGCGTGATGCGCGCGAGCAGCTTCTCGGCATCATCAGGCTTGGCGCGGCCCTTCTTGATCTGGTCCTCGATGACCTTCTGGGCATGGGCCTTGCCCTTGTCGGCACTCTCCTGGTCGCGATCGATCAGGACGACGTCGAGCCCGGCGCGGGCCGAGACGTAGCCGACGCTCGCGCCCATGAAGCCGGCGCCGATGACGGCGATCTTCTTCACCTTGGTCGGGGCTACGTCCTTCGGACGGCGCGCACCCTTGTTGAGCTCCTGCATCGACAGGAACAGGCTGCGGATCATCGCGGCCGCTTCCTTGGAGCGCAGCACCGAGGTGAAATAGCGCGACTCGACGCGAAGCGCCGCGTCGATCGGCAGCTGCAGGCCTTCATAGACGCAGCTCATGATGGCGCGCGCGGCCGGATAGTTGTCGTAGGTCTCGCGGCGATAGATCGCGTTGCCGGCCGGGAACATCATCATGCCGGCCTTGGAGAACACCGGGCCGCCGGGCAGCTTGAAGCCCTTCTCGTCCCAGGGCGCGACGGGCTTGCCGCCGCCCTTGATCCAGTCCTTCGCGGCCTTGATGAGATCGGCGGCGGGGACGATGGCATGAATGAGGTTGAGCTGCTTCGCCCTGTCGATGGTAACGGGATCGCCCTTGAGCAGGATCGTCATGGCGTCCTGCGGCGGCACCAGCCGCGGCACGCGCTGCGTACCGCCGGCGCCGGGGAACAGGCCGACCTTGACCTCGGGCAGGCCGAGGCGCGTCTTGGGATTCTCCGCAGCCACGCGATAGTGGCAGCACAGCGTGATCTCGAAACCGCCGCCGAGCGCGAGGCCGTTGATCGCCGCCGCCCAGGGCTTGCCTGACGTTTCGATTCCGCGCAGCACCTGCGAGAACCGACGGCTCTGGTCGAACAGCATCTCGTTCGCCGCGGTCTCGCCCTGCTCCTTGAGGACTTTTGCGTAGGCCTGGTTCATGCCTTCGAGCATGGAGAGGTCGGCGCCGGCGCAGAACGCTTCCTTGGCGGAAGTGATGACGACGCCCTTCACGGCGGCATCCGTGGTGGTCGCCTTGACGATCGCCTCCAACTCATTGGTGGAGGTCTCGTCGAGCACGTTCATCGAGCGGCCCGGAATGTCCCAGGTGACGAGCGCAATGCCGTCCGCGTCGGTTTCAACCCTGAAATTCTTGTAAGCCATGTTGGTTGCTCCTACCCCTTAGACGCGCTCGATGATGGTCGCCGTGCCCATGCCGCCGCCGATGCACAGCGTGACCAGGGCGGTGGACTTGTTGGTGCGCTCGAGCTCGTCGAGCACGGTGCCGAGGATCATCGCGCCGGTGGCCCCTAACGGATGGCCGAGCGCGATCGCGCCGCCGTTGACATTGATCTTGGCGTTGTCGATGTCGAAGGCCTGGATGTAGCGCAGCACCACCGAGGCGAAAGCCTCGTTGAGCTCGAACAGATCGACGTCCGACTTCTTCATGCCGGAGCGCGCGAACAGCTTTTCGGTGACGTCGACCGGACCGGTCAGCATCATCGCAGGCTCGGAGCCGATGTTCGCGAAGGCGCGAATTTTGGCGCGCGGCTTCAGGCCGTACTTGGCGCCCGCCTCCTTGCTGCCGACCAGCACGGCGCCGGCGCCATCGACGATGCCCGAGGAATTGCCGGCATGGTGCACGTAATTGACGCGCTCGATCTCCGGGTGCGACTGAATCGCGACACCGTCAAAGCCGCCCATCTGCGCCATCATCGTGAACGACGGCTGCAGCTGCGCCAGCGACTGCATGGTCGTCGAAGGACGCATATGCTCGTCCTTGGCGAGGATGGTGAGGCCATTGATGTCCTTCACCGGCACCACCGACTTGTTGAAGCGGCCCTCGTCCCAGGCCTTGGCCGCGCGTTGCTGGCTCTGCACGGCGTAGGCATCGACGTCGTCGCGCGAGAAGCCGTACTTCGTCGCGATGAGATCGGCCGAGACGCCCTGCGGCATGAAATAGGCCGGCACGGCCATCGAGGGATCCATCGGCCAAGCGCCGCCGGAGGCGCCGATGCCGACGCGGCTCATCGATTCAGCGCCGCCACCGATCACCAGCTCATGCTGGCCGCTCATCACCTGCGCGGCCGCGAAGTTCACGGCGTCCAAGCCGGAGGCGCAGAAGCGGCTGATCTGCACGCCGGGCACGGCTTCGCCGAGGCCGGCTTTCAGCGCGGCAAAGCGCGCGATGTCGGAGCCGGCTTCGCCGACCGGATCGACCACGCCGAGCACGACGTCGTCGACGGAATCTTCCGGCAAATTGTTGCGGTCCTTGAGCGCCTTCAGCGGCACCGTGGCGAGCGCCAGCGCGGTGACTTCGTGCAGCGCGCCGTCCGGCTTGCCGCGGCCGCGGGGGGTGCGAACGTGATCGTAGATGAATGCCTCAGGCATGACGCCCTCCTGATCTGTTGTTCGAATTTTGATGATGCGGAAGCCGACTCAGAACGCTTCCGCCGGCAATTCCATGATGGTGGCGCAGCCGGACTGGATGCGCGCGAGATTGGCCGCGGTCTCCGGCAGCATCCGCTCCATGAAGAAGCGGCCGGTGACGAGCTTGGTCGAGAGATAAGGCGTCGCGCCGCCCTCGGCAATCTTGGCCAGCGTGACCTTCGCCATCTTCGCCCACATGTAGCCGAGCGCGACGAAGCCGAAGAGATGCAAATAGTCGGTTGCGGCGGCTCCCGCGTTATCAGGCTTCATCATCGCGTTCTGCATCAGCCAGGTGGTGGCCTGCTGCAGATGGCCGAGCGAGGTCGAGAGCGGGGTGATGAAGGGCTTCATCGCCTCGTCGCCGCCGTTCTCCTTGGCGAAGGCCATGACCTCGCCGAAGAAGGCCATGATGGCGCGGCCGCCGTCGCGCGGTAGCTTGCGGCCGACGAGATCGAGCGCCTGGATGCCGTTGGCGCCTTCATAGATCATGGCGATGCGCGCATCGCGCACGAACTGCTCCATGCCCTGCTCGGCGATGTAGCCGTGGCCGCCATACATCTGCTGCGCCTGCACCGCATTGGCGAAGCCGTAGTCGGTGAGGAAGCCCTTCAGCACCGGCGTCATCAGCCCCATGTGATCGTCGGCGGCCTGGCGGTCCTTCGGATCCTCCGAGCGATGAGCGACATCGCTCTTCAGCGCGGTCCACATCACGAAAGCGCGGGCGGCCTCGTTGAAGGCGCGGATCGAGAGCAGCGTGCGGCGCACGTCGGGATGCACGATGATCGGATCGGCCGGCTTGTCCGGCGCCTTCACGCCTGACAGCGCGCGGCCCTGGATGCGCTCGCGCGCATAGGCCGCCGCGTTCTGATAGGCGACCTCGGACTGCGCGAGGCCCTGCACGGCGACGCCGAGCCGGGCCTCGTTCATCATCACGAACATGCCCTGCATGCCCTTGTTCTCTTCGCCGATCAGCCAGCCGGTGGCGTTGTCGTAGTTCATCACGCAGGTCGAGTTGCCGTGGATGCCCATCTTGTGCTCGATCGAGCCGCAGACGACGCCGTTGCGGGCACCGACCGAGCCATCCGGGTTCACCAGGAATTTCGGCACCACGAACAGCGACACGCCCTTGATGCCGGCGGGCGCGCCCTCGATGCGGGCCAGCACGAGGTGGATGATGTTGGAGGCAAGATCGTGCTCGCCGGCCGAGATGAAGATCTTGGTGCCCGTGATCTTGAAGGAGCCGTCGGGCTGGCGCACTGCCTTGGTGCGGAGCATGCCGAGATCGGTGCCGCAATGCGGCTCGGTGAGATTCATGGTGCCGGTCCACTCGCCGGCGATCATCTTCGGCACGTAGGTCTGCTTCTGCTCCGGCGAACCATGCACCAGCAGCGCGGCGGTCGCGCCCATGGTGAGGCCGCCATACATCGAGAACGCCATGTTGGCGGAGATCTGGAATTCGTTGACGGCCTGGCTGAGCGTCACCGGCAGCCCCTGGCCGCCGAATTCGGTCGGCGCGGAAAGACCGAGCCAGCCGCCTTCCGCCACTTGCTTGAACGCCTCCTTGAAGCCCTTCGGCGTGGTGACGCTGCCATCGTCAGCGCGCTTGCAGCCTTCGAGATCGCCGACGCGGTTGAGCGGCTGCAGCACCTCTTCGGCGAGCTTGGCGGCTTCGCCCAGGATCGCCTCGCGCACGTCGCTCGAGGCATCGGAGAAGCCGGCGAGGTTGTCGTAGCGGTCGATCTGGAAAACGTCGTTGAGCAGGAAGTTCACGTCTTCGACGGGGGCTTTGTAGATCGGCATGGTGGTCTCCCGGCAGGCCTTGGAAAGTGATGATGCTGAATCAGGATTGGGCAGCGGCGAGCTGCTCCGCCATCAGGCGGTGCAGCATGTTGATGGCCTTGAGCGGACGCACCATCACCTTGAAATGGGTGATGCGTCCCTCGGCGTCGAAGCTGATGATGTCGACGCCGTTGATCTCGATGCCATCGATCATGGCCTTGAATTCGAGCACGGCGCCGCTGGCGCTGCGCCACTCGCCGACATAGCTGAAGCCGGGACCGCCGAGCACCTTCTCGGCACTGGCGAGGTATTTGAAGGTGATGTCGCGCCCGCGCTGCGGGGTGTGCACGACAGGGCTTTCGAACACCGCGTCAGGATGCAGCAGCTCCCATAACGCCTTGGTGTCGTGGGACCTCATGTAGGCGTACCAGGATTCGAGGCCGGTCATTGTCAGGTGCCTCCCAAAGGGCTTTGGCAAAAACGCGAAAACAACCCCATGCACAGTAGCGCCAAGGTCGCTTGTCCGGGGGTCTGGAGCCCCCACCTCATATGCACATTGACGCATATGCGCCGATGCGCATAAAGTCAAGCTGGTTGGTTCAGGATACAGGGAGGCAGGTCACATGGCGCTGGGCGACGCGATCCTCGCATGCCTGACGGAACGTCCGATGACGGGCTACGAGCTCGCCAAGACGTTCGATTCCTCGATCGGCTTCTTCTGGAAGGCCGACCACCAGCAAATCTACCGCGAGCTCTCCAAGCTGCGCGACCGCGGCTACATCCAGGGCCGCGAGGTCGTGCAGACGGGCAAGCCCAACAAGCTCATCTATACGCTCACTCCCGAAGGCCGAACAGCGCTGCGGCACTGGGCCGCGCGGCCGAGCACCCCGCCCTCGATCAAGGACGATCTCCTGGTCCGGCTGCATGCGCTCGACAGCATCGACATCGAGCCGATCCGCACCGATCTGATGGACCGGCTGGAGCACCATCGCGACCGGCACGCCAATTACGAGCGCATCCTGAAGAAGCGTTTTCCTGACGGGACGGCGGAGGGCCGGCTCGACCTCGGCAATCTGCTGCTGCTTCGCCTCGGCGCGCGGCACGAGCAGATGGTGGCGGATTTCTGCGAAGAGGCGCTCGAGGCGTTGTCGGCGATGTCAGGCAAGGGCACCGTGGTGCCGCTGGAGGACGGCAAGCGGGAGAAGGGCTGAGGGCTCCGACGGATCTCCCCTCACGTTCGCTGGCGCACCGCTGCAATCGCAAGCCGCACCAGTTCGGCGAGGTTCTTCGCACTCACCTTGCGCATGAGGTTGGCGCGATAGCTCTCGACCGTCCGCGGGCTCAGATTGAGGCAACGCGAGATCTCCTTGGTTGACCTTCCGCCGATGAGTTCATGCAAGACATCCCGCTCGCGCAATGTGAGAGGCGGTCGGCCTGGAAAATGAAAGATCGGCGGCGAGGCCTGGCGCTTCACAGGGCTTATCGCGGCCCTCACGCGGGTAACGAGGTCGCCTCCGCGAAACGGTTTGGTGACGAAATCGAAGGCACCTTCCTTGATCGCCTGCACGGCCGTTTCGATGTCGCTCCTGCCGGACATCATGATGATCGGCCTCTCAAAGCTATGTTTTCGCAGCTCCTTGAGAACTTCCAGGCCCGATATCTCAGGCAGAACCACATCGACCAGTAGGCAAGAGGGGTTCTTCTCTCGGCAGAGGCTAACGAAGGAAGCAGGCTCGCTGCAGCTGATCACGTCAAAGCCCTCGCTTCCCAGCACGAGCGAGACGATCTGGCAGACCGTCGGTTCATCATCCAGCATGAGCACCGGTCCAGAGAGCTCGTGACGGCAAGCAATTCCCGTAAAATTACGTCTCGTACGATCCATATCGAGTCCAGACATCGCCGCATTCGACGCTGGCCGAATCGGAAGAATGAGGTGTTCGAAAAGTTAGGCGGGAACCGCCAAGCCGCTCGGCTGACCCGGCTCAATTAATCGGCTGAGGAGGAATTGGAGGAACTCGGTGGAGGTCGAGCTCTCCACTTCGAACAATCCACCCGCGGGATCGCTTCGACGATCGGCAAGCCGCTTGCCGCGCCCCGATCGCCGATCACTATTCTCGAATATCGGCTCGCGAAAACTTCCAGGCCGAGTTGGTCCGCTAGGTATAGTGCGATCCCAGGCCAGCAAGCTGATCGCAGAACAGGGCAGGTTGCTGATACGACTGATCCCGGCCAAGCGCCTGGCGCGACGCCGCCGGGCGCCGGAAGATCCAAACCAGACGCATGGCTCGGTCAAGGACATCGCGTTAGGTTGCGCTTTTCAGACCCGATCCATTTGGGCCACGTCTTCAAGAGGGCCTTTGGACTGTTGCCCGGCCACCTTCGCAAGCGCAGGGTGGGCTTCTGATGCCGCAGTCGTCGCAACGGCTTGCTGCGCAAGACCTCGGCGGATGTCGACGAGCTCCCGCTCCAAGATCGTCAGCTCGTCGATGGCCGCTTTCAATTCGCTCTGAAGCGCGCGAAAGCGGATGCGATAGCCATGCCGCTTGGCACCGTTCAACGAGCCGATGATCGATTCCAGATTAGCGAAGGACTCGGCGTATTTTGCGGCCTTTTGCCTGGTCTCTTCGCTCTGTGCGATGAGATCGGCTGCGATCGATCGATGGCTCGACAGATAGCTGCTGAGCTGCAAAGTGGTTACATTGCTCATTTTCGACATCGGATTGGAGGGATGAGACAGAGCTCGGCGTGCCCCGGGCGCCATCGCTTCGGATGGTTAAACCGGCGAGATCGTTGTTCCAACTCGGTTGACGAAAGCTGAACCTGCGACCATCGTGAAAGTACGGGTGTTCGCTGCGATTGTATGCTGCTCCTGTCGCAAGGAGACACCGATAAAGCAGCCTGAGTCGAGTTCATTTGAGCCCCGATCAAGTGTCCCCTGCCCGTGATGAGCAAGGCTGCGCGACGGCCGCTTCGGGGAAGCAAGCCGAACAAAGTCATGCAATGCACCGAGCGCAGCCGCTGACCAATGGTGAACACGCTTTGACGGCTCAACATTTGTTGCACGGGGACCGGAAAGCTACGCAGCCCCAATTTTACCCACCATTAATCGCGACTTTTCTAGTTTTTTTCCAATTTTCACGGAATCCCAAGGGGGGACGCGATGCCGACGATCAGGACGACATTCATTATTCTAAGCAGCGTGGCTGTGCTGGCCGGCTTCGCTACAGCCATCTCGATCATAAAGTCGCGCGGGGCTTCAGCGGACGAAGCAGCGGCATATGACAACCGCTACCGTTCCTACCTTTTGGCAGACGAGCTCCGCCAGAGCTCGGATGATCTCACCCGCCTCGGCCGGACCTACGTGGTCACCGGCGATGCGTCCTACAAAACTCAATATCTCGACATTCTCGCCATCCGCAACGGCGACAAGCCGCGGCCGCAAGCCTATCACCGCATCTATTGGGACTTCGTCGCCGGCGGGACGGCGAAACCGCGGCCTGACTCGGAGACTGTTGCCCTATCGAAGCTGATGAAGCGGCAAGGCTTCACCGATGCCGAATTCCAGCAGCTTGAGCAGGCGCAGAAGAATTCGGACGGGCTCGTCAATCTCGAAGTCGAAGCGATGAACCTCGTCGAGGGCAAGGATAAGAACGGCCAGCCGATCGCCGCGCCGGATCGTACGAGGGCCATCGAACTGCTGCATTCGAAGACCTATCATCAATACAAGTCGCAGATCATGGAGCCGATCGATCGCTTCTTCGTCATGCTGGACGAGCGAACCCAGGCGAGCATCGACGATGCGTCGTCGCGAGCGACCTTGTGGCGAACCGCTTCGGTGGTCGCAATCGGGCTCTTGGTGATCTCGGTGCTGATGCTGTGCGCCTATATGTACCGTTTCGTGGTCCTGAGCCTGTCGAAGATCGAGACGACGACCCGAGCTTTGGCGGGGGGCAACTTCGACGTGGCGATCGAGGAGACCCACCGCAACGACGAAATCGGCATCATCGCGCAGTCGATGGTGGAGTTCCGCGACGGGCTGAAGCGCGCCAGGACCCTGCAGGCTGCAGAGGAGGCGGAGCATGCCGCGAAAGACCGTCGCGCCAATCTGCTCGACAGCCTGGTAAAGCGCTTTGAACAGACGATGCATCAGATCGTCGGCAGCGTCAGCAGCGCTTCATCGGAGCTGGAAGCGACCGCCAGCACTCTGACCAAGACGGCCAATCACACCCAGCAGCTGGCGGGCGTCGTGACCGATGCTTCGGAGAATGCCTCCACCAACGTCCAGTCGGTGGCATCTGCGACGGACGAACTCACCGCGTCGATTCACGAGATCAGTCGGCAGATGCAGGAGTCGACCAAGATTGCAGCTGCGGCTGTCGAGCAGGCCCGTGCCACCGACGACCGGATCAATACTTTGTCCGAGGCGGCGAACCGGATCGGAGATGTAATCAAGCTGATCACGACGATCGCCGAGCAGACCAATCTGCTGGCGCTCAACGCCACCATCGAGGCCGCCCGGGCCGGAGAGGCGGGTCGCGGCTTCGCCGTCGTGGCGCAGGAAGTGAAGGAACTCGCGGCCCAGACCGCGAAGGCAACGGGAGAGATTGGAGGCCAGATCACGTCGATTCAGAGTGCGACCAACGATTCTGTCGTCGCCATCAAGCAAATCGGCGATACCATTGCCCAGATATCCGGCATTGCCACCACGATCGCGGCTGCGGTGGAGCAGCAGGGCGCAGCGACCACCGAGATCGCCCGCAATGTGCAGAGGGCATCCGACGGCACCCGCGAGGTCTCAGGCAGCATCACCAAGGTCAATGCCGGCGCGCAGCAGACCGGCGCGGCGTCATCGCAGGTGCTGGCCTCCGCCAACTCGCTGGCCGCGGAGAGCAGCAGGCTTCAAGCCGAAGTCGCGCAATTCCTCAGCGAGGTCCGCGCGGCCTAGCGCATGGCGGCGCGGCGATCGGGGTAATACCGGCGCCGCCGCCGTACCAAGATGCTCTGCGCCTCGATGCCGCTCAGGCCGACGGTACAGAGGCGCTTCCGACGATGATCAGGCTGAATCGCCAGCACGCTCAGGTCACTATCGCGTCGACAAGGCGCGCCTGGCGATTTCGGCGAACTGCTCCGCTGCCGGCGAGAGTGTGAAGTCGGCCCGACTCAGCAGCGAGACGTGCCGTTTGACGATCGGCTGGCTTAGTGCAACGGCTGCAAGGGTTGGAAACTGCGCCTTGGGCAGCATATGCGCCGGCAGGATGCTGATTCCGGCCCCCTCCGCGGTCAATGCCAGGGCCGTCGTGATGAGCGAGACTTCGAGGGCCGGCTTCAGCTCCTGGCCCGTCTGGCCCAAGGCCTCGTCGATCTGGGTCCGGATCCGCGTTCCGCGGCGCATGGTGATCAGGTCGGAGCCGGCGAGTTCGTCCCAGGTCAGGCGCCGACGCTTCTCGAACCGGCCGTTCCTGATGCCGATCGCCGAGAGCGGGCTTTCCATCAGCGTTTCGATCCGCGCCTCCGACGTACCATCGTCCTCGAAGCTGCCGATTCCGAACTCGGCGTGGCCGGCCATGACGAACGGCAGCAATTCGTCCGGAGCGACATCGAACAGATCGATCCTGACCTCGGGATAGCAGGACCGAAATCTGGCCAGGATGCGCGGCAGCAGGGCCGAGGCTACACCGGCGGAGACTGCGAGGGCGATCCGGCCCGTCCTGACTTCGACGAGGTCGCGCATATGCTGCGCGAGGCCTCGTGCACTCGACAGGATCCGCTCCGCCGCGGGGATTGCTTCCCTGCACGCAGCCGTCGGGTGCAGTGCGCGCGTCGTCCGATCGAACAGCTTGACCTGGAAGTTCTCCTCGATCTGCCGGATGAGGAGGCTGATCGCCGACTGCGTCACGCGCAGCTCGGCCGCCGCCTTGGTGATGCTGCCGAGGCGATAGACCAGGACCAGCGCCTCGAGCTGCCGCATGGTCGGATTCATAAGCTAGCCTCATGAATTTATGAGAATTTTGTGGCTAATCGAAAGAGTTGGGGTGTGCAAGATAATTCTGACCGCGCTCGCCATCCACGCGGCTGATATCGTCGGAAAAACGAAATACAGGGGGAGGGAGACTTGGCGCAGGCGATCAACATCGGCCGTTACATCGACGACCGTCCGCTTTCGGCCTTCCAGGTCCGCGCAATCTGTTTGTGTGCCCTCGTGATCGGGCTCGACGGCTTCGATGCCCAGGCGCTCGGCTTCGTCGCGCCGGCGCTCAGCAAGGACCTGCATCTGGCTCCCGGCGCGCTTGGTCCTGTGTTCGGCGCCTCGTTGTTCGGCGTGATGATCGGCTCGCTGCTGTTCGGCGCGCTGGCCGACTATTTCGGTCGCAAATGGCTGGTGATTGCGGGCGTGATCGTATTTGCGCTGGGCTCGCTGGCCACCAGCAGGGCCGGAAGCGTTCAGGACCTCGTGGTGCTGCGCTTCCTGACCGGCCTCGGTCTTGGTGGCGTCCTGCCGAATGCGATCGCACTGACCGGCGAGTATTCACCGCAGCGCCGCCGGACGCTGCTGATCATGCTGATGTTCATGACGGTGTCGCTGGGATCGGCGATCGGCGGTTCGGTCGCGGCCAGGCTGATTTCGGCCTACGGCTGGCAGGGCATCTTCGTGATCGGTGGCGTGCTTCCGCTGCTGCTCTGCCCGGTCCTGATCGTATGGCTGCCGGAATCGCTGTCGCTGCTGGCGCTCGACCAGCGCAACAGCGGCCGCGTCCGCTCACTCCTCGGGCAGATCGACCCGTCGGCGAAGTTCGCGGATGACGCGCGCTTCGCCGTCATCGAGGAAAGCGGCAAGGGATTCCTGTTGCCGCAGCTCTTCGCCAACCGGCGGCTCGTGCCGACGCTGCTGTTGTGGATCATGTTCTTCATGAACATGCTCGACATCTACTTCCTCAACAGCTGGCTGCCGACGCTGACGCATGGCGTCGGCCTCGACGTCGAGGCCGCGATCTCCGTCGGCATCGCGTTCCAGCTCGGTGGGATGGTCGGCACGGTCGCGCTGGGATTGCTGATCGAGCGGCTCGGCTTCCATCGTGTCCTGTTCCTGACCTACGTCGCCGGCTTCGTCTCGATCGTGACCATCGGATTTGCCGGAGCCGTGCTGCCGATCCTGGTGCCGGCGGTCTTCATTGCGGGCGTCGCGGTCATCGGCGGCCAGATCGGCTGCAACGCCTATGCGGCGCGGCTCTATCCGACCTATATCCGCGCCACCGGAATCGGCTGGGCGCTCGGCATCGGCCGTTTGGGCTCGATTCTCGGCGTGACCGTCGGCGGACTGATGCTCGCCGCGCATTGGAGCGTCCCGTCGCTGTTCCAGACCAGCGCGGTGCCGCAGCTTTGCTCCGCGCTGGTGATCCTTGGCCTTGCCTTGCTCAGCATGCGCCGCGGCGGCGCGGTCAGCGGCCAGCCCCGGGACGACGAGCTTTCGGTGGCGAAGCGCGCCTGAGCCAGCGCGAGAACACGCCAGAGAAGAAGAGATGACATGAAAGACATCCAGACACAGGTCCTGATCGTCGGCGCGGGGCCAGTCGGCTTGACCGCCGCCATGGATCTCGCCTCCCGCGGCATCGACGTCGTCGTCGCCGAAATCCGCTCGCCCGGCGAGCCACCGAACGTCAAATGCAACCACGTCTCCGCGCGCTCGATGGAGGTGTTCCGCCGCCTCGGCATCGTCCGCGAGGTGCGCGAAGGCGGCTTGCCGGCCGACTTCCCGAACGACTGCGCCTATCGCACCGCCGTGGTCGGGCGCGAGCTGACACGGATCCCGATTCCCTGTCGCGCCGATCGCTACACCGCGACCGGCGGCCCCGATACAGACTGGCCGACACCCGAGCCGCCGCACCGGATCAACCAGATCTATCTCGAGCCGATCCTGTTCGCGGCCGCCGAGGCCCGGCCGGGAATCCGGATTCTCAATCGCGTTCAGGTCGCGCATTTCGAGCAGGGCGCAGACGGCGTTGTGGCGCGGGCGCAGGCCCTGGATGATGACCAGACCATCACCATCGCGGCCGATTATCTGATCGGCTGCGACG
>NZ_LJYG01000047.1:0-16194 GCF_001440035.1 Bradyrhizobium manausense | reverse complement strand
TCGGCTCGCGGCTGTCAGGCACCGACGTCGTGCAGCGGGTGCAGTCCACCTATATCCACGCTCCCGCGCTGAAGGATCTGATCACCCAGAAGCCGGCCTGGATGACCATGTCGCTCAATCCGCGCCGCTGCGGCACGACGGTTTCGATCGACGGCCGCGACTTCTGGCTGATCCACAATCATCTCGCGCCTGACGAGCTCGAGTTCGACAGCGTCGATCGCGACTGGGCGCTGCGCACCATTCTCGGCGTCGACGATCGCTTCCAATACGACATCATCAGCAAGGAGGATTGGGTCGGGCGACGCCTGGTCGCCGATCGCTTCCGCGATCGCCGTGCGTTCATTTGCGGCGATGCGGCCCATCTGTGGATTCCCTATGCCGGCTACGGCATGAACGCCGGCATCGCCGACGCCGTCGACCTCTGCTGGATTCTTGCGGGCGTGCTGCAGGGCTGGGCGAGCCCTGCGCTGCTCGACGCCTACGAGGCCGAGCGCCAGCCGATCACCGAGCAGGTGTCGCATTTCGCGATGAACCATGCCCTTGCCGTCATGGGGCAGCGCCGCGCGGTGCCGCCCGAGGTCGAGATCGACGGCGAGTCAGGCGATGCCGCGCGCAGCAAGGTGGGGCAAGCTGCCTACGATCTCAACGTCCAGCAATATTGCTGTGCCGGCCTGAACTTCGGCTATTATTACGACCGGTCACCGATCATTGCCTATGACGGCGAGGCGCCGCCGCCCTACAGCATGGGCGGCTTCACAGCCTCGACCGTGCCGGGCGCCCGCGCGCCGCATGTCTGGCTGACTGACGGACGTTCGCTGCTCGATGAGCTCGGCCCCGCCTATACGCTGGTGCGATTCGATCAAACCATCGATGCCGCACCGCTGGTGGACGCAGCCGCGCGTTCGGGCGTCCCCCTGACGGTGCTCGACGTCGATCGGGCCGGGGCAGGATTCGATTTTGCCGAGAATCTGCTGATGGTGCGCCCGGATACGCACATTGCCTGGCGCGGCCTGGCGGCGCCGCGGGATCCTGATCGGCTGCTCGAGCGATTGCGGGGAGCAGCTTCCGAGCCGGGCAGCCGTGAGCACGATTCTGCGGGAGAAGCAGCGGCTGCTCACATTGCTTGATCGGACATACGGCTTTCTTGTTTCAACGGGGGGACACAATGCGTCAAGGAGCGATGGCTGCGATAGGAGCCGTTCTCATCTTGTTGGGTGGGATGCTGGCCTATTTCACTCAGACGACCAATGGCATTCGTATCGAAGACGTGCGCTTCAAGGGCGCCGCGGGCAATACCATGAGCGCCCTGGTCTATATTCCGCGAAATGCAAGCGAGAAAAGCCCCGCGCCCGGCATTCTCGCGGTCCATGGTTACATCAACTCGCGCGAGACTCAGGACGGTTTTGCGATCGAGCTCGCCAGACGCGGCTATGTCGTCGTTGCACTGGACCAGACCGGCCACGGCTACAGTGATCCGCCCGCTTTCGCGCACGGCTTCGGCGGTCCCGACGGCCTGGCCTATCTGCGTAGCCTGCCTTATGTCGACAAGGAGAACATCGGCCTTGAAGGCCACTCCATGGGCGGCTGGACGATTCTAGCCGCGGCTGCGGCGATGCCGGATGCCTACAAGTCGCTGGTGCTGGAGGGCTCGTCCACCGGGAAGCCTTTTGCAGCCGATGGCACGCCGACCTGGCCGCGCAACCTCGCCGTGGTGTTCTCGCAATACGACGAGTTCTCCGGAATCATGTGGGGCAGCGAGTATGCCAGGAATGTTCCTCGGTCGGAAAAGCTTGCCGCCGTGTTCGGTGCTGCGGCACCGATCGAGCCCGGCAGGATTTATGGCGACATCAGCAAAGGCACGGCGCGGGTTCTCTACACCCCGGCCATCACGCATCCGGCCGATCATTTCTCGCACGAAGCCATCGGTGACAGCCTCGACTGGTTCAGCAAGACGCTCGCCGGCGGCACGCCGCTGCCGCCGACAGATCAGATCTGGCTCCGCAAGGAGATCGGCACATTGATCGCTCTCATCGGCTTCTTTGTTCTGCTGCTCGGGGCCTTCGACCTGCTGCTGACCTCGTCGGCCTTTGCTTCGCTTCGGACCGGGCCGGTCCATTCGGATGCGACGAGTGTCGCGCTGCCTAAAGGCGGACGCTGGTGGGCCGTGTTCTGGATTTCTGCGCTGCTGCCTGCGATCACTTACTATCCCGCCTTTGCGATCGGAAATGCGTGGCTGCCGGCATCGCGCGTCCTCCCGCAGGCTTTCACGACAGAGATCGCGATCTGGGCGCTGCTCAACACGGCGATTACGTTGGCGCTGCTGCCGTTCATGCCGCGGCGTATCGCTCGCAAGGGTGTTGCGGGGCCGGCCATCTTGATCGCACTGGCGACGGTCGCTGTCGGCGTTGTGACCGTCTGGCTTGCCGACCTCCTGTTCAAGATCGACTTTCGCTTCTGGGTCGTGGCGCTCAAACTGCCGAGTGCGACGCAATTGACGATCATGCTGATCTATCTGGTTCCCTTTACGCTCTTCTTTGTCGTCGCGCTGCGCGCGCTGCACGCCAATTTCAGCCGGCTCGATGCGCTGGCGATGGGTCACTATGTCACGACCATCCTGGTGCTCTCGCTCGGGATTTTCATTCTGATCGGCGGCCAATATCTGGCGATGTGGCTTGGTGGAAAATTGATCAATCCGTTCCCGGCCTCGCCGGTCGTGCCGCTCTCGACCATCATCGGCATTCAGTTCATCCCGCTCCTTGCCGCCATTGCCGTAATCTCGACCTTCACGTGGCGGCGTACCGGCACGTCACTGCCCGGAGCCCTGATCTGTGGCCTGCTGGTCACCTGGTACATCGTGGCCGGAACAGCGACGCAAGCTGCGGTCTGAGTCCGCTCCGCCATACGCTGCGTGCCATCAGAAGCTGAGCTGCCATGACGACCTACAGCACCGCGCACTACTTCCTCGAGGCCCTCGTTGACCTCGGGGTCGACTATATCTTTGCCAATCTCGGCACCGACCACGTCTCGCTGATCGAGGAGATCGCGCGCTGGGACAAAGAGGGACGACGGCATCCCGAGGTTATCCTGTGTCCGCACGAGGTGGTCGCGGTCCACATGGCGGCCGGCTATGCGTTCGCAACAGGCCGCGGCCAGGCCGTATTCGTCCACGTCGATGCCGGCACCGCCAATGCGTGCATGGCGATCCAGAATCTGTTTCGCTATCGGCTGCCGGTCATGCTGTTGGCGGGCCGGGCGCCGTTCACCCTGCATGGCGAACTCAGGGGATCGCGCGACACCTATGTCCACTTCGTCCAGGACAGTTTCGACCAGGCGAGCATCGTACGCCCTTATGTGAAATGGGAATACACGCTGCCATCGGGCGTGGTCGTGAAGGAGGCGCTGGCACGTGCGGCGGCGTTCATGCACAGCGATCCGCCGGGGCCGGTCTACATGATGCTGCCCCGCGAGACCCTCGCGGAGAGCTGGGACGCGCAGCAAATGCCCGCCTACCCGCCGGCGCGGTATGGCCCGGTCAAGGCCGGCGGGATCGAGCCGGCGCGGGCGCATGAAGTGGCTGAAGCCCTGATGGCGGCCGAGAATCCGATCGCGCTGACCGCCTATCTAGGCCGCAATCCAGATGCCGTCGCGGTGCTCGAGCGGCTGGCGCTTGCCTGCGGCATTCGCGTCGCCGAATTCAATCCGGTGACGGTGAACATTCCCCAGGACTCGCCGTGCTTCGCCGGTGGCGATCCGTCCGCCCTGGTCGCCCATGCCGACCTCGGCCTGCTCGTCGATACCGACGTGCCCTTCGTCCCGCAGTCCGTGAAGGCCGCGGATGGGCTGCGCTGGATCCAGATCGACATCGATCCGCTCAAGGCCGATATCCCGATGTGGGGCTTTGCCACCGACCTGCGCATCGCCGGTGATTCGGCGATTATCCTGCGACAGGTGTTGGAGGCCGTCGAAGCGCGCGCCGATGACGACTATCGCAGGAAAGTGCGTCGCCGGATCGAGAGCTGGGAGCCACTGCGCGAGGCCGGCCAGGCGAGGCGACGAGCCGCGGCCACGGAAAGAGGCGAATCGGGCGCGATCAATCCCGCCTTCCTTTTCTCGCGGCTGCAGGCACTCTTGTCGGAACACGACGTCGTCCTCAACGAGGCCGTCCGCAACGCACCGGTCCTGCAGCAGCAGCTGCGCCGCACCAAGCCTCTGACCTATGTGGGTCTGGCCGGCGGCGGGCTCGGCTTCAGCGGCGGCATGGCGCTCGGACTGAAGCTGGCCGATCCGGCGCGCCGGATCGTGCAGGTCGTCGGCGACGGCGCCTTCCACTTCGCCGCGCCGGATACCGTCTACGCCGTGTCGCAGCAATATCGGCTGCCGATCTTCACCGTCATTCTCGACAATGGCGGCTGGCAGGCCGTCAAGGCCGCAGTGCAACGGGTTTATCCCGACGGAGAAGCGCAGCGGGCCGACGCGTTCCTGTCCAGGCTTCGGACCGGACGCCAGGACGAGCAGCGGCATTTCATCGACATTGCCCGTGCCTTCGGCGCTCATGGCGAACGGGTGAGCGATCCGAATCGGCTTGATGAAGCAATCACCCGCTGTCTCCGCGCGGTCGACGCGGGATGCACCGCCGTCCTGCATGTCGACCTCGTGCCGCTGTAGGGCGGGGCATGACACGGTTATTGGGCAACCAATGAGCGCTACAAGACTCCCCCGGTTCCCCACCGCCCAACTTCCCCCGGGTTCCCGCCGCCCAACTTTAAGACACCGGCGACGGCTTCCTTAACCCGTTATTTACCGTAACCGACAAAAGTCAGACTTCGAGGCAGACGACCCGCGCCGAATTCGATTGTCTCGCAAGCGGCACGCGTGGGGAGACTGGAGGCGTCGGGTGGGCGCGGAGTCGGAACCGGACAGAGTCATGAATTCGCGCGTATCGTGGAGTGTTGACGGTATCGATCCATCCGTCAGGGAGCGGGCCGAAGCCGCTGCCCGCCGTGCCGGCATGTCACTCAACGATTGGCTGAACTCCACGCTCGGCGAGACGGCCCCGCCGAACTTTCGCAGCCCTTACGAACAGCCGCGTCAGGATCAACGTCACGATCCGCGTTCGCAGCAGCAGGACATTCAGAACCAAGGAATTGGTCAGGCGAGTCGCGAAGTCGCCGATATCCATCAGCGGCTCGACGCGATCACCCGGCAGATCGAACGGATTTCGAAGCCCGCCGCGCCGCGCCAAGACTCTTCCCGTGAAAGAGACGTCTCGCGCGAGCAGGGCGTGGCCCGCCAGCTCAACGATGCGATCTCGCGGCTCGATGCCCGCCTGTCGCAGATCTCGCGGCCGCAGCAACCGCAGCCGCAGCAGCCTCCGGCGCCACGCGCGACGCCTGCGCCCTCACCCGTTGAAACGCGCCATCGCCAGGCCGATGCGGTCGAGCGCGCGGCCGCGCAGGTCTATCGCAACTCGCCGCCGCTGAGTCCCGCCTCGTTCGACGTCGCGGTCGCCGAGATCACCGCACGGCAAAGCGAGCTTGACGGATTCGCACCGCGGCAGGTGCCGCCGCGCGCCGCGCCGCCGATCGCTCCGTCTGCGCCTGTCTATGCTCCGCCGCCACCGCAGGCGGGGCCGGATTTCTCCGCGCTCGAGCGCCATCTGCTCAAGATCACCAGCCAGATCGAGTCGCTGCAGCGGCCTGACCATACCGAGCAGGCCATCAACGGCTTCCGCGCCGAGCTAGCCGAGATCCGCAACGTCATCACCGAGGCGATGCCGCGGCGCGCGATCGAATCGATCGAGAACGAGATCCGCTCGCTGCACCGCCGCATCGACGAGACCCGCTCCAACGGCACCGACGGCCAGGTGCTGTCAGGCATCGAGCGCGCGCTTTCCGACATCAAGCAGGTGCTGCGCACGCTGACGCCGGCCGAGCAGCTCACCGGCTACGACGAGGCGATCCGCAATCTCGGCGCCAAGCTCGACCTGATCCTGCGCGCCAATGACGATCCCTCGACGGTGCGCCAGCTCGAAGGCGCGATCTCGGCGCTGCGCGGCATCGTCTCCAACGTCGCCTCCAACGAAGCGCTGGCCCGCCTCGCCGAGGACGTGCAGCTGCTGTCATCCAAGGTCGATCAGCTCAATCGCGCCTCGGACCGCGGCGACAGCTTTGCGGTGCTGGAGCAGCGCATCGCCGCGCTCACGACCGCGCTGGAAACGCGCGAGCGGCCGGCGCCTGCCGAGAGCACCGAACATCTGGAAGCCGCGATCCGCGCGCTGTCCGACCGTTTCGACCGCATGCAGGTCGGCAACGACTCCGCCTCGACCTTTGCGCATCTCGAGCAGCGCGTCTCTTATCTGCTGGAGCGGCTAGAGGCCGCCTCGGATCAGCGCGGCAGCAATTTCAGCCGTGTCGAGGACGGGCTGCACGACATCCTGCACCACCTCGAGCGGCAGCAGGCGACCTATGCCGCGCTGGCCGAGAGCCGCAATTCAGCGCCGCCGCCGGATTCCGGCATGGTCGATCTCGTCAGGCGCGAGCTGTCCGACATCCGCTTCAGCCAGGCCGAGACCAACCGCGGCACCCAGGATTCGCTGGAGGCCGTGCACAACACGCTCGGCCACGTTGTCGATCGCCTCGCCATGATCGAGGGCGACCTGCGCGCGGTGCGCGCCGCGCCGCCCGCGCCCGCGCCTGCGCCGATGCCGGTGGCCGCGCCATTGCCGATGGCGGCTCCCGTCGAGCCGGTGCCGATGGCGCGCGAGCAATGGCAGCCTCAACCGCCGCAACCGAGATACGATCCGAAGCCCGAGCTGCCGAATCCCGCCGCCCAGCCGCACGCGCATTCCGGCTTCGTCGCCGCGCCGCGCGAATTCCACGCCGCCGCCCCCACCGCGCCGCCACCGGTGCCGGTGGCGCAGCAAGCTACACCGCCTTTGCCACCGCGCGCGATCAGCGAGATCCTCGAGCCGCACACCGCCCCAGTGCGCGCCGCGATCGCGCCCGAACTGCCGCCGGATCATCCGCTCGAGCCGGGCACGCGTCCGGGCGGCCGCCCCGCCACGACGTCCGAGCGCATTGCCGCGTCCGAAAGCGCGATCAGCGAAATCCCGGCTGCGCCCAAGGAGCCGGTGTCGTCGTCGAGCTTCATCGCAGCCGCGCGCCGCGCTGCGCAGGCCGCCGCCGCGCAGCCACAGGAAAAGCCCGCCCGCGGCGTCAAGGCCGCGATCGCGGCGCGCAGCAAGGACAAGGCTCCAGGCAAAGCCCAGGCCGCCGCTGCGGAAGGCGGCTCGACCATCACCTCGAAAATCCGCTCGCTGCTGGTCGGCGCCAGCGTGGTCGTGATCGTGCTCGGCACCTTCAAGATGGCGATGAACCTGCTCGAAGGCGGCAGCGTGCCGCCGGCGCCGCAGGCGATGGAGAATACCAGCCAACAGGCACCGCAGGCGCCGCCGCCAGTCGAGAGCAAGCCGCCCGAGCAGGTCACGCCGTCGATGACCTCGCCGACGCCGATCGGCAAGCAGTCCCTGAACAATGCCGCGCCGGCGGCGAGCTCCGGCAGCACGGCTTCGGTCGAAATTCCCCCCGCGCCCGCAGCAGCGCCGCTTCCGCCCGCGGCGAACGGCGATGTCACCGGCGCGCTGTCGGGCACGAGCCGCGCGCGGCTCGGCGTGGTCCAGATCCCGCCGAGCGAGAAGCTGCCTGACGGCATCGCCGGTCCCGCTTTGCGCGTCGCTGCGATGAAGGGCGATGCGACCGCGGCCTACGAGATCGGCGTGCGCTTTGCCGAGGGCAAGGGCGTCGCTGCGAATTACGACGAAGCCGCCAAGTGGTACGACCGCGCCTCGCAGGCCGGCGTGGTGCCCGCAACCTTCCGCCTCGGCACGCTTTATGAGAAGGGCCTGGGCGTGAAGAAGGACGCCGACATCGCCCGCCGCTACTACACGCAGGCGGCCGAACGCGGCAACGCCAAGGCGATGCACAATCTCGCGGTGCTCGACGCCGACGGTGGCGGACGCGGCGCCAACTACAAGAGCGCGGCGCAGTGGTTCCGCAAAGCCGCCGACCGCGGCGTCGCCGACAGCCAGTTCAACCTCGGCATCCTCTACGCCCGCGGCATCGGCGTGGAGCAGAACCTCGCCGAATCCTACAAATGGTTCAGCCTGGCGGCCGCCCAGGGCGATGCCGATGCGGCCGGCAAGCGCGACGATGTCGCCAAGCGCCTCGACCCGCAATCGCTCGCCGCCGCCAAGCTCGCGATCCAGACCTTCAGCGCCGAGCCGCAGCCCGACGACGCCGTCAACGTGGCGACGCCCGCCGGCGGCTGGGACAGCGCCCCGCAGGCGGCCACCAAGCCCGCGCCGAAGCCGGTCGCAACGAAGAAGACGGCGTCGGCGGCGCATTGAGCGCGGTTAGCTATCGTCAGTCATTCCGGGACGGGCCGCAGGACCGAACCCGGAATCTCGAGATTCCGGGTTCGATGCTTCGCATCGCCCCGGAATGACAGTCTGCATCACGGCGCCTCGATCACGGTCGGCACGCCGGGCTCCAGCAATCGCAGCCGCGGTCCGAACCCGAGCACGTCAAACGTCTTGCGCAAATCCTCGCCGTTCTGGCGGAAATGCGCCCAGCCTTCGGTGTGCACGGGCACGATCATCGCATCGGGAAAGGCGCGCGCGGTCTCGATGGTGTCGTTGGTGTCCATGGTGAGATGGAACGGGCCACGCGTTTGCGCGGCGCCGGCAAACGGCAGCACCACGCCGCACTTGAAGCGGCGCGCAACTTCGGCGACGCCGTCGAACCAGGTGGTGTCGCCGCTGATATAGACCGCGCTCGTGTCCTTGCGGCTCGATTGCACCACGAAGCCGATGACATCGCCCGACAACGGCTCGATGCCGGCAGGGCCGTGACGCGCCGGTGTCGCGGTGATGGTCAGCGTGTTGCCGTCGTCGTCCTTCAGATGCGCGGTTGCCCAGGGCGCGAGGCCCTCGACATGGCCGCCGAGGCGTTTGGCGCCGGCCTCCGTCGTCAGCGCGCGTGGTGCTTTCAGCAAGAAGTCGCGCCCTGAATTGTCGAGATTGTCCGAATGCTGGTCGTGGCTGAGCAGCACGGCATCGATGGGGCCGATCGCATCGGCCTTCACCGCCGGGCCGGTGGTCTTCTCCAGCTTCACATGCGGCAATTGATAGGCGCCCGGCGCATCGAAGGTGGGGTCGGTGAGCAGGCGAAAGCCGTCGATCTCGATCAAGGCGGTGGGGCCGCCGATCAGGGTGATTGAAACGGGCATGCGGAACTCCTCTTACGCCACCGGCTTTGCCGGGCGCGTCACCAGGTAAATGCCGAGCGCCACCGGAACGATCCCGAAGAGGTCGCGTGCCTCGACGTGTTCGCCGAGCACGAGATATGCGAACAGCATGCCGAGCGGCGGCATCAGGAAATGATAGGCGCTGGCCGCGGTCGCGCCACACACTTTCAGGAGATGAAACCAGAGCCAGGAGGCGAGGATCGAGCCGCCGAGCACGAGGAAGGCGAAGGCGCCGATCAGGCCCGGGGTAAAGTCGATCGCGCGAACATCGGCGAAGGTGAACGCGATCGGCGCGAGCACGATGCCCGCTGCGAGGCTCTGCACGCCATTGCCGATCCACAACGAGCCCTTCGGCGCGAGCAGCTTGAACAGAATGGTGCCTGAAACGATGGAGGCGAGCGAGGCCAGCGTGAAGACAATGCCGTGCGGGCTGTCGGTGCCGACCGAGAGACGGTGCCACACGATCGCCGTCACGCCGACGACGCCGAGCAAAAGGCCGCTCGCCTTGCGCCAGGTCATGCCTTCGCCGAGCAGCAGTGCGGCGAGCGCCGCCGTGAACACCGGATTGGTCGAGACGATCAGCCCGCCGAGGCCGGCGGAGACCGATTGCAGGCCGGTATAGCCGAGCCCGAGATAGAGCGCGTTGTTGGCGATGCCGAGCACCGCGAAGATCGCGGCGTCGCGCCAGGACAGTGACCAGGCTTCGCCACGGATCAGCGTGGCACCCAGGATCAGGATGCCGGCCAGCGAGAAGCGCGCGGCGAGCAGGATCAGCGGCGGGCAATGGGTGACGCCGATCTTGCCGGCGACGAAGGCGTAGCTCCAGAGCAAGCAGAACAGGCCGATGGCGAGCGGCAGCGTGTTGAAGCGGGTGCGGGGAACCGAAATCGAAGGCGCAAGCGACATGAGGCATTCTCCTGAACCCCCGATCTAGGGACGCCGCTTGCCATTTGGAAATTAAATGATTAACTGCGGATCAGTTGGTTTTCGAATGGAGGCTGATATGCTCGATCTCGAGCTTCTGCGCAGCTTCGTCTCGGTGGTCGAGGCCGGCGGCTTCACCCGCGCCGGCGAGCGCGTCCACCGTACGCAGTCGACCGTGAGCCAGCAGATCAAGCGGCTGGAGGAGGATGTCGGCCAGGTGCTGCTGCACCGCGACGGCAAGGACGTGCGCCCGACCGAGGCCGGCGAGCGGCTGTTGTCCTACGCGCGGCGGCTGCTTTCGCTTGCGGAAGAGGCGCGCGACGTGCTGCGCCAGCCGGGCGGCGAAGGCGCGATCCGGCTCGGCATCCCCGAGGATTTTGCGGCCTATCGGCTGACGAAGCTGCTGGGCACGTTCTCGCGCTCGCACCCGGGCCTGCGCCTCGACGTGCGCGCCGACCAGAGCAAGCACCTCGCCCGCGATCTCGAACGCGGCGAGCTCGATCTCGCGCTCTACAAGCGCGCGGCCGGCGAGAAGGGCGCGATCGCGGTGTGGCCGGAGCGGGTGCACTGGGTCACCAGCAAGAGCCATCCGGTCGACGTCGACGTGCCATCAGTGCCCCTGATCGGCTTTCCGCTCGGCTGCGTCTATCGCGCCGGCGCCATCCACGCGCTGGAAAGCGCGGGCCGCGCCTGGCACACCGCCTACACATCATCGAGTCTCTCCGGCATCCAGGCCGCGGTGGCCGCGGGCATGGGCTTAAGCATCCTGTCGGAGATGTCGATCCAGTCCGACCACCGCGTGCTGACCGCGAAGGACGGCTTTGCGCCGATCAACAAGACGGAGGTGGCGCTGATGGCCTCGCCCAATGCGAGCCCCGCGACGCTGCGGCTGGCGGATCGCTTGGCGGAGTTCTGCGAGGACGTGCAGGCGAAGGCGGCGTGAGCTTGGGAGATGCGTAGGGTGGGCAAAGGCGCGAAGCGCTGTGCCCACGATCCTTCAATAATTAGCAGGTGGTGGGCACGCTACGCTTTGCCCACCCTACGAGAGCAGCGCCTTCAGTAACACCTTGACGCCGCTATCGCGTGCACGCGGCGGTCGCCGAGGAGATGGGCGACAAAGCCGGTCTTCGCAAAGATCCTTGCAAACGCGGCGTCGCGGATGCTGAGGCCGCCGGCATAGGCGCCGAAGGCCGGCATCACGGCGCGCATTCCGTCGCTGGCGAAGCAGCGTCGCTCCATCGATCGGCCGCGGGCGGAGATGCGGGCCTTGGGGTGCAGATGGCCGGCAATCTCGCCAGGCGCGCCTGATGGCTCGTGGCGGAAGGTGATGGGGCCAACAGCAACTTCGTCGGCGACGGTACCGCCGAGATCGCGCGGCAGCATCGGATCGTGATTGCCCGAGATCCAGATCCAGTCGCGGCCGCTCTGCAGCGCGGCGACGGCATCGCGGTCCTCCGCGGACAGGCGCTCATGCGCGGTGCGATCGTGAAAGCTGTCGCCGAGCGCGATGACCGTTTTGGGATTATGGCGGGAGATGACAGCAGCGAGCCGGCCAAGTGTCGCGACGGTATCGTAGGGCGGCAGCAGCACGCCGCGGGTGGCGAAGCTCGAGCCCTTCTCCAGATGCAGATCGGAGACGACCAGCAGGCGCTGCTCGTCCCAGAACAGCGCGCCGGAGAGATCGGCCGCGAAGGTCACATTGATGATGGTGACTCTGGAAACGCGCATGTCCTCGTTATCCCCCGAAATCAGCGCGCCTGCCGTCACGTCTTACCCGCTTCTATCCATCGCCTCTTTGACGAGTTCATCCGCGGCTTCGGCCAGCAGCTCGTCTGCAGCTTCGCCATAAACTGACTCGCGGCCGATTTCCAGCATCACGGGGACGGCGAGCGGGGAGACGCGGTCGAGTTCCCGGTGGGTAATGCGGCCCTGGATGCGCATCAGCATGTCGCTGAGGCGGCGCAGATCCAATAGGCCGGTGGCGGCATCGGCGCGCGCCGCGCGCAGGAGGACGTGGTCGGCCTGATGCTTGCGCAGGACGTCGTAGACGAGGTCGGTCGAGAACAGCACCTGGCGGCGGCTCTTCTCTTCGCCGGTGTGGCGGCGCGCGATCAGGCCGGAGATGATCGCGCAGTTGCGGAAGGTGCGCTTCATCAGCGCGGATTCGGCGAGCCAGGCCTCCAGATCGTCGCCGAGCATATCAGGATCGAACAACCCGTCGAGATCGATGCGGCCGTCCCTGATCATGAAAGAGAGGTCGCCGAGCCCCCAGATCGCCACCGCATATTCATTGGCGACGAAGCCGAGCGGCCGGGCGCGAGCGCGCTCGAGCCGACGCGTCAGCAGCATGCCGAGGGTCTGGTGCGCGAGGCGGCCCTCGAAGGGATAGCAGACGATGTAGTGCTTGTTGGCGCGCGGAAAGCTTTCCACCAGCAGCTCGCGCACGGCAGGCACGCGGCTGACGTCCTTCTGCAGCGACAACCAGTCGCGCACCTGCTCGGGCAAGCCCTTCCATGCTCGCCCGTCGTCGAGCAGACGGCGGACGCGTTCGGCGAGATAGGTCGAGAGCGGGAATTTTCCGCCCATATAGGACGGCACTTTCGGATCCTTGTCATGCGCGCGCGAGACATAGACCTGATCCTCGACCAGGGTTTCGTAGCGCACCACCTCGCCTGAGAATACGAAAGTGTCACCCGGACTGAGGCCTTCGATGAAGGCCTCCTCGATCTCGCCGAGCAAGCGGCCGCCGCGCGCGATCACCCCCGTCGAACCGTGACCGCCGCCGCGCGAGCGCACCAGCCGCACTTTCAGCATGTCGTCCTCGACGATGGTGCCGACATTCATCCGGTAGCTCTGCCGCACTTTTGGATTGGCGACGCGCCAGCGGCCCTCCTTGTCCTGCTTGATGCGGGCGAAGCGCTCATAGGTCTTCAGCGCGTAGCCGCCGGAGGCGACGAAATCGACGACGTCGTCGAAATCCTGCCGCGACAGGTCGGCATAAGGCGCGGCGGTGCGGACCTCGGCATAGAGTTCATCGGAGAGAAACGGCTCGCCGCAGGCACAGCCGAGCACGTGCTGGGCCAGCACGTCGAGCGCGCCGGTACGCAAGGGCGGGGTGTCCTGCGCATTCTCGGCGATGGCATCGATGGCGACGCGGCATTCCAGCACCTCGAAGCGGTTGGCGGGCACCAGCACGGCGCGGGAGGCTTCGTCGAGACGGTGATTGGCGCGGCCGATGCGCTGCATCAGGCGCGAGGAGCCCTTGGGCGCGCCGATATTGACGACGAGATCGACGTCGCCCCAGTCGACGCCGAGGTCGAGCGAGGAGGTGCAGACCACGCCGCGCAAGCGTCCTGCCGACATCGCATCCTCGACCTTGCGGCGCTGCGCGACGTCGAGCGAGCCGTGATGCAGCGCGATGGCAAGGCCGTCGTCGTTCATGCTCCAGAGATTCTGGAACAGCATCTCGGCCTGGCTGCGGGTGTTGACGAACACCAGCGTGGTCTTGTTCTGCTTGATCAACTCGTAGATTTCGGGGAGCGCGTGACGCGCGCTGTGGCCGGCCCAGGGCAGGCGCTCGCTTGTGTCGAGCATCTGAACCAGCGGCGGCGCGGCGCCGCCGGCGACGACGATATCGGCGGCAACTTCCTTGCCTTCGGGCTGCGGCACCAGGAAGCGCGCGAGTTGCTCCGGCTCCGCCACGGTCGCCGACAGGCCGATCGCGCGCATCTGCGGGGCGAGACGCCACAGCCGTGCAAGGCCGAGCGACAGCAGATCGCCGCGCTTGGACGTCACCAGCGCATGCAGCTCGTCGAGCACGACGCGCTTCAGCGAGGAAAACAAAAACGGCGCATCGTCGGAGGACAGCAGCAGCGCGAGCTGCTCCGGCGTCGTCAGCAGGATGTCGGGCGGATAGCGCCGCTGCCGCTGACGCCGCGATACCGGCGTGTCGCCGGTGCGGGTCTCGACCTTGATTGGCAGGCCCATCTCGGCGATGGGGCGCTCGAGGTTACGGGCGATGTCGACGGCGAGCGCTTTCAACGGCGAGATGTAGAGGGTGTGGAGACCGGCGCTGCGCTGCACGCTGCGGCCGGTGGAGACGAGGGCTTTCGCGGGCGTCGCCGGCGCAGAGCTCAGTTCCACCAGCGTCGGCAAGAATCCCGCCAGCGTCTTGCCGGCCCCGGTCGGAGCGATCAGCAAGGCCGATCGATCCTCACGCGCCTTTTCCAGCAGCGCGAGCTGATGTTCGCGCGGCGTCCAGCCGCGGGCCGCAAACCATTGCTGGAAACGGTCGGGCAGCAGCGGGGCCGGCTCGGCCGGAATTTTGAGGATGCGGGGCGGCACGGCGTTAGAGGTAAGCCGTGGGGGCGGGTTCGTCGAGGGGGAGGAGGTCTCGTAGGGTGGGCAAAGCGAAGCGTGCCCACGCATTTTTACAATCGAGAGGAATGGTGGGCACGGCGCAAGGGCGCCTTTGCCCACCCTACGAGACTGTGAATCTTTTGTACCGCGTGTCGGGCGAATGTGATTCTCTAGGC
Source organism: Bradyrhizobium manausense (assembly GCF_001440035.1). Lineage (GTDB taxonomy): Bacteria > Pseudomonadota > Alphaproteobacteria > Rhizobiales > Xanthobacteraceae > Bradyrhizobium > Bradyrhizobium manausense. Next base: position 1,432 of record NZ_LJYG01000047.1, on the reverse strand, counting down.
AGACTGATCTGCTGGAGAGGATGATGGCTGACGAGGGACTTTTTGGCGAATTGCCGGATCAGTCGGCGCCACGAACCGAAGCGGTGCCGCGGGGTGCACCTCGGCTGCGCGAGCCCGTGCGCAATCAGGTCGAATTGCGGGCGGTCGATATCGACAGCCTGATCGGGCAGGATCATCTGGCCCGGGTGATCTGGGCTTATGTCGAGGGGCTCGACCTGAGCGAGCTGGAAGATCGGGTTAAGGCACGGGAAAACAGGCCGGGCCATCCGGCGCCATCACCCCGGCTGCTGCTGGCGCTTTGGCTGTACGCCACGAGCGATGGCGTTGGCAGCGCGCGGGCGTTGGATCGGCTCTGCGACAGTCACGACGTCTACCGCTGGCTCTGCGGCGGCGTGTCTTTGAACTATCACACACTGTCGGATTTCCGGGTCGGCTGCGCGGACCTGCTGGACCGTTTGCTGGTCGAACATCTGGTGGCTCTGAATGAGGCAGGGCTGATTGATCTGGAGAAGCTGACCCAGGACGGGGTGCGGATACGGGCGAATGCGGGGGCCGGCTCGTTCCGGCGGGAGGCAACGCTCGGCCGGCAGATGGCCCAAGCGAAGGCTGTGGTGGAAGAGCTCAAGCGCGAGGTCGATGCGGATCCGGAAGCCAGCAGCCGGCGTATCAGGGCGGCCAGAGAGCGCGCGGCACGCGAACGCAGTGAGCGGGTGCAGGCTGCGCAGAGGGCTTTGGACGAGATCAAGCGGAAGCGCAAGCAACTCGACGAAAAAGGCGGCAATGGCAAAAAGCCGAAGGAGCCCCGGGCCTCCACCACCGACCCGCAGGCAAGGGTGATGAAGATGGCAGATGCCGGCTTCCGCCCCGCCTACAATGTGCAGGTGGCCAGCGCGGCCGGCGAACTGATCGTGGTCACGGTCGACATCGACAACAACGGATCAGATCGCGGCTTGATGCGGCCGATGCTGGAGCGAACGCGCACTCGGCTGAAGCGCTTGCCGCGTCGCTACCTCGCCGATGGCGGGTTCTGCAGCGGCGAGGACATCGAATGGGCGCACGGTGAAGGCGTCGAGGTCTACTGTCCTCCGCCCAACTCCAGGAGCGGTGTCGATCCCTTTTTACCTCGGAGCAGCGACGGTCCTGGCGTCGCGGCCTGGCGGGCCCGCATGGCCAGCGAAGCCGGCAAGGCACAGTACAAAGCCCGCACGATCTGCGAATGCATCCATGCCCGGTGGCGGAACTGGGACCTCAGGCAATTGACCGTGCGCGGCATCGAGAAGGTCCGTGCCGTCGTGCTCTGGTACGCCCTCACCAACAACATCCTGCAAGGACACCAACTGGCAAAAGCATAGACAGCACAGCCATCCCCCGGCGGTTCGACATCGACGGCCCCCGACATCAGCGCGGGCGCTACCCACTCTTTAATATCGAA
>NZ_LJYG01000046.1 GCF_001440035.1 Bradyrhizobium manausense | reverse complement strand
CAAGCAACTCGACCGCTTCCGGGATCGCTTCACGGTGGCCGGTGCCAAGGATGATCGCCGCGACGCTCATGTGCTCGGAAGCTCATTGCGTACGGACTGTGCGGCCTTCCGCCAGCTTGCGGCCGACAATCCGGTGGTGATCGAGCTGCGCGAGTGGTCGCGCATGGCGGAGGAGCTGCAGCAGGAGCGCACGCGGCTTGCCAATCGCCTGCGTCAGCAGTTGTGGCGGTACTATCCCCAAGCGGCCAAGCTGACCGACGATGTCGCCGACGACTGGTTCCTGGCACTTTGGCAAAAGGTGCCGACGCCGGACAGCGCGGCCAAGGCCAGCGACAAGGCGATCGCGCGCATCCTCAGCGCCTATCGTATCCGCCGCCTCGATGCGGCGACGGTGCTCAAGACTTTGCGCGAGACACCCCTGCTCGTGGCACCGGGCACGACGGAGGCTGCGTGCGTGCATATCCGCAGCCTCGCGGCCCGTCTGCGCCTGGTCAATCAGCAAATCAAGGAAGCGCAGCACAGCCTGGACCGCCTGTGCGCCAAGCTCGAAGAACAGGAGAGCCCCGCGGGGCAGAATCCCGAGCAGTGTGACGTGGCGATCCTTCGCTCCTGGCCGGGAATCGGCAGGATCGTTCTTGCCACACTGCTCGTCGAGGCCACCGAGCCTCTGCGCAGACGAGACTACCACGCCTTGCGCGCCTTGGCAGGGGTCGCACCGGTGACGCGGCAAAGCGGCAAGCAACGCTTCGTGATCCGCCGCCTGGCCTGCAACAGGCGGCTGCAAAGCGCCGTTCATCACTGGTCGCGCGGCGCGCTTCAATACGACGCCGCAGCCCGGCGACGCTATGATGCTTTGCGGCAGCGCGGACACGGCCATGCGCGTGCGCTGCGTGGTGTGGGAGATCGCCTGCTCTTTGCCTTGTGCGCGACGCTCAAGCACCAGACGCCCTACGACGCAGACCACAACAGCGCGAAGATCTCGGCAGCAGGCTGAGCCGTTCCTTTGTTCGGCCGCATGCGACCGTTCCTTCGTCCCGACCTGCCGAACGCAAGAGCGCCGCGCGCAGACGCTGTCCAGGATGCCATAGGCACCGGCAAAGCCGGCGCGAAGCGTCCTGGATAGCGTCGAGCACGGTGCTATAGTTATCTGTCAGGGACTCCCACCCTTGACGAAGGGTAGGAGGTCCTACGAGACTGGATTCGCCGCGCTACCGATCTCCGCGATGATCCTGCCTGTCGTCACCTGCTCGCCCTCGACCACGCCGATGGCCGCGACAACACCATCGATACCGGCCTTGTGGACGTGCTCCATCTTCATCGCTTCCAGCGTCAGCACCGGCTGGCCTGATGTGACGCGGTCACCCGGCTTGACCAGGACGGCAACGACGCGGCCGTTCATCGCGGCGCGGACTTTGCCATCGCCGCCATTGGTTGCCGCAGCCCTGGGGGCCGCGAGGGTGAGATCGGTGACCGCAACCGGGATGCCGCGGCGCTGGAGGTGCAACCGGTCGCCCTCGCGCAGGAATCTTGCGCTGTCCATCACACCATCGTGGCGGAAGCGGATTGCGTCGGCATCGAGCTGCTCGATCTCGAACTTGTCCTGGCGACCATCGGAGACAACGATGTAGCTGCCATCGCGCTCGCGGGTGACCTCGAGCTCACGGGCGTGACCGGCGATCTCGATCTTTGCGGGCAGAGGAAACGTCGCTGACAGGCTGCGGCCGCGTCGCCATGCCGGCGCGCGCGGATTGGTGACATAGAGCAGCAGGCCCGCCAGCGCCGTGTTGAATGCAGCATTCCCCGACGACGCCAGCAGCTCGTCGCGATGCGCACCGATGAAGGCCGTCGTCGCCTCGCCCCTGGCAAAGCCGGGATGACGCAGGCACGACATCAGGAACGCCTGGTTGGTGGTCACGCCAAGCGCCGTGAGTTGCTCCAGCCCGACGATCAGCCGCCGCCTCGCCTCCTCGCGCGTGGCGCCGTGGCTGATCACCTTGGCGATCATGGAATCGTAGAATGGCGGGATTTCCGTGCCCGATTGCAGCGCGTGCTCAACGCGGATGCCATCAGGCACCTGCCAACGCGCGATGCGGCCGGATTGCGGCATGAAATCCTGGGCGGCATCTTCCGAGCAGAGCCGCACCTCGATGGCGTGGCCGGAGAATTTGATGTCCTGCTGCTTCACCGGCAACGCCTCGCCACGTGCGACGCGCAATTGCAGCTCGACCAGATCGAGACCGGTGACCGCTTCCGTGACGGGATGCTCGACCTGGAGGCGCGTGTTCATCTCCATGAAATAGAATTCGCCGCTGGCGTCGAGCAGGAATTCCAGCGTTCCGGCGCCCTCATAGCGCAGTGCCTTCACCGCCGCGACCGCCACCTCGCCCATTTTCGCACGCAGCTCGGGCGTCACCGCAGGCGACGGCGCCTCCTCGATGAGCTTCTGATGCCGGCGCTGCACCGAGCAGTCGCGCTCGCCGAGATGGATGGCGTTGCCGTTGATGTCGCCGAACACCTGGATCTCGATGTGGCGGGGATTCTGGATGGCGCGTTCGAGGATGACGGTGGGATCGCCAAACGCCGCTTTCGCTTCCGACCGCGCGCTGCGCAGCGCATCGGGGAACGATGCGGCGTCGGTGACGAGCCGCATGCCACGCCCGCCACCGCCCGCGACCGCCTTGATCATCACGGGGAAGCCGATGTTCTTGGCCTCAGCGAGCATCACGTCGTCACCCTGCTCAGCGCCCTGATAGCCGGGCACGACGGGCACGCCGGCCTTTTTCATGATCTCCTTGGCACCGGCCTTGTTGCCCATCGCCTCGATCGCCTGCGGCGACGGGCCGATGAAGACGAGGCCGGCATCCTTGCAGCCTCTCGCAAATGCCTCGTTCTCGGCGAGGAAGCCGTAGCCGGGATGCACGGCATCCGCGCCACTGGCCCTGGCCGCGGCAATGATCGCGGGGATGTTGAGATAGGATTGCGCCGGCAAGGCCTCGCCGATCCGCACAGCTTGATCGGCCTGCCTCACATGCAGCGCATCGCGATCTGCATCCGAATAGACCGCGACAACGCCGAGGCCAAGCTGCCGCGCGCTGCGCATGATGCGCAGTGCGATCTCGCCACGGTTCGCGATCAAGACCTTGACGAACGGCCGGTGCTGCACTGATCCGTTCCTCATGGGCGGGCCACCGAGAATTGCATGCGCTGGGGCGTGCGGGCATCGCCCTCGCGGCAGATCGCGAGCACCTCGGAAAGGACCGCGCGGGTATCGCGCGGATCGATCACGCCGTCGTCGAGCACACGGGCGCTGGTTGCGAACACGTCCATTTGGCCGTCGAACACGCCAACGATCTGTGCCTTCATGGCATCGAGCTTTTCTTTCTCGACCGGCTTGCCGCGGCGCGCGGCGGCCGCCTCGGTCACGATCGCCATGGTCTCGGCGGCCTGCTCGCCGCCCATCACCGCGGTCTTGGCGTTGGGCCAGGAGAAGCAGAAGCGTGGATGGAAGCCGCGCCCGCACATGCCGTAATTGCCGGCGCCGAACGAGGCGCCGCAATAGATGGTGATCTGCGGCACGGTCGCAGATGTTACCGCCTGGATCATCTTGGAGCCGTGCTTGATCATGCCGGCTTCTTCATAGGCCTTGCCAACCATGTAGCCGGTGGTGTTGTTGAGATAGAGGATCGGCGTGCGAGTCTGGCAGCAGGCCTGGATGAAATGCGTCGCCTTGTTGGCGCCGGCAGGATCGAGCGGGCCGTTGTTGGTGATGATGCCGATCGCCTGGCCCTCGATGCGGGCATGGCCGCAGACGGTGGCCGGGCCGTAATTCGGCGCCATTTCGGTGAAGTCGGAATCGTCGATGATGCGGGCGATCACCTGCTTCATGTCGACCGGGCGCTTGTGGTCCATCGGCATGATGCCGAGCAGTTCGTCCTGCTCGTAGCGCGGCGGCTTGAACTCTTGAGCCGCCGGGCCCGGCCGCTCCCATTCCAGCGCCGCCATGATCTCGCGGGCGATGCGCAAGCCATCGCGGTCGTCCTCGGCGAGATAGTCGCCAAGACCAGAAACCTGCGTGTGCATCTCGGCACCGCCGAGCTCTTCTTCCGTCGCGATCTCGCCGGTCGCGGCCTTCAGCAGCGGCGGCCCGGCGAGAAAGGCGCGGGTGCGGCCGCGGACCATGACGATGTAATCGGACAGGCCGGTCTGATAGGCACCGCCAGCGGTGGACGAGCCATGCGTCACGGTGACGACCGGAAGGCCCGCTGCCGAGAGCCGCGCGAGATTGCGAAAGATGTTGCCGCCGCGGACAAAGTCCTCGACCCGGTAGCGCAGGAGATTTGCGCCGGCGCTTTCGACGAGCTGGACGTAAGGCAGTTTGTTCTCCAGCGCGAGCTCCTGCACGCGCAGCATCTTGTCGAGGCCGAAGGGCTGAAGCGCACCGGCATCGATCCCGGAATCGCTGGCGCTGACCATGCAGCGGATGCCCGAGACGAAGCCGATGCCGGCGATGACGCCGCCGCCGGGCACGCTCTTCGCAGCATCCGGCACGTCGAACATGTAGCCGGCGAGCGTCGACAGCTCGATGAAGGGCGCGCCGGGATCGAGCACCAAGGCGACGCGCTCGCGCGGCAAGAGCTGGCCACGCTTGTGGAAGCGGTCCTTTGCTGCGGCCGACGCGGCACGCGTGCGCTCTTCCAGCGCGCGCATGCGGTCGATCAGCGCGAGCATGCCGTCGCGGTTGGCATGGTAGGCGGCGCTGCCGGGGGAGATGGTGTTTTCGATGGTGGACATGATTCTATCCTACCGTCATTGCGAGGAGCGAAGCGACGAAGCAATCCAGTCTGTTTCCGCGCATGCACTCTGGATTGCTTCGCTTCGCTCGCAATGACGGCTGAGGCTACCTTCAGCGATTCGTCCCAAAGATCTTCCGCGCCTCGGCCGGTGACGCGATGTCGCGGCCGGCGCGGCGGGCGCAGGCCGCGATGGCTTCGATCAGCTGACCGTTCGAGGTCACCTTCCTGCCGTCGGCGAGATAGAACGTATCCTCCAATCCGGTGCGCAAGTGGCCTCCGAGGTCGGCGCAACGCTGGTGCAGTGGCCAGATCTCTTCGCGGCCGATGGCCGTGACCTGCCAATGCGCCTCTGGGCGCTTCAACTTGAGCAGGATCGGCAGCAGTTCCGGATCCGATGGCATTCCTGACGCGACGCCCATCACAAAGTTATATTCGAGCGGACCCTTGTACATGCCAACCTGGTGATACATGCCGACGCAGCGGACGATGCCGACGTCGAAACATTCGAACTCGGGGATGGTGCCGACCGCATTCATGACGTCGAGATAATCCTTCACTTTCTCGACCGCGTTGTCGAACATCATGGGCGGCCAGGCCCAGCTGTTGTCGGCCTTCACCTTCAGATAATTCAGCGAGCCTGCATTGCAGGCGGCGATCTCCGGCCTGGTCTCGCGGATGCAGTCGAGTGCGCCCGAATAGTTCGGCCCTGAGACGCCCGAGGTGTGATTGATGATGACGCCGGGGCAGGCTTCGCGGATCGCCTGCTGGATCTCCCTGCTGACGCTGACGTCCCAGGACGGCAGGTGCCCCTTGTTCGGCGCCTGCTGGCGCAGATGGATGTGCATGATGGACGCGCCGGCATCGAACGCAGCCCTGGCCTCGCGCGCCATCTGCTCTGGCGTCACCGGCACCTTGTGCTGCCTGGGATCGGTGAGCACGCCGTTCAGGGCGCAGGTGATGACGGCCTTGTCGCTCATATCACTGATGTCTCGCAACGCTGGGAATTCAACGCCTGCGATCATCTGATGCTGGGCATCCGGCTTCTTGCGCGGAGAAGCTGGAAAAGCAAGGAGGTGCCGTAGGGTGGGTTAGCCGAAGGCGTCACCCACCAAGGTCTATCTCCGCGGATGCATAAATGGTGGATTACGCCTTCGGCTAATCCACCCTACGAAGTGATCAGCCCGCCTCCGCGAGCTCCCTCACCGTCTCGGTGCTGCGATAAATCGCAAGATCCCGCGAACCGACGAAGATCGCGCGCGGCTTCAAGCCATAGAAGCGGCGGATCGAGTGGCTGAAATGCGTTGAGTCGGGATAGCCGATGTCCTGCGCGAGATGGGCGAGGTTGAGGTTCTGGTTGGCGAAGTGCAGCAGATGCCGCGCGCGCTTCCAGGCGCGGAAGGAGCGGAACGAGATGCCGGTCTCTTCCTTGAACAGATGCAGGAAGCGCGAGGCGGACAGACCTGCTTCCGCCGCGCACGTATCCGCTGTCACCGGCTCACCCGAGAAGCGCCCGATGCGGGCGACTGCACGCACCACCCTGGGGTCGAGCACGCGGCGCGGCAACGCTTCGCCAAAACACATCTCGTCGAATTCGGCGGTGGTGATGTCGCCGTAGCGGCGCTGGCGCAGCAGCGCGTAGGCGGCGAGGATCTTTCGGGCATAGGCCGCGCGGTCGGATCCCATCAGCCGCTGCGCCAGATCTTCCAGCACGCCATCCGGCACGCTTTCCGGCTCCAGCGTCACGCTGATCGCAGTACGGTAGTCGCTGGCAATAGAGTGCCGCTGGTTCGGCAGGGTGACGAACAGCTCGCCGGTGGCGAGCACGTCGTCGATGGTCATATACAGGCTGCCCTTTACCGCGACATAGACGTGGCAGCAGCCGGGGGTTCGCTTGCGGGGCCGGCCGAGCAGGCCGGCATAGAAGACCCGCTCCGGCGTGATCAGCATCAAATGGTCGGATTCGCGACCCATGTCTTCCATTTGGGGTATCCTCCTCGCGCGGCTCTTAGGCCGCTGCGGAACAGAGTCACCTTAGCGGAAATCTGGGCGCTGTCACGGCGGGATAGCGCTGTCATCGACACAAGGCCCGTCGTTCCGGGGCGGTCCTCAAGGACCGAACCCGGAACCCCGAGATTCCGGGTTCGATGCTTCGCACCGTCCCGGAATGACAGCTTCCCTTACGCCCTCACCCTTGGCGCAACATTCTGTTCGGCGCCGGCCTTCTGCTCCGCAGCAACCGCGCGCTTGAAACCGTCGCGCTGCTGCAGGCGTGCCCAATAGGCCGCGACATTCGGGCCGAAATCCTTGGCAAGGCCGATGTTGTCGGCAAGGCGGAGCGCGTAACCGATGACAATATCAGCGGTTGTGAAGCGACCCGCGCACAAGGCCTCCGTCTTGGCGGTCGCTGCCTCGACCGCGCGCAGCCGTCCCAAAAACCACTTGGCATAGTCGGTGGCGACCTGCGGATTGCGGCGCTCTTCCGGCTCGAGCTGAGTGTAGCGAAGCACCAGCGTCTGCGGGAAGGTTAACGTGGCGTCGCTGAAATACATCCAGTTCAGGAAGGCGCCATAGGCGGGATCCTCCGGGCCGACCATCAGCGGCGTCGGGCCGTATTTGATGCCGAGATAATGGCAGATGCCGGAGGATTCCGTCATCCTGGTCTGGCCGTCGATCAGATACGGAATGGTGCCGAGCGGATTCAGCGCGAGATAATCCTTGGCGAAGACGCGCGGCGGGAACGGCAGCATCTTCAATTCATAAGGCAGCCCCATCTCCTCCAGCATCCAGAGCGGACGGAACGAGCGCGCGGCCTCGCAGTGATAGAGCGTGATCATCAGGCGTTTCCTCTACTTCTTCCCCTGTCATTCCGGGGCGCGCGAAGCGCGATCCCGGAATCTATTCCTCTGCGGAGATTGGCGCCCGATCGATTCCGGACTCGACGCTTCGCGTCGCCCCGGAATGACGGTGTCCATCACAATCCCATCTGCCTTGACGCCAGATCCTTCATGATCTCCTCGGTGCCGCCGCCGATGGCGTTGACCTTGACTTCGCGGTAGATGCGCTCGGCCTTGATGCCGCGCATGAAGCCGGCGCCGCCGAAGATCTGTACGGCTTCCGAGGCGCAGAACGCCATGGTCTGCGTCGCCTGGTTCTTCATCATGCAGATTTCAGCGACCGGGCTCTCGCCTTGCTCCAATCGCCAGGCCAACATCTCGAGCATTGCTTGCGAGGCTGCGACCTTCTGCGCCATGTCGACGATCTTGTGCCTGATGACCTGGTGCTGGGCAAGTGGCTTGCCAAAGGTCTTGCGCTCCTTGGCGTAAACGATGGCTTCATCGAGGCAGACCCGCGCGAAGGCGGTGCAACTCGCCGCCATGCCCATCCGCTCGCTGTTGAAATTCTGCATGATGATCTTGAAGCCGTGCCCCTCCTCGCCGATCAGGTTTTCCGCCGGCACGCGGCAATCATCGAAATGCAGCGTCGCAGTGTCGGAGGCCCACCAGCCCATTTTTTTCAGCCTGGTGCGGGACAGGCCCGGCGTATGGCCCTCGATCAGGAGCAGGCTGACGCCGCCGGCGCCCTCACCGCCGGTACGCACCGCAACGGTCAGATAATCGGCGCGGACGCCTGAGGTGATGAAGGTCTTTTCGCCGCTCACGACGTAGTGGTCGCCGTCGCGCCGCGCCCTGGTGCGGAGGTTCGCGACATCTGAGCCGCCGCCCGGCTCGGTGATCGCGAGCGCGGAGATCTTCTCGCCCGACAGCACCTGCGGCAGCACGCGTGCCTTGATCTCTGGCCGCGCCGCGCGGGCGATCGGCGGCGAGCCAATGGTGTGGCTCATCAGGCTGGCGCTGACGCCGCCGGCGCCGGCGCGCGCCAGCTCTTGGCTCGCCACGATCTTCATGAACTGGTCGGCGGCGNCCCGCCATATTCCTCGGGAAATCCGAGCCCCAACAGCCCGATCTCAGCTGCCTTGCGATAGAGCGCGCGCGGGAATTCGCCGGCCTCGTCCCATTCATGGGCGAACGGGGCGATCTCCCTGTCGACGAAGCGGCGCATCATTTCGCGAAAGGCGTCGTGCTCGGCGGTATAGAATGGGCTCTTCATTGCGATATTGCTTTCGACGACTCCTGCCGTTCCACCATGGCTGGAACACCGGCGGCTCACTTGCGCGGAGTGGCTGGNTTGGGGGCAAGCCGTGAGCTAGCAACTCAACGCAAGACGATTTTCACCCGTCGCAGGCCAACTCCAAATCAAAAAAGACTGCTGCACAAACTCCGGCTGGCCTCCCAGGGCCATGCCGGGCATGGTGCACAGCAATAAGAATCCAGACGACACAGGACCGCCGAGGGAGGGAGTGTTGGCCGTTCGTTATTACGATTGGATCGCTCATCACGCCCGCCGCGCGCCTTCCAAGGTCGCGGCCATCGATCTCGCAAGCGGGCGCCGCTTCAGCTATTCGGAATTCAACGCCCGCATCTCGCGCCTGGCTTCGTTCTTGCGTCACTCGCTGAAGGTCTCGCGCGGCGACCGCGTCGCCGTGCTGGCGCCGAACACCACGGATATGCTGGACGTGCAGTTCGCCTGCGGACGGCTCGGCGCCGTCCTCGTGCCGCTGAACATCCGCCTCACCGTTCCCGAGCTTCAGTTCATCACCGGCGATTGCGCGCCTGACGTGATGATCTACGACACCGAACTGGCCGAGACAGCGCTCGCCGTCGCAAAGCTCTGCAACGTCGCGACCAGCGTGCCGCTCGGCTCCGGCGGAGCCTATGAAGCCGGCATCGCCGCGGCCAAGCCGCTCGACCGCTCCGAGGAGGTCACGCTCGATGATGTCTCGACCATCATGTACACGTCGGGCACCACTGGTCACCCCAAAGGCGCGACCATCACGCATGGCATGACGTTCTGGAATTGCGTCAATCTCGGGGGCCCCGCCTGTATCGGACCATCCTCGGTGGCTCTTACCGTGCTGCCGATGTTCCACACCGGCGGACTGAATTGCTACACCAATCCCGTGCTGCATGCCGGCGGCACCGTGATCATCATGCGCGCCTTCGATCCCACCGAGGCGCTCGGCCTGATCAACGATCCCGCACACGGCATCAACGCGTTCTTCGGCGTGCCAGCGATCTACCAGTTCATGGCGCAGCATCCGGCCTTCGCGACGACCGATCTCTCCAGGCTGATCGTTTGCGGTGTCGGCGGCTCACCGATACCGATGCCGCTGCTGAAGGCATGGGAGGCGCGCGGCGTGGCGCTCCAGCAGGGCTACGGCATGACCGAGACCTCACCGGCCGTGCTGGTGCTGGACCGCGAGGACGCGGCGCGCAAGGCCGGCTCCGCCGGCAAGCCAGTGCTGCACACGGAAGTGCGCATCGTGCGCCCCGACGGCAGCGATGCCGATGTCGGCGAGCTCGGTGAGCTCTGGGTCAAGGGACCGAACATCACGCCGGGCTACTGGAACAGGCCCGAGGCCAACAAGACGTCGTTCACCGACGGCTGGCTGCACACCGGCGATGCCACGCGCGTCGACGAGGAAGGTTTCTACTACATCGTCGATCGCTGGAAGGACATGTACATCTCCGGCGGCGAGAACGTCTATCCGGCCGAGGTCGAGAACGTTCTGCATCAGATCGCGGCGGTTGCGGAAGCCGCGGTGATCGGCATTCCTGACGCGCAATGGGGCGAGGTGGGCCTTGCGATCGTTGCAGTGAAGCAAGGCCAACAGCTGACGGAGGCCGATGTCTTCGCGCATTGCGCGGCCAACCTGGCGCGCTTCAAATGCCCGCGCCAGGTCCGCTTCGTCGATGCCCTGCCGCGCAACGCCACCGGCAAGATCCACAAGCCGACCCTGCGCAAGGAATTCTCGGTGGCTTCGGAGGTCGACAAGAAAGTCGCCAAGGCCTGATCAAGGCGCTCCTCGCGATTCCGCGCCGATCGAGCAGCTGAAGATGTGGGGTTCAAGGCTGTTTAACCTCGATGCCAACGACAGGCAGGCCGAGACGACGCGCATCGCCGATACCTCTGAACTCGGGGCAGGCCCAGGCCAGGATGGCAATGCCTGATTGCGGCAGGTCAAGGCTCAACATGTAACGGTCCACGCCGACCTCGATCGCGGCGCGATCGAGAGCTGCGCCGTCGAGATAGAATTGCGCACCGATCTGGTCGAGCGGCTCACGCAGGGCGGGACTGCGGATGCAGATCGTGCTGCGTCCCGGCGCGCCCTTGATCCGAACGGCTGCCTGCGGCTCGCTCCAGCGAAAAGCATGGCCGGNCAGCCGATTCCAGCTCGTGAAAGCCGAGCTGCGCGAGGACCTGATCGCCAAGCAGCTTCTTCGCCGATCTGGTGTGCCCGCGAACACGACGGATAGATGCGAGCCGCTGAAGGTGGATCAGCGATGCGATGTAGAGCTTCATCCACCGCGCAATGGCATCGCGCGAGCCGAATGGAGCCAGCGCTGACAGCACCAGGTGCGCATGAGCGGTGGCAAGGAAAGCCGTGACGCGCGCACGGAGATCACCGAACAGCGCCGGCCCGCTCCAGCGCCACAGTGCACGCAGTTCCTCGTCTGGCCATTTCCGACCGAGACGCGGCAGGCTGTAACGCAGCAGCGCGTTCAATGCATTGAACGCAAGCGGACGATCCAAATCGTCCCGGTCTTTCCATTCAAAGGGAATTTCGATCAGCTCGCTGCCCGGATCGCGCCGATCCTCGCTGAGAAATCGGCTCTCGCCCTGGACGAAATCGAGCGTGAACGTCTTCAGCTCACCGATCCGGCCGATATAATAGTGGTGGAAGCGCGCTTGCTCGAGATAGCCGATGGCGTAGCCTCGCGCATGGTAAGCGGCGGCGAGCACCCATTCGGCGAAATGACCGAGCTCTTCGCGCAGGCCCCCGCACTCCCGATAGACGTCGCGCCGCGTTACGAAGCACTGGTCGAGCACCTTGCGCCAGGGATGCTGCCTCATGCCGAACTCGATGTCGGCCTGGTACATCGCGGCCTCCGCCCCGGACAGGCGGTTGTGGCAGATCGGGACCGAGCGGCAGGAAAATCCGGCCCAGTCGGGATGATCTTCGATTGCGCGGATGCAGAGCGCGATCACGTCGGGCTCGGGCCAGCAATGCGATTCCGTGAAGAACAAATAGCGGCCGCGAGCCCTGGCGGCGCCGGCCGCGCAGAGCCCGATATCGTGCACGGAATCCGCGAATTCGAGGCGGGCCTGGCCTGCGGCAAGCGCATTCAGCTCCGCATGCGCCGTGAAGTCAGGTGGAATGACCAGAATGATCTCGTAGAGAGACCTGTCCGCCGTCTGTGACGTCCAGCCAAGCCAGGACTGCTCCCACTGCCCGCGGTGAAATTCGAGCGGGATGATGACCGAGAACAGTGGGCACGCGACGTCCGATGTTACGGCCACGTCCTATACCGACAATAACAGCGCGAATGACTCCTCCACCGTGCGGCGCAGGTGGCTCAGATACAGCGCATGGTTGGCGTGGTCAGGCATGATCCGTCCAAGCGCCGGCTCCTTGACGTTGTTAATCGGAACATAGGCGATTGGCGCCGCGACCGGCATCAACTGGGAGCCGGCGCCGGCACGCAGCGTCGAAATGATGCCGTACATCGCACCTGTTACGGTCGGCCGCGACACAGTGATGACGCGATGCTGCCCGTGCTTGTTGATGACGAGATAGATGAAGCCGGATTGATGCGGCACCGCAACTTCGCCGGTGTGCTCATAGGCGGCATCGGTTCGCTCGCCCTCGCGGAAGACCAGCGAGGACACTTTCGGCTCCCAGGCGATTTCGGTGCGATAGGCGAAGATCGCATCCCTGTCGCCAAAGGATGGCCGCAGGGTGAGGTAGACACCCTCGATCCAGGTCACCGCACGATGCGAATAGGAGCCGAGGCCGTCGGGTGCGACGTCGCTGCTCCCCGCGGGCGCCGGCGTGGCGGTGCTCTTTCGCAGGGACACGCCCAGGGCCTGCTCCAGCCGGACCGTGGTCGCCAGCGTGAAGGGGCGCCGGCCGCCAAGCGCCTTTTCCAGGGTCGACAGGCTGAGCTTGGCCTGCTCGGCCAGTGCCTGCCGCGAGATCCGGCGCCTGGCGATTTCCTCGCGGATCATCTCCGCGACCTCGCGGCTTTGCTCGTCCGAAAGCTGCTTGTCGGAGAGCTTGTCTTGCGTCTGCATCGTTAACCCCGCTCCACGGCGTCCAGTCTAGCAGGGCGGACAAGTCAGCACAAAACCGGACATCGCCGCCAAACGGCTGATGGCTCCGACCGGCCGTGGCGGAACATTACCGATCATTCTGCTCGCGAAATCAGGCCCTCCCGACCGATGCTCGGCGGCATCGAACATGCTTCGGGAGCAGGCCAAATGGACTATTACGACACGGTCGAAAGCGACGAACACCCTGACGAAAATCCGTGGCTCGGCAGGCTGATCAAGGTCGGGCTGTTCCTTCTGGCGCAAAGCATCGCCGTGCTCCTGGTCAGTTTCGTGGCCCTGCTGGTGAGCTTCGAGACCTCCTGGTCGGCGACGACGGAGCAGGCCAGCCTGCTCCAGCCCGGCGATGCCAAATCCGGCACCCTGCTCCTGAAGGAGAATGGCGCCACGACCGAAGCCATCCGGCTCGGGATCGACGTCGACATCACGGTCTCGGGCCCGACGCTGCGCACGCGCGTCACCCAGGCCTTCCGCAACCCGACCAGGGACTGGGCCGAGGCGACCTATGTCTATCCGCTGGGTGCCGACGGCGCCGTCGACACGCTGAAGATGGTGGTCGGTGACCGCGTCATTGTCGGCGATATCAGGGAACGCCAGCAGGCCCGCGTGATCTACGAGGAAGCGCGCCGCACCGGGCAGAAGGCCGCGCTCACCGAGCAGCAGAGGCCCAACATCTTCACCAATTCGGTGGCCAATATCGGTCCCGGCGAAACCGTGCTGGTGCAGATCGAATATCAGGAGCCCGTGCATCAATCCGGCAACGAATATTCGCTGCGCATTCCGCTCGTGGTCGGGCCCCGCTATCATCCGGCGCCGATCGTGCAGAGCGTCGATTTCCGCAATGACGGCTCCGGCTGGGGCGCGACCCGCTCAGAGCCGGCGCCCGATCGTGAGCGCATCTCGTCACCCGTTCTCGATCCCGCCGGGAATGCACCGGTCAATCCGACCAGCATCACGGTGCACCTGAAAGCCGGCTTCGCGCTCGGCGAGGTGAAGAGTCACTTCCACAACGTCAACATCGAAAGTCCTGATGACGCGACGCGCGTCGTGACGCTCGCGGACGGCACTGTCCCCGCCGACCGCGACTTCGAGCTGACCTGGAAGCCGGTCGCTGAAAAACACCGTCAGTCGGGCTGTTCCGTGAGCGTGTCGGCGATGCCGACTACCTCCTGGCTTTCGTCACGCCGCCGGCCGCCGAGCAGACGGTCCAGAAGCCGCTGCCGCGTGAAGTGGTGTTCGTGATCGACAATTCCGGTTCGATGGGCGGGACCTCGATCGAGCAGGCCAAGGCGAGTCTGCTTTATGCGCTCGGCCGCCTGCAGCCGAGCGATCGCTTCAACGTGATCCGCTTCGACGACACCATGGACGTGCTGTTTCCGGCCTCGGTTGCGGCCGATGCCGCGCATGTCGGTGAAGCGACCTCCTTCGTCAGCGCCTTGCAGGCGCGCGGCGGCACCGAGATGGTGCCGGCGATGCGCGCCGCGCTGACCGACAGGATCGCCGACACCAGCATGGTTCGCCAAATCGTGTTCCTGACGGACGGCGCGATCGGCAACGAGCAGCAATTGTTCGAGACCATCACGGCGATGCGTGGCCGCTCGCGCGTCTTCATGGTCGGCATCGGCTCCGCGCCCAACACCTATCTGATGACGCGTGCTTCCGAGCTCGGCCGCGGGACCTTCACCCATATCGGGTCCGTCGATCAGGTCGAGGAGCGAATGCGCGGCCTGTTTGCCAAGCTGGAGAACCCTGCCGTGACCGGTCTCACCGCGAAGTTTTCCGATGCCAAGGCCGACGTCACGCCGGCAATCATCCCGGACATCTATCGCGACGAGCCCTTGGTGCTTGCAGCGAAGCTCGACAAGCTCGCGGGCTCGCTGGAGCTCAAGGGTCATGTCGGCGATCGTCCTTGGTCGGTGACGCTGTCCTTGAAAAATGCCGCTGAGGGCAAGGGCCTGTCGAAGCTTTGGGCCGGGCGCAAGATCGGCGATGCGGAAGTGGCGCGAACGCTCCGCGAGATGACGCCGGAGGACACGGACAAGACGGTCCTTGCGCTGGCACTCGACCACCAGATCGTCACGCGGCTCACCAGTCTCGTCGCCGTCGACAAGACGCCGAGCCGTCCCGAAGGCACGCCGCTCAAGCTCAGCGAGCTTCCGATCAACCTGCCGGCGGGCTGGGATTTCACGAAGGTGTTCGGTGAACGGCCGCAGCAGACCCCGGCACATCTGCGCGAGCGCCGCGCCGATGCGGGCCAGCCCGCGGCAAGACGGCCAGCACCTGTCACCTCGGATACGATCCGCCTGCCCAAAACTGCGACCTCTGCAGAACTGAAGATGATCGCAGGCCTGATCCTGATCGTGCTCGCCCTGATCGTGCTCGTGTTCAAGCGGCGTCAGACCTTGCTCACTGACGCCGCTTGAGAGAGGAGCCCCCCGAACTCCTCTTGCTCGGCGCGCGCGGCTGCCCGTCCCGAAACCAACGGCCGCGCGCGCCTTTTTCTTGGAATGACGAACAAGAGATACGCCATGCCCCGCCTCATCTCGCCTCTGGACTTGGCGCTCGTCCTGGCGCTGGCCCTGGCGCTGGCCGGATCAATCCTGTTCGGTGACGGCGCCTACATCCACGCCAAGGCGTGGCTCGCCCAGGTGCTGCTGGAGCATGCGTTCGAACGGAGCATTGCGACCGGCCAGCCGGTCAAGCCATGGTCCTGGGCCGACACCTGGCCGGTGGCGCGGATCGAGGTCAAGCGGATCGGCGCCAGCGCGATCGCGCTGGAAGGCACGAGCGGCCAGGCGCTCGCCTTTGGGCCCGGCCACGTCCACCGCACGGTTGAGGCCGGCGAGCGCGGGGTTGCCGTCTATGCGGCACATCGCGATACACATTTCCGCTTCCTGCGAAACGTCGTCATCGGTGATGTGATCGACGTCACACGCAGTGACGGCAACCGTTTTCGTTATCGGGTGGATTCCTCGACGATCGTCTATTTCGACGCGTCTGACATCGATCCCGAAACTCAAGGTTCAGAGCTTGTCCTTGCGACTTGCTGGCCGTTCGACGCTCTCACCTCCGGCCCGGAGCGCTACCTGCTGCATGCGACCTTGGCGGATGATCGTGAATAGCCGTTCGCAATTGCCAAGTTTGATCTCGGGCTCGCAGGGCTGACGTCCGCAACAGCGACGTCGTCAGCCGCTGAACTGGCGCTGCCGTCAGTAGACCTATAAGAAGGCCTGCGGATCTTTGTAGCGGAGCCGGGGGGGAACACGGGGTAGATGGACGAAGACTTCAGGCAGGGTCTCGAATACCGATTGGAACAGCTGGAAAACCGCGTCGCGCTGTTGGAGCGGAACCTGAATCTCGTTGCGGCCGGTCAGCGACGGGCCTCGTTCCGCGGTCTATGGCGGCGTCCGCCAATGTGGACCTTCGAACAACATCTGCCGCGCCTGCTCAACCTCAACGCGTTCAAGTCCCCGCCTGCGATCCCTGCGAACGCACCGCGGATCGCGATGGTCACGCCAAGCTACAACCATGCGGATTATATCGGCGCCACGATCGACAGCATCGTCGGCCAGGCTTACCCGAATCTCTATTATCACGTGCAGGACGGCGCCTCGATCGACGGCACGGTCGATCTCCTGAAGAGCCGCGGCAACAGCATCAGCTGGAGAAGCGAGCCGGACAACGGCCAATCCAACGCCATCAATCTCGGTTTTGCCGGCGTCGAATGCGAGATCATGGCCTATCTCAACAGCGACGACATGCTGCTGCCTGGGACGCTGGCTCATGTCGTCGACTATTTCATGTCGCATCCCGATGTCGACATTGTCTACGGCAACCGCATCTTCATCAATCGTGATGGGCTTGAGGTTGGACGCGCGGTGCTGCCTCGCCACGATGACAAGACGCTACAATATGCCGACTACATTCCGCAGGAGACGATGTTCTGGCGCAAGCGCGTGTGGGACAAGATCGGTCCAATCGACGAAAGTTTCCATTTCGCGATGGACTGGGATTTCATCCTGCGGGCACAGGCCGCCGGATTCAAGTTCGTACGCCTGCCGCGGTTTCTTTCCTGCTTCCGGATCCATGACGCACAGAAGACGACGGCAACCTACGCAATCGGTGTCAAGGAGATGGGCATCCTGCGGCGTCGCGTCCTCGGATTCGATCCGACGCAGATGCAGATAAGGCGCGCCATTGCGCCTTATCTGCTGCGGCAGCTGGCCTATCACTACAGCTACAGATTGGGCCTGCTGCGCTACTGAGAACGGCGCGGTTAGGTGCGATCCGCCGCGCATTCCGCCCCGCGGCATGCAGCGCTGCCGGTTGCCACTCCTGTCAACTCACCCTACGAGACTGTGAATCTTTTGTACCGCGTGTCGGGCGAATGTGATTCTCTAGGCAGACTGATCTGCTGGAGAGGATGATGGCTGACGAGGGACTTTTTGGCGAATTGCCGGATCAGTCGGCGCCACGAACCGAAGCGGTGCCGCGGGGTGCACCTCGGCTGCGCGAGCCCGTGCGCAATCAGGTCGAATTGCGGGCGGTCGATATCGACAGCCTGATCGGGCAGGATCATCTGGCCCGGGTGATCTGGGCTTATGTCGAGGGGCTCGACCTGAGCGAGCTGGAAGATCGGGTTAAGGCACGGGAAAACAGGCCGGGCCATCCGGCGCCATCACCCCGGCTGCTGCTGGCGCTTTGGCTGTACGCCACGAGCGATGGCGTTGGCAGCGCGCGGGCGTTGGATCGGCTCTGCGACAGTCACGACGTCTACCGCTGGCTCTGCGGCGGCGTGTCTTTGAACTATCACACACTGTCGGATTTCCGGGTCGGCTGCGCGGACCTGCTGGACCGTTTGCTGGTCGAACATCTGGTGGCTCTGAATGAGGCAGGGCTGATTGATCTGGAGAAGCTGACCCAGGACGGGGTGCGGATACGGGCGAATGCGGGGGCCGGCTCGTTCCGGCGGGAGGCAACGCTCGGCCGGCAGATGGCCCAAGCGAAGGCTGTGGTGGAAGAGCTCAAGCGCGAGGTCGATGCGGATCCGGAAGCCAGCAGCCGGCGTATCAGGGCGGCCAGAGAGCGCGCGGCACGCGAACGCAGTGAGCGGGTGCAGGCTGCGCAGAGGGCTTTGGACGAGATCAAGCGGAAGCGCAAGCAACTCGACGAAAAAGGCGGCAATGGCAAAAAGCCGAAGGAGCCCCGGGCCTCCACCACCGACCCGCAGGCAAGGGTGATGAAGATGGCAGATGCCGGCTTCCGCCCCGCCTACAATGTGCAGGTGGCCAGCGCGGCCGGCGAACTGATCGTGGTCACGGTCGACATCGACAACAACGGATCAGATCGCGGCTTGATGCGGCCGATGCTGGAGCGAACGCGCACTCGGCTGAAGCGCTTGCCGCGTCGCTACCTCGCCGATGGCGGGTTCTGCAGCGGCGAGGACATCGAATGGGCGCACGGTGAAGGCGTCGAGGTCTACTGTCCTCCGCCCAACTCCAGGAGCGGTGTCGATCCCTTTTTACCTCGGAGCAGCGACGGTCCTGGCGTCGCGGCCTGGCGGGCCCGCATGGCCAGCGAAGCCGGCAAGGCACAGTACAAAGCCCGCACGATCTGCGAATGCATCCATGCCCGGTGGCGGAACTGGGACCTCAGGCAATTGACCGTGCGCGGCATCGAGAAGGTCCGTGCCGTCGTGCTCTGGTACGCCCTCACCAACAACATCCTGCAAGGACACCAACTGGCAAAAGCATAGACAGCACAGCCATCCCCCGGCGGTTCGACATCGACGGCCCCCGACATCAGCGCGGGCGCTACCCACTCTTTAATATCGAA
>NZ_LJYG01000045.1:168716-175589 GCF_001440035.1 Bradyrhizobium manausense | reverse complement strand
TTCGATATTAAAGAGTGGGTAGCGCCCGCGCTGATGTCGGGGGCCGTCGATGTCGAACCGCCGGGGGATGGCTGTGCTGTCTATGCTTTTGCCAGTTGGTGTCCTTGCAGGATGTTGTTGGTGAGGGCGTACCAGAGCACGACGGCACGGACCTTCTCGATGCCGCGCACGGTCAATTGCCTGAGGTCCCAGTTCCGCCACCGGGCATGGATGCATTCGCAGATCGTGCGGGCTTTGTACTGTGCCTTGCCGGCTTCGCTGGCCATGCGGGCCCGCCAGGCCGCGACGCCAGGACCGTCGCTGCTCCGAGGTAAAAAGGGATCGACACCGCTCCTGGAGTTGGGCGGAGGACAGTAGACCTCGACGCCTTCACCGTGCGCCCATTCGATGTCCTCGCCGCTGCAGAACCCGCCATCGGCGAGGTAGCGACGCGGCAAGCGCTTCAGCCGAGTGCGCGTTCGCTCCAGCATCGGCCGCATCAAGCCGCGATCTGATCCGTTGTTGTCGATGTCGACCGTGACCACGATCAGTTCGCCGGCCGCGCTGGCCACCTGCACATTGTAGGCGGGGCGGAAGCCGGCATCTGCCATCTTCATCACCCTTGCCTGCGGGTCGGTGGTGGAGGCCCGGGGCTCCTTCGGCTTTTTGCCATTGCCGCCTTTTTCGTCGAGTTGCTTGCGCTTCCGCTTGATCTCGTCCAAAGCCCTCTGCGCAGCCTGCACCCGCTCACTGCGTTCGCGTGCCGCGCGCTCTCTGGCCGCCCTGATACGCCGGCTGCTGGCTTCCGGATCCGCATCGACCTCGCGCTTGAGCTCTTCCACCACAGCCTTCGCTTGGGCCATCTGCCGGCCGAGCGTTGCCTCCCGCCGGAACGAGCCGGCCCCCGCATTCGCCCGTATCCGCACCCCGTCCTGGGTCAGCTTCTCCAGATCAATCAGCCCTGCCTCATTCAGAGCCACCAGATGTTCGACCAGCAAACGGTCCAGCAGGTCCGCGCAGCCGACCCGGAAATCCGACAGTGTGTGATAGTTCAAAGACACGCCGCCGCAGAGCCAGCGGTAGACGTCGTGACTGTCGCAGAGCCGATCCAACGCCCGCGCGCTGCCAACGCCATCGCTCGTGGCGTACAGCCAAAGCGCCAGCAGCAGCCGGGGTGATGGCGCCGGATGGCCCGGCCTGTTTTCCCGTGCCTTAACCCGATCTTCCAGCTCGCTCAGGTCGAGCCCCTCGACATAAGCCCAGATCACCCGGGCCAGATGATCCTGCCCGATCAGGCTGTCGATATCGACCGCCCGCAATTCGACCTGATTGCGCACGGGCTCGCGCAGCCGAGGTGCACCCCGCGGCACCGCTTCGGTTCGTGGCGCCGACTGATCCGGCAATTCGCCAAAAAGTCCCTCGTCAGCCATCATCCTCTCCAGCAGATCAGTCTGCCTAGAGAATCACATTCGCCCGACACGCGGTACAAAAGATTCACAGTCTCGTAGGGTGGGCAAAGGCGCATAGCGCCGTGCCCACCATTTTTATCCGTACAATCAAGTTTGGTGGGCACGCTTCGCTTTGCCCACCCTACGATACTACAATCTTCATAGTGATGAGCGCGTACTACTCCACCGGCACGATGCTCGGCGCCAGGATCACCTCGAGATGCTCGGGGCGGTCGCGGTTGACGTCTGTGAGATAGTCGTCGGCGACCTTGCGCAGACGGCGGCTGAGCTCGGCGGAGACGCTGATGCTGTCGAGCCTGGTGTTCTCGTGCACGATGGCGAGGATGGCGTTGATATGGTGCGTGAACAGCTCGGCCGGAACCTTCTCGAGGTCCGGGGCATGCTCGATGATGCGGCACAGGCTCTCGGCAACTCCCGCCGCGGCCGGAAAACCGAACGTCGCCGCGTCGCCCTTGATGTCATGCGCGGCGTGGAACAGTTCGTCGCGTCGTTCCTTGCTGAAACCGTCGTTACGAATTGCGACGTAGGCAGTCGAGAGACGGTTGACCTCGGTCGTCATCCAGCTCTTGAACTCGCCGGATAAACCGGCCAGCGCCTGCTCGGCGCGGCCGATCGGATCATCCATGTCCTTTTCCTCGACCCGACGCAGGACTTTGCGCAGCGGATTGGGCTGCGTGATCACGTGATGCGTGGCAAAGGCCTTGACCTCGATGTCCTTTGCGCTGTTCTTCGCCATGATGCCTGCCTCGCCTGATGAGACGTTGCGCTAGATGGTGGAGCGGGCCTTGTCGAGCAGTGAGGGCTGCTGGAGCACCTCGTGCTTTTCGCCGACACGGCGCTCCGGACCCATATAGGCGGAATTGGTGTTGCGGCGCCGGTCGGGGCCGAAATAGGTCTTGGTCTTGATGAAGGGCCGGGGGCTGGCGACGACGTTGAGGATGCGCTGGTAGAGGCCCTTGGCCGATATCGGCTTGGCGAGGAATTCGGTGACGCCGGCATCGCGCGCGACCGTGACGCGGCGCTTCTCGGAATGCCCCGTCAGCATGATGATCGGTGCGTAGGGATTGCCCTTGGATTCGGGCTGCCGGATCATCTGTGCCAGCTCGAGCCCGTCGAAGATCGGCATCGCCCAGTCGGTGATGACGATGTCGGGCACGTAGTGGCTGTACATTTCCAGCGCAGTGGCGCCGTCCTCGGCCTCATAGACCTCGCGGGCGCCGAATGAATGCAGCAGCGTCCGCAGGATGCGGCGCATATGGGGATTGTCGTCGCAGACGAGAAAGCGCAGCTTGTTGAAGTCGATGCGGAACATGACGCCCGGGCCAAAGCGGTCAACCTTCGTTAACCATATCGTGGCTCGGGTTAACGAAGCGTTGCCATCGGGCGCCCGGGAGGGGGCCTCAATAGCCGAACTGCTCGCGCAAGATGCGCTCTTCCAGGCTGTGGCCGGGGTCGAACAGCATGCGCATCGAGATGGATTTGTCGGACAGGACTTCGACGCGCCGGACCCTGCGCACCTCCTCATGGTCGGCGACCGCCGCGACCGGGCGCTTGTCGTCCTCCAGCACCTCGATCACGACATAGGCGGTGTTGGGGAGCAGGGCGCCGCGCCAGCGCCGGGGCCGGAAGGCGCTGATCGGCGTCAGTGCCAGCAGCGCCGCGTTGATCGGTAGGATCGGGCCTTGGGCGGAGAGATTGTAGGCCGTCGAGCCCGCCGGCGTCGCAACGATGATGCCGTCGGCGATCAGCTCGGGCATGCGCTCGCGCTCGTCGATCAGGATGCGCAGGCGCGCCGCCTGGGAGGTCTGCCGGAACAGGTAGACCTCGTTGATGGCGTGGTGCAGATGGACGCGGTCGTTGATGTCGGTCGCGCGCATCAGCAGCGGATTGATCTCGGATTCATGCGCCGCCTCAAGCCGCGCGCGCAGATCATGCGTCGAGTACTCGTTCATCAGGAAGCCGACCGTGCCGCGGTGCATGCCGTAGATCGGCTTGCCGGAGCGCATGTGGTGGTGCAGCGTCTGAAGCATCAGCCCGTCGCCGCCAAGCGCGACCACGACGTCGGCCTCGTCAGGATCGCAATTGCCGTATTGCGCCGTAAGCTGGTGGAAGGCGGCCGCGGCCTCGCTGCCCGGGCTGGCGACGAAGGCGATCCGTTCGTATCGCGATGGCTTGGTCATGGCTTCCAGGCAGGTGCCGCTGGCTCGAGAAAGGTCCGCCGAGGTCGTCTATACGACCTGGGCCCGTATTGTCGAGGATGACCGGTTGGCAAGGCAAACGCGGGAGGCTGACCGGACGTCCCGTCTGAGGGCAAAAGCCGACATCATCGGCCCCGGAAAGCCAATCCAGGGGCTCCGATCCCCCAAACCGTCGCAATTGGCGGCTATTTCCGGGATTGAAAGCAGCGAGCGGGGGCAGGGAGAACAATCATGTTTATGAGCTTGTCCATGCAGCGCCGTGCGGGGCTGGTGCTTGCGGTCGTTGCTTTCGCGCTCGCGGTCCCGGCGCGGGCGGACGATCCGCCGCAGCCACGCAACGAGGCGTCAACGCCCGCCGGACAGAAGACTGGGCGCGGCGGCAATGCACAAAATGCGGCGCAGGCTTCGCCAGCGGCTTCCGATCGTCGCCTCCCGGATGACTCGACCACCAAACAGACCCTCGATCTGCCGGGCCGAACCCTCAACTTCGCCGCGACCGCCGGCTCGATCCGGGTCTTCAATGAGAAGCGCGAGCCGCTCGCCGACGTCGCCGTCACCTCTTACGAGCTCGACGGCGCCGACCGCGCCACGCGTCCGGTGACGTTCCTCTTCAACGGCGGGCCCGGCGCATCCTCGGCGTGGCTCCAGTTCGGCGCGGTCGGGCCATGGCGGCTGCCGCTTGACGGCGAGGGGCTGTCGCCGTCGGCCTCGCCCGAGGTGAAACCGAACGCGGAGACCTGGCTCGACTTTACTGATCTCGTCTTCATCGATCCTGTCGGTACCGGCTACAGCCGCGTCATCGCGAGCGATGAGGATGCGCGCAAGCGGTTCTACTCGGTCGACGGGGATGTCAACTCGATCGCGCTCGTCATTCGCCGTTGGCTCGAAAAGCACAACCGGCTGACCTCGCCGAAATATGTCGCGGGCGAAAGCTATGGCGGTATTCGCGGGCCGAAGGTCGTGCGTCAGTTGCAGATTCAGCATGGCGTGGGCGTCAGAGGCTTGATCCTGGTGTCACCGCTGCTCGATTTCCGCGAGTTCGCCGGCACCAGCCTGTTGCAATATGTCGCGAGCTTGCCGAGCTACGTGGCGGTGGCGCGCGAAGCCAAGGGACCGGTCAAGCGCGCCGATCTCGCCGACGTGGAGGCCTATGCACGCGGCGAGTTTCTGGCTGACCTCGTCAAGGGCGAGGCGGACAAGGAGGCCACCAATCGCCTCGCCGACAAGGTTGCCGAACTCACCGGCATCGACCAGGCAGTAAGCCGCAGGCTCGCCGGCCGCTTCGATGTCGGCGAATTCCGTCGCGAGCTCGATCGCAAGAACGGCATGGTGACCGGGCGCTACGACGGCTCGGTGCGTGGTCTCGATCCGTATCCGGATTCGGGCAGCTCGCGCTTTGGCGACCCTTCCGGCGATGCGCTTCAGGCGCCGCTGACGAGCGCCGCGGTCGATGTGCTCACGCAAAAACTCAACTGGCGGCCCGACGGCTCTTATGAAGTCCTCAATGGCTCCGTCGAGCACAACTGGGACTTCGGTGGCGGCATCAACCCACCGCAATCGCTGTCGGAGCTGCGCCAGATTCTCGCCACCGATGCGAAGCTGAACGTGCTGGTCGCGCACGGTCTGTTCGATCTCGCGACGCCCTATTTCGGTACGAAGCGGGCGCTCGACCAATTGCCGGCCTTCGCGACAGCGCGCGTGAAATTCGTCGTCTATCCCGGCGGTCACATGTTCTATTCGCGCGACGGCTCGCGGCAGGCGCTTCGCGGCGAGGTCGAGGCGCTGGTCAGGGAGTAGGCCGTCGTTTCCGCGGGGGATAGCGCCGCGCGATCTCGCGCGCCACGACGCTTCCGGGTTTGAGGTTTGCTCCGCCAAGCCAGACGTCGCGGATCTTGCCGCGCTTGTCGCGATCGCGACGCACCGGCTCACCATGGCTGGAATAGCCGGCTGCCCAGACGAGCTTGCCGGTATCGCGGCCAGTGACCTCGATCTCGCCGGCGTCCATGAAGGGATTGTTGAACTGCGGGTTGGCGACCAGCACGCGATTGCCGGCCGGCACGAAGTCTGTCGCGCCCCAGATCGTCCACCAGCGGCCGGTCCAGTCGCGCACGCCTCGATCGGGTGCGCCACGTGTTTTGAAGACGCGCAGGATCTGCATCGCGCCGTCCATCCAGAACGGTGCGGCGCCGTCGATGGAATTGCTGAAAATGCTGATCGCGAGCTCGCATTCGGGAATTGAGCAGGTCCGCGAGATATAGCCCTGGAAGCCACCGCCGTGGCCGAACCAGTCCCATCCGTCGGTCTTGCCGGCGTTGACGCCGAGGCCGTAATAGGCCTCGAAGCTCTGCGGCACGCGCCAATGATGCCGCGTCATCTCGCGGCGGCTCGCGACCGACAGAACGCTTTTCTTCGCGTTGGGGGCAAGCTGGGCAAAGAATCGCGCGGTGTCCGCGGCGGTGGCAACGAAGCCCGCGGCTGACGCCAATGCATGGGCCGGATTGTCGCCCGGGATCACGCAGCGTTCGCCGAGCGGCAGCTTGCGCGTATGGCCGCGCGCGAACAGCGCGCCCCTGGGAAGCGGCGTATTCGGCTCGGTCTCGCGAAGGCCCGCAGGCTCGATGATCTCGCGCTTGATCCAGGCGGAGTAAGGCTCCTTCGTCACGGCTTCGACGAGGAGGCCCATCAGGGCAAAGCCGTGGTTGGAATATTTGAAACGCGTGCCTGGCTCGATCGCGGTCGGCTGCTTCAGCTCGGCGAGCAGCTCTTTGGCATTGAGATAGGGGCGGCTGTCGATGAACTGGCCGGAATCGACGCCGTCCCGCGTCAGCCCGGCGCTGTGCGAGAGCACCTGCGCAATCGTCGTCTCGGCGACGCGCGGATGCAGACCGCCGACATACTGGCCGACGGGATCGTCGAGCCGGAGCTTGCGCTGCTCGCGCAGCTTCATGATGCCGGCCGAGGTAAAGCTCTTGGAGTGCGAAGCGATGCGGAAGCGATGGCGCGGGGTGAGCTTCTCGCCGGTATCGAGATTGGCAAGCCCAAATGCATGCTCGGCGACGACCTCGCCGCGATGGGCGAAGGCAAGCAGGACGCCTGGCTGCTGGAAGGTCGTCTGTTGGAATTCGATCCAGGAGCCGATGTAGTCGATCGCGGATCGCAGCCACGTGTCCATTACTCTACCGGTTTGTGAGGGAGGATGGGTGTGGGAAGGTTAGCCGCAGAACGGG
>NZ_LJYG01000045.1:100240-168696 GCF_001440035.1 Bradyrhizobium manausense | reverse complement strand
CCGTTCGCGTCCTCAGAAGATTCGATCTCTCAGTAGACGAGCGTCGCGCCGGTCGGCTTGTCGAGGGCGGCAGCTAGCGAGCGATATTCGGAGCTGTCGGTGCCGGCGAGCGAGGCGATCTTGTTCAGGTGATACTGCGCCTGTTCGCGGTTACCCTGCTCGAGCTGCCAGAGGCCGTAATACTGCCAGGTGCGGACGTGGTTCGGATCGTCCTTCAGCGCGATCTCATAATAGAGCTTCGACGACTGGTAGTCGCCGAGCTTGCGATAGGAGTAGCCGATCAGGTTGGCGACGTCGGCGACGTCGTCACGCTTGAGCTGCTTCAGTTGGCCGATCGCATCCGTATAGTCGTGCTTGTCGTAGATCGTGGTGTACGCGGTCCGGTACGCCGCGAGGAATTTCGGATCGCTGACGGAAGAGCTCTTCTTCTTGCCCTTCTTGGTCGATGTATCGGACTTCGGCGGCGAGGAGGGCTCGTCACTGCCGGCGGCATAGGCGCTGGTCAGAGCCGGTCCGGCCGCCAAGCTCATGGCGACAAGTCCCGGCACAAGAAGCGTTGCGAGTCTGCGCATCTAAGTTCTCCCGAATGGAACGTGGCGATCCTACACGATTGCCTAAAGACCGGAACACCCGGGCGGCAAAAACATTCCCTGCCGCCTCTGGGCGGTTCGGCGGCCGCAAGATGACAAACTTGTCATCCAGATGAACGGAAGCCTGCTACGCGCTTCAGAACGGGTTCAGCGCGCGCCGTCTAGGCTCTCCCCCATGATCGAAGAGTTGGCGAGAGGGCGCCGCCTCAAGATCCTTCCAAGAGGAGACCACCATGTTGAAGACCATTTCCGCAGCCTTGCTCGCAGCTTCCGTCATCGCCGCTCCGGCCTTCGCCAAGGATGCCGCCAAGACCCCCGCGACTGCCCCGGTGATCAAGGCGGACCAGACCCAGAGCAAGGTCTCGACCCCCGCTGCCAACCCCGACGCCGGCGTCAAGGCCGATGCCAAGACGGCTGACAAGACTGCCGACATCAAGTCGCCTGCCAAGGTCGATACCAAGACCAAGGCGATGAACGCCAACGCCGCGGTCACGCCGGACGAACGCAAGACCGTGCGCACGCATCGTCATCACCACAAGCATCTATCGGCCAAGAAGTCGCTGAAGACGCAATCGGGCCTCACCAAGCCGGTGACGACCGAGAAGCGCAGCTAACGACTGACCCCAGCGAGGCGGCGTCCCTGGCGTTGCCCCGTCGTCTCGCGCGGAGTTCAGGCCCGGCCCGTTCGTCAAGCTTCGCGTCATAGCGCGAGGTGCTGACGGCGGGCCGGTGCGCCGTTTGCGGAAGCGAATTCCCTTTGCGCAACCTTGGGGCTAGAACGTCTGCCGAACCGACTGACTGGAGAATTTGATACCTTGGGGCAATTGGCGAAACGCGCGATGGTCCTGTTGCTGCCTCTGGCGCTCGCGGCCTGCTTTGGCGATGGTGACCGTCCGTCCCTGATGGAAGGGGCCCAGGCCGGCGGCCCGCAGCCGTTTCCCGACAATTTTCGCGGCGACGCACTCGCTCTGATTCACGCCTATCTCAACAATCCGGTCGGCGTGCGCGACGCCAGCATGGCGGATCCGGTGCTGCGTGAGATCGGTGGACGGCAATTCTACATCAGCTGCCTGCACTTCACGCCGCGGGAGACTGACGGCAGCTACAAGGCCATGCGCGAGCGCGCCGTCGTCTATGTCAATGGCAGGGCCGACCGTGTCGTCGATCGCGCCAGCGAGCTCTGCGCCGGCGCGGTTTACGCACCCTTTCCAGAACTGGAAAAGATGACGCGGTAGCGCAAAGCCCGCCTTCATCGCGGACTGCTAGATCAAGAGCTGCCGGAGCTGCTGGATCACATTTTGGCGAGCTTTGAACGGGGCGGGTTTGCCTTGCGACAAATCGTTACGGCAAGTTTTGCGCGAACGAAAATCGTCGCGGCAAGCGGACGTGACGGAACAAAATCGCGATGTTGCCGTCCCGTCACAGTAACGAGCGATCAACGTTCCGGCATCGCCGCGAAGCAACCAAATTCACGCCACGTTGTTTCCCGAGGGTCGAATTTGAAAGAACGGGGATGATCATGAAGAGGTTTTTGCTGGGCGCAGCAGCTCTGCTGGCGATGGCCGCACCGGCGGCCGCTGCAGACATGCAGCCGCGCCCCTACACCAAGGCTCCGGCCTACACGCCGCCGCAGGTGATCTACAACTGGACCGGCTTCTATATTGGAGGCCACGTCGGCGGCGCCTTCGCAGGCGACACCACCTTCCAGTCGAGCGACGCCCGCTTCCTGGGTGGCGTGCAGGGCGGCTTCGACTACCAGTTTGCGCCCAATTGGGTGGTGGGTGTCGAGGCCCAATATTCCTGGCTGCCGACCAACAACAAGGGTGTCACGTTCCCGCTCGGGACGCAGGTGACATCGAACACGGACCAGATCGGGTCGGTGACGGGCCGCCTCGGCTACACCTGGGGCCCGGCCCTGCTTTATGCCAAGGGCGGCTACGCCTGGCGCAATGGCGGCCTCGGCGTCAACGTCGCCGGCGTGCCGCAGCCCTTCACCGCCAGCGGCAACAGCAAGGACGGCTACACCGTCGGCACCGGCCTCGAATACATGTTCGCGCCGAACTGGTCGGCCAAGGCCGAGTACCAGTATTACAATTTCGGTAGCACGACGATCACCTCAGGTCCGGCCGACGTCGTCGGCGTCCGCGGCCGGGACGACGAGCATACCGTCAAGGTCGGTGTGAACTACCGCTTCGGCTGGGGTGGCCCGGCCTCGCGCTACTGAGCCGCCCGGAGCAACCACGACCACGATCCGACAAAGGCCGGCTTTCCGCCGGCCTTTTGTTTGTCGGCGCCTGTTGTTTTCATTGTGTGAACCATCTGGCGCGTCATTTGCAAGCCAACGGTCTTGCGGGCGCATTCTCTCGCGTGTCACGGGCATCGGGTAAAGCAAAAATAATTTTTGCGACTTACGGAACTCGTGCTCCGGTACGCGGATTAGGGCAATAACCGGGCTGGTGGGATGACGAACATGCGTATCTTGGCGTCGGTGGTGGTCGTCGCGTGCTTCGCCGCGCTCCCCTGCGCTGCCCAAACAATCCTCAAATCCGAGCCTCTGATGTTGGCACCTTACGAGGTCGCCTTCGTGAAAGACGCCTCCTGTCCCTCCGGCAAGGTGCTGAAGGTTACCGGAGCAATCCGCGGGCTGCATCGCCGCAAGGCTTGCGTGTCGCTCGCCGGTGAGCAGGCATCGCTGGCGATCGCGACACCCTGAAGCGCGCTTTGCACCGAAGCACGTCTTAGCCGGGGCTCACGAACCGAGCTGAAGCTCCATCCTGGATTCCCGCTCCGCCTCCGCCTTGTTCTTGGCGGGATCCTCGCCTTGGGCGGCCCGGCAGGATTTGATCTCGTAGTCGTTGTCGAGCACCCGGCGCGGACCGGGCCGCTCGTCGTCGGTCCCGACGTCCACGACCAGCCCGCTCCGTTGCGCGAGCTTCCAGACGTCGGCTTCATCAGGATAGGCCTTGCTGATCTGGCTGTCGTTGCAGAACAGGGCGTAGGGCATGCTTCCCGCTCCCGGAAAACGCGTTAACGGCTTACGGGCGCGGCCGGTTCCTGAGCTATCACGGGCCCGTGATCGGCGATGGGTACTTGGATGCAAGGCGCGGGACCTGAGTCCTTAACGAGTCCTGAATCCTCCAAAAAAGAAACCTTGGGACTCGTTTGGCGGAATCAGCGGATGTTTTCGGCCATGACGACCGACCTCAAAACCTGCTGTGGGCACCTGCTCCTGCCACTGACGCTGGCACTGATCGGCGCCTGCGCAGCCAATCTTTGGCTGGTGTGGTCCTGGTTGTAGGCGGGCGGTCCGATCCTACTTGCGAGCCGTCGGGGACGCGTCGATATCGCGGATGGCGGCGCGGAGCTTGGTCAGTGTCGCCACACAATATTCCTCGCGTTCGCGCTCGAACCGCTCCTGATGCTTCCTGAAATTGGCGATGCGGGTCTGCATCTCGCTGCGGAAGTCGCTACCCATTCGCGGTGCGGGGGTGAGCAGGGGCTGGGGCGCCGGAGGGTTGATCTGCGGGGGCGGATCGGCCTGCGCCTGTTCAAGCGTCACGGTCGTGGCCCGGACGGAAACGCTCTCCGTTGCCAGGACCGGAGCAGCTGCAGCGGTATCCGGCTGACGGAAATCGTCCTTCTTGCCAGCAACCGATTGCACGAAGGCCAGCGTCTGCGCGATCAGAGCGTCGCGCTCCCTGATCCACTTCATGATCCACCACCCTGTTTGACCCATTCCACCAAAGCCGGGGCACCGAATCAAGAAGGTTGACCGGGGGTTGCATATTTTTCCCAGTCGCCTGACATTAGTCGGATGGATTCCAGCGCCGACCCGTCGGGCGAAGTGCAGGGCTTGCGCCTTGTGCGCGCCTTCCTGTCGCTGCCGCCCGAGAAGCGGGCGCAGGTGATTGCGTTCGTCGAGGATCTCATGCGTGCCCATGTCCGACCAGATGACTGCCGGGAGGCCTCCCCGGATCACTAGCGCTGGCGCGGATGCCCGTTCGCTAGCCCGCGGAACGCCTTGAAAGGAGGCTCAAGCTTACGCAGGGCTTACGACCAGGCGCGATTGGGTATTTTTCCGTAACCTCATTCACGACGCTTATTATCAAATGTTAATTTCCTCCGGTTCCAATGCGGCCGCTGGGACAGTTCCGGCGTAGGAACCGGGTATTGAAGGCGGCTGCGAATGAGCTTTTTGAATAATTTGAAGATCGTGTTGAAGGTTGCGCTGATCGTGACCGTGATGGGCTGTGCCCTGGTTGCGGTTGCGGCCTTTGGCATTCGCGAGTTGTCGGCGACGGTCGACGGCTTCAGCGAGCTGACCGCAATGCAGTCGGCTGCGCTCAACCTCACGCGCGCCCAGCGCCGCATCGAGACCTATCACGCGGCCCTCTATGCGGTCATGACCGAGACGACCGAGGCCGGCAACGCCAATCGCCTCAAGGTCGCGAACCAGAACCGCAGTGAGGTCGGCCAGTACCTGACTGCAGCGGAGGAGAACGACCCGGCGCATGCGAACGAGGCGAAGAGCGTCAGTGAGCAGCTAAGGGCTGCCTTTGCAGGCTGCGATCCGGTGCTTCAAGCCGGGGCGGCTGCAAACAGTCCGGAGGAGAATGCCAAGGCCGCTGATCGTGCTCACAAAGAGTGCGACCCGCTGATCGACGCGGCTCTCGATCGCATTGCCAAGTTCACGAGCGAGACGTCCAAGGCGGTGACCAAGCGCAAGGAAGCGATCGAGGCCGACGCCAAATCCGCGACCTGGACCGTCATGAGTGTCAGCGCCGGCGGCCTGATCATCGGCATTGCGATTGCGCTCTTCATCGGCTTCGTGGCGATGTCGAAGCCGATTGCCCGTCTCAAGGCCACCATGGAGGGCTTGGCGCGCAACGACCTCCGGACGGAAGTGCCCGACAAGGACCGCCGCGACGAGATCGGCGAGATGGCCAAGACCGTCGAGGTGTTCAAGACCAACGCGATCGAGGTCGAGCGCCTCAAGGCCGCGCAGGTGCAAGCCGAGCAACAGGCCGCTGAGCAGCGCCGCCGCGACATGTTCAACCTTGCCGATGGCTTCGAGCGCGCGGTCGGCGAGATCATCGATACCGTCGGATCCGCTTCCACCGAGCTCGAAGCCTCGTCCTCGACGCTCGCTACGACGGCGCAGCGCGCCCAGGAGTTGACCTCGGTGGTCGCGGTCGCCTCGGGCGAGGCCACGGGCAACGTTCAATCGGTTGCGACCGCCACGGAGGAATTGTCGTCCTCGGTCAACGAGATCAGCCGGCAGGTGCAGGAATCCGCACGGATGGCGAGCGAAGCTGTCAACCAGGCGCGCACCACCACCGAACGCGTCAGCGAGCTCTCGATTGCCGCCACGCGCATCGGCGACGTCGTCGAGCTGATCAACACCATTGCCGGCCAGACTAACCTGTTGGCGCTGAACGCCACCATCGAGGCGGCACGGGCAGGCGAGGCCGGCCGCGGCTTTGCCGTCGTCGCCTCCGAGGTGAAAACGCTCGCCGAGCAGACTGCGAAGGCGACCGGCGAGATCAGCCAGCAGATCTCCGGCATCCAGACCGCCACCCAGGACTCCGTGACGGCGATCCGCGATATCTCCGCAACCATCGAGCGGCTGTCTGAAGTGTCCTCGACCATTGCCGCCGCCGTCGAGGAGCAGGGCGCCGCGACCCAGGAGATCTCGCGCAACGTTCAGCAGGCCGCTCACGGCACCCAGCAGGTCTCGGCCAACATCACCGACGTGCAGCGCGGCGCCGCTGAGACCGGTTCGGCCTCCTCGCAGGTGCTCTCGACCGCGAAGATGCTGGCAACGGACAGCACCCGCCTGAAGGACGAAGTCGGCAAATTCCTGCGGACGGTGCGCGCGGCCTGATCCCGCGCGACCACGGCCCGGCGGCCCCGCGCCGCCGGCGCGCCGCTGCTCCTATTGCGGCAGCAGGAACGCCATCGCGATCGCGAAAAGGAAGAACGTTGCGACGACGGCCGTGACGGCTCCGGCGATGATTTTGGCGTTTTCTCGGCTGGTGTAGGAAGGCATGCGGTGCGCATGCTACCTCATTCAGACTGTTGATCCAATCTGTGGTCGCTCGCCGTCCCCGCGCTTTTCCTGCGAAGAACATCCACATCATGGGTAGCTGAAGCCACCCTGATGCGGTCAGGTGGCGAGCCGTGCCTGGAAGAATTTCGTGACCCGATCGATCGCATCCCGAGTCATCGGGTCTGTGTCCGAGAAATCAAAGCCGTGGGCTCTGCCGGGATAGGGCACGAATTCGGTGTCGGCGCCGGCCAACTTGCCGAGCGCAACCAGCTGCCGGCCTTCCTCGATCGGGACGTTCTTGTCGGCCTCGCCGTGCAGCACGATCAGCGGCGGCAGGTGCTTGATCTTCGTGGCCATGGCGTGAGGCATACCGCCATAGAGCACCGCGAGGGCTGCGATGCGCCTGTCACGCGCGGCCGCTTCGGCGGCGATGTAGCTGCCGAGCGAGAAGCCGAGGAGGCCGATGCGTCCCGAACTGTCGGATCGGCCGAGGACATCAGTCACGGTGGCGGCGACCGTGTCGGCCCAGCCGTCGAACCGCTTCGTTTCATAGGCCTCACGGACCTCGTGTGAGGTCGACGTCAACGCAGCCATGTCGGCTGTCGTCATGTAGCGGAGAAAATAGGTGTCGATACCCCGCGCCGTCAGCGAACCCGCATATCGCTCATAGGCGCGCGTCCTGAGCTCGATGCCGCGGGCGCCGTGCAGCGCGATCACGGCGGGACGCCTGTCCGATCCGGCCGCCGCATAGCGCGACACGGAGAGGCTGTCCCCGCCGGAGGTGACATTGAGCTCTTCGCCGGGAGTGCCGCGTGCGGCGATGGGCGCTAGCAGGGTGACGAGGCCGGCTGCAGCGGTTCGTCGGGTGATCATCAGCGAACTCGCTCGCGGGAGATTTCGGATTGAATGCCGTGCCCCTATAGTATGCTTGCGACGGAATCTTGACGCGAGTCCCATCCGATGATCTCCCATCGTCCCGCTGTGCTCGCCCATGAGCGGTTCGTTGCCGACCGTGAGAATTTTGCAGGTCTCGACCTCGCCGCGCGTTTTGAGAGGATCGCGCGAACCAATTTGTGGGGAGCTGCGACCTCGGTCTCGGGCCTCGGGTCGGAAGATCCTGCCACCGCGGCGATCCGCGATGCTCTGCCTGGCCTGCTGCATCGGCTGGGCGCGCGTTCGCTGCTCGATGCGCCCTGCGGGGATGCCGGCTGGATCGGCAGCATGCAGCTCGATGTCGACTATATCGGCATCGATATCGTGCCATCGCTGATCGCTGCCAACGGCGCCCGCGTCGCGCGAGGCGAGTTGCGCGGCCGTTTTCTCGTCGCCGACATTACGCGCGATTCCCTGCCGCGCTGCGAGGTGATCCTGTGCCGCGACTGTCTCGTGCATCTGAGCTTTCAGAACATCGCGCGCGCTATATCCTGCTTTCGCGCCAGCGGCGCGCAATTCCTACTGGTCACGACCTTTCCGGAATGGGACGATAACAGCGATTGCGAGGACGGCGATTGGCGGGCGCTCAACATGACGAAGCCGCCTTTCGGCTGGCCGCCGGCGCGCGAATTGATCAACGAGCGCTGCGGCGAGGGCGGTGGCGGCTGGCGCGACAAGAGCCTCGGGCTCTGGCGGCTGGATGAGTTGCCCGCCAGCTGAGCGCGCCTGACGCCCGGCCATCATCGCCGCGGCTTAAGCGGACATCGAAGCAATGAATGCAAGGAGTGGAGTCTATGATCGACGCCAGATGCAGCTGCGGCGCGCTTGCGCTGTCGCTTCCGGGACCGACCAACCTGGTCGCGGCCTGTCACTGTCTCGAATGCCAGCGGCGGACCGGCGCGCCGTTCGGCGTTGGTGCTTTCTATCCGGTCGAGGCGGTCAAGATCTCAGGAGCGCCGAAGGAATATGTTCGCGCCGGCGAGAGCGGCGGCAGGGTCCGGTGCTATTTTTGTTCCGATTGCGGCTCGACGGTCTTTTGGAAGCCGGACAAATTGCCGTCGATGATAGGCGTTGCCGTTGGTGCAATCGCTGACCCCAATTTCCCGGCGCCGATCAAATCGGTGTTCGAGCGGTCGAAGCATGCATGGGTCAATATCGACGGCACGGACGTCGAGCATCTGCAGCACGGCAGCCTAACGAAGACTTCGAGCTGAGGGATGCGCATCGCGCGCTGGTGCCGGCTGAGGGGATTGAACCCCCGACCTTCGGTTTACAAAACCGCTGCTCTACCGCTGAGCTAA
Source organism: Bradyrhizobium manausense (assembly GCF_001440035.1). Lineage (GTDB taxonomy): Bacteria > Pseudomonadota > Alphaproteobacteria > Rhizobiales > Xanthobacteraceae > Bradyrhizobium > Bradyrhizobium manausense. The sequence continues at coordinate 159,823 of NZ_LJYG01000045.1, read as the reverse complement.
GCCGGCGACGCCTCGAGAAAGGCAGGCGGAGGGCCGGCATGCGCCGGGCTGCGCGCCCGCGCGTCGCAATACCAGACTTGATCGGAAAGTGCCAGAACCGAGCGCGATCCCGCGGGCACGAAACAGGCGGCTCTGGGCCGCCTGTCCGCTGCCTGAACGGCTTGGCTTACTGGCAGATATGCCGGCGGCCGTCGTCACCCTTGAACCAGGTGCCGGGCGTGCAGACGAACCCGTTGCGCTGGGCATAGGTGCGGGTGTCCCAACCGCGATTGTCGTAGGCGTAACTGTTGTCCATGGCGCGGAACGGGGCTGTTGCAATCGCGCCGGCGGTCCCGATCGCGGCGCCCGCGACATCGCCCGCAACGTCGGTCGGCCAGAAGCCGGTGTGAGTCCTGTTCCAGTCGCCATTGCTCTGTCGGTAGCTCACCCGGTGATGGCGATATCCGTGGCGTCCGAGATTCTGGCAGGAGGGATCAGTGGATTGCACCGAGCAGCGCTCGGGATTGGTGACGACCGATTGCGCCATCGCGGAGCCGGTCACCATGGTTGCTGCAATCGCCGTCGCGCCGAGGAGTTTCGTGATCGTCATTAGTTGTCTCCCTTCGAATTGACGGGGAGCTAAATGTCGTGCCGCGGCGGTCGTTCCGAAGCAGCAGGCTGATTTTCCGCAAATGTCGGTCAAACGCACGTGAGTGAATGGAACAAGGTCTGCCGCCGTTAACACTTCGCTAGTGCGCGTCGCAGCATTTGAGCAGCGCGAGATCCTTACGCGTTAGGCTTACCTGAATTTGCTCAACTGGCCTTAACCCTCTCTGCGTCGCGATCGGATAGTTTGCGGGCCGGATAACCGGGGCTCTTCCATGCGCGCATCTGCGCTCGCAATCTTTCTGATCGGACTGCCCGCGACGGCCTTTGCCGGCGGCGGCTTCGATCTCGTCGTGCCGGGCCGTCCCGGCGTGCCCATCATCATCAACAACATCGATGCGTCCTACGCCGTGGTCGAAGGCGTCTGGGGCCTTGGCAAGAACGTCCAGGTGCAGCCCACGATCTATGGCGGGGTGTACGTCCCGGAACGGCAGCCCTCCGATGTCGGCCATTATTATCCGAGCCTGGGCTTGCAGCCCGGCTACGGCCGCCTCGAGGTCGAGCCGCCGGCGAACCGCAAATTGCCGAAGCCGGCGGAGAGCTACCACCAGAGCTGGGGCGCATCGTCCGCGCCGCTGCCGCCGCAAATGGATGTGCCGGTCAACCCACCGCCGGTGATCCTGGCGCCCGAGATCAACGACTATCCGCGACCACCACGACCCCGGCCGCGCACAGGAATGCCCGGCAGGCCGCCGGGCTAAAGAAACGTCGGAATCCACAAGACGGAAATCAACAGGAGAGAGTAATGCGTCAGATGATTTCGGGACTGGTCGCGGCGGCTGCCGTGATGTTTGCGGGCGCCGCGCCCGCCATGGCCTGCGGCTTCAGCCCGTGCCAGCCGGTTGCGCCGGTCTATTCCGGCTGCAACACCGGTTGCGGTGGTTATGGCTACGGCGCTGCTTACGGTTATGGCTATGAGCGCCTCGCCCAGCCGACCTCGCAGTACTACTACGTCAACCAGGGTCCGACCTACACCGGTCCGGGCGCGTTCGCGCCGTATCCGACCTACCAGGAAGACGCGGTCGTCGCCCCCGCCAATTATGGCTACGGCTATGGCTATCGCGCGGCTGCCGTCGAAGCGCCGGCTGCCTATCCCTATCGCCGCCCGTACTACCGTCCGTATCGCTACGGCTACGGCCCGCGCTACGGCTATCTGCCGCGTCCGCATTACGGCTATGGTCCGCGCTATGGCTACGCCCATCGCTATCAGCCGTACTATGGCGGCCATCGCGTGCTGCGGCGCTATTACTGATCTCTGATCGGCTGAGCCAAAGAAGCGCCGTTCGCTCAATGCGGACGGGCGCTTTGCCTTGTCTCCAAAACAACCCCATGCACAGTAGCCGGGGACAGCGCGATCAATGAGTTACGCGCCAGTAAAAATCATTCGAGCGTAGCCCGGATGGAGCGCAGCGAAATCCGGGATTCTGGTGCGACGGTCCCGGATTGCGCTGCGCTCCATCCGGGCTACGAATCTTAAGAAAAAACGAAATGCTGTTGATCCGTCGGGCAAAACAGATGTATTATGGCATCGTCGGAATGCGCGCCTAGCGCTTCATCAAGCCCAGCCTGACGGCACCGACATAGAGCGAGAGCACCGCGGCATTCGAGACGTTGAGGCTCTTGATCTCCCCGGGCATGTCGAGCCGCGCCACCACGCTGCAGGTCTCGCGCGTCAATTGCCTGAGGCCCTTGCCTTCGGCGCCGAGCACCAGGGCGAGCGGCTCGCGCAATGCCACGTCCGAGAGATCCTCGCTGCCCTCGCTGTCGAGGCCAACGGTCTGGAAGCCGCGCTCGTTCAGAGCGGTCAGCGCACGCGCGAGGTTTTGCACTGTTACCATGGGCACCAGCTCCAGCGCGCCGGAGGCGGCCTTGGCCAGCACGCCGGTTGCTTCCGGACTGTGACGGGCGGTGGTCACGATCGCCTTCACCGCGAACGCCGCGGCCGAGCGCAGGATGGCGCCGACATTGTGCGGATCGGTGATCTGGTCCAGCACCAGCACCATGCCTTCCTGCTTCAAGGTCTCGATGTCGGGCGAGGGCAGGGGATCGGCCTCGGCGAGCAGCCCCTGATGCACGGCGTCGGGCGAGAGCAGGCGGTCGATCTCCTGGGGACGGACGATCTCGGGCGCGACCGGGCTCGCGATGTTTTCATCGGCCAGGCGCCGCGCGGCGTTCTCGGTCAGCGTCAGCTTGCGGATCCGCCGCTGTGGGTTGGCGAGGGCCATGGTGACGGTGTGCCAGCCATAGAGGATGACGGGGCCGTCGGGGTGCGAATCGCGTTCGCGCCAGGCCGGCCGGCCAGCCGATTTTCCTGTTCTGTTGAAGGGCTTAGCCCCGCCGCGGGGCCCCCTCGGAGCAAATTTTTTGTCCTTCATGGGCTCGCTTGTGTCACGGGTGCCGGAATATGGCAATTTGGGTGGCTCCAAGGGCGATTTTAGCTGTTCGCCTCGGTTGACTTTGCCCCACCGCTTCGCCCATAAACGCGCCCGGTCGCGCCCCCATCCGGGCTGTCGCGGCCTTCACGTTCCATGGCCGTTTTCGGTCCGCCGGCAAGGTCCGGCCCGATTGTGCTGCCGTCGAGCGGGGGAGTGTCCCGAGTGGCAAAGGGAGCTGACTGTAAATCAGCCGCCTCATGGCTTCGCAGGTTCGAGTCCTGCCTCCCCCACCATCCTGCTTCGCGCTAACGCGCTTCGCAAGATTTGCAGCCTTCCACTGCGCGAAGCAGGATGCCCTCCGAAGCCTTGGCGTCGGATCTGGACAAGAGTCGGGTTCGGGCCACGCGTTCGCGAAGAAGAGTCTCTGGTGAGCGTAAGCGAAGACGAACTTTCCGCCACCCCATCATCTCCCTGAGCATCGGCATCACCTTCCGTGCGTAAAGCGCGATACTCTTCATCAGCTTCTCGTGCGGCAGCGGTCCCGCCGAGTATTTCAATTGAAACCGCGCAAGGCCGAATGTCTTGGCCGGCTTGTGGTGCTGTCGCGCAGCAGACTCTCGATCCACTCCCGGCAGAGCCGGCGATCGCCTCCATGATTTTCTAACGCTTACCTAAGGTAGCGATCATTGCGGTCTGCGCGCATGTTGATCACTGGCTGCAGCCCGACATTCATTACACTGGAAATAGTGGGCCATGTGTGAGCTAGCCGACACGCATTGATGTCCGGCACTCCTAACATCCCGGACGGTCAACATGCGGAGTGACGATACGAGAAAGGTGATCAGTCATGCCAACCAGAGAGCAGCTCGCCCACATTAGCCCCGTCGATGGCGACGGCGCATCTATCGTTCAGAACGACGACGGTTCGGTCACGACATCCTGGCCTGACGGTACCGTCCGCGTCGACGAATCCGACGGAAGGGCAATGGTCACTTTCCCTGACTTCGCGGTTCTCAATATCGAGACCGACGGAACCATGACCCTCAACGACGTTAATGGCAATCCGCTGGACGTTACTACGGGAGCGCCGCTGTCCGGCTCATCCGATGATCCTCCCACACCACCGCCGACGACAGTCGAAGAGCTCAGCGAAGTCCTCGAGGGGGTGAGTGCAATCCGCGACCTGGCAGCAGCCAAAGGCATCCTGCGCGCATTCGGGGTCGCCGCGGTGGTCGACAAGCAATATGGCGCGCTGTTCGAGCTTGCGTCCGCTTTCGGCGAGGCGCTCAAGGGCGAACTGTCGCCAACCAGCTGGTTCATCCAGCCGGTGAAGATGCTGCTCGCGGTGATCAAAGCCCTCCAGACGGAAGAGCGCGGAGCGGCCATGCGGTCATGGTGCTACACCGTGGCCTATGACGCGATGGCCATGGGGGTCCCTCCGGAGCCGAATTTTTCCGGCAGCCTCCAGGGTGCCGATCAGGACGCGTTGGACAAGCAGTGGTGGGATGACGCCCGCAAGCAGGCCCAGGACCAGCTCGCCGACGGGCAGGGCGGGATCGCCCTTCGCAACCGGGTGACGCTGCTGATTGCCAAATGCAGCGGAGATCCCGCGACCGCGGTCACCGAATTGTGGGCAGCAGCGTGCAAGCAATCGGGTGACGACGGCAACGCCGGACTGCTCGCCGCATATCCCAATCTGTCCTGGCCGCAGCCGACCGGCGCCTGACCGGATTGCCGTGCAGTAAATACCGAGCCTTCACGCACGCATTTGTTTTCGCCTACTCATATTTCATAGGAGCTTGATATGGCCGATTTTATTTCCGGCGTCGGACCGCTGTTTGGCCCCGATTTCGTTGTGGTCACGGTCAACGATGAAACAGGAACGAGATTTGATGTGCAGGTCTATCCTGATGCGCACAATCCCGAGCTGAGGCAAGCCGGGTTGCCCACCCAGTACTACTTCCAGCCCGCGCAGGTCTTCCTGGCGCGCAAGCAGAGCTCGCCGCAAGACTTTGATTTCGAGATGACTCTCTTCAAAGGTCTGGGTTCGGAGGAAGCCAACATAACTCCTGAAGAGCTCGCCGGCGCCTCAACCGAGATAGGCGGTGGCTTTTGCACGTTCTCCACCACGTTCGCGATCCCGCCGAGCGTGATCGAAGGTGTCATCGCCAAACTGAAGAGCCGCGAGCACCCCGCGCCGATCCCGCGGTTGGGTCGCTTCTTCAATCATCAATCGGGTGACCCCGACCCCGGGCTGGGCATCGTGCCCATCACCAACAGCACCGTGGTGTGCGCGGTGCAAGACCCCAGCGTCACCGGCGGCAAGATCCTGATGACCGCTCAGTACAGCCAGAAGGGCAGCATCGAGCAACACGGCATAAGCACTTTTCTCATCTCCTGCAATCTGTTCGCCGCGGGTGAGATCGCCTCAGCGCTCAAGGCGGGCGCCTCGCCGCCATTCACCGTCACCAACATCCTCAAGGAGGCGTTCTACGTCAATGCCGTGACGGTCGAGGTCAATGTCGACGTCGACAAGGTCTATGACTCGTTCTCCTTCGCGGTCCAGGCGGGCGGCTTCCTCGGCATCGACGAAATTTCCGCCAGCGCGGCCTGGTCCTCGTGCATCACCTCAGGAGGTGTGACAACGCACATCACCCAGAACGGATCCGTTCTCGATGCCTCCACGGCGAAGTGGGTCAACGAGAATGTCGACGCCATGAAGAAGACCGCGATGGATCTGGTCAAGCAGGAGATCTTCGACTGGGACCCGTCCAAGGCCGACTCCAAGGCCGCGACGTCGGGGCGCGGCTGGTTCAGCGAAGTCTTCGGCGGTGCTGCGGTGTCACTGAAGTCTGATCATGAGCGACGTGGTGTGCATTTCCAACAGACGCTGATCCTCGACGAGACCATCTCGGTCGAAACCGCAGTGACGGGAGACCTCAACGACCTGCTGCCGGCGGTGCGCGCCAACCTCAACAAGTACCTGTTCGTCATTGATATCGGCGAATTCTTCAAGAAAGTTCAGGTGGTCGGCACCTGCGCGGTGAACTTTGGCGAAAAGCTGCCGGATGGTACCGACCTGCGGGACCCGCTCGTCGCTGTTGAGCTCGAAGCCGGTTACCCCGACTTTTCCAGTCCGGTCGAGAATGGGCAAGTCAATCTGCGGATGCTGAACCAGGGCCAGCACTATGTGCAGGGACAAAGCGTTCCCAAGGGGCCTGTTTCGCCGGCGATTTGGAAGGCTGAGAACAGCAGCGATTTCGTGAGCTATTCTTTCCTGCGTCTGGACAACCCGGTGCAAGGTTGGCCGAAGGACCAAGTCAAACTGCGTCGCAAACTTGTCTTCGATGGACTTGACCCCCGGGTGAACCTTTCCCCGTCGATCGCCCCGCACGATCCGGCCATAGCCGAGATCGAAGAGCTCACCACCGATCATGGACCGATTCTCACCGCTGCGGCAGTCGGATATGTGTTCGTCCGGTTTGCGGTTACGCCGCTCAAGCTTCCGCCGAACGTCAGCGTCACGATCACGCCGAAGATCGGCAACGATACCTACCCGGAGATCGTGGTGACGAAGGCGAATGTGACCAACGCCATCTGGGAGGTATTCTCGGACAAATACATCCAGGAGACCAAATTTACGTACACGATGACGGTCGAGGTCGATGGTCCCAATTTCACCGATGACCCGGTGATCTACTCCACGCCCGAGCCTGTTTCGGTGGCGATCCCACAAGGACACATCAAGTACTTCCCGCAGCTGAAGACGCCGTTGCCGAGCGCGCCCGCTGACAAGAAGGCCCTTATCGACGTCTATGTGAAAGCGGCCCAGACCGCACCCGCGTGACCGGCTCTGCCCCTGGGCATGGCGCGTCATGCCTGCGCTGTCGTCAGCTTGGGAGGATGCCGTGGAAGAAGAGATCAACATAGCCTTCGACATGTTCCTGGCCGCAAGGCAGGCGCCATGGATCGTAAGGCGCAACGGCACCGCCCTCGCTGATGCGGGTGGCATAAAATTGCCGGCGGGAGCAATGGATCTGCCGCGGCTGGACGAGGTGTTTCCGGCTCATCTGCTGTCGGCGGACAAGCAGAGAGGCTGGTTCTTGCCGGATTTCATGCTGGTCGACGCCGACCCGGCGTTTCGCTTTGATGTGGTTCAGCAAGCAGGCGAAGTCACCCCCGATGGCAAGCCGGTCAATCAGGCGACGCTGGCACTTTCGTTCCGGACCGAAATTCCCGCCAACGTCAAGCATGTGCTGACGAGCCCGGACGCCCCGGCGCGCGTGACGATCGTGCCTGACCCGCATCCCGTCGCGACTCTGTCGGTGCCCGTCACGGCTCAGGATGGTTCGGTGCATCCGCTGATCACGCAAGGCGCGGTGACGCCTCAATCCGACGGCACTTACCTGGCGACATTTGCTCTGTCACAGGGCGCCGTAGAGGCGGCCTACGAGCGGCTGACCGATCTCGGCGGCGCGACACTCGAACTGTCTTTGAACTACAGCGCTTGGCAAACGGTGTTCGCCTTCATTCCCGACGTCGGGTTTCCGCATCCGACCCCATTGTTCCATGGCTGGCACTTCCAGGCATTCGGCGACGGAACCTCGCCAGTGATCGAGCAGCTCAATGTCTTCCCCGGCGGCTATCATTTTTTTCCGGTGACGGTAAGCTATCCTCCATCCCCGCCAACGCGGTCACTGCCGCTGGGTCTGTCCTTCGCTACCGATGCCTATCGCGCACGGTTCAGGATCACGACGCGAGACGGCCACACCCGGCCCATCATCGACGCCGGCGATCTCAGCGAATTCGCCACCGTCCGCTCGGAATATCGCGAGCTCACCTCGCTGGGAGATGTCCAGGCGCAATATCCGTCGCTTCGGCGGCTCTATCTTGGCCAGGTCAGCGGCACCGTCGTCGCGCTGCCGATGAACTACGGTATCGTGCACGGAGCCACAGGCCTTGCCGCCAAATGCGATTCCATCATCGATCCATCGAGCAATCTCACCGGCAGCCGCTTCCACTTCACCTTCACCGTTGCTCCGGTGGTGGACCCGATTGATTGGGCCAGGCTCGCGGCCGCGCTGCCGGGTGCGCCCGAGGCCGCAGGGCGCGGCTTGCGATTGACCTTGCCGGATGGACTGGACCCGCGCCATCCGTCAATGCTCAATGGATTTCCCTCGGCGACGGCAGCGTTCGCGGACGGAATCACGCCGCACACCGTCAGGGTCTCGGTCGACATCGCCGATGACCATGCCACACCTGCACTCACGAATGTCAGTCTGTTCCTGGCCGAACTCGAAACGGCCGGGGAGGCACCCCTGTTCGCGAACATGGCCGTCCGTCTCGACGATTTTTTCAACCAGCCGGTTCAGACCCAGGCGACGCTGAACCTGCACCAGACTGCCGGCTCCGACGATCTCAGCTCCGTTATCGTGCCTGGATCGCCGCCCGCTGCCGTGGTCACCAACAAGGGCCGGTTCGATCTCACCCTGCAGCGATTTGCGCTGTTGCCCCAGCTTGGTGTCACCGCACTCAACGACAAGGTCCTTGCGACGGGCCAGTCGACCACGTTGAGCGCAGACGCAACTGGCGCCACCTCCGTCGCTGTCGTCCGCTCCCTCGTCGTGCCCGATCCGATTCCCAGGAAGGCGATGCTCGAGTTCATCTCGTTCAATACTCAAACCGTGCAGCAGGTCCAGCATCCCCTCACTGTTCACGCTGCGATCAACTTCGCCGCCGCCGGGATCACTGCCATCGACGTGGCGTTCAGCCTTGCCGAAGCGCCTGCTCTGCCTGTGCCCCGGCTGACCCTGACTGCCTCGCACACGATAGACTTCGTCAACGTGTTGATCCCTGTCGACTCCGCCATCACCGGCCTCGAGACGACAGTCACGCTGGATATCACCACGTCCAGCGGCCAACGCACCGTCACCGTCACCCACGATTTCGTCGACGAGCCCACCCTGACCATCACCAACACTACGATCGCGTGAGGCGATTCCGACTGAGTTGCGCCGCACCCGGCGTTCTAAAGGAGGCAGATCATGACGGACGACGTTCTTCCGGCTGGCCCGATTTTCGGTCCCGACTTCGTTGCGATCAGCCTCGACGATGGCAGTGGTGCCAAGCTCGATGTTCCGATCTATCCGGACGCCAACAATGTTCAGCTGAGGGACGCAGGCCTCGCCGCCATATTCTATTTTCAGCCTGTAAGGGTCTTCCTGGCCAGTCGACCAGGCTCGGGTCGCCCTGACTTCTCCATGAGAGCCATGGTCAAGCGCAGCAGCGTTGCCGGTGCTCCCCAGGTCGAATTCGTTGGTGGATCATGCACTTTCAGCACCACTTTCGCGCTCGGTGACGCCATGCTCAATTCGATTCTGGCGGAGCTCATGTCGCATCGTCAGGTGCCGCCGCCCGACAGGATTGCTGCGCTCTTCAACCACGAGAGCGCCGACCCCGATCCAGAGCTGCGCATGGTCCCCATTTTGCACAACACCGTCTCATGCACGGTCCCGCGGCCTGAGCCCGGTTCGGCCTTCCTGACCGTTCAACCCAGCCAGATCGGAAGTATCGAAATGCACGCGCGCACCACCTTTCTGGTGTCTTGCAACGCGGCGGCTACGGAAGAAATTGTCGGCAATCTCAGGAACGGATCCTCGCCACCGTTTGTCGTGACCAACACGCTCACCCAACAATTCAGCACAGGCGGAGCCGAGCTGTCAGTGGAGATCGTTCTTGATGCGGCAAAACTTCATGACGCATTCGCGTCTGCTCTGCCGCAGGGCGATTCGCGCGCGATAGCAGGGGCCATCCCGAATACGGCTTACAGCACGGGCCTCGGCAATGGTGCGGTCGTCACTCACATCACCGAAGGCGACAGCCGAAGCGTGGATCCGAGCTTGAAAGGCTGGATCGAATTGAGCAACCCCGTCAAGAGCGCTGCGATCGCCGCAGCAAAGGAGCAACTGTTCGATGTCGGTCCTGAGGTGCCGGCTCCAGCCGATTCCGGTTGGTGGAACGACGTGTTCGGAGGGGCCACGGCCTCGTTGAAGCCAACGCGTCCCCCGGCGGGAACGACCATCTCACAGACCGTCGCGCTCAGTGGTCCCATTTCCACCGAGCAGACCGTCGTGGGCCAGTTCGAGTCGCTGGCCGCCGCGGCGAAGGCCAGCATCGATACCTATCTCACGGTCATCGATATGGGCGGGTTCGGGTGATACCGTGGTCCGGGGTGACCTATCGCAAAGGACTACCCCATCATCCCCCTGACCATCGGGACCACCTTGCGCCCGTAGAGCTCGATGCTTCGCATCAACTTCTCGTGCGGCAGAGGTCCCGCCGAGTACTTCAACTGAAACCGCGCGAGGCCGAGCGTCCTGGCCGTCTTCGCGATCTTGCGTGCCACCGTTTCCGGTGAGCCGACATAGAGCGAGCCGTGCTCGGCCTCGCTGACGAACTCGTCGCTAGACATCGGCGGCCAGCCGCGCTCGCGGCCGATGCGGTCGCGCATGGCCTTGTAGTCAAGCCAGAGCTCTTCGCGCGCCTGCTCGTCCGTTTCGGCGACATAGCCGGGTGAATGCACGCCGATCTGCTGCGCAGGCCGGCCGAATTCCTTGAAGGCCCGGTGATAGAGATCGACATAGGGCGCGAAGCGCTCTGGATCGCCGCCGATGATGGCAAGCATCAGGGGCAGATCGTAATGCGCGGCGCGCACCACCGATTTCGGACTGCCGCCGACGCCGATCCAGGTCTTGAGCTGGCCGTTCTCGACCGGTGGATAGACCAGCTGGTCCTTCAGCGGCGGGCGCAGTTTGCCCTGCCATGTCACCGGCTGCTGCGACAGCAGGGCCGCGAACAGATCGAGCTTCTCCTCGAACAGCTCCTCGTATTTGCGCAGGTCGAAGCCGAACAGTGGGAAGGATTCGGTAAACGAGCCGCGGCCGAGGATGACCTCGGCGCGTCCGCTCGAAAGTGCATCGAGCGTCGCAAAGCGCTGGAACACGCGGATGGGATCGTCCGAGCTCAGCACCGTCAAGGCCGAGCCGAGATGGATGCGCTTGGTGCGCGAGGCGATCGCGGCCAGCACGGTCTCGGGCGATGAGATCGCAAAGTCAGACCGGTGGTGCTCGCCGAGACCGATGAAGTCGAGGCCGAGTTCGTCGGCCAGCACCGCCTCGTCGACGAGATTGCGGATGACCTGCGCGTGGGGAAGCAAGGCGCCGGAGGCATCCTTGGTGACGTCGCCAAAGGTATCCAGTCCGAATTCGAGCGGTGCGGTCATCGATCAGATCTCTGCGGGGAATGCCGGACATTTAAGTGCCGGGCGTCGTACCACAAGCACGCTTTCGGAAATGCTCGGTTTCCGTTTGGTTGGTCTACCGCCACATCCCCCGCATCCGCGCGCCGATGTCGATCTTCGGTCCTTGCGATGTAGCGCGCGGGCCAGCCGCGGCGGCCTTCGGCCAGGCCGCGCGCTCGAACAGATAGACCAGCTGCTCCGGGATGAAGCGGGTGCGCGAGGCATAGACGTGGCGGTCGCCCTTGGCGGCCTGGCCGTGCACGAAGAAGCGCTGCGGCACGACGAGATGCAGATCGTCCTTGGCGCGCGTCATCGCGACATAGAGCAGGCGGCGCTCCTCCTCCAGCTCGGCCGAGGTGCCGGCGCCGAGATCGGAGGGCATGCAGCCGTCGACGACGTTGAGCACGAACACGGACTTCCACTCCTGGCCCTTGGCCGAGTGGATCGTGGAGAGGATCAGATAATCCTCGTCGCGCAGGGGCGGCCCGGATTTGTCGCTGGTCGCATCCGGCGGATCGAGCGTGAGCTCGGTCAGAAATTTCTCGCGCGAGGAATAGCCGCTCGCGATCTGCTCGAGCTGCATCAGATCGGCGCGGCGCGTCTCGGAATCCTCATGGATGCGATCGAGATGCGGCTCGTACCAGAGACGCACGCGCTCGAGATCCACAGGCCATTCCGAGTAGCGCAAATTCTCGACCGTGCGGACGAAGCTGGTCCAGTCATCGCCGGTGCGCGCCGGCACCGGGAGATGGGCGAGCGCGTGCAGCGGGTCCATACTCTCTGCCATCTGGTCGAGCACGCGCTGCGCGGTAGCGGGGCCGATTCCAGGCAATAGATGCAGGATGCGGAAACCCGCGACGCGATCGCGCGGGTTCTCGGCAAAGCGCAGCAAGGCCAGCACGTCCTTGACATGCGCGGCGTCGAGGAATTTCAGCCCGCCGAACTTCACAAACGGAATGTTGCGGCGGGTCAGCTCGATCTCCAGCGGACCCGAATGCGAGGAGGTACGGAACAGCACCGCCTGGTGCTTGAGCAGCGCGCCTTGCTCGCGGTTCGCCAGCACCTGCTCGACGATGTAGCGCGCCTGGTCAGTCTCGTCATGCACGGTGACGAGCTGCGGTCTTTGGGTGGAGGTGCGATCGGTCCAGAGGTTCTTGGTGAAGCGCTCGCGGGCCAGGCCAATGACGCCGTTGGCCGCCGCCAGCACCGCTTGCGTCGAGCGGTAATTGCGGTCGAGCGTGATCGTCTCGGCGCGCGGCGAGAAGCTCTGCGGAAAATCCAGGATATTGCGCACGGTGGCGGCGCGGAATGAATAGATCGACTGCGCATCGTCGCCGACGACGGTGAGCCCGCGTCCATCAGGCTTCAGGGCCAAAAGGATCGAGGACTGCAGGCGATTGGTGTCCTGATATTCGTCGACCAGCACATGATCGAAGCGGCCGCCGATCTCTTCTGCAATGAGCGCATCGCTCATCATCTGCGACCAGTAGAGCAGGAGGTCGTCGTAATCGAGCACGTGCTGGGCCTGCTTGGCCTCGACGTAAGCCGCAAACAGCCCGTTCAGCTCGGCGGCCCAGCCCGTGCACCAGGGATAGTGCTGACCGAGCACCTTCTCGATCTCCATCTCGGCATTGACGCAGCGCGAGTAGATCGACAGGCAGGTGCCCTTGGCCGGAAAGCGGCTCTCCGTCTTCGACAGCCCGCGCTCGTGCCGGACCAGATTCATCAGGTCGGCGGAATCCTCGCGGTCGTGGATGGTGAAGGCGGGATCGACGCCGATGCGCTCGGCATATTCGCGCAGGAGACGCGCGCCGATGCCGTGGAAGGTGCCGGCCCAGGTCAGCGCATCGCGCATGATCGCGGCAATGTTCTCACCCAGCACCTTGCGCGCGATGCGCTCGACGCGGCCGGCCATCTCGGCGGCGGCGCGGCGGGAGAACGTCATCAGCAGGATGCGGCGCGGATCGGCGCCGGCGACGATCAGATGCGCGACGCGGTGGGCGAGCGTATTGGTCTTGCCGGAACCGGCGCCGGCAATGACGAGCAGCGGCGCGCCCACGGTCGTGCCGTCGGCCACGCCATGCTCCACGGCGCGGCGCTGCTCCGCATTGAGCGTGTCCAGATATGACGTCACGAATCGCCCCGATGAAGCGGTCAGAATCAACGATCCCCGCGCGAATCGCAATGCGGCTGGACGCGAGTGGCGCGAGGATTTAGGGGAGAGGGCAGCTCAAGTTCCAATCCGAGGGATTGCAGACATGGCCGAATCCCGGCCCCGCATGGATACGCCGACGTCCGGCAAGTCGTGACGGCGCTTCTGTCCATCATCCCCCAGTTGCTGTCGCGCCGAACCCATCGGCCGGCACGTAAAGCTTGACGGGCCGGATCTCGTAAACCGCACTCGGATTGACCTCACGCAGCTTCCGTGCAGCCGCGATCGCCTCTTCATCCGTGTCGTAGTTGACGAGGTGGAAGCCCAGAAGCTGCTCCTTGGTCTCGGCAAACGGGCCATCCAGCACGATGCCGGCGCCGGGGCCGCGCAAGGTGCGGGCCTTTTTGGTATCGTCGAGACGAGCGGCCGGCCCGAGATGTCCGCTGGCCCGCAGGGGCGCCTGAACCTCGATGACCTTGGCCACGACGGCGGCGTCCTGCTGCGGCGTCCAGGACAACATCTCATCTTCCACGTGATAGGCCAGGATCGCGTAAAGCATTGTTACCTCGCTCGTTCTTGGGGGCGCCGCCGGAAGGATGTAGCACCGCCGCCGATGCCGGCAATAGCTGTGCGCCAATATTGCGTCGCGGCGATGCTGACGAAACCATTCTGAAACCCGATTGCCGGCCGGTGGCGTGAACGCCGGCCAAAGGCGGGGCGACTGATGGCCACCAAGAGCAATCAAAGGGCTATCGGAGGCGGCAATGTCGGGTCAAACCATCAAGATCATCTGCGACGCGCGGCGGGCGGGGAAGTCGGAGCCGGCTGATCTGCACGATCAGGCAGGCCATCACCGCTATTACGGAAGCTCGGTCGAGAATGGCGGCGAGCGCATCGTCGAGAGCCGCCGCGGCAAACGCCCGTCCGTGCTCGCGATCTTCGGCTTCTGAATCGCGCTTTCAGCCGGCATCGTCAGGGCGCGCTCAGCACCTGCTTGACGAGGGCTTCGCGCAGCGCCGCCAACTCGCCGCTCGCCTCCATCTGCGCAATCACCTGTCCAACCTTCGGCACGAGGTCGCGGTGGCGTTCGTGCAGGTAATGGAAGATGCTGATACGCTCGAGCGGCGGCGAGAGCGGATAGATTCTTGCTTGCAGATTGAGCTTGCGGACAGCGGCCAGCCCGCTGAAGAGGTCGGTGACCACCACGTCGAAACGATCGGCATCGAGCATCGCGATCATATTCTCGAGGCCAGCTGTTGCCGTGACACGGTCCATGCCGCGCGTGCCGGCTTCCGACGAGCCGACGCCGCGGACGATGCCGATGCGGTAGTCCCGGATCGAATTCCAGCCGTCCACGACGAAATGGAGTTTGGTCGTGAACACGGACGGCTCGATGTAGTTGATCGCGGGCGTCACCTGCAGCAGCGTCGGATAGTCGCGCGACAGCGTTCCGATGCGCTGGATTTCGCCGTCGACCTCGCCGGCACTCGACAGCGCGAGCGCCCGCTTGCCGGGGACGTCGACAAATTCGAGCTTGATGTTCAGCTTGGCGTAGACGGAGCGAAGCATTTCGCCGCCGACATATTGATCCGGGATGTCGGCGATCCGGGCCAGCCGGATTACCGACTGCGCCTGGGCCGAGCCGGCTGCAAACAGCGACAGGCAGACGAAGATGATCCGCCACATGAGCGCGCCTCGGCCGTTTTGCTACCCTTGAGTTCCGATACGAGCGTGATCTACCGGAGATGGCGGTTGCGCGAAGCCAGAACGCTCACTGCTCGCCCGCCATGGGCGCGAATCCGGGATATCACCGATGACATTCTAGCACGCGAAGTGGTAGTTTGCGCTGGCATCCTGCTGCTGGGCGCAAGATATGACCCCGCCGACCTCAGATCGCCCAAGGGCCGACAGGATTGCTGCGCGCACCGCGTGCTGAGGGAGATCAAAATCGTAAAATCGCGTGCGGCTGCGATCGGCAGGCCGAAGAGGAGTGCCGCCATTTTCCGGGACGGGGTGCATGGGCAACGCAGGTAAAGAGAGTCCGGATCGCAGCCGCGCTGTCGCGCCGGCGGCGGCGAAGCAGGATTTGAGCGGCATCGGAGCTGCATTCGCGTCCCCGATGCTCGCGACCTTGTCGTCGCGGGCATTCAACTGGTCGCGCAGCGGTATCGGGCCACGCCTGCTTGCGGCCGTGCTTCTGTTCTCATCGCTCGTGACGCTGACCCTGACTGCGCTCCAGCTCTATCTGGACTACGATCGCGAAGTCGGCATGATCGAGACAAGGCTCGGGGAGATCGGTCGCAGCACCACCGGCAGCCTCGGCGAGAGTCTGTGGAGTCTCGACCAGAACCAGCTCAAGCTTCAGCTCGAAGGAATCCTGCGGCTGCCTGGTCTGCGCGCCGCCGAGGTCCGCGAGATCGCCGATCGGCCCAATCCTATCAGTGTCGCCGTCGGCGAACGAGGTCGCCGCTCGGTCGTCACGCGCGACTATCCTCTGACTTACATGGTTCAAGGGACCGCGCGCCCGATCGGCGTGCTCCATGTCGAGGCGACGCTCAGCGACGTCTATCAGCAATTGCTGAACCGGGCCCTCGTCATCCTGGCAAGTCAGGCGGCAAAGACGTTCCTCGTCTCGCTGTTCATCATCTATATGTTCCACCTTCTGGTGACGCGGCACCTGGTCGCCATCGCCGAGTTCGTCAGCAAATACAATCTGGCGCGGCCGCCTCCGCCATTGCATCTGGAGCGCCGGCCGCCTTCCGACCCCGACGAGCTGGACAAGGTGGTCGACGCATTCAATGCCATGTGCGCCAACCTCGGGCATGCCTATGACGAGCTGCGCGAGGCCAATGCTATCCTCGATCGTGACCTGAAGATCCGCCAGCGCGCCGAAGAGGATGCGCGCGCGAGCGAGCAGCGCTTTCGCGACTATGCCGAGACCGCCTCCGACTGGTTCTGGGAAACCGGACCGGATCACGTCTTCACCTACATCTCGGACCGGGCCGGTGCTTTCGGAACGGACCACCGGGCCATGCTCGGCAAGCGACGCCCGGATGCCGCCTTCGACCAGAACGCCGAATTGGAGAAATGGCGCGACCACATGGCGACGCTGGATCGTCACGAGCCGTTCCGGAAGTTCGAATATCGCGGCCGCGATGCGGCCGGGCGTCCGCGCTATTTCAGCGTCAACGGCCAGCCTGTGTTTGGCGACGACGGACGTTTCATGGGCTATCGCGGCTCGGCCACCGATCTCACCGCACAGCGCGAGGCCGAGGAGCGGCTTCGCCAGTCCCAGAAGATGGATGCGATCGGTCAGCTCACGGGTGGCGTCGCGCACGACTTCAACAACGTGCTGACGGTCATCACCGGGACCATCGAGATCATCCAGGAAGGGCTCGCGGACAAGCCCGAGCTCGCCGCGGTCGCCCAGCTCATCGACGACGCGGCCGCGCGCGGTGCCGAGATCACCTCGCAGCTCCTGACCTTCGCGCGGCGCCAGCCGCTGGAGCCGCGAGAGATCGATATCAACGCTCTCGTCGCCGAGACGGCGAAGCTGCTGCGGCCGACCCTCGGCGAGCATGTCGAGATCATGATGCGTCTCGACGACGATGCGTGGCCGGCCATGGCCGATCCGTCGCAGCTTTCGTCGGCGATCGTCAATCTCGCCGTCAACGCGCGCGATGCAATGCCGGATGGCGGCAGGCTCACGCTCGAGACCGCAAACCGGGAATTCAACGGCACCGACAATGATGACGGCGAAGCCGGCGCTTACGTCATGATCGCGGTGGCCGACACCGGGCACGGCATTCCTGCCGAGATTCGCGAGCGCGTGTTCGAGCCGTTCTTCACCACCAAGGGCGTCGGTCGCGGCACCGGACTTGGGCTGAGCATGGTCTACGGCTTCGCCAAGCAGACCGGTGGCACCGTCACGATCGAGAGCGAGGAGGGACGCGGCACGGTGATCAGGCTGTTCCTGCCGCGATCGGCAGGCGATGCGACGGCGAGGACGGGGCCGGCGACGATGCCGGCGCCGACGCGTGGACACGAGACCATTCTCGTGGTCGAGGATGATCCGCTGGTGCAAGGCTACGTCATCGCCCAGCTCGGCAGCCTCGGCTATCGCACGCTGACGGCCAACGATGGCGCAACCGCGCTGGCGTTGGTCGACCGGGGCGCGAGTTTCGATCTTCTGTTTACTGATATCATCATGCCCGGCGGCATGAACGGGCGGGAATTGGCAGATGCCATCCAGCTCCGCCTGCCTGACGTGCGGGTGCTCTACACCTCCGGCTATACCGACAACGCGATCGTCCACGGGGGGCAGCTCGATCCCGGCGTGGCGCTGCTGCGCAAGCCCTACCGCAAGGCCGACCTGTCGCGGAAGATCCGGGAGGTGCTCGGGGGCGAGCGCTCTGAGAAGGGCGCGAGGTCCGCGTAAATGGCCCGACAAAAGAAAAGGCGCGGCGGGGAAATCCCCNCCCCGTCGCGCCCGATTTCTTGCTCGCTGGTCCAGGGCTGAGAGCGCCCCGATGCCAAGCCCTAGCTAGAGCCTAGCGGGCGATCCCAGCGAGGTGACAGCGCTTGGAAAAAGACACTGGATCACCTCCTTTCGTTGATTGCGGGAGCCCTCAATATAGGGTGGACGGCTGTACCTGTTAAGGGGCGGCGGTGCGGAACCGGCCCCCTGTGCGCACGGGCGGAAAGCCGTCGAAAGCGACCCCGCGGCAGTTGAGACCGCCGCCCGGCCGTGTTAGGGAGCGACTTACGCGGGTGTAGCTCAATGGTAGAGCAGCAGCCTTCCAAGCTGAATACGAGGGTTCGATTCCCTTCACCCGCTCCAACGCTTAGCCGGATTATGGCCTAGAGTTTTACAGCCGGTTTTACAGTTTTTGTTCCGGCCTCGTTCATTTGCTCAATCAGCGCCTTGGTCAAGGCCGTGCGGTTGACGTACCGCCGAATGATTTTTTCAACGCTCTCTTCGTCCCAAGCCATGATCTCGGCGATCGATCGAATTGGGATGCCGGCGACATCAAGCAGGCCACGCATGGTTCGGATGACCATCCCCTGAAGATCGGAGACATCGAAAGCCGAGCGGAGGCGAGCTATTCTACTTTTCTGATTTTCTTTTCGAGGTGCCCGTTTTTTTGCTCGTGAACCAGCTGGCTTAGCGATGTCTCATTGAGATGATGGAGCACTTCAGCCAACTTTGCTGTCTCCGGGTGGCCGGCGGCAAAGGTGTTGCCGTAAATCTTGCGCAGTGTGCGAATGAGGGTGTTGCCATGCTTCTTGCTGATCTCACCGTTCTTGTCACGGTGGCGGTCGTCGATGGACATCGCGCCCTCCCTTATATTTTGTGCTTGCTCGGGCAGCCTAACGTCATTAGGTCGGCGGCATGAACCCTAATGGTCCCGCAGACGAGTCGCAGAGTTACGGCAAAGAAATTGCCGTAGTCTCGCTCCTCTCAACCAAGGGTCGAGCATTAGGGCGTTCAGTTCCTCGGTGCGGCGCGCCAGCCGTATTCCTGATGCGGAATCGTGGAGGTAATGTCAGCGTCTCTGCTAGCCGACAGGCGCCAGGCTGCCACCCCAAAGCACAAAGTCAGGGTCAGGGCGACGGCAAGCAGAAGCATCGAGACGAACTGGCTCACGCGCGTGAGGCCCGCAAATTTGAGCTACTGGGAGCGAGCACGGCGGATCGATTCGAACAACACAGACAAGCTGACCTAATCGCGGGATTTCCCCAGCGCAATGAGGCGGCGCGTCCGTTAGGTCTAGGATAAGGAGGCCCGGCCCGCGGCAGTAATGCTGTACTCGACTTCACCTGAAGCTAGCGGGTTGGCCTCGACGAGACCAAGCTCCACCAGTCGAGCGACGATCTCATGATCGAACAGCGGAGTGCTGATCCACGGCTCAGCGGACAATTGCTTCAGGAAAGCGCGCTCGACCTCAGTCAGATCCATAGTTGCCTTTCTGGAGACAACTCGCGGCATCTCGCTGTCATTCCGCTCCCGAAGTAGCCCGAGCCCTGTCAGGAAGGACCGAAAGCGCTTATCAGCCCAATCGCGATGGGGACCAGGCCAACGACAGTCCACAGGGCAGGCGAACTGGAGCCGACGCCAACAACTAAAATCCAGACGCCGAAGCCTACGATGACTGCCGAAATGACGTAGGCGAGAGCTTTTTCCATTGTTCGATCCACAAGCAACAACGGACCGATTGCACTTCTAGGACTCGGCGCGAGCCGAAACGTTCCAACGCGCGCCGAGGGACAAGTCTGAGGGTTGGCGCCAAAACTACTTCACCCGCCGGCTTCGCTTGGCGAGCCTCACCCCGGCACCCCCACCGTTCTCTGGGCTGAACTAACCGGCTGCACAAGGAACGGTGGAGGCTGAACTGAGCGGCCCTTGATGGGGCGCGGCCCGCCGGTTCACGCTCGCGGATATGTGCACTCATTTGTGAACTGCTTCACAGCGTCCCAGCGTTGGAGGGATTGCAGTGCTCCTTTCGGTCTGCGGAGCCGAGGTCTCGATCTACACAGGAGGAGTTATGAAGCTCATTCTTTCAATCTTCATCATCCTTCCGACGAGCGCTTTCGCCAACGATTGTCCCGGATTTTTGAACTACGTGAAGGCCAATTCGCAGCTGAAGCAAGTCAGTAACAGCCAGATTCAGTGCTTTGTGACCAAGCCGCCCAAGCAGCACATTAAGGTATTCACTTTTACGTCCGGCAACGTGACCGTCGCTTGCACAAGGTCGGGATCTTATCCTTACCGACAATTGTCCTGCTCCGACGGCGGCCGAACCTTCGGAAGGTCCCTCAACAACTGAGAATGGCAATCGGTCAACCGCGCCGACGTGTCCGAATTATCGAACCCTAAGGCGCCAGGAACGCGCGCGAGCTACTGCGCGTCGTGGGATGTAATTCGGCGTCAGACAGCTCGCCGCTCCCTTTAGTCCAACTGGCGCTTGAGGATTGCGATCGTCGCCAGAAGGTTGTCCCGCCGATTCCGCAGGTTTCGGGCAAGGGTAGAGTATGTCGGCTCAGCGACGTCATGGACCCGGGTCCGCGCTTCTTCATGGGCGATGTCGGTTTCCAGCAGTTCGATCCGCCTTTGAAGGTCGGCAACCAACACTTTCATTTTGAGAGCGGTCTTGTCGGTGTGAGTCTCGAAACGGGATGACGTCTCCATCTGTCTGCTCCGGTTTGGCACGGACTGACGATCGCCGCGCGGTCCTGAGCCGTAACTGGCAACATGCGGGCCAACGGCTCCCAGCAAGACGCGAAGATCGTCCTAACTAACCCTTGACGAGCGCGCGGCGGCGGAAGTCCTGGGCGGCATCAGCACGACGTCGAAAGGTCGCGCGCAAAGTAGCGCATCTAGGACGGATCGAAGGAGCTCACTGCGGCCCTTCGCAGCCACTCAGTGCAGCGTAGTTTGAACTGGTGCGTTAGGAAGCCGCAACCGCGCCTTGCAGGAGGAAGCGCAGCGACGTTATCCGGCGCCTCGATCAATTCCGGCAACCAAGCAGCGCTCGTGACGGCGGTGCTCGAAGGTGCGCTGCTGGTCGGTCCCTGGGCCTTCGTGCCGGTAACCGAGGCTGAAATGACCTCGCCGTAGATCGCGTCCAAAAGCATGCTCAACATTGACCACCGTACCCGTTATTGATTGGCAATCCGCCGAATCCTTGCCAAACCTGCCATCTTCGCGAAGCGCCACCCGAAGGTTGAGCGCCTGTGGTATTCACTATCGCTGGGTGCAGCTCTGCCCGCTGGGAAAAAATGGCAAAGTTGAGGCCGTCAAGGATACATCGGATTAGAATGCCGATTATCCCCGTTATACACTGAGTCCCGTTTGGGGTTCTGGGTGCTTATTTGGGAGGGTCAATCATGGCAAGTGTTCAACCATTGCACAGACGGGAAGGTGTCAATCTAGTTCAACTTGAGGCGGACATTAGTTCGATACGCTCGGGAAGCTCTGTCGCTTCCATTGCTCTGCCTGATTATGTCGAGCACACCGCGGGGGTGACGCGCGTTGGCGCGCTCAGCGCGGAGGCGGTCATTCGCGACTATGAGTCCGCCGCAAAGGAGATCGAGGCTATGGGCACCGAGTTGATCGACGCCGCACAAAAATGCGAGGCGCTGACGGCGCAGGTCCATGATGCGATAGCCTTCATGCGCGAAACGGCGGCCGGGTATCGTGAAGAAGGACGGAAGATCTTCAAGCGCATCGAAGAATGCGCGTTGTTCACCGAAGACGTTCGCAAGACATGCGAACAGGTCAAGCGCAGAATGGCAGAAGTCTCCGTCGGCGAGTCTCCGAGGCCGGAGCTTGCGGAGCTGGAGCCCGAGACGGAAGGCGCATAGCGCGCAGAGGCGTAGGGCGGGTTACGCCGCGCGGATTCCTCTTCGCGCAATCCGCAGGGCTAACCCGCCCAGGCTCGCGACGACGGCTCGCCGCGGACCGGCGGATTACGGACAGCGAGCATTAGGTTTCCAAGGTTACGTGGCGAAGGTCTT
Source organism: Bradyrhizobium manausense (assembly GCF_001440035.1). Classification (GTDB taxonomy): domain Bacteria; phylum Pseudomonadota; class Alphaproteobacteria; order Rhizobiales; family Xanthobacteraceae; genus Bradyrhizobium; species Bradyrhizobium manausense. The sequence continues at coordinate 137,835 of NZ_LJYG01000045.1, read as the reverse complement.
TTCTTCCTCAGTCGGCTAGAACTGATCCTCGTTGCGTCCCGTCCGCGTGATAGATGTGCGTCCCCCGCGCACGAGGTGCCCATAAGCAGCGCGAGCCGCTCGCGCCATGCGCAACCGGCGCGGGCCCCGAAGTCCTCAAGCACCAGATAGATGTCGCGGTCCAGTCTATCGAGCGGCACGGTCGAGGGCGAGGCACGCATACGCGTACTCCAACTGCGGAGAGACGGCCCCGGCTGGGGCTGGGGGTAAGGCCGGGGCCGCTCCGCCAGCCCGGCGGCGGGCTGGCAAGGCTCAGAAGCGCACACCGCGGCCGTCGTTTTTTCCTGCCGCCGTTGGGGTCATGTTTGCCCCAGCAGGGTTCCCAAGTTCAATATTGAACCAAGCGGTCTGTGGTAGTTTACGACCATCACCGGCCGAGGCTCTGCCCGTAGGCGTCGGTGGCTGAGAGACCGAGAGCGCTCCGCCTGCATAACAGGGAGCGCCGCCATGCCGGTCTTTCGACCCATTCCCATTGACGCCGATCAGGCAGAGCATATGCGCCAGGTCGCGCAGAAGTCGCGCGAACTTCTGAGCGAGCCCGCTCCGGACACAATCTTGGGCCGCAAGGCGCAGGAGCCGTTTCCGGATGAAGATCCAATGGAACGCGCCGATGTTCAGAACCTGATCCGCAGCGAATTACAGCCGCCGCAAGAGTAAGGCCGCCTCGGTTGGCGGCCTCTTCGGCCCACCGGTTCACGTTGGGGGCCTATCTCTTCGATCACGTCGTATTCGAAAGCGACGCCTTCCGGATCGTTCTGCTCGAACCACATTTCCGCGGCATTCACAGTAGCGAAAACCTTGATGTGGTCCTTGTCGCCGACCTGCTTGGCGGTGTTGACGTATATGAAGACGGTCATTGGTCCCTCTGCAGATTGGTCGCCAGAGATCTCGGTCGCACAGTCTGGCATCACAGCGTTATCCCACTGAATTGAACGATGGTGAAACCATCAGCACTTGGGGATGATTGACGTCCGAACCACATGTCTGGCTCGGAACGCTCGATTGGAAACAGCGATGATGCGGTCGGTTTTGGTCCTGGGCTTATTGCTTAATTTGAGTGTTGCGGGGAATGCTGCCACGGTGCAACGCTCAACACCACCATTGCGCGCGCGCCCGCAAGTGTTCGTTCCCCACAGTCAACTCGTCCCTCCCGGTCAAGGCGTGGCGACTCCCGGCTTCGCCGTCCCCGGTTGGACCGACGAGGCCACCCGGCGATGGCTGGACAGCCCCACGGCCTGCTTAGGCTGTGGCGGATAGCCCGCCACGCTGTGGCCCCTTGTCTGCCGAGTAGTCGGCGGCGAAGGATAGAACGAGGCGGAGGCCGCTCGCGCTGGGACGGCATATCCAAACGCAACTACCCTGCTGTGGCGCTAGTTTTAAAACGCACGAGCGCAGTTCTTTCTTAACCGCCTCAGCCGGGGTAGTTTATTCTGCCTTGAAGGGGTGTGTTGGCGACGCTGATTGCCGCCAGCATCGAGCCGAGATCTATTGTCGTTCCTCGAATTTGCTGCAGCGAGGATCGCCTCGCTTCACCCGGCGAAGCTCCTGGAACGACGGCCCGTCGCACTGGAGCAGTGTGTATTCTTTGTATGATGGGGGCGGCACGCGCCAGCAAAGCGCCTCACCAGCGGGCACTGTGTACGTATCCCCCACGCCGGTAATATAGTTGCAGGCCGACACAGGCCTTTTGACCTTCTCTTGATCTTGTGCGTGAGCCTGAGCTAGCGAAGCCACTGCGAAGAACGCTACCGACAAAACGCGCATTATTCTCTCCTCTCGCGACAGCAAACATTCAGGGGTCCGAAGCATCGATCGGCTTGGGCGCAGGGAAGAGATCGGTCGGGGACGTAAGAAATTCCCGGATTCGGCGGCGGCCTCAAAGCGGAGCGAGAATCTGCCAGATGACCAGAAGCACCACGATCATCAGCATGGCATAAACCCAATCCGCGCGAACATCGTCGGGCCGCGCTCCAGCGGGGGCCGCATCGCCTAACGGTTATCAACGGCATCTGGGCGGACTGGATTCCTGTCTAGCTTGGTGGGTTTTGAGAGGCTATCGGCGTTGCATGCACGCATGCACGTAATCCTTCATGCCGGAATCCAGCGCGCTCCGGCTGAGGCCCATGGACATGGCCTCCTCTTTGCACCTTTCTCTCTTTGCTTCGAGCTGCGGATGGATTGCTTCGGCGCACTGAAGGCGGAAGGGGCCGGGGGGATATTGTCGGCAGTTTTGCGCCTGAGCGCTGGTGCTGCTTAGAACCATTGAGAAGGCAATCAGCGTGCGGACCACGTCAAAAAGGACGTCTTTCGCCATTTCACTTCTCCTTTCCCCCGATCGAAGCCGTGGTCGATTTCTTGTTGCGAGCGCCCGAGACCATGAAGCATCGGCGCTGAGTCTCACCGCACGCGCGACCGGCAGCGGCTCATGACCCATCGCCAGTGGTTGAGGCGGTAAGCTACGACGCGACCCGCCGGCTGCCACGTCGGCGGGTCTCTAACCGATTATCCAAAAAACGTCATGGCCGTGAGAGCCAAATCGGCGCCGAAATCTGATGCAAACGTCAGAAGAAGCCCGAGGGCGATACAGGCAGCGAAAATTGCGACAGCAACCTTAGACATAGTCATTTTTGCAATCCCTCTAAAAACGTTGGGAAGTGCAATTCCGAACATTGACTTAGCAAGGGCTATGCCGGCGATGTGTGAGGCAGTTCACACCAGACTGCTCGAACAAGCGAAAGTGACCCGCGCAGGGTGGCGCTGGGCAGCACCAATTTCTCGGAAAGCTTCCTGTCTCAGAGCTAGGGCCGAACGAGCGGCAAGTTTTACACCACGCCGCTAACCCATTGATACGACTTGATGCGGATAACAGCGGTTTTACAGCTAAGTCTCTCGCGCCCATGAATAAGCACAGCCTTCCAAGCTGAATCGAGGGTTCGATTCCCTTCACCCGCTCCAGCTTTTTCAGAGACTCGGCAATAGACATAGCGAGAGACTTGGCGAGAGACTTGGCGAGCGGTCAGTTTTTACCGTGACCACTGGGCTGCTTGACGCGTTCCGACGCGTCTTTCCGATCGCTTTCCGCGGGCCATCAGCGCCCGGCCCAGTGGACGAAGCGGCGCTCGATGACGAGGAAGATGAGGTTGAGCGAATAGCCCAGCGCGCCTGCGGCGAAGATGGCGGCATACATCGCGGGCATGTCGAACAGCTGCTGGGCTTCGAACACGCGCTGGCCGAGGCCGTCGGTCGAGCCGATGAACATCTCGGCGACGACGATGATGACCAGCGCCAGCGACACGCCGTTGCGCAATCCGACGAAGGTCTGTGGCAGCGATTCCCTGAGCATGACGTCGAACAGGACGCGCGCACGCGACGCGCCCATCACCTTGGCCGCCAGCAGCCGCGTCTTGCGCGCATTCATGACGCCATAGGCGACGTTGAACAGGATCACCAGGGCCGCGCCGAACGCCGCCACCGAGATCTTGGTGCGATCGCCGACGCCGAACAGCACCAGGAACAGCGGGAACATCGCCGAGGCCGGCGTCGAACGGAAGAAGTCGATGAGGAATTCGACCGAGCGGTAGACCTTTTCGGATGAGCCGAGCACGATGCCGAGCGGGATGGCGATGACGGCGGCAATCGCCGTCGAGGTGATGGTCCGCACCACCGTCCGGACGAAGTCGACTCCGAGCTTGCCGGACTGCATGCCCTCCCAGAGCGTGCGGAAAGTCGCAAGCGGCGAGGGCAACAGCACCGGATCGACCAGCTTGAGGAAGCTGACCAGCGACCAGATCGCCAGCAGGATGGCGATGCCGACGAGCGGCAGCAGGGCATTGGCGCGTTTCATCCGCGATGCACCTCGCGCTGGAATAGTTTCAGGCAATGCGCCTTGGTGGCGACAAAGCCGGGGTCGGACATGGTGCGATCGGTGCGCGGCCGGGGGGCGTCGAACGGAACGAATTCGACAACACGGGCCGGATGCCGCGACAGCAGCAGAACATGGTCGGACAGATAGACGGCCTCCTCGAGGTCGTGCGACACCAGCACCATGGTCGTCGCCGTCTCCATGAACACGCGCTGCAGCTGCTCGCGCATGAACAGCGTCATTTCATAGTCGAGCGCGGAGAACGGCTCGTCCAGGAACAGGATTTCCGGCTCGACGATCAGCGCGCGCATGATCGAGACCAGCTGCTGCTGGCCGCCGGACAAATGATAGGGATAGAGCGACAGATCGACCTTGACGCCGAGATGCGCGACCAGGCGCTCGACGCGCCGGTCGCGCTCGCGCTTGGCAATGCCCATCAGCTTGAGCGGGTAGGCGATGTTGTCGAAGGCGCGCAGCCAGGGGAACAGCGCTTCGCGATAGTTCTGGAAGACATAGCCGAACTTGACCTTGCTGACCGGCCGGCCGTCGAACAGCACTTCGCCCGCGTCCATCGGCACCAGGCCGGCGATCATGTTGATCAGCGTGCTCTTGCCGCATCCGTTCGGCCCGAACACCGAAATCAGCTTGCCGCGAGGAATGTCGAAATCGAAATTGTCGTAGATGACGGCGTCCGTGTAACCCTTGCAAAGTCCGCGGATGGTGACGTGAGGCGCGGTCCTGTGCGACTCGTCGTGGGTGCCGGTCGGCCGGCTCGGGACGGCGCTGCTCACGCGGGGCTCAAAACTTCTGCAGGAACTTGGTGGCGTCGACCTTTTCGGGGATGACGCCGATCGACGCGCCGAAATCCGCCAGCGTTTGCAGATCGGCGATCTGCTCCTTGCTCATGTCCGATGCCATCACGTAACCGAGCATCGGCACCATGTCGACGACGTTATCGGGCGTGAAGGTGTTCTTGGCGAGATGCTTGCGGGCCTCGTCCGGATTGGCGTTGATGAATGCGATCGCCTTGGCCCAGGCCGCAGCGAAGCGCTTGGCGACATCCGGCCGCTTCTGGACGAAGTCGCTGGTCACCGCGCAGCCGGCCGCGTAGGCATTGGCGCTTTCGCTGCCCAGGATGTATTTCGAGATCACGCCGGCCTCGAGCGAGCGGGCGACGCCGGCCTTGATCATCATGGATGCATTCGGCTCGAGCGTGTATCCGCCGTCGAAGCTGCCCGAGGTCATCGCATTGACGTGCTGGCCCATGTCGAGCTGATCGATGGTGTAGTCACCGTCCTTCAGTCCGTTCTTGGCAAGGATGGCCTTGGCGGTGTTCAGGTTGGCAGGTCCCGGCGCCGACATCAGCTTGGCGCCCTTGAGATCGGCGATCGAGTTCGCGGGAAAGCCGTTGCGGACGACGAATTGCTCCATCTTCCAGGTCCTGGTCTGGCTGTTGAGCGCGATGTACATCGCAACGCCCGGCTTCTTGACGTTGGCGTTCAGCCCCTCGATCGTGACGAGGACGGCGGACACCTCGATCTGGTTGGTCATGAGCGCCGCGACATTGGCCGGCCCGCCCATCAGCTTGGTCATCTCCGGCTCGATGTTCTGCTCCCTGAAGAACCCACGCTCGAGCGCGACGAAATAGGGCAGGGACGAGCTGAGCGGGAAGACGCCGACCGAAACCTTGTCCTGCGCTCGCGCGGGATCTGCAAGCCCGGCCATGCTCGCGAGCAGGAGGATTGCGGCGAGCGTCTTCGTCGTCCAGTTCATGGGGATGTCCGTCCGGAGGGTTCGATTTGATGAGCGTTGGCGAAATGAAGGGAGGACGGGACGCATTGCGGCCGTCCTCCCCTTGGGTCACTTCTTCATCGCTTCGATGACGGCGAAGCTGTAGGCGCCTTCGGGCTTCTTGGTGATGACGGGATCGGAACCGCCCGACATCAGCGTCGCCACCGTACGCTCATAGTCCTTGACGTCGAGCTTGCCGTCGGCGTCCCCAAGCAGCTTGGCGATCTCGCCCATCATCCGCTTCTGATCCTTCTCGGTCTTGGCGCCGGTCGTGTCGGCGGCGAGGATGATCTTCACGGCCTCATCGGGATGCGCCTTGGCATATTCCCAGCCCTTCATCGAGGCCTTCACGAACTTCGCCATCTTGGCGACGAAGGCGGGGTCCTTCAGGTTCTTCTCCAGCACGTAGAGGCCGTCCTCCAGCGTTGCGACGCCTTCGTCCTCGTATTTGAAGACGACGAGCTGGCTCGGCTTGTAGCCGCCGTCGATCACCTGCCAATACTCGTTGTAGGTCATGGTCGAGACGCAGTCGGCCTGCTTCTGCAGGATCGGGTCGACGTTGAAGCCCTGCTTGATCACCTTGACGCCGCCCGGCGAGCCGTCGGTCTTGAAGCCGAGCTTCGACATCCAGGACAGGAACGGATATTCGTTGCCGCCGTACCAGACGCCGAGCGTCTTGCCCTTGAGATCGGCCGGCTTCTTGATGCCGGTGTCGGCGCGGCAGGTCAGCTCCAGGCCGCTCTTCTTGAAAGTCTGCGAGATGTTGACGAGCGGCACGCCCTTCTCGCGCGAGGCGAGCGCGGACGGCATCCAGTCGACGGTCACGTCGGCGCCGCCGCCGGCGATCACCTGCGGGGGCGCCACATCAGGGCCGCCCGGCTTGATGGTGACGTCGAGGCCGGCTTCCTTGTAGAAGCCCTTGTCCCTGGCGACGAAGTAGCCGGCAAACTGCGCCTGGGCAACCCATTTGAGCTGGATGGTGACGGGTTCGGCTGCTTGTGCGTTCGAAAGCGTCAGGCCGAGCGAAAGACCTGCGGCCAGTGCCAATGCGTGCTTCATGCAAGACTCCAAATTCAACGTGGACCTCGCCGACCTAGGTCCGATAGGACGGATGCCAGAACGTTGTCGCGCGTTCGGCCAGCGTGACAAAGCCGTAGAAAGCCATTCCGGCGAGGGCGGCCAACGCGATCTCCGCCCAGACCATGTCGATGGCCATGCGGCCTGCCTCGGTGGAGATGCGAAATCCGATACCCTGTGTCGGAGTTCCGAAAAACTCTGCAACGATCGCGCCAATCAGGGCAAGCGTGGCGTTGATCTTGAGCGCGTTGAAGATGAAAGGCAGCGCGGCCGGCAGATGCAGCTTGGCCAGCGCCTGGGCATGCGTGGCGCCGTAGGAGCGCATCAGGTCGCGCTCGATATGGCCGGCCGCATTCAGCCCGGCGATGGCGTTGACCAGCATCGGGAAGAAAGTCACGAGCACGACGACGGCGGCTTTCGACGGCCAGTCGAAGCCGAACCACATCACCATGATCGGCGCGACGCCGACGAGCGGAAGCGCCGAAAAGAAGTTGCCGAGCGGCAGCAGCCCGCGGCCGAGGAAGGCGTAGCGGTGCGCCAGGATCGCAACCAGAAGGCCGGCGCCGCAGCCGATGACGTAACCTGCCAGCACGCCGCGGATGAAGGTCTGGACGAAGTCGGCGCCGAGGATCGGCAGCGAATGGGCGAATTTCGTCGCCGCCGCGCTCGGTGACGGCAGCAGCACGGCCGGCACGCCGAAGCCGCGCACCGCGACCTCCCAGAGATAGAACACGGTGAGACCGAACAGGAGCGGCACCATCAGGTCGAGCGCGCGCCGCCGTCTGCCCCGGGCTTGATGCGTCCCGGCGAGATTGACCACACCGAGTGCCGCCGACAGCCAGCACGCCATCACGATCATCCAGAAGCCGGCACGAGCGGTCCCGGCCACGGCCGCATCGTCCAGCAGGACCAGCGACGCGGTGGCGGCGAGCGTCGCGCCGGCAAGACCGGGAATGGTCGCCCGCTGATCCGACAGCCAGGCGGCCAGCAGGAACAAGATGGCAGCTGCGCCGACAATGGACCGGACGACGGCATAAGCCGACAAAGGCGGTGATTGCGGCGCGAGCGGAAGCACGAAGGCGAGCGCCAGCGCGGCGGTCGCGGCGATGAATCCCAGCCTCAGCTTGCGCGGATCCATCAATGCACCCCCATGCGCCGGCCGACGGCGCGTTCGATCAGTCCGATCAGCGCGATCAAGGCGGAGGAGAGGACGGCGGCGGCGACCAGCGCCGACCACAATTGCACGGTCTGGCCGTAATAGGAGCCGGAAAGCAGCCGTGCGCCGATGCCGGCTTCCGCGCCGGTCGGCAGTTCCGCGACGATGGCGCCGATCAGCGAAATCGTCACGGCGACCTTGAGGCTCGCGAACAGATAAGGCACCGATGCCGGCCAGCGCAGCTTCCACAGCACCTGCCGCGGTGTCGCCGACCACGTTCGCATCAGTTCGAGCTGGAGTGGATCGGGCGAGGCAAAGCCCTTCACCATCCCGATGGTGATAGGAAAGAAGCAGAGATAGGCCGAGATGATCGACTTCGGCAGCAGGCCGTGCAGTCCGAGCGCCCCCAGCACCACGATGAAGATCGGCGCCAGCGCCAGCACCGGTACCATCTGCGAGCAGATGATCCAGGGCAGCAGGCTGCGCTCCAGCACGCGGCTGTGCAGGATCAGCAGCGCCAGCACGATCCCGAACAGCGCGCCGAGCAGGAAGCCGAGCAAGGTCGCCGATAGCGTCACCAGCGAATGGTAGACCAGGCTGCGCGGCGCCAGCGGCGGGTAGCCGAACACGGAATCGAGGAAGGCGGCGGCGATCTGGTGCGGGGCCGGCAACAAGGGCCGCTCGGCATCCATGGTGCCGGCGAGCACGTCGCTCACAGTATAGGGTGTCTCTTCGCGCTCGAAGCCGTCGCGGACCAACGACCAGTTCATGGCGACGGCCCCGACATACCAGATCGCAACAAGCGCCAGCACCATTGTGACGGCNGGCTGGCGCGTAGCGCGTGACCAGGGGATGATCCCGAAGCGCGCGCGCGGGACGCGAGGGCAGGGCGAGCGCGCTACTCGTCATAGGAGTGCCCTGCGCGCAGGCCATTGCGCACGCGCTGCGCCACCTTCAAAAATTCCGGCGTCTCGCGGATCTCCAGGGAACGGTCGGTCGGGAAATCGCAGTCGATGACATCGATGATGCGGCCCGGGCGCGGCGACATCACGACGATCCTGGTCGACAGGAATACGGCTTCCGGAATCGAATGGGTCACGAACAGCACGGTCTTGCCGGTCGATTTCCAGAGCTGGAGGAGCTGCTCGTTGAGGTGATCGCGCACGATCTCGTCGAGCGCGCCGAACGGCTCGTCCATCAATAGCAGCGCCGGATCGAACGACAAGGCGCGTGCGATCGAGACCCGCTGCTGCATGCCGCCGGAAAGCTGCCAGGGAAATTTGCGCTCGAAGCCGGTGAGGTTGACCATCGACAAATAGCGCTCGACGCGCTGCTGCTGCTCGATCTCGGAATAGCCCATGATCTGCAGCGGCAGCTTCAGGTTCTTCTCGATGGTTCGCCATGGGAACAGCGCCGGTGCCTGGAATACATAGCCATAGCTGCGGGCAAGCCGCGCCGCTTCCGCGCTCATGTCGTTCACCGTGAGCGTGCCGGACGAAGGCTGCTGCAGATCGGCGATCACCCGCAGCATCGTGGTCTTGCCGCAGCCGGACGGCCCGATGAAGGAGACGAACTCGCCCTCGGCGACTTGCAGATTGACGTTGGAGAGCGCCTCGACCCGGCCGTCGGCGGTGTCGAAGGTCAGCGAGATGTTTTGGGCGTCGACGACGAGCCGCCCCGGTCGGGGGTCCGCGATCGGTTCGTCTGATATGGAGAGACTTGGCTTTGGCATGGCGATGCGAAATATTGTGGCAAAAGCGGTTTGTCGTGGCGCGCCCAATCTTTACGCAGGCGAAGTGCATAATAAGCAGGTTTTTGTCTGATTTCGAAGCAATTGACGCGCGGGTGACTTTTGACTTGCCTTGTTCACAGCAGATAGTTTCGTGTTCGCTTTCGCAACAAGCGCGCGAGCCCTCGATATGCGAGCCATATGAAGCCTGCTCCATTCAAATATGTCCTGGCGTCGTCGCTCGACCACGCGCTCGCGCTGAAGGCCGAACACGGCGACGAAGCGCGCTTTCTCGCAGGTGGCCAAAGCCTTATCCCGGCGATGAATTTTCGCCTGGCGCGGCCTTCGGTGCTGATCGATATCAACGCGCTCACGCGCCTCTCCGGCATTGATCGCCCGGAGGCGGGGCAGGTCAGGGTCGGTGCCTTGACGCGCTATCGGGCGCTCGAGCGGGATGGCGAGTTCCTCAGGAGCTGTCCGCTGTTCGCCGACGCACTGCCGCATATCGCGCATCCGCAAGTTCGTAACCGCGGCACCATCGGCGGCAATCTCTCCCACGCCGATCCGGCATCGGAGCTGCCGGCGCTCGCAATCGCCATGCAGGCCAGGATGCGGATCAGGTCGGCAGCGGGCGAGCGAACGGTGGCGGCGTCCGACTTCTTTGCCGGCCTGCTCACCACCGACCTCGCCAGCGACGAGATGCTGGTCGATATCACTTATCCGGTCCTGGCCCCGCGCAGCGGCGCCTGCTTCATGGAAATCGCCCGCCGCCGCGGCGATTTTGCCATTGCAGGCGTCGCGGCCGTCGTGACACTGGACGAGGAGCGCCGCTGCGCCAGCGTGCGGCTCGCGCTCTGCGGCGTCGGCGAGACGCCGGTGGATGCCGGTGCCGCAGCATTGCCGATGATCGGCAGCCGTTTGACCGGCGATGCGGTCGAAGCGGTCGCCGCAGGCGTGCGGGACCTCATCGCACCGTCCGGCAACGTTCACGCCAGCCCGGACTACCAGCGGCATGTGGCCGGCGTGCTGGTCCAGCGCGCCATCCGCACTGCTCACCAACGGATCAGCCATGCAGCCTGACCACCACGAGATCGAGCTCACGGTGAACGGCACCAGATATCGGCGCACGGTGGAATCGCGCCTGCTGCTGTCCGATTTCCTGCGTCATGAACTCGGGCTCGCCGGCACCCATGTCGGCTGCGAGCACGGCGTATGCGGGGCCTGCACCATCCTTCTCGACGGTGATCCGGTTCGGTCCTGCCTGATGCTGGCGGTGCAGGCCAACGGCCACGCGCTTGCGACGGTCGAGGGGCTGGCGCCTGCGAGCGGCGAGCTGCATCCGGTGCAGCAGGCGATGCACGCCCATCACGGCCTGCAATGCGGCTATTGCACGCCCGGGATCCTGATGACCATGACGGCCTATCTGAACGAGCATCCATCGCCGTCGGAGGACGAGGTGCGCGAGGCGCTGTCAGGCAATCTCTGCCGCTGCACCGGCTATCAGAACATCGTCGATGCGATGATGGATGCGGCCGCGCGGATGCGGGAGGAGGCGCCATGAGCACCCGCTTCTTCGGCGCGCCGGTCAAGCGCAACGAGGACAGGAAGCTCCTGACCGGACAGGCGCTGTTCATCGACGATGTCGAGCTGCCTGATATGCTGCATGTCGCCTTCCTGCGCAGCCAGGTTGCGCATGCGCGCCTGAAGCAGATCGACGTATCGCGCGCGAGACAGCGGCCGGGCGTCGTCGCGGTCTATGTTGCCGAGGACTATGGCGACTATTGGCAGCCCGGTCCGCTTCTGGTGCAGCCCCCGCCGATTCCGGGAAGCACCTTCAATCCGCGCACCCAGGTGCCGCTCGCCAGGGACAAGGTGCGCTATGTCGGCGAGCCGCTCGCTGTTGTCGTCGCAGAGAGCCGCTACCTCGCCGAGGACGCGCTCGACGATATCGATGTGGAGCTGGAGACGCTGCCTGCGGTCGTCGACATCGAGCAGGCGTTGACGTCCTCGTCGGTGCCGGTCCATGACGACCTCGGCTCGAATGTCGCGGCGCATGTCCACCAGGTCAAGGGCGACTATCGCAAGGCCGCCGCGAACGCGCAGATCATCCTCAAGCGCCGCTTTCGCTACGAGCACGGCATCTCCTCGCCGATCGAGACCCGCGGCGTGGTCGCGCATTGGAATGCGCGCGGCCAGCAGATGACGATCTGGGATACGACCCAGGCGCCGGTGTTCATCCGCAACGGCCTTGCCGCCATGCTCGGCCTCGGCGAGCGGCAGGTGCGCGTCATCGCGCCCTTCGTCGGCGGCGGCTTCGGGCCGAAGATCATGATGTTCTACCCGGAAGAGGTGGGGCTGCCGTGGATCTCCATGCGGCTCAACCGTCCGGTCAAATGGATCGAGGACCGGCTCGAGCATTTCGTCGCGACCACGCATGAGCGCGGCCAGATTCACGACGCCGAAATCGCGCTCGCGGCCGACGGCCGCATCCTCGGCGTCAAGGACGTCTTCCTGCACGACACCGGCGCCTACAATACGTACGGCCTGACGGTACCGATCAACAGCCAGTGTACCTTGCTCGGCCCCTACGTGATCCCGGCCTATGACAGCACGTTCACGGCCGTCTTCACCAATCTGCCGATCGTCACGCCCTATCGCGGCGCCGGCAGGCAGCACGGGGTTTTCGTGATCGAGCGGCTGCTCGATCTGGCCGCGCGGGAGCTCGGCATCGATCGCGCCGAGATCCGGCGGCGCAACCTGATTCCACCGGACGCCTTTCCGTACAACAATCAGATCATCTTCCAGGACTTTGCGCCGCTAAGCTATGACAGCGGCAATTACGAGCCTGTGCTCGCCAAGGCGCTCGACGCGATCGGATATCAGCGCTTCCTGAAGGAGGAGCAGCCGAAGTTTCGCGAGGAGGGACGCTGCGTCGGCATCGGTGTTGCCTGCTACGTCGAAGGCACAGGCATCGGCCCCTATGAGGGCGCCAAGGTGCAGGTGCAGGCCAACGGCAAGGTGAACGTGGCGACCGGCATCGGCACCCAGGGGCAGGGGCATTTCACCAGCTTCGCGCAGATCGTCGCCGACCAGCTCGGCGTCGATCCTTCCGATGTCGATATCGTCACCGGTGACACCGATCAGTTCTATTGGGGCGCCGGGACCTTTGCGAGCCGTGGCGCGGTGGTAGCCGGCAACGCCGTCAGCGAGGCATCGGCCGCGGTGAGGCGGAAAGCCCTGAAGCTCGCGGCCGACGCCTTCGAATGCGCCGAGGAGGACCTCGTCCTTGCCGACGGAAAAGTGTCGATCGCGGGGATTCCAGGAAAATTCATCCGCCTCGGCGAACTCGCGCAGCGCGCCAATCCGATGCGCGGTGCGGTGAGGCCGGGTACCGAACCGGGGCTGGAGTCGACGCAATATTTCGGTCCGCCCTCCGGCGCAACTGCGAACGGCGTTCATGCCGCGATCGTCGAGATCGATCCGCTGACCCTCGAGCTGAAGGTGCTTAAGTATGTCGTGGTCCATGACTGCGGCACGGTGATCAATCCGATGATCCTCGAAGGCCAGATCCACGGCGGCGTAGCGCAGGGCATCGGCAATGCCTTCTTCGAGAAGCTTGCCTTCGACGATCAGGGCCAGCTCCTCAACGCTTCGCTCGCCGATTATCTGCTGCCGACCGCGCTCGACGTGCCGCGCATGGAGCTCGACCATACGGTGACGCCGTCGCCGCTCAATCCGCTCGGCATCAAGGGCGCGGGCGAGGCGGGAGCCATTCCGGTGGGTGCGGTGTTCGCGCAGGCGATCGAGGATGCGCTGCAGCTCACCTCGCGCAAGGTCGAGCTGCTCGAAATTCCACTGAGCCCGAGCCGGCTGTTCGAGCTGACACGACAGGAGGACGCATGAGAACAGCACGCGTGTTTCGCCTGTCGATGGCCCATCCCGGCGACCTCTCCGAACTCGATGATCTGATCGTGCGCGGCACGATCAAGGCGGCCGACGTCGCGGCCATCATCGGCAAGACCGAAGGCAATGGCGGCGTCAACGATTTTACCCGCGGCTACTTCACCCAGACGCTGATGGCGCTGCTGTCGAAGCATCGGGGGCGGCCGGCCGCCGAGCTGATCCGCGAGATCCCCTGCGTGCTGTCCGGCGGCACCGAGGGCGTGATGAGCCCGCATTACAGCGTCTTCTGTGTCAGCGAGAGCGAAGCCGCAAAGCACCATCCGTCCGCGCTGGCAATCGGAACTGCCTTCAGCGCTCCGGTGCCGGCCGAAGAGGTCGGTCGGCGCGCCCATGTCGAGAGCGTGGCGGCGACCGTGCGTGCCGCAATGCGCGACGCCGGAATCGAACGGATTGAGGACGTGCATTTCGTCCAGGTGAAATGCCCCTGCGTGACGGTGGCGCGGGCGACGGCGGCCATCGCCGCCGGCAAGACACCGCTCACCAGCGATCCCAACAAGTCGATGGCCTTTGCGCGCGCCGCCGGCGCCTTTGGCGTCGCGCTCGCGCTGTCCGAGATCGGGCCGGACGACTTTACCGATGCGTCGCTGCTCGCCGATTTCTCGATCCAGTCGCCGCGTGCCAGCATTTCCTCGGGCGTCGAGGTCGAAAGCAACGAGGTCGTGGTGCTCGGCAACAGCCCGAACTGGGCGGGCGATTTGCGCATCGCGCACCGGTCGATGAGCGATGCGCTCGATATCGGAGCGGTGGTCGACGTGCTCGCCGATCTCGGCATCGCGGCCAGCCCGCAGGTGTCCGCCGCGGACTCGGCGCGCATCGCCTCGGTGCTGGTCAAATGCGAGCCGGACCGGCGCGGCCGGATCCGCGGCCATCGCCACACCATGCTCGACGACACCGATATCAACGCGCAGCGGCACATAAGAGGTGCGGTTGCCGGCCTCGTGGCCGGCGTGATCGGCGATGGACGCATTTTCGTGTCTGGAGGCGCCGAGCATCAGGGGCCGGATGGCGGCGGGCTGATCGCCGTGATCGCGTCGCAGGAAGGGGCTGGCTAGATGCGGATTGTCATCATCGGCGCTGGCGTCGCGGGATGCGTGATGGCGCGGCGGCTTGCAGCGCTCGACGGCGTCGAAGTCGTCTGCCTCGAGCGGGTCAGCCGCGATGACCACTCTGAAGCAGGCACCGGGCTCAATGTCGGGCCGAACGCGGTGAAGGCGCTGCGTGCGGTCGATCCGGAGCTTGCCGCGCGCATCACCGCGGCGAGCTTCGTCTGGGCCAATTGGCGGATATCGCTCACCGACGGCACCGTGCTGTTCGATCTGCCGCTCAAGGACGTTGCCGATGGGCCCGGCTGGCGTATCCGCTGGTCGGAGCTCTACCGCGTGTTGCGCGAGGCAGCCGGCGCGAGCGTCGCCTATGGCTGCGAGATCACGCATATCGCCCGCGATGCCGCCGATCCGCGCAAGACAAGACTTGCCTGGCGCCAGGATGGAAGCGAGCATCGGCTTGACGGCATCGATCTCCTGATTGCGGCCGACGGCCGTTACTCGGATGTGCGGCGGACCATCTCCGGCGAAGTGCCGGTGCGCCTCACGGGCGTTGCGATCTCGCGTCTCCTGGTGCCTGACACCTCGCGCGGCCTGATCGACGATTATGAGCAATGGTTCAACGGGCCGAACCGGTTGCTGGCGTTCCGCGTGCCGCCGGATCACGTGTATCTGGCCGGCACGTTCCCGATCGAGGGGGAGATCCCCGAGGCCCGCAAGGCGCCTGAGGCGCTGCGCGCCGCCTATACGCCGGCCGAGGCGCCGCCGAGCGACCAGGCGCGCTGGCTGATCGACCAGCTCTGCAATGGCGTCGCCGACACCCATTGGGCGCGGATGCAGGAGCATGATTTGCTCTACCGCGCCGCCGACTGCAACGTGCTCTATCTTGGCGACGCCGCCCATGGCATGGTGCCGACGCTCGGCCAGGGCGCGACCCAGGCGATCGAGGATGCCGCCTGTGCGGCCGCGCTGATCACGCAACGCCATCAGGGCGGTGTGCGTGACGTCGCGGCGTGGCTTGCGGAGATCGAGGCGCTGCGGTCTGATCGCATGCGCTTCGTGATGGAGCTGTCGCTGGCCGCGAGCGACACGATTCTCGCCGGCGGAGATCCGGTCGCGGGCACGCGCAAGAAGAGCGGCGAGCCGTTCCGCGACAAGCTGAAAGCGCTGTATCGTCAAATCGGCCCGCCGATCGACGGCGGCAAGCGTGAGGAGATATTGAGATGACCGATCTGCCGCTCGCGACCGTCCATGGTCTCTATCACATCGCGATCAAGACCGATGATCTCGCCGCGACCAGGACGTTCTGGACCGCGATCATCGGGCTGCGCGAATTTCCCCGGCCCGATTTCGGCTATCCCGGTGCCTGGCTCGGCTGCCCCCAGCCGGGCGGGCTCGGCATCATCCACGTCTATGCCGGCGGCCCCGCGCTCGGCCCCGAAGGCAAGGCGCCATCAGGCACGGCGGCGATCGATCACGTCTCGCTGTCCTGCTCGGGCTATCGCTCCTATGTGGCGCGCTTCAAGGCCGCCGGGCTCGACTGGCGCGAATTCATCGTGCCCGGCACCTCGCTGTGGCAGCTGTTCGTCTACGATCCCTCCGGCGTGCAGCTCGAGCTGACCTTCGAATCATCGGGCGAAGGCGAGGAGAAGCCGGACGTGTCGCCGAGCCGCAAATATGTCGCGGGCGCGAGCTTCTTCGACAAGGCGACCTACCCGAAACTCGGCTGATCCATGAACGATCGCGCTCCGCTCTGGGCCATGTCGGCGTGTGAGTTCGCGCGCGCCTTTGCGGATGGCCTTTCGCCACGCGCGGTGATCGAGGCGACGCTCTCACATATCGCCGCGACCAATCCGCGCCTCAATGCGATCGTGACGCTGGATGCTTCGGGCGCGCTCGCCGCGGCAGATGCGAGCGCGCGGCGTTGGCACGACGGGAAGCCCGCAAGCGCACTCGACGGCGTGCCTGTTACGGTCAAGGACAACATCCTCGTCGCGGGGCTGCGCGCAACCTGGGGGTCGAAGCTCTATCGCGACTTCGTGCCCGATGAGGACGAATTGCCGGTGCGCCGGCTGCGCGAAGCCGGTGCCATCATCCTCGGCAAGACCAACGTGCCTGAATTCACCGTGCACGGTTACACCGACAATGCGCTGTTCGGCACCACCGGCAATCCCTGGGATCCGGCTCTGACACCAGGTGGTTCGAGCGGCGGTGCGGTGGCGGCGGTTGCCACCGGCATGTGCGCGTTCGCGCTCTGCACCGACGGCGGCGGCTCGATCCGGCGCCCGGCCGCTCATACCGGCCTCGTCGGCTTCAAGCCCTCGCGCGACACCGTGGTGCGCGGCAAAGGTTTTCCGGCCATCCTGGGTGAGTTCGAGGTGATCGGCCCGATCGCACGCGGCGTCGAGGATGTTCTCGCAGCGATGGAGGTGATCGCTGCGCCGGCGTGGCCGCGCCTCATGGCTGCGCCGTTGCCGCCACGGCCGCGGATCGCCTATGCGCCGACATTTGGCGGAGCGCCCGTCGACCCCTTCATTCGCGACGTGATCGAACGCACGATCGCGGAGGCTCGGGCGCTCGGCCTCGACGTCGAGACCCTCTCTCCGTTCACGCTGGCCGATCCGCTTGAAGCGGTGTGGCCCGTGATCAGCCAGACCGGGGTCGCCTGGCTCCTGGAACAGCATCCAGCTTGGCAGGGCCAGGTTAGTCCCGCCATCGCCGAGATGGAGGCGGCCGGGCGCCGCCTGTCGGCGCGCGACTATCTCAATGCACTCGACCAGGTCGCAGCCTTGCGCCGGTCTTTCGATGCGTTGTTCGCGCAGTACGACTTCCTGATCACGCCGTGCGCCGCCGCGATGCCGTGGCCGGCCGCCGAATCCCATCCCCCCGTCATCGACGGCCAGCCGGTCGGGCCGCGCGGCCATGCCGTGTTCACGGCGATCGTGAATGCACTCGGCCTGCCTGCCATGTCTCTTCCTTGTGTCATCCCGGACGGTGCGCTTCCTGTCGGACTTCAAGTGATCGCGGGCCGCGATCATGATGGCCCGCTGGCGAGGTTTGCTCGAGAATATGAAGGCCGGCTGTTCGTGCACCGATGGCCGAATTCGCCCTGACGGGGTGAAGCTGGGATAACGATGCCGCAGCGGGTCAATCCTTCAACGCATAGGCGATGACGTAGTCGCCGCGCTTGGTGCCGAACGAGCCGTGACCGCCGGCCGCGGTGACGACATATTGCTTGCCGCCTGCCTCGTAGCTCATCGGTGTCGATTGGGCGCCGGCGGGCAGGCGGTCTTCCCAGAGCACCTTGCCGTCGCGCACGTCGTAGGCCCGGATCGTGTATTCGTAGGTGCCGGTGTAGAACGCAACGCCGCCGGCGGTCGTGATCGGCCCGCCCAGCATCGGCACGCCCATCCGGAAAGGCAAAGGCAGCGGCGTGGTGTCGCGGATCGTGCCGTTGGGATGCTGCCAGACGATCTTCATCGTCTTCAGATCGATCGCCGCCATCGAGCCCCATGGCGGCCGGTAGCACGGCACGGAGAGGGGCGAGAGGAAGCTCTGGATGTCCACCCCGAACGGCGTGCCATACATCGGCTGCGTGCCGACCTCGCTGCCGACAGGCTTCTCGGCCGTCGGCGCGGGAGGATTGCCGGGACCTCGCGGAATGAGCTTCGAGACGAACGGCAACGACATGGGATTGGCGATGGCGATCTGTCGCACCGGATCGATCGCGATGCCGCCCCATTCGAACATGCCGAGATTGCCGGGAAAGACGAGCGTGCCCTGCAACGAGGGCGGCGTGAACGTGCCCTCGTAACGCAGCCGGTGGAACATGATCCGGCACAAGAGCTGATCGAAGATCGTGCCGCCCCACATATCCGTGCCGGTCAGCTTCGCCTCGGGGCGGAACGTCAGCTCGGAGAACGGTTGCGTCGGCGCACTGCGATCGCCGGGCGCGGCGCCTTGCGGCACCGGGCGTTCCGGTGCCGGCACGATCAGCTCGCCGGTCCGCCGATCGAGCACGAAGATGTTGCCCACCTTGGTCGGCTGGATGATCGCGGGAACGACGCCCTTGGCCGTGGTGACATCGACCAGGCTCGGCTGCGAGGGCACGTCCATGTCCCAGAGGTCGTGATGCACCGTCTGGTACGACCAGACGCGCTTGCCGGAGTTGACGTCGAGCGCAACGATCGAGCTGGAATAGCGCTCGACCAGGGCATTGCGATTGCCGCCCCAGATGTCGGGTCCGTTATTGCCTGTCGGGATGTAGACGAGGTTCAATTTCGGATCGAACGAGGCCGTGATCCACGAATTCGGCGAGCCGTTGGTGTAGTGACGCGTCGGCGACGGCAGCGCGTTTTCATCCGCTGCGCCGGAGTCCCAGGCCCAAACCAGCTTGCCGGTGTAGACGTCGAAGCCGCGGATGACACCGGAGGGCACGTCGACCCCATAATTGTCGATCACTGCCGCTGCGACGACCAATATCTTGTCGCTGACCACAGGCGGCGACGTCGGCTCGAAGAAGCCCAGCGTCTTGATCCCCATGCCTTCCTGGAGATCGAGGCTGCCGTGATCGCCAAAGCTCTCGCACGGCCTGCCGCTGTCGGCATCGAGCGCGATCATGCGGCCGTCATTGACCGGCAGGAAAATCCGGCGGGGGCATTCGCCGGGCGCGGGAGCGCCGCTGCTGTCGACGGCACCATCAGCGGTTTCATGATAGGAGACGCCGCGGCAGGTCATGTGCTGGAACGTCTTGTTGAACACCAGCCTGGGATCGTATCGCCAGCGTTCCTTGCCGGTGCTGGCGTCGAGCGCGAACAGCACCTGGTGCTGTGAGCAAAGATAAAGCGTGTCGCGGACCTTGATCGGGGTGACCTCGAAGGTGGTCTCGCCGGAATCCTCCGGTGTCGGCATGTCGCCGGTGCGGAAGGTCCAGGCGACCTTGAGCTTGCCGACATTGTGGGGCGTGATCTGCTGCAGCGGCGAATAGCGCTGTCCGAATTGCGTGCGTCCATACGCCCGCCAATCGCCATCCGGCTGAGGGTCGGCTTCGCTTTGCGGCACGCTCGATGCTTGCTCGGCGATCGTGCCGTTGCTGTCGTGATAGCTGGACAGCAGCGAGATGACGAGGACGACCGAAGAGGCAGCTACGCCGATCCAGAGTGGCAGCGTCGCGCTTCGGTACGACACCGGCTGGTCTCGCAGCAGCCCGCGAACGATCACGGGCGTGAGCAGCCAGAGCGCCATGGGGAAAACGATGTCGCCCCGCGATGCCAGCGGCCACCAGTCGAACCGCACCTCCGAGATGGCCCACGCCACCGTGGCGACCAGCACGATCGCGAACAGCCAGAGCGCCTGATGGCGCTGTGCCAGCAACAACGCGGCCGTCACGACAATCCCGGCACCGAGAACAAGGTAGAAGATGGATCCGCCGAGCGTGGCGAGCCAGAGGCCGCCGCCCGCGAGCACCAGACCGATCAGGGCATAGACGAGACCTGTGACAAAGACGGCCCTGGATCGCTGCATGGTTGCTCCGGCGGGGCAAAAAGATCGAGCACTGTCCGGTGCAAACGCAGCAGACGGCGCCGAGTTGCAGTTACTGTGGTCAAGTCAACCACAGCTGGCAAGCTTCGACTGCTGCGTCGATGCAACATCCGCGGGCAAAAACTGCGATCCGATGTGATAAGTCTGTTCGGAATTGCGCGCTCGTTGAATACGATCATTGTCGTGTCTTCAGGACTCGCAATAGCCGGGAACCACATCCGTCATGTATCTGGGCATCGATCTCGGCACCTCCGCAGTCAAGACCGTTCTGGTGGACGGCGCGCAGCGCGTGATCGCGAGCGAGAGTCGAGCGCTGACGATCGCCTCGCCGCAGCAAGGCTATTTCGAGCAGGATCCAGCGCAGTGGATCGAGGCGACCTTTGCCACGCTGGACGCCCTGAAGGCCTCGCATGGAGAAGAGCTGGCGAGGGTCGAAGGCATCGGGCTGTCGGGCCAGATGCACGGCCCGACGCTGCTCGATGCGAACGATAGGCCATTGCGGCCCTGCATCCTCTGGAACGACGGACGCTCGGCCGGGGAGTGTCGCATTCTGGAGCAGCGCTGGGCCGCCTTGCGCGCGATCACGGGCAACAAGGCGATGCCCGGCTTTGCGGCGCCAAAGCTGCTCTGGATCGCAAAGCACGAGCCCGACGTTTTTGCGGCGACGCGGCGCGTGCTGTTGCCGAAAGCCTATCTGCGCCTCGTTCTATCGGGAGAGGCCGTCGAGGACGTCTCCGACGCATCGGGTTCGCTATGGCTTGACGCGGCGCGCCGGGACTGGTCGGATGCGGCATTGGCCGCGACCGACCTGTCGCGCGCGCACATGCCGCGCCTGGTGGAGGGGTGCGCGCCGGCGGCTTCATTGCGCAGCGAGCTTGCAGAGCGTTGGGGCATGGTTCGCCGGCCGGTAATCGCGGGCGGCGCCGGCGACAACCCCGCCGGTGCCATCGGCATCGGCGCGATCCGTCCCGGAACTGCATTCATCTCGCTGGGAACCTCAGGCGCCTTGCTGGCGCCATCAGACCATATTGCGACAAACCCGGACCGGGTGGTCCACACCTTCTGCCACGCAATCCCTGGCATGTGGATTCAGGCCGGCGCCATTCTCTCGGCGGCGTCGTGCCTTGCCTGGGCTGCGCGCCTGTTCGGCGTCCCTGAAAGCGAACTGCTGGCGCCGCTGGGCCCGCGGGCGCAGGCGCCGTCACCCGTGAGCTTCCTGCCATATCTTGCGGGCGAGCGGACACCGCACGACGATCCCGTCGTGCGCGGCATGCTCGATGGGCTGAGCCACGGCACCGAACGCACGGCGATCGTGCAGGCCGTGCTGGAGGGCGTAGCCTTCGCGCTAGCCGATTGCAGGGATGCGCTTGGCGATGCCGGCATTGCAGTGACCGAGGCCGACGTCATCGGCGGCGGTTCGCGGTCCCGGTTCTGGCTGTCGGTGCTTGCAAACGTCTTGAATGTTCCGATCCATCGCTTTGCCGAAGGCGAAACCGGCGCGGCGTTCGGTGCGGCGAGATTGGGGCGACTTGCTGTCACCGGCGAGGCCGTCGCAGACGTCTGCACGCCACCGCAACGCGTCGAGACTTTCGAAGCTGACCCCGTGCTGGCTGGGGCCTATGCAGAGCGGCTTCCCGCCTGGCGCCAGCTGTATCGGCCACGCCACTAGCCTCGCTTGGTTGCGCATTTTGACCTGTTCGCTGTTGCCCTGTGCGGCGGCCTTTTGTTTAATGCGCAAAACCGCGCCCGACGAGGCGCGAACAGGAAACGCATTGTGCGCCGGGAGGCACGATGAACGAGCCGATCCTCGAGATGCGAGGAGTGTCAAAATCCTTTTTCGGCATCAAGGCGCTGCGTGCGGTTGACCTGACGGTCTATGCCGGCGAGGTCCATGCCTTGATGGGCGAGAATGGCGCCGGCAAATCGACCCTGATGAAAATCCTGTCGGGGGCCTACCGGCCCGATCCTGGCGGCGAGATCCGCATCGAAGGCAAGCCGGTGCATATCCACGGCCCGCTCGGCGGTCGCGCCGCGGGTATCTCGATCATCTATCAGGAACTGTCTCTGGCCCCCAATCTGAGCGTTGCGGAGAATATTTATCTCGGCCGCGAGATGTCGCGTTCAGGTCTGCTGGCGCGCGGTGCCATGCGCGAAGGTGTTGGCCCGATCCTGGAGCGGCTGGGCGCGGATTTCACACCGTCGACCTTGGTGGCGCATCTCTCCATGGGGCAGCGCCAGCTCGTCGAGATCGCGCGTGCGCTGCACGCGCGCTCGAAAATCCTGATCATGGACGAGCCGACCACGGCGCTGTCCGCCGGCGAGAGCGAGCGGCTGTTTGCGCTGATCCGGCAACTTCGCGCCGAAGGGCTTGCCATCATCTATATCTCGCACCGCATGGACGAGGTCTATGCGCTCGGTGACCGCGTCACCGTGCTGCGCGACGGCCGGCTGGTCGGTTCGCTCGGCAAGCAGGATATCCGCGCCGATGCCATCGTCCGCATGATGGTCGGGCGCGACGTCTCCTCCTTCTACAAGAAGGATCATGATCCCGAGGCCGGGAAGGGGCATCCCGTGCTGACGGCGACCGACATGGCGGATGGGCAGCGCGTCAAGGGCTGCTCGCTCACCGTCCATGCCGGCGAGGTGGTCGGGCTTGCCGGACTGATCGGCGCCGGCCGCACCGAGCTTGCGCATCTGATCGTTGGTGCCGCACCGAGGATTTCGGGTCGTCTCGAACTCGAAGGCCAGCCGATCGACATCCGCACGCCCGGCGAGGCGCTCGAGGCCGGCATCGCCTATCTGACCGAAGACCGGAAGGCGCTCGGCCTGTTCCTCGACATGTCGTGCCTGGACAACATCAATCTCGCCGTGATCGGACGCGACGCCAAGCTCGGCTGGTTCCTGGACCGCGACAGGGCACGCGAGCGCGCCGACAGGGCGTTTGCTGGACTCAGTATCCGCGCCGCCAATCCTGGCGTGCCCGCAGGAGGCCTGTCCGGCGGCAATCAGCAAAAGGTGTTGTTATCGCGGCTGCTCGCCATTGCGCCGAAGGTGCTGATCCTCGACGAGCCGACGCGCGGCGTTGACGTCGGCGCCAAGTCGGAGATCTATACCATCATCGACAATCTCGCCAAGGCCGGCACCGCCATCCTCGTCATTTCGTCCGATCTGCCAGAAATCATCGGTATCTGTGACCGTGTCCTGGTGATGCGGTCGGGGCATATCGCAGGCGAGGTCAGGCGAACCGAGACGGCGCCTTTAACGCAGGAAGACATCATGGCCCTCGCCACGGGGACGGAGCATCTCGATGCCTGACAATGGATCGACGCAGGCGAAGGCCGCGACCGTAAACGGCACCGCCGCTGCCGAGGCGACGAAGCGCCAGCGCATCAGGCTCCTGATCCGCGCCGCGGGCATGCTGCCGGTGCTGCTACTGCTGTGCATCGGTTTCCACTATCTGTCGGATGGCCGCTTCTTCACCGGACAGAATCTCGGGATCGTGCTGCAGCAGGCTGCCGTCAACACCGTGCTCGCCGCGGGCATGACCTTCGTCATCCTCACCGGCGGCATCGATCTCTCGGTCGGCTCGATCCTGGCGGCCTCGGCGATGGCGGGCCTGACAGTCTCCAAACTGCCCGAGATGGGGGCGCTTTGGCTGCCGGTCGCTGTGCTCACCGGCCTTGGCTTCGGCATCATCAATGGCGCGCTGATCGCGCTGTTGCGCCTGCCGCCCTTCATCGTCACGCTGGGCTCGCTCACCGCCGTGCGCGGACTGGCGCGTCTGCTCGGCGCCGACACCACGGTGTTCAATCCGTCGATTCCCTATGCCTTCATCGGCAACGGCTCGCTGACGCTGATTCCGGGCGTCGCGTCGATTCCCTGGCTGTCGGTCATTGCGCTGCTCGTCATTCTCGTGTCGTGGGTGGTGCTGCGCCGGACCGTGCTGGGCGTGCACATCTATGCGGTCGGCGGCAATGAGAGCGCCGCGCGGCTTGCCGGCATCAAGGTCTGGGCCGTGCTGATCTTCGTCTATGGCGTATCCGGGCTTTTCGCAGGCCTTGGCGGCGCCATGCAGGCGGCGCGGCTCTATGCCGCCAACGGCCTGCAGCTCGGACAAAGCTACGAGCTCGATGCCATCACCGCGGTCATCCTCGGCGGCACGTCTTTCGTCGGCGGCATCGGCTCGATCTGGGGGACGCTGGTCGGCGCACTGATCATCGCGGTGCTCTCGAACGGCCTGATCCTCGTCGGCGTCTCCGACATCTGGCAATATGTGATCAAGGGCCTGGTGATCATCGGCGCCGCGGCGCTGGATCGCTACCGGCTGCAAGGCTCCGCCAGGACTTGAACGGTTTTACGCGCATCTGAGCGCATGGTGTGAAATTCGGTTGCGGCAACTGGTCTGCCGCGCCCGGGGATGAAGACAGACCAGGGGAGGAAGACAATGTTGAAGATGACCATGCTCGCCGGCGCCGCGATGGCGCTTGCCCTGACCACCGCACCGGCCTCGGCCAAGGAGCTCAAATCGATCGGCGTCTCGCTGGGCTCGATGGGCAACCCGTTCTTCGTCGCGCTGTCAAAGGGCGCCGAGTTCGAGGCCAAGAAGACCAATCCCAATGTGAAGATCACCACCGTCGGCTTCGAATATGATCTCGGCAAGCAGGTCACCCAGATCGACAATTTCATCGCCGCCGGCGTCGACCTGATCCTGCTCAACCCCGGCGATCCCAAGGCGATCGGCCCGGCGATCAAGAAGGCGCAGGCGGCGGGCATCGTCGTGGTCGCGGTCGACACCGCGGCCGAAGGCGCCGATGCCACCGTGACGACCAACAACGTCCAGGCCGGCGAGATCGCGTGCCAGTACATTGTCGACAAGCTGGGCGGCAAGGGCGACGTCATCATCGAGAACGGACCGCAGGTCTCCGCGGTGATTGACCGCGTCACCGGCTGCAAGAACGTCTTCGGCAAGAATCCCGGCATCAAGGTGCTGTCCAGCGACCAGGACGGCAAGGGCTCGCGCGAAGGTGGCCTCACCGTTGCGCAAGGCTATCTGACCCGCTTCCCCAAGATCGACGCCATCTTCGCCATCAACGACCCCCAGGCGATCGGCACCGATCTCGCGGCCAAGCAGCAAAACCGCAGCGGCATCATCATCACCGCGGTCGACGGCGCGCCCGACATCGAGGCTTCGCTGAAGGATCCCGGCTCGCCGCAGATCCAGGCGTCCGCCTCGCAGGACCCGTTCTTCATGGCGCGGCGCGCGGTGCAGGTCGGCGTCGGCATCCTCAATGGGCAGAAGCCGGCCTCGACCGTCGAGCTGCTGCCCTCGAAGCTCGTGACCCGCGACAATATCTCGGAATACAAGGGCTGGACCTCGGACCGTTCGCAGTAACGTCCCGCCAATTATTGTTGCCATTGGCAATTCGAGCAGGACGCCCCGGGAAACCGGCCCGGGGCGCGCCTGTGAGGTTGACCTCAGCGACTGATATGTCAAAGAAGGACAGGTTTTCGGCGGGAGCTGGAAGCAAGCCGATCGGGCATTGGGACATCGCGAATGGCAAGCGTACCGTTTGAGCTGAAGGGCAAGAGCGTCTACGTCGCCGGCCATCGCGGCATGGTCGGTAGCGCGCTGCTGCGCCGGCTGGCGCGAGAGGACGTCAAGCTCGTGACCGTTGACCGGCGCGAGGTCGATCTCTGCAACCAGGCCCAAGTGTTCGACTGGTTCGCGCGCGTGCGGCCGCAGGTCGTCTTCCTCGCCGCGGCCAAGGTTGGCGGCATCGTCGCCAACAACACGCTGCGCGCCGAGTTCATCTACGACAACATCGCGATCGCCGCGAACGTGATCCAGGCCGCGCATGCGAATGGCGCGGAGAAGTTGATGTTCCTGGGCTCGTCCTGCATCTATCCAAAACTGGCAGCCCAGCCGCTGCGCGAGGATGCCGTGCTCACCGGTCCGCTGGAGCCGACCAACGAGCCCTATGCCATCGCCAAGATCGCCGGCATCAAGATGGCGGAAGCCTATCGCAGCCAATATGGCAGCGACTTCATCAGCGTGATGCCGACCAACCTCTACGGTCCCGGCGACAATTATCATCCTGAATTGAGCCACGTCGTCGCGGCGCTGATCCGCCGCTTCCATGAGGCGAAAGAGTCGGGCGCCAGGAGCGTCGTCGTCTGGGGCACGGGGACGCCGCGGCGCGAGTTCCTCTATGTCGACGACATGGCGGATGCCTGCGTGCATCTGATGAAGACCTATTCGGGCAGCGACCTCATCAACATCGGCACCGGTGAGGATATCGCCATCGCCGAGTTTGCGCGCGTGGTCGCGGAGATCGTCGGCTATCGCGGCGAGATTTCCTACGATACGTCGCGGCCCGACGGCACGCCGCGCAAGCTGCTCGACGTCAGCAGGCTCGACAAGCTCGGCTGGCGCGCGACGACCTCGCTTCGCGAGGGCTTGGAGCGCGCCTACGAGGCGTATCGGGCGACCCTGCTGGTTCCGACGCAGGCATAGGAACCATCGTAGCAAGCACGAGTTGGGCGCAGGGGCAGGGCGACATGCGAGACCTACCGTGCAAGATATCGTGCCCGTGCGCTCCACTGCGCAAATCGCGGGTCATCCCATTCATCCGATGCTGGTGCCGATCCCGATCGCGTGCTTCATCGGCGCGTTGCTGACCGACATCGTCTATCTCGTCTCCGCCGAGATCATGTGGGCGGATTTCTCCGCCTGGCTTCTGCTCGTCGGCGTCGTCTTTGGTGTGCTGGCTGCGATCGCCGGCCTGACCGATTTCCTCGGCAACCGCCTGGTGCGGGCGCAGACGCCGGCCTGGCCGCATCTGATCGGCAACGCCGTGGTTCTGATCCTCGCGATCATCAATGCGCTGATACACACGCGTGATGCCTGGACCTCGGTATGGCCATGGGGGCTGGTGCTTTCGGTGCTCACCGTGCTGATCCTGCCTGTTACCGGCTGGCTCGGCTGGGCCATGGTGTATCGCCACGGTGTCGGAGTTGCGCGATGATGTCCTTGCAAACGCGCGCGCTGCTATGCGCTTCGCTTCTGGCTCTTCTCGCCGGCTGCAATGACGGCAGCGGCGATCCCAAGGCGCAGATCGGCGCCAATCCTGTGCTGCCCGACATCCAGCAATATCTGCTGCCGCCGATGCACATCGCCCGCATCATCGGCTGGAAGAAGGACGAGACGCCTGATGTTGCGCAGGGCTTGCAGGTCAAGGCGGTGGCGACCGGCCTGCAGCACCCGCGCTCAATCTACGTGCTGCCCAATGGCGACGTGCTGGTGGTGGAATCCAAGGCGCCGAAGGCCGCCGCGATCAAGCGGCCGAAGGAGATCGTGATGGGCTACATCGAGTCCTGGGCGACTTCGGGCGGCGATACCGGGCCCAGCAACCGCATCACGCTGCTGCGCGATACCAATGGCGACGGCGTACCGGATACGCAGAGCGTCTTCCTCGACCATCTCAATTCGCCGTTCGGCGTCGCTCTGGTCGGCAACGAGCTCTACGTCGCCAACACCGACGCGATCGTGAAATATCCCTACGCCGAAGGCGACACCAAGATCACCGCGCCGGGCACGGTGCTGGCGCCGCTGCCGGGCGGCCCGATCGACCATCATTGGACCAAGAGCCTGGTCGCAAGCCCTGACGGCTCAAGGCTCTATGTCGGCGTCGGCTCCAACAGCAACATCACCGAGAACGGGATGGAGGCCGAGCACAATCGCGCCGACATTCTCGAGGTCGACCGCGCCAGCGGCCGCTGGCGGATCTTTGCCAGTGGCCTGCGCAATCCCAACGGTCTCAGCTTCGAGCCGCAGACCGGCGCGCTGTGGACCGTGGTGAACGAGCGCGATGAGCTCGGGCCCGATCTCGTGCCTGACTACATGACCTCGGTGAAGGACGGCGCCTTCTATGGCTGGCCCTACAGCTATTACGGCCAGCACGTCGATCCCCGCGTCAAGCCGCAGCGGCCGGATCTCGTGGAAAAGGCGATCGTGCCCGATTACGCCCTGAGCTCGCATGTCGCACCGCTCGGGCTTGCCTTCTCCACCGGCAACAGCCTGCCGGAAGCATATCGCGGCGGCGCCTTCGTCGGCGAGCACGGCAGCTGGAACCGGCAGGTGCTTAACGGCTACAAGGTCGTCTATGTGCCGTTCACGGACGGCAAGCCGAGCGGGCCGGCGCAGGACGTCGTCACCGGCTTCCTCACCAGCGACAACCAGGCGCGCGGCCGTCCCGTCGGCGTCGCGCTGGACAAGACCGGTGCACTGTTGGTCGCCGACGACAGCGGCAATACGGTGTGGCGGGTGACCGCGGCGCATCCGCAAGTGACGCAGCGATAGGCAAGCCGCGCAATGATAGGAGAGGGATGATGGGCCTTGCCCAATATGCGATCGTACCGGTCCAGGACGAATGGGGCGTGCTGCACGACGGCGACGTCAAGAGCAGATACGCCACCAAGGAAGCCGCATTCGAGTCGGCGGTCGCCGCTGCGTCCCTGGCGCTACGCCAGGGCCACGAAGTCCATGTCAGCGTGCCGGGCCGCGAGCCGGGCGAGAACGCGCTCGGAATCTAGCGGCCTCACACGATCAGGCGTCCGCGCCGCTTGGCGATGCCGATCGTGACCTCGGCGCCCGCGTTGAAATCGAGCCGGTCGGCTTCGACGCCGTCGCTGAAGATCACGCCGTTCTCCGCCATCAGCGAGCGGATGCGCAATTGCTCTTCGGATGCGAGCCGGCCGCAGACCAGATTGGTCTGCGAGTGCCGGCTCGGGAACGGCTCGCGCACGGCGAAGCGCAGCTCAGCGGCGTCCCAGGGCAGGGCCTCATAGCCCGTCAGCGAGGGCGGCTGACCGAAGCTGCCGGCGATCGCCAGTGAGCCGGTGACGATGCTCTTGAACCACGCGGTCGAGCCGAGCCCGGTCGAGACGATCAGCCCGCTCGAGGATTGCCGCTCCCTCGTCCCGCCGGCCGCGATCTCGTAGATCGCGGAGACATGCGTCCGCGCGCCGATGAAAAGGTCGTTCACCGCATGCAGCACCTGGCCGTCGCCGAGCCGGGCCTCCGCCATCGTCACGGCCTGGCTGTCGCGCTTGTCGGCGGCGACATCAGGCAGCAGCTTTGCGAGGTCGCGCGGCGCGAAGGGCAGCAGGATGCCGTCGTAGCGCGCCGGATCGGGGTTGAGGCCAACAAGCGGATGGTCGTCGAGATATTTCATCGTATTGGCGACGACGCCATCCTGGCCGAGCGCGACCACGATGTCGTCAGGGGCGAAGATGAAGTTCGGAAGGTATGCGCGCTCGATCACCTGATAGCGCCCCCATTGCTCGAGCACCTGAAGTGTCGCGCGCCGCTGCGCCTGGTAGACCTCGTGCTCCCTCTCATAATCGGAGAAATCGGCGCCGAGATGCTCGACATAGAAGCGTGCCTGCGCCGCCGTCAGGTAACGCGCGACCAGGTCTTCCAGCCTGGTCTTGCGCGTCACCAGCACGATCTTGCGATCATTGGCGGCGGGCATTGGCGGCCTCCGGCTTCGGCTTCTCGATCAGCTGGCTGAGCAGGTCGGGCGAGACGTTGAGCTGGCCGATCTTCTGGGCCTTCTCGGCGATGCCGGAAAAGGCCTGCGCGATCAGCTGACCCGGCTGCATGCCGGCGGCGGCGAGCGCCTGGATCACGCGGGTGTCGACGCCCTCGAAGATCTTCATCAGCGCGCCGACGCGATAGGCCTCGGCATCGGCCAGAGTGCGGGTGTTTTCGGCATTGAGGCCGACGAAATCCTTGCGCTTGCCCTCCAGCACGATATCCGCGGCCATGCCGGCCTCGCGCAACTCGTTGCGCTTGGCGGCAACGCTCGCCTCGGCATCCATCTGGGTCTCGCGGATCGAGCGCTTCTTCTGCTCGACCGCGATCTCGGTGTCGAGCTCGCTCTCGCGAATGGCGCGCTCCTGCTCGACGGCGAAATTGCGCCGGGCGAAGATCGCCTCGTCCGCGTTCTTCAAAATCGCTTCGCGCGCCTGCGCCTCCAGCGCCTTGGCCGTATCAGGCGTCGGCTTGATGCCGCGGATCGAGACACCGAGGATTTCCAGGCCAAGCGCCTCGATGTCGGCGCGTCCGCGCAGGCCGCCGGCGATGATGTCGGCGATGCGGTCGGAGGCTTGCAGCGCCTCCTTCAGCGTCAGCTCCTTGATCGCCTGCTGCGCCAGCACCTCGACCGTGCCGAGAATGCGCTCCGGCAGCTTCTCGGGATCGTCGCTCTCATAGGTCTTGCCGTCGGGCTTCAGGGTGAAGTTGAGCATCGAGGCCGCTTTCTTCGGCTCGCTGACGCGATAGGTGACGTGGCCCTGCACGGTCAGGGTCTGAAAGTCGCGCGCGATCTGCTGAAAGATGAAGGAGGCGTCGCGGCTGCCGACCGGCACGGCGACGAGCGTAGTCACCGGCGCATAGTAGAACGCCGAGAGGCCGGTGCCCTCGGCGACAACGGCGCCGGCGCGGTACTTCATCAGATAGGTGGTGGGCTGGGCCTTGATAAACCTGATGCCGAACATGGCCGTCTCCAATGGCTGCTATAAGTTGGTCTGAGCAACTAAGTAAGTTGGACTGTACAACTAACTATGTTACTGTCAAGGCCCAACGAAGGAGGCTGCCGGTGGCAGGCGAGGATCGGGCCGAAGGCTTTGAAAAATCAGGAGATCTGGACTTCCCGCGGCCGCTGACCACGGTCGACGTCGTGATCTTCTCGATTCGCGGCGACCAGCTCCAGGTGTTGCTGGTACGGCGTCCGGCCGGTGAGGACGAGCCCTTTCCGCAGGCGCTGGCTCTCCCAGGCGGCTTCGTCGACGTTGTGAAGGACCGCGATCTCGCGGCCTGTGCAGCGCGCAAGTTGAAGGAGAAGACCGGCGTCACCGCTCCTTATCTGGAGCAGCTCGGAAGCTGGGGGAGCGCCTCGCGCGATCCGCGCGGCTGGTCGGCAACGCACGCCTATTTCGCGCTGATTCCGGAAGAGGCGGGCGCGCTCACGCCAGATGCGCGCTGGTTTCCGATTCAAGGCGGCAGGCTCAAGGAGAAGCTTGCCTTCGATCACAGCGACATCCTGGCCAGCGCGATCCAGCGCCTGCGCAACAAGGTGGAATACACCTCGCTGCCCGCTTACCTGATGCCCGCGGAATTCACGCTGCCCGACTTGCAGCGGGTCTACGAGATCGTGCTTGACCGTCCCTTGGAGAAGAGCGCCTTCCGCACCCGGATCCTGTCGGCCGACATGATCGAGCCGGTGGCTAAGATGCGGCGCGGCCCGAACCGTCCGGCGCAGCTCTATCGCCTGAAGAAGAACAGCAAGCCGGTGTATTTCGTGCGGACCTTCAATCCGCCGGAGTGATGCAGCGTCCGCCCGCTTCGGACGGGCATAACATCATGTTAGGTTTATCGCATAACAGGGTAATTGTGTTAGCGCGGTGACAGCCTATTATCACGTCACTCAAGCACGTATCGGCAGTGACAAGCGCTGGCGGAAAAGTCCGCACAGCGCGCGGAGAGGGCTGCCCAATTTCTCCAAGAAGCCCGCCAAGGGACGTCAAAAAAACCAGTTTGGAGGACTCCCAGGATGACCGGAATCCATCAGGTGAGCCAGTCAAGGAAGGCCGCTGCAAGCGGCTGGATCGGGTCGGCTCTCGAATATTATGACTTCTTCATCTACGCGACCGCCGCGTCGCTGATCTTCCCGCAAATCTTCTTCCCGTCGGAAAATCCCACCGTCGCCATCGTCGCATCGCTGGCGACCTATGGCGTCGGCTATGTGGCCCGGCCGATCGGCGCCTTTGTGCTCGGACATTGGGGCGACACCCATGGCCGCAAGACCGTTCTGATCGTCTGCATGTTCCTGATGGGTCTGTCGACCATGGCGGTGGGCCTCCTGCCGACCTATCATCAGGTCGGCATCCTCGCGCCGATCCTGCTGGTCGTCCTGCGCCTGATCCAGGGCTTTGCCGTTGCCGGCGAAATCTCCGGCGCCAGCTCGATGATCCTGGAGCACGCGCCGTTCGGCCGTCGCGGCTTCTATGCGAGCTTTGCGCTTCAGGGCGTGCAGGCCGGACAGATTCTCGCAGCCGCCGTCTTCCTGCCGCTGGCGGCCTATATGCCGACCGAGGCCTTCAACAGCTGGGGCTGGCGGATTCCGTTCCTGCTCAGCTTCTTCGTCATCGTCGCAGGCTACATCATCCGCCGCGAAGTCGACGAAACCCCTGCCTTTACCCGTGAGGACAAGCGGGGAGAAACGCCGCGCTCGCCCATCGTTCAGGCCATCAAGCTGAGCTGGCCCGACATGCTCCGGGTCATCTGCATGGCGCTGATGAACGTCATCCCTGTGGTCGCGACCATCTTCGGTGCGGCCTATGCGGTGCAGCCGGCCTATGGCATCGGTTTTGCCAAGGACGTCTATCTGTGGATCCCCGTCCTCGGAAACATGCTGGCCGTCTTCGTCATTCCCTTCGTCGGCAATCTCTCCGACAAGGTCGGCCGCAAGCCTCCCATCGTCGTAGGCGCGCTGCTCTCTGGCCTGCTCGCTTTCGGCTATCTCTATGCCATCAGCATCAAGAGCGTGCCGCTTGCGATCGTGCTGTCGCTGTTGATGTGGGGTGTGGTCTATCAGGGCTACAACGCGATCTTCCCGAGCTTCTATCCGGAGCTGTTTCCGACCCGCACCCGCGTGTCGGCGATGGCGATCTCGCAGAACATCGGCACCACCATCACCGCGCTGCTTCCGGCCCTGTTCGCGACCGTGGCGCCTCCCGGCTCCGCCAACATTCCCTTGACGGTGGGAGCGATCGCCTTCGGCATCACTGTCATCGCGGCGCTTGCAGCCGTCACGGCCCGGGAAACCTACCGGGTCCGGATCGACGATCTCGGCAATCCCGCGGCCGTTCCGATCGCGCGGGCCGACTATGATCGGCAGCGGACGGAGGCAGCGAGCGGTGCTGCCGCCGCTCGGACCTGACCGAGCGAGGCGCCGCTGCGATCGATGACGCTCGCAGCGGCGCAGCTTCACGGTATAGACTGACGATCGATCGACTTGGTATGCGCGTGAGCGCTCATGATGAGGTTGCAGGATGAATCCCGCTGTTGTTGCCGTCGCCATTACCGGCTCTGTCCCGCGCAAGAAGGACAATCCCGCGGTGCCGATCCTGCCCGCCGAGCAGATCGAATCGACCCACCAGTCCTTCGAGGCCGGCGCGACGCTCGCCCATATTCACGTTCGCAACGACGACGAGACGCCGTCTTCCGACCCGGAGCGCTTCGCCCTGGTGCAGGAAGGCATCCGCAAGCATTGTCCCGGGATGATCGTGCAGTTCTCGACCGGCGGGCGTGGCCGTGATCCCTCGGCACGCGGGTCATCGCTCTATCTGAAGCCGGACATGGCCTCGCTGTCGACGGGGTCGGTGAACTTTCCGACCATCGTCTATGAGAACAGCGCCGCGCTGGTCGAGACTCTCGCCACCGGCATGAAGGCAAATGGCGTCCGTCCTGAAATCGAGATCTTCGATCTGTCGCATCTGCACGGCGCACGACGCCTGATCGAGGCGGGGCTGATGGATGCGCGTCCGCATGTGCAATTCGTCATGGGCGTCAAGAACGCGATGCCGGCCGACGAGCACGTGCTCGACATCCTGCTGGCCGAGCTGCGTCGCCTGATCCCGAAGGCAACCTGGACCGCGGCCGGCATCGGTCGCCATCAGGCCGAGGTCATGGACTGGGCCCTTGCGCGCGGCGCCGATGCGGTTCGCACCGGGCTCGAGGACAATATCAGGGTCGACAAGACGCGCCTCGCCGCCAGCAATGCGGAGCTCGTGAGCATCGCCTGCGAGGCCTTGGCGCGCCACGGCCGCCGAGCCGCAACCGCAACGGAGGCGCGATCCTTGCTCGGGATCGTGCGGTAGGGGACGACCGTCGCGCACCTGACATGCTCCTGGCTGCCTTCTGCCATTCGGCGGCCGGCGTTCCCGTGTGCTGAGTCTCCCGGTAAGAGGGGCTCACAGGCGTGATCGGCGCCTGCCGGGCAGGCGACGACTGGAATGCGGTTCTTGAAATCTGACAGCAGGCTCATCGGGGTCCTGCTGGTGCTTGCAATCACCCAGCTCATTGCATGGGGTACCATCGGCCTTCCGGCCGTGGTCGGCCGCGACCTCGCGGCCGATCTCGGCATGAGCTTGCCGGCGGTGTTCGCGGGCAGCTCGGTGCTCTATGTCACCATGGGCCTGTGCGCGCCGTGGCTCGCCAAGGCCTTTGCGCGCCACGGCGCGCGCAAGGTGATGATGGTGGGCACCGTCGTCTCCGCGCCGGGCTACGTCGTTCTGTTTTTCGCGCGCGAGCCGATGCTGTATTTTGCCGGCTGGATCTTTCTCGGCATGGGCGGCAGCGCCACCTTGTCGACCGGCGCCTACATCATGCTGAACGAGGTCGCAGGGCGGGGCGCCAAGAATGCCATCGGCGGGCTGATGCTGGTGACGGGTCTGTCCAGCAGCATCTTCTGGCCGACGACGTCCTTCCTCAGCGACCTGTTCGGCTGGCGCGGCACTTGTCTGGTCTTTGCAGTCATGCTGCTCGGCATCAATCTCCCGCTCTACGCGTTCGTCGCGCCGCGCCGCAAAATCGTGACCGACGAACATGCCGAGGCCGTGAAGGCGGTGCGGCCGCCTGCGATTCCAAGAAGCACTTTCGGCCTCGTTGCCTCCGTGATCACGATGAACGCCTTCGTCAATTTCGGCATCGGCGCCATCCTGATCGAGCTGTTGCGAGCGGAGGGCCTCGCGCCCGCGCAGGCGCTTGCGTTCGGCTCGATGCTGGGGGTGATCCAGGTCAGCGCCCGCGGCCTCGACTTCCTCGGCGGCGGCCGCTGGGACGGCATCACCACCGGGCTGGTTGCCGGTACGGCGCTTCCCATCGCCATGGTGCTGCTGATGCTGAGCGAGGGCGCGACCTGGGCGGTCGCAACCTTCATCCTGCTCTATGGCGCCGGCAGTGGCGCGATGGGGGTGGCGCGGGCGACGATCCCGCTGGTCTTCTACGACCAGGCCGAGTTCGCCAAGGCGATGTCGATGATCGCACTGCCGCTCAATCTGGCCTCGGCGATCTCGCCGCCGCTGCTTGCCGGCCTGCTCACCCAGTTCGGCAGCCGCGGTGCGCTTGGCCTCACGCTGGTGATCTCCTGCGCGACGGTGCTGATCCTGATCCTGCTCGGACGGCGTCGGCCGCGGCTGGCCGCA
The DNA here is from genome assembly GCF_001440035.1 of Bradyrhizobium manausense. Taxonomy (GTDB): domain Bacteria; phylum Pseudomonadota; class Alphaproteobacteria; order Rhizobiales; family Xanthobacteraceae; genus Bradyrhizobium; species Bradyrhizobium manausense. The sequence goes on along the minus strand of NZ_LJYG01000045.1, from coordinate 102,364 downwards.
GCGGCCGCGACCTGAGGCGTTACTCGCAGCGCGGAATTCGTCGCAGCGGGGCTGCGTCCGCTGCCGGGCAGGGGATGGCCGTATGCCGCCAGTGCAGTGCTCAGGGCACCAAAATGGTGTATCCGCAGGTGCGCGGCACGGCCTCTCGCCGCTGCGCCAAGATCAGCTTCAAGATCCAGTTCCCCGGAGGAAATCGCATGTCGGCCTTGCCGCTCTCAGGCATCAAGATCCTTGATCTCACGCGCGTCCTCGCCGGCCCCTTGTCGGCCCAGATGCTGGGTGATCTGGGCGCCGAGGTGATCAAGATCGAGCGGCCCGGCACCGGCGACGACGCCCGCGCCTTTGGCCCGCCTTACCTCGCCGACCCCGAGGGCAAGGCCAACAACAACAATTCGTTCTATCTCTGCGCCAACCGCAACAAGAAGTCGGTCACCGTCAACATCGCCAAGCCCGAGGGGCAGGCGATCATCCGCGAACTCGCCAAGGACGCCGACGTCTTCATGGAGAATTACAAGGTCGGCGATCTCAAGCGCTACGGCCTCGACTACGAGACGATCAAGGCGATCAACCCCAGGATCATCTATTGCTCGGTGACCGGCTTTGGCCAGACCGGCCCTTACGCGCCGCGTGCCGGTTACGACGCCATTCTGCAGGCGATGGGCGGCTTGATGAGCGTCACCGGCCATATCGACGGCGAGCCCGGCGAGGGCCCGATGAAGGTCGGTCCTTCCATCGTCGACTACATGACCGGCATGAACGCCTCGATCGGGATTCTCTCGGCGCTCTACCATCGCGACGCCAATGGCGGCGTCGGGCAGCATCTCGACGTCTGCCTGTTCGACACCGTGATCGCCTCGCTCAGCCACTGGCTGCAGATCTACCTCGTCAACGGCAAGATCCCGCCGCGCCGCGGCACCTGGGGCAATGGCGGCATGCCGGCCGGCGTATTCCGCTGCACCGACGGCGAGCTGATGGTGGTGGTCGGCAATGACGGCCAGTTCCAGCGCACCTGCGCCGTTCTCGGCGAGCCCGAGCTCGCGAGCGATCCGCGCTTCGTCAAGAACAACGACCGCGTCGTGCACGGCAAGGAGATCATGGCGATCTTCGCCGGCCTGTTCCTGAAAAAGCCGGTGGCCTATTGGCTGGACAAGCTCGAGGAGGCCGGCGTGCCGTCAGGCCCGATCAACGATTTCGAGCAGGTGTTTTCCGATCCGCACGTCCAGTCGCGCGGCATGCGGGTGAAGGTGGACCATCCCTTCCAGCCTGATCTGTCGCTGATCCGCAATGCGCTGACCTTCGCCGGCACGCCGATCACCGACTACCGCGCTCCGCCGCTGCTCGGCGAGCACACAAAGGAGGTGCTCGGCGGCAAGCTCGGCTATGATGCCGGGAAGATCGACGAGCTGAAGAAGCAGGGGATCATCTAAAGCGCGATGAGACTATGATGAATCGTCATCGCGCTTTAGGTTATTGTTTGAGCATGATCTCCGCGCAAACGCGTTCCTCGTTCGTCGCGAGGGAAAACCGCTTCGCACTTTTCCGGATCATGCTTTAGCCCTGCGCATCATCTGGTGACCAAAGCATGACGATGGCGCGGCCTTATCTGAGGCTTGCGCGCAATCCCCAGATAAACCCGGTCCGTACGCGCACAGGCTTTCGTTTCGGCTCCGACTCAGATTCGATCTCATTACTGAGTTCGGGGAGACACGTGCATGTCCTACACGATCGGGTTCCAGGCGAAGGACCAGAAGGCAATTCTGGCGACCGAAGCAGCGACTGCCAATCAGGCGGTCGCGATCATTGCCGCACTGCGGCAAAGCGCCGAAGAGATCAAGTACATCCGCTCGCCGCAGGAAGGCGACATGGGCATCGAGATGCTGCTGCTGCTAGCCAAGGAAGAGGCTGAGGAGATGCCGCAGCGGGGCTAGCCCCGCACCCACACTTCGATCAGAAGCGAAACATGCTGGCTGCGGAATAATGTAGTCAGCAGGCAGTCCCGCTTGAACCGAAGGTGGCCCATGAAACGCGAAGTGCTCCGCGTCGAACCGATCTCGTCCTTTCTCGATCGTGTGAAGGCGCCGACCTCGCCGGTGACGCGCGCCGGCAACATGGTCTTCGTTGCCG
>NZ_LJYG01000045.1:96381-100212 GCF_001440035.1 Bradyrhizobium manausense | reverse complement strand
CGGCGGGATGGGAATCGAGCGCCAAAGCGAAATCGTCATGGAGCAGATGAAGCTGTGCCTTCAGACGGCCGGCGCCTCGCTCGACAATGTCATGAAGTGCAACGTCTACTGCACCTCGACCAGGCACTTCGCCACGTTCAACACGATCTATGCGCGCTATTTCCCTGAAGATCCGCCGGCGCGGATATTCGTCGTGACGCCGGAATGGTTCGGTCCGTTCGACGTCGAGATCGACTGCATCGCGATGATGTGAGGACTACCGCGCCGCGACCTTCGACGCCGCCTTGGTCTCCGTTCGTCCCGCCGTCAGCGCCATCGTCGCGACGCTGACGACGCGCTCGACCACGTCCTCGACGTGGTCGAGATCGCATTTTCCCTCCGACAGTTTCGTCAGGCGCTCGCTCTCGCGGATGGTGTGATGCGCCATCGCCAGCGCGAAATTCAGGCCCCAATAGATATCGACGTCGCTGCGGTCGGGCAGGGACCTGCGCATCGCGCCCGCGAATTTGCGCAAATGGTCGATCTCGCGGTTCTTGATGCGGCGGATCGGCGGCACTGACTCGATCGAGGCGCGGATCATGAAGCGCGCCGCGGTGGAGCGCTGGTTCTCGGGGCCCAGGCACCCGCGCAGTGTGGGACCGACCAGCGCGCGCAAGATCACCTCGATCGGCGCGCGGCCGCCGCCGGCTTCTTCCGCCGCCTTCAATTCGCGCAAGCGTTCGCGATTGGTTGCGATCGAGCGGGTGACAAATAATTCCGCGATCAGCTCGTCCTTCGAGCCGAAATGATAGTTCACCGCGGCGAGGTTGACGCCCGCCTCCGCGACGATGTCGCGCAGCGTGACGTCGCCAAAGCCGCGATCGGCGTAGAGCCGTTCGGCGGCGGCGAGAATGGCAGACCTCGTATGATCGCTGGCCATGATTGGGACCTCGTCATTCCGGGGCGGCACGAAAGTGCCGAACCCGGAATCTCGCGCTGCAATTTCGAGATTCCGGGTTCGACGCTTCGCGTCGCCCCGGAATGACGTGAGGAGGGCCGCGCAGCGCCGAGGGGAGTTGCATTTCAAACACTTGTATGAAACTATCGTTTGAAGGCCGGCGAAAGTCAATCCGCCTGATGGAATTGTGCCGCACCAGGGTGCCGCCGGTTCCACGCCCCGCAATCCGCCTTATGGCGGTTGCGGGCCGCGCACCGCGGGAGGACAGTCCGGCGCAAAACAGGCTTTCAAAGCGAGAGACGAGGAGCGTCCCATGGACTTCGATATGTCGCCCAAGCAGAAGGAATGGCTCGAGCGCGTGCAGTCCTTCATGGCCAAGCACGTGCGTCCGGCGGTGCCGATCTACGATCAGCAGGACAAGAGCGGCGACCGCTGGAAGGTGATTCCGATCCTTGAAGACCTCAAGAAGAAGGCGAAGGCCGAAGGCCTCTGGAACATGTTCCTGCCGCCGAGCGAGCATGAGGACGATGAATTCCGCGGCGCGGGATTGACCAATCTCGAATACGCGCTGCTCTCGGAAGAGATGGGCCGCATCACCTGGGCCTCGGAAGTGTTCAACTGCTCCGCGCCCGACACCGGCAACATGGAAGTCTTCATCCGCTACGGCTCCAGGGAGCAGAAGCGCAAATGGCTGCGTCCGCTGATGGACGGCGAGATCCGCTCGGCCTTCCTGATGACGGAACCGGCCGTGGCCTCGTCCGATGCCACCAACATCGAGACCCGCATCGAGAAGGACGGCGATCACTACGTCATCAACGGCCGCAAATGGTGGTCATCAGGCGTCGGCGATCCCCGCTGCAAGATCGCGATCCTGATGGGCAAGACCGATTTCAACGCCGCGAAGCATCAGCAGCAGTCGCAGATCCTGGTTCCGCTCGACACGCCAGGCATCAAGGTCGAGAAGATGCTGCCGGTGTTTGGCTTCGACGACGCGCCGCACGGCCATGCCCAGGTGCTGCTCGAGAACGTGCGGGTCCCGAAGGAGAACATCCTGCTGGGCGAGGGCCGCGGCTTCGAGATCGCGCAGGGCCGCCTCGGGCCCGGCCGTATTCATCACTGCATGCGCACCATCGGCAAGGCCGAGGAAGCGCTGGAGAAGATGGTGAGGCGGCTCTCCTCGCGCACCGCCTTCGGCAAGAAGATCGTCGAGCATTCGGTGTGGGAGCAGCGCATTGGCGACGCCCGCACCAACATCGAGATGACGCGTCTTCTGTGTCTGAAGGCTGCCGACATGATGGACAAGGTCGGCAACAAGACCGCGCAGGCGGAGATCGCCATGATCAAGGTCGCCGCGCCCAACATGGCGCTGAAGATCATCGACGAGGCGATCCAGGCGTTCGGCGGCGCCGGCGTCTCCGATGAGGCCGGCCTTGCCAAGGACTACGCCCACATCCGCACGCTGCGTCTCGCTGACGGTCCGGACGAAGTGCACAATCGCGCCATTGCAAGGCTCGAGGTTCGGAAGTATGCAAATTCTCCGAAGCACTAGAAACGGCGGAGAGCGCTAGCAGCGCTCTCCTCACCGTCATTCCGGGGCGCGCAAAGCGCGAACCCGGAATCTCGAGATTCCGGGTCTGGTCCTTCGGACCATCCCGGAATGACGGCAATGAAAAGAGGGGAGCGTCACGTGACTGACGGCGTCAGGAAAGACGAGGAGTTCTCGGGCACCAAGCCAGTCGAGGAGCGTCATCGCTTCGACGAGCTCAGGCTTGAGGCCTGGATGCGCGAGCATGTCGAAGGCTTTGAAGGCCCGCTCGTCGTCCTCCAGTTCAAGGGCGGCCAGTCCAATCCGACCTACCGGCTCAACACGCCCACGCGCTCCTACGTGATGCGCAGAAAACCGTTCGGCAAATTGCTGCCGTCCGCACACGCCGTCGACCGCGAATATCGCGTCATCGCAGCCCTTGGAAAGCAGGGCTTCCCGGTCGCGCGCGCCTATGCGCTGTGCGAGGACGACGGCGTCATCGGCGCTGCCTTCTACATCATGTCGATGGAGGAGGGGCGCGTGTTCTGGGATCCGACGCTGCCGAGCCAGGACAAAGATGCGCGCCGAAAGATCTTCACCAGCAAGATCGAGACGCTGGCGAAGCTCCATATGTACGATCCGGTCGCGATTGGCCTCGGCGACTTCGGCAAGCCTGGCAATTATTTCGCGCGCCAGATCGACCGCTGGACCAAGCAGTATCGCGCGTCCGAGACCCAGCACATTCCGGAGTTCGAGAAGGTTGCTGAATGGCTGCCCAAGACCGTGCCGGAGCAGGCGCGCGTCTCGATCGTCCATGGGGACTACCGCCTCGACAATATGATTTTCCACCCGACGGAACCACGCGTGCAGGCCGTGCTCGACTGGGAACTGTCGACGCTCGGCGATCCCATGGCCGATTTCACCTATCTGTTGATGCAGTGGATCATGCCGGGCCTCGAGGGCGCCGACCTCAAGGCGCTCAACATCCCGAGCGTGGAGGAAGCCGCGCAGATCTATTGCAACGTCACCAGGATGACGGTGCCCGATCTGAACTGGTATTTTGCCTACAATCTGTTCCGCCTTGCCGGCATCACCCAGGGCATCGCCGGTCGCGTCCGGGACGGCACCGCCGCCAACGCCAAGGCGCTGGAGTCCGCCAAGCGCACCGTGCCGCTGTCGAAGGCATCGTGGGAATACGCGCAGAAGGCGGGCGCGGTGTAGACACAACAAGGCGTGGCTGGTGGCTGCGCCTTTTTTCTGTTTTGATTGAGCACTCTCTCCACGGCCTCTCTGTCATTGCCCGCGAAGGCGGACAATCCAGTATTCCAGAGACGCTGATGTTGACCGAAAGGCCGCGGCGTACTGGATG
>NZ_LJYG01000045.1:68218-96276 GCF_001440035.1 Bradyrhizobium manausense | reverse complement strand
AATGACGCGGAGGCGAATTGCGAGACGCCCTATCCGCACTGGTGCGTAGGGCGGATTTGACACCCCGACATCCATCATATCTCCTCTGCACTGATCCGCCCCCGGAGCCCGCCGCATGATCGACCACGCTACTCTCATCACCTACGTCCTCATCGTTCTCGGCTTCGTCTTCATCCCGGGCCCGGCGACGCTGCTTACCATGGCGCGCGCCGCAAGCTCCGGCACAAAGGCCGGCATCGCGACCGGCGCCGGGATTGCCGCCGGTGACCTGATCCACACCAGCATGGCCATCGTCGGCCTCTCGGCGATCATCGCGACCTCGGCGCTGCTGTTCAGCATCGTTAAATATGCGGGCGCCGCATTCCTGATCTATCTCGGCATTCGCGCCATGCTCGACAAGGCGCCGATCGAGCTGAACGGCGGCGTGCCCGCGATCGGCGCGGGCCGCGCCTTTCGCCAGGCCGTGCTGACCGAGGTGCTCAACCCCAAGACCGCGCTGTTCTTCCTTGCCTTCCTGCCGCAATTCGTGCGGCCGGAGCACGGTTCGATCGGACTTCAGCTTGCGATCCTGGGCATTGTCTTCGTGCTGCTTGGCCTGGTCAGCACCGTCGTATTCGCCCTCGGCGCCGGCCGGCTCGGCAATCTCCTGCGCCGCCACCCTGCCGTGGTGAAGTGGCAGGGCAAGGTGGTCGGGACCATCTACTGTGCCGTCGGCGTGCGACTGGCGTTGCAGGAGCGATGAGGGGCAGCGCTGACTCTGAGGCCGGACCCGTAGGGCGGATTAGCGCAGCGTAATCCGCCACAGTGCTGAGAGCGGAGAGAATAGCGGATTACGCTGCGCTAATCCGCCCTACGTTTTCAATTGTTCGCGCAATGCGCGATCAGTCTCTCCACAAAGCTCGCGCACTTTTCCAGCTCGGCCATCGCGATGAACTCATCCGGCGTATGCGCCTGTGCAATCGAGCCCGGTCCGATCACCACAGACGGAATATCGGCCATGCTGGCGAACAAACTGGCTTCAGTACCGAACGCGACCTTGGCATGGTCGTTGCGCCCCGCAAGGCTCTTGGCCAGCGTGACGATGGCCGCATCCGCCCTGGTGTCGAGCGCGGGGTAGTCGAGGATCTCCTCGAAATCGATGCCGCAGTCCGAATGTCGCGCCTTCATCGCGGGCTCGAGCTCGGCTTTGGCCCAGGCGATGATCGCATCCGTCACCTCCTTGGATTCGGTGATGCCGATGCCGCGGCATTCGAAATCGACTGTGCAGGTATCGGGCACGATGTTCAGCGCCGCGCCGCCATGCACGATGCTGGTCAGCAGCGTCGAGTGCGGCACGTCGTAGAGGCTGTTGCGCTCGGCTTCGCCGGCGAGCGTCACCGCGCGGCGGCGGATCTCGGTGATCAGGTCGGCGGCATATTCGATCGCGTTGACGCCGTCGGGCGCGATCGACGAATGGCGGGCGAGGCCGTGGAACGTTGCGCGCACGCCGTGCTTGCCCTTGTGGCCGATGATGACCTTCATCTCGGTCGGCTCGCCGATGAAGGCGCCGAGCGGCCTCACTTTCTTTTTCGCGACCTCGGCAAGCATCGGCCGCACCCCGACGCACCCGATCTCCTCGTCATAGGAGATCGCAAGATTGATCGGCGTCGTCAGCTTCGCCTCCAGCATCTCCGGCACCATGGCGAGGCACACCGCGACAAAGCCCTTCATGTCGGTGGTGCCGCGCCCGAAGAGCTTGCCGTCGCGCTCGACCAGCTTGAACGGATCATGGCTCCAGTCCTGGCCGACGACGGGTACGACGTCGGTGTGCCCTGACAGCACGAGACCGGGCTTATCCTCCGGTCCGATCGTGACCCAAAGCGAGGCCTTTTGTCCCGTAACGTCGGTGATGCGCTCGCCCTTGACGCCGAGGAAGGCCAGATAGCTTTCGATATGGGCGATCAAAGGCAAGTTGGTGCGGTCGCTGATCGTGTCGAAGGCAACAAGCTCGGCAAGGAGTTGGCGGATACGGTCGGGGCGTGAGCTCGGGAAGATCGGATTGGGCATTGTCTATTCTTGTCGGAGATTGCAGAGGCTGAGATTGCCTGCATGAACCATACCAATGGGACGGCTCGGCGAGCAAATCAACTCGCAATCGTCATTCCGGGGCGATGCGCAGCATCGAGCCCGGAATCCATTGCGCCGAGTCACGCGCGGTGAAATGGATTCCGGGTTCGCGCCTTCGCCGCGCCCCGGAATGACGAAGGAGAACCACCAAACCTTGCGTTGCCCGTCGGGCAAAACACACGAGGCGTAGGGCAAGCACCGCCGGCAAATATATTCCACTTTACCGAACTTCGGAAATATCGTATGTATCGCGCAACCCGGCCCATGGAAGAGGGGCGTATCGCGATCGTCACGACGCGGGCCGGACGGCGGTGGGCGCAGGCCACATCGGCGCGATCAGGCTTTGCAGGGCGGGCAACCGTGAGCAGAACGTCGCGCAAACGACCGGTGTGATCTCGCGTACGGCAAAATCGTGTGGTCCTGGCGCCCGGAGCCTGTGCGCCAAGGCTCGTGGTGATGCGTGTGGCCCAACCGGGTCCTCGCATCAGTCATCTGCGAGACGACGGGGGCAATAGTGCATCGCTCCCCGGGGAGATCACGACATAAGCCGTCAAACCACTGCGCAGGGAAGGCCGGATGTTTCGGCTTCACCTGTATGCCGCTGTGCAGCCTCTTGTAGCGCAACCTATCGCACAGTGGACCGTGGGTGCCGGTCGGGCACCCGGTCTTCCCTGCGCCCTCTTTCATTTGAGGGTGACGTTGCAGAGCAAAGCTCGGGCGAGATGAGCCGCGAGGATGCGAAGCTGTGTCTGAGCGAATGCTGCGGCGGGCGCTTACCCATCGCCGACACCCTGAGGTGCTCGCCTCTTCGGCGAGCCTCGAAGGGCGACGGCCCGGCTGCATCTCGGCCGTTCATCCTTCGAGGCTCCCGGCGCAGTGCCAATGCACTGCGCCACTCGCACCTCAGGATGACGGATGGTACAGCGTCATCGCGGAAAAACTCTGGATTGCTTCGCTGCGCTCGCAATGACGGTGTCGAGAGAGATTCGCACCAAACTTCGCTCTCCTGCCCCGGACGCAGCGCAGCGTACCCGGCGATGCGCAGCATCGTCCGGTGCGGTGCGCTGCAGAGCCGGGGCCCATCTCTCAGCGAGCCCTGAAGCCTGCTGGGTCCCGGCTCTGCGCAACAGCGTAAGAACGCTGCAGCGCGTCCGGGACGCGAGACCCGGACTAAACCGGCTTGCCCGTATACGGCATCGACGCCGTGAGACCACCGTCCACCGGGAAGGCCTGGCCGTTGACATAGGACGCTTCATCGCTCGCCAGGAACAATCCCATCGCCGCGAGCTCGTGCGGCTGGCCGGCACGCTTCAGCGGATTGAGCTGGCCGATCTTGTCATGGGTGCCGCGCTCCTTGGCGCGGTCGAAGATCGGCTTGGTCATGCCGGTTTCGATCAGGCCGGGGCAGACCGCATTGATGCGCACGCCGGTGCCGGAGAGCGAATAGGCCGTGGTCTGCACCAGCGAGATGACGCCGGCCTTGCTCGCGGCATAGGGATGTCCGCTGGCGCCGGCCTTGAGGCCCGCCACCGACGCCGTGAGCACGATCGCGCCGGATTGCTGCCTCACCATATGCGGCATCGCATGCTTCACCGCGAGGAACGGCCCGATCAGATTGACGCGCAGCACCTCCTGCCAATGCTCGACGGTCTGCTCGCCGAGCGGAACGAGCCCGCCGGAGACGCCGGCATTGGCCCAGATCACGTCGAGCCTTCCATGCCTCGTTACGGCCTTGTCGATGACATCAATGACATCCTTCTCGGAGCCCGCGTCGGCGATCATGGCTTCCGCAACGCCGCCGGCCTTCTTCACCTCGTCGACGGTCTCTTTCACCGCCTCGTTGCGATCGACCGCGATCAGCTTGGCGCCTTCTCTGGTGAACAGCAGCGAAGCCGCGCGGCCGATGCCGCTGCCGGCGCCGGTGATGATGACGGATTTGCCTTGCAGGCGGCCCATGCGTTTCTCCCTTTGCTTGGCACGCGACGCTTGCCGCGCGACGGAATTTCAAACAAGATTTCAAACAGTAAAGTGTCTTGAGACAGGTTCACACCTCACGTACAGCGACATGAGACAGGATGGAAGGGTTTCGATGGCAGCCGAAGACAAGCCTGATGTGGTCATCACGCGATGGTGGTGGGTCCGGCATGCGCCGGTGCGCAACGACGGCGGCAACATCTACGGGCAGAGCGACATCGCCTGCGATACCAGCGATACCTACGTCTTCAATGCCGTTGCCAAGGTGCTGCCACGCCAGGCGGTCTGGTATTCGAGCAATCTGATGCGCACGCATCAGACCGCGGAGGCGATCTGGGCGGCGGGCTATCCAAAGCCTGAATCGATGACATGGGAGGCGGACCTCGCCGAGCAGAATCTCGGCCGCTGGCAGGGCATGAACCGCGCCGCTTTCATCGCGAGCCGTCCCGTCGGCTCGAACTGGTTTGCCGACATCAACGAGCCCGCACCCGGCGGCGAGAGCTTTATGGACCTCTATATCAGGACGCGCCGGACCATCGATCGGATCAACAATGAGGCGGCTGGACGGGACGTGATCGCGGTCGCGCATGGCGGCACCATCAAGGCGGCGATCGGCCTTGCGCTCGACGGCCAGGTCGAGCGGGCGCTGTCCTTCGACATCGACAACGTCTCGATCACGCGGCTCGATTATTTCGCCAGCCCCGGGCGCTCGGTCTGGCGGCTGCCGATGGTGAACCAGCAACCCTGGATCGCCGACGATGCCCATGCCGAGATGCATCAGCCGGCGGGGCCGGAAGTCAAGAAGCTCGCGTGAGTTCGCAGTCATTCCGGGGCGGCTCGAACAGCCGAACCCCGGAATCTCGAGATTCCGGGTTCGATGCTTCGCATCGTCCCGGAATGACATTGAAGATCAATCTGGGAGGAAAGCATGACCTTGTTCGACATGAAGGGTAAAGTTGCCGTCATCACCGGCTCGACGCGCGGCATCGGGCTTGCGATCGCCGAGCGCATGGCCGAGCACGGCGCCAAGGTCGTGATCTCCTCGCGCAAGGCTGACGTCTGCGAGCAGGTCGCCAAGGACATCAACGAGAAGTACGGCAAGGGCACCGCCGTCGCGATCGCCGCCAACATCTCCTCGAAAGAGAATCTGCAAAACCTCGTCGACGAGAGCAACCGCGCCTTCGGCAAGATCGACGTGCTGGTCTGCAACGCCGCGTCGAACCCGTATTACGGCCCGCTCGCCGGCATTTCCGACGATCAGTTCCGCAAGATTCTCGACAACAACATCGTCGCCAACAACTGGCTGATCTCGATGGTGGTGCCGCAGATGATCGAGCGCAAGGACGGCTCGGTCATCATCGTCTCCTCGATCGGCGGATTGAAAGGCTCGACCATTCTCGGCGCCTACGCGATCTCGAAGGCCGCCGACATGCAGCTCGCGCGCAACCTCGCTTGCGAATACGGCAAGCACAACATCCGCGTGAACTGCATCGCGCCCGGCCTGATCAAGACCGATTTTGCCAAGGCGCTGTGGGACAATCCGGAGAATTTGAAAGCGTCGACCTCGCGCTCGCCGCTCTTGCGCATCGGCATTCCCGACGAGATCGCGGGTGCAGCCGTGTTCCTGGGTTCGAAGGCCGGCGACTTCATGACCGGCCAGACCATGGTGATCGACGGCGGCGCGACGATTAGTTGAGACAACAACAGGTGTCATCGCCCGCGAAGGCGGGCGATCCAGTACTCCGCGGCGGACGTTGTGGGCACGAACTTTCGCCGCGGCNGGATGCCCCGGTCAAGCCGGGGCATGACAGTGAGTGTGTGGATGCGGTGTCGCGAGAGGCCGCGCGACAGGGCGACCTCAATCCACCGCCGCGTAAACCAGGTTCCGCGCCAAGGTCCTCGTCAAATCACGCTGTCCCGGGCCCTGGCTCATGAACACCGTGATCAGGTCCTCCTTCGGATCGATCCAGAAGAACGTTCCGGCGATGCCGCTCCAGGAGTACTGGCCGACGCTGCCGGGGAAGGGGGCGATACCAGCTTCGCGGCGCACGGCGAAGCCGAGGCCAAAACCATGGCCGGGCGCGAGCAGCGTGCCGTTGGTCTGGATGTGAGGTCCGAGGTGATCCGCGGCCATCAGTTCCAAGGTCTTGCGACCGATGATCCTGACGCCGTCGAGGGTGCCGCCATTGCGCAGCATCAGTGCGAAGCGGGCGTAATCCATCGTGGTCGAGACCAGACCGCCGCCGCCGGACTCCATCACCGGCTGCTCGAGCATGTTGAACAGCGCGACCTTGTCGCCGGTCCATGGGTCGGCTTCGAACGGCTGGGCGAGCCTGCCGGCATTGGCCTCGGAGGTCGAGAAGCCGGTCTCGCTCATCTGCAAGGGCGCAAGGATACGCTCCGACAGGAATGCGCCGAGCGATTTGCCGGTGACGACCTCGATGATGCGGCCGAGGATATCGGTGGAGCGGCTGTAGTTGAATTCGTCGCCAGGATGGCAGACCAGCGGGAAGCTCGCCACCAGTGCGGCGTGCTCCGCATTGGTGATCTTGCGGCTGCGGACGCGGGATTCCTGATAGAGCTTGTGCACGGGGCCGTCGCCCTGGTGCTCGTAAGTGAGACCCGAGGTGTGGCGGAGCAGGTCCTGCACCGTCATCGGCCGCTTTGGCGCAACCAGTTCCAACTTGCCGCCGCTGACGACGCCGACCTTCTGGTTCGCGAATTCCGGAATGAACTTGGCGACGGGATCGCCGAGCAGGAGGTGGCCGTCCTCGACCAGCGCCATGACGCCGACCGAAACGATCGGCTTGGTCATCGAGAAGATCCGGAAGATCGAATCAAGCGCCATCGGCGCCGGCGCCGTTGGGCTCTGCTTGCCCAGCGCCTCGAACCAGCCGACCTGGCCGCCCCGGGCGACCAGAACGGTCACGCCGGGGATGGTTCCCTTGTCGATCTCGCGCTTGAACGCATCCGACATCGCCTGCAGGCGGGGCCGCGACAGGCCGAGGGTTTCGGGGCGGGCCTCCGGCAGGCTCGGTGTCCGGGCTGCAGAGGCGGCTGTCGTGGCGGCATGGGCGTTCATGGGGGCTCCCGGGTGTGTTGTTCTTGTCGTTCGGGCGCAACACTGACCCAGAAGCGGCACTGTGAACAAGCGGGCCCAATGCGCTTCTCCCTTGCAATCCGGTCGTCCCCTGTGCTTGAAAGCGCCCCTGAGCCGCGGCGACGCAGGTTCGTAGGAGTGTAGCTCAATTGGTAGAGCACCGGTCTCCAAAACCGGGGGTCGCAGGTTCGAGCCCTGCCACTCCTGCCAGACCCAAGTAAAATCAGATGCTTAGTGGTCAGTGCGAAATCCACAAGTGGATTTGGTTTGGCACTTGTGGCACTTATTTTGGCACTCGTTCAGCGTTAGTACCTGGTGTGTTCCCTGGTCTTATTCCTGCAACCGACGGGACAAGGCTTGGGTCTCCAAAACCGGGGGTCGCAGGTTCGAGCCCTGCCACTCCTGCCAGCAAAATCAATAACTTAGCCTAAATGTGAGTGCGGTAGAACGAGGGTTTCTACCGTCCTTGTACCCAATTTTGTCTGACGGCTCGTCAAGCGGGATGCTTGCTGCCAAGTCAGTGATGGTACTCGTCAGGCGCTGATCGGCTTGCCGGCTGCGCCTGCGCTTCGTGCAGGTGCGCCGCAAAACCGCTGGGTCGTCACCCATCCGCTGCGCCAGGGTGTGGATCGGCACCCCTGCGTCGAGCAGGGCTGGGGCGTGGATGATAGTCCCGAGAGAAGTTCCGGGATGCCGCGGGGCGTAGCCGACACGGAGATGGCTGGAAACATGAGAGCTTCCGGCGGGCCGATCATGGATACGTGTCGTGAACCTCGGTGAGCAGCCGAAGCTGCCGCTCCTTTCAGCCAAGAGGATCGCCACTATTGCCGGGTCGAGCTGGATGTCCGATAGCCGCGCCGAGTCTTGGGGGGAGAGCGTGAGACGGCGGGTGAGACGCGCGGTCGGAGCGGTTAGCTGGCGCCGGCAGACACGGCAATGCTCAAACGCCGCAAGATGAGCACCCACTGTCGCAACAGGCTTCAGCGACGACGAAAACCCGTTGGCGAGTTGACGAATGTCAGTGCGAGCTTGCGGAAACCCAAAGAGCATGCAGCGTGCGCGCCTTGCCCATAGTTCACCAAACGGCGTGCGGTTTGGCGACCAGATCGTGGATCTTCAATACCTTGATCCCGATCGAACGCAAAACCGGTACCCGATCTTTTGCTGATCGCACTCGGGGGCGGAGCGGCATCGCCGAGAGAAGAGGACGATGAATATTGAACAATATACCGAGCGCTCGCGCGGTTTCATCCAGTCCGCGCAGTCGTTGGCGATGCGCGAAGGACATCAGCAGTTTTCCACGCTGCATCTGCTGAAGGTCCTGCTTGATGACAGTGAGGGCCTTGCTGGCGGTCTGATCGACCGCGCTGGTGGCAATTCCCGCGCAATCCTGAAGGCGACCGAGGACGCCCTGAACAAGGTGCCAAAGGTCTCCGGTGGCGGTGCCGGCCAGGTTTATCTTGCACCCGAGCTCGCCCGAGCATTCGACGCTGCGGAAAAGGCAGCCGAAAAGGCCGGCGACAGCTTTGTCACGGTTGAGCGTCTCCTGCTCGGCCTCGCCATGGACAAGAACAGCGAAGCCGGCCAGCTGCTGGCCAAGGGCGGCATTACCGCGCAGAATCTAAATGCTGCGATCGAATCCCTGCGCAAGGGCCGCACCGCCGACAGCGCCACGGCCGAGAATGCCTATGACGCGCTGAAGAAATATGCCCGCGACCTGACCCAGGCCGCGCGCGACGGCAAGCTCGACCCGGTGATCGGCCGCGACGAGGAGATCCGCCGCACCATTCAAGTGCTCTCGCGTCGGACCAAGAACAACCCCGTCCTGATCGGCGAGCCCGGCGTCGGCAAGACCGCCATCGCCGAAGGCCTGGCACTGCGCATCGTCAATGGTGACGTGCCCGAGAGCCTGCACGACAAGAAGCTGCTTGCGCTCGACCTCGGAGCGCTGATCGCTGGCGCGAAATACCGCGGTGAGTTCGAGGAGCGGTTGAAGGCCGTGCTCCAGGAAGTGACTGCGAGCGAGGGCACCTTCATCTTGTTTATCGACGAGATGCACACGCTGATCGGCGCAGGCAAGGCCGACGGCGCAATGGATGCGTCCAACCTGCTCAAGCCCGCGCTTGCCCGCGGCGAACTGCACTGCATCGGTGCGACCACGCTCGATGAGTACCAGAAGCACGTCGAGAAGGACGCCGCGCTGGCGCGGCGATTCCAACCGATCTTCGTCAACGAGCCCTCGGTCGAGGACACGATCTCGATCCTGCGCGGGTTGAAGGACAAGTACGAGCAGCACCACGGCGTGCGGATCACCGATTCCGCGCTGGTGGCGGCTGCGACGTTGTCGCACCGCTATATCACTAACCGTTTCCTGCCCGACAAGGCGATCGACCTGATGGACGAGGCCGCGGCGCGGCTGAAGATGCAGGTCGATTCCAAACCGGAAGAGCTGGATTCGCTGGATCGGGAAATTGTCCGGCTGAAGATCGAGCAGGAAGCCCTGAAGAGGGAAAGCGATCCCGGCTCCAAGACTCGGCTGCAGTCGCTGGAGAAGGAGCTCGCCGATCTCGAGGAGAAGGCCGCGGCGCTGACGGCGCGCTGGAGCGCCGAGAAGAGCAAGCTCGTGAACGCCCAGAAGCTGAAGTCGGAGCTCGATGGGCTGCGCGTCGAACTCGCCAATGCGCAGCGCCGCGGCGAATTCCAGAAAGCCGGCGAACTGGCCTATGGCCGGATCCCGCAACTGGAGAAGCAGCTTGCCGAGATCGAGGCCAAGGAGAACTCCGGTGAGATGGTGGAGGAAGCCGTCACCGCCAACCATATCGCGCAGGTCGTCTCGCGCTGGACCGGTGTGCCCGTCGACAAGATGCTGGAAGGCGAGAAGGAGAAGCTCCTGAAGATGGAGGAAGCGCTGAGTGAGCGCGTCGTCGGCCAGGCCGAAGCGGTGCATGCGGTCGCGACGGCCGTTCGTCGCTCTCGCGCAGGGCTGCAAGACCCCAACCGGCCGATGGGCTCGTTCATGTTCCTGGGCCCCACCGGTGTCGGCAAGACCGAGCTGACGAAGGCCTTGGCGGAGTACCTGTTCGACGATGAGACCGCGATGGTCCGCCTCGACATGTCCGAATACATGGAGAAGCACTCGGTCTCGCGGCTGATCGGCGCGCCTCCGGGCTATGTCGGCTATGACGAGGGCGGGGCGCTGACCGAAGCGGTGCGACGCCGGCCTTACCAGGTCGTGCTGTTCGACGAGATCGAGAAGGCGCACCCTGACGTCTTCAATGTCCTGCTGCAGGTGCTCGACGACGGCCGCTTGACCGACGGCCAGGGCCGTACGGTCGACTTCCGCAACACGCTGATCATCATGACCTCCAACCTTGGTTCGGAATTCCTCGTGAACCAGCCGGAGGGTGAGGATACGGCTGCCGTGCGTGAGCAGGTCATGGGCATGGTGCGCGCCCATTTCAGGCCCGAATTCCTCAACCGCGTCGACGAGATCATCCTGTTCCACCGCCTGCAGCGGAGCGAGATGGGACGGATTGTCGAGATCCAGTTCGGCCGGCTGCAAAAGCTGCTGGACGATCGCAAGATCACGATCACGCTCGATGCGGACGCAAGGGATTGGCTCGCAGCGAAGGGCTGGGATCCCGCTTACGGCGCGCGGCCGCTGAAGCGGGTGATCCAAAAGTATCTGCAGGACCCCCTGGCCGAAATGATCCTCGCAGGCGAGGTGAAGGACGGTGACAAGGTCGCGATCTCGGCGGAAGGCAATGTGCTGACATTCAACGGCAAGGCGCCGCAGACGGCGGAAATAGCGCAATTCAATGCCCCACCTCCGAAACGGAGATTGAACTGAACGGCCTGCCAGGATGCTGGCATAGCGTGCTGCGCCGGGGAGTATCAGAACTGGCAGGACTGTGACGGCTCGCTCTGAAAAGAGCGGGGATTGAGATCAGACAGAACGCAGCACGCAGATATTGAGCAGGATGACATGGCACAGCGTTGCAGGCACTTGGCAGGAATTCATGACGTCGTTCCCCATTCTCTTGGGTGTGAAGAATGCCTGCAATTGGGCGACCCATGGCTGCACCTGCGTGTCTGCCGAACCTGCGGTCATGTCGGTTGCTGTGATCAGTCGCCCAATCGACACGCGACGAAGCATTTTCATGCAACCGGCCACCCAATCATCGAAGCCTATGATCCGCCCGAAGGCTGGGGCTGGTGTTATGTTGATGAACTGATGTTTGACTTATCGGATCGGCCCACGCCGCAACTAGGCCCGATCCCGAGGTTTTATTGACGCCCTACACCGCGCTGCTCGACTAGAGACTCTGAAGGCGTGGGCGAACCGCAAACAACAATTGACGACACTCGATGCTTTCCGGCGTTTGCGTTGACGGCTGTCAAGGTAGAGCGTCGCTCTACGCGTCATCGTCAGCTGCGAAACAGCCTGCCAGGGAGATGGACATGGTCGCGCGCACTGCCAGCCGTAGTTCCGACCGACACGAAGCCAGAGTACCGGGTAGCACCAAAGTTCAAACGAGCGATCCGCAACCTTATGATCGGTTTGAGCTGCTGCCCATCGCCGGGACCTGGCGCCATGGGCAGGCAGATCACAGGCTGGTCGACACCAATCCTTTTACTGGCGATGTCCTCCTCGAAATCAAGCAGGCCGATCGTCGCGATCTTGATGCGGCGTTTGCAGCGGCTGCCAAGGCTCAGGGGGAGTGGGCCGCCTCAGCACCGGCGGTGCGGGCGCAGGTATTTCGCCGTGCGGCAGACGTGATGGAAGCGCGCCGTGGCGAAATCGTCGATTGGCTCATCAATGAATCCGGCAGCACGCGACTGAAGGCGAACCTTGAGTGGGAAGTGACCCATACGGTCATGCTGTGGGCGACCTCGGTGCCGCATGCGGTCGAAAGCCGCTACATTCCGTCCGACATTCCGGGCAAGGAAAATCAGGTGCGCCGCAAGCCGGTCGGAGTGGTCGGTGCGATCAGCCCTTGGAACTGGCCGCTTCATCTGAGCAATCGCACCATCGCGCCGGCGCTCGCGGTCGGTAATGCCGTTGTGGTGAAGCCGGCAAGTGATACGCCCGTCACGGGAGGATTGTTGTTGGCGAAAATCTTCGAGGAAGCCGGCCTGCCAGCGGGGCTCCTCAGCGTTGTTGTCGGCGCGGGCAGCGAAGTCGGCGACGCTTTCGTCAGTCATCCCGTTCCACGAGTCATTTCGTTTACCGGCTCGACGCCGGTCGGCCGCAGGATCGCGGAACTTGCGGCGAAGGCGCCGATCATCAAGCGCGTCGATCTGGAGCTCGGTGGCAATGCTCCCTTCGTTGTGCTCGCGGACGCCGATCTGGATCAGGCCATCGAGGCCGCAGTGTTCGGCAAATTTTTGCACCAGGGCCAGATCTGCATCGCTATTAACCGCCTCATTGTCGAGGAGCCCATCTACCACGCGTTCGTCGAGCGCTTTGCCGAGCGAGTGGCGAGATTGAAAACCGGCGACCCCCGCGATGGCGACACCATGGTTGGTCCGATCATCAACAACTCGCAGCTTCAGAAGCTGGTGGCACGCGTTCGCCGCGCCCGCGACGACGGCTGCAAACAGGTGCTCGGCGGCGAGCCGGATGGACTCGTGTTGCCGCCGCATGTCTTCGTGAACGTCACTAACCAGATGGAACTTGCGGCAGAGGAAATATTCGGCCCGTTGGCGCCGATCCTCCGGGTCGGGAGTGCCGAAGAAGCCTTGGCCGTGGCCAATGAAACGAGTTTTGGACTGAGCGGCGCCGTATTCACGCGCGACCTGCACCGGGGCGTGCACTTTGCCCAGCGAATGCAGGTCGGCATGGCCCATGTCAATGATCACTCCGTCATCGACTTGCCGACCTGTCCGTTTGGCGGCGAGAAGAATTCCGGCATTGGTCGGTTCAATGGCTCTTGGGCGATCGAGGCCTTCACGACGGACCAATGGCTGACCGCGCAGCACGCGCCGCGAGGCTACCCCTGGAGCGCCTCCGTCGTGCAGGGGCCGTGGTCATGAAAGGCGCATAGGATGGACGACCTATCCAACACGGTTGTCGCTGGTCTCCAGACGAGCAGCAACGGCATGCTGGAGTCCCGCCACGAGCACATGTTTCCCAAGTTCACGCCGGACGAGATCGACCGCATGCGCCGGTTCGGCGAGATCAAACACTATGCCGTCGATCAACATCTATTCCGGACGGGTGAGAGCCCGCCGGGCACGTTCGTCATCATTGCCGGTCGCGTATCCATCGAAGCTCGCGATCGACCTGGTCGGGCGGAGAAAATCGTGGAATTGGGCGCAGGCGACTTTGTTGCCGAAGTCGCCCAACTCTTCGGTGGACCCGCCCTGGTCGATGCGCGCGCAACCGAGCCCGTTGAATCGCTGCTCTTTCTGCCAGCCAGACTTCGCGCTTTGCTGATCGCCGACGTTCAACTCGGCGAGCGCATTATGCGGGCCCTGATTTTGCGACGGGTATTCCTGATTGAGGCCGGCGCGGGCGGCCCTTGTCTCATCGGGCACGACGGCCATCCCGGAATGGTGCGTCTACTGGAATTTTTGGCGCGCAACGCCTATCCGCACCAGGTGCTCGACCCCACAAAGGATCCGGATGCGCAAGCGTTCTTGAAGCACTATCCCTGCAAGTCGGAGGAATTGCCGCTGGTGGTCTGTCCGAACGGGGCAATCCTGAAAAACCCGAGTGAAGCTGACTTGGGTCGGGCCCTGGGGATGGTGCCTCCGGATCTCGAAGGGCGCCGTTACGACGTGGCAATTGTCGGCGCTGGCCCGGGAGGACTTGCGGCTGCCGTGTATGCGGCGTCTGAGGGTTTGTCGGTCGGCGTCTTTGACGCACGGGCGTTCGGGGGACAGGCTGGCGCCAGCAGCTGCATCGAGAACTATCTGGGATTTCCGACGGGAATTTCAGGCCAGGCGCTGGCGGGGCGTGCCTATGTGCAGGCACAGAAGTTCGGCGTGGAGATGATCATCCCCGAGAAGATCACGAACCTTCGTTGTGAGCACCGTCCATTCACGATCGAGCTCTCCGACGGTCGGAGCGTCACCGCGCTGAGTGTCGTGATCGCGAGTGGCGCGCGATATCGCAGGCCGAACATCCCGAATTTGGAGCATTTCGAGGGGCGGGGAGTTTGGTATTGGGCCTCCCCGATCGAGGCTCGCCTATGCCGAAACGAGGAGGTGGCGCTGGTCGGCGGAGGCAACTCCGCAGGGCAGGCGGCGGTGTTTCTCAGCCGCTATGCCAAGAAGGTATGGATGCTCGTGCGGGGACCCAGCCTGGCTGCGAGTATGTCGCAATATTTGATCGACAGGATCGCAGCGACAGAGAATATCGAGCTGCTCACCTGCACGGAGATCGTAGGGGTGTCGGGTAACGAGCAGGGCCAACTCGAACGAGTCCGCTGGCGCGACAGGACCGGCGCCGAAGTTGAGAAAACGATCCGCAACGTCTTCATGTTCATCGGTGCAGAGCCCGCAACAGAGTGGCTGAGCGGCTGCAACGTCAGCCGCGACAGCAAGGGATTTGTGCGAACAGGGACGAACATACCACCTGACGACCTTCTATCGGCTGACGGCGCGAGCGTACCATCGCTCGAGTCGAACGTGGCTGGTGTGTTTGCAGTGGGTGATGTTCGTTTGGGATCCGTCAAGCGCGTTGGCGCGGCGATCGGCGAGGGAGCCACCGTCGTGCAGCAGATTCACGCGTATCTTGAAACGGCGCGGACCAACCAAAGTGGAGAGCCGGCGCAGGCCGCCGCGGCATGATTGCGAAGCGGGCGAGCGACGAAAGAACTCCGCGCATATGACGCCTGTCAATGCGACCGGCGGCGAAAAATGGCAAACGTGCCCGATGATCGCGCAACTTCCCCCGGACAAGATGCCGCCGCCGCGCCCAGAGGGCGTGCGGCAGTTCCAGCGACTATTTCGCGAAGCGGTTGGTCTCAACGTCGACAAGGCTGACCTCAAGCGCTACGAGGATTTCATCGATCACAGGATTTATCGGCTGTTATTGCGCGCCGAAGCCGACGCCAAGGCTGGCGGCGACGTCCTGATCCAGCCCTGGAATCTCCCGATCACCGCGGGGCTCCAGGAATGCATCGAGCAATTCAGAAAGCTGGATGAAACGCTAGAGCTGGCGCCGATTCTCGAGCGTCTGGCTCATCGGCCGCCGCTGCAAGTCAGCTATAGCGACGAGACCGAGGCAATGCTGCCGGACCTTGCCGGGGGGCTTGGCATCGCGGTCGCACGAACATTGAAGATCATCGAGCCGGATCTGAAAAATCCGCAGACGAAGCATTGGGAACTCGCCTCGCGGATCTTCGAGCTGCTGCTGTAGCCGGTCGCACCTAATCCTGCTGGAGTTCGCACATCCGCATGAAAGTGCGGAGGACAGGGAGTGCCCCCTATGACTCTGATGGAGACCATCAGGACAATCGTGTTGCCTTCAGGTGAACATATTCCGAGGCTCGGTCAAGGGACTTGGCACATGGCCGAGAATCCGCTGAATCGAACGAAGGAGGTCAACGCGCTACGTCTCGGCATCGATCTCGGCATGAGCCTGATCGATACGGCCGAAATGTATGCCGACGGTGGTGCCGAGCGTGTCGTCGGCGAGGCGATCAAGGGACGGCGTGACGAGACTTTTCTGGTGAGCAAGGTGCTACCTCAGAACGCCACGCGGCACGGCACGGTGGCGGCCTGCAACCGAAGCCTGGCTCGGCTGGGAGTGGATGAGATCGACCTCTACCTGCTGCATTGGCGGGGGTCGGTGCCGCTGGAAGAGACCGTCGATGCCTTCGAAACCCTGGTGGGCGCGGGCAAGATCCGATACTGGGGCGTCAGTAATTTTGACGTCGGCGACATCCAGGAGCTCGTGGACTTGCCCAATGGTGCAAACGTCGCGACCGATCAGGTGCTCTACAATCTCGCGCGCCGCGGGATCGAGTTCGATCTCATGCCTTTGTGCCAGCGTAGCGGTCTGCCGGTCATGGCCTATTCGCCGATCGAGCAGGGTCGTGTGTTGCACCACGTCACGCTCGAGACCATTGCATCGCGTCTCGGCGCAACACCGGCACAAGTGGCGCTGGCCTGGGTGCTGCGCCAGGATGGCGTATGTGCGATACCGCAATCGGGCAAGCCGGAGCATGTGCGCGAGAACCGTGGCGCGCTGGACGTTCGCCTGACGCCTCAAGACCTGGCCGAGCTCGATGAAACCTTTCCGCCGCCGCATCGCAAGCAACCTCTGGCATCGCACTAATTCGGGAGACATCGAGCCATGAGCAAAGAGGACCGCCACATCGTTTGCCCGCATTGCACGAGCATTAACCGCATTCCGGCCCGCAGGGATGCGCGTCAGGCGAAATGCGGACGCTGTCGGCAGCTCCTCTTTACGGGACATCCGATGCCGGTTTCCACCGGCAGCTTTGCCACTCACATCCAGCGCAACGATATTCCCGTTGTGGTCGATTTCTGGGCGGCATGGTGCGGGCCTTGCAAAGCGATGGCGCCGGTTTTCGAGCGCGCCGCCGGCGAGTTCGAACCCGAGCTTCGCTTCCTGAAGGTTGACACCGAGGCGGAAGCGGAGCTGGCGGCCCGCTACAACATTCAAAGCATTCCGACCGTGATGCTATTCCACAAGGGGAACGTTGTCGCTCAACGCGCCGGCGCCGTCGGCCTCGAGGCTCTGCGCCAATGGTTGCGCCAGCATGCGCCTTCAGCCGCGCCTGCGGCCTCATGAATTGCGGAACAGGATGCCCCATGCCGGCGGAGAGGCTGCCGGTGATCGGAAATGGTGTCGCCGAGCAGCAGGCATCCGATAAAGTGTAACTCAAGGACAACTGGTCGGGTCGCCATGCAGGCTAATGACACAATCACCCTGATTGAAGCTTACGATGCAATTCGGATCTTCGTGGAGAGCATCTGGCGTCGTATGGACAAACCCCAGGACGAAGTCGCGTTTCTGCTTGCCGGTTTGAAATGGGCCGATGGGTCTCCGGTCGATCCTGCGATGTGGCAGGACTGGATGGCGGCGGCGCAGCGCGTGAAGGAGGAGGGAGGTGGCGCGCCTTAAACTATCCGCCCGCGGTCTGCTTCGTGCCGATGGCGTGCTCCTCACAAAATCGATGCGCGCGCTTGAAACTCATCATCTGAGGGGTTTTCTGCTCCGGAAACGCGGCGTCAAACCTCTTGATCGCCACATGGATCGCGATCCTGACCTCGGCCGTTCGTATAGCGATGGTCTCTTCCCGTCTACTGTTGCCGGTCCGATCGAGGATCGTGCCATGCGCGAGCCAATGGGCAACGGTCTCGACGCGCGCTGAAAGGGCTTCAGACGCGGGCAGAGCGGCACTGTCGATAGCCGGCAGCATTCCGCAGGCAGCAGCGGCCAGGGTCGCAGCGCACTCGAAATCGCCGCGATGCGAATGGTCCAATGCTGCATGGATCTGGCGCATCGAGGCGTACCTAACGGAGGTTTGGATGAATGGCGGGCTGATTATTTTGATCTCCCCGTCTCGGTCGCGACCCAACGGAGCTCACGTGGAGGCCGCAATTCGCTGTTAAGGAGGTTCGAAATATCGCGTCGCTGCATCGGATCGCTGCAAGTGGCGCCTGTTCGCCTGGCACCGGTCTTTCGCTCGCGAACCACGCGCAGCATCTTTGCACATTCTGGACAGGCATATGACCCAAAGCTTCTGCTCATCGGTGCTCGCGCCCTGTTTGAACAGTGCTTGTTTTTCAACAATGCCGAGATTGCGGCCATGATGCTCGTCAAGTGGATTGAGAAGAAATTGCCGAGGGGAGGATCGCTGATCGCTGGCGGTCCAATGGCGGCGTGCGCTCAGGGATCGAACGGGTTGAGCCGCCATTGAGAGGGGAGCTTCGCCGCGAGGGAGTTGCAGGCCCTATCCCCGATACGGCCGGGACGCCGACGTGCGCTCCGTCACCTCGCGAAGGAAATCCTCGGGCTGGGTGAAGAACGAGTTTTCCACGAGAACGCCCCCCATTACGATGACAGGATGCGTGCGCAGAATGTCGATTGCCAAAGCCGTGTTCAGGAGATTGACATCGAAGGTGCAAATGACCGGATCATCGAAGTTCGATAGCACGCTGTTGAGCCGCATTTCATATTCCGCCCAATCATTCCTGCTCTTCCAGTCATCCAATGCGGTTTCGGGGTGTGCGATCATGCGCGTAAGCGGGTATCCAAGCGAGGTCCCATTCTGCAGCACTTGTTGGATGAGATTGAGCATGTCTTCCTTGTTGAAGCGACCCGTTCGCGAATACGTGTCTTGCGGCAGCGCGATCTCGAGCTGCCCCGATCGTTGAGCGGCATCAACGTCTATGCCGGCGCTCCGAAGTCGTGTCACGTGATCGTCGACATGCCGTTCAGGGAGCACGTGGAAAGCGCGCTGACCGCAATTCAGGCCATCGCAGATAAACGGCAAAAGCGTATTGTATTCGTCGTCCGCCGAGCAAAAAAAAGCGCAAACATGCCGGTGTTCGCGAAGCATGGAGCCAGCGAAAGGAATCGGTGCCGCGGACGAGCGCGCAATCGGCCCCGCTTTCGTTGAAGCGGGTGGGTGGGCGATCCTTCCAGCGCCGCGGTGCGGAGTAGTCTGCTCTCGGGTTCCATCCTTGAGACACTCGGCAAAGTGGACGGCTATCCGCTCCATTGGCGTGGGATCATACTCAGCATCTTCCCAGGGCTGTCGAAAATGTACCGTGAGCACGCCCCACAGCCGTCCGTTATCAACAATTATGGGCGCCGAATGCGCCGCTGCGACGCCCACTTCTTGTAACGCTGCCAGCTCGCTCGTGCCAACAAACAGGTAGCTGGCGGCAATATTTCCCACGACCGTGCGCATGCGTTTCTTCAGCGTTGCTGCACAAGTAGAGTTAGTGTCGCGGCGAACAATTCGAAACAAATCCAGAGCTTGATCGGGAAATCCGCAACTGGCAACGATCCTGAGGCAGTCCTCCGCGCTATCGTACCGCTGCACAGTGCCGAAATCTGCTTCGGCAGCCCTGATGGCATTCATCAGAGTCTCATGGATCGTTTCGTCGCCGCGTCCTGCGCGCGCCGGTGGATTGATGCCATTTTGAAAGGTCTTGCCGGACCTTGCCTCTGTGCCGGGCTGGCGGTTTTGCATCGGACAATCCTCGGGCAGGACACCATGAACAGCAGGGTTAAGCATGAACTTTGTAGGGCCGCCGTCCACTACGTAGTTTTGCTTACTTGAATTCAGCATCTAATAGGCGACCGGTGGTTGCGTCGGAGTCTTGAGACGCTGTCCTTGGTGTCGATAAGGCGTCGGGAACCGAACGATCGGTCCCATCGCCTGTTGGGGGTAGGAGATAGCAAACTCGCAACATGGATTGGAATCAGCGCGCTAATGCCTTGGGTGGAAGAGCTTTCAGATCCCGGCGAGCTCCGGCGCTGCATCAGAGACTTAGTGGCACTATCGACCTTGCCTGCCCTTTGGGAGAGATACTCCGCGAAGGAAATAGCCGACAGTGTGGCTCTCGCTCTCCAGTCGATCCTGTCCGCCGACTTCGTACATGTCAGTCTTTCTGTCGGACAGGACGAAGGGCCGATCACGGCAACACATGGCGCGCACGGACAAATGCCGCGGGACGTCACTGGGGCGATCCAGCTCGAGATCAAGCCCGAATGGTTTCATGGTGCAGGGCGGCCTCAGGTGATGTCCAATCCGCTTGGCCGCGGCAGTGCGCACATTGCCACGGCTGCAATCGGATTGGGTCGATCGATACTCGTGGCCGGGTCGTCTGGCCCAGGGTTTCCGAGGGAGACCGATCGACTGATGCTCAGCATCGCTGCAAGTAATGTCGCAATAGCGTTGCAGCGTCGGCAGGTAGAGGCGGACGAACGGCGCTTTGTAGCACTCGTCGAGCGATCACCCGACTTCGTCGCCTTTTCGGACCTGAATGGCGGGGTGCAATTCGTCAATTTGGCTGGCCGCGAGCTGGTGGGAATTGAGCCGGCAGACGACATTTCAAATTTGCACGTCGTCGACTTCGTTAGCTCGAGCGATCAGGAGCGTCTGTCCAATCAATGTTGGCCCGCCGCTTTGACAGATAGACGCTGGATGGGGGAGCTTAACTTATGTCATTTCAAGACGGGCGAAATAATTCCATTCTTAGTCGATATTTTCAGGATCGACGACCCTCGAGGCCACGGGCCTATGAACGTTGCCACGGTCAGCCGCGATCTGAGAAGGCAAAAACAAGCCGAACGCGAACTGCGGCGTTTAAACCAGTCGCTCGAACGAAGCGTGGAGTTGCGTACCGCCGAGCTGATGGCGGAGATCACAGAGCGAAAGCGGGCGGATGAACGGTCGCGGGAATTGCAGTCAGCTCTCTCGCATGCGGGCCGGCTAAGTGTTGCCGGCGAAATGGCTGCTGCTCTGGCACATGAGTTGAACCAGCCGCTCACGGCAGTTGCCAACTCCGCCAACGCTGCTCTACGTCTTCTTGCGCGATCCGGGTCGATGCGGACAGAGTCGATGCGCGAAATAATGGATGATGTTGCCGGGCAGGCATTGCGCGCTGGCCAAATAGTTCGGCGTCTTCGCGACTTTGTCACTCGCGGGAAGAGCGAAAAGAAGAGCGAGGACATCGAAACACTGATCCGTGAAGCGAACGCATTTGCCCGTACTGGATTCGAGAGCTTGGAAGTGTCAGTGAATCTGCTTTTCGATCCCAGCGCGTCGCATATTTACGTCAATCGAATTCAGATCCAGCAAGTCTTGGTAAATTTGATCCGTAATTCGCTCGAAGAAGTCGCGAAAGTACCGCAAGCCACGATTGATGTTGCGACACGACGAATCGACAACAAGGAGATCGAGATCTCTGTCGCAGACAATGGGCGCGGCGTGGTGCCGCCCGTGGTCGATAAGCTGTTTCAACCATTCGTCTCGACGCGGCACGACGGTATGGGGTTGGGCCTCGCCATCTGCCGTTCGATTGTGGAATCGCACAGTGGAAAGCTTTGGTACGAGCCAAATCCCGGTGGCGGAGCCTTGTTTCGCTTCACTCTCTCATCTGCAGAGCCAACGGAATAGGACCATGCCAAATGATGTAGTGTACATCGTCGATGATGATGCAGCCGTTCGCCGATCGCTTGCACGGCTGCTCGAGTCAGCCGGCTTTGTTCCACGTTCGTTCGAGGCCCCGATCCAGTTTCTGGATGCAGCTCCCAATCTTGCAAGGGGGTGTATCCTGCTGGACGTGCGGATGGATGTCATGAGCGGTCTCGAAGTGCAGGCGGCGCTCGACAGAATGGGCTGCACGATTCCTGTTGTCGTTATGACGGGCCAAGGTGACGTACCGACGGCGGTTCGGGCGATGAAGGCCGGTGCGGTGGATTTCCTTGAGAAACCGTTCGATGATGAAGTGCTGCTCGAAGCGATTGAACGCGCGCTGGCGCGGTCCGGTCGTCCACACCAGGCTCGTGAGGCGCTAGAGGCGTGGAACCGGATTGCTGTCCTCAGCCAACGCGAGCGTCAGGTTCTCGATGCAATTGCGGGCGGACAACCAAACAAGGTAATTGCCTTCAAGCTCGGCATCAGTATTAGAACGGTGGAGGTCCATCGAGCGCGAATGTTGCATAGATTGGGAGTCCGTCAGGTTGCACAAGCTGTGCGGCTGTTGGTACTCGCGGGTTCGGCTCCGCAAGGCGTACTTCGACAATCACCTTAGGAAATACCTTTCGGAACGCCATGAGGACGATCAACATTCTCATACGGACTGGCCCCTCTGCTGCATCATCGCCAACGTTGGTCGACACAGGCCTTTGCCTTCTCGCCGCGGTCCTGTTCCAGTGACGGATAGTCCGTGTAACCTTTCTCGCCGCCACCATAGTATGTCGTCGGGTCGTCCTCGTTGAGTGGAGCACCGGCGCGCAGCCGTTCGGGCAGGTCGGGATTGGCGATAAACTTGCGGCCGAAGGCGATCAAGTCGGCCTGGCCATCGCGCAGCCATTGCGTGGCGCTTTCGGCGTTGAAGCCCCCCGCCACGATGAGTGTTCCCTGATACTTATTCCTGATCACTCGGGCCATGTTGAGGGCGTACGGCTCCGGCTTCTCGCCCTTCTGCATTTGCTCGAGCGCCGGATTGACGATGTGCAGGTAGGCCAAACCATAGCCGGAGAGTTGCTCGGCGAGGTAACCGAACGTCGATTCCGGAGCCTCGTCGCTGATGTCGTTCATCTTGCCAAGAGGTGAGAGCCGGACGCCGATCCTGTCCGCCCCAAGAATGGGAATGAGGCCCTCGATGATTTCGAGCAGAAGCCGCGCCCGATTTTGAACTGCGCCGCCATAGGCGTCGTTGCGTCGGTTGGTGCTGCTCTCGATGAACTGATCGATCAGGTAACCGTTGGCCGCATGAATCTCGATGCCGTCGAACTCGGCGGCCTCCGCGTTCCTCGCCGCGCGCTCATACTGTTTGATGAGGTATGGCATCTCCTCAAAAGTCAGCGCGCGTGGACGCACAAATGGAACCAGTTCTCCCTCGCCGCGCTCGTTTTCAATGAAGGCCTTGCCCGCGGGCGTGATCGCCGAGGGCGCGACAGGTAGCATGTTGTCCGGCTGCAGGGCCGGGTGTGAAATGCGACCGACGTGCCAAAGTTGGTTGAAGATCAGTCCATCAGCCTTGTGCACCGCCTTCGTGACCTGCCGCCAGGCTTCGACTTGCTCGCGGCTATGGATACCCGGCGTCCAGGCATAGCCTTGGCCCTGCATCGAGATCTGCGTGGCCTCGCTTATGATCAGGGCGGCAGACGCACGCTGCGCATAATAACAGGCCGCGAGTTGAGACGGCACATTGCCGGGCTGTCGTGCTCTTGAACGGGTCAATGGCGCCATGACCACGCGATGGGGCAGGCTGAATGGCCCAAGCCGGCATGGCTGGAAGAGGGGATTCGCATCCCCGTTTTGGACCGCGTCGAGCACGCGGCTGTGCGTGGTAGCGATGACCATATTGCCTCAACTCGAAGGAGCGAACTGATTCAAGCCTTCGGTAAGCAAGCGTCCGAAGACCTTTCGATCTCTACACCGCAATCTAACGGAGGATCGCTACATCGCGCTGACAATCGTCAATGCTCCTAACTGCTGGAGAGCGGACCGCCGGTGCTGCTACGGCAGGATGTTTCGCCGGCGTCCCCGCGATCTGGCCAGCGCGCTCAGCTGGGCGATTTGGGCGTCGAGTTCGCTGTCAGCAATTCGTAAGTGTTTTCCATTTTTCGTCGAATGCGGTGCTCGGCTTACG
This sequence comes from Bradyrhizobium manausense, assembly GCF_001440035.1. Taxonomy (GTDB): domain Bacteria; phylum Pseudomonadota; class Alphaproteobacteria; order Rhizobiales; family Xanthobacteraceae; genus Bradyrhizobium; species Bradyrhizobium manausense. Next base: position 72,779 of record NZ_LJYG01000045.1, on the reverse strand, counting down.
GTCAAGATTCAATTGGCACGCGCGTGATCGTTCGTCCCCGGTCATCGGTGACAACGACAGAAAAGCCAGACCAGCCGCCATCTCGCGCCAGCTCACGAGCAATGGTCAGGCCACGTTCCGCAGCGTGGCCGGGGGAGAGGAGAATGCTACCGCATTCGTCGGGATAGTTCGTTCCGTTCTCAATATGAAAGAAGAAATGGCCTCCGTCTGCGGGTTTCGTCGTTTGCGGATCGCCGATCGGCTGTCCCCCATTCAGGCGATCGAGATGACAGCGCGCCGCATGCCTCAGGGGTTCGGTGATCGTGGCGATCAGTGGCTCGACATCTTGAGAAAAGTGACGTCCGATCCGCTGGTGAATGCCCAGAACGACGGAATGACCTGCAGTGTCCGTGAGCCGCGCTCCGAGGATGTCCCGAACGCCGCAGCTCAGCACAAACTCGTTGTACCACTCGCTTCTCCGCAAAAGTGCCTCCGGAAGACATGTGGAGAGCATGCTCCAGCGCGCACCCAGCATGGGCGAGTATGGATCGAGCGCGGCGTAGGTCTCGACGTAGCGGGATTTGAACTCGGCACTGAGCCCGCAAAAGACGGCCTCATCGACCGTGCCTGTCGTCTTGTTCGTGACAATCAATGCCGCTCCCGCCACGCCCGCCTCATCCATCAGCCTTTGAAGCGCTTTTGGCCAGGCATCCGCGGACATCGCTGCATCGTGAAGCGTTGAGAGGAGTGACTGCATGATCCGTGACCTTCAAGAGATTAGCGATGCCCGAGCGCGCAAGCTTATGGTAGCCGATCAGCAAACGCATCAATGCGTGCGGTCATCGGCTGTGATCCGCATCGCCTGGATGTCTCGGAGCAGGCAACGCAGCCCATACAATTGATCCAGCAGATAAAGGACCAACGCGACACCTTCGTCGTTGACACCCAGGTCCCCCTTGAGATCCTCAATCAGGCGCACGCGGGCGAGATCCTGCTCGGAAAACGGATGCCCTGGTCGATGCGCTACCAGCCATTCCGCATCCATCCAGGCTTCGATCGTGGAGGAATCGAGATGAGATCGATCGGCGAATTCCTGAAGCTGCATTGTCACACTCGCATCGACTGTCTTGGGCTATCGGAAGGCTGCCACCCACTCACAAACCGTTCGAGATCCGGGTCTGGTTTTTTTGGCAGAACCAGTTTCAGCGTGACGTACTGGTCGCCGCGGCCGCCATCGGCGCGCGGCACGCCGCGTCCCTTGATCCGAAGAACCCGGCCCGAGCTCGACCATTTTGGCACAGAGACCGCGACAGCACCGCTCACGGTTGGTACCTTGAGTTTCGCGCCCAGCACGCCTTCTTTCAGTGAGATCGGCAGGTCCAGGTGGATGTCGTCGCCTTTGCGGACGAAGTAGGGGTGCGGCAGGACACTGATCTCGATCAGGGCGTCGCCCGGCGGACTGTCTCCGGCTCCCCGACGACCCTTCCCCTTCAGGCGCAGAATCTGGCCGTCGCTGGTGCCGGGAGGAATGTTGACCTCGAGCGTACTCCCGTCGGGCAGGACAATGGATTGCTTGCCGCCGTTGACGGCATCGAGAAAGTTGAGCTCGAGGTGATATCGGACGTCGGCCCCGCGTCCGCGCCGGGTGGTGCGGCCGGAACGTCCAAAGATCTCGGAGAGAATATCGTCGCTGCCGGCGAAGTCAGTGAAATCGGCAAAGCCGGCCCCATTGGAATAGCCCGACCAGCCTTCACGGTCGGCAAAATCCCGGTAGTATTGCCGGGGCTGCTGCTCGCTACCTGATGCATCGATCTCACCGCGGTCGAAACGGGCGCGCTTGTCCGGATCGTTCAGAAGATTGTAGGCGGCAGATAGTTCCTTGAATTTGTCCTCTGCCGCCTTGTTGCCGGGATTGAGATCAGGATGCAGCTTCTTCGCGAGCCGCCGGTAGGCCTTTTGAATGTCGGCCTGCGTTGCGTCCTTCTTCACGCCCAGCGTTGCATATGGGTCTGCAGCCAACACCAGCTCCTGTTTACGCGTCGACCGGACCGCCGTTCATTGTTGCGGGGGCTGCGGCGATTGTGGTCTAGGCGGTTTGGCTACAACGACCCGGGCCGGCCGCAAGAGACGGTCATGAAGCATGTAGCCATTCTCCAAAACGTCCACGACGTTCCCGGGAGACTGATCGGACCGATCGGTTTCCATCACGGCTTCGTGCTTCATCGGGTCGAATGGCCGATTGAGAGCGTCGATTTCTTCGACACCGAAGCGTTTCAGGATCTGTGTCAGGATACGATTGGTGGCGACGACGCCGCCCAGCAGGCCGTCGTCGTCCTTGGCTCCCGGGTCCGGCGAGCCGGCGTCGATGGCTCGCCGCAGATTGTCCGCCACCTGCAGCAGTTCGCGGGCAAAGTCGGCGATGGCATATTGCCGGGCGTCTTGGACCCGACGCTCGGCCATGCGTCTCGTGTTCTCGGCGTCCGCAAGTGCACGCATCAGGCGATCGCGCTCGGCGGTGGTCTCCTGCGGCTGGTCGCTTTCCTTGTGCTCACCCGCGGGAAGCTCGCCGAGCCCATCCTCGATGGTCTTGGTAGCCATGTCGTGCTCCATCTGTCGCGTTCGGCCGGATTGGAAGGCTTCAAGAAGCCTTTCGATCGCCGGGGTCGACTTCTTCGAACTCCGCGTCGACGACGTCCTCGCCGCTGCCAGACGATCCCGCCTGTCCGCTGCCGGGAGCTCCGCCTTGGGACGCCGCGCGGTTCAAAGCTTCGCCGATCTTGGATGCCGACTGCTGCAGCCGCTGGGTTGCCTGCTGGATCGCCGTCACGTCCTCGGCGTTCAACCGTTGCTTTGCCTCGGCGATCGCCTGCTCAATCTCCTTCTTGACTTCGGCAGGGATCTTTCCTTCGGACTCCTTCAGGGCCTTCTCGGTGCTGTAGATCACCGCGTCGGCCTGGTTGCGGGCTTCGATGAGCTCCTTGCGCCGCTTGTCCTCGTCGGCGTGGGCTTCGGCCTCCCTGACCATCCTCTGGATGTCTGCTTCGGTCAGGCCGCCGGACGCCTGGATCCGGATACTCTGCTCCTTGCCACTCGCCTTGTCCTTGGCCGAAACGTTGACGATGCCATTGGCATCAATATCGAAGGTCACCTCGATCTGCGGCACGCCCCGCGGGGCCGGCGGGATCCCCACCAGATCGAACTGTCCAAGCAGCTTGTTGTCCGCTGCCATCTCGCGTTCACCCTGGAAGACCCGGATCGTGACCGCGGTCTGATTGTCCTCCGCTGTCGAGAACACCTGGCTCTTCTTGGTCGGGATCGTGGTATTGCGGTCGATCAGCTTCGTCATGACGCCGCCAAGCGTCTCGATGCCCAATGACAGGGGTGTCACGTCGAGGAGCAGGACGTCCTTGACGTCGCCTTGGAGAACGCCGGCCTGGATCGCGGCACCGACCGCGACCACTTCATCGGGGTTGACGCCCTTGTGAGGTTCGCGTCCGAACAGCTTCTGCACGGTCTCCTGAACCTTCGGCATGCGGGTCTGGCCGCCGACCAGCACGACTTCGTTGATGTCCGATGGCTGCAGGCCGGCGTCCTTCAACGCTGCCTTGCAGGGATCGATCGTGCGCTGGATCAGGTCGTCGACGAGCGCTTCAAGTTTGGCGCGCGACAGCTTGATATTAAGATGTTTCGGTCCGGCCTGATCCGCGGTGATGAAGGGCAGATTGACGTCCGTCTGGGTGGCGCTGGAGAGTTCGATCTTGGCCTTCTCTGCGGCATCCTTGAGCCGTTGCAGGGCGAGGCGATCTTTGCGGAGGTCGATCCCATTTTCCTTGCGAAACTCGTCCGCCAGATAGTCGATGATCCGCTTGTCGAAGTCCTCTCCACCGAGAAAGGTGTCGCCGTTGGTTGACTTGACCTCGAACACACCGTCGCCGACCTCCAGGATCGAGACATCGAACGTACCGCCACCGAGGTCATAGACGACGATCTTGCCGCTGCCTCTCTTGTCGAGGCCGTAGGCGAGGGCGGCCGCAGTCGGCTCATTGATGATGCGAAGGACCTCCAGCCCGGCGATCCGGCCGGCGTCCTTGGTTGCCTGGCGCTGGGCGTCGTTGAAATAGGCGGGCACGGTTATGACGGCCTGCGTGACGGCGCCGCCGAGAGTGGCTTCCGCGGTTTCCTTCATCTTGGTGAGGATGAAGGCGCTGATCTGGCTCGGACTGTACTTTTTGCCCCGGACGTCGACCCAGGCGTCGCCGTTGTCGCCCGGCACGATGTGATACGGCACCATGGTCTTGTCCTTTGCCGTGATCGGGTCATCGTAACGCCGGCCGATCAGTCGCTTGATGGCGTAGATCGTGTTCTCGGGGTTGGTGATACTTTGCCGCTTGGCCGGCTGCCCGACCAGGACTTCACCATCGTCCGTGAAGGCGACCATGGACGGCGTGGTGCGCCCGCCTTCGGCATTCTCAATGACCCTGGCTTTGCTGCCTTCCATGACGGCCACGCAAGAGTTGGTGGTTCCGAGATCGATGCCGATTGCTTTTGCCATGATCAAGTTCCTTCGATTTGAGTACGGCGG
>NZ_LJYG01000045.1:3865-68192 GCF_001440035.1 Bradyrhizobium manausense | reverse complement strand
GAGCCGGTGTTGTGAGGAGAGAACGGGCTCTGGCGTCTCGCCGCGTCGACGGTCAGGCAGCTTCCTTGACCTCGATCCTTTTCGGTTCGGGCTTTGCCGGCTTCGGAATCGTGATCTTCAGGACGCCGTTGGCCATCGTCGCCTGAACGGAGGAGGGGTCGATGCCGGGCGGCAGCTGCAGCACGCGAAGGAACATGCCGTAGCTGCGTTCGCTATGCTGGACATTCTTGTCGCTCTTGTCCTTGCCGCCATCCGTGCTCTGCTCCACCTTCTTCTCGCCACGAATGGTGAGCGTATCGTCCTCGATGGAGATGTCGACGTCCTTGCGCTCGAGTCCCGGCATTTCGGCGGTGACTTCGATTGCCTTGTCTGTTTCCGCGATGTCAATGCTCGGCACGAGCTGCTGGCCGTTCGGCATCAAGCCCTGCGAAAACTCGCTGAACAGGCGGTCGATTTCCCGATGCAGGCCGAACAGGCCGAAGTCGGGTCGCATCAGCATTCCTGCATCACGAGATGGGACCAGTGAACGTAACCTCATTTTTGGCTTCTCCTTCCAAGTTTGAGATCCAACAGATTCTAGGGGCTATGCGAGCGGCATTCTCGGCGCGGCTGCGTCATCGCTGGTAGGGGCAATCTACCCGGGGCGAGCAAGCGAGCCATGACGACCGTCAACTTCCGTCTCGAGTTTTCTCCTTGAGTTTTTGAAGCCGGGTTGAGTTAAAATCGCCGCAGATGATCTTTGTGGACGGAGTGAGGAGTGAGGGCGCAGCATTTGTTGCGGCCTCGTTACGGCCGCCCGAGGCGTTCGTCACCCAGCCAGGGATCCGGACGAAGTGAGTGCAATGGCAGATCTTCCGGCCGCTTTTCCAGGTCGATTTCATGAACGTGCACGGCCTGCCCGCCATGCCGCATTAGAATCTCCTGGGCCTGAGCTTCCTTCTCAGGTGCGCGAACCCGAACCCATATCAAGAGGCCATCCCATTCTGCAGCCGGCTCCAAGCCTCTGACGCGCTCACGCCGCAGTAGTCGGTAGATGGGCACTATGACGACGGCGCCTGTGAAGATCCCGATCAGGATCGACCACATGGCGACAGCCATAGCCTCATAGCCTTTGATTATCAGGAAAAGAGCGGAGCCAACCGCTGCGATGCAACCAAGAACGCTACTGGCGACGGCTTCAACACCAAGCAAATCGTCGGCACCAAAGAAGGGCTGTCTCGGCGCGGTCGGCGTGTCGGCGAGATCGGCTGGAGGAATCACAGCGTAATTCAGCCGTCGCTGCACTTCATCGGGAGATGCGCTGATGTCGATGTCGGAGCGATCGAATCCTGACAGAAGAAGATCCTGGGCCGCGTCATCGAGCGCCCGTCGCGAGTGGAACACAGCAGTCACCTCGCGGGTGCGGGTCCGGTCCAGGATCGTGTCGGTGGATCTTGGCATCGACATAGGATGTCACCGTCAAGAGGATCGGTAGTGGAATTCCGATAGCTTCTTCAGCTCTTCCTTGGATGCGCCCGGAAGAGTGATCTTGCTGCCGGTGTCATCGATGGTGAGGCTATCAAACGGGACTGCGACCAGATGGCCACCTACGCCGAGAAAGCCGCCGACCTGCAGAATCGCGAAGTCAAGTTGTTTCTTGTCTTTGGCGGCAATCACGTCATCCAGGCTTCCGATCTTCTCATTCTTGTCGTTGCTAACGGTACTGCCGATCAGCTTGCTCATGCGATAGCCCTGAGCGACGACGTTTAGGTCAACCTTGACGAGAGCTACGCCAGCCTGCGGCAGGGCGGGATTGCTGCTGAGGACGGCCAATATTCCGCCCAGTGCCGCCAAGCTGATCATGAGTTTTGAAAGAGGACGGGGGAGGGTTGCTTCCATGTCTCGCTCCTGTGACAGTTAGTGACATAGCGAGTACCCCCTTTGAACCTGGGGTGCGCTGACCATTGTCAATTTTCGCAGATCCCTTAATCGACACCGGGCTCAGTGCCTTGATTGTCCAACCGTCATGGCTGCGCCTTCGCGGCAGCATACGCCTGGATCGATGCCGCGAGAGGCACGAAGTCGTAGGAACCATCGTGCCGTAATCCGTTGTGAAGAAAGCAGAGGGCCTTTCCGTGCGATGTGGCCCAAGCGCCGTTACGTGTTTCTACGTACGAAAACTTCCCAAGTTTACGAGGTTGTATTGCTGATAGTTGATTGACTGCGAGCGGATCGTTTCTCCCACCGCGAGTGCGCTGAAAAAAAGGACAACGAGATGAAGCCGATAATCCACCCAGCGGACTACTATCGAAGGATGCTCGCCGCACAGCCGCACGCGCTGAAGCGGCTCGATGGGTCGGCGGCGATTGTCAAATTGAGCCGTGATCAGCAGGTTCCGGAAGACGACGGCACCACTGGGCATTGGTACTACGTGATTGCCGGCGCCGCACGATGTTCAACTATCCGCGCCGATGGACGGCGGCAGATCCTGGACCTGATGCTGGTGCGGGATTTTTTCTTTGTCGGGAACAGCCAGAGAGAGGAAGCGATCGAGGCTATTACGGAAGAGACCGTGCTCGCGGGCTATTCGGCAGTGCGGCTTGAGGGTCTCGGCGAGCGCGATCGCGAGTTCGCAAGAGAACTGAGAGAGATCACCTTTCAATCGTTAGAACGTACCCGACAGCAGCTCGTCGTCCTCGGGGGGGTAACGACAGCGGACAAAGTAAGTGCGTTCCTGCTGCTGCTTGAGGAACGCTATGGGGACCAGCGGGGAGACATACGGCTTCCCATCACGCGGTATGATCTCGCCGAGTACCTCGCCGTTTCCGTGGAGACTGTGTGTCGTGCGTTTTCAGATCTGCAGCAGCGCGGTGTCATTGCCCTGATTGGGATTCGAACAGTCCGTATTGTGAATCGCGATGCACTGGAGCATCAAATCGGTAGAAGGTATCCGAACGCCGGTTCTGACACGATCGCTGCCTAACGGCGCTTATGGCGTGGATTCATACCGCGCGGTCAACATAGCTCGACGAATCTCAATTGGACCAAGGCAAGGTAGTTGGAGGCGAGCCTCTCGTAGCGCGTCGCCGACGACGATAAAGCGGACGTAAGCGCGGTTGTCCTGCAAGAGTGATTCTACAAGGAAGATGGCCGTTGCTCGACCTTTGGTACAAGAACGCAGCAATCTACAGCCTCAACGTGGCCACTTACAAAGATGGCAACGGCGATGGCATCGGCGATTTCAAGGGACTGGTGGCGCAGCTTGACCATATTGCTCAGCTAGGAGTGAATTGCCTGTGGCTGCTGCCATTCTATCCAAGTCCAGGACTCGATCATGGTTATGATGTGACGGACTACTACAATGTAGCGCCAGCTCTCGGAACGCTTGGCGACTTCGTCGAATTCAGCCATCAGGCGCGACTGCGCGGCATGAGGTTGATCATCGACCTCCCAATCAATCATACTTCGGAGCGGCATCCGTGGTTTCAGCAGGCGCGGACCGATCCAAAATCACCATTTCGCGAATACTATATCTGGTCAGATGCGGAGCCGGAGAACAGCACCGAGGGCGTCGTTTTTCCCGGGGTTCAACTGAGTGTATGGACCTACGATCTTTCTGCCCACGCTTGGTACTATCATAGATTCTATCAGCATCAGCCTGATCTAAACATCGCCTGCGCTGCCGTCCGTGAAGAGATTTTCAAAATAGTCGGCTTTTGGCTGGAGCTCGGCGTGTCAGGATTCCGCATCGACGCTGCACCGTTCGTCGTTGAGGAGATACGCCCGGATCGTCCAGCAAAACACCGATACGAGTTCTTTGGAGAACTCCGCGACTTTTTGTCGTGGCGCAAGGGTGATGCCGTCCTGTTGGCGGAAGCTAATGTTGCTCCTTCCGAACTTGACCATTACTTCGGCGATGGATCGCGCATACACCTTCTGTTCGCGTTCTTGTTGAACCAGCATTTGTTTCTAGCGCTTGCGCGCGAGAACGCCGAACCCCTGCAGAGGTGTCTGGCCGCGCTACCTCGGCTGCCACCATTCGCTCAGTGGGCCCAGTTCTTGCGCAATCACGATGAACTTGATCTCGGGCGGTTGGCGCCCGAAGAGCGTGAGGAAGTCTACGCCGCCTTTGCTCCAGTTCGAAAGATGCAACTTTATGGCCGCGGGATTCGCCGGCGGCTCGCATGCATCCTTGGCAATGATCGCCGGCGCATCGAACTCACCTTCAGCCTGCTCTTCAGCTTGCCTGGCACACCGGTCATCTATTACGGTGACGAGCTCGGTATGGGTGATGACCTCGCGCTTCCGGAGCGATGGCCGGTGCGAACGTGCATGCAGTGGACCCATGACGAAGATGGCGGGTTTTCTTCTCCGCCGGCTGCCAGATTACTGCACCGCATCATCAATGACGTCGAATACGCTCCGGCCAAGGTCAATGCCGTCGCCCAGCAACGAGATCCGGACTCGCTCTTCAATTGGTTGCGACGCCTGGTCGAAACCCGCCAGTCTTGCCCGGAAATCGGGTGGGGCGATTTGAGTTTGCCGCAAAGCGATCAATCCACAGTTCTGACCCAACAATTCGCGTGGGAGGGCCGATCGGTGTTCACATTGCACAACTTGTCGCAGGCTAAGTGCAATGTCCATGTCACGGGTCTTTCGAAAGAACGCAAGCTGATAGACGTCTTCGGTAATCGCGTTTACCCATCAAACGCCAACCTGGATGATGAGTTTGAACTTGATGGCTACGGATATCGTTGGTTTCGCATGGAATGATGGTGCGCTTGTCTGCCAGAGGCGACCTGCTCCGCGGTAGCTTTCACGAGCCCGCCGGTTCGAATTCAGGCCGCTGAGACGCAAGCGCGGTTTCGAGTATTTCAATGAGGATAGCTCAGATTGCTCCCCTGGCCGAAAGCGTCCCGCCAAGGCTCTATGGCGGAACTGAAAGAGTTGTTGCCTGGCTGGTGGACGCACTCGTCGAGCTTGGGCATGAGGTCACTTTGTTTGCGAGCGGCGATTCCAGGACCCGAGCTACGCTTTTTCCGGTCTGGCCCAAAGCCCTTCGCCTTGGGCGACCACGCTCGGATCCGAACGCGGCTTTGGCCGCCCAACTGGAAGCCGTATCCGATTGCGCTAGCCAGTTCGACGTGATTCACGCTCACATCGATTGGCTACATCTGCCCATCCTCAAACGAGCGGGAGTGCCATTCCTTACGACGATGCACGGCCGGCTGGATCTGCCTGGATTGCCGGCCGTGACCAGCAAGTTTCCAGAAGCTTGTTTTGTATCCATCTCCGATAATCAGCGCATCCCGCTCGCCAGCGCAAACTGGTGTGGAACGGTTTATCACGGTCTGCCCATCGACCAGTTCCGCGCCTCATTGGCTGCCGGATCGTACCTGGCGTTTCTCGGGCGCTTAACCGCCGAAAAAGGCCCCGAAGATGCTATCCGCATCGCTCTCGCCGCAAGAATGCCGCTTCGAATTGCTGCAAAGGTCCCTCGCGCCGAAACAGGGTATTTCAGAGAGAAGATAGAGCCTCGGATTGACGGCAAACAAATCCAGCTGGTCGGCGAAGTAGATGACGAATCGAAACAGCCTTTCCTTGCAGGAGCTGCTGCTTTGCTCTTCCCGATCAAGTGGCCCGAGCCGTTTGGATTGGTGATGATTGAGGCGATGGCCTGCGGAACGCCAGTCATTGCCTACCGGTCCGGTTCGGTGCCCGAGATTATTGAGGAAGGCGTGACAGGTTTCATCGTCCAAAATGAGGACGAAGCAGTTCAGGCTGTAGCGCGGCTTGGGCAAATCGATCGCCGGCGCGTCCGTACGCGCTTCGAAGAGCGCTTCACGGCGGAGCGGATGGCGCGGGATTACTTGGGCCACTATCGAGCCATCGTGGCCCGGTGAGGCTGGACATTCTATGTATCTGCTTTGTTCGACAGCATCGTCGCGAGTGCAGCTATCGGCATGGCACAGCCGGACGGCGGCTCGATGAGCAACGCCACCTTCAATGACCTCGTGCCTCGCCGACCGTGTCGGCCACCCGGGCCCCGCGGGCGCCGATCTTGGTTGGCGGGCCCGTGGTTGTGTCGCGGGCGGTCTGATGCTCCATCTCGGCATCGATCTCGGCGCCAAGAAGGATGACGATGGCCGAGATCCACAGCCAGGTCATAAAGCCGATGACAGCCCCAAGCGAACCGTACGTCTCGTTGAATTTACCGAAGCTCGCGACATACCAGGAGAATAACCCGGATACTGCGAGCCAAAGCAGTGCCGCGATCGCGCTGCCCCACGTCACCCAACGCCATTGGGCCGCCTCTCGGCTGGGGCCGTAGCGGTAGATCAAGGCCAAGGCCAGCGTGAGTAACAGAAACATCGCTGGCCACCTCCCGATGCGGATCAGAAGGTCGCCGGTGTTGGACAAACCAACATAATTGAGGATCACTGGAACAGCGACGATGCAGCCTAAGGCCGCCATCATGAACACGATCCCGCTGACCGTAAAACCCAGGGAAACAGCATTCAGCTTGAAGAACCCGCGCTTCTCGTCTTCGCCGTAAACGATGTTCAACGTGTCGAACAGCGACTTCATGGCGGCATTGGCGCTCCAAAGAGATGTTGCCAGCCCGATCAGGAAGGTGAGGCCGAGCGTGTTGGAGCCTTTCGACGCCACCCGGGTCAGTTGCTCTCTCACGATATCCAATGCCCCGCCAGGTAGGAAGCCGCCAAGCTGATCGAGGTGCTTGCCGATGGTCATGGGATCGGAGAAGAGTCCGTAGATCGCGACCAGCGCCGCAATCGCCGGAAAAATGGCAAGTATGCTGTAGTAGGCCATGCCTGCTGCGAGGGTGAGGACGCGGTGTCTAGAGATGTTGGAAAAGACGCGCAGCAGGATGTCCTTCCATCCCTTCGCGGGGATTTCCGACGGCGAGGTCGCCTGCCGGCCACGATCTTCTTCTGATTCGACGTCCGTGTTGGCTCTCCGAGGCGCCTCGGGAGATTTTTTTGAGTTGGGAATCTGGTTCTGGCTCGTGCCTTCTTGGCCGCCCGGAACCGTGTCAACATTCGTCATGACGCTCTCCGAACCTCCAATCGCATACGGCCGGGCGTGTTCCTTTTTTTGTTCACTGTCGTCGGCTTTTGCACTTTGCCAAACTGGTGCGACGATAGTAGTCGCCTGGAATTAACAGTTGTCAGGGAAGCCGCGTCACAAACTCACTAGTTTCCCAGATCGCCGCCCGGCCCGCGGCAACCATCGGTGATGAGGGCGACCATCAGCGCTCGCGCCAAAGCATACTGGGAGAGCGCTATGTCCAAGCGGCGGCGTCGCTTCAAGCAATCGCGATCATTGGAAGAGCGCCTTGCGGCGGAGGCTGAGCACCTGCGCGAGAAGGCAGTTAAGGCTCCCCCAGGTACCGAGCGGGAAACCCTTCTGCGCAGAGCCCGCCAGTTCGAAGAGGGTATGCACATGAGCGAGTGGCTGAGAACGCCCGGCCTCCAATAGCCGTATTGATCGCGTGATCCCCGAGCCACAAATCGAGGCTTATTCTCGCCAAGCGCGCATCTGTCTTGGGATTGCGCTCGTCGGTGCGATCATTTTCCTTGCCGGCCTGCTTATGACCTTCCTGTAAGGCCGCGTCAGGTTGGCGGCCTCTTTCATTCTCAACGTTCCGCTTATCGACCCAAAACCGAAGCCAGGTCTGGCGTATCGGACGTCTTGGCATGAGTTGCGGCCGAAGTCGCGCAATTCCTCGCCGAGGTCCGTGCGGCTGAGCGCATAGCGGCGCGATCAGGGCAATAACGGCGCCGCCGCCGTACCAAGATGCTCCGCAGCGGCCTGCACGCACGTTGCATGCCTACGGCGTCGCTCCGTAAACGTCAGCGCATCGATCGACGGTCGCAGCTTGTAGCCTGCGGCGGCCAGCCGGGCGCAGAGCTGTGGCACGGACGCTCCTGTCGTATCGTCAACCAGAGGATCGAGGCCGACCACTCGGTTCAATTCGTCAATGAGCCGCAATCCTTCGCTGCGAAGAAGGATCGCGGGAGCTAGGCTCCCCGGGTCATCGATCAGTAGCTCGAGGATGAGCGCGAGGTCCATCATTGCGCCAAGAGTCGCCGGCCACCCGGCGCCTACTGACGCCGACCTGAAGTAAATCAGGGAGGGGTGCGATGCATGGCTTTGGAGCACGGATGCGCACCAGTCGCGGCCGCCATAGAGAACGCGCCTGATTTCCTCGGGGGAGTTCAGGTCGGCGTAACGTTCCAGCAGTCCTAGCGCAGAGGGCGGCTCGCCCGCCGCCGTTGTGAGCTTCAAAATCCCGGAGTCGCGGCGAGAGATGCCCTCCTGCACCTCGAGCAAGTAGGTCACCGCCATCGTCAGGACCGAAAGGCCGGAGAAGCCCGCTAAAACGAGGGCCCAACGCGCGGGTCCTTGCGCCTCGATGCCGCTCAGCCCCACGGTACAGAGGGCGCTTCCGACGATGAACAACGCCTGAAGGAAATCGGGAGACGGAGAGAACGAATACCTCAAGCCATGGGCCACCAGGCCGAAGCCCAGCAAGAGAAGACCCATCCAGATGAAAAAAGAGCCCATCAAGATTGCGGGTGCGAAACTGGTCGAAACCGCACGCTTGCCGCGACGTGTCCACTTCCAGATCGGGACCGCCACCACGAGGAGCCTACGGGCTACGCGCAAAGCGCCTCTGCTCTCGCCAGGGACGACGACCGTGTCGAACACGTCTCGCAGAGCGAGCACGACCAGAACAACACCAGCAGCGATCTCGATTGCCCGCGCGATCACGGCAAGACGCCGCCAGAGGCGCGAGAACCCCACCTGAACACGTCAAGTCTCGCAGCGGGTCACGAGCACCGCTGCACACATTGCGAGCACCGCGATCAGAAAGGTTCCGGCGGACATCGTCCGCCTGCCGTACTCATGTCGGATCAGAAGCATCGGATCACTTCCGATTGTCGATCATGAACCCTGCAGTTTTGTTTTCGTTCCGACACTCTGGACCGGCGATCACTCGCCGCTGGCGGCGGTACGCTATGCCTGGTTAGGTCCGATGTTGGCCAATCTGCGAAGATGCGCCGCCGTCTGGCGGAGGTCCGCTCATCCCTCACGCCGCCACAGCGGAGGAGCTAGTTTGCTCGTTCTGGCGGGCGCGCAACTTGAAGGACAGAACGACCAGCGCAATACCGAAGGCCATCGCGTAGGCTCCCATCCACCACGTAAGGACCACTGCCCCGATCAGCGGCATAGCAACCAGAAGCGCGCCATAAACGAGAGACAACAGCCCGCCCAGAACCATCCACCAGCGGCCATGGTCAAGCTTGAGGCGAAAGGCCGCAGCCATCATCAGCGCGCCTGAGATGATCGCCCAGGCAGCGACCATGAAGACAAAGGCAAGCACCGTCAGGCCAGGCCAGACAAAGGCGGCAACGCCGACGGCGATATTCAGCAGGCCTTCAAATACCAGCAGTCCCCATTGATCCTTCCGTCGCATCGCACGAACGGCGGAAATGATTCCTGCTATGCCGTCGACCAACATGTAAGCCGAGAACAACAACGCCAGCGAAAGCATGGTGGGCCCCGGAAAGAGAAAAGCGAGCAACCCGAAGATAATTCCGAAGATGCCCCGCAGCAGGAACAGCCACCAATTCCTGGCAAGCATCGCGGAGGCGGAGTCGATGTTGAAGTCAGCATTGCTGTTGAACGTCGTGCTGGTCATGTCTAGCTCCAAGAATAGCAGTCGGAATAGCCGTCGGTTCCAGGTCCCCGCCATCCTAGCGACCTGCCGCCACGACGTGCCTTGACAGCTATCAAGCTTTGAGCGCTCCGAGACAATTCGGATCGTAGAGTCTTACGTATTACTTCTAAATGGCAGAACCGCCCTTGAGCAGTACGATGAGCAGGGGCGCGAGTACCTCTGCAGAGGCAAGGAGAAGAGCGTGCCGAAAGACCGTCCCATGAACGGCGTTGAACCCGACAAGTCAGAAGATGACATTCAACGCGAGATGTTGGGGCCGCGCGGCGTTCCCGGAGCGCCAGACCCCGCCAAGATGACGCCGCAGCGCGCGAAGAAGACGCCGCTCTACCATTTGGACCCCGGCCACCCTTCGTAGAGGGGGACGACCGTGCTGATCGGTACCATCGGTGGGAGCGATCGACAGAACTGCTCGGCCTCTTCGTCCGGCCGGGCATTGTGGCCGCTGTGCTGTGCGTGGATCCGCGCCGGCGACGCCTGGTCTCTCATTCGCGTGCAGAAAGAAAGGACCGCTCAGCTGTGTGCTGGCGGTCCAAGTCAAGGGAGGACGCCCGGGGAAAGGGCAGCGATGGTGGACACCGCGTTTGATTGATCGCAAACGCCAAAGGGCCGCGCATTGACGGTTCTCAATGAGATCGCGGTAAAAGTGAAGAGCGTGGGGCCATGAGCGCCGGACACTGCTGACACCAGTCTGGGCGGCAGAACATCCTCCGGCTATATGGTCCCGGCTGACATCGCATGGGAAGAAAGCGTCGGGGGCGTGCGCGCGGTCCGCTCCGATGCCCTGCTGGATTCATGGCCGGCGATCAACCCTCAATTTTCTTGATCGTTGAAATGGGCCACTGACCATCATGTCCAACTATGGATATGCGCAGCCCATGAATGTCGTCGAGAAACAGGCGTTCAATCGAACCTGCCTTACCGTCCGTCAAGATGACAGCGCGCCCTATCAGCTCTTCCTCAGCTTCATGTAGCTCGGCAAGGATGTTCATAGCTCGCTGGTCACCCGTCACTTCGGGCACCGCTACTTGCCGGTGAGCGACTTCATCGCCTCAAGAAGGCGTTCAAGTCTGAATGGCTTTTGAAGCATGACACTGCCCGATACCGGACGCGGCGCGGTGTGAGTGTAGCCGGTCGCGTAGATGACCGGGATACGTGGATTCGACTCCCGACATTTGATGGCTACATCCCATCCCGACAAAGTGCCGGCCAACCTTATATCGGTGAATAGAAGTTCGGGTGTGGCCTGCGCGCAGAGCTGGAGCGCGCGTTCGCCGCTATCGGCCTCCATCACTTGATGTCCGTGCGCCTCCAGAATGTCCACCACCACGTCACGGATCAGGTCTTCGTCCTCTGCTACAAGAACCCGCAAGTTATCCTCCGCTCGCGCTCTTCGTCCACGACATGAGGACCTTGCGCAAAATGGTGGTCCCTTCCCTGCAGGAAAGGGCAGCTCGCCGATGCAGCCAGCAAACCAGCGCATAACAATTCGCCGCCGGTTCCAGCGTTCCTAAGGACACCAGGCCTTATCCCCCCAGACGAGCCGCAGGCAATTCGAGGATTGGTAGGCCGAGATCCCGCGTTCTTTCCGAGGGGCTAGAATAGTCGATCGAGGAGACGTGGCGATGTGACAGTGATCGGACCCTGGCTATCCCGGTTGCGTTCCTCCGCAGCGCTTTCCCGCTTGTTTGGTCGCGGAGTGGTTGGAGCGGCTACTAGGAACGATCCAACAGAAGGTGAGTTCGTCCTCCAGACACAATTGAAAACAAGACCAAGAGGACGAACATGACTCGATCGGTGGAGGAGCTACGACGCGAGTCCGAGCGTAGCCGGGCAGAGTTGGCGGCCACGGTCGACCGTCTGAAGCAGGGGATCTCCGAAACGACGCGGGATCTGCGTCAGATGGTCTCGCCCCAGCACGTCAAATCGGAAGTGTCGGAGTATGTGAGCGACAAAGCTCAAGGCTGGGTCGAAGGGCTCAAACAGCAGGCGATGGACAACCCGATGCATGCGATCGCCGCGGGCACCGCAGTGGCCGTGCCTCTGCTGCGATTGGCGCGAGGTGTACCCCTGCCGCTTCTCATGATTGCTGCGGGCCTCGCTCTTACCTCCAAGAGCGTCCGCGAGCGGGCTGCTGGAGCGGCGTCGCCGCTGGTGGATGGTGCGGGCCGATTCATCGGCCAAACTGCCGAGGGAGTGCAGGCGAAGGCGAAATTTTCCGAATTCCAAGGACGGGCCGCCGGCGCCGTCAACGATGCGATGGACGCGGCCAAGACGGCGGCCGACGACCTCAAGACGCGAGCAACGGAGGCGGCTGGAACAGTAGCTACCAAGATCACCGGGGGAATGGACGCCATCAGGGATTCGGCGACCGCCGCTCCGGAACAGGCGCGCCAGATCGTCGGCGACAATGCCGCGCTGATTGGAGGACTCGGTATCGCCATCGGAGCCATGATTGCGGCCGCGCTCCCGGAAACGAAATTCGAGGACAGGACGGCAGGCCCGACCAGGGACAGCCTTAAGGAGGCGGCAAGCGAAATGGCTCAATCCGGTTTCGCGGCAGCCAAGGAGGCCACGTTGTCTGCCGCCGATGCTGCCACGACATCCGTGAGTGAAGCCGATCTCGGGCGGCACGCGAGCCGCATGACACGCAATCTTGCCGACAACCTCAAGGAGGCGGCGGGCGAGGCCGTCGACGCAGCATTCAGCCCATCCTCAAAATCGAGCACCTGAGAGACAGAACATGAGCGATTCAGATGTGATCAAACCGGCCAACTTCAACAAAGGTAAGAACAACTCCTCCACAAGCCTGAAGGATCAGGTTGGGGACGCCGGGGCCGAGATGAAGCAGCGCGCCACGGAGGCCCTGCAGGCATCGGCGGACATGGCCCGTGACAGGTTCAGCGAAGCCACCGATGCCGCTAAGGACGTCGCGAGTGGTACCGTCGACCAAATTCAAGAGCGTGCGCGGGAACAACAGCGAGCGGGCGCCGATTTCATCGAGCGCCTAGCGGGCAACTTCCGCCAGGCCGCCGGCGCCTTCGAGATTGACGTGCCATTCGCCGCACGAGGGATCAATTCAGCTGCGGACTACGTGGAAGAAGCGGCCGCGAAGGTTCGCGACGGCAGCTTCCGCGAACTCGTGGGCGGTGCGACCGATTTTGCGAAGCGGCAACCCGCGGCATTTCTAGGCCTGTCCGTTTTGGCCGGGTTCGCCGCAGTACGCTTTCTAAAGGCTTCCGGCGGCTCCTCGACCTCACAGCGAACGGGCTCGACGACAGCCGCAGGAGCTGGCTCATCTGGGCAGAGAGCCGCCTACGCGAGTGGCTTCAGTGGCCAAAACTCGACGGAATCCACGACTGGACAGCAGCAGAAGTCACCTTCGGGGAATGGTGGCGCATCATGAGCATCAAGCACGATATCGAAACCGGCGAGAACGATCTTCACAAAATTTCGGGACTCGTCGGCGACGCAATGGCTCAGGTCGCGAAGCTTTTCCAGAATGAGCTTGATCTGGCGAAGGCCGAACTTGCGGAAAAGGTGCAGAGGCTCGGTGGAGCCGTTGGACTATTTGCCGGAGGCGCAGTCCTGGTTATACCTGCCGTAGTGATGGCATTGTTCGCGTTGTCATCGGCGCTGATCAGTGCCGGGTGGTCGCCGACATTGGCCTACCTAAGCGCGGCGATTGTCGCGGCCGCCATATCGGGCGCCTTGTTTGCTGTTGGCGTGAAGCGGCTGGACCCGCGCAACCTCACGCCGCAGGAGACGATACGGCAGCTTGAAAAAGACAAGGACACTGTGAAGGGAATGGTGCGATGAGCGGTGGTGCGCAAACCGGTTTTTTTGACAGTCTCCTCGCTGCGGCCCGAGAAAACCCGCTCTCCGCCGCGCTGATCGGGGCTGGAGCACTCTGGCTGCTGGTTGGCGACGAGAAGATTAAGGGTGCTGCACGATCGGCTGCCAACGTCGCGTCAGATGTCGTCGACACCAGCGCGAGCAATCTTCGGGCTGCCGCCTCGGGCTTGCAGCGGACGGCAGCACCGCCGACTGCCCCGGAGTTTGACCATGACGGGAGCGATGCGGGCGGGACGATACGCGCGGCCGCCGGAACTGCAGCCGACACGATGTCTGATGCGGCGGAGGGCGTCCGGGACCGTTTCGAGGAAGGCGTAGCTTACGCTCGCGAACGGTTCGCCAACGTGGGCACAGCAGAGACCTTGGCGAAAGCTCAGTCTTCGCTCGGCGACATTATGGAGAGGCAACCGCTGGTCATCGGCGCCATCGGCTTGGCCATCGGCGCCGCACTCGCGGGCGCGTTTCGAACGTCTCAGATCGAAGACGAGTACATCGGCGGGGTCAGCGACGAGGTGAAGGATGATCTGAGCAGGCGTGGGACTGCCGTGTCGAAGGCGCTGCGCGAAGCGGCCGATACGCTGGTGGCGGAGGCGGGCGATATGGGTGCCGAGGCGGTGGATCGGATGAAGCAAGCGGGAACGGATGCCGTCAAAGCAGCAAAGGAAAAGGCAAAGCAGTCGTGAGGCCGGACGGCCTTGCGATGGGCCACCATCTCGCAGTTCTAAATCTTGAGCCAGGCAGCCGAAATGAGCCGCGGAATCTCGCGGCGGCATGACTGACAGCAAGGCGCCGCCGGGACGCCGCTGCACGGACTGGGCTTCAGGAGACCTGTCATTTGCTACCCCGGAGATAGCTCGCTTTTGGTCAAAAGCGCCGTGCCGATCGGGCGTTTCCTGTTTACCTTCGCCTTCGGACATCTCGCCGCAACGCCCTAATGGAAGCGATGGGCACAACAACGCACATCGGACGTTCGCCCTATCTTAGTGCGGCGCTGATCGCGTTAACTAGGTCGTTTTCCGTGAATGGCTTCAAAATTATTCGCAGGTCGTTGAATTCCTTCCGGACATTCAGATCACGATAGCCGCTCATGAGGACGACCGGCAAAATTGGCCGCATCGCGCGGATCGCTTTCGCAACCTCGCCGCCGCTCATTTCCGGCATCGCGAAGTCCGCGAGAACGAGATCTATTTCCTGATTGCTTGCGAGCACGCGGAGCGCTGCGCTGCCGCTCTCCGCCGACACCGCTGCATATCCGAGAACATCGAGCATCCTGACCGTGGACCTCAGAACAGCCTTGTCGTCATCCACGACCAGAACACGCAATCGCGTCGTGGTCTGCAGGCGTTTGCTCGCATCAACGGAGTCGGCATGGTGATCGGCAGCGTCGATCCTAGCGCGCGGCAAGAAGACCTTCACCGCAGTACCCTCGCCGAGGCGGGTCTCAATACGCACGCCACCGCCGGACTGTTTAGCAAAACCGAAGACTTGCGCTAATCCGAGGCCCGAGCCCTTTCCCGGTTCCTTCGTCGTGAAAAACGGCTCGAAAACATGCAGCAGAACCTCGTCTGGGATACCGTTGCCGGTATCCTTGATGGCGAGAACCACGTAGTCTCCCGGCGACGGCTCTTCCGGCTGGAATGACTCGCGTTCGATGACGGTGTTGAACGTCTCGATGGTGAGTGTGCCGCCCGGCTGCATGGCGTCCCTGGCGTTGATAGCGAGATTGAGAACGATCATCTCGATTTGGTTTGGATCGACCAAAGCGAGCCAGAGATCCGGAGCAAATATCGTTTTGAGTTGCACCGTTCCGCCTAGGGTGACGCCGAGCAGATCGCCCATTCCGGCGATCCTGCTGTTTAGATCGACCTGGTCGGGCTCAAGCCGCTGTTGCCGCGAAAAGGCGAGGAGTTGCGCAATGAGCTTCGCACCCCGATCAGCAGCAGACCGGATCAATTCGATGCCTTCCTGATCGTAAGGCCCTTGCACCGTATGGGAAAGCAGACGCGCATTGGTGAGCACCACGCTCAGCAGGTTGTTGAAATCGTGCGCCACGCCTGACGTGATCTGCCCGATCGCATCGAGCCGCTGCAACTGCTGGACCTCGGCTTCGGCGATCTCCCGTTTCTCTATCTGAGAGCGCAGCGCGTTATTGGCCTCTTCCAGCTCCCGGGTTCGTGCTTCGACGCGGCGTTCGAGTCTTTTCTCAATACGTTTTCGGTCGGTGACATCGATCACGACACCATAAAACCAAACGGGCTTGTCATTCTCGAACTGCGTCTGGCCACGCGTCGCGATCCAACGCTCCCCGCGGTCATCGCCGAGCACCCGATATTCGACATCGTAAACCCCGTCGCCCCGTGGATCGATACATCGTTGAATAGCAGCCTCGACAGCTCCCACATCCTCCGGATGCACCGCTGTGAGCCAGGTGTCGTAGTCCACGGTCGCATCCGCTGGAAGGCCCCACATTGCCCGGCACTTTTCGTCCCATTTCAGCTCATTGGTTTGAGGGTTCCAGGAATAGCGGCCCAATTCTACCAAGTCGACCGCAGCCTTTAGCCGCGCTTCGCTCTCGCGCAAGGCCGCTTCGGTTTGCGCCCGCTCGATCAAGTCGGCCGCTTCCCGGCCCAGCACATCGAAGCGGCTGAAATCGTCCTTGCTGGGCTCGTGCGGCTCCCGCCAATGGGTCGAGACCATGCCGAGCGCGCGGCCATTGCGAGACTGCAGCGGCGTCGACTGGACCGCGCGCAGGCTGGAGAGGCGGTAGGCCTCCAGGTCCTCGGTCCCCGCCATGAAGGTGCAGGTCTCGGTGTCGCTGACGAGAATGCGCCGTCCTGTCTTCAGCGCTTCGCTGCACGTGCTCGCCGAGTTGCAGTCGACGCGATCCCAGAACGCCGCCGCGTCCGGATGAAAGCCGCGCCAGGCCAGCAGCTTCAAAATCCCCGTATCCGGCTCAAGTATCTGCATGCTCGCACCCTGTGAGCGCATCACCGCCATGGCCGCATCGAGAATTTGCTCGTAGAGAAGCTCAGGGCGGTTGGAGAGCAGCTCCAAGCTGACCTGCTGGAGCTGACGAGCACCTTCGAGCTCTTGCGCGAGTCTGGCCTCGATTTTTCGCGCGCTTTCTTGGGCTTCCGAGAGGTCGCGTGTGCGGTCCTCAATCCCCCGCTCCAGTTCCATGCAGCGGGCTTCTGCTTGATCCAACGCCTCGGTAGTCTGGAAGGTGCCGGCCGCGGTGTGGGAAAGGCTTTGCAACAGGCGGGCATCTTCCGCGTCGAATTGCCCCTCCGGCGTATGCTTCATCGCCCAGAGCGCGCCGACCGGCTTCCCGCGCGCATGCCAGGGCGCCGCCAGGACCTCGTAGACATGCGGTCCATGTCCCGTCATCCCGGGAAAGAGCCGCTCCCCTTCGCGGAACAGGACTACGCTGTCGCGAGCGATCACGGCCTCGCTCAGGCGAGCGTCATCAGGCACGGTACGGCCAGCCTCGGCCGCGAGCTCGCCGCTAACGGCGCGCCAGCGGAAAACCCGGTCGCCACGGTCGGGAAGGCTGATGCCAGCGGAGTCGGCATGGCATAGCAACACGGCCAACTCGGCGCATTTCTGAAGCACGGCACGCGGCTCGGCGGTCATATCCTGAACCAGAGCAGTCAGGGCCCGGTTCTCGGCCTCATAGTCCGGGGCCTTGCACGGGCGCCGGGCCAGCTCCGCCGTAATCACGCAATCGTCAAGTCCATCCAGTGTACTGGTCTGGCCTTCAGGCGTGGTCATGATGACCTCCTGAGATGAGCCAAGAGTGCTCGCGAACCCTGACGCATTCAATGTGCAGCGAACTGGCTCCGGCCAAGTGGCCACCTCGATCTCGATGATGGCATCGCGGTCCAGATGCGGTGGCATACGGACTGATCGCCAGCACAATGAGCAGTGATAGCGCGCCGTTCCTAGATTGGCGCGACTGGTAATGACTTATGTTGGCCCGGAGGTCCCCGGCGAGCGATTGCAAGCAAGCGTCTGATGGGCTTTTGGTGCGGCATGGCTGTGCTCCCCAACTATGCAGGCGGGAGCTCGCTCGGTCTCTCAGCCACCGGTGCCTACGGACAAAGCCTCGACCGATGATAGAAGCAAGCTACCACAGGTCGTACTGGACCGAAAGGCGACGGCGACAGATGGAGGAGGGAGCGCTCAATTACTCACTTGGCTTGGACTGCCGTGAACCCGACGATCGTCTTGGGACAGGATAGATAGGCCGACGTGACGATCCTCTGGACTAACGAGCCGAATTTTGCGCGCTGACGCGCCACACCGTGTTGCCGGTATCGTCGGCAACCAGCAGCGCACCGGTGCGGTCAAGCGCTACGCCCACGGGGCGACCATGCACCGTATCGGTATCATTGCCGAGAAATCCGCTGACGACCGGGATGGGTTTGCCCTCCGGTCGCCCATTCACCAGCGGCACGAAAATGACCTGGTAACCGTTGACCGGGCTGCGGTCCCAACTGCCGTGCTCGCCGACAAAGATGCCGTTGTCAAACTTCGGAGATAGCGTCTCGCCTTTGCTGAATGCAAGGCCGAGCGCGGCCACGTGAGAACTTAGGCCGTAGTCGGGCTTGACGGCCTTGGCCACAAGGTCAGGTCTCTGCGGATGGACTCGGACGTCAATGTGCTGGCCCCAATAGCTGTAAGGCCAGCCATAGAAGGCGCCCTCCTGCACCATTGTGAGATAGTCCGGGACAAGATCCGGGCCGATCTCGTCCCGCTCGTTCACCACCGCAAACAACCGGCCAGTTTCGGGATCGACCGCCAGATTAGTTGGATTGCGCGTACCCGAAGCAAAGATGCGCTTGGCACCAGTCTGGCGGTCGACCTGATAAATCGCGGCGCGACCCTCTTCGGCGTCGAGGCCGTTTTCGGTGATGTTGCTGTTCGACCCGACCCCAACGTAGAGCTTGGATCCATCGGAGCTCGCTGCCATCGCCTTCGTCCAGTGGTGGTCGATCGGTCCGGCAGGAAGGTCCGCAAGCTGCGAACCTGGCTCGGTGATCTTGGTCTGTCCGAGCGTGTATTTGAACGCCATGATTGCGTCCGTGTTGGCTACGTAGAGTGTGCCGTCCACATAAGCCACGCCGTAGGGCGAGTGGAGGTGGTCGACGAGTATTGTTTGCTGCTCCGGCGTTCCATCTCCGTCGGCATCGCGAAGCAGTGTGATGCGGTTACCGCCCTTGCCGGCGGTTCCGGCCCGCGCCTTAACCTTGCCTTGGATGAAGTCCTTGGGCCGGAAAGGTGTGGTGCCGGGGCTGTTGCCCTCGACAACGAGGACGTCGCCGTTCGGCAGAGGATAAACGATGCGAGGATGCATCAGCCCTGTCGCCATTGCCTGAACTTTCAATCCTCCCGCGACCGTTGGCGTCTCCCCTGGTTTCCAGCCAATCTCCTTGGGAACGCTCATGGGTGGCAACAAGTAGTTCTGAGGCTCCGGCAGATAGGGATCCGACCCGTATTGCCGCATTGGATCACCGCCTTGGTCGCTGCAGGCGGTCAGCGCGAGGAGGGCGCAGAGGGCTGGCAAGGCTCGAAGCATTGCATGGGTCACAGGCTGTCTCCGGTCGCGGTGGTACGAACCGTTGTCACCTTCCAACCGGTGGCGGCGGCCATCAGGAGCAGAATCGTCACGATCGCGGAAAGCGAAATCCCCTGCGGCACTACCGAGGTCCAGGCGTCGCGACTGTGAACGAAGACATTCACGAGCGACAGCAGCGCTGCCGCTGCCACGAGCAGGAAGGGGATCCAATTGATCCGTCCAGCTCGGCTGGTGAGAAAATCGATGATCAGGATGATGGTGGCGAACAGAGCCAGGACCAAGCCTGCCGCGATCAACCATGTTGACGAATTGGCCCACTGCCAGTTCGACGTATTCCAGTACATGATATCGGTCGCCAACCCTGCGATCAGCAGGGTTGATCCGGCACCGATGAAGCCGGGATGCAGCAGTGATCTGGGAGCGGCTCCGGGCGCCAATCTCGACATTTGTCCTCCGAAGGCATCGCCGCCGCGCCAAGCCGGCGCATTCGCTGAATTCAGACGTGGCGGGAACGCGGGAGCACTCGGGCAGTTCCTACCTACCGGCGGGGGCGTTGGCGACCATCGGTTAAGCGCGGGCCATCAGCCGTTCTGGATGGTGGAGGAGTTTGAGCTCGTTCAATTTCGTCCGTTCCGTGGTCGATCCGGCCATGGAACTCGCGGGCGCGGTGGGTGTTGCATGGCCGCGGCAGCAGGAGCGAGTAGGAGGGCATGTGAACCGACGCCAGCTTGTTCAAGGGTCGGCAGTGCTGCCGGCGTTGCTGCTCGCTTCGCGCAGCGGTTTCGCCGCGGCGCCGGATGGTGTGTTTGGGCCGTCGACGGTGAGGGACTTGGCCCGCATGCTGGCGGGCAAGCCGTACGAGGCTCCCGACGAAAAGCTTCCGAGCGAATTGAGGGACTTGGATTACGATCAGTACCGTTCGATCCGCTTTTTGCCCGAACGGGCGCTTTGGCGCGACAAGAATCTTCCATTCGAGGCGCAGTTCTTTCATCGCGGCTTCTTCTACAAGAACAAGGTGACGATCTTCGAGGTCGCCGACGGAAAGGCAACCGAGATCAAGTACCGCAAGGCGGACTTCTCGTTCGGCGAGAAGGTCCCGGCGTTCGAAGACATCGATCTCGGGTTTGCCGGCTTCCGCATACACTCGCCCATAAACCGCCCCGACTATTACGACGAGGTCTGCGTCTTCCTCGGCGCGAGCTATTTCCGCGCCGTGGCCAAGGGGCAGACGTACGGGCTTTCCGCCCGGGGGCTTTCGATCGATACGGGTGAAGCCAAGGGCGAGGAATTTCCGCTCTTCAAGGCCTTCTGGCTCGAGCGGCCGGCATTGGGTGCGACCTCGCTGGTGATCCATGCTCTGCTCGATAGCAAAAGCTGCGCAGCGAGCTACCGGTTCACCGTGCGGCCCGGGGACACGACGGTGTTCGATGTCGAGATGTCGGTTTACCCGCGAGTCGAAATGCAGCGCGCCGGCCTCGCACCCATGACCAGCATGTTTTTCTACGGCCCGAACGACCGCAACGACATCGACGACTTCCGTCCGTCCGTCCACGATTCCGATGGGCTTGCGATCTTCAACGGAAAGGGCGAAAGCCTCTGGCGCCCACTCAGCAACCCTCGCGATCTGCAGATCAGCACCTTTCAGGATCTCAATCCGCGGGGGTTTGGCTTGATGCAGCGCGAGCGAAATTTCTTCGCCTACCAAGACATCGAATCCGGCTTCGAGAAACGCCCAAGTCTGTGGATGGAGCCGATCGGTGACTGGGGCGAGGGCGGCGTCGTGCTGTTCGAGATCCCGACCAAAGAGGAAGTCCACGACAACATCGCCGCGTTCTGGCGGCCGAAAACCCCGCTCCAGGCTAAAGGCGAACACAACTACACCTATCGGCTGCATTGGGGACCGGATAGCCCAAAACCGCATTCGCTCGCCAGATTCACCCGAAGCGGCATCGGCGCGAGGGGCGAGGACGCGCGCCTCTTCGTGCTCGATCTGGTCGGCGACAACCTCAAGGGCATCGATCCTGCGGCCGTCAAGGGCGTGGTGACGGCGGAGAAGTCCGAGGTGAAGAACATCGTGACGCAGCCCAACCCGTACACCGGCGGCTGGCGGCTCAGCTTCCAGTGCCAGGTGAAAGGCGAGCCGATCGAGCTGCGCGCGTTTCTCACCCAAGGCGACAAGCCCTTGTCGGAAATCTGGGTCTACCGATGGGCACCCTGACTGCACCGCAGCCGATGGCTGGCGATGTCGCGACCCAGCGCCTGCTGCCGCGCGAGGCCCCACTTCCGATGGCTGCTGGCGACCTCGGAAAGAGCCGGATACCGGACCGTCTTCCTGCGGCGGCTGTGCCCGCGTTGGCCTGGCGACGCGGCGTCATCCTTGTCTCCACGGCGGCGCTTACGGGAGCGGGTGGCTACGAGATGTATCGCGTGCTGCAGGTCGGCGGCGTTACCATCCTCGAAGCCATGGTGCTGGCGCTCTTCTTGGTTCTGCTCGCTTGGGTCGCCTTTTCTTTCGCGTCTGCGTTGGCCGGCTTCTTTGTGCTGCTGGCCCATCGTCCGGACGGGGACGGCCCGGCGACGGAGCTGCCTGCCGTCGCAAGCCGCACCGCTATGCTGCTTCCCACCTACAATGAAGACCCGCACCGATTGACGGCGCGGCTTCGTGCGATGATCGAATCCTTGGAGGCGACATCGCACCAAAAGCTGTTTGACTGGTACGTTCTGAGCGACAGCACTGATCCGGACATCTGGGTGGCCGAAGAAAAAGCCCTGCTCGCGTTGCGACAGGCCGTTGGAACGCGGCTGTATTATCGCCACCGGGCCGACAACACGGCGCGGAAAGCCGGTAACATCTCCGACTGGATCACGCGGTTCGGTGGCATCTACGACTTCATGATCGTGCTCGATGCCGACAGTCTGATGAGCGGGCGGACCATCGTCCGATTGGTCCATGCTATCGAGAGCAACCCGAGCGCCGGGCTCGTCCAGACGCTTCCCATGGTCGTGAACGCGCGAAGCCTGTTCAGCCGCGTCCAGCAATTTGCGGGCCGCCTGTACGGCCCCATGATCGCGGCCGGCGTGGCGTGGTGGCACGGCTCGGAAGGCAATTACTGGGGCCACAACGCGATCATCCGGGTGAAGGCTTTCGCGGAATCGGCCGCGCTGCCGCAGCTGCGCGGACGCAAGCCATTCGGCGGCCACATCCTGAGCCACGATTTTGTCGAGGCCGCACTGATGCGGCGGGCCGGATGGGGCATCTACATGCTGCCGACGCTTGGCGGCAGCTACGAAGAGGTGCCGCCCTCGCTCCTCGATTTTGCGGCGCGCGATCGACGCTGGTGCCAAGGCAATCTTCAGCATCTCGCTGTCGTGCCGGCGCGAGGTCTGCATTGGGTGTCGCGCCTGCATTTCATGGTGGGAATCGGGGCATATCTGACCGCACCGCTGTGGCTGCTCTTCCTGCTGCTGGGCATGCTGATCTCGCTGCAGGCCCGCTTCGTGCGGCCGGAGTATTTTCCGAAGGGGTTCTCGTTATTTCCGACCTGGCCGGCCCAGGATCCCGTACTCGCCATTTGGGTGTTCGTCGCCACCATGGGTCTGCTGCTGCTACCGAAGCTGCTCAGCCTAATCCTGCTTTGCGTGCGGGGTTCGGCGCGACGCCAATTCGGCGGCGCATTGCGAGCCTTGGCCGGTCTTTTCGCAGAGATCATCGTATCCGCGCTGATGGCACCGGTGATGATGATCTTTCAGTCGATCGCGGTGGTCGAGATTCTGGCCGGTCGCGATGCGGGCTGGCAGACGCAAAGGCGCGACGACGGCACGGTGGAGCGCCGCGAGCTCTATCGGAAATACGGCGTTCCAACCCTGTGCGGCGTGGCGATGGCGGCAAGCGCCTACGCCGTTTCGCTGCCGCTTCTGCTCTGGATGTCGCCGGTTATCGTCGGACTGCTGTTCGCCGTTCCCATCGGCGCGCTCACCTCCCAGCCCATCTCGGGCAATTTGTTTGTCACCCCCGAAGAACGAGAGCCGCCTCCGATCCTGCGTCGGGCGAACGAATTGAGCGCGTCGGCGGATGCAGGGATCAAACCCGCGTTGGTGGAGCTGCGCGAAGACCCTGCGCTCCTGACCTTCCATCTCGCGCAGCTGCCGCCCCCCCGCGCCGCCAGGCCCGACAAGGTCGACCCCAATCTGGCGGTCGGCCGTGCCAGGGTCGATGCGAGCGATACTTTCGAGGAGGCCGCAGAACATCTGTCTTCGCGGGAGGTCTTTTCGATCTTGAACGACGGTTCGGCGCTCTCGACCGTGTTGAAGAAGCGATGAAGGTTTGGTCTGCCGGCGCGTCTATCGGCGAGAGGCAAGGGTTGGGCTCGAAGCCCTTGCTTCGATTGCGCCGCCCCTGCAGCGCCGCTCCCAAAGGCGAGGGCGCTGATGGGCGATCTGCAGGGAACGGGTCAAAGCCGTTTGGGGCGCGCCCCAAGGGACAGATAAATCCTTGATCGGCTTGGGCTCTGCCTCGTCGCCCAGGCAGGGCCGGTCGGGCCGGGAAGGCTCCCTCGATCTTGACCTTTGGCCTCATTCGCAGTAGATACCCCGCACTCGCAGCCGGCCCGTTAAACGCGGATCTCCGGCGCGGCTTTGAAATCCCCGAACATCAGAGCCCGGTTTTCCGGCTCATCCTTCGAGACAGAGGGCTGGGCCACAGGCGGCTGTTCGGATCCCTGAAATCCTTATTGGCGTCTCAAACGATGGCAGTCAGCCCGTTCAAGTTCTTGCAG
This sequence comes from Bradyrhizobium manausense, assembly GCF_001440035.1. Classification (GTDB taxonomy): domain Bacteria; phylum Pseudomonadota; class Alphaproteobacteria; order Rhizobiales; family Xanthobacteraceae; genus Bradyrhizobium; species Bradyrhizobium manausense. The sequence goes on along the minus strand of NZ_LJYG01000045.1, from coordinate 44,242 downwards.
GAAGTGCGCTCGGAGACCGCCAAGGTCACCTGGCCGACCCGTCGTGAGACCACGATCACCACCATCATGGTGTTCGTGATGGTCGCCGTGGCCTCGATCTTCTTCTTCGCCGCCGACCAGATCATCCGCTACCTCATCACCTTCCTTTTGGGCATTCACTGATGGCAACAGCCGCCGCAACCCAATCGTCCGACAAGCGCTGGTATATCGTCCACGCTTATTCGAACTTCGAGAAGAAGGTCGCCGAATCGATCCGCGAGCAGGCCAAGCAGCGCGGGCTCGAGGAGCTGTTCGAGCTGGTGCTGGTTCCGACCGAGAAGGTCACGGAAGTGCGCCGCGGCCGCAAGATCGACGCCGAGCGCAAGTTCTTCCCGGGCTACGTGCTGGTGAAGATGAAGCTGACCGACGAGGCGTTCCATCTGATCAAGAACACGCCGAAGGTGACGGGCTTCCTCGGCGCGGAAAACAAGCCGATGCCGATCTCGGAATCCGAGGCCATGCGCATCCTGCACCAGGTGCAGGAAGGCGTGGAACGGCCGAAGGCGTCGGTGTCGTTCGAGATTGGCGAGAACGTGCGCGTGGCCGACGGCCCGTTCGCTTCGTTCTCCGGTGTGGTCGAGGAAATCGACGAGGCGCGCTCGCGCGTGAAGGTCGCCGTGTCGATCTTCGGCCGCGCCACGCCCGTGGAACTGGAATTCGGTCAGGTCGAGAAGGTCTGACCGTTCGTCATTGCCGGGNCCATCCCCTTCGCAGAAGTTCTTGCGAAGATTGATGGATGCCCGGGTCAAGCCCGGGCATGACGGAAGTGGAGGCGGCGACGTCTCTAGTGAGAGGCCGTGGGAGGGAGAGGGCGGTTGCCAGCCGCATCCGACCCAGACCACGAACCTGAACCGCCGGCGTCAGCCGGCACAACAGGAGTGATACATGGCAAAGAAAGTGACCGGATACCTGAAGCTTCAGGTCCCGGCCGGTGCGGCGAATCCCTCGCCCCCGATCGGTCCCGCGCTTGGTCAGCGCGGTCTCAACATCATGGAGTTCTGCAAGGCGTTCAACGCCCAGACCCAGAAGGAAGAGAAGAACACCCCGATCCCGGTGATCATCACCATTTACGCGGACCGTTCCTTCACCTTCGAGATGAAGACGCCGCCGATGTCCTACTTCCTCAAGCAGGCCGCCAAGATCCAGTCCGGCTCGAAGGCGCCGGGTCGTGACAAGGCTGGCAAGGTGACGCGCGCGCAGGTGCGCGAGATCGCCGAGAAGAAGATGAAGGATCTCAATTGCGACACCATCGAATCGGCCATGAAGATGGTCGAGGGCTCCGCCCGTTCGATGGGTCTGGAAGTTGCGGGGTAAGCGGTCATGGCAATCGGAAAGCGTTTGAAGAAAGCCCGTGAAGGTGTTGACCGCGAAAAGCTTTACCCGCTCGCGGACGCCATCAAGATGGTCAAGGAACGCGCCAAGGCGAAGTTCGACGAGACCATCGAGGTCGCGATCAATCTCGGAGTCGATCCGCGCCACGCCGACCAGATGGTCCGCGGCGTCGTGACCCTGCCGAACGGCACCGGCCGTACGCTCCGCGTCGGCGTGTTCGCCCGCGGCGCCAAGGCTGACGAGGCCAAGGCCGCCGGTGCCGACGTCGTCGGCGCCGAGGACCTGGTCCAGAAGGTGCAGGAAGGCACGATCGATTTCGATCGTTGTATTGCGACCCCCGACATGATGCCGCTGGTCGGCCGCCTCGGTAAGGTGCTTGGCCCGCGCGGCCTGATGCCGAACCCGAAGATCGGCACCGTGACCATGGACGTCACCGGTGCGGTCAAGGGGGCCAAGGGCGGCTCGGTCGAGTTCCGCGTCGAGAAGGCCGGCATCCTGCAGGCTGGCGTCGGCAAGGCCTCCTTCTCAGAGGAGAAGCTGGTCGAGAACATCAAGGCGCTCGCTGATGCGGTCGCCAAGGCAAAGCCGGCCGGCTCCAAGGGCACCTACATCCAGCGCGTTGCGGTGTCCTCGACGATGGGCCCGGGCGTGAAGGTCGAACCGGGCACCATTCTCGGTTAAGTCTGGAAATTGCATGAGGCGAGGGGCGGAATCGGGCAACCGATTCCGCCCCTCGTCGTTTGTGGGCGGCACTCATCGGAAACAACAATGGCTGACAAGGTCCTGGTCTACTCGCGCTTTCCCAAGTCGATGATCGCGCGCTTCGCCGAGCGGTTCGAACTGCTCGACACGCGCGGCCAGCCTGCGCAGGAGGTGTTTTCGGCGGACGAACTCGGCTCCGTCCGCGCCTTGCTCACGGCCGGCGGATCGCCGCTCGATACGGATGCGATGGACCTGTTCCCGAAGCTCGGCGCGATCGTCTGCTACGGCACGGGCCATGACGGGGTCGACCTGGGGGCCGCGGCCGCGCGCAACATCGCTGTCGGACACAGCCCGGGCGCCAATGCGGCCTCAGTCGCGGATATTGCGATGACCCTGATGCTGGCGACGACGCGGCGGCTCATGGTCGCCGACCAATATGTCCGCAGCGGCGACTGGGCCACATCGAAGCCCTCGCCGATGATGCGCCCGCAAGCCGGCATGCCCGGCCGGCGCATCGGCGTCTATGGCATGGGCGAGATCGGCCGCAAGATCGCGGCGCGCTGCGCCGCGTTCGAGAGCGAGGTCGGCTATTTCAGCCGCAGCAAATACGATCTGCCCTATCAATATTTCCCGACCCTCGAGGCGCTGGCCGACTGGTGCAGCGTCCTGATGATCGCAGTTCGGGCAGGGGCGGCGACCCAGCACGTCGTCAACGCCGACATCCTGGGGCGCCTCGGCGCGGACGGCTATGTCGTCAACATCTCCCGCGGCTCGGTGATCGACCAGAAGGCCCTACTCGCGGCCTTGATCGACAAAACCATCGCCGGTGCCGGTCTCGACGTCTTCGAGAAGGAGCCGCACACCCCTGACGCGCTGACGGCGCTATCGAACGTGGTGTTCTCCCCGCATATCGGCGGCCACACCCTCGAATCGCAGGTCGCCATGCAGAACTGCGTGCTGGCCAACCTCACAGCGTTTTTCGAGGGCAAGCCGCTGCCTTATGCGGTCAAATCGGCCTGAATCGGCCCTTGTTGGCCCGGATCAAGCCGGGTCGGCAACGGATTGGAACTGGTGTGAATTTTGCTCTTGGCAATCCGGCAGAGAGCGGTTAAAGAACCGCTTCCGGACGTGCCGGCCCTGGCTGGCGCGTTCGTGCACGCATTCCGAAAACCGACACGCAGGAGATCATTCCTTTTCAGGACGTCCGTAAGGATTTGCCCGAAAAGGAAGGAAAATCCATCGGCCGGTGGGATGCGGGCAGGGGTCAGGCGGTTCGCCGGCTGGCCTTGTCCTGTCCAAGACTGCAGGCGCCCGCGGGAAATTTCGATTCTCAACGGCTTAATCGCATGGCCTGCATAGACGGGTGAAGACCGGATTTCACTTCGCCTTCCACCCCTGGGTGGTTGCGGAACGGGTCTGGTTCGGACCTCGACACGCCGTGGGCCTTAGCCGGCTCCCGGAGGGCAGGCTTTGAATTGTCGTCTTGCCCGGCGTGTCCGATGGGTTTTGGCCCTGAGGTCCAGGTTTGGGCGGGACGATGGGTGCAACCCGGCGGTCCCGCTTTCGCGATGACCGCCAACCGGAAAGAGCTTGCTGTGGAACGAGCGGCAAAAAAAGAGGCGGTCGAACAGCTCAATGGGGTCTTCAAGACCACGAGCGTCGCGATCGTTGCTCAATATTCCGGCCTGACCGTTGCCCAGATGCAGACCCTGCGCAAGCAGATGAAGCAGGCTGGAGCCTCGGTGAAGGTCTCGAAGAACCGTCTCGCCAAAATTGCTCTTGAAGGCACCGACGTCGTTGCCATCGGCCCCATGCTGAAGGGACCGACCGTGATCGCCACTTCGAACGATCCGGTAGCGGCGCCGAAGGTCGCCATCGAATTCGCCAAGGCGAACGAAAAGTTCGTCATCGTCGGCGGCTCGATGGGGAAGACCGTCCTGAATGTCGACGGCGTGAAGGCGCTTGCCTCGCTGCCGTCGCTTGACGAACTGCGCGGCAAGATCGTCGGCCTGCTTGTGGCCCCGGCGACCAAGCTTGCTCAGCTCGCCAACGCGCCCGCGGGCAAGCTCGCGCGCGTCATCCAGGCTCATGCCTCAAAGGGCGAAGCGGCCTGACGCCCTTCGCAAAACTCAAACCCGAACCAGACTTACACCTAAGGAAACTGAACAATGGCTGACTTGCAGAAGATCGTTGAAGACCTCTCGAGCCTCACCGTGCTCGAAGCCGCTGAACTGGCGAAGCTCCTCGAAGAGAAGTGGGGCGTTTCGGCTGCCGCGGCTGTCGCCGTGGCCGGTCCGGCTGGTGGTGGCGCTGCCGCCGCTCCGGCTGAAGAGAAGACCGAGTTCACGGTCGTTCTCGCCTCCGCCGGCGAGAAGAAGATCGAGGTCATCAAGGAAGTCCGCGCCATCACCGGTCTCGGCCTCAAGGAAGCAAAGGACCTCGTCGAGGGTGCTCCGAAGCCGCTGAAGGAAGGCGTGAACAAGGAAGAAGCCGAGAAGATCAAGGCCCAGATCGAGAAGGCTGGCGCCAAGGTTGAGCTGAAGTAACACAGGTTGCTTCAACGATATCCCGGGCTCGCGAAGCGAGATCCGGGATCTCGTCTCCAGATCGTGGATGGCCGGGTCAGGCCCGGCCATGACGATCCGAAGGGACGGGGCCAGATGCAAAAGGCGTGCGACGGATCGTCCCGACGCGGGCCACACACGAAAATGTGTGGGGATTTGAGGGTTTGACCCTCGAATCTGCACTATTGTCGCCCCATATCGGGTCGACAGCACGAAAGCGCGGTGGGCAGGGGTGCCGGGTTTCCCTGTAAGCCGTTGGGAGAGCAGGCTATTTCGGGCTTTTGCAGTCCGTGAAGACGATCGTTGTGACGGGCGGGCGTGCCTATGCGCCCCGCGCGTCGTTTTGCGTTTTGAAGGTCTGAAGAACAGATTCAGGACATGACGGCCTGAAACTGGTTTTTCGGTCCCCCAAAACGGGTTCGAAAAATTCAACCCGGGGGCGGCGGCAGCTGCGTTCCGGACGGTTCGCCCAGATCGGGCGACGAAAATGAGAGGCCACGATGGCGCAGCAGACATTCACCGGTCGCAAACGCGTTCGCAAGTTTTTCGGACACATCAAGGAAGTCGCCGAGATGCCGAACCTCATCGAGGTTCAGAAGGCGTCCTATGACCAGTTCCTGATGGTCGATGAACCCGCGGGCGGGCGCCTCGACGAGGGCCTGCAGGCTGTGTTCCGTTCCGTATTCCCGATTTCCGACTTCTCGGGAACCTCGATGCTCGAATTCGTCCGCTACGAGTTCGAGCAGCCCAAGTATGACGTCGACGAGTGCCGCCAGCGCGGCATGACCTTCGCGGCCCCGCTCAAGGTGACGCTGCGCCTCATCGTGTTCGATATCGATGAAGAAACCGGCGCGAAGTCGGTCAAGGACATCAAGGAGCAGGACGTCTACATGGGCGACATTCCGCTCATGACGATGAACGGCACCTTCATCGTGAACGGCACCGAGCGCGTCATCGTCTCGCAGATGCACCGTTCGCCGGGCGTGTTCTTCGACCACGACAAGGGCAAGACCCATTCGTCGGGCAAGCTGCTGTTCGCTGCCCGCGTGATCCCGTATCGCGGCTCCTGGCTCGACATCGAGTTCGACGCCAAGGACATCGTCTATGCGCGTATCGACCGTCGCCGCAAGATTCCGGTGACGTCGCTGATGTTCGCCCTCGGCCTCGATGGCGAGGCGATCCTGTCCACGTTCTACAAGAAGATCCTCTACAAGCGGACCAAGGAAGGCTGGCGCGTTCCGTTCGACGCCAACCGTTTCCGCGGTTACTCGACCGTCAACGACCTGATCGACGCCGACACCGGCAAGGTCGTGCTCGAAGCCGGCAAGAAGCTCACCGTCCGTGCCGCCCGCCAGCTCCAGGAAAAGGGGCTCAAGGCGCTGCGTCTGTCGGATGAAGAGCTCGTCGGCAACTACCTCGCCGAGGACCTGGTCAACCCGAAGACCGGCGAGATCCACGCCGAAGCCGGTGAGGAAATCACCGACAAGTCTCTGAAGGTGCTCAACGAGCAGGGCTACAAGGAGCTGCCGCTGCTCGACATCGACCACGTCAATGTCGGTCCCTATATCCGCAACACGCTCGCGGCCGACAAGAACATGACGCGTGAAGACGCGCTGTTCGACATCTACCGCGTGATGCGTCCGGGCGAGCCGCCGACGCTGGATTCGGCGCAGGCGATGTTCCAGTCGCTGTTCTTCGATGCCGAGCGTTACGACCTCTCCGCGGTCGGCCGCGTCAAGATGAACATGCGCCTCGACCTCGATGCGCCCGACACCCAGCGCACGCTGCGCAAGGAAGACATCCTTTGCGTCATCAAGACGCTGGTGGACCTGCGCGACGGCAAGGGCGAGATCGATGACATCGACCATCTCGGCAACCGCCGTGTGCGCTCGGTCGGCGAGCTCATGGAGAACCAGTACCGCATCGGCCTGCTCCGCATGGAGCGCGCGATCAAGGAGCGCATGTCCTCGGTCGATATCGACACGGTCATGCCGCAGGATCTGATCAACGCCAAGCCGGCGGCTGCCGCCGTGCGCGAGTTCTTCGGCTCCTCGCAGCTCTCGCAGTTCATGGACCAGACCAATCCGCTCAGCGAGATCACCCACAAGCGCCGCCTCTCGGCGCTTGGACCGGGCGGTCTGACCCGCGAGCGCGCCGGCTTCGAAGTGCGCGACGTGCACCCGACGCATTACGGCCGTATCTGCCCGATCGAGACGCCGGAAGGCCCGAACATCGGTCTGATCAACTCGCTTGCGACCTTCGCGCGCGTGAACAAGTACGGCTTCGTCGAGACGCCGTATCGCAAGGTCAAGGACGGTCGCGTCACCGACGAGGTCGTGTACCTCTCGGCGATGGAGGAAGGCCGCTATTCGGTCGCGCAGGCCAACGTGCCTGTCGACGCCAAGGGCCGCTTCACCGAGGACCTCGTGGTCTGCCGCGCCAGCGGCACCCGCGATGTCGTGCCGTTGACGCCCGACAAGGTCGACTACATGGACGTGTCGCCGAAGCAGCTCGTTTCGGTCGCCGCGGCGCTGATCCCGTTCCTCGAGAACGACGACGCCAACCGCGCGCTGATGGGCTCGAACATGCAGCGCCAGGCGGTGCCTTTGGTTCGCGCCGAGGCGCCGTTCGTCGGCACCGGCATGGAAGGCGTGGTTGCGCGTGACTCGGGTGCCGCGATCGCGGCGCGCCGTTCCGGCGTGATCGACCAGATCGACGCGACCCGCGTCGTTATCCGTGCGACGGAAGATCTCGATCCGACCAAGTCGGGCGTCGATATCTACCGTCTGATGAAGTACCAGCGCTCCAACCAGTCGACCTGCATCAACCAGCGTCCGCTGGTGAAGGTCGGCGACATCGTCAAGAAGGGCGACATCATCGCTGACGGTCCGTCGACCGATCTCGGCGAACTCGCTCTGGGGCGCAACGTGCTCGTCGCGTTCATGCCGTGGAACGGCTACAACTTCGAAGACTCGATCCTGCTCTCCGAGCGGATCGTGAAGGAAGACGTCTTCACCTCGATCCACATCGAGGAGTTCGAGGTGATGGCGCGCGACACCAAGCTCGGGCCTGAGGAAATCACCCGCGACATTCCGAACGTCTCGGAAGAAGCGCTGAAGAACCTCGACGAAGCCGGTATCGTCTACATCGGCGCGGAAGTGCGTGCGGGCGACATCCTGGTCGGCAAGATCACGCCGAAGGGCGAGAGCCCGATGACGCCGGAAGAAAAGCTGCTGCGCGCCATCTTCGGCGAAAAGGCGTCCGACGTTCGCGACACCTCGCTGCGCGTCCCCCCGGGCGTGCAGGGCACGATCGTGGAAGTCCGCGTGTTCAACCGCCACGGCGTCGACAAGGACGAGCGTGCGCTGGCGATCGAGCGGGAAGAGATCGAGCGTCTGGCCAAGGACCGCGACGACGAGCAGGCGATCCTGGACCGCAACGTCTACAACCGTCTCGCCGAGCTCCTCGAAGGGCGGCAGGGCATTGCCGGTCCCAAGGGCTTCAAGAAGGACACCAAGATCACCCGTGCGGTGCTCGAGGAGTACCCGAAGTCGCAGTGGTGGCTGTTCGCTTCGCCCAACGACAAGCTGATGGCCGAGATCGAGGCCATGCGGAAGCAGTACGACGAGTCGAAGAAGGGGCTGGAACAGCGCTTCCTCGACAAGGTCGAGAAGCTTCAGCGTGGTGACGAATTGCCGCCCGGCGTGATGAAGATGGTCAAGGTCTTCGTCGCGGTGAAGCGCAAGATCCAGCCCGGCGACAAGATGGCCGGCCGCCACGGTAACAAGGGCGTGGTGTCGAAGATCGTGCCGATCGAGGACATGCCGTTCCTCGAGGACGGCACGCATGCCGACATCGTGCTCAATCCGCTCGGCGTGCCCTCGCGCATGAACGTCGGACAGATCCTCGAGACGCATCTTGGCTGGGCTTGCGCCGGCCTCGGCAAGCGTATCGGCCAGACGGTCGATGCTTACCTGTCGAAGCAGGACATCAAGCCGCTCAAGGAAACCTTGAAGAAGGTCTACGGCGAGGACGAAACCATCAAGTCGCTCAACGACAACGAGCTGCTTGAACTCGGCCATAATCTGAGCCGCGGCGTGCCGATCGCGACGCCGGTATTCGATGGTGCCAAGGAGACCGACATCGAGGAGATGCTGAAGCTCGCGGGTCTCGACGCTTCGGGTCAGTCGACCGTCTATGACGGCCGCACTGGCGACGCCTTCGATCGCAAGGTGACGGTGGGCTACATCTACATGCTCAAGCTGCACCATCTCGTGGACGACAAGATCCACGCGCGTTCGATCGGTCCGTACTCGCTCGTCACCCAGCAGCCGCTGGGCGGCAAGGCGCAGTTCGGCGGCCAGCGTTTCGGCGAAATGGAGGTGTGGGCGCTCGAAGCTTACGGTGCGGCCTACACGCTCCAGGAAATGCTGACCGTGAAGTCGGACGACGTCGCCGGCCGTACCAAGGTGTACGAGGCGATCGTGCGTGGCGACGACACCTTCGAGGCCGGTATTCCGGAATCGTTCAACGTGCTGGTCAAGGAAATGCGCTCGCTCGGCCTCAACGTCGACCTGCACAATTCCAAGATGGGTCCGGCGCCGACGTCGGAAGCGGCCGAGTAACACGACCTTTCATGCCCGGCCATCGCGGCCGGGCATTGGCGCCCTTTCCGATGCCTTGAGGGCAGGGCGCCCCGCTCGAGTGATTTTCGAATTTGCGGCCGGAGGCGACCGGTACGCGAGGAGAAGACGATGAATCAAGAAATTATGAATCTCTTTAACCCGACGACGCCGGCTCAGGTCTTCGACCAGATCCGGATCTCGATCGCGTCCCCGGAGAAGATTCTGTCCTGGTCCTACGGCGAGATCAAGAAGCCGGAGACCATCAACTACCGCACCTTCAAGCCCGAGCGCGACGGCCTGTTCTGCGCCCGCATCTTCGGGCCGATCAAGGATTACGAGTGCTTGTGCGGCAAGTACAAGCGCATGAAGTACAAGGGCATCATCTGCGAGAAGTGCTCGGTCGAGGTCACGCTGTCGCGCGTCCGGCGCGAGCGCATGGGCCACATTGAGCTCGCGGCGCCCGTTGCCCATATCTGGTTCCTGAAGTCGCTGCCCTCGCGCATCGGCCTTCTGCTCGACATGACGCTGAAGGATCTCGAGCGGATCCTGTACTTCGAATATTACGTCGTGCTGGAGCCGGGCCTCACCGCGCTGAAGGACCGTCAGTTGCTGTCGGAAGACGAGTATCTGAAGGCGCAGGACGAGTACGGCCAGGACAGCTTCACCGCCATGATCGGCGCCGAGGCGATCCGCGAGCTGCTCAAGGGCATGGACCTCGAGAAGCTCGAGCTCAGCTTGCGTGCCGAGATGCAGGAGACCGACTCCGACATCAAGCACAAGAAGCTCGCCAAGCGCCTGAAGATCGTCGAGGCCTTCCGCCACTCCGGCAACAAGCCGGAATGGATGATCCTGACCGTCGTTCCCGTGATCCCGCCGGACCTGCGTCCGCTGGTGCCGCTGGATGGCGGCCGCTTCGCGACCTCCGACCTCAACGACCTCTATCGTCGTGTCATCAACCGCAACAATCGCTTGAAGCGGCTGATGGAGCTGCGCGCGCCCGACATCATCATCCGCAACGAGAAGCGCATGCTTCAGGAAGCGGTCGATGCGCTGTTCGACAACGGCCGCCGCGGCCGCGTCATCACGGGTGCCAACAAGCGCCCGCTGAAGTCGCTCGCCGACATGCTGAAGGGCAAGCAGGGCCGTTTCCGTCAGAACCTGCTCGGCAAGCGCGTCGACTATTCGGGCCGTTCGGTCATCGTGGTCGGTCCCGAGCTGCGCCTGCACCAGTGCGGCCTGCCGAAGAAGATGGCGCTCGAGCTGTTCAAGCCGTTCATCTATTCCCGGCTTGACGCCAAGGGCCTGTCCACCACCGTGAAGCAGGCGAAGAAGCTGGTCGAGAAGGAGCGGCCCGAGGTCTGGGACATCCTGGACGAGGTCATCCGCGAGCATCCGGTGCTGCTCAACCGCGCGCCGACGCTGCATCGTCTGGGCATCCAGGCGTTCGAGCCGGTGCTGATCGAGGGCAAGGCGATCCAGCTTCACCCGCTGGTCTGCTCGGCGTTCAACGCCGACTTCGACGGTGACCAGATGGCCGTGCACGTTCCGCTGTCGCTCGAAGCGCAGCTGGAAGCGCGCGTCCTGATGATGTCGACCAACAACATCCTGCATCCGGCGAACGGCCAGCCGATCATCGTGCCGTCGCAGGACATCGTGCTCGGTCTCTACTACGTCTCGATCATGCGCGAAGGCCTGCCCGGCGAGGGCAAGCTGTTCGGCGACATGGCCGAGCTCGAGCACGCCCTGCATGCGAAGGTCATCCACCTCCACACCAAGATCAAGTACCGGTGGGAAGGCATGGACGAGACCGGCAAGGTCTCCAAGCGCTGGATCGAGACCACCGCCGGCCGCGTCATGCTCGGCAATCTGCTGCCGAAGAACCCGCGCATCTCGTACGAGATCATCAACAAGCTGATGACCAAGCGCGAGATCTCGGGCGTCATCGACCAGGTCTATCGTCACTGCGGCCAGAAGGAGACTGTGATCTTCTGCGACCGCATCATGGCGCTCGGCTTCTACAACGCGTTCAAGGCCGGCATCTCGTTCGGCAAGGACGACATGGTCGTGCCGCACGGCAAGTGGAAGATCGTCGACACCACCCGTACGCTGGCGAAGGATTTCGAGCAGCAGTACAACGACGGTCTGATCACCCATGGCGAGAAGTACAACAAGGTCGTCGACGCCTGGTCGAAGGCCACGGAAGAAATCGCCAAGGCGATGATGAAGGAAATCTCCGCCACCAAGAAGACGGCGAGCGGAGCCGATGCCGACATCAACTCGATCTACATGATGGCTCACTCCGGTGCCCGCGGTTCGCCGGCCCAGATGCGCCAGCTCGCCGGCATGCGCGGCCTGATGGCCAAGCCGTCGGGTGAGATCATCGAGACGCCGATCATCTCGAACTTCAAGGAAGGCCTCTCGGTTCTCGAGTACTTCAACTCGACCCACGGCGCCCGCAAGGGCCTCGCGGACACCGCGTTGAAGACCGCGAACTCGGGCTACCTGACCCGTCGTCTGGTCGACGTCGCGCAGGACTGCATCATCACGCAGTCCGATTGCGGCACCAAGCTCGGCATCAAGATGCGCGCCATCGTCGATGCCGGCACCGTGGTCGCTTCGCTCGGCTCGCGCATCCTCGGACGCACGGCCTGCGAAGACATCAAGGACGCTTCGGGCAAGGTGATCATCAAGCGCGATACGCTGATGGAAGAGAGCCATCTGGAGGCCATCCAGCAGGGCGGCGTTCAGGAGGTGAAGATCCGCTCGGCGCTGACCTGCGAACTCGTCAACGGCATCTGCGGCAAGTGCTACGGCCGCGACCTCGCCCGCGGCACGCCGGTCAACCACGGCGAAGCGGTCGGCGTCATCGCGGCGCAGTCGATCGGCGAGCCGGGCACCCAGCTCACCATGCGTACCTTCCACATCGGTGGTGCGGCGCAGCTCAACGAGCAGTCGTTCGTCGAAGCCAATTTCGACGGCAAGATCGTGATCCGGAACAAGGCCATCGCCCGCAACAGCGAAGGTCACCTGATCGCGATGGTGCGCAACATGGTGGTTGCGGTGGTCGATGCCGACGGCACCGAGCGCGCAACGCATCGTGTCCAGTACGGCTCGCGTCTGCATGTCGACGACGGCGACATGGTCAAGCGCGGCCAGCGCATCGTCGAGTGGGACCCGTACACCCGTCCGCTTCTCACCGAAGTGGAAGGCACCATCGGCTTCGAGGATCTGGTCGAGGGCCAGTCGATCTCGGAAACGCTGGACGAGGCCACCGGCATCGCCAAGCGCGTGGTCATCGACTGGCGCTCGACCCGCGNGGCGGCTCGGACCTGCGTCCGGCCATCGTGGTGAAGGGCAAGGACGGCAAGGTGCTCAAGCTCGCCCGTGGCGGCGATGCCCGCTACATGCTGTCGGTCGACGCCATTCTCTCGGTCGACGTCGGGGCCAAGGTCAACCCGGGTGACATCCTTGCCCGTGTCTCGACCGAAAGCGCCAAGACGCGTGACATCACCGGCGGTCTGCCGCGGGTGGCGGAACTGTTCGAGGCACGGCGTCCGAAGGATGCGGCGATCATCGCCGAAATCGCGGGCACCATCCGGTTCGGACGCGACTACAAGAACAAGCGTCGCATCTCGATCGAGCCGATGGACAAGACCGACGAGCCGCGCGAGTACCTGATCCCGAAGGGCAAGCACATCCACCTTCAGGACGGTGACATCGTCGAGAAGGGCGACTTCATCGTTGAAGGCAACCCGGCGCCGCACGACATCCTTGCGGTCAAGGGCATCGAGGAACTGGCTGCCTATCTCGTCAACGAAATCCAGGAGGTCTACCGGCTCCAGGGCGTGCTCATCAACGACAAGCACATCGAGGTGATTGTCCGTCAGATGCTCCAGAAGGTGGAAATCACCGACCAGGGCGACACGGACATGATCTCCGGCGAGCAGGTCGACAAGATCGAGTTCGACGCGCTGAACGAGAAGGCCAAGGAAGAGGGCAAGAAGCCCGCCACGGGCACGCCGGTTCTGCTCGGCATCACCAAGGCGAGCCTGCAGACGCGCTCCTTCTTCTCGGCGGCCTCGTTCCAGGAGACCACCCGCGTCCTCACGGAAGCGGCGGTCAACGGCAAGATCGATCCGCTCGAAGGCCTCAAGGAGAACGTCATCGTCGGCCGGCTGATCCCGGCAGGCACCGGCGCCTCCATGGCCAAGATCCGCGAAGTCGCCATGAAGCGCGACAAGCTGATCCTGGACGAACGCGAGAAGCAGGCGGCCGTCGTGTCGCCGGCGCCGGAGGCCGAGCTTCCTGCGCTGCCGCCCGCGGAATAATAGCTCCTCCGTACGATTACTGAGGATAACGGAAAGGCCGGCTTTTGCCGGCCTTTTTGTTGCTTTCTCCGTCTGCTGCGATGCGGGATCAACCTTTGTTCATCTTTCCTTCAGCCTGAAAAGCGCTTCTGCTAAGGGAGCTTAGACCGGTGGTCCCGTGACGGGGGCAGGGCCGGAGACCACGGAACTCACATGCTTGATCTCGCAATCGTAGGCGGCGGCCCCGGCGGGCTGATGAGCGCCTGGTACCTGAAGCGTAAGCTCGGCGACCTCTGCCGCATCACCATCTTCGAGGCCTCCGACCGGCTCGGCGGCAAGATCGTCACGCGCAAATTCGATTCCGCGCCGGCAATGTACGAAGCCGGCGTTGCGGAGATCTACGATTACTCGATGACGGGCCCGGATCCGCTGCGCGAGCTGATCCAGCATTTCGGCCTGCAGACCATTCCGATGGACGCCGAGCAGGTGCAGTTCGGCGGCGAGCTGCTCGACGACGTCGCCGGCATGCGCCGCAAATACGGCGCCAAGACCGCAGCGGCAATCGAGGCGTTCCGCAAGCGCTGCACCGAGGTGATGTCACCGATCGAATATTACGAGGGCGTCGGTGCGCACGACAACGAGAACCCCTGGGCCTACAAGACCGCCGAACAGGTGCTCGACGAGGAGGTCGAGGACGAGACCGCAAAGCGCTTCTTCAAGGTGATGGCGCGTTCGGACATCGCGACCGAAAGCCACAACACCAACGGCCTCAACGCGCTCAAGAACTATCTGATGGATGTCGACGGCTATATCGGCCTCTACTCCATCCAGAACGGCAACGAGCAGCTGATCGAATGCCTGCAGTCCGAGGTCAACGCCGACATCCAGCTCAATCATCGCGTGCTTGCCGTCGGCAAGGCGACGACCGGGCGCTATCAGCTCAAGATGATGAACGGGAAGGGGCCGGAGACGCGCGACTTCGATCTCGTGCTGGTCTGCCTGCCGCATTCCTGGCTCTCCACGATGGGGTGGGAAGGCGAGCAGCTGCGCAAGTCGATGGTCAAGCACGTCGCTTATTTCGACCGTCCCGCGCATTATTTGCGCGTCTCGATCCTGTTCGATAGCCCGTTCTGGGGCGACATGATTCCCGGCGCCTGGTTCATGTCGGAAGCCTTTGGCGGCTGCTGCGTCTACAACGAGGGCGCGCGCCACGACGTCGGCAAGCACGGCGTGTTGAACTGGCTGATTCCCGGCTCCGATGCGCTCGCCTTCGCCAATCTGTCGGACCAGGAGCTGATCGACGCTGCGCTGAAATCGCTCCCCGCATCGCTCGGCGATGCCGGTGCGCACTTCATGGAAGGCAAGATCCACCGCTGGCTGTCCTCGGTCAATGCGATACCGGGCGGTCTACCCGTGCGCGACGTCATGACCAATCACCGGCCCGAGCCGAAGGAACATCCTGGGATCGTCGTGGTCGGCGACTATCTGTTCGATTCCACGCTGAACGGCCTGCTCGATTCCTCGGATGCCGCGACCGACATCATCCTGACCGAGATGATGCGGCTGCGCCGTGAGCGCGCGCAGGAAAAGGGCGAGCCGATCTCGGACAAGATCGATCGCGACTATTTCGAGAATTATCGCGGCCTCGGCCCCTATAGCGAGGCGTGGCGCCACTTCACCGATCCCGACTATCTGACCAGGCTGATCGGCATCGTCTGGGGCAGGGCCAAGGGCACAAAGCTCCTGGTCGCGGGCTCCGCCAGCGGCGAGCTTGTCGGCGCGCTGCGCGAGCGCGGCATCGATGCCTTCGGCATCGAGAACAACCGCGCCATCCACGCCAAGACGCCGAAGGCGCTGAAGAAGTACAACAAGCTCGGCTCGATCACCGACATGCCTTTCAAGGATGGCTCGTTCGATTTCGTGTTCGAGACCTGCCTCTGTCACATTGCCCCGAAGCAGGTGGTCCGCGCGATCCGTGAGCTCAACCGCGTGGTCAAGACCGGACTCGTGTTCGGCTCGGTCACCTCGGACATGGCCCCGGCCGTGATCGACCGCTACGACCTCCTGCGCGGGGTCAAGAAGCTCGGCACGTGGTGGGAATGGTCCGAACTGTTCTTCGGCAACGGCTTCGATCTGTCGATGCACCGCAAGGATTGCACCGATGCGCTCTGGACCGCGACGCTTGCCGCAGACAAGGGCCCGGGCCAGTGGTATGCCGACGCCGACAGCTTGCGCTATTCCTTCTTCGACAAGGTCGAGGACGAAGACGAAGACGACGACTAGCACTTCAAGGCGGAATGAATTCGCCAATTGCTTTGCCGAATTCATCCTGATCGCATAGAATCGGTGCAAGTAGCGGCTTTCCGCTATTTTCTGCTTTCTCTGCGGTCATGCCGGCCGTCAGCATCGGTTGGTTTCATGGCGTCCAGGCCCCTTTCTCCCGACAAACAGAAGCTCGCCGCGCAAGAGGCGGCCGAGCTCGACGACAAGCTCGCCTCCAGCATCAAGCCGGACCTCGAAGACGACGAGGACGACGAAGAGGAGGATGATGACGAGCTTGAGCTCGACGACGACGATGATGATGAGGATCTTGTCGTCTTTACCGCGCGCGAAGCCGCCGGTGCGCTCGCGACCATCCTGGGTTTCGTCAAGCCCTTCCTGTCCAACTACAAGCGCATCCTGGGCTATGTGGCGTTCGGCGTTCTGGTCGAGACGCTGTTCAACGTCATCATGCCGCTCAGCCTGAAGTTCCTGATCGACGACGCGCTCGGCGAGGAGGATTTCCAGGCGCTGTACAAGATCCTAGGCGTGCTCGCGGCCGCCGGCATCTTCACCTCGATCGTCGCGGTCTGGTACGAACGCTGGGACGCGCGGCTCGCCGCCTGCGTCATCTCCGATGTCCGCAAGCGCCTGTTCGAGCACGTTCAGGACCTGCCCGCCGCCTATTTCGGCCGCACCAAGCGCGGCGAGATCCTGTCGCGCTTCTCGGTCGACCTCTCGGCCTTCGAAGGCTCGGTCAAGACCTTCACCAACAGCGCCGCGCTGCCGTTCCTGGAGTTGATCGCCGGCATTATCCTGATGCTGTTCCTGAACTGGCAGCTCGCAGTCGTCGCGCTGCTGGTGTTCCCGATCACGCTGATCGGTCCACGTATCCTGACGCCGAAGGCGGTGCAGGCCAATTACGAGCAGAAGCTCAACGAAAGCGCGCTGCTCGGCATGGTGCAGGAGAACGTGGCGGCGCAGGCCGTGATCAAGGCCTTCAGCCTGCAACGCAAGATGTTCGGTTTCTTCACCTTCCGCAACGACGAGACCCGCAACAAGATTGCGGCTGCCGGGTTCCTGTCGACGATGGTGGAGCGCACCGTCACCATCTCGGTGCTGTTGCTGCACCTCGTCGTGCTCGCGATCGGCGCTTACCTGGCGACCAAGGGCCAGATCACCATCGGAACTTTCGTCACTTTCGAGAGCGCGTTCTGGGAGGTCTCCTACAACATCGCCCATGTGATGCACTTCATCCCGGTGTCGATCTCCTCGGCCGCCGCGATCCGTCATATGCAGGAGTTGCTGGACGAGCCCACCCGCGCTGCCGACCGTCCCGGCGCGCCTGATCTGCCGCGCATCACCCACGACATCACCTTCGACCACGTGACGTTCCAGTACGAGGGCGCGCAGACTCCGGTGCTGGACAATCTCAGCCTCAGGCTCAACGCCGGCAAGCGCATCGCCATTGTCGGCCCCTCGGGCTCCGGCAAGAGCACGCTGCTGAACCTGATCCTGCGGCTCTACGTGCCGGACGAGGGCCGCGTCACCATCGACGGTGTCGACGTCCGCAAAGTGACTCTGGATTCGCTGCGCCGGAGCATGGCGGTGGTGTTTCAGGAGAACATGCTGTTCAACATGTCGATCCGCGAGAACATCCGGCTCGGCAAGGAGGGCGCGACCGATGATGAGGTGGAGGAGGCGGCCAAGAAGGCCGAGATCCACCGCTACATCATGAGCCTGCCGCAGCGCTACGACACCCCGGTCGGCGAGCGCGGTGATACACTCTCAGGCGGCCAGCGCCAGCGCATTGCGATCGCGCGCGCGGTCATCCGCAATCCCTCCGTGCTGCTGCTCGACGAGGCGACCTCGGCGCTCGACCAGACCACGGAGGCCGCGATCAACCGCACGTTGCTGAAGGTCGCCAAGGGCCGCACCATGATCTGGTCGACCCATCGCCTGACGTCGGTGGTCGAGATGGACGAGATCATCGTGATTTCAGGGGGCAGGGCGATCGAGCGCGGTTCGCATGCCGAGCTGCTCGCCAAGAACGGCACCTATCGCAAGCTGTGGAACGACCAGATCCACCAGCCGCACGGCGTGGCCGCTCAGGCTGACGATGACAGCGATGACGACGAGGACGATGAGGACCTCGACGAGGACGAGGAGTGACCGAGAAAGTTCGGCTCCAGGTGGACAGCCCCTCCGAGCCGCCGCAATAATCCCTGGGTCGACCATGCCATGAAGCGCGCCCAGCGCTGCGCCGTCCAGTAGGGGCTCGTCGCAATCGAAACCGAGCGGAAGTCGAAGGCTTTCGCCGCCGACCATTCATCGCAGGCCCGCTTGACGGGATCAGCGTAGAATGCGGCGATCTTGTTCGCATCCATCCCGTCCGACGCCAGCCATTGGGGGATGTAGACGTTGCAGAGCCGCTCGACGTCCGTGAACACCCTGTCGCAGCCCGTGCCCGCAGCCGGGCAGGAGGTTGCGTAGGCATCGCCTGCCAGCACCACGCCGGGCTGATCGCTGGCATCGTTCACATAGAGATCGACCGGGCGAATCTTCACCTCGCCCATGATGTCGAAGGCGCTGGTGATGCACTTGAGCCGCGGCAGGGCTGCGTTCAAGGTCTCGGCCGGCGCGCGGCGGAATTCGTTCAGCCAGGGATCGTCGAAGCTGCGATAGACGAACAGATTGGCCCGCATCCGGGTGCCGATCGGAAACAGCGAGATGTAGGCAATACGGTCGCTCGGCCGCTCGGAGAAATAGGTCAGCGCCGGGAAGTCGAACGCGTTCCGCCCGGCCGGAGCCACATCGAACCCGATCGAGATCGAATGACAGGCGCTGACGATGTTTCTGCTGATGCCGAGCTGGTGCCGCAAGCCGACATTCAGACCGTTGGCGAGCACGACCAGGCGGGCGGAAATCGTCTCGTCATTGGCGAGCGCCACCCTCTGCCGTTCGGGGCTGGTCTCGATCGAGACCGCCTTGGTCCAGATTCGCTCGACGGTGCCGGGAATCTCGTCGCGGATCGCGTTGACCAGGGAATCATAGAGGAGGTTGAACTGGCGGCTCGGCGCCTTGTCGAGCAGATGGCCGAACCGTGCGATCCAGTTCTCGCCGGATAAAGTCGCGCGGCGCAGCACTGAGTCGGCGATTCCCGTGCGCTGGAATCGCTCGAGCTGCGCGTGACCGCTGAGTTTCTCGACACGAAAATCGGCCGGATAGGTCTCGCGCGGGTCGATCAGCACGGCTGAAGCTCCGGCACGCCCAAGCATTGCGGCGGCGGTCGAGCCGGCAAGTCCCCCACCAATGATGGCAATATCGGTGTACCGCATCGCGATTGCCTCTGCCGAAAGTGGGCAGATTGCCGCGTGAACAGAAAAAAAAGCCTTAGCGCTGGTTATAAAAGTACATTTAGCCCGGGTAAAAACTGGTCTGAGGCTGGCGGAGCAGGGGCTTCGCTCCCATATCCGGGACGCGCTGTGAGGGCGCCAAGCAGGCAATTTCTGAAGGCGCGAGAAGCGCTTTGTGACTGTCGTTTCGCCTTGACTTGAACGATTCTCACTTATAGAAAGCGCCTCACTTAACGACAGGCGGTGAGCATCGCCAACGTCGGAACGGGCTACCCGTTTGATCCCTGAGGATCGCAAAGACGGGCACCAACCTCGACGAATGCCGCTCAAACGCTGTCGATAATAGCTAGGCAATGCCAGTGCGATTTTAGGTCTTCCGAGCATGTTCTCGCGAGGCCGAATTCGGATGCATGACCTCAGTGCGCGGGCCGTCGCTTTACGCTGATCGGCCCAAAGACTGCGGTCCTCTGTGGCGTCGAAGCGCTTTCCGCTCAGCGATGGAGCGGTTGGCGCGATTTCGCTTTGTGCGGATTGTTCCCGTGCGAGGCGGCCCCGTCGGGCGGGTAGCGCGACAAGAATTTGCGGTCCCGGCAACGGGCTCGCGGCAAGACAGCGGACCCGCAAGGGGCTGCGATAACAAAGGGTAAGGCCAGGATGCCGACGATCAACCAGCTGATCGCTCAACCGCGTGAAGTGCAGAAGTCGCGCAAGAAGGTGCCAGCGCTGCAGCAGTCGCCGCAGAAGCGTGGCGTTTGCACGCGCGTCTACACCACGACCCCGAAGAAGCCGAACTCGGCGCTTCGTAAGGTCGCCAAGGTGCGTCTGACCAACGGTTTCGAGGTGATTGGCTACATCCCGGGTGAGGGCCATAACCTTCAGGAGCACTCGGTGGTCATGATCCGCGGCGGTCGCGTCAAGGACTTGCCCGGCGTGCGCTACCACATCCTCCGCGGCGTTCTGGATACCCAGGGCGTCAAGAACCGTAAGCAGCGTCGTTCGAAGTACGGCGCGAAGCGTCCGAAGTAAGCGGGAACCAGCTCAATGTCTCGTCGCCACTCAGCGGAAAAGCGCGAAGTTCTTCCCGATCCGAAGTTCGGGAACATCATCGTCACGAAGTTCATGAACTCGGTGATGTACGCCGGCAAGAAGTCGGTCGCGGAAGGCATCGTCTACGGTGCGTTCGGCATCATCGAATCCAAGACCAAGCAGAACCCGCTCGGCGTGTTCGAGCAGGCGCTCGAGAACGTCATGCCGACGATCGAGGTGCGCTCCCGCCGCGTCGGCGGCGCGACCTATCAGGTTCCGGTCGAAGTTCGCTCGACCCGCCGTCAGGCGCTGGGCATCCGCTGGCTGATTTCGGCTGCACGCGAGCGCAACGAGAAGACCATGACCGAGCGTCTCTCGGCAGAGCTGCTGGATGCATCGAACAACCGCGGGAACGCCGTCAAGAAGCGTGAAGACGTGCACCGGATGGCGGAAGCCAACCGCGCCTTCTCGCATTATCGCTGGTAACGGCGAACCAAACGGACTCGCAAGGAACACCCCATGCCCCGCCAACATGCCATCGAGGACTACCGTAACTTCGGTATTATGGCGCATATCGACGCCGGCAAGACGACGACGACCGAGCGCATCCTCTATTATACCGGCAAGAGCCACAAGATCGGCGAAGTGCACGAAGGTGCCGCGACGATGGACTGGATGGAGCAGGAGCAGGAGCGTGGCATCACGATCACCTCGGCTGCGACCACCGCGTTCTGGAACGGCAAGCGCCTGAACATCATCGACACTCCCGGCCACGTCGACTTCACCATCGAAGTCGAGCGCAGCTTGCGCGTGCTCGACGGCGCCGTCTGCGTGCTCGACTCGAACCAGGGTGTTGAGCCCCAGACCGAGACCGTCTGGCGCCAGGGCGACAAGTACAAGGTTCCGCGCATCGTCTTCGCCAACAAGATGGACAAGATCGGTGCCGACTTCTTCAAATGTCTGGCCGACATCGTCGACCGTCTGGGTGCCAAGCCCGTCGCGATCCAGCTTCCGATCGGTGCCGAGAACAACTTCAAGGGTCTCGTCGACCTCGTGAAGATGAAGGGCGTCGTCTGGAACGACGAGTCGCTCGGTGCGAAGTTCGACTATGTCGACATTCCGGAAGACCTCGTCGACCAGGCCAAGGAATACCGCGAGAAGATGGTGGAAGCCGCCGTCGAGCTCGACGACGACGCCATGGCCGCTTACCTCGACGGCAAGGAGCCGGACGAGGCCACCCTGAAGCGCCTGATCCGCAAGGCGGTGCTGACCGGCGCGTTCTATCCCGTGCTGTGCGGCTCGGCCTTCAAGAACAAGGGCGTGCAGCCGCTGCTCGACGCGGTCGTCGACTATCTGCCGTCGCCGCTCGACGTGCCCGCGATCAAGGGCACCGACGACAAGGGCAACGAGGTCGTGCGCAAGGCGGACGACAAGGAGCCGCTGGCTCTGCTCGCGTTCAAGATCATGGACGACCCGTTCGTCGGCACCATCACCTTCTGCCGCATCTACTCCGGCGTTCTGCAGAGCGGCACCGGCGTCGTGAACTCGACCCGCGAGAAGAAGGAGCGCATCGGGCGCATGCTCTTGATGCATGCGAACAACCGCGAAGACATCAAGGAAGCCTATGCCGGCGACATCGTCGCGCTGGCTGGCCTGAAGGAAGCGCGCACCGGTGACACGCTGTGCGATCCCGACAAGCAGGTGATCCTGGAGAAGATGGAATTCCCCGAGCCGGTCATCGAGATCGCGATCGAGCCGAAGTCCAAGGCCGACCAGGAGAAGCTGGGCGTGGCGCTGGCCAAGCTCGCCGCGGAGGATCCGTCCTTCCGTGTGTCGACCGACCACGAGTCCGGCCAGACCATCCTCAAGGGCATGGGCGAACTCCACCTCGACATCAAGGTCGACATCCTCAAGCGTACCTACAAGGTCGACGCCAACATCGGCGCGCCGCAGGTGGCGTTCCGCGAGCGCATCACCAAGCGCGTCGAGCACAGCTACACCCACAAGAAGCAGACTGGCGGTACCGGCCAGTTCGCGGCCGTGTCGTTCATCGTCGAGCCGAACGAGCCCGGCAAGGGCTACGAGTTCGAATCGAAGATCGTCGGCGGCGCGGTGCCGAAGGAATACATCCCCGGCGTCGAGAAGGGTCTGGAGAGCGTGCTGTCGTCCGGCGTGGTCGCGGGCTTCCCCGTGGTCGACGTCAAGGTGACGCTCGTCGACGGCAAGTATCACGACGTTGACTCGTCGGCGCTGGCCTTCGAAATCGCTTCGCGCGCCTGCTTCCGCGAAGCGCTGCAGATGGGCAAGTCCGTCCTGCTCGAGCCGATCATGAAGGTCGAAGTGGTGACCCCGGAAGACTATACCGGTTCGGTCATCGGCGACCTGAATTCCCGGCGCGGTCAGATCCAGGGCCAGGACATGCGCGGCAACGCCAACGTCATCAATGCGATGGTGCCGCTCATGAACATGTTCGGTTACGTGAACAACCTGCGCTCGATGAGCCAGGGCCGCGCGACCTTCACCATGCAGTTCGATCACTACGCAGAAGCGCCGGCTAACGTGTCGGCGGAAGTCCAAAAGAAGTTTGCCTGATTGTCGTCGGTCTAGAGCTGACGATTGAACGGAGAGTCAAATGGCCAAAGCAAAGTTTGAACGTACCAAGCCGCACTGCAACATCGGCACCATCGGTCACGTCGACCATGGCAAGACGTCGCTGACCGCGGCGATCACCAAGGTTCTCGCCGAAGCCGGCGGTGCGACGTTCACCGCGTACGACCAGATCGACAAGGCGCCGGAAGAGAAGGCGCGCGGCATCACCATCTCGACCGCGCACGTCGAGTACGAGACGCCGAACCGCCACTACGCGCACGTCGACTGCCCCGGCCACGCCGACTACGTGAAGAACATGATCACCGGCGCCGCCCAGATGGACGGTGCGATCCTGGTCGTGTCGGCTGCTGACGGCCCGATGCCGCAGACCCGCGAGCACATCCTGCTCGCCCGCCAGGTCGGCGTGCCCGCGCTCGTCGTGTTCCTCAACAAGTGCGACATGGTCGACGATCCGGAGCTGCTCGAACTCGTCGAGCTCGAGGTTCGCGAGCTGCTCTCCAAGTACGACTTCCCGGGCGACAAGATCCCGATCATCAAGGGTTCGGCTCTCGCCGCCCTCGAGGATTCGGACAAGAAGCTCGGCCACGACGCCATCCTCGAGCTGATGAAGAACGTCGACAGCTACATCCCGCAGCCGGAGCGTCCGATCGACCAGCCGTTCCTGATGCCGGTTGAAGACGTGTTCTCGATCTCGGGCCGCGGCACCGTCGTGACCGGCCGTGTCGAGCGCGGCGTCGTCAAGGTCGGCGAGGAAATCGAGATCGTCGGTCTCCGCGCCACCCAGAAGACCACCGTCACCGGCGTCGAAATGTTCCGCAAGCTGCTCGATCAGGGCCAGGCCGGCGACAACATCGGTGCGCTGCTCCGCGGTACCAAGCGTGAAGACGTCGAGCGCGGCCAGGTGCTGTGCAAGCCGGGTTCGGTCAAGCCGCACACCAAGTTCAAGGCCGAGGCTTACATCCTCACCAAGGAAGAGGGCGGTCGTCACACCCCGTTCTTCACCAACTATCGTCCGCAGTTCTACTTCCGCACCACCGACGTGACCGGTGTCGTGCATCTGCCGGAGGGTACCGAGATGGTGATGCCGGGCGACAACATTGCGATGGAAGTGCACCTGATCGTGCCGATCGCGATGGAAGAGAAGCTCCGCTTCGCGATCCGCGAAGGTGGCCGCACCGTCGGCGCCGGCGTCGTCGCCTCGATCATCGAGTAATTACGCGAATAGGGATTGGCGGGTAGCGAATGGGGACATTCGCTATTCGCTATTCGCCACCCCCCACTAAAGAGAGACCACGGCAATGAACGGCCAAAACATTCGTATCCGTCTCAAGGCGTTCGACCATCGTATCCTCGATACGTCGACCCGCGAGATCGTGAACACGGCGAAGCGCACCGGTGCGCAGGTCCGCGGACCCATTCCGCTGCCCACCCGCATCGAGAAGTTCACCGTCAACCGTTCGCCGCACGTCGACAAGAAGAGCCGCGAGCAGTTCGAGATGCGCACTCACAAGCGCCTGCTCGACATCGTCGATCCGACCCCGCAGACCGTCGATGCTTTGATGAAGCTCGACCTGGCCGCCGGTGTCGACGTCGAGATCAAGCTCTAAGATTTTGGATCACGTTCGCACCTAGCGGACAGAAAGAACAGGAAGCACGCCGATGCGCTCCGGAGTGATCGCACAAAAGGTCGGGATGACGCGGGTCTTTACAGAGGCCGGCGAACATATCCCCGTGACCGTGCTGAAGCTCGGCAATTGCCAGGTCGTAGGCCACCGCACTGAAGAGAAGAACGGTTACGTCGCGCTCCAGCTGGGTTCTGGCAGCCGCAAGACCGTGTACATGCCCAAGGCGGAGCGCGGCCAGTTCGCGGTCGCCAAGGTCGAGCCGAAGCGCCAGGTCGAGGAGTTCCGCGTCAGCGCGGACGCCATGATCCCCGTTGGCGCCGAGATCCAGGCCGATCACTTCGTCGTCGGCCAGTTCGTCGACGTCACCGGCACTTCGGTCGGTAAGGGCTTCGCCGGCGGTATGAAGCGCTGGAATTTCGGCGGTCTGCGCGCCACGCACGGTGTGTCGATCTCGCACCGTTCGATCGGTTCGACCGGTGGTCGTCAGGATCCCGGCAAGACCTGGAAGAACAAGAAGATGCCCGGCCACATGGGTGTCGACCGCATCACCACGCTGAACCTTCGCGTCGTCCAGACCGATGTCGAGCGTGGCCTGATCCTCGTCGAAGGCGCCGTTCCCGGCTCCAAGGGCGGCTGGATCCGCGTGCGCGACGCCGTCAAGAAGCCGCTGCCGAAGGAAGCTCCGAAGCCCGGCAAGTTCAAGGTTGCGGGCGGCGAAGCCGAGGCTGCGGCCCAGCAAGAGGGTGCGTGAGATGGAACTGAAGGTCACCACCCTTGAGGGTAAGGAAGCTGGCTCGGTCCAGCTGTCCGACGCCATTTTCGGCCTCGAGCCGCGACAGGACATCATTGCGCGTTGCGTGCAGTGGCAGCTCAACAAGCGCCAGGCCGGTACGCACAAGGCCAAGGGCCGCGCCGAGATCTGGCGCACCGGCAAGAAGATGTACAAGCAGAAGGGCACCGGCGGTGCTCGTCACGGCTCGGCCCGCGTGCCGCAGTTCCGCGGCGGCGGTCGTGCCTTCGGTCCGGTCGTGCGTTCGCACGCCACCGACCTGCCGAAGAAGGTCCGCGCGCTCGCTCTCAAGCATGCGCTGTCGGCCAAGGCCAAGGACGGCGATCTGCTCGTGATCGAGAAGGCCGCGCTGGAAGCCGCCAAGACCAAGGCGCTGCTCGGTCACTTCTCGGGCCTCGGCTTGACCAACGCGCTGATCATCGACGGCGCCGAGCTCAACAACGGCTTCGCCGCTGCGGCCCGCAACATCCCGAACATGGACGTGCTGCCGATCCAGGGCATCAACGTCTATGACATCCTGCGCCGTCAGAAGCTCGTTCTGACCAAGGCCGCCATCGATGCGCTGGAGGCGCGCTTCAAATGAGCAAGAACATCGAGCCTCGGCACTACGACGTGATCGTCGCCCCTGTCGTCACCGAAAAGGCGACGCTGGCGTCGGAGCACAACAAGGTCCTGTTCAAGGTGGCCGCCAAGGCGACCAAGCCGCAGATCAAGGAAGCGGTCGAGAAGCTCTTCGACGTCAAGGTCAAGAGCGTCAACACGCTGGTCCGCAAGGGCAAGGTCAAGGTCTTCCGCGGCAATCTCGGCTCGCAGTCGAACACCAAGCGCGCGATCGTGACCCTCGAAGAGGGCCACCGGATCGACGTCACCACCGGTCTGTAAGGTCGCACGACGATGGCACTGAAGACATTCAATCCCACGACGCCGGGCCAGCGCCAGCTGGTGATGGTCGATCGTTCGGCGCTCTACAAGGGCAAGCCGCTCAAGGCGCTCACCGAAGGCAAGAAGTCCTCGGGTGGCCGCAACAACACCGGCCGCATTACCGTGCGCTTCCGTGGCGGTGGCCACAAGCAGACGCTGCGCACCGTCGACTTCAAGCGCGAGAAGACCGACGTTCCCGCGACCGTCGAGCGGCTGGAGTACGATCCGAACCGCACCGGCTTCATCGCTCTGATCAAGTATCAGGACGGCGAGCAGGCCTACATCCTGGCGCCGCAGCGCCTGGCCGTGGGTGACACCATCGTCGCCGGCAACTATGTCGACGTGAAGCCGGGCAACGTCATGCCGCTGGGCAACATGCCGGTCGGCACGATCATCCACAACATCGAGGTCAAGATCGGGAAGGGCGGCCAGCTCGCCCGTTCCGCCGGCACCTACGCCCAGCTGGTTGGCCGCGACCAGGACTACGTCATCATTCGCCTCAACTCGGGTGAGCAGCGCCTGGTGCACGGCCGTTGCCGCGGCACGATCGGCGCGGTGTCGAACCCGGACCACATGAACACCTCGATCGGCAAGGCCGGTCGCAAGCGTTGGATGGGCCGTCGCCCGCACAACCGCGGTGTCGCCATGAACCCGATCGACCATCCGCACGGCGGTGGTGAAGGTCGCACCTCGGGCGGTCGCCACCCGGTCACCCCGTGGGGCAAGCCGACCAAGGGCAAGAAGACCCGCACCAACAAGTCGACCAACAAATTCATTCTCCTAAGCCGCCACAAGCGGAAGAAGTAAGGAACGCCGGACATGGTTCGTTCAGTCTGGAAAGGCCCGTTCGTCGAGGGTTCTCTGCTCAAGAAGGCAGATGCCGCCCGAGCGTCCGGCCGTCACGACGTCATCAAGATCTGGAGCCGTCGCTCGACGATCCTGCCGCAATTCGTCGGCCTGACCTTCGGCGTCTACAACGGTCAGAAGCACGTGCCGGTGGCCGTCAACGAGGAAATGGTCGGTCACAAGTTCGGCGAGTTCTCGCCGACCCGGACCTTCCATGGCCACTCCGGCGACAAGAAAGCCAAGAAGGCTTGAGGATTAAACGATGAGCAAACCTAAGCGCGAACGGAGTCTCGCCGAGAACGAGGCCAAGGCGGTCGCCCGGATGCTGCGGGTGAGCCCGCAGAAGCTCAACCTGGTCGCCCAGCTCATTCGCGGCCGGAAGGCTTCCGCTGCGCTCGCCGACCTGCAGTTCTCGCGCAAGCGGATCGCGGTCGACGTGAAGAAGTGCCTGGAATCGGCGATCGCCAATGCCGAGAACAACCACGACCTCGACGTCGATGATCTCGTCGTGGCGCAGGCCTTCGTCGGCAACGGCCTCGTGATGAAGCGCTTTGCCGCCCGCGGCCGTGGCCGTTCGGGCCGTGTCTACAAACCATTTTCGCAGCTGACGATCATTGTTCGTCAGGTCGAAGCCGAAGCAGCAGCGGCTTAAGGGTCGCAGGAGAAAACGATGGGTCAAAAGATCAATCCGATCGGTCTGCGTCTCGGCATCAACCGGACCTGGGATTCCCGCTGGTTCGCCGGCAAGCAGGAATACGGCAAGCTGCTGCACGAGGACGTCAAGATCCGCGAGATCCTGCACAAGGAGCTCAAGCAGGCAGCCGTCGCCCGCATCGTGATCGAGCGTCCGCACAAGAAATGCCGCGTCACCATCCACTCGGCTCGTCCGGGCGTGGTGATCGGCAAGAAGGGCGCGGACATCGACAAGCTGCGCAAGAAGGTCGCGGACATCACCTCGTCCGACGTCGTCATCAACATCGTCGAAATCCGCAAGCCGGAGCTCGATGCGACGCTGGTGGCCGAGTCGATCGCGCAGCAGCTGGAGCGCCGCGTGGCATTCCGCCGTGCCATGAAGCGCGCCGTGCAGTCGGCGATGCGTCTCGGCGCGGAAGGCATCCGCATCAACTGCTCGGGACGTCTGGGCGGTGCGGAAATCGCGCGCATGGAGTGGTATCGCGAAGGCCGCGTGCCGCTGCACACGCTGCGCGCCGACATCGACTACGGCGTTGCGACCGCGTTCACGACCTTCGGCACCTGCGGCGTCAAGGTCTGGATCTTCAAGGGCGAGATCCTCGAGCACGATCCGATGGCCCAGGACAAGAGAATGGCCGAGGGCGAGACGGGTGGCAGTGGCGATCGCGGTGGCCGTCAGCGCCGCGATACGGCTGCGGCCTGATCAGCACAGGAATTTGAGGGCTTAAAGCCATGATGCAACCTAAGAAAACGAAGTTCCGGAAGGCGCATAAGGGCCGTATCCACGGCGTTGCGTCGTCGGGTGCGACGTTGGCGTTCGGCCAGTTCGGCCTGAAGGCGACCGAGCCGGAGCGCGTCACCGCGCGCCAGATCGAAGCCGCCCGCCGCGCGCTGNCCCGCCACATGAAGCGCGCCGGCCGCGTCTGGATCCGCGTGTTCCCCGACGTTCCGGTGTCGAAGAAGCCGGCCGAAGTCCGCATGGGCTCCGGCAAGGGCTCGCCGGAATTGTGGGTCGCCCGCGTCAAGCCGGGCCGGGTGCTGTTCGAGATCGACGGCGTCAACACCCAGACGGCGCGCGAAGCGCTGACGCTCGCGGCCGCCAAGCTGCCGATCAAGACGCGCTTCGTCGAGCGCATTGCGGAGTAATGGCCATGGCCCAGATGAAGATCGAAGACATCCGCGCGATGAGCCCCGACCAGCAGGACGATGCCGTCCTGAACCTGAAGAAGGAGCGCTTCAACCTGCGCTTCCAGCGTGCCACCGGGCAGCTCGAGAACACCTCGCGTCTGCGCGAGGCTCGCCGCGACATCGCCCGGATCAAGACCGTCGCCGCGCAGCAGCGCGCGAAGAAGAAGTAAGGGGCTAACGGATATGCCGAAACGTACTTTGCAAGGCGTGGTCGTCAGCGACAAGACTGCCAAGACCGTCGTGGTGCGCGTCGATCGCCGCTTCACGCACCCGATCTACAAGAAGACGATCCGCCGTTCGAAGAACTACCACGCGCACGACGAGAACAACGAGTTCAAGCCGGGCGACATGGTCTGGATCGAAGAGACCAAGCCGATCTCGAAGTTGAAGTGCTGGATCGTGATCCGGGGCGAACACAAGAAAAGCGCCTGATCTGTTGGCCTTGGCCGTTCATTTGGCCGACCGACTTCAGGGAAATGTTGAGCGCCGGCTAGGCTGGCGCAAAGAGAAAGAGGACGAGGTGCATCAATGATTCAGATGCAGACCAACCTCGACGTGGCCGATAATTCTGGCGCACGCCGTGTCATGTGTATCAAGGTGCTCGGAGGCTCCAAGCGCCGCTACGCCACGATCGGCGACATCATCGTCGTCTCGATCAAGGAAGCCATTCCGCGTGGCAAGGTGAAGAAGGGCGACGTGATGAAGGCCGTCGTGGTGCGCGTCCGCAAGGACATCCGCCGCGCCGACGGTTCGGTCATCCGCTTCGACCGGAACGCCGCCGTCCTGATCAACAACCAGGCCGAGCCGGTCGGCACCCGTATCTTCGGGCCCGTGCCGCGCGAGCTGCGTGCGAAGAACCACATGAAGATCATTTCGCTCGCGCCGGAGGTGCTGTGATGGCTGCGAAGATCCGCAAGGGCGACAAGGTCGTCGTGCTGACCGGTCGCGACAAGGGCCGCACCGGCGAAGTGTTCGAAGTTCGCCCCGACGCCGGCACGGCGCTCGTGCGCGGCATCAACATGGTCAAGCGTCACCAGAAGCAGACGCAGGCCCAGGAGGGCGGCATCATCTCGAAAGAGGCGCCGATCCAACTGTCCAACATCGCGTATGTCGGCAAGGACGGAAAGCCGACCCGCGTCGGATTCAAGATTCTGGCGGACGGCAAGAAGGTTCGCATCGCCAAGAGCTCGGGAGCTGAGATCGATGGCTGAGACCGCTTACACCCCGCGCCTGCGCGCGGAATACGATGCGAAGATCCGCACGGCGTTGACCGAGAAGTTCGGTTATCAGAACGTCATGCAGGTTCCGCGTCTGGACAAGGTCGTGCTGAACATGGGCGTCGGCGACTCCGTCAACGACCGCAAGAAGGCCGAGACCGCCGCTGCCGAGCTGACCCAGATCGCCGGCCAGAAGGCGATCGTGACCTACTCGCGGATCGCGATCGCGACCTTCAAGCTGCGTGAGAACCAGCCGATCGGCTGCAAGGTCACGCTGCGCAAGGCCCGCATGTACGAGTTCATCGATCGCCTGGTCAACGTCGCGCTGCCGCGCGTCCGCGACTTCCGCGGCCTGAACCCGAAGAGCTTTGACGGCCGCGGCAACTACTCGCTCGGCATCAAGGAGCACATCATTTTCCCCGAGATCGACTTCGACAAGGTCACGGAAGCCCGCGGTATGGACATCACCGTCTGCACCACGGCCAAGACCGACGAAGAGGCGAGGGCCTTGTTGACCGCTTTCAATTTCCCGTTCCGGCAGTGAGACGCTGACCTAAAGCCTCTCAAACGCGGATACCCAGGAGCCAAGCATGGCAAAGAAGAGTTCAGTCGAGAAGAACAACCGGCGCAAGCGGATGGTGAAGAACGCCGCCCCGAAGCGCGAGCGGTTGAAGGCGATCATCGCCGACAAGACGCTGCCGATGGAGGAGCGGTTCGCCGCGACCCTGAAGCTTGCGGAAATGCCGCGCAATTCGTCGGCCACCCGCATCCGTCTGCGTTGCGAGCTGTCGGGGCGCCCGCGCTCGAACTATCGCAAGAACAAGCTGTCCCGTATCGCGCTCCGCGACCTTGGCTCCAAGGGCATGGTCCCGGGCCTCGTGAAGTCGAGCTGGTAAGGAGGGTCGTTTAGATGTCTACGCACGATCCAATCAGCGATCTGATCACCCGCATCCGCAACGCGCAGATGCGCTCCAAGAGCAAGGTCTCCACACCGGGCTCGAAGATGCGCGAGAACGTCCTCGAAGTGCTCAAGAGCGAGGGCTATATCCGCGGTTACGCGACCCTCGAGCACGCCTCGGGCCGCAGCGAGATCGAGATCGAGCTGAAGTATTTCGACGGCGAGCCCGTCATCCGCGAGATCGAACGTGTCTCCAAGCCCGGGCGTCGCGTGTACGCCTCGGTGAAGAACCTGCCGCGGGTCAATAACGGGCTCGGTATTTCGGTGTTGTCGACGCCGAAGGGGATCATGGCCGACCACAGTGCGCGTGAAGCGAACGTGGGCGGTGAAGTCCTCTTCACGGTGTTCTGAGAAGGGTTTTTGATCCATGTCACGAGTTGGCAAAAAGCCTGTGGCGGTGCCGTCCGGTGTGACCGCGACCGTCGATGGGCAGACCGTCAAGATGAAGGGGCCGAAGGGCCAGCTTCAGTTCGTCGTCCATGACGACGTCGAGGTGAAGCTCGAGAACGGCCAGGTCAAGGTCAAGCCGCGGGCCGAGACCAATCGCGCGCGGGCGCTGTATGGCACCGCTCGCGCCCAGGTCGCGAATCTGGTCGAAGGCGTGACCAAGGGCTTCGAGAAGAAGCTCGAGATCACCGGCGTCGGTTACCGCGCCGCGATGCAGGGCAAGAACCTGCAGCTCGCGCTCGGTTACAGCCACGACGTGATCTATCCGATCCCGGAAGGGATCACGATCGCCGTGCCGAAGCCGACCGAAATCACGGTGTCGGGCAGCGACATCCAGCGCGTCGGCCAGGTTGCCGCCGAGATCCGCTCCTATCGTCCGCCGGAGCCCTACAAGGGCAAGGGCGTGAAGTATGTGGGCGAATTCATCTTCCGCAAGGAAGGCAAGAAGAAGTAACGGAGCCGGTCATGTCCAAAGCCAAGGTTACCAATGCCCGGCGCAAGCGGAGTGTGCGGCTGAAGCTGCGCCGCTCCGGCGGTGGTCGTCCGCGTCTGTCGGTGTTCCGCTCGTCCAAGCACATCTACGCCCAGGTCATCGACGATCTGAAGGGCGAGACGCTGGCCTCTGCCTCCTCGCTCGAGAAGGCGATGCGCGACGGCGGCAAGACCGGCGCCGACATCGATGCGGCGAAGGCGGTCGGCAAGCTGCTGGCCGAGCGCGCTGCCGAGAAGGGCGTCAAGGAAGTCGTGTTCGATCGCGGCAGCTACCTCTACCACGGGCGCGTCAAGGCTCTCGCCGACGCTGCGCGTGAGAGCGGGCTGAGCTTCTAACAGAATTTGAGGATTGAGGCGCAAGCCTCTGAAGGATTGGAAAAATGGCAGAACGCGAACAACGTGGTGGACGCGATCAACGCGGCGGCGGACGTGAACGCAAGGAGCGCGAGGAGCGCGACAGCGAGTTCGTCGACAAGCTCGTCCACATCAATCGCGTGGCCAAGGTCGTCAAGGGCGGCAAGCGCTTCGGTTTCGCAGCGCTGGTCGTGATCGGCGATCAGAAGGGCCGCGCCGGCTTCGGTCACGGCAAGGCACGCGAAGTGCCTGAGGCGATCCGCAAGGCCACCGAGTCCGCCAAGCGCAACCTGACCCGCGTGTCGCTGCGCGAGGGCCGCACCCTGCATCATGACATCGCCGGCCGTCATGGCGCTGGCCGCGTCTATCTGCGTGCAGCTCCGGCCGGTACCGGCATCATCGCCGGCGGTCCGATGCGCGCCGTGTTCGAGACGCTCGGCGTCCAGGACGTGGTGGCGAAGTCGATCGGCTCGTCGAACCCGTACAACATGGTTCGCGCGACCTTCGATGCGCTGAAGCATCAGGATAGCCCGCGCTCGGTCGCGGCGCGCCGCAACATCAAGGTGTCCACCCTCCAGGGTCGTCGCATCGGCGGCGATGCCGAGGCGGCGGCGGACTAACCAACGCTTTTCGGAGTAGATCACGATGGCCAAGGACGCCGCTAAGTCCGCAAAGACGATCAAGCTCGAGCAGACCGGCAGCGCGATCCGCCGCCATCACTCGCAGCGTTCCACGCTGATCGGGCTCAAGCTCAACAAGATCGGCCGCGTCAGCGAATTGCCGGACACCCCGGCCGTCCGCGGCATGATCGAAAAGGTTCACCATCTCGTTCGCATCGTCGACGAGAAGTAAGATAGCGCGCATGATCCCGGTTTTCGGGCCAGATCATGCGCAAAACACAAGGAGCAGGGCGATGAAGCTCAGCGATATCGCCGACAACGCCGGCTCGCGCAAGAAGCGCATGCGCGTCGGCCGTGGCATCGGTTCGGGCAAGGGCAAGCAGTCGGGCCGCGGCGGCAAGGGCCAGACCGCGCGTTCGGGCGTGCGCATCAAGGGTTTCGAAGGCGGCCAGATGCCGTTGCATCGCCGTCTGCCCAAGCGCGGCTTCAACAACATCTTCCGCGTCGAGTACGCCGAGATCAATCTCGACCGGCTCCAGGATGCGGTCGATGCCAAGAAGCTCGACACCGGCAGCGTCGTCAACGTCGAGGCCCTGGTCAAGGCGGGCGTGCTGCGCCGCGCCAAGGCCGGTCTGCGGCTGCTCGGCCGCGGCGAGCTCAAGGCCAAGCTGAACATTGAGGTCCACGGCGCCACCAAGTCC
The DNA here is from genome assembly GCF_001440035.1 of Bradyrhizobium manausense. GTDB lineage: Bacteria > Pseudomonadota > Alphaproteobacteria > Rhizobiales > Xanthobacteraceae > Bradyrhizobium > Bradyrhizobium manausense. Next base: position 10,570 of record NZ_LJYG01000045.1, on the reverse strand, counting down.
GCGATCGAAGCGGTCGAGAAGGCCGGCGGATCGGTGAAGATCCTTGCCCCTGCGAAGGAAGAAGGCGAGGCGGCGTAACAACTGCGTCATTGGCCCGCGGCTCGCGGGCCTTTTCGCATGCGGGACGATGGACTTATCGAAGCCGAAGCGCCAGATAATGTCCGGCGTCCGCTAAAGTAGCCCGGCCGCGGGTATGACGGCGCAAAAGGCGGCGGGAGAAAGTCCAATATGGCCTCAGCAGCGGAACAACTGGCAGCCAACCTCAATTTCGGCGCGTTTGCCAAAGCCGACGAACTGAAGAAGCGTATCTGGTTCACCCTGGGTGCGCTGCTCGTTTATCGGCTCGGAACCTACATCCCGCTGCCCGGCATCGATCCCAACATCTGGGAGCAGGTGTTCAAGTCGCAGGCAGGCGGCATCCTCGGCATGTTCAACATGTTCGCCGGCGGCGGCATCCACCGCATGGCGATCTTCGCGCTGAACATCATGCCGTACATCTCGGCCTCGATCATCATCCAGCTCCTGACCACCGTCTCGCCACAACTCGAGGCGCTGAAGAAGGAAGGTGAGGCGGGCCGCAAGACGCTGAACCAGTACACGCGCTATCTGACGGTAATCCTGGCCGCGTTCCAGTCCTACGGCATCGCGGTCGGTCTCGAAGGCGCCGGCAACGTCGTCAGTGACCCCGGCATGTTCTTCCGTCTCTCCACCGCGATCACGCTGACCGGCGGCACCATGTTCCTGATGTGGCTGGGCGAGCAGATCACCTCGCGCGGCATCGGCAACGGCATCTCGCTGATCATTCTCTCGGGCATCGTCGCCGAGCTCCCGGCGGCGCTCGCCAACATGCTCGAGCTCGGCCGTCAGGGCGCGATGTCGACCGGCCTGATCCTGATCGTGATCGTGATGGCGGTCGCCGTGATCGCCTTCATCGTGTTCATGGAGCGCGCCCAGCGCCGGCTGCTGATCCAGTATCCGAAGCGCCAGGTCGGCAACAAGATGTTCGAGGGCCAGTCCTCGCATCTGCCGCTCAAGCTCAACACGTCGGGCGTGATCCCGCCGATCTTCGCATCCTCGTTGCTGCTGCTGCCGACCACGGTCGCAAACTTCAACGCGGGCAAGGGACCGGAATGGTTCCAGTGGATCACCACGCAGCTCGGCCACGGCCGTCCGCTGTTCCTGGTGCTCTATCTCGCGCTGATCGTGTTCTTCGCCTTCTTCTACACCGCAATCGTGTTCAACCCGACCGAGACGGCGGACAATCTGAAGAAGCACGGCGGCTTCATCCCTGGCATCCGTCCGGGCGAGCGCACGGCCGAATATATCGACTATGTGCTGTCGCGCATCACCGTGCTGGGTGCGATTTATCTGGCGATCGTCTGCTTGATCCCGGAAATCCTGATCTCCTACGCCTCGGTGCCGTTCTACTTTGGCGGCACCTCGCTGCTGATCGTCGTCAGTGTCACCATGGACACGGTGGCGCAGGTGCAGGGCTATCTGCTGGCCCACCAGTATGAAGGCCTGATCCGCAAGTCGAAGCTGCGCGGCCGCCGCCGCTGAGCGGCACGTTGACTGAAGGCGGCGCGTCCGCGCCGCCGATTCGCCACCCAAGTGATGCGCGGCGCCCGCCGAGACGATCAGCCCGTCCTTCGGTCGCATCGGATGAGCTGCTCTCACTGCAGCGCAATCCCTGATTTCAAAGGCCTTCTTGGCGTCCGGGCACTTGCTCCCTTATGATATGGGTAGCGGCGCGGCGCTGATTATGATTTGCACTGTTGCTGAAGTTTCAAAACACGGGTGCGCGACGTATCGCTCACCAATCCGGGGGGCGTACGCCGATGAGAATTATACTTCTGGGACCGCCGGGGTCAGGCAAAGGGACCCAGGCGCAGCTGCTGGTGCAGCGCTATGGCATTGTCCAGCTCTCGACCGGCGAGATGTTGCGCGCAGCGGTCGCGGCCGGCACGCCGGTCGGGCTGAAGGCCAAGGAGATCATGGCCAGCGGCGGTCTCGTCCCTGACGATATCGTGGTCGGAATCATCTCCGACCGCATCGACCAGCCGGACGCCAAGCACGGCTTCATCCTGGATGGCTTTCCCCGCACCGTGCCGCAGGCCGAAGCGCTGGACGAGCTGCTGAAGCACAAGCACATGAAGCTCGACGCCGTGATCGAGCTCCGTGTCAACGAGAGCGCGCTTCTGAACCGCGTCGAGACCCGTGTCGCCCAGATGCGGGAGCGCGGGGAGGAGGTCAGGGTCGACGACACCCCGGAGGTCCTGACCAAGCGTCTCGCCAGCTACCGCAGCCAGACCGAACCGCTGATTCACTACTATTCCGAGCGCCGCAAGCTTTCGACCATCGACGGCATGATGGCCATCGATGAGGTCACCCGCGCCATCCACCGCCAGCTCCTGGCGCTGGGTGCGATCGAGCCCAGGACTCACGCCAAGAGCGCCGCCAAGGCAGGGCCGGCCAAGAAGGCAGCCAAAAAGCCAGCGAAATCCGCCAAAAAGGCCGCCAAATCGGCCAAATCCACCAAAAAGGCCGTGAACGGCGCCAAAAAGACGGCCAAGAAAATGGTCAAAAAGGCGGCCAAGAAGGCCGTCAAAAAAGGTGCCAAAAAGGCTGCAAAAAAGGTCACGAAAAAGCGAGCCAAGCGCTAGCGGCGGTTGACGAAAGCCCCCGGAATCCCTTAATAAGCCCCGCATCCAAGTCGGATAGTTTCAAACGATGCCGGGCCCCAGGAAGACCAGGGGTGGGCGTCGTGTTCGCGTTTGTGAACACCTGCCCGAGAAACATAAGCACTTAAAGCCCGATTCCTGACGAGGGGTCGGCAACAGGAGAGAAGGCCGTGGCCCGTATTGCCGGCGTGAACATTCCGACCAACAAGCGCGTGCTGATCGCGCTCCAGTACATCCATGGCATCGGCCAGAAGATCGCTGGTGAGATCCTCGAAAAGGTGAAGATCCCCGAGGATCGTCGCGTCAATCAGCTCAGCGACGCTGAAGTGCTCCAGATCCGCGAAGTGATCGACCGCGACTATCTCGTCGAGGGCGATCTGCGTCGTGAAGTCGGTATCAACATCAAGCGTCTGATGGACCTCGGCTGCTATCGCGGCCTGCGTCATCGTCGCGGTCTGCCGGTGCGCGGTCAGCGCACCCACACCAATGCGCGTACGCGCAAGGGTCCGGCCAAGGCCATCGCCGGCAAGAAGAAGTAAGTTTTCTATTCCAATCGCGGCGTGTGGCGATAGGGGAAACCCTTTCGCCACGCGCCTTTCGTTCCACAGGTGTAGCCGCTGGCATTACGGCGGCGTTTGAGATCTTCAGGAAAGGTACTCTATGGGCAAGGAAGCCACCCGCGTTCGTCGTCGTGAGCGCAAGAACATCGCCTCCGGCGTCGCGCACGTGAACTCGTCCTTCAACAACACGACCATCACCATCACCGACGCGCAGGGCAACACCATTGCCTGGTCCTCGGCCGGCACGATGGGCTTCAAGGGCTCGCGCAAGTCGACCCCCTATGCCGCGCAGGTCGCCGCTGAAGACGTGTCCAAGAAGGCGCAGGAGCACGGCATGCGCACGCTGGAAGTCGAAGTCGCCGGTCCCGGTTCGGGCCGTGAGTCGGCGCTCCGCGCGCTGCAGGCCGCGGGCTTCACCGTCACCTCGATCCGCGACGTGACCACGATCCCGCACAACGGTTGCCGTCCGCGCAAGCGTCGGCGCGTCTGATACGAAGATGCGGGCGCTGTGGTGCCCGCGATGCTTTTTTAAGAAGCCGCGGGTTTGATCTGCGGCCTTTCTCCAACGCCAGTATTTGAATTTTCAAATCGGCTGGCCTGTATGGGTGAAACAGTGACGATCCAGAAAAATTGGCAAGAACTGATTCGGCCGAACAAGCTCCAGGTGACCCCTGGCAGCGATCCCTCGCGTTTCGCGACCATCGTCGCCGAGCCGCTCGAGCGCGGTTTCGGCCAGACGCTCGGCAACGCGCTGCGCCGCATCCTGCTCTCCTCGCTCCAGGGCGCGGCGGTGCAGTCGGTGCACATCGACGGCGTGCTGCACGAGTTCTCCTCGATCGCTGGCGTCCGTGAGGACGTCACCGACATCGTGCTCAACATCAAGGACATCTCGATCAAGATGCAGGGCGAAGGCCCCAAGCGCATGGTCGTGAAGAAGTCCGGCCCGGGCGTCGTCACCGCCGGCGACATCCAGACCGTGGGCGACGTCGTGGTGCTCAACCCGGACCTGCAGATCTGCACCCTCGACGAGGGCGCCGAGATCCGCATGGAGTTCACGGTCTCGACCGGCAAGGGCTACGTGCCCGCCGAGCGCAACCGTCCCGAGGATGCGCCGATCGGCCTGATCCCGGTCGACAGCCTGTATTCGCCGGTCCGCAAGGTCTCCTACAAGGTCGAGAACACCCGTGAGGGCCAGATCCTCGACTACGACAAGCTGACCATGACGATCGAGACCAACGGCGCGATCTCGCCGGATGATTCGGTGGCCTACGCCGCCCGCATCCTGCAGGATCAGCTCAACGTGTTCGTCAACTTCGAAGAGCCGCGCAAGGAAGTCGCCCAGGAGATCATCCCGGACCTCGCCTTCAACCCGGCCTTCCTCAAGAAGGTGGACGAGCTCGAGCTGTCGGTGCGTTCGGCCAACTGCTTGAAGAACGACAACATCGTCTACATCGGCGACCTCGTGCAGAAGAGCGAGGCGGAAATGCTCCGCACTCCGAACTTCGGCCGCAAGTCGTTGAACGAAATCAAGGAAGTGCTGGCCCAGATGGGTCTGCACCTCGGCATGGAAGTGCCGGGCTGGCCGCCGGAGAACATCGACGAGCTCGCCAAGCGCTTCGAAGATCACTACTGAGACTTCGTCGTTCCGGGGCGGCTCGCAGAGCCGAGCCCGGAACCTCGAGATTCCGGGCTCGTGCTTCGCACGCCCCGGAATGACTGAAAGGGCGAACGCAGGCAGCCCACCTGAGCAACTGGTCCGACGAACCGTCGCGGCAGTTCTAGAACAAGGAATAGTTACATGCGTCACGGCAAGGTTCATCGGAAGCTCAACCGCACGGCCGAGCATCGCCGCGCGATGTTCGCCAACATGGCGGCCGCGCTGATCAAGCACGAGCAGATCGTCACCACGCTGCCGAAGGCCAAGGAGCTTCGTCCGATCGTCGAGAAGCTGGTCACCCTCGGCAAGAAGGGCGGCCTGTCGATGCGCCGCCAGGCCATCTCCGAGATGCGCGACAAGGACCAGGTCAAGAAGCTGTTCGACGTGCTGGCGCCCCGCTACAAGGATCGCCAGGGCGGCTATACCCGCATCATCAAGGCGGGCTTCCGCTACGGCGACAACGCCGCGATGGCCGTGATCGAGTTCGTCGATCGCGACGTCGATGCCAAGGGCCAGGACTCAGGTCCGGTGCAGGCGAAGGAAGCTGAGGCGGCGTAAGCCAAATCGCAGCATTGAGTTTGAAAACGGCGCCTTCGGGCGCCGTTTTTGTTTGGGGAATTCGGCCAATCAATCCCACAAATTCGGCACTCGCGTTTGTCAGAACGCTGCAACCAAAGAAATGGTGCCGTACGGTGGGCAAAGGCGCGCGTGCTTCGCGCGCCGTGCCCACCACCTGCAGATGGTGGGCACGCTTCCGCCTTCGCTCTTCGAGCTTCGGCGGACAGGCCGCTTTGCCCACCCTGCAAATTTGCCGTTGTGGCAGCTCTCACGCATCGGTGAGCGGTGATTGCACCCGCCCGTGCAGCGCACGATATCCGCTTCAACCTCAGCGGAGATGACATATGAAGATCGATCTTTCCGGAAAGACTGCCCTCGTCACCGGCTCGACTGCCGGCATCGGCCACGCCATCGCGAAGGGCCTTGCGGGCTCTGGTGCGAGCGTCGTGATCAACGGGCGCGGCCAGGACAAGGTCGATGCCGCTGTGCGCAAGCTGGAGGGGGCGGGTGCCAAGGTGCGCGGCATCGCCGCCGACGTCTCGACCGCGGCCGGCTGCAAGGCGCTGGTTGCGGCGCTGCCCGAGGTGGACATCCTCGTCAACAACGCCGGCATCTTCGAGCCGAAGGGCTTTTTCGAGATTCCGGACGAGGACTGGATCCGCTTCTTCGAGGTCAACGTGATGAGCGGCGTGCGGCTCTCGCGCGCCTATATGCAGGGCATGCTGCAGCGCAATTGGGGCCGCATCGTCTTCATCTCCTCGGAGTCCGGACTCAACATTCCCGCCGAGATGATCCACTACGGCGTGACCAAGACGGCCCAGCTCGCGGTCGCCCGTGGCCTCGCGCAGCTCACCCAGGGCACCGCCGTCACCGTGAATTCGGTGCTGCCTGGCCCGACCATGTCCGAGGGCGTCGAGACTTTCGTGAAGGATCTGGCCAGGCAGAACGGGCAATCGGTGGATGAAGCCGCCGCCAATTTCGTCAGGCAGCATCGCCCGAGCTCGCTGATCCAGCGTTTTGCCAGTGTCGAGGAGATCGCCAACATGGTGGTCTATGTCGCCTCGAAGGAGGCATCAGCGACCAACGGTGCGGCGCTGCGTGCCGAAGGCGGCATCGTCAACACCATCGCTTAAGCCGCGATTGGGGCGCGGGACGGGCCGCCTGGCTGCTCTGCTCTTGCGCCCCCTTTCATTCGTGCCGGGACTGGCTAAAACGGGGTCTCCATGCCCTGGCCCCTCTCGACCCGCCA